>NZ_JAQQXS010000013.1 GCF_028595305.1 Roseateles koreensis | reverse complement strand
CGGGGATCTGGAATTGCGGCTGCGCCGCCTGGTCCGCCGTAGCGGTGGGTTTTGTCTTGCTTGGCATTCATGCTCCTTGTCGACATGCTATGCCTCACACACAAAATTTCTGACAGGCTCCCGCTTGGGCTCTCACGATTTACTGGGCCTCGGCACAGCCACTGACATCGCCGAGGCCGAATTGAATACGCAGCCTACAGCAGTCAGCCTTTTCCGCATGATCGAGGTCCTGCGCGAATGGCGCCAGGACACTCAAAGCAAGATTGAACCCTTCGCCGCAGCCATGCAGACGCGGGGCGCGCTAACCGATGTGCAAGCCACGCAGATCGCCACGGCCTATTGCGCTCAACGTGCCGATCTGCGCGCCTACTACCGAATGTTCATCTGTTGGCAGGACACTCTGCCTGCACTTGCACTACAGCGGAAGCTGCGGCGGGGGCTCGGGTTGATTGAGGAGGTTGAATCGTACTCATTGCAGATTCTGGCCGTTCTAGACCGCCGAACCGGTCGTTGAAATGGCACACCACACGGCCATGCAAGGAGTGAACCCAAGGCAATTTGTCCCCGTCCCTTCATGCCGTTCGGGGCTGTCACCGGCACAAGGCCCGCCCAGGTGACACACGCCCAAGTAGACCCAATGCCGTCTGTTTGGACTTGTGCTTTTGCCGCCATAAACTTCTCTTCCTATTCTTGTGGGCACCGCATACCTCTGCCCTCGCCCTCGCCCTCGCCCTCGCCCTTGCGCATGCTGCGCATATCGCACGCGCAAAGCGCTCACATCACGCGCACGCCCAAACCGCTGACCAAGGCGGCCGCCTGCTCGAAAGAGATCGTGGCGCCTTTGAAGAACTGCGCCAGATTGGCGATCTTCAAACCACTCAGATCAACCGAGCGCAGGTCCGCGCCATTGAACTGTGCATTCTTCAAGTTAGCGTCGCGCAGGCTGCCGCCCTCGAACACCGCATCACGAAAATCGCAGCCGCCCAAATCAGCCTCAGACAAGTCCAGGCGCTGGACTTTTTGCTTGCGAAAAGAGATGCCCCGCAAATCTGCACCCACCATCAGCGAGTCATGAAAACTCAGCCCCAAGGTGTGGGCGCCGCCAAAATCTGCGCCCGTGAGTTTGACCTCGCTGAACTGAGTGGAGGCCAGACGGCTGCGCGCCCACCGGGTGTTGTTCAGGTCGCAATGACTGAACTGCGCGTCCGTCAAATCCGCCAAATGGAAATTGGCCTGGCCCGCCTTGCAAGACACCCAGCGCGTGTCCACCAGGCTGCATTTCTCGAACACGGTCTCCACAAAACGGCAGGCTGAAAACTGCAGCCCACGCAAGTTCAACCGGCTCAGGTCCGCCCCCTCAAAATCACAACGCTCAAAGTGCAAAGCCGGCACCGGCCCGGCGAGCAAAGCCTGCAGATCGCCGCGCTGCAGGCTTTGATCGGAGATGAGTTGAGGGGAGGAGGCAGAAGCTGTCATGCGGGCGGTGAAGAATCAGGAAGGCAGGGGTGCAAGCGAGGTGGGTCAAGGATTCTGCCAGGGTCGCCGAGCCCCCTGCGCCGGGCAGTGTCTATGGGAGAATTGATCGAATGCGAGTGAAGGATGTCTCCGGGGTGTTGCGGCATGGCCATGGCGGGCGACTTGGGCACGGTGTGTGCTCCGGCTCGAGGCCCAGGCTTGCGGAGCCGTGTACTTGAACTCAGCCGGCGACAACGCGGGAGGAACGCTGCCCACCACGGCCCTGCTGCGGTGGCGCGCGGCCCCGCCCAACGAGCGCCGCGGTGCCAGCATGGCGCTGCTGACCTCGCTGCTCGTTCACGCGCTGCTGCTGAGCCTGGGCTTCGGCGCGGCCAAGTCGGGGCTCCCCGGCCTTGACTTTCCCTGGCAAGACCGGCGCGCCCAGGTACCCGACTTGCGGGTGGCGCTGCAGGCCCCTCCCCCTCCGCCGGCCCTGCAAACCGCGCCTATTCAAGCCACAGAACAACTGGGCGAACCACCTGAGGTGAACACCCCACCGCCACCGCCCCCCGAACCCGGCGCGATGACCGTGGCCCCAGCAGCCCCACCGGCGGCTGGCCCAATCACGCCCCAGCTCGCAGCGCCAGCAGTGGCGGCGGCAGTGGCACCTCCCGTCGAACCCCTCGCGCACCCCATCGCCGCCCTCGAAACAAATCCTGCGCCCCGCGTGATCGCGCTGGATCGCGCAGAGACTGCCAAGCTGCGGCTGCCCCCGCCGCCGGTGGTGCCGCCCTTGCCAACGCCCTTGCCGCCACTCGCCGCGGCGCCCAGTGCATCGACGCCTGAGCGGCCAAACCCTGCCGCCGAGGAAACGCGGGCGCAGGAAGCGGCCCAGAAACTGGCGGAACAAGTCGAAGCGGCCCGCAAGGAGGCCGCCCGTCAAGAAGCCCTTCAGCAACAAGCGTCACAGCAGGAGAAGACACGCCAGGAGCTGGCAAAGGCCGAAATGGTGCGGGCCGAACTGGCAAAGGCCGATCAGGCGAAGGCCGAGACTGCGCGTATTGAAGCTGCCCGTATCGAGGCCGAGCGCTTGGAGGCGGCGCGCCAAGCCACCGCCCGCCAGCAAGCGGCACGCGCCGAAGCCGAACGACTGGAGGCCAACCGCCAAGCTGCGGCCCGGCAGGAGGCGCAGCGGGCGGAAGCGGCTCGTGCTGAGGCCGTGCGGGCGGAGGCCGCTCGAGCAGAGGCCGCACGGGCGGACGCGGCGCGGGCCGAAGCCGCCCGCCAAGCTGCGGCAACTGCAACTGCAACTGCAACTGCAACTGCAACTGCAACGGCAACGGCCGCCGCCGCAACAGCAGCACAGCAAGAGGCGGCAGCCCAGGAGGCCCGGCGCGAGGCCTCCCGCCGGGCGATGGGCCGGCAGCTGGATGAAGAGGCCGCCAAGCGTGACGCGGCCGCGCTCGCGGCCCGCGAAACCCCCGCGCTTTCAAACAAGCTGCCGCCCACCACCAGCTTGGCGCGGCGGGGCCGACTGTGGGGCCGCACCGACCCCGATGCCGAGCTGGTGCTGTATGCCGAAGCCTGGGCGCGCAAGATTCAACTGAACATGACCTTCGAGACCGTGCGTGAGGCGGTCAGGAAGCCGCACACCCGGCCCATGGTGACCGTGGCGATACGAAGCGATGGCTCAGTCGAGTCAGTCAACTTTGCAGTCTCCAGCGGCGTGCCTGAGATCGACGCCGCCATCCGCCAGGTTGTGCAAAGCCAAGCGCCCTACCCGCCGTTTCAACCGGCATTGGCGCGTGAGTTCGATGTGATAGAAATCCGCCGGACCTGGAGCTTCGACATGGCCATTCGGCTGTATTGAAGCCCGCTGGCCGGACTGGCGGGCCAGTTGTTGCGCCGCGAGCCTAACGCCCTGCCTGCGCGTCAGCCAGCAGGCTTTCGCAGCGCTCTTCGTGTTGAGCGATCTCCGCCAGGGTGATGGCGATGTCGTCAAGCTGCTGCTGCAACTGGCGGCGGTGCTGCTGTAGCACCGCCAAAAAGGCTTTCAACTGCGAGGCGGTGTCGGTGTCCGAGTCGTACATGTCGACCAACTGCTTGATCTCTTGCAGCGACAGGCCCAGGCGCTTGCCGCGCAGGGTCAGCTTGAGGCGCGTGCGGTCGCGGTGCGTGTAGATGCGGTTACGCCCGGCCCGGGTGGGCTCCAGCAGGCCCATGTCTTCGTAGAAACGGATGGCGCGCGGCGTGATGTCGAACTCCGCCGCCAGTTCGGTGATGGTGAACAAACGGCCTTGTGCCTCGGCGACAGAAGTTGAAGCGCTGGAAGTCATGGGGCGGGTGGCTAAACTGGCGAACGTTGACGTTAACGTAAAGGGCAGTTTAACTGCCCCACCGACTGACAGGCATCAAGGGTAAACATGGCCAACTCACGCGAATCTGAATTGCACTACCCCCTGGGCGACGCCCTGCCCACCCCGGGCGGCACGCTCGACATTGCACCCGGCGTGCGTTGGGTGCGCATGGGCCTGCCTTTTGCGCTCGATCACATCAACCTCTGGCTGTTGCGCGACGAGATCGATGGGCCCGACGGCGCGGTGCAAGGCTGGACCATCGTGGACTGCGGCGTGGCCAATGCAGCCACTCAAGCCTTGTGGGAGCAGGTGTTTGCCACCCAGCTGGACGGCTTGCCCGTGCTGCGGGTGATCGTCACCCACTTCCACCCCGACCACATCGGCCTGGCGGCATGGTTGACCGAACGATGGAGCACCGACGGTCGCGACTGCCGCTTGTGGATCAGCGCCACCGACTTCAACCTCGCGCGCCTGGCCAGCGGCTCAACGGTGGGCATGGGCGGGCACGCGGCGGCAGACTTCTTTGCCAGCCACGGTTTGACGGACGAAGAGTCACTCGAAAAAATTCGCGCCCGCGCCAGCTACTACCCCAGCATGGTGCCCAGCGTGCCCACGCGCTACCGGCGCCTGATGCACGGCATGACGCTGAAAATCGGCGGACACGACTGGACCTGCATCGTGGGCTACGGCCATGCGCCTGAGCACATGAGCTTGCACTGCCCGGCGCTTCGCCTGCTGATCTCGGGCGATATGGTGCTGCCGCGCATTTCCACCAATGTGAGCGTGGTGGATGTCGAGCCGGAAGCCGACCCGCTGAGCCTGTATCTGCAGTCGATCCGCGAGATGCTGAACTTGCCTGCCGACACCCTGGTGTTGCCGGCCCACGGCAAACCATTCACCGGCCTGCACGCGCGCGTGGACCAGTTGCTGGCCCACCATGACGAGCGCTTGGCCGAGGTTGCACAAGCCTGTGCCGCCAAGCCCTGCCACGCCGCTGAGTTGCTGGACTTGCTCTTCAAGCGCAAGCTCGACCTGCACCAAACCACGTTTGCGATGGGCGAGTCCGTGGCCCATCTGCATGCGCTGTGGTTGCGCGGTGCGCTCACGCGCACGCAAGGGGCTGACGGCATCTACCGCTTCAGCCGGCTCATTCCGCAATGATGGATTCTTGCCGCAGCTGACCGCGCGCCTGCTCAAAATCAGGCACCACGGAGCGCACCACCGCCCAAAACCGGGCGCTGTGATTCATCTCGCGCAAATGCGCCAACTCGTGCGCCACCACGTAGTCGATGATGGCCGGGGTGAAGTGAATCAGGCGCCAGTTCAGGCGAATCGAACCGTCTGCGCTGGCACTGCCCCAGCGCGTCTGCGCCGAGCTCAAGCGCAGCGACTTCATCTGCACGCCCAAAGCGGCAGCAAAGTGCTGGCAGCGGGGCTCGAACCAAGCCCGTGCCCGGCGCTGCAACCAGGCCTGAACGACATCGCGCACCTGCTCCTGCGTAGCCGCCGGCGGCAAACCGACGGTCAAAATGCCTTGCGCTTCATCGAAGCGCGCGCCCGATTGGCTGGCGTCCAGGCGCAGCTGCAGGGCCCGCCCCAGATACGACAGGCTGGCGCCGTCCCGCCACTCGATACGCGCCTCTTGCACGCGGCGGGCACGCTCACGTTGCTCAACGAGTTTGCGCAAGATCCAGTCTGATTTCAACAGCAGGGCGCGCTCGATATCGGCTTGCGGCACCCAACGCGGCGCGCTCACGCGCAAGCCGTCAGCCCCCACCACAAAACCGATGCTGCGGCGCCGCGCCCGCTTCAACTCATACACCACACGATGCTCGCCCAGGCACATCTCGCGCTGCGTTTTGGGCGCAACGGTGTGCGGCGTCTCAGGGGCCAGGACTGGCGGCAACTGCTTGGGCGTCAGTTTGGGCGGCATTTGAGAATCCCGCGGCGGCGTGAGCACCGTCTCCGGGCCAAACAAGCTCAGCTGGGCCTCTTGCAGAAGGTGAGCGAGGCGCTTGCGCATGGTGGCCGGATGATCTCGATTCAGGCAATTCAGGTGGCGGAGGCGGCCCGCTTCGGCGCGTACACGTCGGGGTCGATGCGGCGCATCTCGGCCTCGATCCAGGCCTCCACTTCATTCATCAATTCGGCCGGCTGCCGCCCCACGGAGGGAATCTGTTGGCCGATGGAAATATCCACCACCCCAGGGCGCAGCAAAAAGCTCTTGCGCGGCCAGCAGCGTGCGGCCGCCGCAGCGATCGGCACCACCGGCACGCCGGTTTCCACAGCCAGGCGGGTACCGCCAGTTTTGTACTCGCCCTTTTCACCGCGTGCGATACGGGTGCCTTCCGGGAACATGATGACCCAATGGCCCATGGCCGCGAGGCGCTTGCCTTGTTCGGCCACGCGACTCCAGGCTTGCGCCCGCTTGCTGCGGTCGATATGGATCATGTCCATGCGCGCCATGGCCCAGCCGAAAAAGGGCACATACAGCAACTCACGTTTGAACACATAGGCCAAGGGGTGAGACATCAGCGAGGGGTAGGCAAAAGTCTCCCAGGTGCTTTGGTGCTTGGACAACAAAATCACCGCCGAGCGGCTGTCCGCCTGCGTGGGCAGGTTCTCCATGCCCTGAATGCGCCAACGTATGCCGCAGATATAACGCGCCCCGTAGATCGCCACGCGCAACCATGCTGCGCACGCCCAATACACCGTGTTGCCGCGCGCAAACACCGAAATCAACAACACCGCCAAGGCCCACGGAATGACGGTCACGATGAGGAACAGGACAAACAAAAACGAGCGCAGTGCAGCAATCAAGGTGGCAATCAATTCAACTCTCCGGGGCCGCTGTCGATGACTTGGGTTTCACCGCGCGCATCGGCTTTGATGCGGCGATCTTGTTGGATCAGGCTTTCAGCAAAAGCGCTGAGACTGTCGTGGATACGGGTACCAGGTACCTGCGCCGCGATGGCCGCGAAGGTGGCCTCATCCCGCGTGCCCAGACGCTCGCTGCGCACCAGATGCGGAATACAGCCCGCCGCCTGCGCCGTCTGCAAATCACCCAGGCTCGCCCCAACCATGTGGACGGTGGACAGGTCCACGCCAAAGCGTTCGCCGATCTGGTGAACCAGGCCCGGCAGCGGCTTGCGGCAGGCGCATTCTTCTTCAGGCGTGTGCGGGCAGAAGAAGGCGGCAGCGAGCCGCCCGCCTTTTTCCGCCAGCATCTGATTGAGCCGGATGTGAATGGCGTTGAGCGACGCCATGTCCAGCAAGCCCCGCCCGATGCCCGGCTGATTGGTCGCCATCACCGTGTGCCAACCCGCATGGTTGAGCCGCGCCACGGCCTCAAGCGCACCCGGCAAGGGCTGCAACTCTTCAATGGCCTTGACGTGGTCTTCACGGTATTGGTTGATCGTCCCGTCACGTCCCATGATGACCAGCTTCATAGGGTGATTGGTGTTGTGATCAGAACGAACGGGCATGGTCAGCTCAATTCTTTCGTTATGAACGCCAAATGCAAGCGCATCAAGACGCCAATCTCGCCAGATCGGCCACCCGATTCATGGCCTCGTGCAGGCTCTTCAGCAGGCCGAGCCGATTGGCGCGCAAGGCTGCATCTTCGGCGTTGACCATCACGCCGTCAAAGAAGGCGTCAACCGGGCCCTTCAGCGAGGCCAGTTCACGCAGCGACGCAGCAAACTCGCCGCGTGCAAACAGCGCGTCAGCCATCGGCTGCACATTCTTCAAAGCGGTGGCCAGATGTTGCTCGGCCGGCTCTTGCAGCAAGGCCTCGTCAATCGTGGCGTGCACCGGCTCTTCGCTCTTCTTCAGGATGTTGCCGATGCGCTTGTTGGCCGCGGCCAGCGAAGCAGCCTCGGGCAATGCAGCAAAAGCACGCACCGCCGTCAGGCGCTGGGCCACATCACCCAAGCGCTGGGGCCGCAAGGCCAGCACGGCGTCCACCTCTTGGGCGCTGAAGCCTTGCTCACGCAGCGCACCAGACAACCGGTCGAAGATGAACTCGCTCAGCGCCACGCTGGGGTTCTGAATCAATGCACCGAAAGCCGGCACCGCCGCCGCGATCAAGGCGTCCAAGCTCAAGGTGCCAGCGCGCTCGCTCAGCATGCGCACCAGGCCCAGGGCGTGGCGACGCAGTGCAAAGGGGTCTTTGTCGCCCGTGGGCAGTTGGCCGATGCCGAACATGCCCACCAGGGTTTCCAGCTTGTCGGCCATGGCGACAACCAAGCCGACCTCATTGCGCGGCAGCGCATCGCCCGCAAAACGCGGCTTGTAATGGTCTTCAACGGCCAGGGCCACCGCTTCGCTCAGGCCGTCATGGCGGGCATAGTAGCCGCCCATGATGCCCTGCAACTCGGGAAACTCGCCCACCATATCGGTCAACAAATCGGCCTTGGCAAGCAGCGCAGCCTGGTCGGCCTCAGCCGCCAATTCAGCGCCGCCCAGCAGGGCCGCAATGGCCTTGGCGATGGCGCGAACCCGCTCCACCCGGTCGCCCTGCGTGCCCAGCTTGCCGTGGTACACCACCTTGGCCAAGCCCGCGACCCGGTCCGCCAAGGACTTCTTGCGGTCTTGGTCAAAGAAGAATTTGGCGTCGGATAAACGGGGCCGCACCACGCGCTCATTGCCGCCAGTCACGGCCGAGGCGTCGGCCGGACTGACGTTGCTGACCACCAGGAAGTGATGCGTTAGTTTGCCGGCACTGTCCAGCAGCGGGAAGTACTTCTGGTTGGCCTTCATCGTGAGAATCAGGCATTCCTGCGGTACCGCCAGAAACTCGGGCTCGAACTGGCAGCTCAGCACATTGGGCCGCTCGACCAGGGCCGTCACTTCATCCAGCAAGGCTTCGTCCTCAATCGGCTTGAGGCCCAGCTTGGCGGCAGCAGCGTCAAGCTGGCGCACGATGTCAGCGCGCCGCTCGGCAAAACCGGCGATCACTGCACCCTGTTCGCGCAGTTGCGCGGCGTAGCTGTCAGCGCTCTCGACGGTGATGCACGCCACCTGGGCTTCAAAACGATGGCCGCGTGTTTCACGCCCGGCCGTCAACCCCAGGGCCTGAATCGGCAGCAACTCGCTGCCATGCAAGGCCAGCAAGCCATGGGCGGGGCGCACAAATTTCACATCGCTCCAACCATCGGCCAGCTGGTAGGTCATGACCTTGGGGATGGGCAGCTTGGCCAGGCTCTCGTCGAGCGCCTTTTGCACGCCTTCGGCCAACGTGGCACCGGCCACCACGGTGTCCAAGAACAGGGCCTCGGCCTTGCCATCGGGGGCGCGCTTGAGTTGCGCCACGGCCGAAGCGTCAAAGCCCATGGCTACAAGCTTCTTCAACAAGGCGGGGGTGGCCTGACCCTCTTTGTCCAGGGCCACGGTCACGGGCATCAATTTTTGCAGCAGGGCACGGTCGGCGGCCTTGGCTGCCACGTCGGTCAGATGCAAACCCAGGCGGCGCGGCGATGCGTAGCTGGTGGCTACCGATGCGGCGCTGGCCAAGCCTTGCGCCTTGAGGCTCTCGACCAGAACCTGGGCGAAGGCATCGCCCAACTTCTTGAGCGCCTTCGGCGGCAGCTCTTCGACAAACAATTCAATCAGGAGGTTCTTGGAAATGGCACTCATGGTCAGGCTGCCTTCGTCTTTTTTTCGTTCTTCTCGATCTGCGCCAGCACCTCTTCGCCCCAGGCCTTGGGAGCCATCGGGAAGCCCAGACGGGCGCGGCTTTCCAGGTAGCTCTGCGCCACGGCGCGGGCCAGGTTACGGATACGCCCAATGTACGCGGCCCGCTCGGTCACGCTGATCGCGCCCCGTGCGTCCAGCAAGTTGAAGCTGTGGCCGGCCTTGAGCAATTGCTCGTAAGCGGGCAGCGCCAAGGCCTGCTCCATCAGGTGCTTGCTCTGCTTTTCATGCGCAGCAAAGGCGGTCAGTAGAAACTCGACGTCACTGTGCTCGAAGTTGTAGGTCGACTGCTCAACCTCGTTTTGATGGAACACATCGCCATACTTGATATCGGGAGCGCCGTCTTTGCCTTCCACATAGACCAGGTCGTAGACCGACTCCACGCCTTGCAGGTACATGGCCAAGCGCTCCAGGCCGTAGGTGATCTCGCCCGTGATGGGTTTGCAGTCAATGCCGCCCACCTGCTGGAAGTAGGTGAACTGCGTCACCTCCATGCCATTGAGCCAGACCTCCCAGCCCAGTCCCCAGCAACCCAGGGTCGGGTTTTCCCAATCGTCCTCAACGAAGCGAACATCGTTCTTCTTCAGATCAAAACCCAGGGCTTCTAGCGAACCCAGGTACAGCTCCAGGATATTCGCCGGCGCTGGCTTGAGCACGACTTGGTACTGGTAGTAATGCTGCAAACGGTTGGGGTTTTCGCCGTAGCGGCCGTCTTTGGGGCGGCGGCTGGGCTGCACGTAGGCGGCCTTCCAAGGCTCGGGGCCCAAGGCGCGCAAAAAGGTGGCGGTATGGCTGGTGCCGGCGCCGACTTCCATATCGTAGGGTTGCAACAGCGCGCACCCTTGGCGAGACCAATAGTCCTGCAGTGTCAGAATGATTTGCTGGAAGCTCAGCATGTTTTGTCGCGGCGCAGGGCCGATAAAAAAGCAAAAAGAGAGATGGGCACGCCATTCGCACAGCGCAGCCCGACTGTGACGGATTCTACGAGGCCTGCCCTACTTGGGAATCTCTTGCCGGCGGCGCCCCATTGCAAGCAGCAGCACGCCGCCCAGCACGACCCACAAGGGCGTCAGCCCAAAGGCCTGCAACCAGCGGGCATAGGGCGTGCTGCCCACGCGCCCTTCGACCGACACCTCCAGCACACCGCTGAGGCTGGGCGTCAGGCGGGCAGTGACCTGCCCCCGGTGATCAAGCGCGGCCGTTGCGCCGGTGTTGGTGGCGCGAATGAAAGGCCGCTGGAATTCCAGCGCCCGCATCTGCGAGAACTGCAAATGCTGGTCTTGCACCATCACATCACCAAACCACGCCAGATTGCTGACGTTGACCAGCACGGTGGCCGCGTCGGGGCCCACCACGCTGTCGACAAAATCTTCGCCAAACAAGTCTTCATAGCAGATCAAAGGACGCAGGCGTTGGCCGGCCACCTCGAAGGCGCGTTGGTGCGGGCCGCGCAACTGGTCGTCCATCGGGATGCCCATCAGCTTCACGAACCAATGGAATCCCGTAGGAATGAATTCACCAAAGGGCAGCAGATGCCGCTTGCCATAATCGTAAGGCTTGACGGTGCCAAAGGCGATCAACGAATTGGTATAGCCCCGCTCATCGTCACCCAGAAATGTACCCAGCAGCAAGGGCCGCTGGGTCGACGCCTGCTGCAAACGCTGCACATAGTCGGCGTCCAGGTAGGCCACCGGCACAGGCGCCACCGATTCTGGCGTGATCACCACCTGGCCCCGGGCTGATTCGATTTGCACGGCCAGGCGGTCCAGGTTGGCATCGATCAACTCACGGTCGAACTTCTGGTCTTGCGGCACATTGGGCTGCAGCAGACTGGCGCGCAATGGGCCCGTACTTTGGGTGAAATTGCGAGGCAGGCCGTAGGCCGCTACGCCGATAAAACTCGTCGTCAGCACCGCCGCCGTCCAGGCCCGCCCCTTCAACGGCTGCTGCAAACCCGCCGCCAAGGCACAGGCCGCTGCCGCTGCCAAGGCGCTGATGCCGTAGACACCAATCCAAGGGGCCCAGGCGGCCAGCGGCCCTGCGGTATGCGCGTAGCCACTGGCAATCCAGGGAAAGCCGCCAAATCCGGTGGCCCGCCCCGTTTCAGCCAAGCCCCAGGCTGCGGCCCACAAGGCCATGCGCCAGGCCACGCCAAGCCCCGGGCTCAGGCGGGCCATCACGGCCAATGCGGCGGCGTAATAGCAGGAGAGAAACAGCGCCAGCAGCAACACCGCCAAGGCCGACAGCGGCGCCGGTATATGGCCGAACTGATGCATGCTGATGTGCAGCCACCACAGACCGCAGCACAGCCAGCCTAGTGAAAAGGCCACGCCCAGGGCGGCAGCCCGACGCGGCGATGCGTGCCAACTCAGGCGCGCCAAACCCGCCAACGCCAGTAATTGCGCCCACCAGGCATAGGTGGGCGCAAAGGCCGCTGTATGGACGCCGCCCAGCGCCAAAGCGGCCAGCAGCGCCCACAAAAACCCGGCGTGCCGTGCGCGCATCAAGCCCTGGCGTCTGGCAAGCGGGTGACCTTGAACCAGCGCACCGACCCCCCACGCGTCAGCATGACCGTGAACAGCAGGCCGTGCAGCGCCACGGCTTCACCGCGCCGCGGCACACGGCCATGCTCATGGGCGAGGAGCCCGCCGATGGTGTCGAAGTCATCCAACGGCAGCTTGACGGAAAACGCGGCGTTCACGGCGGCGATTTCAGCGTCGCCCTCCACGCGCTGGCTGCCATCGGCCAGGGTGTAGATGCCAGATTCGCCAACCTTGTCGTCAAACTCGTCTTCGATCTCGCCGACGATTTCTTCCAGCACGTCCTCAATGGTGATCAAGCCTGCGGTGTTGCCGAATTCATCGATCACGATGGCCAGATGGCTGCGGTTGGAGCGGAAGTCGCGCAGCAACTCGTTCAACCCCTTGCTTTCAGGGACGAACAGGGTCGGGCGCAGCAAGGCGCGCAGGTTCAGCTCAGGCGCACGCTGAATCTTCAACAGATCTTTGGCGAGCAGAATGCCGATGATGTTGTCCCGCTGCCCCTCGAACACCGGGAACCGGGAGTGGCCGGTATCGATCACTACCCCCAGTAACTCGTCGTAGGGGGCTGCGATGTCCAGCAGATCCATGTGCGGCGCGGCCACCAGCACATCGCCAGCACTGAGCTCCGCCATGCGCAGGACGCCTTCGAGCATCTGGCGCGACTCGGGCTCGATCAGCTCGCGCTTTTCGGCGTCTGCCAGGGTGCCTAGCAACTCATGCAGAGAATCCGGGCCCGGGTGGAGAAACTCCAGCAAGCGCTCAATGACGCCACGGGACTCGGAATTGTTTTTGGGCCCTGCTCTCTGGGAGGACCGACTTGGAGGTTCAGACACAGGGGCTGCGTGCCGTAGTTGGAATGCTTACAGAATAACCGATTGACATGGCAGCCCACTTGCAACACAGTGCGTCGCCCCCATATCTGGGCCTGCCACATTTTTTGAGCGAGCGCGCCACCATGACAAACACGAGCAAGGGCCTGATCCCCGCCACCATATTGACCGGTTTTCTGGGTTCCGGAAAAACCACACTTCTTAAACGTGTGTTGTCTGAAGCCCACGGTCAGAAGATCGCTGTGATCGAAAACGAATTCGGCGAAGAAAACATCGACACCGACATTCTGGTGACCGACGCCAAAGAGCAGATCATCCAGATGAACAACGGCTGCGTCTGCTGCACCATCCGCGAAGATTTGCGCACCACCTTGTCTGATTTGGCCGCCAAGCGCCGCAAGGGCGAGTTGCAGTTCGACCGCGTCATCATCGAAACCACCGGCCTGGCCGACCCCGGCCCCGTGGCCCAGACCTTTTTCATGGACGACGAGATCGCCGAGAGCTATCTGCTCGACTCGATCTTGACGCTGGTCGACGCCAAGCACGCCGAAGAGCAGTTGAACACCCGCCAGGAAGCGCGTCGCCAAATCGGCTTCGCCGACCAGATCTTCATCAGCAAGAGCGACCTGGTGGACGCCGCCGCGGTAGACGCCCTGACCCACCGCATCAAGCACATGAACCCGCGGGCGCCGGTGCACAAGGCACACTTTGGCGAAGCACCGCTGAGCCAGATCTTCGACCTGCGCGGCTTCAACCTGAACGCCAAGCTGGAGATCGACCCCGACTTCCTGAAGGCGGACGACGCGCACGATCACGGCCACGACCACGCGCACCATGACCACGATCATGAGCACGGCGAACACTGCAACCACCCGCACCACCACGTGCACGATGACGATGTGAAGTCCTTCGTCTTCCGCTCGGAAAAAGCCTTCAACCCGGCCAAGCTGGAAGACTTCCTGGGCGCCATCGTGCAGGTCTACGGCCCCAAGATGCTGCGCTACAAAGGGGTCCTGTACATGAAGGGCTCCGACAAGAAAGTGATCTTCCAGGGCGTGCACCAGTTGATGGGCTCCGACCTAGGCCCGAAATGGATGCCAGGCGAGAAAAAGGCGAGCAAAATGGTTTTCATCGGCATCGATTTGCCCAAGGAAATCCTGCTGCAGGGCATGGAGGGCTGCCTGGTCTGATCAAGTTAGCGAAATTCATTACAAATTTTGCTTTTTTTGCAGCGCCGCGACGTGGCTACAATCCGCGGCGCTCAAAATGCACAAGTTGAGAGCAAGATAAGCTGGTCCCGATTGATATCTAGCCTGTCAGAGCCGTGTTGACGACTGCCAGTGCGAGGAGAGAAACGTGAGCAAGATCCAGGCCCCCAAACCGACGGCCGCCCCGCAAGCGGAGGCCGCCACACGCGTTGCCGCCAAGCCTGCCAAGACCGCAACACCCAAACCCTCGTCCAAGTCAGAGGCCGATGCCGATGCCGCGGACGCCAGCACGGTTGCTCTGTTGGACCCCAGCCCCACGCTCAGCGGCACAAGCCGCTTTGCAGACCGATTCGCTCCACCCAAGCCGCCAACGCGACAAATGAACTCACCCGTGATCGAAAGCCCCCGAACCGCCGCCAAGTCCGACCCCAAGCTCGCCAATGCCTGGAAATCCAAGTCGGGCGCCGAACTGACCGATGCTGAAGTGCTGGCCATGCCCGAGTCCGAGTACATGGGCGCCAAGCAGATCGAGTTTTTCCGCACCAAGCTGACCGCCCTGAAAGACGGCGTGCTGTCCAATGCGGGCGAAACCACCGAGCATCTGCGCGAAGACACCTCCATCGTGCCCGATCCTGCCGATCGCGCCACCATTGAGGAAGAACACGCCCTGGAATTGCGCACCCGCGACCGTGAACGCAAACTGCTGAAGAAGATCATCCAATCTCTGGCCCGCCTCGACAATGGCGAGTACGGCTATTGCGACGAGACCGGTGAACCCATCGGTCTGGGGCGCCTGATTGCCCGCCCCACGGCCTCGCTGTCGCTCGAAGCGCAGCAACGTCGTGAGATGAAACAGAAAATGTTCGGTGATTGAGGGATTCAACCCTCACTGGATGGGCAAACTGACAGGCACGGCCATCAGCTTGCCAGCTTGATTGCCGATCTATTGAACGGACCGCATCTGCCTGACCGGCGGGTGCGGGTTTGAGCCGCAGCCACACGCAGAATCTCTGAAAGACCGGGTCTTACGCGCATGACAGAACCGAAAGACGGCGAGAGCTTCTTCCGCAAGGTGGCGCGCTTCGTGGCCAACCCCACGACCGACTGGGCCGAAATCAACTCGCGCCAAGACGACCCCGAGGGCGATCAGGCCAAGGCCGAATTGCGCGCCATGGTCGACCGCAAACGCCGCAACGACTTCGTGCGCAAGCGCGAACTCGACATGCTGAGGCGCATCCGCCGAGAAGGGCTGACCGCCGAACAGCTGGCCGCCCTGGGCTCCGCGTCCTCCCGGATGGATGACATTGAGCGCAATAGCGAGCTCAACTCCAAAATCGACCTGGGCGTGAAAGCCAAAATCGACCAGATCGAGCAGCAAATGGTGGGCGAGAACTTTGCCGCCACCCAGAACCAAAATACATCGCCCAGCCAGGCGAATGCCCCCACCGTCCCGCAAGCGTTTTTTGAAACCAGCACGCGGCCGGTCCATTTTGCGCCGACCGTCCCTGCGGATCTGCCGCAGAACGCCCCCGGCGTAGCGCGCGCAACGGCCTCCACCAACGCAGCGCCTTCAAACACATCGCATGCCACATCGCATTCGGGCCGGGTGAGTGAATTTGCCTCCGCCGATGAGGTCGAACGCATGGAAACCGCTCCACCACCGGCCGCCGTGGTGATGGGCACGGGCATGCCGCCCCTCTCCGGCGCCGGAACGGGCGTCTTGCCCAATCTGCCCAATCTCGCGGATTTGCCAGACCTCCCTCCCTTGACCTTCGTGTTGGACGAAGCGCAGGAAACCCAAAGCCAGGCGCCGCTGCAAGCCCTGGAACTGGCGCATGACGCCGAGTTGGATGAAGCCGTGATCGCCTTCGCCAATGCCGACTACGACACGAGTGAGCATGCGCTCAGCACCTTGATTCGGCCCGGTGGCGCGCGCACCTTGCACAGCGACACCTGGCTGGTCTTGTTTGACCTGTACCGGGCCACCGGCCGTCAGGCCAAGTTTGAAGCCCTGGCCTTGGAATTTGCCGAAGTGTTCGGCCGTTCCGCGCCACAGTGGTTCTCCCTGCCCAAGCTGGTTTCCGAAGCACAGCGCAAGGTGCGCGTGCCCATGGCCAAACCCAGCAGCGTCAGCTGGGCCGCACCCACCCACTTGACGCTGGAAAGCGTGCAGCTGCTGAAGACCCGCTCGCAGCTGATGCCCATGCCCTGGGTCATGGACTGGACGGCCCTGGAGCGGCTCGACACCGACGCGGCCGAAAGCCTGCAGGCCCTGTTTCGCGAATGGGCCGGGCAAGCGCTGGACATGCGCTGGATCGGCGGCGACCATTGGCTCCGCCTACTGGCTGACTTGACGCCAGTGTCCGTCCCCGAGGTCAACCCGGTACTGTGGCGCCTGCGCCTGGACGCCTTGCGCTTGGTCAACCGACCCGACCAGTTTGACGAAGCCGCCATCGACTACTGCGTGACCTATGAAGTCTCCCCCCCATCATGGGAGCGCAGCACCTGCCGGGTTCGCATCAGCCAGGGCAGCCTCTCTACCCAAGGGCCCAGCACCAGCATCACCAGCATCGAGCCCAGCAGCAGTTTCATGGAGTCTCAGATCAGCGAGTTGGGCGCCATGGTGCACCCGGCCGAGTTGGCACTCAGCGGGCAGCTCAGCGGCGACATTTCAGAGCTGCTGCGGACCCTGAGCGCCGAGTTGGGCGCCGCCACCCTGGTCCACGTGAGTTGCGCCACACTGATCCGGCTGGACTTCATGGCCGCCGGCGACCTGCTCAATTGGGTACTCAGCCGGCAAGGTGAAAACCGCCAGGTGACCTTTGTCGATGCGCACCGCCTGGTGGCCCTGTTCTTTGCCGCCATGGGTATCAACGAACACGCGCGCATCAAAATTCGGCAGACCTGAAGTCCAAACGCCGATTTACAGGTCGTCGCACCTGTACCGCCCCGCCGGCCCGATACTAACCCCATGCCTCATCGCATCTCCACCCGCAGTTGGGGCCTCGCTCGCCCATCGCCCCTCAATGCCACCGCGGCTCGTGCGGAGAGGTACTGGCGCTGGCCCGTGCTGATGGTCTTGTTTGCCACCATCCCGGCGTTCTACATCGAGTTGCTAGAGAACCTGCCCACGCCACTGGCCCTGGCCATTTACCTGGTGGCGGCCGGCGTGACGGCGCTGTCTTTGTGGCGGGTCGCCCGCCACGTCAGCCACCCCCGGCAATACCTGCGCAGCAATGCCCTGGACGTGCTGCTGGTCGTGGGTCTGCTGGTGGCTGCACTGTTGCCGCCCAGCGCCTTGTCCAACCAAGCCTTGGCAGCACGCCTGTTTGTCGCGCTGCTCACCTTGCTGCGCATGGTGTGGGCCATCAAGAGTTGGGTCACCCGGGGGGGATTGGGTTATCTATTGAGCCTCGCCTTGCTGGTGCTGGGTTTTTGCGGCGTCGGATTCTGGGCGCTGGAGCCCCGCGTTCACAGCCTGGGCGATGGCCTGTGGCTGGCGTTCACCACCGCTGCAACAGTGGGTTATGGCGACATCGTGCCCACCACACCGGCGGCCAAGATCTTTGCTGTGTTTGTCGTGCTCCTGGGCTATGCCGTGCTGTCATTGGTGACTGCAGCGATTGCCTCGTTCTGGGTCGAATCCTCGGAGCGCCGCATGGAGCGGGACATCCTGCGCGACATGCACGCCCAACTCCGCGGCTTGCACGAAGAAGTGGCGGCCCTGAAAGACGAATTGCGCCACAAGTGAGCCACGACCCGCCTTTCTTGTGTCAGGCCTTCTTGCTCTTGATCGCCGGCGCCGCGTGGCCACGCGGTGCGCAGGTGGAATTGCGCACCTGCAGCTGATAGGGCAGCACGCGCTGCTGAGGCGCTGAATCCGAGGTTTCGTTATCCACCCGATTCGGCAGGATGAGCATCTCCACTGCCGTGCGTGCCATCGCTTCCATCGGTTGGCACACCGTGGTCAGGGGTGGCCACACCAGATTGGCGGCAGGTGAATCGTCGAAGCCCGCAATCGAAAGATCGGTCGGCACCGACAAGCCCAGGCGCTGCGCCGCCGCAAGCACACCCAGGGCCATATCATCATTGGCGGCAAACACGGCCGTGGGCTTGACCCGCCGGCTCAACAGCTGGTGGGCAGCAGCCACGCCGGACGGAAAGGTGAAATCACCCGCCTGCACCAACTCCGCCTCAACCGACAAGCCATGCGCCAGCATGGCGCGCTCGAAGCCTTCATAACGCAAACCCGAAGCGGCTTGATCCGCAGGGCCTTGCACAAAAGCAATGCGCTGATGGCCCAGGCTGATCAGCAAATTGGTCACCTCCTCGGCAGCATGCACGTCGTCGATTCGCACACTGCGCTCGTCTGGGCTCACTACGCGGGGCGACATCAATACGCAAGGCGTCTGGGCATCCGACAGGGCCTTGATGACCTTGGCGTTGTCGCACAAGGGCGGTGTCAGGATCATGCCGTCCGGACGCAAGGCTGACACCATGCGCTCCACTTGCTGATCAATATCCAGGGCATCGTTATGCAAGGACTCCACCACCAGGTGATAGCCTGCCTCACGGCAGCGCAAGGCGGCCCCCTTTTGCACCCCGGCCACAAAGGCCGCGCTAGGGTCGTAATACAAAAGGCCGATCAAGAACGAACGTGCACCCGCCAGGCTGCGCGCCGATAGCTTGGGACGGTACTTGAGATCAGCCACCACCTTGAGCACCCGCTCACGGGTTTTTTCCTGCACGCCAGGCTCGTGATTGAGCACGCGGGAAACGGTCTTGATAGATACGCCGGCCTGTTCCGCCACGTCGACGATGGTGGGCGCTGCGCCCGCTCGGCTACTCACTGCAGTGTTCTTGATGACCATGGCCGGCATGGTGCCACAGCCTATACAAGAGAAATCAGCCGCCCACAAAAAAGCCGGGCGCCCCTTCGAGCGTCCGGCCTTGCAATCGGCTGTCAGCCTGAGTGCTTGATTACTTCTTGGCCTTCTTGGCAGCCGGCTTGGCCGCCGCCTTGGGCTTGGCTTCAGCAGCCTTGGCGGCCTTGCGGGCAGCAGCCTTTGGATCAACCGCTGCCTTGAAGCCGGCGCCCGGTGTGAACTTGGGCAGCTTGGCTGCGGCGATCTTGATCTTGTCGCCAGTGCTGGGGTTCACGCCGGTGCGGGCTGCGCGGGCGTGCTGCTTGAACGAGCCGAAGCCCGGGATCGACACGGCGCCACCCTTTTTCACGGTGGTGACCACGACGTCCAACAGGGTTTCCAGAACGCGACCGGCTTCAGCCTTGGTCATCGCATGCTTGGCGGCCAGATGTTCAATCAGTTCGGTTTTATTCATTCCAGGATCTCATCTCAATTGATGCCCGACCAGCTCGGGCGGCGCTATTTTCACTGAATCGACGAGAACCACGATGGAAAGCCTGCGTCGATGCGCCATGAATCATCACTTCAGGGTCGCAATTAGTTATTTTGCCTCCCAGCGCGTGGCAATCATAGGGGCAGTTTTCCCCTATAACGCTCAAAATCGATGCGGGCAAGGCCTGACCCTGCAGAACACAAAGTGCCAACCCCGAAAACGCAAAAAGCCAGCACTTGCGTGCTGGCTTTTCTTGTTTGGTGCCCAGGAGAGGACTCGAACCTCCACGGAGTTACCCGCTAGTACCTGAAACTAGTGCGTCTACCAATTCCGCCACCTGGGCTTTGCTCGCTCGCTTTTTAAGGCTTGCTTTTTGCTTTTCCAGCTTCTGACTTGTCGTCATCAGCGAAGAGGCCGAACTATAGCACGGTTTTTAAATGACAGGCAAGTATTCTCAAAGATCGAACTTCACGCCCTGCGCCAAAGGCAATTCCCGGGAGTAGTTGATGGTGTTGGTCGTGCGGCGCATATAAGCACGCCATGCGTCTGAACCGGACTCACGGCCGCCACCGGTTTCTTTCTCGCCGCCAAAGGCGCCGCCGATCTCCGCACCCGAGGTACCAATGTTCACGTTGGCAATGCCGCAATCGGAGCCACGCGCCGACATGAACTGCTCAGCCTCGCGCAAGTCATTGGTGAAGATGGCGGAAGACAAGCCTTGCGGCACATCGTTCTGCAAGGCAATGGCCTCGTCAAGCTGAAGGTATTTGAGCGTGTAGAGAATGGGCGCAAACGTCTCCTGCCTGACCACGGCCGTTTGCGCCGGCATTCGCACCAGAGCCGGCTGCACGTACCAGGCCTCTGGGTGCACATCGGTCAGCACACGGGCTCCACCGCTCACCTCGCCACCCTGCGCGCGTGCATGGGCCAGGGCCTGCTGCATGGCGTCAAAAGCGGCCGCATCGATCAAAGGACCGATCAAATGGCCCGCCACGAGCGGATTGCCGATGCGCAAGCTGGCCCGCGCCGTGTCCAGGCGCGCTACCAGTTCGTCATGAATGCTTTCGTGGATGATGACCCGGCGCGTGCTGGTGCAGCGCTGCCCTGCCGTCCCGTAGGCGCCAAACAAGATGCCACGCACGGCCAGTTCCAGATCGGCCGAAGGGCTGACGATGATGGCGTTATTGCCACCTAACTCCAAAAGACAGCGGCCAAAACGCGCAGCCACCTTGGGCCCCACCGCTCGACCCATCCGCGTTGATCCGGTGGCGGACACCAGGGCCACCTGTTCAGCGTCGACCAGGGCCTCGCCCACTGCGGCGCCGCCTTGCAGCACTTGAGAAAGATGTGCCGGCGCACCGCCACCCGCTGCATCGAAGTGAACCCGGGCCTTGTCAAACAGGGCTTGCGTCGCCAGCGCGGTGAGCGGCGTTTTTTCGGAAGGCTTCCACACACAACTGTTACCGCACACCAGCGCCAGCGCGGCATTCCAGGCCCACACGGCCACGGGAAAATTGAACGCCGAGATGATGCCCACAACACCCAGTGGCAGCCACTGCTCCATCATGCGGTGGCCGGGGCGCTCCGAGGCGATGGTGAGTCCGTGCAACTGACGCGACAGGCCGACGGCAAAGTCGCAGATGTCGATCATCTCCTGCACCTCACCCTCACCCTCGCTCGTCACCTTGCCGGCCTCGAGCGACACCAAGCGCGCCAAGGCCGATTTGTGTGTGCGCAATTCTTCACCGAACAAACGCACCAGTTCCCCGCGGCGCGGCGCCGGCACCGTCCGCCAGGTCTGAAACGCGCCATGAGCCCGCGCAACGGCTTCACGCATATCACCTGCGCTGGCGGTATGCACGCTGCCGAGCACGGCACCATCAATCGGCGAGCGAACGACCAAGGCGCCACCGTTGAAGGCCGCGTCAGGCAGGCCCAGAGAATTCAGAAGTGTTTTGATTTCATTCATGGCGGAATTTTCGTTTGTTTGCGCAGTGCTTGCGGGGCATCACCCAATGGATTCAACCTGCCGCGATTGCTGGTAGGCCTTGCCGAAACGGTTGGCCAAAAATTCCGGCAACTTCACCTGCTCTTGACGAATAAAGCCCGAGCTCGGCAGCTTGCCTTCGCGGAACAAATCCACCGCCGCACAAATGCCTGCCGCCGTGGTGATTTGAATGGCTGAAAGCGGCGCGGGCCCCTCGCGCTCGGCAAAGATTTTCCTCGCAAATACCTCTTGCACCAGGCTGCCAGCGCGCATACCAGACACTGTCACAAACACCAGCACCACGTCTTGCATGGTGGCGGGCATGCTCTTGCGCATGATGTTCTTGAGCGTTTCCTGGTCGTTCTTCAACTGCAGGTCATCGAGCAACATCATCATCAAATCACGGTGCCCCGGATAGCGCACCGTTTTGTAGTCCAGATTGCGCACCCGCCCCTGCAGCGTCTCGCACAAGGTCCCCAAACCGCCGGAGGTGTTGAAGGCTTCATACTCGGTGCCGTCGAGCGAAAAATGCTCTAAGCCCTCGAGCGGCAGCGCGGCGATCAGGGCGCCGTCGTGAATCGATTCACAGGGATGGCAGTATTCATTGATGAGGCCGTCCACGCTCCAGGTCAGGTTGTACTTCAACGCATTGGTGGGAAAGGCCGGCAAGGCGCCGACCCGCATCTTCACGTCCTGCAACGAGTCGAAGCCCTGGGCCAGGTGGTGCGCCACGATGCCGATAAAGCCCGGCGCCAGGCCACATTGCGGCATGAAGGCGGTCCGGGCGCCCTCGGCGATGCGTTTGATTTCTTTGGTGGCGGCCACGTCTTCGGTCAAATCGAAGTAGTGGCAGCCCGCCTCCAGCGCGAGATGCGCAGCCGTGATGGCCAGGTGGTAGGGCAGCGCGTTCACCACGGTGTCCTGGCCCTTCAAGGCCGCCGCCAAGGCGCAGGCGTCGGCGGTGTCCACCGCCAAGGTGGCAATGCCCTCGGCCTGCAGGCGCGCCAAGGCAGCCGCGCTTTTATCGATCACCGTCACGCGGTAATCGCCGCTACCGTGCAGCAGGCGGGCAATGGTTTGGCCGATGTGTCCGGCGCCGAGCAGAGCGACTTTCATGGGATGTCCTTTCGAAGCTGAAACGCCTGAATTCGCGCTCAGTCTAGGGAGAAGACCGGACGAAAGAAAGCACCGTTTCGTCGAATAATTAGATTGTTTCGACGGAATGTCGATAAAGTTCGTCGTAACGATTCAACCAAGGGTTTCCGATGAGTCGACCACCCCGTCCTCCCGCAACTCGGGCAGAAACGCCAGGCAAAGGCCGCAGCGCCTCGCAGGCAAACACGCAGATAGACACACGCAGCGCCGCCGAGCCCTCTGGCGCCAAGGCCTTGCCCGACCGCCAATTGATCGCCCTGCTGCAAGCCGATGCGCGCGCCAGCACGGCGCAGCTCGCCCGCAAATTGGGCGTGGCGCGCACCACGGTGGTGGCGCGATTGGCCCGGCTGGAAGCCAGCGGTGTCATCGTGGGCTACACGGTGCGGCTGGGCGTGGACTCCGCAGACCGGGGCATACAAGCCTATGTGGGCATCACCGTGCAGCCCAAAGCCGGACGCGATGTGGTCAAACGCCTGAGCTTGTTGCCGGAGTTGCGGCAGCTCGCCTCCGTGAGCGGTGAGTTCGATTACATGGCGCTGCTGCGGGCTGAGTCCACCATGCGGCTGGACACCTTGTTGGACGAGATTGGGGAAATCGAGGGGGTGATCAAGACAACCAGTTCGGTGGTGCTGGCGTTAAGAGTGGACCGAAGTGCTTAGGTCGCCGTTTTTAGGCCGCGCTGGCATGCGGCTTGCTTGGTTCTTGAAGCCCGCCAGGCCGCCGCAAACGCCCGAGCTTGCGTGCATCACCGACCGTCCTCTCGTCTTTCTCTGCCAGGAGTCCGCCATGAAGATCAGCCTCTCCCGCCCACGTGAAAGTGCCGTCACCAGCCTGAAGGCGGTGGGCTTGCTGGCCGCCACCTGGGGCTTGCTCTACCCCGCCTTGCTGTGGAGCTTGTCCTGGGTTGTCCCGACCTGACCGATTTGATCGGCTGAATCTCACGGGCTTGATGCCCGCCGTGGTCAGCGTCGCAGCCCGTCGCCAGCAGCTGTCCGCCTGGGGTTTTCCTGCGCCAGGAGAAATGCGTCGCGTCGCCGATTTGTCCGATAAATCGGCTACAAGGGCAAAGGGGCGACATGCACGTCGCCCCTTTGCCGACCGCCCCGTTTCTTCCCAGGTGAACCTATGCTCGTCTTGATCGCTGGCCTTGCCCTTTTTCTGGGCGTGCATTCCGTGCGCATCGTTGCTGACGATTGGCGCAGTGCCCAGATCGCACGCCGCGGCCCCATGGCCTGGAAGTTGGGCTACACCGTGCTCTCCGTGCTCGGCTTTGTGCTCATCGTGCAGGGCTTCGGCCTGGCGCGGCAGACCCCCGTGGTGCTGTGGGCCACCCTGCCCGGCATGAGCCATCTGGCGGCCCTGCTGACCTTGATCGGCTTTGTCCTTCTGGCCGCCGCCTATGTGCCGGCCAACGCCATCAAGGCGCGGCTGCGCCACCCCATGATGTTGGGCGTCAAAGTGTGGGCATTTGCCCACCTGCTGGCCAACCACACGCTGGCGGATCTGCTGCTGTTTGGCAGCTTTTTGATTTGGGCCGTGCTGGCCTTTCGCGCAGCACGCCAGCGCGACCGGCGCCATCCTCCCGCGGCCTTGGCTTCCAACATAACGGCCACACTCATCACCGTGGTGCTGGGCGCCATCGCGTGGACAGCCTTCGCGTTTTGGGGCCACCAAAGCCTGATTGGCGTGCGCCCCTTGGGTTAAGCAGCGCCTCGCGCCTCGGGAGCAGGCGCGCCAGTGTCGCATCAGGGTGCGCCGGGCGGCTACGATATTGCTTCGTCGAATCAACGCAGCCCACCATGTCCCTCGTCACCATCGAACTCAATCCCGCCACGCCCCCCCGTGCCACGCTGATCGTGTTGCACGGCCTGGGGGCGGACGGCGCCGACTTCATCCAGATGTTCGACGCTCTCGATCTCGACACGGTCGGGCCCGTGCGCTGCGTGATGCCTCGTGCGCCGGAGCGTGCCGTCACCATCAACAACGGCTACCGCATGCGGGCCTGGTACGACATCCTCGGCACCGATCTGCAACGCCGTGAGGATGAGAGCGGCCTGCGGCTATCGGTCAGCCAACTCCATCAGTTGCTGGACCAGGAGATTGCGCGCGGCGTGCCGCCCGAGCGCATTGTGCTGGCGGGGTTTTCGCAAGGCTGCGCCATGACCCTGCTAGCAGGTTTGCGCTACCCGCAGCGGCTGGCAGGCCTGGCGGGTCTGTCGGGCTATTTGCCGCTGCCTGACAGCACCGCCGCCGAACGCCATGGCGCCAATCTTGAAACACCGATTTTCATGGCCCATGGCTCGCGCGACCCCGTCGTAAGCATCAATCGGGGCCAGTCCTCGCGCGAGCTGCTCACGCGCCTGGGGCATACGGTTGAATGGCACGAGTACCCGATCGAGCATTCGCTGTGCATGGAAGAAGTGCAAGCGCTCAACGACTGGCTGCTGCGCGTACTGGCTTGATCGCAAAGGATGCCCCTATGAACACGGCCCACCATCTCACCCGCCGCCGCCTGCTTGGCCACACGCTGGCACCTGCCGCACTGCTGTGGCTCAGCGGCTGCGCCACCTTGAACTCACGCGATCCCCTGCGGGTCAACGTGGTGGGCGTGGAGCCCATGGCCGGCGAGGGGCTGGAGTTGCGCCTGCTGGTGAAACTGCGCGTGCAAAACCCCAATGACTTGCCCATCGAATTCGACGGCGCCGCCATCGACCTGGAGCTGAACGGCAAGAGCTTCGCCAGCGGCGTGAGCAACCAAAAAGGCGAAGTGCCCCGCTACGGCGAAACCCTGCTCAACCTGCCCTTGACCATCTCAGCCTTCGCCGCTGTGCGCCAAGCCATGAGCTTCAATGACGTGGCCGAACAGGGCGAGCTGCCTTACATGCTCACCGGCAAGCTGGCCGGGGGGCTGTTCGGCACTGTGCGGTTTTCAAGCAAAGGCCTGTTGAAGCTGCCCAAGTAAATCGATGAACTCTGCACCCCGCTCCACAAGCGCCCCCGCCCCGGCTCAACCCTTGCCGCTGGCCGGCCTGCGCGTCATTGAATTCACCCACATGGTGATGGGCCCCACCTGCGGCATGGTGCTGGGCGACCTCGGCGCCGAAGTGATCAAGATCGAGCCACTGACGGGCGACAACACCCGCCAGCTTCTCGGCGCCGGCGCCGGGTTCTACCCGCTGTTCAATCGCAACAAGAAGAGCCTGGCGCTCGACATCAAGCACCCGCGTGGTTTGGAAATTACGCTCAAGTTGCTGACCTCCGCCGATGTGTTCAGCGAAAACTTCAAGAGCGGCAGCATGGACCGCCTCGGCTTGAGCTTTGACGCCCTATCTGCACTGAACCCGCGTTTGATCTATGTGTCACACAAGGGCTTTTTACCCGGCCCCTATGAGCACCGTACAGCACTTGATGAAGTGGTGCAGATGATGGGCGGGCTGGCCTATATGACGGGGCGTCCGGGCGACCCCCTGCGTGCAGGCACCAGCGTCAACGACATCATGGGCGGCATGTTCGGCGCCATCGGCGTGTTGGCCGCCTTGCAGCAACGCCACCAAACCGGGCGCGGGCAACAGGTGCAGTCCGCCTTGTTTGAAAACAATATCTTCCTCGTCGCACAACACATGATGCAGTTTGCCGTCACCGGCAAACCGGCCGCCCCCATGCCCGAGCGCATCTCTCCCTGGGGCATTTACGACGTGTTCACCGCAGTGGGGCCAGACGGCAAAGACGCACAGATTTTTCTGGCCGTGGTCAGCGACACCCAATGGAGCGTCTTCTGCCAAGCCTTTGGCTTCGAAGATTTGCGGGCCGACCCGCACCTGAGCAATAACCAGTTACGTGTGCTGGCCCGCGAATGGCTGCTGCCCGAACTGCGCCGCCGCCTGAAAGATCGCCAGGGCACCGAGATCACCGCCCTGTTCGAAACCCAGGGCCTGCCCTTCGCCCCCATCACTCGCCCGGACCAACTGATGGACGACCCCCATCTTCTGGCTACCGGCGGATTGGCGCCCATGACCCTGCCGGATGGCCGCAACACCCGGGTCCCCTTGCTACCGCTGAGCCTGGACGGACACCGCCTGGGCTTGCGCCACGACCCACCACGGCTGGGCGAACACACGCTGAGCCTGATGCACGGCTTGGGCTACAGCGACACCGAGATACAAGAACTCTGCGCACAAGGCGTTTTGGGCGTCGAGAAAAACGAAAGCCCGGCGCCTGACCTTGCCTAGACCCGCCATACCCAAAGGAAGCTCTCCTCCATGAAATACCTGCACACCATGGTCCGCGTGACCGATCTCGATGCCTCCATGGCGTTCTACCGCGATGCCCTCGGCTTGACCGAAGTACGGCGCACTGAACACGCGGCCGGCCGCTTCACCCTGGTCTATCTGGCTGCGGTCGGTGACGCGGCGGGGCCTTACCAACCCCAGGTCGAGTTGACCTACAACTGGCCTGATGCCGAAGGCAAGAGCGAAACCTACACCGGCGGGCGCAACTTTGGCCACCTGGCCTTTGCCGTGCCTGACATCTACGCTGCCTGCCAGCGCCTGGCCGATCATGGCGTCGCGGTCTTGCGCCCCCCGCGTGACGGGCGCATGGCCTTTGTGCGCTCACCTGACAACATCTCCATCGAACTGCTGCAAGACGGCCCGGCGCTCGCGCCTGCGGAGCCCTGGGCGTCCATGCCCAACACCGGCAGCTGGTAAATGCGCCAAACTCGGCATTCCGTCGATGCGCTGAATTAGGGCAAGCGATGGGGTCGACGGGGCCCATGCCGCGATACGCTAGGGAGATAACAAGCCGTATTCGGCCAGAGACATCCCAGCCATGCAAAATCATTCGATCCCCGCCCAAGGCACAGGCCGACAACTCAGCGTGGCGGGCCGGCTTTGGCTGGCGGTTGGCGCCATCGTCCTGACCTTGGTCGCTCTGGTGGCCTTCTCCAGCGTGCGCAGTCTGCGCATTCAGGAACATACCGACCAACTCACCGCGGAGTTGGACGCCAAGACCAATGCCGCTCAGCGCTGGGCATCCTTGACCACGGTCAATATCGCCCGCGTCCGGGCGGTGGCTATCAGCAGCGACCCTGCGGTGGATGTGGCGTTCAAAGAAGAAATTCCAGCCACCATCGGCGAAATCAACAAGGTGCAGAAAAGCATCGAAGCCATGCCCCTGGACGACGCCGACAAGCGCTTGATGAACCGGGTAGCCGATGAACGCAAAGTGGTGTTGGAGTCCTTGTCCAAAGTGCGCAAGCTGAAGGCCGACGGAGATCTCACCGCCTCGCAGCAAGAGCTCCAGCAGCGCTTCAACCCTGCAGTGGAAACCTATCTGCAATCGCTGGGTGATTTCGCCAAACTGCAAGAGCAGCACAAACAGTCGGCTATGCAGGAATTGGCCGCCCAGCGCATCAACGGACTGAAAATTTCCGGCACGGCGGTGGCGGTGCTATTGGTCTTGCTCACCTTAGGCGCCCGCTCGCTGATCCACTCGATCCAGAAGCCCCTCGCGCAAGCCATTCAAGCCGCAGACCGCATCGCCGATGGCGATCTGGGCGCCCACATCACGGTGCAGGGCGGCGACGAGTTTTCTCACCTGCTAGGCAGCCTGGACAAAATGGCCCGGCAACTGCGCAGTGTGGTGGGAGAGGTGCGCAGCGGCATCAACTCGGTGTCCACGGCGTCTGCTGAAATCGCAACCGGCAACGAAGACCTCAGTGCCCGCACCGAGCAAACCGCCTCGAATCTGCAACAGACCGCCAGTTCCATGGAAGAGCTGACCGCCACCGTCGCGCAATCCGCTGATACAGCACGTCAGGCCAATCAGTTAGCAGCCTCCGCCGCCGAAGCGGCTACACGCGGCGGCGCCGTGGTCACGCAGGTGGTGGCCAATATGGCGGAGATCACCCACAGCTCACGCAAGATCAGCGACATCATCGGCGTGATTGACGGCATTGCCTTCCAGACCAACATCCTGGCCCTGAACGCAGCGGTTGAAGCCGCCCGCGCTGGTGAGCAGGGGCGCGGATTCGCGGTAGTGGCCTCAGAGGTGCGCAGCCTGGCACAACGCAGCGCCGAGGCCGCCAAGGAGATCAAAACCCTGATCAACGCCTCGGTGGAACGCGTCGACTCGGGCGCACACTTGGTGGAACAAACCGGCACGGCGATGGGTGAGATTGTCACCAGCGTCCGGCGCGTCACCGACATGATTGGCGAAATTGCCTCCGCTGCCAGCGAGCAGCGCGACGGCATCTCCCAAGTCAACGGCGCCGTCACCCAACTCGACCAGATGACGCAGCAAAACGCCGCGCTGGTGGAAGAGTCCGCCGCCGCGGCGCAGTCCCTGCGGGAGCAGGCCCGACGCCTAGAAGAAGTGATCGGCATCTTCAAGCTGGATACGCGTTGAGGGCATGTTGACGATCTAACGACGATCCTCACTGAACAAGCACTCGCACCCCAAACTGCAACTCCAAACGGCAGCAAAAAATAAGCAAAGCCCCGGCGGACTCGCGTCCCCGGGGCTTTGTTGCGTGCGCCTGAGGGTGACTCAGGCGGCGCGTTCGCGCTGGCGCTTACTTGGCTGCAGAAGCAGCGGCAGCTGGAGCGGCCATGCCAGCAGCATTGTGATGCTTGTGGTGCTTGTGGTGCTTGTGGGCACCGGAAGCGGCGGCGGCAGGTGCCTCAGCTGCAGCAGGCGCCTTGGCAGCGGCCGGTGCCTTGACGGCGGCGGGTGCTGCAGGAGCGGCGGAAGCAGCCGGGGTCTGAGCGAAAGAAGCAACGGCCACGGAAGAGAGCAGCGCGGCGGCGATGAACGAAGTGATCTTTGTCATGATGAGCAAGCCTTTAAGTTGGATCCATAGGGCTTCGGACCTCTCAAGCGGGCCTGGCAATTGCCGGCTTGTCACTACAACGAGGGGCCTCGGACAGCGGTTGACACCGGTTTGCACAAATTTTCAAGCGAATTGTTCGACCCCCAAGGCCGGCACCCACTCTGTGGGCCGCCAGGGTTTACCTTGAATTCATATATCCAAACGAATATTGCTCTCCACAAAACATTGATTTGTTCAGCGCTTAGCCCCGTCCTACCATGGTCTTTCGCGAGTCGGGGCGCCTCAATCTGACGGCGCTGCCGCAACGCCCCTGACAGCGGCCTGCGGCACCTGCCCGCAGGCCGAGAAAACAAAAGTTGGAGACTGCTGCGTGATCAATAAATATGTGTTGGGCATGGCTTTGTCCATCGCCGGGGCAAGCCCCTTGGCGCTGGCCGCCGACGTTGAACTGACCATCGATGCCGCCCAGGCCGGGCCGCTCATCAACAAGCACATCTACGGCCAGTTTGCCGAGCACCTTGGCACCGGCATTTACGAAGGCATGTGGGTGGGCCCTAAGGCCAAAACGCCCAACACCCACGGTTGGCGCAACGATGTGCTGGGCGCCCTCAAGGCCCTGCACGTGCCGCTCATCCGCTGGCCGGGCGGCTGCTTTGCGGACGAATACCACTGGCGCGACGGCATCGGCCCGCGCGCCAAACGCCCGGTCAAGGTCAACACCAACTGGGGCGGCGTGGAAGAAAGCAATGCCGTCGGCACGCATGAGTTTTTCGACTTGGTCGAATTGCTCGGTGCCGACGCCTATGTGAACGGCAACCTGGGCACCGGCAGCACCCAGGAAATGGCCGAATGGCTGGAGTACATGACGGCAGACGGCAAATCCACCCTGGCCCAGGCGCGCCGCGCCAACGGCCATGCCGAGCCCTTCAAGCTGAGCTATTTTGCGGTGGGCAACGAGGCCTGGGGCTGCGGCGGCAGCATGACACCCGAACACTACGCGGACCTCTACAAAACCGCGGTGACGTTTTTGAAGGCCCCGGATTCACGACGCCCCAAGTTCCTCGCCAGTGGCGGCAATGACGCCGACACACGCTGGACCGAGGTGCTTAGCCACGACATCAAGAGCAATATCGACGCCATCAGCTTCCACTACTACACGCTGCCGACCGGCAAATGGGAGACCAAGGGCGCAGCCACCGGGTTTGCCGAAGACCAATGGATCAACACCCTCGCGCAGACGCTGAAGATGGAGCCCTTCATTGCGCAAAACGTCGCGGTGCTGGACAAGAACGACCCCCAGAAGAAGATCGGTTTTGCCGTTGACGAATGGGGCACCTGGTACGACGTGGAGCCGGGCACGAACCCGGGATTTTTGTACCAACAGAACACCTTGCGTGATGCGGTGGTGGCGGCGCTCAACTTCAACATCTTCCATGCCCATGCCGACCGGGTTCGCATGAGCAATATCGCGCAGATGGTCAACGTGCTGCAGGCCATGATCCTGACAGACAAAGACAAGATGCTGCTCACGCCCACCTACCACGCCTATGCGATGTATGTGCCCTTTCAGGACGCCACCTCGCTGCCGCTGAGCATCGCCAACAACCCCGCCTACAGCCTAGGCGGCACCAGCATCCCGGGCCTGAGCGCGTCAGCCGCGCGCAGCAAAGACGGCAAGCTCTACCTGGCCCTGGTCAACAGCAACCCGCATGTACCGCTGAACGTGGCCGTTCGGGTGAAGGGCGAGACCGCCACGGCTGCGCATGGCCAGGTGCTGACCGCTGATGCCATGGACGCACGCAACACCTTCCAAGCACCGCAGCAGGTGCAGCCTCGCGCTTTCGACGCCAAAACATCCGGCGCGACTGGCCCGCTCACCTTGTCAATTCCGGCCAAGGCCGTGGTCGTCGTTGCGGTGGAGCGTTGAGATGAGCGAGCAGATGATCAAGCCCTACGCAATGGCATCACGCCGCCAATTCATCCTGGCCAGCGCAGCGGCCTCTGCCACCCTGGGGCTGCCCGGTTGCGGCGGCGGCGGTGGCGGCAGCGCCAACGCGCCAACGCCAACGCCTGCGCCAACACCCGCCCCCACACCGGCACCCGTGCCCACCCAAACGCCGCTGAGCTTCGCCAACATCTCGGTGCATGACCCGTCAGTCATCCGCGTCAACAGCGATTTCTACATCTTTGGCTCTCATCTGGCCGCCGCCAAATCCAGCGATCTGATGAACTGGAGCCTGATCGCCAACGGTGTGGACGACAACAACCCGCTGTTCAACAAAGTCACCACCGTGCTGGCCGACACCTTTGCCTGGACCACGGTGACCGACCTTTGGGCGCCTGACATGGCCCAACTGGCCGACGGCAAGTACTACTTCTATTACAACTCTTGCAAAGGCGACTCGCCGCGCTCGGCCCTGGGCGTGGCGGTGGCAGACACCGTCACCGGCCCCTTCGTCAACAAGCAGATCTTTTTGGAGTCGGGCATGTGGGGCCTGACCAGCCCTGACGGCACTGTCTACGACGCCACCAAACACCCCAACACGGTCGACCCGGCGGTCTTCCACGACGCCAGCGGCAAGCTGTGGATGATTTACGGCTCCTACTCCGGCGGCATCTTCATCTTGGCAATGGATGAAAATACTGGCATGCCCGTGGCGGGACAGGGTTATGGCAAACACCTGATGGGCGGCAACCACGCGCGCATCGAGGGCTCCTACGTCATCTACAGCCCCGAGACCCAGTACTACTACCTGTTCGTCTCATTCGGCGGCCTGTCATCAACCGGAGGCTACAACCTGCGCACCGCCCGCTCCTTGAACCCCGACGGCCCCTACCTTGACGGCGCCGGCAACGACATGAGCAAAGTGGTCGCCAGCGCCGCGCTGGAAGCCGGCGACCCCAGCATTGCACCCTACGGGCAAAAACTGTTCGGTAACCACCAATTTGCGCTGACCACGGGGGAAAGCGGCACCGCCCTGGGCTACGTGTCAGCGGGCCATAACTCGGCCTATCGCGACGCCAGCACCGGCCAGTATTTTTTGATCTTCCACACCCGCTTCCCGGGTCAGGCCGAGTACTTTGAGAATCGCGTCCACGAGATGTTCCTCAACGAAGACGGCTGGCTGGTGGTGGCGCCCTTCCGCTACGCGCCGCTGAGCCTGAGCACGCCTGCCCAAGCCACAGCGGTGGTCAGCAGCGAGGTGCCGGGTACCTACAAGATGATCAACCACGGCAAAGACATCAGTACCACGCTGAAAACCTCTGCCGCGATCACCTTGGCAGCGGACGGCAGCGTCAGCGGCGCCAACACCGGCACCTGGACGCACAAAGGCAGCAACAAGATCAACATCACGCTCAGCGATGGCAGCAGCTTCAACGGCGTGTTGTCACGCCAATGGAATACCAATGCCAGCGCCTTTGCCATCACCTTCTCGGCGCAGTCCCTTGGCGGGGTGTCGATTTGGGCAGCCCGAACGGGAAACTGATCTGGTGACGGCAACCCGCAATGCACGGGCGGCGGCCAAGGCCTCGCTGAAACGGCGCTGGCTCGTGCTGCTGCTGGGCGCCTGCCTGAGCCCGACCATGGCCACGACGGCCGACATCAAGCCGCCGGCGCAGTTGTTCCCGGCGGCGGATGTGCGCTTGAGCCCCGGCCCGTTTTTCGACGCCCAGACTACCGATCTCCACTACCTCCTCGCGCTGGACCCCGACCGCCTGGCCGCACCCTTTTTGCGTGAGGCGGGCTTACCCGTCAAATCTCCCAGTTATGGAAACTGGGAGTCGACCGGCCTGGACGGCCATATGGGAGGCCACTACCTCTCCGCGTTGGCCTTGATGGTGGGGGCCACCGGCGACGCAGAAGTGCGGCAGCGCCTGAACTATTTCGTGGCCGAACTTCGACGGGCCCAAATCGCCCATGGCAACGGCTATCTGGGCGGCATCCCTGATGGCGACGCTGCCTGGGCAGAGGTAGCCAAGGGCCAACTCAAGGTCGACAACTTCTCCGTCAACGGCCGCTGGGTCCCTTGGTACAACCTGCACAAAACCTTTGCCGGCCTGCGCGACGCCTGGTTGCTGACCGGCAACGACGAGGCCCGCCGGATGCTCGTCGCCTTGAGCGATTGGGCGCTGCGGCTCACCCGCAATTTGAGCGACGCCCAGTGGCAGGACATGCTGCGCAGTGAACACGGCGGCATGAACGAAGTGCTGACCGATGTGGCCCAAATCACCGGCGACGCGCAATACCTGCAGTTGGCGCAGAAGTTCTCGCACCACGCGCTGCTGCAACCCCTGATTGAGCAGCGCGATGAGTTGACCGGCCTGCACGCCAACACCCAAATCCCCAAAGTGATCGGCTTCAAACGCGTGGCCGACCTCAGCGGCGATGCCGATTGGCTGCGGGCGGCGCGCTTTTTCTGGCAAACGGTGCACGACCACCGCACGGTGGCGATTGGCGGCAACAGCGTGCGCGAGCACTTCCATGACGCCGGCAATTTTCAACCGATGCTGGACGAAGTGGAAGGCCCCGAGACCTGCAACACCTACAACATGCTCAAGCTGACCCAGCTGCTGTTTCTCAGTGAGAGCACCGGGGCCAGGCAAGCGCAGTATGGCGACTACTACGAGCGCGCGCTCTACAACCACATCCTCGCCTCGCAGCGCCCCGGCACTGGGGGCTTTGCTTACTTCACGCCGATGCGGCCCAATCATTACCGGGTTTACTCACAGGTGGACCAGGGCATGTGGTGCTGCGTGGGTTCGGGGCTGGAGAGCCAGGCCAAGTACGGGGAGTTCATCTACACGCATGACGAAGACAGCGTCTCCGTCAACCTCTTCATTGCATCGACCCTGCATTGGCGCGAACGCCATCTGCACCTCACCCAAAGCACCCGTTTCCCCGATGAAGGACGCAGCCGCATCACCCTGCAGGAGGCGCAAAACCACTTCGGCCTGCGGATCCGCTACCCCGCCTGGGTGGCACCGGGCCAGTTGCGGATCAAGATCAATGGGCGCGCCTTTGCCGTCAAGACCCGGCCCGGGGACTATGTCGAAATACGGCGCAACTGGGCCGCCGGCGACCAGGTGGACATTGAGCTGCCGATGCGCACCCAACTGGAGCAAATGCCCGGCATGGCCAACACCTATGCGGTGCTACACGGCCCCATTGTGTTGGCAGCCAAGACCGAAGGGTTTGTGGGCGAGCATCTCAAGGTGCTGGCCGACGACTCGCGCATGGGCCACATTGCGCAAGGCCCTGTCTACCCGCAGGAGGCGGCCCCGCTGTTTGTCAGCGATACACGCCATTTCATCAAGTACTTCAAGCCGGTGGCTGGCGAACCGCTGACCTTCACGGCGCCGGGTCTGATCCGGGGCAAGAACGCGGTGAAGCTACGGCTGATCCCCTTCTTCCGCCTGCATGACTCGCGCTACATGATTTACTGGGCCCACTCCACGCCCGCCGAATTGCCCGCGCTGCAAGCGGCCACGGCACGCGCCGAGCATGACCGCCTGGCCCTGGATGCCCAAACCATCGACCAAGTGGCGCCGGGCGAGCAACAGCCCGAGTCCGACCATTTCTTCAAAGGCGAGGGCGTTGAGTCTGGCATCAATAAAAGCGCACGCTGGCGTCATGCCAGGGGCTGGTTCAGTTATGAGCTGAGCGACCCCACTCGGCAAGCAAAAGCCCTGCGCCTGAGCTTTTCAACGCTTGACGCAGGCCGCCGCTTCAAGCTCTTCATCAACGGGCAATGGCTCAGCACCATTGAGTTGAAAGCACCCGCCGGCGACGAGATCTATGCGCTCGACTACGAAATTCCGCCTGAGCTGGTCGAAAACTCGCAGGGCAAACTGCAGGTCAAATTCGTCGCCGAGCCTGACTCCATCGCGGGTGGCCTGTATGGTTTGCGTCTGCTGAAGTAACGCCCCATCGCACCGTGTTCAAAGCGCCGGATTTTTCAAGAATAAGCACCCCCTATATCGAGGACTCGTTTTCCCTGATCGTCCCCGCAAGGGCCCCACTGCTACATTGCGACCTCCTCATCCAGGAGTTCATTCATGCACGATCTTTCTCAGCAGAATGGCCACGAGCACCAAGGCTTGCCCACAGCAAAGCCGGCTCGTTCAGGTGTTGCGCCGTTGATCGGCTGCCTCACCGCCCTCGCCCTGGCCTGCTCGGGTGCCTACGGTGGGCAACTCAAACCACACTCCGTCCGCTCAGATGCCGCCGATGTGCTGGCCACCCCCACGGCCAACGCCGTGTTTGGTTGTGAGCTGCGTTCTTTCACCGGCACCCGACTACCCTGCTACGGCCCCAGTGCCATCCGCAAGGCCTACGGCATGGATCAGTTGATCAATGCAGGCTATGACGGCTCAGGCCAAACCATCGTCATCATCGATGCCTACGGTAGCCCCACCTTGCAGGCCGACCTGGACGCCTTCGACGCCGCATTCGGCCTGCCTCCACCACCGTCGCTGCAACAAATCACCATGCCGGGCACACTGCCCTTCAACTACAGCGACTCGAACCAACTGGGTTGGGCTGAAGAAACCAGCCTCGATGTGCAATGGGCTCATGCCATCGCACCGGGCGCCAAGATCGTGGTGGTGGTGGCAGCCTCCAACAATGATGCCGACATCCTGGCCGCGCAAAACTACGCCATCAACAACAAGTTGGGGCACATCATCTCCGAAAGCTTTGGCGAGTCCGAATTGGCGCTACTGCAAGACAGTGCCGGCCGCAAGAGCCTGGCCGACAACGAGGCCAGCTACCGCCGGGCCATCGACCGCAAGATTTCAGTGCTGGTGTCCGCCGGTGATTCTGGCGCATCCAGCTACGACATCAACGGCGTCACCCAGCCCAAACCGGTGGCCGAGTACCCGGCCTCCTCGCCCAATGTGACCTCGGTGGGCGGTACCAACCTCTTCTTCGGCAGCACCACAAATGCCGACCCCAATGGCAGCTACCAGGGCGAAGTGGTGTGGAACGACGGCTATGGTGCCGGGGGTGGCGGCATCAGCGCGGCCTTCCGCCTGCCCGACTACCAGGAAGACGCCCTGCCGCGCGCCATACGCTCGCAACTCAAGGGGCACCGTGGCTACCCTGACGTGGCCTACAACGCGGGCGTCTTTGGCGGCGTCATCGTGCGGCTGGGTTTTTTGGGGAGCAGCAACGGCTTCTACATTTTCGGTGGCACCAGCGCCAGCGCGCCGCAATGGGCCGGCATAACCGCTGTGGCCAACCAAGTCCGGCACAAGCCCCTGGGCTTTCTCAACAAAAAGCTCTACAAACTGGGCCAGCGCGGCGCCCTCGCGAACGTCACGCATGACGTGACTGTGGGCGACAACAGTTTTGACGGCGTCACCGGCTACACCGCCGGCACGGGTTGGGACCTGGCTACCGGCTGGGGCACGCCCAGCGCTGGTTTGGTGAACGCCCTGACCCGCCGCCACGGCGGCGACGGTGATGACGACGACGACGGTGACAACGATTGACCCATTGGCCGCCCGGCTGACCCAATGACAAGGCCCCGCTCAGCGGGGCCTTTTTCATCTCAGAGCGTCCTGAGTACCTTGGCGGTCTGAGCGATCAACGCTCGTTCTGGGCCCGGCGAGACACCCATACGGTGGCCAACAGGCCCAGCGACAACAGGGCGAAGGTGCCGGGCTCAGGTACCACTGTGACCGTCGCTTGCACCAGCACCGGATCGATTTGGATGAACCGCTGGCCGGTGCTGTCCGTCTGCACCAACGGGCTGGACAAGATGGTACTGACCTCGCTCGCATTCAGGTCCATGAAGCCATTGATAAAGGAGTTCATCAGGTCGTTGCCACTGCGGTGGCCCAGGCCCAGGTTATGGCCCAACTCGTGCGAGAGCAGCTGCACACCGTAGCTGATGTTGCCGCCCGTAGGCACCGTGGTGTTGGCGGCCCAGATCGATTCGACCACAAAGTTATTGCCGCCCACCTCACCACAACCAATGATGCTGGTGTTGAAGCCGCCACACGAGTCCACGGTGTCAACATAGTAGAAGTCCACCACATTGCTGGCCCCGACGTGCTGGCTGAATAAGGTGTTCACTTTGGCATCGGTGTCGATATTGAGCAGGCTCGGCATCGTCAGGGTGGTGATCGCGCCGATGCGGATGTCCACAGACATGCTGCCAAAGCTTGCCTGCGAATACACCGCGTCCATGCCGGCCTCGTCGATGGTGACATAGGCCGCATGGCTCATGGGGGTCACCGCAATGGCGGCGATGGCAAACAGTGTTTTGAACGTCATGGGAAATGTCTCCGCACAGGATGGAAAGAACAACGAACAACCAAGCAACTTCCACACCCGAATGAGGAATCTTCAAGGCCTACAAGGCTCGTCGCGGCGCGTTCGGCCAAGGCGCTCAGCATAGGAGAAATTTTGTAAATTTTCTCGACAATGCCATACGGCTCATGAAGCGCAAATTAGTGACACCGAGCCGTCATCGCGTCATCACAGGGTCATCACAGTGCCGTCAAGAATTGATCACAACGTTGTCACGCCGCAGACATTCAAGGTTATCCCCAATGCTGAAAGCGGTATGGCTGCGCCGCGAAATGTGATTTGCCCTGCATGGGCGCTTCTCCTACGATCTTGCGTCTCGCTGCGTTTGTACCGAGGTCTTGATCGACCTTGTTGAACGCCAAGCCAGCCGACACAACCCGTTGGAGACCCTGCCGCCATGACACTGAATCGCCGCGCCGTACTCACCGCCACCTTGGTGGCTGGATTGTTCAACCCCATGTGGGCGGGCGCTGCCCAGCCGTTGGTGATGGGGTTCTCGCAAGTGGGGGCGGAGAGTGAATGGCGCACCGCGAACACCGCCTCCATCAAAGACGCCGCCAAGAAAGATGGCATCACGCTGAAGTTTGCAGACGCCCAGCAAAAGCAGGAAAACCAGGTCAAGGCCTTGCGCAGCTTCATCGCGCAGAAGGTTGACGTCATCGCTTTCTCGCCGGTCGTGGAGTCGGGCTGGGACACGGTGCTGCGCGAAGCCCGGGCGGCGAAGATTCCGGTCATCCTGACCGACCGCGCGGTCAGCGTCAGCGACCCTTCGCTGTACGTGACCTTCATCGGCTCGGACTTTGTCGAAGAGGGCCGCAAGGCCGGCCGCTGGTTGCTCGACTTCGCCAAGAAAGCCCCCAACGCTGAATTGAACATCGTCGAGTTGCAGGGCACCGTGGGCTCAGCACCGGCCATCGACCGCAAGAAAGGCTTTGAAGAAATCATCGCCAGCAACCCCAAGCTCAAGCTGAGCCGCTCGCAGTCGGGCGACTTCACGCGGGCCAAGGGCAAGGAGGTGATGGAGGCCTTCCTGAAAGCGAAGGACAAAAAAATCGACGTGCTCTACGCGCACAACGACGACATGGCCATCGGCGCCATCCAGGCGATCGAAGAGGCTGGGTTGAAGCCGGGCAAGGACATCATCATCATCTCCATCGACGGGGTGAAAGGCGCCTTCGAGGCCATGGTGGCCGGCAAGCTGAACGTCACCGTCGAATGCAACCCCCTGCTGGGCCCGCAACTGATGCAACTGGCGCGCGATGTGGTGGCCGGCAAGCCCGTGGCCCGGCGCATCACCACGACCGAAGGGGTTTTCCCTGCGGAAGTGGCCGCCAAAGAACTGCCAAACCGCCGCTACTGACCCCTGCCCGGCGCCCCACCATGACACCCAGTCAGGCCCACCCCGGCCAACCCCAGACGAACACGCCGGTGCTGGCCCTAAGCGGCATCCACAAGAGCTTTCCCGGCGTCAAGGCGCTCAGCAACGTGAGCTTGCGGCTATTTCCTGGCGAGGTGCACACCTTGATGGGGCAGAACGGCGCCGGCAAGTCCACCCTGATCAAGGTGCTGACAGGCTTGTACACACCCGACGCCGGACACATGATGCTGGACGGCCAGGCGATTTCGCCCCACTCCACCGAGGATGCACAGCACCTGGGCATCAGCACGGTGTATCAGGAGGTCAACCTCTGCCCCAATCTGTCGGTGGCGGAGAACATTTTCATCGGCCGCTACCCCCGCCACAGCGCCGGGTTGCTGGGCAAATTCGGCCCCATCGCCTGGGCTCGCATGCAGGCCCAGGCGCGACGCCTGCTGGCCGATATGGACATCCACATCGACGTCAAGGCGCCGCTGTCCAGCTACTCGCTGTCCATTCAGCAGATGGTGGCGATTGCGCGGGCACTGAACATTTCCGCCAAAGTGCTGATTCTTGATGAACCCACGTCGAGCCTCGACGAGGCTGCCGTGCAACTGCTGTTCCGCGTCCTGCGCCAACTGCGTGGGCAGGGCATGGCCATTTTGTTCGTCACCCACTTTTTGGAGCAGACCTACGCCATCTCCGACCGCATCACGGTGATGCGCAACGGCGAAACCGAGGGTGAATATCCCTGCGCCGAGCTGAACCGCCTCGCGCTGGTCAACAAAATGGTTGGCGCGCCCGATCACGTCACCACCGGACGGGCTGCAACGGCAACCGCCGCGGAAACAACCGCCAGCCCCTTGGCAATCACCCCCCCTCACCACGCCGGCCGGCCACAAGCCGCCCCCTTTCTCCAGGCCCAAGGCCTGGGCCGCGCCGCGGCACTGCAGGGCATCGATCTCAGCATCCGTCGCGGTGAGGTGTTAGGCCTTTGCGGCCTGCTGGGCTCGGGCCGCACCGAAACTGCTCGCCTGCTGTTTGGTGCCGACGTGGCGGACAGCGGCAGCATCGCCGTCAAGGGCACCGTGCAGTCCTTCAAATCGCCTCGCGATGCGATTGCCGCAGGCATCGGTTTTTGCTCGGAAGACCGCAAGCACGAAGGCGCGGTACTGGCGCTCTCGGTGCGCGAAAACATCATCCTGGCCCTGCAAGCCCGCAGCGGCATGGCCCGCGCCCTGCCCATGCAACGCCAGCGTGCGTTGGCCGAAGACTTTGTCCAGCGGCTGGGCATCAAGACACCCGATATCGACACCCCCATCGGCCTGCTGTCCGGGGGCAATCAACAAAAAGCCCTGCTGGCACGCTGGCTCGCCACCGACCCGCAGCTGCTGATCCTTGACGAACCGACGCGCGGCATCGACGTGCGCGCCAAAGAAGAAATCATGGACTACGTCACCGCACTGAGCCACACCAGCGAAGGCCAGGGCATGGCAATCTTGTTCATCTCCTCCGAGTTGCCCGAGGTCTTGCACTGCAGCGACCGCCTGATGGTCTTGCGTGACCGCAAGGCTGGCGGTGAGTTCGGCCGTGGCGAGTTGGACGAGCGCCGCCTGCTGGAAGTGATTGCCGGAGCCAGCGCCTGATGCACGCCGCCCTTCCCACCTCGCCAAGCTCGCCCGCTGCCGGCACGCCCATGCTGTCCACACGATTTTCCCAAGGCCTCATGGGCCATCCCTTGCTGCGGCCCCTGGCGGCGCTGGCCCTTCTTCTGCTGATTGACCTGTGCTTTATCCCGGGCTTTTTTCGGCTGGAGATCAAAGACAGCCACCTCTACGGCAGCGTCATCGACATCCTCAACCGCGCCGCACCACTGATGCTGGCCGCCCTGGGCATGACACTGGTGATCGCCACCCGCGGCATCGACGTGTCGGTGGGCGCGGTCGTGGCCATCTCCGGCACACTGGCTGCCTTGCTGGTCAGCTCCCATGCGTCGTTAGCACTGGCGTTGGCCGCGGGCATGGGAGCCGCGCTGCTGTGCGGCACCTGGAACGGCGCCTTGGTGGCGGGCTTGGGCCTGCAACCCATCATCGCCACCTTGATCCTGATGGTGGCCGGGCGCGGCCTGGCGCAGTTGTTGACCGACGGGCAGATCATCACCGTCTACGACCCGCCGTTTTTCTACCTCGGTGGCGGCTATCTGCTGGGCTTGCCGGTGGCCTTGTTCGTCGTCACCGCCATGTTCTCGCTAACCGCCTGGCTGATGCGCAAGACCGCCTTGGGCTTGTTCATCCAGGCCGTGGGCATCAACCCCGTGGCCTCACGCCTGGCGGGCATCCGCACCGCCGCGCTGATCTTCTTCGTCTATGTGTTCTGCAGCGCCTGCGCCGGGTTGGCGGGCCTGTTGATTGCGTCCAACATCAAGAGCGCCGACGCCAACAACGCTGGGCTGCTGCTAGAGCTGGACGCCATTCTCGCAGTCACGCTGGGCGGCGGCTCGCTGGCGGGCGGCAAGTTCAGCCTGGCCGGCAGCTTCATCGGCGCCTTGATCATCCAGACCCTCACGTACACCATCTACGCGCTGGGCGTGCCGCCGGAGGTGAACATGGTGGTCAAAGCCAGCGTGGTCTTTGTGGTCTGCCTGTCGCAATCGGCGGAGTTCAAGCAACTCTGGCGGCGCCTGGGTTCACGATGAAGCCACGCCACACGGCGCAAAAACGTGCGGCGCCTGCGCCCTTGATCTCCGCCTCCTCCGCCCCTTGCGGACCCGACTCTGTATGCCGACCCTTTTGAAATCTTTGCACCGCCTCTCCACCGCACCGGCCTTCACCGCCTGGGTCGCCCTGGCTTTGATGCTGCTGTTGTTTGCCACTGGTGCAGCAAGTTATGCCGGCTTCGCCTCGGTGCAGGTGATGCTGAACCTGCTGATCGACAACGCCTTCTTGTTGGTGATCGCGGTCGGCATGAGCCTGGTGATCCTGTCGGGCGGCATCGACCTTTCTGTCGGCTCCGTCTTGGCGCTCAGCACCATGGTGGCGGCCTGGCTGCTGCAAACGGCCCATTGGCCGCCCCAAGCCGTCATGGTGGCGGTGCTGCTCATGGGCGCGCTGTTCGGCGCGGCGCAAGGGGCGCTGATTCACTTCTTCAAGCTGCAGCCCTTCATCGTCACCCTGGCCGGCATGTTCCTGGCTCGCGGCCTGTGCTATCTCATCAGCATCAACTCCATCACGATTGACGAGCCAATGTTTGTCGCCCTCTCGCAAACCCAGCTGAGCGTCTTCGGCGGCTTTGTGTCGCCGGGCGCCGTCATCGCCGTGCTGGTGCTGGTTGCGGGCGTCTGGCTCGCGCACTGGACCGCCTTTGGCCGTGCCGTCTACGCGATCGGGGGTAACGAGCAATCTGCACTGATGATGGGCCTGCCTGTAGGCCGTACCAAAGTTTTGATCTACGCCTTCAGCGGCGTTTGCGCAGCGCTGGCCGGCCTGCTGTTTTCCTTCTACATGCTCAGCGGATACGGCCTGCATGCGCAAGGCACCGAGCTTGACGCCATTGCCGCCGTGGTGATCGGCGGCACCATGCTAAGTGGCGGATATGGCTATGTGGCGGGCGCCTTGTCGGGCGTGTTGACGCTGGGCTTGATTCAAACCTTGATCGCCTTTGACGGCTCGCTCAGTTCCTGGTGGACCAAGATCTTCATCGGCGGGTTGTTGTTCGTCTTCTGCGTCGTGCAGCGCCTGCTGAGTCGCAGCACCACGGCGGCGGCGGCCTGATCGGGCGACCTGGATCAACAGCCCCCCTCTGATTTTTCAAAATACACCATGTCAAAAACTCTCTGCACCTCCGCTTCACTCGTGGCTGCCGCGGTCGGCCTGGGCCTCGGGCTGAGCCTGCTTGTGGGCACGCCCGCGCAAGCCAACCCCAACCCGCTGTTTCCCCAGCTGTTCACCGCCGACCCCGCCACCCTGGTGGATGAGGGGCGCGTGTACCTCTATACCGGCGTGGACGAGGCCAGCCCGACCGACACCGACTACGTGATGAACGAATGGCATCTCTGGTCCACCTGCGACATGGTGAACTGGGTCGACCACGGCTCGCCCGTCAAAGCCCTGAGCTTTGCCTGGGCCAAAGGGCGCGCCTGGGCGGCCGACATCACCCGCCGCGACGTCAATGGCAAGCCCAAGTACTACTTCTACGCCACCGTGGACCACGCCACCGTTCCCGGCCTGTCCATCGGCGTTGCGGTGTCAGACAGCCCGACCGGCCCCTTTGTCGACGCACGCGGCTCGGCCTTGATCACCAACGACATGACCAAGCAGACCGACATTTTTTGGGACGATATCGACCCCGCCATCTTCATCGACGACAACGGCCAAGCCTATCTGTACTGGGGCAACACGGTGCTGAAATACGTGAAGCTCAAGCCGAACATGATCGAGATCGACGGTGACATCCATGTCGTGCCGATCGAGCCCTTCACCGAGGCCTCTTACCTGCACAAGCACAAGGGCACCTACTACCTCTCGTACTCACAGGGCTTTCCGGAAGAAACCATCTACGCCACCGGCCCCACGGCCACCGGCCCCTGGACCAAGCGCAACGTCATCATGGACGTGAACCGCAACGTCAAGACCATTCACCAAGCCATCGCCGACTTCAACGGCAAGAGCTACATCTTCTATCACACGGCAGATTTGCCGGGCGGCGCCGAGTTTCGCCGCTCAGTCGCCGTCGAGGAGTTCAGTTACCAGGCCGATGGCAGCATCCCCTTCATCCCCAAAACAAAGGCCGGCCCCACAGCCAACCCCACGCCCGCCTGCAAGGCCGGCGCGCGTTGAGCGAGCGCACGTTCAGGGCACCAGGGGCGCGGCGTACATGAAGCCTGCCTCCACCCTCAGCACCCGCAGCAAATGTTCGGCTGCGGGCGAGAGCAAATGATCTTGCCGGGTGATGATGCCAAAGGCGTCCATCTTGCAAGGCAGCTCGATGGGCAAAATGCTCAGCACCCGCATCGATGCGTAATAACGCGCAACCTCAACGGGCATCACATGAATGGCGTCGCTTTGATGCAGCAAGGCCATGATGAGCAGCAAGGCGGTGGTGTCGACCACGTTCACCGGCGGCTCCAGGCCAGCGCGGCGGAACATCAAATCCCAGCGGTGGCGCAGCACGCTACCTGGCGGCGGCAATATCCAGGCTTGCTGAGCCAGGTCGCTCAGTTGCAAGTGGCCGGCGCTCATCAAGGGGTGGTCGATGCGGGCCACCGCGCAGGCTGGCTCGTCCGTCAACTCCTCGTAATTCAGCCCCGCCGAACCTTCGTCCTCAGGCATGCGCCCGATCATGAAATCCAGGCTGCCGCGCTGCAGCATGTCGAGCAGCACCTTGCTGGTTTCCATCTGCACGCCAATGCGCAGCAGCGGCGCTTCTTGCTTGACGCGGGCAATGGCGCGCGGCAGAAGGCTCATGGCCGGTGCCATGATGGTGCCGATCTCGACCTGGCCGGTCAGCCCGGCCTTGAGCGCCACGATGTCTTCGTGCGCCAACGACAGGCTGGTCAAAGCCATGCGGGCGTGGCGGATCATGGTTTCGCCATACACCGTGGGCTCCATGCCGCGAGGCAGTCGCTCAAACAAGCGCACCTCCAGCATGTCCTCCAGGTCTTTGAGTTGCTTGGACGCGGCAGGCTGCGTCATGCATAACTGTTCGGCTGCACGGTGGATGCTGCGCGCCTCGTCCAGCGCTACCAGCAAAAGCAATTGGCGGGTTTTGAGCCGCGCGCGCAAAAACCAGTTGGGATTCGGGCTGCTGTTGTCCATTCAGGAATTTCGTCGGCCGGGCGCCAGCTCAGGCGAGCTGCACGGCGCTGGACAAAATGGTGGACAAATCATCGCCCGTCTCTTCCAACTGCACCAGCGTGGCCTGGCGTGCACCCAACGGATCGCGATTACGCAGGGCCGTCAAAATGGCCTTGTGTCGCGGCAGCGAGAGCGCATGGGTGTCAGGCAACTGGCTGCTCAGCACGATGGATTCACGCAGGGCGAGCGAAAGCATATTGCCGATATACGCCAGCAAGTCGTTGCCTGTGGCCTCGGCAATGCGCCGGTGAAAGGCGAGGTCGGGCTCCAGCAATTCCTCGGTGGTGGCCGCGGCCTCCATGCCCGCGTAGGCGGTAGCAATGCTGCGCAACTGCTCTTCGCTGGCGGCCTTAGCGGCCAAGGCGGCTGCGGCCGGTTCGAAAATTCGGCGAACCTCCATCAGCGTCTGAACAAACTCCCGTTGCGGCTTGGCTTGAATCAACCAGTACAGCACGTCCGGGTCCAACAGATGCCACTCATTGCGCGGCCGCACGATGGCGCCGGCACGCTGCTTGGACACCACCAAGCCCTTGGCCACCAGCACACGCACCGCTTCACGCAGCACCGGCCGGCTGACTTCATATTTTTCGAGCAGCACGGCCTCGGCGGGCAAGCGGTCGCCGGGCATGAGCGCCCCTGAGACGATGCTTTGCCCTAATTCGCGAACGATGCGGCCATGCATGCTTTTGCCTTCCGGCTTGAGCTTGTAGGTGGAATGGTCAGCGCGGGATTTCATGACAGTCTCTGGTTCCGAATTCGTTCTGGATTCGTTCTGGCGGTAGTTACAGCATTCATTACGGCATTCATTACGGCGAACGCCATTTTTGCATGGGGCAGGACTCAACGCACCGCACCCCCGTAACACACCCACCCGCTCACGGCCGCACCGGCTCAAACACCGCAACAAATCCGCCATGGCTCACCAACCTGAGCACTGACTTGCCGCTGGCCTTCAACACCGATTGCTGAAGCGCACGTGGCCCGCGACTCGGCTCATCGGTGATCATCTTGCCGCGCATCTTTTTCAGAAAGTCCAGATCCAGCGTCAGGATGATCTCGGTGTCTTCCGCATTCAGGCCGGCCACAAACCAGCGGCTTCCAGCACGCCGCGCCAGCGCCACATAACGCCCAGGCTCACCAGCCAATAAACGCACCTCATCCCACTGGCGCGGCAGCGTCTGCAAAAACTGCTTGGCAAAGCCCGGCGCCGTGGCCATGCCCTCCGGCGTTTCGGCAAAGTGCTGGATGCCGGACAGCATCAATACACTCTCCGCCAACTCAAAGCCATTGAGCGTTGCGCGGCGAATGCCCGGAATATCCGCCAGCACCAGCGGCGTGAAGTCCATGGGGTCAAACAAATTGCGGGTGAAGGGCAACATGGCCACGTGACGCGGCACCGCGTCTTGGTCGGCCTGGGTGAAGGTGGTGTACTCCAGCCCCTTCACCGCCTCCATGCTCATCAAGTTCGGGTAGGTGCGCTGCCAGCCGCGTGGCAGCGTGGCCCCGTGGAAGTTGACCAACAGGCCGAACTCGGCCGCATCATTCAAAATGTCGACGTAGTACTGAATGGCCGATTGCCCGTCACCGGGGAAGAAATCAATCTTCACACCCTTGACGCCCATCGCATTCAAACGCGCAAATTCATGTCGCCGCTGCGTGCGCGTCAGCAACTGGCCTTTGGGTGAGTACTCGGTATCGTTCCAGGCGCCGGACGAGTTGTACCAAAGCAGCAGGCCCACGCCTTTCGACGCGCCGTAGTCCACCAAGGCTTGGATGCGCGCATCGCCGATCTTGCGGTCCCAGTCGGCGTCGACCAAGGTGTAGTTCCAGTGCATGTCGGCGGCGTGGTCGATGAAGCGCTTTTGCACCTCAAAAACAGTGGCCTCATCCTTTAACAAAGCCCAGCTCCAGCTGGCATGGCCGGGCTGAACGCGGGAGGCATCAAACGCGATGGCCGGCGCCGCCAGATCTGTTCCCAGGGTCGAGGCCACCAGGGTCGGCAAACTGCCCACGGCAATCACCCGCCACGGCGTGCGCAAGGCCTGGCCCGGCGGGCTTTGCGCCAGCAGACGCCCGTCGGTGAACACCTCGCTCGCCATCGGCAAACCCAGGCGGTACTCGCCCCCTGGCGACTGCGGCTGCAGACGCGAAGCATGAAAGCTGCCGTCCATGTCGGCTTCAGTCAGCGCCACCCAGTCGTCCCCTGACTTGAACAAGGCCGGAAACACCCAGCCCGCAGCCGAGGGCGAAGGGCTGCCCACCGCCGTGTCCATCGCGTAATGTTCTTCGTAAGAGGGGTTGGTGCGCATCCACCCCGTCTTGGCCACCGACATGGGTTGCAGCCAGGCCCTCGCCTGCGCATCAAAGTGAAAGCTGCTCAGCTCCGCCACGAAGCGGTTTGGCTGCCCACTCACCAAAGGGGGCACCCCATAACGAAAAGCCACACCGTCATTGGCCACGCGCAGCCACAAGTCCAAATGCTGATGCTGCGCGTTGATGAAGTGCAACACCTGCTGCATCGCCTCGGCACGGATGCGAGACTGCTTGCCCGTGGCCATGCGGTATTGCGTCAACTGGCGCTGCGGGGCCGTGGCGCCAGTCAACCGCATGTCTGTGCTCAGATCGGCCCCTTCCAGCTGCAGGCCCAGGCGCGAGTCCAGCAACACCATGCGGCCATCGCGCTGCACCGTGTAGCGAATCTCCCCCTCAGGAGAGACCCACACCTGCACCTGCAGATGGCGATCAGGGCTGCGCAGGGTGGTGGGCGCGGCAGCCCAGGCGGGCCCCAGCGCAAAGCTGGCGGCCAGGGCCCACAGGATTCGAATGAGATTTGACATGGCGCGGCCTTGAGTCGGGCTTCGAGCAGTGCGTCGCCGCAGGTGCCCAAGCAGCACGCGGCGAACGAAAAATCAAAGGGGGCATGGGTTCCCAGCGGAACACCACGCCCCAAAAGTCAAACCCTCAGGTTCGACGGCTTGCTTACATCTTCCAACGCAGCGACACACCCACCGTGCGGTCGTAGTAGCGCACGTCGCGGATCAAGGACGGGTTCTTATCGAAGTAGTCGTGGTAAGCCTGGTTCAACAGGTTGGTCACGTCCATCGACACCGTCATGTTCTTGTTGACGTTGTAACCCAGCGATCCGTCCAGCGTGGCCAGCGGTGCCACGTACAGATCGCGTCCGGTCGAGCGGTAGGGCGACTCGGCCAAGAAGCTCGAACGCCAGTTGTAGGCCAGGCGGCCATAAATGTCGTTGCGCTCGTACAGGCCGACCAGGTTGTAGGCCGTTTCAGACTGGCCCAAGAAGGCCGTGGTCACACCGGTCGGGCTGGTCTGGTTGCCGGTCATGTAGGTGAAGTTCGCCTCCAGACCAAAGCCGCCAAGGAAGCCGGGCAGGAAGTCATAGAACTGACGATAGCTCAGCTCGAATCCATGCAAGTCAGCCTTGTTCAGGTTGTAAGGCCGATTCACCAAGTATTGGTAAGCCCCATGCGTTTCGGTCTGCGTCTGCCAGATTTCGCGGTTCTTGAAATTGTGCTGGAAGACCGTACCCGTCACCGAACCCGTGCGAGCAAAATACCACTCCAGGGCCACATCCAGATTGGTCGACTCGGTGGGCTTGAGATTCGGATTGCCGGCCGAGCCGCTGCCGTAGGTGACGCCACCGCCGGGCGAGTTCAAGATCAGGCCCGGGGTTGTAGTCGCCAAAGGCCGGACGCTCGATGGCCTGGCCCGCGATCAGGCGGCCGATCAACTTGGGCGTGAACTCCGCCCGCAGTGCCAGGCTGGGCAGCACATCGGTGCGTGCGGTGTCCAGATTCACTGCCGACACCACGCCGTCGGTGCTGGAGTTGCCCTTCAAAGTTTGCTCGGTTCGGACCACGCGCACACCTGCCACCCCGCTGATGGGCAGGCCGAACAGGTGGAAACCGAACTTGGCCTTGCCGTAAATCGCGCTCGTCTTCTCGACATCGTCGAACAGGGTCAGCGGGTCGTACGGGGTCAGCGCCGTGCTGCCGGTGAGCATCTTGCGGAAGGCGTCGCCGTTGTTCAGCAACCAATCACGGTCGGCATAGGCGTACTGCTTGACACCGAAGTTGCCCCAAGTGGCGGGCGACACCGAGTAAATACCGGGGTAGTTCGACAGCGTCTGGCCGACAGCAGCGAAGGACGTCGTCCAGGGCATGCTGGTGTTGGTCGCCGTGGCATGGCGGTCGGCCACGCGAACGCCGGTGCTCAACTCCTGGAAGAAGTTGCCGGTGCCCATGTCATACACCGCGTCGGCTCGCCAGTCGTTTGAGTCGCCCTGACGATAACCCCGAACGTCCACGCCCCCGTTGATGTGGAAATTGGACGCATTGGTGAGGTCCATGGTGGGATAGTCGATGAAGCCGCCGCCGTCTTGCACCTTGCCAATTGTGTTGGTCGGGTTGTAGCCGGTGTCGAGAATGCGGTTGACCCAGTCAATATGGCTGTTGGTGTGCGCAAGCTCGGTGCTCAGGCGCAGGCGGTCATTCACGTCCCAATGGCCGCCGATGGCGTATTGGCCGTTGGTCGCCTCGTCATGCTTGGCCTGGGTGGACGTGAAACCCCAGCCGTTGTAGCTGGTGTTGTAGATCGTGTCCAGATTGCTCGTACCTGGCTTGGTGGTGACCACCGTGCCCGCCTGATCCCAGGGCAGGCCCGCCACCAAAAATGACTGCTGATAGCGGTGATCGATGGTGGTGTAGAAGGCCTCGGCGAAGAACTCCATGTCGGCGTTCGGCTTCCACTGCAACGCGGCGTTACTGGCAATGCGCTTGCGGTCGCCCAGGTCGAGCACTCGGCCCATGCAGCAGGAACCCACGATGCTCTGGCCGTTGTAGTTTTCAGTCGCCGGGTCACCCACCCAGGCGCGTTCGTCGTGATACACGCCACGCTGATAAGACAGGCCGACCAAGGCGCCCACTTCGCCCAGATTGGTCTTCCAGCGGTTGGAGGCCATGCCGCTCAGGTCAGGGTTGTTGGCCTTGGCCTTGTCGCGATTTTCCATGCGGCCATTGATGACCAACTGCGCGTCCTTGAAGTCAAAGGGGCGGTTGGTACGCACGTCGATCACGCCGGCCGTGCCGCCTTCGGGCAGATCAGCCCCTTGGGTCTTGAACACGTCCAGGCGCTTGAGCATGGTGGCAGGCACGTCCGCCAGATACAGGCTGCGGCCCGAGTCGGTGAAAAACTCACGGCCATTCAGCAAGGTCACGATGCCACCCAGGCCGCGCACGATGACACTGCCAGCCTCGCCATTGCCACGCTGGATCTGCACACCGGTGACGCGGCCAAGAATTTCCGCCACGTTCTTGTCGGGGAACTTGCCAATGTCTTCGGCCACGATGGAGTCCACCACCTGGTCGGAGTTCATCTTGATGTTCTGCGCACTCTCAGCCGCCAGGCGAGCGCCGGTGACCACCACGGTGTCCAGCGTGGCGGCGCCAGCAGCAGCGGGCGCAGGGGCAGGAGCCGCCTGCTGCGCCCAAGTCTGGGCGCTGGAGAAGAGGGCGGCGGCCGCGAGCGCCACGGCGCCAGCAGGCAGGCCTGCGGCCATGCGGCGCTGCGGGCGCTGCGACGTCACAATCGGCAAAGGTCGACTCACTTTTTTCATGTCTGTCATCTCCGGTGTATGTTTAGTTCTGCGCCAGGTGTGAGGCCGTGGCTGGATGCGCCGTCCAGCGGGCCGGAACTTCAAAGAGCGGGTTCTTTCAATCGGGCAGCGGCCCCGGGGCTCTGCGCCGTGCAGGCGCCATCGGCCACGGGGGCGCCGAAATCAGGCAATCCCTCTGCCGTCCAGGCAAAGGCTTGAATCCGCGTATGGCGGTTCGGGTCAAACAGCGGGTCGCCGTCAATCTCGCGGTAATTGCGGGCGTGGTACACCAGCAAATCGGTTTGCCCATCAGGCGTGGTCGTGAAGCTGTTATGGCCGGGGCCAAACTGGCCATTTCCACTGACGAACACCGGCGTCGGCGATTTGTGCCAAACAGCGGGGTCGAGCAGATCAGCGTGTTCATCGGCCCACAGCAGGCCCATGCAGTAGTTGGCGTCGGTGGCACTGGCGGAGTAGCTGACGATGACGCGGCCATGCCGACGCAGCATGGCCGGCCCCTCGTTGACCAGAAAGCCGATGCACTCCCAAGGCAGCTCAGGCTGGCTGATGCGCACCGGCGCGCCCTTCAGCGTCCAGGCATTGGCCAACTCGGCCAGGTAGAGATTGGTGTTGCCGGCGATGGCCGGGTCCTTCTGCGCCCAGCACAGGTAGGCACGGCCCCCATGCTCGAAGCGAGTGGCGTCCAGCGCAAACGTGTCCATCGGCGTGGCGATCTGGCCGCGCTCGACCCACTCCCCTTGCAAGGGATCGGCATGGCTGTTTTCGAGCACATACATGCGCAGCTTCCAGATGTCGCCCACCTCGCTCGCGGCAAAGTAGACGATCCAGCGCCCATCCACCCGGTGCAGCTCCGGCGCCCACACATGGCAGCTCATGGGGCCTTGTGCGTGGCGGGTCCAGATGCGATGGGCGGGGGCTTCCGCCAAGCCAGCCAGATCGGCGGACACACGCAGCTCGATGGCGTCGAACTCGGGCACCGAGGCGGTGAAGCAATAACGTCCATCATGCAGGGACAGATGCGGATCAGCGCGCTGCGGCACCACCGGATTGCACCAGGCGGCGGAACCAGCGGCAGGGGCAGCAACTTGCGTGTTCATGGGTTCGTTCATGCGAATGGGTTTACAAATTTCGGACAATGCTGCGGCTCAGACCTGAACAAACAGGTCTTCACTTCAGCGGCACGGACGGGGCGGATTTGCCCCGGGGCTCAGTTCATGCGGCGCTGGACCTCTGCCCTGGTCGGTCGTTTGATCGGGTCACGATCACGTTCCAGGACGCCGGTTTCAAGGTGATGCGCATGCTCTCTCCTTCAATTTCAATCGCGTTCTTCGCCAATGGGCTGGGGGCAACCTGGTCGGGGTCGCTCTGGGTGTTGCAGGCTTGCAGATCGGGGTGGTGCAGCTGGCTGGCCTCGACCAACTCACGCGAGGCGCCGAGCCCGCGCAGATTCACCGTCAGGGCCATGCTGTCCGTCAGGTTGCGGTTCAGCAAAAACAGGGCCGTCGTGCCGCTTTCGGCGTCGTCCACCACGCTGGCGCACAGATAGGGCAGCTCGCCGTGGCTGGCATGGGTGTAGCCGGGCGAGCGCAGCACCGGCTGCAGCACGGTGCCGCGCGCCCAACGGGCCGCCTGCGCGAAGGGGTGGAAAATGGTTTGCCGCCACGCCGGGCCGCCGGGCTCGGTCATGATGGGGCCAATCACATTGACCAACTGCGCCATGCAGGCCACCTTGACCCGATCGGCGTGGTTCATCAGCGTTGTCAGCACGCCGCCAATCAGCAAGGCATCTTCGGTGTTGTAGAGCTCTTCAAGCAGGCGCGGTGCCTGCGGCCATCCGGTCGGCTTGAGGTGTTCAGCATGGCGAGCGCGATACCAGACATTCCATTCGTCGAAGCTCAACATGATGCGTTTCTTGGAATGCCGGCGTGCCGCCACCGCGTCGGCCACCGCCACGATCTCGTCGATGAAATGGCCGGTGGTGTCGATCTGCGAGAAGAACTCCGGCGTGCTCATCAGGTCCGCCGGGTCTTGTGAGCCTGCATTCATCGCCGCCGCGCTCTTGTACTTGGAAAAGTAGGTGTGCAGGGAGATGTAGTCCACCACGTCGAAGCAATGCTCCAGCACGCGGTCCTCCCAGATGCCGTAGGTCGGCATGTCGTGCGCGGATGAGCCGCAGGCGGCCAGCTCGATCGTTGGGTCCACCATCTTCATCAGCTTGCCGGCTTCGAGTGCCATGCGGCCGTACTCTTCGGGCGTCTTGCGGCAGATCTGCCAGGGGCCGTCCATCTCATTGCCCAGGCACCAGAGCTTGGCCGCATGCGGCTGTTCGGCCCCGTGCGACTTGCGCAGCTCCGACAAGGCCGTACCGCCCGGATGGTTGCAGTACTCCAGGAAATGGCGCGCTTCATCCGGGCCGCGCGTGCCGAGGTTGACGCCCATCATGGGCTCCATGCCCACGTCTTTGCACCAGGCCATGAACTCGTTGGTGCCGACCTGATTGGTTTCGGTGGAGTACCAGGCCAGGTCCAGGCGCACAGGGCGGTCCTCACGCGGGCCGACGCCATCTTCCCAGTTGTAGCCCGACATGAAATTGCCGCCGGGGTAGCGCACCAGGGTGGCGCCGAGTTCACGCGTTAGCGCCGCCACATCGCCTCGAAAGCCCTGGGCATCGGCTGTCGGGTGGCCGGGCTCGTAGATGCCGGTGTAGACGCAGCGCCCCATGTGCTCGACAAAAATCCCGAACATGCGCCGGTCCAGCGGCGCGATTTCAAATTCACGATCAACGGTCAGGGTCGCTTCAAACATCATGACTTCCAAAATGACTGACAAAGGGCTGCGCTTGATGGCTGAACTTCAAAGCTGAACGTCAGCGCCGCGCCTTCTTGAGCGCGGTATTGACGCGCTTTTCCACACTGCTTTGAACCTCGGCCAGGGGCTTGCCCGAGATCAGAAGATTGGCCACGTCCTCGCCCATCAACAACTCGATGGCGCGCTGCGTGGGCACATTGCCCGGCATGGCCACGCCGGTCTGGGTGATCTCGCTCAGGCCGGTGCGGAAAGGCAGCGCACGAAACTCCGCACTGGCCGCCACCTTCTGGCTCACCGGCAGATGGCCGGTACGTGACCAGGCGGCGCTGTGGTCCCACAAGAACTTCAAGAAGATCAAACCTGCCTGGCGTGTCTTTTCGTCCGGGCTGCCGGCCTTGAACATGGCCCAGGAGTGGCCGTCTGCAAACACCGCCTTGCGGGCATACAACTGCGGGAACGGCCGCACTGCATAACCGTTATACAAAGCGGACTGTGGCTGTTTGGATTCACGCAAAAAGGTGTCGATCGTCCAGGTACCCACGACGATCACGCCCGCTTCACCGTTCAAGAAAGCCTGGTTGGCCGAGGCGTAATCTTGATTGGGCTTGACCAGCCCCTCTTGGTACAGCTGCTGCATCAGGGACAGCGCCTCACTCGCCTGCGGCAGATGCATGTTGATGGTCTTGCCGTCTTCGCTGAACAACGGCCCATTCTGCTGCGCCACCAGGGTCAGGAAGGTGCGGTTGTTTGCCGCCGTTTCATTCGCCACGGCCCACGCGAAATAGGGCTTGCCGGTCGCCTTGCGGAACTGGCGTGCCTGGGCCAGCAACTCTTGCGGTGAATGCGGCAACAGCGGCTGGCCATCCGCCCCCAAGAGGCCCGCCTGTTTCATCAAATTCGTGTTGATGTGCCACAGCCAAGCCCAGGTGTCGAAGGGCAAGGCATAGCTTTCGCCCTTGAACATGACGCCGCGGCGGGCGTGGTCAGTGAAGTCGGCCGTGTCAACGCCCCACTCCCTGAAGCCCTCGTCCAGTGGCAGCACCAGGCCGCGCCGCACATAGTCGCCCAGAGCGGACTCGTGCATCACGGCAATCGTGGGCGCGTCTTTGGCCACCAGGCGTGCGGTGAGTTGGTCGTAGTACGGGCCCCATTCAGAAATCTGGGTGCGCACGACGATCTCATCTTTATGGCTGGCGTTGAACTGGTTGACCAGGGCGGTGATGATCCCGCACTCCCCCACAGCCTGCGCGGGGTCGGTCAGCTGCCCGTACTTGGACTCACAGCTGCCGAAGAAGCGCATCAGCGTGATTTCGGTCGGCGCGGCTCGCGCAGCACCGGCCAAGCCCGCGCCGAGCAGGCCCAACAGAATCAGCAATAACTTGAAATTTGCTCGCATGGTGCTGAGGCTCAATGCCGCCCATTCCCGGCCACCGCCGTGACCAGATACTTTTGGAAGAACAGATAAAGCGTCAGAATGGGCAAGCCGGCAAACACAGCTTGTGCCATCAAGAACCCCAGCCCTTCAGACTGCGCAAAATTGGTTTGCGTGGAGGCCAGGCCGCGCGTCAAGGTGTACATCTCGGGCTTGGTGGCGATCACCAGCGGCCAGAGGTAGTCGTTCCAGCTGCCCAAAAAAGTGAAGATCGCCAAGGTCACCTGCGCCGGCACGGTCAGGGGCAGGACCACGCGGAAAAAAATCTTGAGCCGCGACGCGTTGTCCAACATCGCAGCCTCCTCCAGATCAGGCGGAATGGCCTTGAAATACTGCGTCATCAGATAAACACCAAAGGGCGCCGCCAGGCCGGGCAGGATCAGACCCGCATAGGTGTTTTGCAAGTTCCAATAAGAAAACAGGCGGTGCAGCGGAATGAAGGTGGTCTGCGCCGGCACGGCCAGACCAAACATCACCATGGCGAAAATGATCTTGCGCCCCGGAAACTCAGTGCGCGCAAAGCCGTAACCCGCCAGCGAACTCAGCACCAGCACGCCCACGGTCTGGCACAAAGCCACCCACGCGCTGTTGCCCAGCCAGCGGAACACCGCCGAGGTATGTAGGATGTCGAGGTAATTCTCCAGGGTGAAAGGCCCGGAGAAGATCACGTCGGTGTGCCCGGCAAGAAACTCGTTAGGTTTGAAAGACAGGCCCAGCACCCACAGCAGGGGCAGCATCCAGACCAGGGCCAGCAGCACCAGCGCGGCCAGCACGAGGCGATCAAACGCGCCACGGCGCAGCAAGGGGGTTGATGTGCTCATCGGGCCGCTCCCTTGCCGTCACGCTCCAGCCACAGCTGCAGCGACACGCCGATCAACATCACCGCAAACAAGACTTGCGAGGCCGCCGTGGCGTAACCCAGGGACAGCTGCATGAAGGCCTGCTCGTAGATGAACTGCACGATGGGGCGGGTCGAATTGTTGGGGCCGCCATTCGTCATCAACATGATTTGCGGAAACACCTGAAACTCGCGAATCATCTCGATCACCGCCACCAGCACGACGGTGCGCGACAAACTGGGCAACGTGATGCGCGTCAGGCTACGCCAGCGGCTGGTGTTGTCCAGCGCCGCCGCTTCATAGATGTCTGCCGGGATTTGCTGAAGCGCCGACAAAAACAAAATCATGGGCAAGCCGATGATCCACCACACGGTCACCAGCACCACCGTTGGCAGCGCCAGCACATCGCTGGTGAGAAAGGCCAACTCCGGCAAGCCCAGCGCCGCCACCGCTTGCGGCACCAGCCCGCGCTCAGGCATCAAGGCCAACTTCCAGACCAGAGTGACAATGGTGACCGAGAACACCGACGCACAGAAGAAGGTGGCGCGCAGGCCCGCGCTCAGTCGCCCCGGGCGGTTCAAGGCCAACGCCAGCGCCAACGAAATGAACACGAAGATCGGCGTACTCAAGGCCACGAACTTGACCGTATTCCACATCACTTGATGGAACACCTCGTCGGACCACAGCTCCACATAATTTTGAATCCCGACGTAGAAACTGTCGTCCGACAGCAGGTCGTGGTCGTGGAAGCTGATGGCCACGCCCCGGGCCAGAGGCCACAAGACCAGAGCCATATAAATCAGCACAAACGGCAGTACGAACAAGCCATGGCTGGCGCGTGAGGCGCGCAGGCCCACATAGCCCTGCTGCCTGCGCGCGCGGCGCGAGCGGGCAGCAGGGCGGCCGTAGGTTCGGCTGCCGATGCCGGCCTCATATTCAAAGGTGCTGCTCACGCAACCAACTCCGGGACCTGTTGCTGCCGGTCAGGCCGAACCGCATGGTGGGCCCGCCCGGCGGCGTCAAACAGATGGGCATGCGCCAGTTCGATCTGCAGATGTACAACCATGCCAGCGGCAGGCGCCGGCGCGCCGGCAGGCACCGTAGCGATCAGCGTGGACTCGTCCGCCAGCCGCAGATGGGCCAGGCTGCGCTCGCCCAAAAATTCAACCAGCTCAACACGCCCTTGCAAGCCCTGCCCCACGGCGGGTTTGTCCACCAAAAGCAGATTCTCGGGGCGCACGCCCAGGCTGAAGTCCAGGCCCATGGGGAGAGTTTTGTTCGGCACCCAGGTGCCCAGCGAGGTGCCGCCGGGCAGTTGAATTTGCACGTTAGGCTGCGTACTGGGCTGCAAACGCACGGGGATGAAATTCATGCCGGGCGTGCCGACAAAGCCGGCCACAAAGCGGCTGGCGGGCCGGTGGTAGATCTCAGCGGGCGGCGCCACTTGCTCAATCACCCCGGCATTCATCACCACGATGCGGGTGGCCAGCGTCATGGCTTCCAACTGATCGTGGGTGACAAACACCATGGTGGCACCCAAGCGGCGGTGCAACTGCGCCAACTCGACACGGGTGCGGCCCCGCAGCGCGGCGTCCAGATTGGACAGCGGCTCGTCAAACAAAAAGATGCCCGGCTCCTTCACCACCGCGCGGCCGATGGCCACGCGTTGGCGCTGCCCGCCAGAGAGCTGACCCGGCTTGCGGTCAAGCAGGGGTGCCAGCTCCAACATGCGGGCGGCTTCATCGATGCGCGCAGCAATGACGTCCGGTGGAATGCCGATATTGTTCAGCCCGAACGCCAGATTCGCACGCACCGTCATGTGTGGATACAGCGCGTAATGTTGAAACACCATTGCCAAGTTGCGTTGGCCCGGCGCGGCCGCAGTCACGTCTTTGCCACCGATCAAGATGCGCCCGCCGCTGACTTCTTCCAGCCCGGCGATCATCCGCAGCAAGCTCGTTTTGCCGCAGCCCGACGGGCCAAGAAAGACGATGAATTCGCCTTCTTCAACGTCCAGGGACAGCTTGTCCATCACCTGCACGGTGCCGTAACGCTTGCTCACCTGATCCAGTTTCAACGCAACCACTTTGTCTCCAGCATCTGTTGTTTACCGCTGCATAACGAGCAGGCTCATAGGCACCATGGCCGGCCTCCCATCTGCGCTGGGCTTCTTATTTTGCGAAATTCAAAACCTCAAATCTTGGGTGCAATACTTTGGGTGAAGGGGCTCAAAGCCCGGGCCACCCGTCCTCGCTCCACTTCAATTCGTTCACCCGCAAATACGGATGGCCGCTGTCTTGCGCGTCATAGGCATGGCGCACCAATAAATTGCCGAACACGTCCTGGTGCCCCGGCCCCTTCCAGCGGTCGCCCCCCGCCTCGATCAAGGTGCCGCCACCGTCCAGCATGGCCCGCCCGCCACGATCCACAAAAGGCCCGCCCGGGCTGCGCGAACGGCCCACGCGAATGTTGTAAGTGCTGGCCACGCCGCGGCAGCACAGGCCCCAGGACACCCACAGGTAGTACCAGTCGCCGCGCCGGGTCAGCGTGGGCGCCTCGATGCCGCCGGCATTGCGGGCAACAAAGTGGGCCGCACCCTTGGGCTTGAGCGTTTGCGCGTCCAGCTCGGTCATGCGGATGCCCTCCCAGAACGAACCGAAGGTCAGCCAGACCCGGCCATCGGCGTCCACAAAACCATCGGGATCGATCGCATTGAAGGCATCGCCCGGGCCGCTTTGCAGCACCAGCCCGTCATCACGCCAAAGTGCCGCATCGGGCGACTCAGCGCTGGCCATGCCGATGGCGGAAGTGTTTTTTCCAAAGGTCGAAATCGAGTACAGCAAGCGATAGCGCCCGCCCTGCAGAAACAATTTGGGCGCCCAGACATCCATGCCCTCGCGGTGCGCCGGCACAGCTTGCCCCCACCAGGCCGGCCGCGTCTGCGCCGTGAACACCGGCGCCAGACGCTCCCAACGCCGCCCATCGTGCGAACGCAGGCGCTGCACACCCGGGCCGGTGGCGAAGACAAACCAGTCGCCCGCCGGCAGCATGAACAAGCTGGGGTCGTGCGCACGGAAGTCCCCTTGCAGCTCGGCTTCGACGTGTTCCGCTGCTGGTGCTGGTGCTGGTGCTGGTGCTGGTGCTGGTGCTGCCGCCATCTGCGCCACGGCCTCGCGCTGCGCAATGCACAGCCCGGCAGCGATGGCGAAGGTGATGATCAGTCTGCGCAACATGGAGGTGCTTGGGCAAAAGTGCTTGAGTCGTCAGCGCGCCATTCAACCGGCGAAGCAGTAGGCCGTTTTGACGGTGGTGTAGAACTCACGCGCATAGCTGCCCTGCTCGCGGGGACCGTAGCTACTACCCTTGGTGCCGCCGAAGGGCACGTGGTAGTCCACGCCTGCGGTGGGCAGGTTGACCATCACCATGCCGGCCTGGGCGTGCTGCTTGAAGTGGGTGGCGTGCTTGAGCGAGCGGGTGCAGATGCCAGAAGACAGGCCAAACTCGGTGTCGTTGGCAACGGCCAGGCCTTCCTCATAACTGCCCACCTTGATGACATTGCAGACGGGGCCGAACACCTCCTCGCGGCTGATGGTCATCTGGTTGGTGGTACCGGTGATCAGTGCGGGCAGCATGTAGAAGCCCGGTGTTTCACGCTCCACCGCTGTGCCGCCGTACACCAACTCACCGCCTTCACGCACAGCCAGGCCCACGTAGTGAAGGTTTTGTTCCAGCTGGCGCGCATCCACCACCGGGCCGATGTCGGTGCCCGCCTTCAAGGCGTGGTCCACCTTCAAGCCCGCGAGCTTTTTCACAACCGCGTCCACAAAGGCATCATGAATGCCTGCCCCGACGATGATGCGGCTGGACGCCGTACAGCGCTGGCCGGTCGAGAAATAGCCGCTTTGCACAGCAGCATTGACGGCCACATCCAGATCGGCGTCGTCCAGCACCAGCAAGGGGTTTTTGCCGCCCATTTCGGCCTGCACCTTGGCCTGACGCGCGGCGCAGCTGCTGATGAGGCGCCGCCCGGTGGCAACTGAGCCAGTGAAGCTGATGGCATTGACCCGGGGCGACTCCACCAGCGTGGCGCCCACCTGCGAGCCGGGGCCCATCACCAGATTGAAAGCCCCCTTGGGCAAGGCGCTGCGGCTGATGATGTCAGCCAGGACCCAAGCGCAACCCGGCACCAACTCGGCGGGCTTGAACACCACGGTGTTGCCGAAGGCCAGGGCTGGCGCGATCTTCCAGGCGGGGATGGCGATGGGGAAGTTCCACGGGGCAATCAAGCCGACCACGCCCATGGGCGAACGCGACATCTCGACGGCAACCCCCGGGCGCACCGAGGGGAGCGATTCACCCGCGCCGCGCAAGGCCTCGGCCGCGAAGAACTTGAAGATCATCGCCGCCCGGTGGGTCTCGCCCATGCCCTCGGGCAAGGTCTTGCCTTCTTCGCGGGAAAGCAGGCGGCCGATTTCTTCACGCCGTGCCAGTAACTCGTTACCAATGCCGTCAAGCACGTCAAAGCGCTGCTGCGGTGTGCTGCTGGCCCAAGCCGGCAAAGCCGCATGCGCGGCGGCAATGGCCTGCTCGGTCTGGGCCACGTCGGCCTGGGCGTAATGCCCGATCACGTCGCCAATGTCGGAAGGATTGATGTTAGGGCGTGTGCCCACGCCGTCAACCCATTCACCGGCGATGTAGTTTTGAAAGGCTTGCATGATGTGCGGGTCGCTCTCTTTATTCAACGGGTCCAGCGCAGGACCAGCGGGTCCAGGCGCCGGGCGGCGTCCAGCAGCCCTGCACGGGTTGCGGGGTGCATTTCAGGGAAGGGGTGGCGTGGCGCATCGCACTGGATGACGCCTCCGGCCAACATCAACGCCTTGGCGGTGAGGATGCCGCCCTGGCGGTTTTCAAAATTGATCAGCGGCAGCCAGCGGCCGTACTCGGCCACGGCGGCTTCACGGTCGCCGGCCGCATAGGCGTCAACGATCTTGCGGATGCCGTCCGGAAAGCCGCCGCCGGTCATGGCGCCGGTGGCGCCCGCATCCAGGTCCGCCAGCAAGGTGATGGCTTCTTCGCCGTCCCACGGCCCTTCGATCGCGTCACCGCCCACGCGGATCAACTCGCGCAGCTTGGCGGCCGCGCCGGGTGTTTCGATCTTGAAGTACTTGATCTGCTCAAGTTCGGTGGCCATCTTGGCCAAAAAGGGCACGGAAAGCGGCGTGCCACTGACCGGTGCGTCCTGAATCATCACGGGGATGCTGATGGCCTCGGACAGGTGTGCATAGAACTCGTAGATCTGCGATTCAGCCACGCGAAAAGTGGCACCGTGATAGGGCGGCATCACCATCACCATAGCGGCACCTAACTCTTGCGCTTGACGGCTGCGGGCGATGGTGATTTGGGTGCTGTAGTGCGTGGTGGTGACAATCACCGGCACGCGGCCGCGCACATGCTCAAGAATGGTTCGCGTGAGGGTGTCACGCTCGCTGTCCGACAGCACGAACTGCTCAGAGAAATTCGCCAGGATGCACAGCCCGGTCGAGCCCGCGTCGATCATGAAATCCACACAGCGCTTCTGGCTCTCCAGATCCAGGCCGCCCGCCGCGTCAAACGTGGTGGGCACAACAGGAAAAACACCTTTGTAACGTGGATTTCGGGAATTGGGGCGGCTCATATTTTTAATGGGGTCAGAGTCGATTTATTGAATAGGACAGCGCTTGCGGCAAGCCGGTGCGGTCAGTGCGAATGGCGCGGTATTTTTAATGGGGTCAGAGTCGATTTATTGAATAGGACAGCGCTTGCGGCAAGCCGGTGCGGTCAGTGCGAATGGCGCGGCACGGCAGAGCCACGGCAGCCCACAAGAAAGCCGAAGTCGCAGCCCTCGTCGGCCTGCAGCACATTCTTCACATAGAGGTGCCTATAACCGGTTGCATCAGCGGGGTCCTCGCGCTGCTGCGATTGCCACACAGCCAGGCGCGCGGCCAGTTCTTCGTCAGAGATTTCAAGATGCAGGCTGTTGTTGGCGCAGTCAAGCGAGATCCAGTCGCCTTCTTGCACCACCGCCAGCGGGCCGCCGGCCTTGGCCTCGGGCGCGACGTGCAGCACCACGGTGCCGTAGGCGGTGCCGCTCATGCGGGCATCGGAGATGCGCACCATGTCCGTCACGCCCTGGGCGAGCAGCTTGGGCGGTAGGCCCATATTGCCCACCTCGGCCATGCCGGGGTAGCCCTGCGGACCGCAGTTCTTCATGACCATCACTGAGTCAGCGGTGATCGCCAACTCAGGGTCGACGATACGGGCCTTGTAGTCTTCGAGGTTCTCAAACACCACCGCCGGGCCGCGGTGCTTGAGCAGATGGGCGCTGGCAGCGGAGGGCTTGAGCACCGCACCGCGCGGCGCCAAATTGCCCCGCAGCACGCGGATGCCGCCGTCGGCCACCAGGGGCTTGTCCAGCGGGCGGATCACTTCGTCGTTGTAGATGGGCGCGTCTTTGACGTTGTCCCACAGCGTGTTGCCATTCACCGTCAGCGCTTGCGGGTGCGGCAGCAGGCCGGCCTCCCCCAAACGGCGCAGCACAGCGGGCAGCCCCCCGGCGTAGTAGAACTCTTCCATCAAGAAGCGGCCCGAGGGCAGCAGGTCCACCAGGGTCGGGGTGCCTGCGCCCAGGCGTGTCCAGTCGTCGAGTTGCAGGTCCACGCCGATGCGGCCGGCAATCGCCTTCAGGTGGATCACCGCATTGGTGGAGCCGCCGATGGCCGCGTTGACACGGATGGCGTTCTCGAACGCCTCGCGGGTCAAGATTTTGGAGAGCGTCAGCCCCTCGTTGACCATCTCGACAATGCGCGAGCCAGACATATGCGCCAGCACATAACGCCTTGCATCAACGGCTGGAATGGCGGCGTTGTGCGGCAGGCCGGTGCCCAGCGCCTCGGCCATGCAGGCCATGGTCGAAGCGGTGCCCATGGTGTTGCAAGTGCCTGCTGAGCGCGAGTGGCCCGCCTCGGCGGCCAAGAAGTCATGCAACTTCAAGGTACCGGCCTTGACCTGTTCAGACAACTGCCACACCGCCGTGCCGGAGCCCATGTCTTTGCCCATGTACTTGCCGTTGAGCATGGGGCCACCGGTGACGACGATGGCGGGCACGTCGCAGCTGGCCGCGCCCATCAGCAGAGCCGGCGTTGTCTTGTCGCAGCCGACCAGCAGCACCACGCCGTCGATGGGATTGCCGCGGATCGACTCCTCCACGTCCATGCTGGCGAGGTTACGCGTCAGCATGGCGGTGGGACGCAGATTGGACTCACCGTTAGAAAAGACCGGAAACTCGACGGGAAAGCCGCCAGCCTCCAGAATGCCGCGCTTGACGTGCTCGGCCACTTTGCGGAAGTGCGCGTTGCAGGGGGTCAGCTCAGACCACGTATTGCAGATGCCAATGATGGGCTTGCCCTGGAACTCGTGATCCGGGATGCCCTGGTTCTTCATCCAGCTGCGGTACATGAAGCCGTTCTTATCTGCGGTACCAAACCATTCGGCCGACCGAAGCTTGACTGGGGATTTCGACATGGGACTCTCTTCTTAACGTAAACCGAATTAAATATTACTATTTAGCTTCTTTGATCGGTGAAAACCCCAATAACAAGGCTTCAAAGACACAAAAAGTCTTACTACAATTGATTTTCAGGACTACTGACATCCCTTTTTCCCCTTTGATTCACCCCTCCGGAGCCCCGCATGAGTTCTTCCGCTACTGGCGTTTTTGCCCGCTATCCCAGCCTGCAAGATCGCGCTGTCTTGATCACCGGTGGCGCCACCGGCATTGGTGCTTGCCTGGTCGAGCAATTTGCCGCCCAGGGCGCACGCGTCGCCTTCATTGACTTGAATGCCGAGGCGGGCGAAGCCCTGGCCTTGCAGTTGGCCGGCGCCCGGCATGCCCCAGCCTTCATGGCGGCGGACCTGACCGATATCGAGGCCTTGCGCGCCGCCATTGCCGCCCTGCGCAGCCGCGTGGGGCCGATGACGGTGTTGCTGAACAATGCGGCCAATGACAAGCGCCTGGGCCTGGAAGACATCACGCCGGAATTCTGGGACGGCGGCCTGGCGGTGAACCTGAAGCACCAGTTCTTTGCTGCGCAAGCCTTGCTGCCGGATATGCGGGCGGCAGGCGGTGGCAGCATCATCAACTTCGGCTCCATCAGCTGGATGCTCAAGCAGGGCGGCATGCCGGCCTACACCGCCTCCAAGGCCGCGGTGCAGGGGCTCACCCGCTGCCTGGCGCGTGACCTGGGGCCCGACAAAATCCGCGTGAATACGCTGGTGCCGGGCTGGGTCATGACCGACAAGCAACTGCGCCTGTGGGTGACCGAAGAAACCAAGCGCGAGATTGCCAAGGGCCAGTGCATCAACCACCCGTTGATGTCAGAAGATATCGCCCGCATGGCCTTGTTCCTGGCGGCGGATGACAGCGCCATGTGCACCGCGCAAGACTTTGTGGTGGACGGAGGATGGGCGTGACACCTGGGCCCACGCCAGCCCTGGTGCGGGTGCCAGCGGACGCACAGTTGGGCGAGTGCCTGTTGTGGTGCGAGCGCGAGCAGGCCTTGTTCTGGACCGACATCGACGCGGGCCTGCTCACGCGCTGGCGCGCCGCCGACGGCACGGTGCAGTGCTGGTCATTGCCCGACAAGCTGGGCAGCTTTGCCCTGTGTGAAGCGCCTGGTCTGCTGCTGCTGGGCCTGAGCCGCGGCCTGGCCTTGTTCGACTTGAACAGCGGCACGCTGGGGCCCATGTCGCCCGTGCCTTGGCCAGCAGACGCGCCTGAAGGGCTGCGCATCAACGATGGTCGCTGCGATCCGCAGGGGCGTTTCGTCTTTGGGATGTTCAACCCGCAAGGCCGGCCGGCGGGAGGCTTCTACCGTGTGAATGCGGCGCTAGACATTGAACACCTGCCGCTGCCGCCCGCCACGGTAGCCAACTGCATCCAGTTCAGCCCCGACGGGCTGACGATGTATTTCACCGACTCCCCCACCCGCCAGATTTGGGCGATGGACTACGCCCCGGACGGCCGCCTCGGCGCACCCCGGCGCTTTGCCGCGCTGGCCGCGGACGACGGTGAACCCGATGGCGCGGCGATGGACGCTGCCGGCCATCTGTGGGTGGCGCTGTGGGGTGCCAGCTGCGTGATACGGCTGGACCCGCAAGGCCGCGAGACCCTGCGCCTGCCGGTGCCCGCCAGCCAAGTCACCTGCCCCAGCTTTGGCGGCGCGGCGCGCAACCGCCTGTTTGTCACCTCGGCGCGCAAGCAGCTGCGCCCAGCCGAGCTGGCTGTTCAAGCCGCCGCCGGTGCGGTGTTCGAATTGCCAGGGGCAAGCCTCTTGGGCGTGCATGGGCATGCCGAACATCGATTTATCAGCACCCCAATCTCGTGATCCTGTGACCCAGTCGCCCTCAAAATCTGCGCAGGCGAATAAGCCGGCCGCGCACGCCGTGCCGGGTTTGCTGGCACTCGCCTGGCCGATCTTTGCCGAACAACTGCTGCACCTGAGCACCGGCGTGGCCGATACGCTGATGGTGAGCCGCCTGTCGGACCAGGCGGTGGCCGGCCTGGGCAGCGCCTGGCAGATTGTGTTCATGCTGATGATGGCTTTCAACGTGCTGGCGATTGGCGCCTCCATTGTCATCACCCATCACCTGGGCCTGGGCGATGCCGAGGGCGCCCGGCGGCTGGCGCGGGCGGCGGTTAGCACCAATTTGTGCATCGGCATGGCCTTCAGCCTGCTGTTGATTCCTGTCGCGCCCACCTTGCTGCGCTGGGTGCAGCTGTCACCTGAACAAACACGTTATGCCCTGCCCTTTCTGCAGTGGATGGGGGGCACACTGTTCCTGGAGGCGATGAACTACGCGCTCAGCGCCAGCCTGCGCGCCCACGGCCACACGCGGGCCGTGATGTGGGTGATGTTGGGCCAGAACCTGCTCAATGTTGGCGGCAATGCGGTGCTGATCTTCGGCCTGTTCGGCTTGCCGGCGCTTGGCGTCACAGGTGTGGCGCTGTCCACCGCATTCAGCCGCCTGATGGCGTGTGGGGCCCTGTGGTGGCTGTCGCGGTCTTTGTATGGCCTGCGCTGGCGGCACACCGATCTCTTGCGGGTGCCGCTGCCCGATCTGCGCCGGCTGCTGCATTACGGCGTGCCGGCGGTGTTGGAGAACGTCAGCTGGTTCGGCGCCTTCATGCTGATCACGGCGCTCAGCGCCCGCATGGGAGAGTCTCAGCTGGCCACCCAGACTTATGTGATGCAACTGGCCAATGTGGTGATGCTGGGGGGCGTGGCCATGGGGCTGGCCAATGAAATCCTGGTGGGTCGCCTGGTCGGCGCGGGCCGGCTGGAGCAAGCCTATGCGGTGTGCCTGCGGCATATGCGCACGGGGCTGGTCTGGACGATGGTGATCGCCGCCCTCGCCGCCCTGCTCGGGCCGCGCTTGCTGGCGCTCTTGACGGCTGACGCCGAAATTCAGCGGGTCGGCGCCACATTGGTCATGTTGGGCTTGCTGCTGGAGCCCGGCCGCAGCTTCAATCTCATCATGATCAACGCGCTGCGAGCCTGCGGCGATGCCCGCTACCCGGCCGGGGTCGGCATGCTCTCGCAATGGGGCGTTATGGCTTTTGGCGCCTGGTTGCTGGGTACCCATTTCGGCCTGGGCCTGGTGGGTGTCTGGTGCGCCTTCATCGTGGATGAATGGCTGCGCGGCCTGCTGATGTTGCAACGCTGGCGCAGCCGGCGCTGGATGAGCCTGGCACACCGCGCCCGAGCCCAAAGCCAGGCCTCACCTTCGGCGCAATCGCTGCCGGTCATCTCACGAACCTTTGCCTGAAAGTCAACGCCCACCATGCCATTGCCCACTGCTGCCCCGTCGATCCACCGCCGTGAATTCGGCCTGATGCCCGACGGCCGCGTCGTGCATGAGTACACCCTGGACAACGGCCGGGGCCTGCGCTTGAGCGCCATCAACTACGGCGGCATCGTCACCGGCCTGCATGTGCCGGACCCCCAGGGGCGCAGCGCCAATGTGGTGCTGGGCTTTGACAAGCTGACGGACTATCTGGAGCGCAATCCGCACTTCGGCACCATCGTCGGCCGCTATGCCAATCGCATCGCCAAAGGGCAGTTCATGCTGGGCGGTCAATCCTTCTCGCTGCCGATCAATGATGGAGAAAACTGTCTGCATGGAGGCGCCCAAAGCTTCGGCACTCGCTACTGGGACATCACGCCGCAGCCGCTTGAATCAAGCGGCAATGTGGCGATCGAGCTGAGCTACACCAGCGCTGACGGCGAAGGTGGGTTTCCCGGCGAAATGCAGGTCAAGCTGCGCTACACCCTGGGTGCTGCGGCGTACTGGCAAATCGACTACGAGGCCCGCTGCAACAAGCCCACCATCGTCAACCTCACCCACCACGACTATTTCAACCTGGCCGGCCACGGCAGTGCCCTTCAACATCGACTGACCATTGCCGCCCAACGCTACACCGAGGTCGGCGCCGGCTTGATCCCCAGCGGCATTGCGCCCGTGGAGGGCACGCCCTTCGACTTTCGGGCCAGCACCGTCATTGAAGACCGCATTCGCCAAGCCCACCCGCAATTCGCACCAGCACGAGGCTACGACCACAACTGGCTGCTGGACTCCCCAAGCGATGGCGGCCTGCATCTTGCCGCCACGCTGGCCGACCCGCAATCGGGTCGAATCATGGAAATTCACACCACTGAGCCGGCCCTGCAGTTTTATTCCGGCAACTTTCTCGACGCCACCCTGCTCGGCAGCGGCGGCGCCTACTACCGCCAAGGCGACGGCCTCTGCCTGGAGACCCAGCACAGCCCCGATTCGCCCAACCACCCGGGCCACCCCGATTGGCCCAGCACCGTCCTGCGCCCGGGCGAGATTTTTCGCAGCAGCACGGTGCACAAATTCCCGGGTGTGTGAAGGTCTTGTCGATTGCGTATCCTCTCGCCCTGCTCCCAAAAAATTTCTACCCCTTTTCCCCCAACACCGCGCCGCAGGCCGCCCCCAAGGAACCCCCAATGGACCACCCCGCACATCAAATGAGCATGACGGTATTGATGACGCCCGATACCGCCAACTTCGCTGGCAATGTGCACGGGGGCAACATCCTCAAGCTGCTCGACCAGGTGGCCTACGCTTGCGCAAGCCGTTATGCGGCCCGCTATGCGGTGACCTTGTCGGTGGACCGGGTGACCTTCCGCCAACCCATCCATGTGGGCGAATTGGTGACCTTTCTGGCCAGCGTGAACTACACCGGCACCTCCTCCATGGAGATTGGCATCCGCGTGATTGCCGAGAACATTCGCACCCAGGAAACGCGCCACGTCAACAGCTGCTACTTCACGATGGTGGCCGTGGACGATGCGCACCAGCCGGTGGCCGTGCCGCCGCTGCGCCCTTTCACGCCCGACGACAAACGCCGCTTTCAAGCCGCTCAAATGCGGCGTCAGCTGCGCCAGGAACTGGACCAGCGCATGGCCCAGGAACAAAAACAGATTTCTGTTTAAAGTCCCGCTTTCAGTTCTGCCGAATAACCCGGCGCAGAACTTTCCTTGGCGATTGAACCCAAACTGGGCCTGAACATCATGAGCAAACCCAAACTCACCTATTTCGACGCGCCGGTCAGCCGGGGCGAAGAGTGCCGCCTGGCCTTGCACCTGACGGGCGTCGACTTTGAAGATGCGCGCATCAAAATGGCAGATTGGCCCGCGCTGAAGTCGCAAATGCCCTATGGCAGCCTGCCCGTGCTGGAGCTGCCCGGGCGCGCCCCGATCGCGCACGCCAATGCTATTTTGGTGTTGATTGGCCGCCGCCACGGGCTGCACCCCAGCGACGATTTCGAGGCCGCACGCCATGAGGGCATGATGCAGCACGTGGAAGACCTGCGCGGCGTCGTCGGCCCGACCATTCGCATGGAAGAACAAGAAAAGCGCCGGGTGCGCGAGCATCTGGTGGCGAACTACCTGCCCGGCTGGGCCGCCGCCGCCGAGAAAAACATCAGCCACAAACCCTTTTTTGGCGGCGATACGCTACAGGTGGTCGACCTGAAGCTGCACATGGCGGTGCGCTGGTTCATCGGCGGCAATGTCGATCACATCCCAGCCAGCATCTTCAGCCATTGCCCCAACCTCATCGGGGTGTACGAGGCCGTGCGCGACCACGCGGGTGTCAAGGGCTGGTACGCCAAGGGATAACGAGGCGCCAAACGCGGCTGTCGATGGGCCTGGGGGCCCTGCAGATGCTGCAGGAGGTGGCGGTGGCGGTGGCGGTGGCGGTGGAGATCGTCGTGTTTGGCCCTGGCATTGGCTTGCTGAAATCCGATTCACCGGTGGGCGAGTTGATCAAAAAGCAAGCGGCCGGCTACGCCTATATCCGCCCCTGAACAAGTGCCTTACGCGGGTCGCAGCGCATAGCACAAGCAGCACTTTCCTGCTGAGGTCCGCCTTTAGGGCCGGGTCGCATAATTTGCGCACTTTCAACTTCCACCGACAGGGACAAAAACTCAATGGACGTCATCAAGATGCTGGAGTGGCGCTATGCCACCAAAAAGATGGACCCGAGCAAGGTCGTGGCCCAGGACAAGGTAGACCGAATCATCGAAGCGGCCCGGCTCGCACCAACGTCCAGCGGCTTGCAGCCGTTCGAGATCGTGGTGGTCACCAACCCGGAAGTGCGCGCCCAGATTCAGACAATCGCCTGGAACCAAGCCCAGATCACCGAAGGCTCGCATTTGCTGGTGTTTGCCGCGTGGGACAACTACACGACTGAGCGCATCAACCACATGTTCGACTACACCAACGAGGTGCGAGGCTTCCGCAACGAAGGCTGGGAGAACTACCGCAACATGCTGTTGAACATGTACCCGCAGCGCGATGCAGAAACCAACTACCAGCATGCGGCCCGCCAGGCTTACATCGGCTTCGGCGCCGCGATGATCGCCGCCGCCGCCGAAGGCGTGGACAGCACGCCCATGGAAGGGTTCGATCCCGACAAGCTAGACGCCATCCTGGGCCTGCGCGCGCGCGGCTTGCGCAGCGTGACCCTGCTGCCGCTGGGTTATCGCCAAGAAGAAGGCGATTGGCTGGCCAAGCTGCAAAAGGTGCGCCGCCCGCTCGACCAATTCGTCACCGAAGTGAAGTGACCGGGTTGAACTGACCTGACATCGTGAACCCGGCGGAGGGGGCTTTGCGGCACCCTCCGCGCCGATCCTGATTGCGCGGCGCAAAGAAGTCTGGCAATCTGACTTGCCGCCTTGAACGGGGTGGAGCTCACCTGTTCAAGGCGCCCTTGCCTTCGCTTACATAACGTTGGGTCACGTCGGGCCGGTTCGGCTTGAAAATTGCCACCAGGGTGCTGCAACAAGCGCTACAGGTGTCTGCCAACTTCGGCACCGACGCATTCGAACTTCCCTTACTCAGGAGCAAGTCATGATGCGCAAGACACTGATCGCCACGGCGATGTTTTCCCTGTTTGCCAGCACCGCCCAGGCGGCCGGGCCAGAGACGGCCCAGCCCGCCACAGACACCAACAGCACGGCCAATGCGCCGGTCGCCAAGGGCCATTTCTGGTCCCGCGAAGTTCATGAGGCCTTCAAGATCCAGCGTGAGCTGGAAAAAGGTGCAAGCGGCTCCAGCAACAACTCGACGGCATCACCCTTGCGAGCCGCCCGCTCGCCCAATATGACCTTTCACGGTGGCAGGATCATGCCCACCGCGGTCACCATGAACATCTTCTGGGGCAGCAGTTGGGCCACCTACGCCGGCGACAAAATGACCGGCCTGGACGCGTGGTACCAAGGCTATAGCAACAGCAACTATTCCGGCACAGTCACCGAGTACACCGGCAGCAACGGCGCGATAGGCCGCTCCACCACCCATTTGGGGCACCTCGTTGACACCAGCGTGGCTTCAGGGGGCGGCAATACCTCGGCCATCCTGAGCGAGGTCTGCAAGGTGATCAGCAACAACCCCGATTCCTCCGGCAACGGCTACTACGCGGTGTACACCGATCTCAAGCGGGGCAGCGCGGGCTATTGCGCATGGCATGCCTCAGGCACCTGCCCTGGCAACGCCACGCGATTGCAGTTCGCATTTTTTTGGAACCTGGACGGTGATGCCGGCTGCGACCCGGCTGACACCTCCGGCCTGCACTCGCAAGGCCTGGCGGCACTGGCCAATGTGACCGGCCACGAATTGTCCGAGGCCCGCACCGACCCCTCCACCAGCACGGCCACCGGCAGCCCGGGGTGGTACGACTCGTCGGGCTCTGAGAACGGCGACAAATGCGCCTGGACTTGGGGCGCGCCTTTGCTCACCTTCACCAACGGCACGCAGTGGAAGGTGCAGGGCGAATGGTCCAACGCGGCTTACACCGCAGGCACGGGCTACGCCAACTCTTCGGGTCAAAAAGGCTGCCTCGGCGGGCTTTGAGCCGGGCCCGCGTACCGCGCCGGCATGACTCAGGGCAAGGCTTGGGCCTGCCGGGCTTTCCACGCCCGAAGCGCCTGCCGGTACGCGTCCATGGCCAGATCATGAAGATCAAAAATGCAGGGCTCGCAGCCGTTGCCACAGCAGGCATCGAGATCGGGCTGAACCGGCGGCTGCGGCATGGGATCAGAAGCGGGATCGGGCTCAGACAAAGAAGGCGCTGAAGTCATGGGCACCCATTTTCCGGCAAAACGCTCCGGCGCCGGGCGCGCGCCCGAATCCCCCCAAAAGGCGCCAGGCGCGCTAAATTCCAGGGGCAAGTCGACATCGCAACAGATGGAGTAAAGCCATGGCTCAACAACACCTTGCTTCCGGGTGCCCCACGCCCGTCTTGCCACTGGGCGCGGCGCTGAAAAATACCCCGACGCATGCCTTGCTGAAAGCGCAGCAGTTGGAGGTGATTCGCATCGTCCTGCTGGCCGGCAAAACCATGCGGGAGCACCAGGCGCCCGGCGAGATGACGCTGCTGTGCGTCGAGGGTCATCTCGAACTCAGCACACCGCAGGGCACCCGGGCGCTCAAACCCGGGGATTTGCTGCACCTGGATGCACAGGTGCCGCACGCCTTGCGCGCGCTAGAAGATTCATCCGCGCTGCTGACCTTGGTGCTGCACAAAGTCTGAGCACGGGCCTTGAACAGAAAGCGCGCCTTGCGCATTGTTTCTTGCGCTTGATTTGCAGATCACGCCGCTCAAGTAACGGGTAAAAACCCTGGCTGATCATCAAGATTTCACGACATGCGGGCTTCTTCAGCCCCTGCAATCGCGGGTAGCGCAACGACACGCCCGGTATTAAGCTTTGGGCTGTTGACGTATTGATTTTTTAAAGCTTCCGCAAAGGTCCCCCATGAACAACAAGCTGTTTGCTGCACTTCTGGTGTCTACAGGTCTCGTCAGTGTGGCGCAGGCCGCCGCCCCTTCCGCCGATGCTGAAGTGCAGGCCTTGCGCAATGAATGCGCAGCCGCCAGCAGCGTCAAGCTGGGTGCCGCGCCCAAGCAAGACAACGAGTTCCATTTTGTCTATTACAAAGGCGACTATCGTGGTGAGCAAAAGGCTGGGCGCAAGCTGGCTTGCACCGAGTCCCAATACGCGGCCTACCTCGACAAGACTGACCCGGTGCGCGTGATGGGCGCCTACCCGACCGCTGCAGGCCGCCCGTCCGCCAAGCCGGCCAAGCCCGCTGAATCCACAGAGACCAAGTAAGTACTTTGCCGGGGGCGCAGCTCCTGGCGAATCTAGCTCAGCCCCGTCGATCGATGCGGGGCAGCCACACCGGCGCGGCCCCGTCACTTTATGCTCTCAACTTTTTGGAGAAATCCATGAGTGACGAGCAATTCGACAAAGGCTTGGCCATGCGCAAGCAGGTGATGGGTGAAGACTTCGTGGAGGCGGCCTTTGCCGGAGTGACCGACTTCACCGCCCCCCTGCAACAGCACATCACCCGCAATGCCTGGGGCGAAACTTGGCTGCGCCCCGGTCTTGATCTGAAGACCCGCAGCCTGGTCACGGTGGCCATGTTGACGGCGCTGGGCCGCCAGCACGAACTCAAAGGCCATGTGCGCGGCGCGCTGAACAACGGTGCCACGGTTCAGGAAATTCAAGAAGTCTTGCTGCACGCCACCATCTACTGCGGCGTGCCCATGGCTGTTGAGGCCTTTCGCAGTGCAGCGGAGGTCGTGCAGACACAAGCTCGCGAGGCCTAACTCAAGCGCTTCACGCACACCCACTACGATGTGCGATTCCTGTCCCTTGACGCAAGCCCCCCGTTGCGAGCACCGCGCCCGATGAAAGCACCTCCCAGACTCCAAAATTTGATCGAAGAAGGCCTCATTGACACGGTCGTTCGCCAGCTCATGAGCGGCAAGGAGGCCTTGGTCTATGTGGTGCGTTGCGGCGATGAAACCCGCTGTGCAAAAGTCTACAAAGAGGCCACCCAGCGCAGCTTCAGGCAGGCGGTGGATTACACCGAAAACCGCAAAACCAAAAACACCCGGCAGGCGCGAGCCATGGCCAAGGGCAGCAAGTTTGGCCGGCAGGCGCAGGAGGCGGCCTGGCAAAGCGCCGAGGTGGACGCCTTGTACCGCCTGGCCGCGGCCGGCGTGCGTGTCCCCAAGCCGCTGAACTTCATGGACGGCGTGCTCTTGATGGAGTTGGTCTGCGATGCCAACGGCGATGCGGCGCCTCGGCTGAACGACTCCGCCTTCACCGTTGACGAGGCCCACCGCCATCACCTGACGCTGGTGCGGGAGGTCGTGCGCATGCTGTGCGCGGGCGTCGTGCACGGGGACTTGTCGGAGTTCAATATCCTGCTCGCGGCCGACGGCCCGGTGATCATCGATCTGCCGCAGGCCGTTGACGCCGCCGGCAACAACCACGCCAAGCGCATGCTGTTGCGCGACGTGGGGAACCTGCGCGCCTTCTTCGGTCGCTTTGCACCCGATTTGCTGCACACCGAGTTCGGCGCGGAGATTTGGGCCTTGTTCGAGAAAGGCGCACTCAGCCCTGACACGCCGCTCACCGGCCAATTCAAGCACCGCAGCGGCCCGGTCGACCTGGGCGGTGTGATGCGTGAAATCAAGGACGCCCGCGACGAAGAGGCGGCACGGCAACTGCGCATGCAGCAAGGCGGCGCCGCGTCGCGATAATTTGGCCACACAGCTGCAATAACCCGTGCGAGGTCGAAGCGGGTGTCACTGCTCGCTTCGGTTCGGTCCCATCAAGCGCTGCAACTCACCGCTGCGCGCCATGTCCTTCAAGTCACTGGAAAACCGGGCGGCAAGATCACGAAGCCCTGGCGCCAGCCACAGGTACAGATTGAGGTGCTCAAACGGGTGGGCGTACAGGCGCGTGCCTGACACTTCGGCGGGGGGTGCGTAGCCGTGCGGCGCATTCAAGATGCAGACGTCCACACGCCCCAAAGCCACCATGGCCAAGCAAGCCTCCCGCGTGGAGGGAGTTTCACGGTGCTGAACATGCGTTGTTTCGAGGTCGATCGCCTTGATGCCGCGAACGTAGGCAATACGGTATTGGGCCAAGTCATGCCAGGAGGTTGGCACGACATCCTCACTGCGCGTAACCGCAAAATACCAGATGGTGGACAAATGCGGGTCTACACGGACCGCCTCCGGGTAGACCTCTGAGAATCTCGCCACCCGCAAGGCATCGGCGTCGTAGCGCCCTGCCTTGAAACTGAGCACGGCCCGTTCGCCCGGCTCAACTGTCAGCCGTGCCGTCATGCCCTGATGCCGGGCAAGGGTTTCGATGACGGCTTGAACCCCGATTGAACGAAGGCGGTCGCCTGTGGCGTTGCTGACAACGCGAAGCACAGCAGCGCTTGGCACGCGCGCCGGGGCGACCGCCACCTCCTGACTTGCCGGAGGCGCGGCGAACAAGGGAGCGGCCCCCCCCAAGAAAACCGCCAACAAGACAAACCGGGCGGCCAACTGGAGCGCGAATTTCAAGCCTCGTAAGGTCATGCGGCAAGTATCCATCATGATGCGACCGCCTTGCACGTCCAAGCGCCAAAGACCCACACCGCACGCGCACAAATACAGGCACAGGCACAGGCGTCGCTCAACGCCCGTGCCGCGCTGCCGGGCCGAGCTTAGAACGCCAAACTCAGCCGTGTGTAGAAATACGCACCGTTGATGCCGATGGGCGCCACGTAGTTGTAGGGCAGGCTGCCGGCAAGGTTGTCGTTCGGACCGCTTTGATCGGGGTAGCGATTGAACACATTGTTGCCACCCACCGACCAACTCAGGCGCTGCGTCAACTTGAGTTGCGCCTCCAGATCCACCCCCCAATCGGCGTGGTATTTCACCTCTGGCCCGGCATACGACATCACGCTGAACTCGCCGTAACGGGTGGCGCGTGCCATCAAGCTCCAGGCGCCGCCGCTCCAATCAGCCGTGAGAATCAGCTTGTTCTTGGGCGACTGATGCATCAGGTCGAACAAGGTCTTGTCGCTGAACAGGCTCAGGCTTGGGTCAATGGCACTCAAGGCCGTGCTGCTGTTGCGCACCGCGTCCAGATGGTTCTGGTTGAGGTTGAGCGCGGCCGAGAGATTGAGCGCGCCGCCCTGCAAGGTGGTGGCGTGGCTCACCACCACGTCCACGCCCGTGGTGGTGGTGTCCAGGGCGTTGGTCAAAAAGGCCACCGACTCGATGTCGCTGCGCCCGATGGAGGACAGGTAGGCGGCCACGGCGCTGCCGTTCAAATCACTGCTGCGGCTGATGCGGTCTTTGATGCGGATTTGGTAGGCATCCACCGTCAGGCTGGTGCTTTTGGCCAGTTGCGCGGCAAAACCCAGTGAGAAGTTGGTCGAAGTTTCAGGCTTGAGCGGCTGCGCGCCAAACTGCTTGGCCAGCGCATCGGTTGCCGGCAGCAGCGCGGCGTTGACCAAGCCCGTCTGGTCGGCGTTGAAGTCCAGCGTGCTGTTGCGGAAGCCGATTTGCGCCAGCGCCGGAGCGCGGAAACTGTTGGACAGCGCCGAGCGCACCAGGAAGTTTTCGCTGAGTTTGTAACGCCCGGAGAGCTTGCCCGTGGTCTGGTTGCCGGAGCCCGCGTAGTCGGCATAGCGCAGCGCGGCGCCCAGCAGCAGGCGGTCAGTGATGTCGCTGTCCACGTCCACATAGATCGACTTGGCGGTACGGCCCAGGTTCACCGCATTCTGGGGCTGCAAACCTGGATCACCCTGTGAGCCTGGGGCGCCACCCAACGCGCCGGCAGCATACGAGGCGGGATCACCGGGCTGGGTTTCATAATGGTCATGCAAGACCTCGGCGCCCAGGGCCAGATTCCACGGCAAGGGCGCGTTGTCGAAGCTGCGTCGCAGGTCGACATTCAGGCCCGTCTGGCTGGAGATGAAGTTGGCCAGATGAAAACGGGTAGGGCTGGTCGCCCCGAGCGAGGCGTTGATGCTGTTCTTCAGGCCGTATTCGAAACGGTTTTCGCCGTGCCGCAGGCTGGCGTCCATGTGCCAGTCCTGCACATCACCGCGCAGGCCGACAACAAGGGCGCCGTCGTTGATCTTGTTGGTGGTCTCTGGCCGAAAACCCTGAGGATAGACGGCCGGCACATTGCCCGGGTCACCGGGCCAGCGGAAGAAGGCTGCGCCCTCGGCCTCGCGGTGGTTGTAAGTGGCAAAGGAGTAGGCCTCCAGGCCGCCGCCAACCGGCAGGCTGGCGTCGTAGAAGAGCTGGGTGTTGCGCAAATCCGGGTCGCCGGACTTGTAGAGCACCTGGCCCACCCGGGCCGTGTCTGCAGGCGTGCTGTTCCACGAAAAATCACCGGCCGGGCCGGCGCGGTTGCTGCCGTTCTTGTGCTGCAGGTCAAAGCCCACATGCACGCTGCCGCCCTGCCCGAAGGCAAAGCCCGCGTCCGCGCCCATCTGCAGGTTCTGGCCGTCGTTGAGTGTCTTGCCGGTGGGCGAGAACGCCGTGTGATAGCCGCCAAAAGAGACATAAGCCGAGCCGCCCTCCGCACGCTTTTTCAGCACGATATTGACCACGCCCGCCACGGCGTCGCTGCCGTACAGCGCGCCGGCGCCGTCGCGCAGCACTTCAATGCGCTCAATGGCGCTGGGCGGGATGGTGTTGAGGTCCACCGCCACGGTGCCAGGGAAGAGGCCCTCCTGATCCAGCACGGCATTGGTGTGGCGCCGCTTGCCATTCACCAGCACCAGCGCCTGATCGGGCGCCAAGCCGCGCAACTGGATGGCCCGCACGGTGTCGGACGTACCGCTGGCGGAAACCTTGGGCATGTTGATGGCGGGCGACAGGGCTTGCAGGGCTTCGCCCAGATCGCCGCTGGCCATCGCGCGTTCAATGTCCTGGCGGCTGAACACGTCAACCGGCACATCGCTGTCGATCACGGTGCGTACTTTGGCGCGCGAACCCACGATGGTGACGGGGTCGATCTTGGCTGTCGATTCAGCGTCTGCGGCCCAGGCCTGGCCGGCCAGCAGAGCGCTCAAAACCCAGGCGGCCTGCGCCACGGTGCTTTTTTTGTGATGCTTCAATGTCATGAGAGGGCTCCGGGTTTCAATGTGCTTTGCTGACGTCGAGGTGCCAATCCGCACCCGACTGGATCTTGTGCAACTTGGCGAAATTGCCCTGGTTGATAGCCACCGACAAGTTCAGCAAGCTGTTCACATAAACCATCGGCTTGCCCGGCGCCACGCCGCCGAACGAGTTTTCGAACGGCGCCACCACCTGCGCCACCAGGCGCTTGCCTTGGTAGAAGCGCACGCGCAGCTTTTCACCGGGCTTGAGGTTCAACCCATCGAGCATGGACTTCGGAATATTGCTCCAGACGTTGCCGAAATTGACATCCAGCACGGGGATGTTGCCCGCCAAGGTGTCGCCCTGGCGCTGGGGCTTTTGGTAGTCCAGCTTGACCAGACTGGCAACGTCCAGCGCGGGGCCGACTTGCTCAAAGCTGATCTGCCCCGAAGCCAGCCGGGCGCCGGTGTAGGCGTAAACGTCGCGCCCATGGAAGGTGTAGCTCTCGGCGGAGCCGGGCAGGCGGTTGACGTTTTCATCGATCTCGCGCAGGGCTTCGACGCCATCACGCTCGCCCACCAGGGTATAGAGCCCGTTGTTGGGGCCGACGTAGTAGTGCCCCGTCTTGGTCTTCAGCACCACCGACTTGCGCAGCGTGCCCACGCCGGGGTCCACCACGGTCACGAACACCGAGCCCTTGGGCCAGTAATTGGCGGTTTGGTACAGCCGGTAAGCGCCCGTCCAGATGTCGAAATCAGGGATCTGATGGCTCAGGTCGGACACATTCAAGCCCTCGTCCACCCCGAAGGCCACGCCGCGCATCGCCGACACCGCCCCATCGGCCTGGCCGAAATCAGTCATCAACACCAAGGGCGTGCGTGCCTGCGCCCAACCCATCGTCAGCGCCAGCGTCGCGCCCAGCAACAGCGCACGGCCGCCTTGTCCAAATGGCTTCATGTTCATTTTCAATAGCTCCAACTAGCTTTTGCGGCAAATGCTGGATTACACCCGAGAACCCGCATGCGCAGACCCGCCGAGACCGGCTCACGTCGCAGAGTCAGTACAAACCCTGACATGAACTGTGGCACCCCTACCGCAACTCAAGCCCATGCGTTCACGGGTGGCTGGGCCAGGACCACTCCGGCACGCCATAACGGGCCAGGATTTCGGCAAGGCGCCCCGATTTGCGCAGCTTGAGCATGCCGGTTGAAAAAATCTGTGCATACCCCTGTGCCTTGGCCAGTTTGGGTGAAATGGCCATATAGGCATAGGTCGGCGCGTCGCAACCGGCCACTCGCGCCGCCAATTTGGGGTGCTGCTTCAGCGTGTAGCTGATGAGGTTTTCTTCCTCGACGAAGGCGTCGATGCGGTCCAGCATCAAGCGCCGGATCATGCGCTCGCTGAGATCGTCTCCTGCGTGCAGGTCAAACCGCTTGGGCTCTTGCTTCATCAATTGATCCCAAGCCGGCCCGTAGGCGTAGTCCTTGATGATGCCGATGCGATTTGCCGTTAGCGATGCCGTGCCGGTATAGCTCCAGGCGCTGCCCACCTTCGCGTAGACGCAAAAACGGTTGCGTGTGACGGGTACATCTGGAAACACAAAGTCCGGCGCTTCTTCGTGGAAGGTAGACGGCGTGGCGGTGTAGATGCCGGCGCGCACATCCAGCAGCGCCCGGCTGTAGTTCTCATTGACCAGGCGCACGCGGTGGCCTTCGGCCGTGAAGATGGCGCGAATGATGTCCACCGCAAAGCCCTCTTGCGCAGAGCCGGCCTTGCAACTGAAGGGGCACCAATACTCGGGCGAGGCGAGCACGATCTCGTCCGCCCGTGCCGCGCCGACCAGCATCAAACCCACCAGCAAGGCCAGAAGACGCCGGCCCATCATGGAACGGCCAGGGCCGTCGGAGCACCGAATTGAATTTGCATGTCCTTTTTCATCCACCCGCCCGGCGTTTCAGGGATTCTTGAAACGCCGGGGCTCAACAAGTCCGTGTAATTTGCCAATTAGCAACCTGGCGAACTGTACGTCACGGTCGGGTGGATGTGGGTCAAAAAAGGCTCGGCGAACTCAGCCCTTACGCAGCGACTGGCGCATGCCGGGCGAGGCCCAAAGGGTTTGGTCGCGCTCGACAACAAGAAACTCGACATCGCCCTTTTGCCGCGATCCCTGATTTTTTGCCAGCGCCCGTTCACCGGCCAGCTTGCCGCCAATCATGAACACCGCGCCCATCCCATTGACGGCATCGACGTCGCGGGCCAGCAAGCTTACCCCGCAGGGCCCCTGGCTGGGGCGGCCATTGCGCGGGTCCAGGATGTGGTGCTGACGCACCCCGTCTTGAATGAAGCAACGCTCATAGTCGCCACTGGCCGCCAACAAGCCCTGGCCTTCTAGCGCCAGCACGCCCAAGACCTGGCTGGGGTGGCGCGGGTCGCGCAAGCCCACCCGCCAAGGCCGGCCCTGCGTGCGCCCGAGGTAGAACACATCGCCGCCGCCGTTGATCAGGGCATTCTGCACACCCTGCGCCTGCAGCTTGCGCAAGCCTGCGGCAAGAATAGGAAGCTTGGCCACCCCGCCCAAGTCCAGCGCCATGCCGGCGCGGCGCAGGTAGGCGGTGCTGGCACGCGCGTCGAGGTGCAAACCGTCGGTGCCGACCAGCGCCTGCTCCCGGGCGAGTTGGGCCGGGCGGGGCATGCCGCCCGTTTGCCCCGGCTCGAAGTGCCAGCTCTTCAAGGCACCGACCGTCATGTCAAACAGCTCGTCGCTTCGGCGGTTGAGCGCCTGCCCGGCTTGCAGCACCTGCATCAATTCAGCGGGCACAGGCACGGCGCCAAGGCCCGCAGCGCGGTTGACCGCGCTCAGCGCACTGCCCGGCTCATAGCGGCTCATCATGGCGCTGAGTCGGGCAATCTCCGCAAAGGCGCTGTCCATGGCCCGTGCCAATTCAGGCGCAGGCAAGCCTTCGGCCACCATGTCGATCTGCGTGCCCAGCAACGCGCGCGAATCACGCCATTGCGACACCGCTGGCGCCAAGGCCAGCGCCTGTGCAGGACGACTCCCCGACCAGCCCACGGCCAGCAGCGGGATCGCCCAGGCGCAAGTCCGTCGGGACAGGGGTGCAGCGCGGGTCAAGGGCATGCTGTTCACCGTCAAACTTTACTGAGACAAAGACACCATGTGATCGACGGCCGCCTTGACCTCGTCATCGCTGAGCGTGCTGCCACCGCCGCGCGCCGGCATCATGCCTTTGGCCCCCGTGAAGCCTTCAAGCGCGTGCTTGTAAAGCACTTCTTTGCCCTGGGCGATGCGCGGACCCCAATCGGCCTTGTCGCCGGGCTTGGGAGCGCCCGCCACACCCGCGGCATGGCACATGGCGCAGACCTTGCCAAAGGTGCTCTTGCCCAAGATGTTTTCTGCGGCCGGGGTCGGTGCGGGTGTCACTGCAGCCACCGGGGCACTTGGAGCCGTTGGCGATGCTGTGGGTGAGCTTGGCGCAGCGGATTCTTTTTGACCGCAGGCCGCCAACATAACAAGGCAGGCCGATGCCACTACAAGGGCGATATGGGAACGCATGAATTCCTCCTGAATGGGACGTAGGCAGCCATTCTGCGGAGTCACCGATGTTTGCGAAAGGCCCGCGCCGCGATATTTGCGGCCCGCCGTATTGAATTTGATTTTCTTGAACCAGTTCAAGGCCCATGTATCTGCCTTGGGCAACCATTCGCCAGCCTCACTCAAGGACCCAACCCCCCCCGGCGCTTCGGTCCAAGTTCGCGACCGCCTCACGTTTCATGTCGCGCCGCATCAGGCGCCCCATTCAAGTTCCAACTGACGAGGACTTTTCCCCATGAGCGACAAGAAAATCAACACCGAAGAAATCGGCCAACCCGCACTCGGCCGCCGCCGTTTCATGAACAGCGCGGCCCTGGCCGGCCTGACGCTGGGGGCCGTGGCCTGCAGCGACAAGCCCGGCACCGCAGCACCCGCCAGCGCCTCCGGCCCCGCGCCAGCGGGCCATGAAGGCGGCGTGGCCAACGCCACCCACCTCAAGCCGGGTGAGTTGGACACCTACTACGGCCTCTGGAGCGGCGGTCACACCGGCGATATGCGCGTGCTGGGCATGCCCTCGGGCCGCGAAATCCATCGCATTCCCTGCTTTGTGCCTGACGCACTGGTGGGCTGGGGCCTGACCAATGAGTCCAAGAAAATCATGGGCACCAAGGCCGACGGCAGCCTGAAGTACACCGTTGCCGATACCCACCACACCCACGCCTCCTACAAGGACGGCAACTACGACGGCCGCTACGCCTGGATCAACGACAAGATCAACAGCCGTATCGCGCGTATCCGCTTGGACTACTTCATCTGCGACAAGATCACCGAGCTGCCCAATGTGCAGGGCTTCCACGGCATCTTCCCGGACAAGGCTGACCCAGTGGACCCGAAGATCAACTACACCACCCGCGTGTTCTGTGGCGGTGAGTTCTCCACGCCCCTGCCCAACACCGTGGGCAGTGAAGACGGCAGCACCTACCACTCGCTGTTCACCTGCGTGGATGCCGAGAGCATGGAAGTGCGCTGGCAAGTGCTGATCGACGGCAACTGCGACCTCACCGCCACCTCCTACGACGGCAAGCTGGCGGCGACCAACCAGTACAACACCGAGATGGGCGTCAAGTACGAGGACATGATGTCCGCGGAACGCGACTCCTGCCTGTTCTTCAACATCGCCCGCATCGAGGCTGCGGTCAAGGCAGGCAAGTTCAAGACCTACGGGGACTCCAAGGTGCCCGTGGTGGACGGTACCCGCGCGTCCAACAAAGACGCCAAGACCGCGCTGACCGCCTACGTGTCCGTTCCCAAGAACCCGCACGGCGTGAACGCCAGCCCGGACGCCAAATACTTCATCTGCGCCGGCAAGCTTTCGCCCACCGGCACAGTGATTGAGCTCGCCAAGATGCTGGATTACTTCGACGGCAAGCTGGAGTCACCCGACAAGGCCATCGTGGCCGAAGTCGAGTTGGGCCTGGGCCCCTTGCACACCGCCTTTGACGGCCGCGGCAATGCCTACACCACGCTGTTCCTGGACAGCCAGATCGTGAAGTGGAACATCGAGGCCGCCATCAAGTTCCACGGTGGCGACAAGAGCGCCAAGTACGTGGTGGACCGCCTGGACGTGCAATACCAACCGGGCCACTTGAGCGCCAGCCAATCTGAAACCCGGGCTGCCGACGGCAAGTTCCTGGCGGTGGGTTGCAAGTTCTCCAAGGACCGCTTCCTGCCCGTTGGCCCGCTGCATCCTGAGAACGAGCAGTTCGTCGACATCTCGGGCGACAAGATGGTGCTGCTGGCCGACCACCCGGTGCGCAGCGAGCCGCACGACTTCATCATCTTCAAGCGCGAACTGCTGAGCCCCAAGCAGGTCTACCAGCTGGACGAGTTCCCCAATGCGATCAAGGACCCCAAGGAATCGGGCGTGTTCCGCAAGGGCAACAAGGTCGAGGTGCGTTTGACCTCGCAGGCCCCCGCGTTCAGCATGCGTGAGTTCAAGCTCAAAAAGGGCGATGTGGTCACCCTGACCCTTACCAACTTGGACAAGGTCGAGGACTTGACCCACGGCTTCGCCATTCCCAAATACAACGTCAACTTCATCGTCAACCCGCAGGAAACGGCCTCGGTGACCTTTGTGGCTGACAAGCCCGGCGTGTACTGGTGCTACTGCACCCACTTCTGCCACGCCTTGCACCTGGAGATGCGCACGCGCATGATCGTCGAAGCGTAAAAGCAAGCGCAAAGGTTGCGTCGTTTGCCATCGTGCTGTCGCGGTGGATTCGATGCAGCCCTGTCCTGAGGAGGCGGTCTCGAGCCCCGCCGTCCTGCCGCCGGTGCCGCCCTGCACCTCAAACAGAAGTGCGGCGCCGGCCTTGTTGAAAGAGACCATGTTTTCGCGATGCCACTCCTTGGCGGCCCTGCTGGAGCGATGCTCCTGCATGGCCGCATTTTTGCTGCTGCTCGGCCTGGGTCTGGGCGCGAGCGGTGCCCACAGCGCGTCGGGCGGCGGCGCCTATGAGGCGCAGTTGCCCGCCGGCCTGCAGCAGGCCAAGGACATGTGCGCCCTGCTGCCCTGCACCGAGGTGTTTCCCGGCGCGCGCAGCTTCTCCGATCGCCTGGGCTCACCACCCTATGTCGAAGCCTATGGCCCCCCCGACGCCGCGGGCAAAAAGCCGCTGCTGGGCTATGTGATGCTCTCCACCGACATCACCGACACGCCGGCCTACTCCGGCAAGCCGGTGGTCACCTTGATCGGCCTGGACAAAACCGGCCACTTTGTCGGCACCAAGGTGCTCAAGCACTCCGAGCCCATCTTGCTGCTGGGCATCCCGGAGTCGGCGCTGCTGAATTTCAACAAACAGTACCTGGGCAAGTCGGTGTCCGACAACCTGGAGATTGGCCAGTCGCGCCCCGATGAAGGCGTGCTCGGTCTCGATGCCATCTCTGGCGCCACCGTCACGGTGATCGCACAGAACCAGGTCATGCTGACCTCCGGGCAGGCCGTGGCCCGCCAAGTGGGCATCTTGCCGCCCATTCAACGCGAGACAGCACGCTTCGAAACGAACGGCAAGCCCCTGAGCTGGGCCGACCTCAAACGCCTGGGCGCCGTGCAGCAACTGCGCGTGCGCGCGGAGCAACTGGGGCTGGACCACAGCGACCAGCCCTTCATTGAACTCTGGTTCGGTGACCTCAACCACCCCGATGTCGCCACCAGCCTGCTGGGCGCGCACGGCTGGCAGCAATTGCAAGCCAAGCTCAAGGCGGGCGAACATGCCGTCTTTGTGCTGCGCAGCGCGGGCGTGGAGTCATTCAAGGGCTCGGGCTTTGTGCGCGGCGGCATTTATGACCGCGTGCAACTCAAGCAGGGCGGCGACTCCTTCACCTTCCGCGACCTGGACTACCTCAACCTCTACAGCCTGCAGGCGGCGGGTGCGCCGGACTTCAACGAGTCGGCCATCTTCATCGTCCGCAACCCCAGTTTCTCGCCGGCCTATCCATGGAAGCTGACCTTCCTCGGCAACAAGGTGGACCGCGCCACGGGCACGCGCAGCTTTGTTAATTTCGACGCCCAGGTCTGGCTGGATGACAAGCTGCTGCAAGGCGGCCGCCCTGCCTTGCAAGAAGCCGCTGCGCCCTGGGTGCGGGTCTGGAAAAGTCGCGCGCTGGAGATCAGCCTGTTCGCCGTGCTGCTGATCGCCGTGACGGTGGTCTACGCGCTGCGCGAGCGCCTGACCCGCCTCGCCACGCACAAAAACAAATGGCCGGTCGAGGGTTTCAAGTACACCGCCTGGGCCCTGAGCATCGGCTTTGTCGGCTTCGGCGCCATGGCCCAGCCCTCGATCACCCAGGTGCTGACCTGGTTCCACTCGCTGCTGTTCCAGTGGACTTGGTCGCTGTTTCTCAGCGATCCATTCATCTTCCTGTTCTGGATCTTCATCATCCTGACGGTGTTCTTGTTCGGCCGCGGCTTGTTCTGCGGCTGGATGTGCCCGTTTGGCTCGCTGTCTGAAGCACTCTACAAAGTCGCCGGCAAGATCGGCCTGAAGCGCTGGCAGGGCCACTTGCCACGCGTGTGGCACGACCGCCTCAAGTGGGTGAAGTACGGCGTGTTCTTCGGCCTGCTAACCGTGTCCATGTTCTCCATGGGCCTGGCCGAGATGCTGGCCGAGGTGGAGCCCTTCAAGACCACCTTCCTGGTGGGCATCAGCCACCGCGCCTGGCCTTACGGGCTCTTTGTCTGCGTGATTCTGGGCGCTTCGCTGTTCATCGAGCGGCCGTACTGCAAGTACATCTGCCCGCTGGGCGCGGCGCTGGCCATGCCCAGCACCTTCCGCTGGTTCGGCCTCAAGCGCAAGCAGGACTGCAACAGCTGCAAGGCCTGCGCCGTGGGCTGTGGCTCCCTGGCTATTGACGCGGCCGGCCGCATCGACCACCGCGAATGCCTGCACTGCCTGGACTGCATGATTCTCTACACCGACGCAAAGGGCTGCCCGCCCCTGGCCAAGGAGCGCAAGCGCCGCGAGCGCGACGGTTTGCTGATCACCCCGATCGGGGCAAACGGCTACTTCATCCCCATCGAGCCCATGCCGCCGATGAATGCCAAGGTCGCCGCAGGCCCGGACCCGCGCATGCCCACCGACCCGGCCATGCCCGCGCACAAAACCAACGCCCGCGGCCTCAAGTGGCTGGCCCTGGAGCTTTGGGACCATCTCTGGCCCTGGAATGCCGGCGCCTTCGCCTCGCAACGCGCGCTGCAGATCGCAGGCTTCTCCCTGGCCATTGCGGCCAGCATGGCTTGGCTGCTGGCGGGCAGCGGGCGGCTCTCTCAGAGCGCCATCATCGGCTGGTGGTTTGGCTGGAGCGTCTACGAGGTGCTGATCCGCCTGGCCGGCAAGCGCTATGTGAAAGACGGCCCCTGGTGGCGCGCCAACTACCGCCGCGCCAGCGTGATGGACATGCTCAGCTACGTCGGCTTCAAGAACTTGCTGATCGGCGCCGTCTTGTTTATCGGCATCAAGTCCATGGGCGGCCTGTTGGGATGAAGCGCCATCGATTTCAGCACGGCCTGGCGCTGTTGCTAACGCTCTCCCTGCTCGGCGCCGCCGGCGCAGCTGGGGCAACCACGCTGCGCGTACACCCCGGAGAGTCGCTGCAGCAGGCGCTGGACGCTGCTGCGCCGGGCGACACGGTGGAGCTGGCGCGTGGGCGTTATGTAGGCAACTTCGTGCTGAGCAAGGCCATCACCCTGCGCGGTCTGAACCGCCCCACCCTCAGCGGCGCCCAGCAGGGCGACACGCTCAGCGTGACGGCCCCGGACGTGACGATCGATGGCCTCATCGTGAGCGACTCCGGTGACAGCCTGAAAGACCAGAACGCCGGCATCTACATTCACCCGGGTGCCCACCGGGCCGTGGTGCAGCATTGCGACCTCACCTACAACCTCTTCGGCCTGTGGATCGAAAAAGCCAACGATGTGCGCATCGAGGGCAACCTGATCACCGGCAAGCGCGACTACAACAGCGCGCAACGGGGCAACGGCATCCAGCTCTACAACACCACCGGCGCGCGCATCCTGCGCAACAACATCGGCTTCGTGCGCGACGCGCTCTACATCGACGTGTCGCACCACGCCATCTTCCAGGGCAACAAGCTGCATCACAGCCGCTACGGCAGCCACTACATGAACTCCTACTACAACCTGTGGGAGGACAACGACAGCTACTACAACCGCGGTGGCCTGGCCTTGATGGAGGTACGCGACCAGGTGGTGCGCGGCAACCGCACCTGGGGCAACTCCGACCACGGCATCATGCTGCGCACCCTGCAAGACTCGGTGGTCGAGAACAACATCATCGCGGGCAACGAGCGCGGCCTCTTCATCTACGACGTCGAGTACGCCACGCTCAAGGGCAATCTGATTGTCGGCAACCGCATCGGCGTGCACCTCTCGGCCGGCTCCACCCGCAACACGGTGGAGGGCAATGACTTCATCGGCAACCGCGAGCAGGTGCGCTATGTGGGTGCACGCGACGAGGTCTGGGGCTGCGCCGTGCCCAAGGAGCGCGGCAAGGCCCCCGACCCGAGTCAGTGCGCCGGCAACCACTGGAGCAACTACCTCGGCTGGGACCGCAACGGCGACGGCATTGGCGATGTACCCTACGAAGCCAACGACATGGTGGACCGGCTCGCCTGGCGCTACCCCAGCCTCAAGCTGCTGATGGCCAGCCCGGCCATCCAGGCCCTGCGCCTGGTGGGCCAGCAATTCCCGGTCCTGCGCGTGCCCAGCGTGATCGACCCCCGCCCGCGCATGCAGGCGGCACACAAGCAATGGAGTGAATGGCGTGACAAATATTTCCCGGGGCAATAAGCCCGGCATGGACGCCAACGCCGCGATTGCTTTGCGCGGCGTCAGTAAGCAGTACGGCGCGGTTCATGCCGTGACGGAGGTGGACTTGTGCGTGCAGCGCGGCGAGATCTTCGGCCTGATCGGCCACAACGGTGCCGGCAAAAGCACCCTGTTCAAGATGATGCTGGGGCTGGTAGCGCCCAGCAGTGGCGAGATCCTGATCGACGGCAAGTCCATCAGCGGCCGCGACTTTCGCGCCACGCGGCGCAGCCTCGGCTACCTGCCCGAGAACGTGGTGCTGTACGACAACCTCAGCGGGCTCGAAACCCTGCAATTCTTCGCCCGGCTCAAAGGCGCGCCCTTGAACCAATGCCAGCCCACCCTGGAGCGTGTCGGCCTCGGCTCGGCCGGCCAGCGGCCGCTGCGCGAGTATTCCAAGGGCATGCGCCAGCGTCTGGGTTTCGCGCAAGCGCTGCTCGGCAGCCCGCGCGTGCTGTTTCTGGATGAACCCAGCAACGGCCTCGACCCGCAAGCCATTCGCGATTTCTACGCCACCTTGAACGAGCTGCGCAACACGGGCGTGACGGTGCTGATCACCTCCCACATTCTGGCTGAATTGCAAGAGCGGGTGGACCGGCTGGCCATCATGTCGGCCGGCCGCATCCAGGCGCTGGGCACGGTGCAAGCCCTGCGCGAGCAACAGCAAGCGCCGCTGCATATCGAACTGGTGCTGGCCAGCGAGGCGGATGCACTCGTCGCCAGCCCCTTCTTCAGCGGCGTGCCAGGGTTGGGCGTACAGACCACGGCGCAAGGCACAACACACAGCCTGGTGCTGACCTGCCCACGGGCCAGCAAGATGGCCGTACTGGGCTTGGCCGCGCAACTGGGCAGCCGCCTGCTGGACCTCAAGATTCAGGAGCCTTCATTGGAAGACGTGTTCTTCGGTCTCGGCGACGCAAGCCGGAGGGCCGCATGATGGAAGCACAACAAATCCTCACCCTGGCCGCCAAGGAATTTCGTGACCGCATGCGCAACCGCTGGGTGCTGGCGGTGGCCTTGGTGTTCACCCTGTTCTCGCTGGCCATCACGTATTTCGGCGGCTCGGCCCAGGGCCAGATCGGGCCGCGCTCGATCGAGTTCATCATCGCCAGCCTGGTCAGCCTGGTCATCTACCTGATCCCACTGATTGCCCTGCTGCTGGGTTTTGACGCCGTGGTGGGCGAGCGTGAGCGCGGCAGCCTCGACCTGCTGCTGGCCCTGCCCATCACACGTCTGGAATTGCTGCTGGGCAAATACCTGGGCCTGGCCTCAGCCCTGACGCTGTCCACGCTGGCGGGCTTCGGGCTGGTGGCGGGGCTGCTTTACCGCCAATTCGGCTGGGCCGGGCTGTACCACTACCTGGGCTTTGTGCTGAGCGCCGTGCTGCTGGGCTTGGCTTTTTTGAGCTTGGCGGTGCTGCTGTCGGTGCTGGCACGTGAGCGCACCCGCGCTTCGGGCCTGGCCATCGCACTGTGGTTTTTCTTTGTGCTGGTGTTCGACCTGCTGCTGCTGGGCCTGCTGGTGGCGGGCGCGGACGGCAGCAGCTGGCTGAGCGGCGATGCGCTGGCCTACCTCATGCTTTTAAACCCGGCGGATGTATTTCGCATCCTCAATATTTTTTCGCTGGAGGACATGCGCACGCTCTACGGTCTCGGCACCCTGGTGCCACCGGCCATGGCCAAGCCCTGGCTGATGGGACTGGTGATGGGCGCCTGGATCGTTGTGCCGCTGGCTCTGGCCCGTTGGAGATTCCGCTCATGAATGAAGTGACTCACCCACTGCATCGGACCTTGCGGCACCCCCTGCAGCGCCGCACCTTGTTGCTGGCGCCGCTGCTGACCCTGGCGCTGGCCGCCTGTGGCCGCGATGAACAAGCCTCGCCGGTCGGCCCGGTCGAAATCGACGCGCACACCACCTGCGATCTGGACGGTATGCTGCTGTCCGACTACGCCGGCCCCAAGGGGCAGATCCACTACGTCGGGCAGGCGCAGCCGGTGTTCTTCTGCGACACGGTGGAGCTGTTCAACACGCTACTGCGCCCCGAGCAAGTCAAACCGCTGCGCGCCGTTTATGTGCAAGACATGGGGCTGGCCGACTGGGATCAGCCGCACGGCCATTGGTTCGAGGCGAAAGACGGCTTCTTCGTGCTGGGCAGCAAGCGCCACGGCTCGATGGGCGCCACGGTGGCCAGCTTCGTGCGCGAGGACCGGGCCCGGGCGTTCATGAAGGACTGGGGAGGCCACCTGCTGCGCTACAGCGAGATCAAGGCCGACATGGTGGACCTCAGCGGCGGCGCCCTGCACGACGGCCGGATGTAAGCACATGCCTCCCGCCGCCGCATTTGCGCTGAACCGGCGCCGCCTGGGCCTCACCGGCTTGCTGGTCGCCTGCTCAGGCGCGGCCGGTGTGCTGCTGGTGCGCGTTGCCTTTGCAAAGAAATCGACCTCGCCAGGGGCCGCTGGAAACACCGAGATCACGAATGAGATCTGCGTGCTCGCCCCGCCCCGGCCCTACGACCCGCATTCGGGCCTGGGCTTGCTGCAAGCCCGCCCCGTCCCCGCCGACGCGCGTTGCCCGGTTTGCGGCATGGTCCCGGCGCACGCGCCCGAGTGGGCGGCGCAGCTGATTTTCAGCGATGGCGCCACGCAATACTTCGACTCCCCCGTGTCCCTGCTGATCTATCTGCAAGACGTGGCCCGCTTCGCGCCCGGGCGCAAAGCCACCGATGTGGCCGTGCGTTATGTGCGCGACAGCCGGGACGGCCATTGGCTGGTGGCCGAGCAGGCCTACTTTGTCAGCGGCTCCAACGCCTTGGGCCCCATGCGGGCCGGCAACCTGCCGGCCTTTGCCGATGCCGCTGCCGCGCAGACCTTTGCCCAGGCACGGGGCGGGCAGGTGCTGCGCCTGGACGAAATTGCGCCCGAGCTGCTGCGCCGCCTCGACCCCCGGTCGCGGCGGGTCCACGCCGAGCACTGACGCGCAACAACGCTGGCGGCAAAGGCAGCGGCTGCGGCACTGTCCACAACAACTGCAGCGTCCGCGACACGGTCCGCCGTACGTTGGGTGGCCGTCGCCTTTTTCCTTGTTCCGGTTCAAGGACAGCGCCGGCGCCAATCCCTAGTCTTGCGCCATCTCCATTCGACCCAGAGGATCACCATGAGCCGAGGCTTCACCAGCCAGATGGCGCGCAACATCTTCTACGGCGGCACCTTGTTTTTCGTGCTGCTGTTTGCCGCGCTGATCTTTAACACCGAGCAACGCATTCCGCAGCGCTCCAACGCCGCCGCCCTCACGCCCGCCGTGGTGCGGGGAAAGCACATTTGGGAGGCCAACAACTGCATTGGCTGCCACACCATTCTGGGCGAAGGGGCTTACTTCGCGCCGGAGTTGGGCAATGTGTACACCCGCCGCGGCCCTGAGTTCATCAAGGCCTGGATCAAGGCCCAGCCCACGGGCGCCCCGGGCCGCCGCCAGATGCCCAACTTCCATCTGAACGACCAGCAGCTTGACGACCTGGTCGAGTTTCTCAAGTGGACCAACGGTATCAATACCGAAAAGTGGCCCCCGAATGTGGAAGGTTGAGGAGAAGCAACAATGAAACCCACCACCCTCAAATACAAATCGCAGGCCGTTGCCAAGCTGTACTTCATCGGCGCCTTGGCGCTGTTTGTCGGCCAGATCGTCTTCGGCATCACTTTGGGCCTGCAGTACCTGATCGGGGATCTGATGTTCCCGGCCATTCCCTTCAACATCGCCCGCATGGTGCACACCAATCTGCTGATTGTGTGGTTGCTGATGGGCTTTATGGGCAGCGCCTACTACCTGGTGCCTGAAGAGGCGGAGACCGAGCTCTTCAGCCCGCTGCTGGCGAAGATCCTGTTCTGGGTCTTCCTGAGCGCGGGCGCGCTGACCATCCTGGGCTACCTGCTGGTGCCCTACGCCACTTTGGCGGAGATGACAGGCAACAACCTGCTCGCCACCATGGGACGCGAGTTCCTGGAGCAGCCGCTGCCCACCAAAGCGGGCATTGTGATCGTGGCCCTGGCCTTCTTGTTCAACATCAGCATGACGGTGCTCAAGGGCCGCAAGACGGCCATCACCCTGGTGCTGCTGATGGGCTTGTGGGGCTTGGCGCTGATGTTCCTGTTCAGCTTTGTCAACCCTGACAACCTGGTGCGCGACAAGATGTACTGGTGGTTCGTGGTTCACCTCTGGGTGGAAGGCACGTGGGAGTTGATCCTCGGTGCGCTGCTGGCCTTTGTGCTGATCAAGACCACCGGCGTCGACCGTGAGGTGATCGACAAGTGGCTCTACCTGATCATCACCATGGCCCTGGTCACTGGCATCCTGGGCACCGGCCACCACTTCTTCTTCATCGGCCTGCCGGGGTATTGGCAGTGGGTGGGCAGTGTGTTCAGCGCGCTGGAGCCTGTGCCCTTCTTCATGATGACCTTGTTCGCCTTCAATATGGTGCAGCGCCGCAAGCGCGAGCATCCCAACCAGGCCGCCGTGTTGTGGGCAGTGGGTTGCGCGGTGATGGGCTTTTTGGGCGCCGGCTTGTGGGGCTTCATCCACACGCTGAGCCCCGTCAACTACTACACCCACGGTAGCCAGATCACCGCCGCCCACGGCCACCTGGCCTTCTACGGCGCCTATGTGCTGGTGGTCATTGCGATGATCAGTTATGCCATGCCCATCCTGCGGGGCCGCGAGGCCAATCCGCGCCGCGCCCAGAGCGTGGAGATGTGGAGCTTCTGGATCATGACCATCGGCATGGGCGTGATGGTGCTGGCCCTGACCGGCGCCGGCATCCTGCAGATCTGGCTGCAACGCATGCCCACCGAAGGCGCCATGGGCTTCATGGCCACGCAAGATCAGCTGCGCTTCTTCTACTGGGTGCGCCTGGCAGGCGGCGTGAGTTTCCTGATCGGCTTGCTGACCTACCTGAGTAGCTTCTTCATCGGCCCCGGCCGTGCTGAAGACGAGCTGCCAGCCGGCGCCCTGCCCCGGACCGCCTGATGGAAATGCACAGCGCCCGGCTACTCCAGGACGAAGCTCAGGCTCAATCTCAGGCCCTGGCGGCGCCCCCGTACTACGCGCCGCAGGGCGAGGAGTGCCGCCTGTTCGAGCACGCCCACGCCAGCCGCCTGCCCCTGCTCATCAAGGGGCCGACCGGCTGCGGCAAGACCCGCCTGGTCGAGCACATGGCGGCCCGCCTTGGCCGCAAGCTGATCACGGTCAGCTGCCATGACGACCTCAGCGCCGCCGATCTGGTGGGCCGCCACCTGATCCAGGGCGGCGACACCCGCTGGCTCGACGGCCCGCTGACCCGCGCCGTGCGCGAGGGCGCCATCTGCTATCTGGACGAAGTGGTGGAGGCCCGCAAAGACACCACCGTGGTGCTGCACCCCTTGGCCGACGACCGGCGGGTGCTGCCCATCGAGCGCACCGGCGAGCTTTTGCAGGCGGCGCCCGGCTTCATGCTGGTGATCAGCTACAACCCCGGCTACCAGAACCTGCTCAAAGGGCTCAAACCCAGCACCCGCCAGCGCTTTGTCGCCCTGGGGCTGGACTACCCCGCGCCCGCCGTGGAGCAAGCCATCGTCGCCACAGAGAGTGGCTGCTCACCGGCCGTGGCCGCCCAGTTGGTGCGCCTGGCCCAGGCCCTGCGCCGCTTGACCGAGCAGGATTTGGAAGAAACCGCCAGCACCCGCCTGCTGGTGATGGCCGCCCGGCTGCATGTGGCCGGCCTGCCCTTGCTGGCCAGTTGCCGCGCCGCCATCATCGACGCGTTGACCGACGAGGCCGAGACCGGCGCCGCCCTGCACGAAGTGCTGCGAGCGGTGATCGGCGATGCCTGAGTCGCTGTCAGCGGCGGCGCACAGCAAACGCCTGCAGCGCCGCCGCCGCGCCACCCAGTGGAGCTTCTTTGCGCTATTTCTGCTCGCGCCGGCTTTCAACCTGCTGCGCTTCGACCTGAGCGAAACCCAGCTCTGGGTGCTGGGCATGCGCTGGAGCCTGGGGATCGACGCACTGGCCCACGGCCAGGTCACCGCCACCGAGGCAGCCCTGAGCCTGATCCTGCGCGGCATCCTGCCGGCCATCGCAGGGGTGGCCCTCTTCATGGGCGTGGCCTGGCGCTGGGGCCGGCTCTACTGCGGCTGGCTGTGCCCGCACTTCTCGCTTGTGGAGGGGCTAAACGCCCTGCTGCACAAGGCCTGCGGCAAGTTCAGCCTCTGGGACGCCGCGCCCACCTTGCGCTCAGGCGAGCGCACCCAGGCACGCTGGTGGCCGGTGTTTGCCCTGAGCTGCGCCGTTTTTGGCTTTCTCTGGTCCATCACCCTGCTCACTTATTTGTTGCCGCCCAAGCTGATTTGGGAGGGGCTGTTGAGCGGCACCCTGACGCCCAACCAGGCCCGCTTCATCCTGATCGGCGGCTGCGCCTTCACGGCGGAGCTGCTGTTCGCCCGCCATCTGTTCTGCCGCTTCGGCTGCGCGGTGGGCTTGTTCCAAAGCCTAGCCTGGATGGCCAATCCGCGCGCCATGGTGATCGCCTTCAAACGCGAGCGCGCCAGCGACTGCCGCAGTTGCAGCACCGCACAGTCTCCCCAAGGCAATGCCTGCGACAACGTCTGCCCCATGCGCCTGCGGCCCCGCCAGATCAAGCGGCTGATGTTCTCCTGTGTGCAGTGTGGCCGCTGCCTCGACCAATGCGCCGAATCCAAAGACGGCCAACCCCACTTGCCCACGCCGCAACTGGCGTGGACGGTGGGTGTGGACGCCCTGCGCGAAACCCTCAAGCAACATCAACTGAACCGTCGAGATCAATAGCCATGGAAGAGTGGATTGGCGAACGCTGGCACCGCTTCATTACCGGCGCGGCCGACCGCAGCTGCGTGGCCGCCGTGGTGGAGCTGGGCAGCGTGCAGCAAGCCGTGGGCCTGCTCTACCGCGCAGCGGGCGGCGGGCACGCGGTGCGCATCGTGGCTGCGGCGGACATGCGCATCGGCGGTCCGCGCACCTGGTTGCAACGCCTGGCCGGCAGCGGCACCCGCGCCGCCCTGCCGCGCCTGGACAGCGAGACCCTGGCCCTGCCGCCACGCATCGCCCTGTTCAGCGACGCGGCTCTGAACCGCGACCTCTACCTCTGGCTCGCCGCCCTGGCCGCTGCCTTTGTGCCGAGCAGCGATGGCCAGCATTGGGCCGCTGACAACTTGGCCGCCTGCCGCCTGGCCCTGCAGCGTTGCCCCGGCCTGCTGCCACGCTGGCAACGCCTGCGAGACGCCCACCTGGCCCAGCGCCGCACCGATGCCGCCAGCCTGCACGGCCCCGCACTGGCGCTTGAACAAGCGCTGCAAGCCTTGCTAACGCTTGAACCCGACGCAAACCTTGCGCCTGCCATCCTGCCCACCAACCTGCAGCAGCCCGGTACGCAGCTGGCCCCGGTCTGGCTGTGGCTGCAGGCCGTACCGCCCACGGCCTCGCACGGCGCCAGCCAAGCCCGCCAAGCTCGCGCGGGCAGCGGGCCGCAGACGCCCGGCGAAACGGTAGAAGACAAAAAGCGCCGCCGCGCCCGGCAGGCCAAATCATCGTCCCAGCGCGCGCCCATGCTCCTGCCCTCGCGCACCGAGTCGCTCCAGGGCTGGAGCGAGCATGTACCCCTGGACCGCGGCAGCGACGAAGACCCCGATGACACGCAGGCCCAGGCCGCCGACGACATGGAAGAGCTGACGCTGGCCCGCGACGGCACCGCCGCCGCCGCCCGCATCAAGTTCGATCTGGACCTGCCCAGCGCCAGCGCCGACGACCTGCCGCTGGGCGCTGGAGAAAGCCTGCCCGAATGGGACTGGAAGCGCCAATGCCTGCTGCCCGACCACTGCCGCGTACAGCACCTGGTGGCCCGGCCCGGCGGCGCCCCTTTTCAACCCACGCCCCAGTTGCGCCAGACCGCCCGCCGCGTGCGCCGCCGCCTGGAGGTGCTGCGCGCAGCACCTCAGTGGCAGCGCAGTTGCAGCGAAGGCGAGGCGCTGGACCTGGACGCATTCGTGCGCCACCTGAGCACAGCCCACACCGGCACGGGCCCTGACCCACGCGTCTACGCCCGCCGCCAGCGTGGCGAGCGCAGCCTGGCCACCTTGCTGCTGGCCGACCTGTCCTTGTCCACCGACGCCTACGCCAACAATGAGTCGCGGGTGATCGACGTCATCCGCGACGCGCTCTACGTCTTCGGCGAAGCCCTGCACGGCTGCGGCGACCCCTTCGCCATGCTGGGGTTCAGCTCCGTGCGGCGCAACCAGGTGCGCATCCACCAACTCAAAAGCTTCGAGGAACGTTGGTCTGCCCCGGTGCAAGACCGGGTCGGCGCCATCAAACCCGGCTACTACACCCGCATGGGTGCCGCGCTGCGCCTAGCCACCCGCCGTCTGCAGGAGCGGCCCGAGCGCCAGCGCCTGTTGCTCTTGCTGACCGATGGCAAACCCAATGACCTGGACATCTACGAGGGGCGCTGGGGCGTCGAAGACACACGCGAGGCTGTGCGGGAAGCGCGCCGCGCCGGGCTGCAGCCCTTTTGCCTCAGCATCGACGACCAAGCCGAGCACTACCTGCCCCACCTCTTCGGGCATCAAGGCTGGGCCCGCGTCGCCCGTCCCACCGAACTGCCGCTCCGCCTAGCAAGCCTGTACGGACGATTGACGCGTTAGCGCGCTGCCCCCCCAATCCGCTGGCAGTCCGCCAGGGTCGAGTCGTTCTTGATCCGCATCAATTACGGTGCGCAGGGCAGTTCCGACAATCCCCTACTATCCCGCCCGCCCCGCCAACCAGGAGCATTCCATGGACCTGCGCGCATTCGATCTGCCCCGCTATCTCTCCGTACTGCCGCTGTTCAACCACCTGAATCCGGCGGAGTTGACGCGCCTCGCCGAGGGCTGCACGCTGCTGCGCTTCGGGCGCGGCGACAGCGTGTTCCGCGTTGGCCAGCCCTGCGAGGAGTTTTTCGTGACCGTGACCGGTCAGGTCAAAATCTTCGCCATCTCTCCGGCCGGGCAGGAAAAAGTGATCGAACTGGCAGGCCCGGGCGACAGCTTTGCCGAGGCGCTGATGTTCACCGACCGGGCCTACATCATCAACGCCCAGGCCTTGACCGACAGCCTGCTGCTGTCGGTTTCCAAGCGCGCGGTGCTGGCTGAAATCGACCACGACAGCCGCTTTGCCCTGCGCATGCTGGCCGGCATCTCGCGCCGCCTGCACGGCCTCGTCCATGACGTGCAGGCCTACGCCCTGCACAGCGGCGTGCAACGGGTGATTGGTTACCTACTGCGCGACCAACTGGCCGAAGACTGCGCCACCGGCGAGGTCATCACCGTCTCCTTGCCGGTCAGCAAAGCCACCATTGCCTCCCGCCTGAGCCTCACGCCAGAGTATTTCTCGCGGGTTCTGCATGAACTGGAAGTTGCCCAACTGATCGAAGTAGACAAGCGAGATATCCACATCCGCGATGCCGGCAGGCTGGCTTCTTATACCGGCGCACAACCCGTTTAAGAACATTCTTGAAACATAACGCCAATCGTCATCGTTCATGCGACCGAGGCGACCTAGTTCTCTCGAACTAGGCCCGGGCCGATCTTGATGCACGTCAAATTCCCGTGGTGCAGGCTGAGCAGAATCGCGGCCGAAGCGACTTCCTTCTCACGCCTAATCACGAGGTTCATCGCATGTTTCACATGTCCAGTCCAACCCGGCAAGAGCTGCCGCGCTATATGGCGATGCAGCCTCTGTTCCGCAGCTTGAACGAGGAAGACCTCGCGCGCATCACCGCCCAAGGCTGCAGCTTGTTGCGCCTGTGCCGCGGCCAGACCTTGTTTGGCGCGGGAGAAGCCTGCGAGCATTTTCACGTGGTGATTACCGGGCAGTTAAAGCTCTTTGCCCTGGCGCCGAATGGCAGCGAGAAGGTGCTGGAGCTTCTGGGGCCGGGCCAAACCGTGGGCGAGGCCTCGATTTTCGACAACCTGCCACAGGCCTTCGGCGCGCAAGCCCTGGGTGACACCTTGTTGCTGCGCATCCCCAAGATCGCCATCACCGACCAGATCACCCGCGACCCCAGCTTTGCGCTGCGCTTGCTGGCCGATGCCTCGCAACGCATTCATAAATTGCAGCGCGATGTGGAGAGCTACTGCCTGCACAGCGGGCTGCAGCGGGTGGTGGACTTTTTGCTGGAAAGCCGCACAGCCACGCCACGCCTGACCCAGCAACCTCACACGGTGTCGCTGCCCGCCAGCAAGGCCACCATCGCCTCCCGGCTGAACCTGAGCCCAGAGTACTTCTCACGCGTGCTGCGAGAGTTGGAGGATGAGGGCTTGATCCAGATTTCACGCCGCGACATCCACATCCTGCAACCCAGGGAGTTGGCGAGTTACACCCTACAGTGATGCGGCGCTTCTTCATCACAGCGCCGGTCAACTAACAAGTCAGCTGGACGGCACTCACTCATTCGTCCACCCGTTCAGATCAGGCGCAGGGCACGGGCGCCAACGGGGCGGCCAACGCCATGTCCATGGCGGGCATCAACACTTCATGCAAGGCACACACCTCGCCAATCATCAGCAATGTAGGCGACTTCAGCGCATGGATCACGGCCAATTCAGGCAAGTCTTGCACGCAGCCTCGCACACAGCGTTGCTGCGGCAGGCTGGCGTTCTCGATCAACGCCGCCGGCGTGTGCGCCGGCAGGCCATGGGCGATCAATTGGCGGCTGATTTCGGGCAGGGCAGCCAAGCCCATATAGATCACAACCGTCTGCTGCGGGCGGGCCAGGGTGGCCCAATCCAGCTGCAAGCTCTGGGTCTGCGCCCCCTCGTGACCGGGGACGGCGCGCAAATGGCCGGTGGTGTAGATCAGCGTGCCGGCATAGGCGCGATGCGTCAGCGGGATCCCGGTCGAAGCCGCCGCAGCCTGCGCGGCGCTGATGCCCGGAATGGTCTCGAAGCCAATGCCCGCCGCCGCCAGGGCCTGCGCCTCCTCGCCGCCACGGCCGAACACAAACGGGTCGCCGCCCTTGAGCCGCAACACCCGCCGCCCGCTGCGCACCAAGCGGATCATCAAGGCGATGATTTCCTCTTGGCTCAGGTGATGGTTGCCGCTTTGCTTGCCAACAAAAATGCGCTCGGCCCGGGGGTTGACCAGCGCCATCACCTCGGGCGACACCAGGTTGTCGTAGAGCACCAATTCGGCTTGGGCCAGGGCACGGGCGGCCTTGACCGTCAACAACTCGGGGTCGCCGGGGCCGGCCCCAACGAGGGTGACTTGGGCGCGGGCCGGCAAGGGCTGGCGGCCCTCAGAAAAGGAGTCGGGTTCTCGGCGTTTCATCTTGGATTCCTGAGCAGGCAACGAGGCCGGGATACTGGCTTCAATTGTGGGGACAGCGCTTGCTCAACGTCCTTGACGCAGTTCAAGGACAGCAGGCGCCACAGCGATGAGCATTGCCCCATGCCTCGACAAGCCTCGCCTTTGGGCCTCATCCTGCAACTGTGCCTCCTGGGGCTCAGCGGCGCAATGCTGGCCGCTCACGCGCAAGACAAGCCCCTGGCGCCGCAAACTCCCCCCGTCCTGACGCAAGCCCAGGACACCCCGCCCGGCCCAGCCCGACAGGCGCAACTGCGCCGCATCCTGTCGCAAGACTGCGGCTCCTGCCACGGGCTCACGCTCAAGGGCGGCCTGGGCCCGGATCTGCGCGTTGACGCCATGCGTGCGCTGCCCCATACCGCTATCGCCTCCACCATCTACGACGGCCGCCCCGGCACGCCCATGCCGCCCTGGAAAAGCATGATCACGCGCGCCGAAGCCGAGTGGTTGGCGAGTTATCTGCAACAAGAGCCGCCCGCCCCAAGCCCAAAGGACGTGACCCCATGACGCCCCACCCTCTTTCAAAGCCGCTCGCCGCGTGGCTGTACGCCGTGCCGGCACTCTTGCTAACCCTGGTTTTAAGCGGCTGTGCCGGCGCGCCGCCGGCAGCACCACTTGTGCAGGGCACGGGCGATCTCGGCCTGGTGATTGAGCGCAGCACCGGCAGCCTGCAGTTGGTCAACACCTCGCGGCGCGAGTTGATGGGGCAAATCCAGGGCCTGGGCGATCTCTCGCACGCCTCGTTGGTGTACTCGCGCGACGGCGCTTACGCCTATGTCTTCGGGCGTGACGGTGCGCTCAGCAAGGTGCATCTGCCCAGCCTGCGCGTGGTGGGTCGCGTGCAGCAAAGCGGCAACTCCATCGGCGGTGCGATTTCGCAAGACGGTCGATGGGTGGCCGCGCAAAACTATGAGCCCGGAGGCATCAAGGTGTTCGACGCCGAAACCCTGGCGCTGCTGGCCGACATCCCCGCTGAGTTCGAGCCGGGCAAACGCTCCCGCGTGGTGGGTTTGTCTGACCTGCCCGGCCAGCGTTTCATCTTCTCGCTGTTCGACGCGGATCAAATCTGGATCGCCGATCTCACGGGGATCAGCGCAGGCCAGCAGCCCAAGCTGCAAAAGTTCAAGAACGTGGGGCACCAGCCCTATGACGCACTGGTCACGCCGGACGGTCGCTACTACATCGCCGGCCTGTTCGGTGAAGACGGCTTGGCCAAGGTCGACCTCTGGGCTGCCGAGCCTCGGGTGGAGCGCATCCTCGCTGGCTATGGCCGGGGCGAGCAGCCCTTGCCGGTGTTCAAAATGCCCCATCTGCGCGGCTGGGCGGTGGCCGGGCGCCATGCCTATCTGCCCGCAATTGGCCGTCACGAGGTGCTGGTGGTCGACACCGAAACCTGGCAGGAAGTGGGCCGTATCGCGGTGGCCGGGCAGCCGGTGTTCGTGATGGCGCGACCCGACGGGCGCCAGGTCTGGGTCAATTTTGCGGTGCCGGACTACGACCAGGTGCAAGTGTTCGACACCCAGAGCCGCCAGATTATCCAGACCCTGAAGCCCGGCAAAGCGGTGCTGCACATGGAGTTCACGCCACGCGGCGAATCGGTCTGGATATCGACCCGCGACAGCCATCAGGTCACGGTATTCAACACCGCCAACTTCGCCGTGCAAGCCGTGCTGAAGGCCGACACCCCCAGCGGCATCTTCTTCACCAGCCGCGCACAGCGCAGCGGCTTTTGAGCCTCGCCATGTTGCAAGCCTCTGCCCACCCCTCGGACGCCGAATTGCTGAATCGCTGGCAGCAGCGCTTTCCGCTGAGCCCCGAGCCTTTTGAAGAGCTTGCCGCCGAGCTGGGCCTGGCCGATGGCGCTGCAGTACTGGCACGCCTGAAAGCGCTCGAGCGCCAGGGCAGCCTCTCGCGCATCGGCGGCATCTGGGCGCCACGCGCCGCCGGGGCCGGGCTGCTGTGTGCCATGGCCGTGCCGGCGGAGCGTCTGGACGAAGTCGCCCAGCGCGTCAACGCCCGGGTCGGGGTGAATCACAACTATGAGCGCGAGCACGCCTTCAACCTCTGGTTCGTACTGACCGGCCCCGACGCCGCCTGCCTCGCCCGCGAGCTGGACGCGCTGGAGCGCGAGTGTCAGCTGCCCACCTTGCGCCTGCCCATGGAGCGGGCCTACCGCATCAATCTGGGCTTCGACCTCAAGACCCCGCACGGGCCCGACTGCGAAGCCCGCCAGGCACGCAATCGACCCGGTGTGCCCGTGGCGGCCGAAGACCGCGCCCTGGCCGCTTGCGTTGAACAGGGCCTGCCTCTGGTGGCGCGGCCCTACGCCGCCTGGGCGTCGGCCATCGGGTGGGACGAAGCCCGCGTGCAGGCGAGCCTGCACCGTTGGTTGGCGCAAGGAAGCCTGCGCCGCTTCGGCCTGATCGTGCGCCATCACGAGCTGGGATTTGGCGCCAACGCCATGTGCGTGTTCAACCTGCCGGATGAGTGCGTGGACGCCCATGCGCAGTTGCTGGCCCAACAAACCGGCGTGACCCTGTGCTACCGCCGCAGCCGCGCACCGGGCTGGCCCTACAACCTTTACTGCATGTTTCATGGGCGCGAGCGCGGCGAGGTGCAGCAATGGCTGGCGCAAGCGGTCGAGGCCGCAGGCCTGGATGGCTTCGAGCAGCAGCAACTGTTCAGCCGGCGCCGTTTCAAGCAATGCGGGGCGCGCTATTTCCGCCCCGCGGAAGTTGCGGAAGGCGTCGAAATCACGAAAGAGGAGCCCCACCATGTCTGAACACCTGCCGGCCACGCTAGATGCGCTGGACGCCGCCGTGATCAATCGCCTGCAAGGCACGCTTCCCCTGGTGCCGCGCCCCTTCGCCGCTGTAGCCGAGGAGCTGGGCTGCAGCGAAGACCTGCTGCTGCTGCGCCTGCGCCGCCTGCTGGCCGACGGCACACTGAGCCGCTTCGGCCCGCTGTTCCAGATCGAGCGCGCCGGGGGCCGCTTTGTACTGGCCGCCATGCAGGTGCCCGAAGACCGTTTTGCGGCCGTCAGCGCGCAGTTGAACGCCCTACCCGAGGTGGCGCACAACTACCGCCGCGAACACGCGCTGAATATGTGGTTTGTGCTGGCCACCGAAAAGCCCGAAGACATCGCCCCTTGCTGCGCGCGAATCGAAGCCATGACCGGGCTGAACGTGCTGGCCTTTCCCAAAGAACGCGAGTATTTTGTCGGCCTGCACCTGCAAGCCCACGCCCATGTGCTCGCTCACCCGCCGGAGCGCACTGACCCCGAGGAGGCGAGCCATGTCTGAGTGCACAAATCAGCAACTGAGCACCCTGCAGCGCGAACTCATGCTGGCCACCCAGAGCGGCATGCCGTTGGTGGAGCGCCCCTTTGAGGCGTTGGGCGCCATGCTGGGCATCAGCGAAACGCAGGTTTGCGAAGAACTCGCCCGCATGCAGGCCAGCGGCCTGATCCGCCGCATCGGCGCGGTGCCCAACCACTACCGGCTCGGCTATGTGGCCAACGGCATGACGGTCTGGGACGTGATTGACACCGATGTCGATCGCCTCGGCGCCCTGGTCGCCGCCTGCCCTGGCGTCAGCCACTGCTACCGCCGCCCGCGCCGTCTGCCGCAGTGGCCTTACAACCTGTTCGCCATGCTGCACGGCCAGACCCGCGCCCAGGTCGAAGCGCAAGCGCACGATCTGCGCACCCTGTTGGGCCCGGCCTGCCGGGCGCACGACATCCTCTACAGCAGCGCCATTCTCAAAAAGACCGGCCTGCGCCTGAAACCTGAGTGAAAGCCCCGCCCCATGTTGCGCATCAGCCAGTACCTGCGTGAAGTCGCCCGCGCCGAACGCGACGGCCACTACCCCAACCCAGGCCGCAGCGCCCGCGCCGCCACCGGCCCGGTGATGATCTGGAACCTGACACGCCGCTGCAACCTCACCTGCAAGCATTGCTACGCGCTCTCGGCCGACCACGCGTACCCGGGCGAACTCAGCTTCGACGAGGTCTGCACGGTGATGACGGATCTGCGCACCTACGGCGTGCCGGTGCTGATCCTCTCCGGCGGCGAGCCGCTGCTGCGGCCCGACCTGTTCGACATCGCCGCACGCGCCCAAAACATGGGCTTCTACACCGCCTTGTCCACCAACGGCACCTTGATCGACGCGCCCATGGCGGCACGCATTGCCGCTCAGAATTTTGATTATGTCGGCATCAGCATTGATGGCTTGCGCGAAACCCACGACCGTTTTCGCCGCCAGCAAGGCGCTTACGACGCCTCCCTGCAAGCGCTGCGCCTGCTGCACGAACAAGGCGTCAAGACCGGCCTGCGCTACACCTTCACCGAGTTGAACCAGCAAGACTTTCCAGCCATGCTGCAGCTGATGCGAGATGAGCAGGTGGACAAGTTCTACTTCTCACACCTCAACTACGCCGGGCGCGGCAACATCCACCGTGGCCGCGACGCGCACTTCCAGGCCACCCGCCAGGCCCTGGACACCTTGTTTGAAGCCGCCTGGCAAGACGCCCGCGCAGTCATCGAGCAGCCCGGCTACCCGCAACGCGACTACGTCACCGGCAACAACGACGCAGATGCAGCCTACCTGCTGGCCTGGGTGCGCCAACGCTGGCCGCAGTGGGGCGATGCGCTGCGCGCCCGTCTGGTGGCCTGGGGCGGCAATGCCTCTGGCGTGGGCGTGGCCAATATCGACAATGTGGGCGATGTGCACCCCGACACCATGTGGTGGCACTACCGCCTAGGCAATGTGCGAGAGCGGCCCTTCTCCGCCATCTGGAGCGACCGCAGCGACCCGCTGATGGACGGACTCAAGACCCAGCCGCGCCCGGTGGGAGGCCGCTGCGCCGAGTGCCAGCACTTCGCCCTGTGCGGCGGCAACACCCGCGTGCGAGCCCAGCAAATCACCGGCGACCTGTGGGCCGAAGACCCAGGCTGCTACTTGAGCGATGAAGAAATCGGCCTCTCACCCGAAGCCGCCGCAGCCCTGCCCCAACGAGTCACCTCGAAGCCCTTCAGTTCACGGCGCAAGACCCTTCAAATCCAGCCGGACGCTATCACCGCAAACCCATGAATGAACTCCTCAAGACCTTGATCAAACTGGCGCTGGCCCTGGGCATTTTCTGGGTGGGCGTGGATTTCGCTAGCGCACAAACGGCGCCGGCACCGCAAAGGGATGTGCAGAAGGAAGCGCTGAATCCCAGTGCCTCTGCCCCGCTCGCCAGCCCTGAATCGCCCAAGCCTGACGCGTTGTTCAAGCAGCACTGCGCCGCCTGCCACGGCGAGCAGCGCCTGGGCGCCATGGGCCCTGCCTTGTTGCCTGAAAGCCTGGAGCGCCTGCGCCGGCCCGAGGCGCTCAAGCTGATCCGCGAGGGCCGGCCCGCCACCCAGATGCCCGCCTTCGGCGGCACGCTCAGCGAGGCCGAGATGCAAGCCCTGGCGCAGCTGATCTACCAGCCCCAAACGCCGGCACCGCAATGGGCAACGGCCGACATCCTCGCCTCCCGCAGCTTTGACGCCCACAGCGGCGACTGGCCCGCCCGCCCGCAATGGCGCGCTGACCCAATGAATCTCTTCGTCGTGGTGGAAGGGGGCGACCACCACATCAGCCTGGTGGACGGCGACCGCTTTGAAGTCATCCACCGCTTCCCCAGCCGCTATGCCCTGCACGGCGGCCCGAAGTTCTCACCCGATGGCCGCTATGTGTACTTCGGCTCGCGTGACGGCTGGATCAGCAAATACGACCTCTGGAACCTCAAAATGGTGGCCGAAGTGCGCGCTGGCTTGAACATGCGCAACGTCGCCGTGAGCAGCGATGGCCGCTGGGTCATGGCCGCCAACTACCTGCCGCAAAACGCGGTGCTGTTTGACGCCGAGCTGAATCCGGTCAAAACCTTCGACACCCGCAGCCCCGACGGCAAGCAAAGCTCCCGCGTCTCGGCCGTTTACGACGCCGCACCGCGCCGCAGCTTTGTGCTCGCACTCAAAGACTTGGCCGAACTTTGGGAGATCTCCTACGACCCCAAGGCCGAGCCCATCCACGCGGGCTTGGTACACGACTTCCGCATGGGCGAAGCCATCGCCACGCCGGGCTACCTGAACCCACGCCGCACACCGCTGGACGAGCCGCTGGACGATTTTTTCTTCGACGACAGCTACCGCCACGCGCTGGGCACAGCCCGCCCACGCGGCAAAGACGAAGCCGGCGCCACCCTGGGCCAAGTCGTCAACCTGGACGCCCGCCGCAAAGTCGCCAGCCTGCCCATCGCCGGTATGCCGCATCTGGGCTCAGGCATCAGCTTCGACTGGCAAGGCCGCCGCGTGATGGCCAGCCCTAACCTGAAGGATGGACTCATCAGCGTCATCGACTTGAAAAACTGGACCCTGATCAAAGAGATCGCCACGCCCGGCCCCGGCTTCTTCATGCGCAGCCACGCCAAGAGCCGCTACGCCTGGACCGACGCCATGATGGGCGGCCCAGAGGCCCGCGACACGTTGAGCATCATCGACAAGCAAAGCCTAGAAATCGTCGCCCAAGTCAAGCAGCCCGGCAAAACCCTGGCCCACGTCGAGTTCACCAAAGACGGCCGCTACGTGCTGGCCAGCCTGTGGGAAATGGACGGCGCCCTGATCGTCTACGACGCCACCACCTTCAAAGAAGTCAAACGCCTGCCCATGAGCAAACCCGTCGGCAAATACAACATCTGGAACAAGATCAGCCGGGAAGAAGGGACGTCGCATTGAGGGGCCCGTCATAGGCCAGCAACTGTGCGCGCCACCAAAGAGCCCGCGCTCAATCGGGCACGGCGTAGTCCCGGTCCGTCATGAGGTCGATGCCGCAACTCAGGGATTCGACCCATTGGATGAACTCTGGCACGGCCTCGCCTTTGAGGATGGCGCCGTGCTGAGGAACAATCATGTCAATGGGGAGCTTGCGTACCATTTGCGCCCAATGCCGCAAGACCTTGTTGGCCACCATATAGCGGCGGTGAAAACTCTCCATGTACTGAAGGTGCCCGGCCAAAGAAGTCACGGGCTGCTGCGGGTTGAACCCCGCGCCCAGGGACGCGCCCAAATCGCCCGAGAACAAGATGCGGCTGACCGGGTCGTAGAACTGAAAGTTGCCCTCTGAGTGCAGAAAATGCGCGGGCAGCGCCAGCAGATGGCTGCGCCCCAGCGGGATGCGCATCCCCGCATCAGGGATGCCCACGAGACGGCCAGTGGTCTTGCCGGCCTTGCAGAAGTGCGGCACAAAACGCTCCCAGATGCGCGAGATATAGACCTTGGCGGAGGCGGTGGCCGTCATCCAGCGGTCGAGCGACGCAATGATGTCGGGGTCTGCATGCGAAGCGATGATGGCCGAGAGCTGATGCGGCGCGAAGTGCTGCGTCATACCCAGATACAACTCACCATAGGCCAGATTGCCGCCAGGATCGATGATGACGCCGGTCTTGTTGTCGATCAACAAGAACTGATTCGACTGCACCGCCTCACCGCCCTCGCGGCAGAGGTCGGTGAACATCAGGCAAAGGTGTCCGTCCTTGTTGAAAAGTTCGATCGGCATGGTTGGGCTCGGATTGAATCAGCCCAATGTAGATGTCGCCACTTCGCATTAACTTGATTAACGTCAAGCGCGCAATGCGGCTGTCCCGCGAACGTGGCGGCCCGCTGACCGGGACTGCAAGGCTCATTTTTCGCCGGGAACAAGCTGCACCATTCACTGACTCACTGTCCCGTGCGGTCGTCATCTTGCCCCGGCCGCTACAAGAACGGCCAAAATCGCCGGGCTTCTTGCGTTCTGGGATTTCGAATCCGCGGGGTTCGAAATTACAGCTTCAAAATCCAGCCCACGCTTTCCTTCAGATCGGCGTCGCTGATCTTTTCGGGCGGGTTGGGGGGCATTGGGATGGGGCCGTACACGCCCTTGCCGCCAGCGCGAACCTTTTGGGCCAGGGCGACGGCGACGTCTTGGCCTTTGTACTTGGCCGCCACGTCTTTGAAGGCGGGGCCGACCAGTTTCTTGTCTTTGGCATGGCAGGCCATGCAGCCAGCCTTGGTCAGAATAGCCTCATCGGCCTGGGCCACCGAAGCTGCCACCAAGCCCAAACAGATCAACAGGATTGAATGCATGCGCATTGCGGAATCTCCATGGATATAGGGTGAACCGAGGCGCGTTGCGCCTCGGGGGAAACAGGTCAATACACGTCGTGCTGGGTGTTGTAGACGTTGAACTTGCCGGTCGGCGTGATCAGGCGCGGGTCCTTGATCACGGTCTTGAGCTTGAGCGTCTTGTCGTCAACCACCACGATGGCGCTTTGCTTATCCTTGGCGGACCAAACTGAGAACCACACCTCGTCGCCCGCCTTGTTGTACTCGGGCTGGACCACGCGTTTGGCGCCGTCGTCCTTCAAGCCGGCCCATTCAGCAATGGGCAGCACCTTGAAGCCTTTATCCAAAGCGTCGATGTCGAACACCGCCACCGACTGCGAGATGGCCGCATCCGGGTTCAACGGGGTGTCCGAATACAGATGCTTGGACTTGGGGTGGGTCTTGATGAACAACGCCCCGCCGCCCTGGCCCTTGAGCTCGGCCACTTCTGTGAAGGCGTATTGCTTGTGATGGACGGGGTCGGTCGCGACCAGGGAGATGGCCTCGTCACCCAGGTGGCCGGTGCTCCAGACCGGGCCGAACTTGGGATGGACGAAGTTCGCGCCACGGCCCGGGTGCGGGATCTTGCTCACGTCGACCAGCTTGACCAACTTGTCGTCTTTGGCGTCAACCACGGCAATCTTGTTGCTCTGGTTAGCGGCAATCATGAAGTAGCGCTTGCTGGCGTCCCAGCCGCCATCGTGCAAGAAGCGGGCGGTGCCAATCTCGGTGGTCTTGAGCGCGTTCAGGTCGGAGTAGTCCACCATCAGCGTTTTGCCGGTTTCCTTCACATTGACGATGAACTCCGGCCGGTAGTGGCTGGCCACGATGGAGGCCACGCGCGGCTCGGGGTGGTACTCCTGCTTGTCCACGGTGTTGCCACGGGTGGAGACGATCTTGAGCGGCTCCAGGGTGTCGCCCTTCATGATCACGTACTGCGGCGGCCAGTAGGCGCCGGCGATCACCAGCTTGTCTTCATAGCCCTTGTACTTGCTGGCCTCAACCGAACGGGCCTCCAGGCCGATGCGGATTTCAGCCACGTTGTCGGGCTTGGGCATCCACAGGTCGATCATGTTGACCTTGGCGTCGCGGCCGATCACGAACAAATAGCGCCCCGAGGCCGAGGTGCGCGAGATGTGCACGGCGTAGCCGGTCTTGACGATGTTGATGATCTGCTTGGTGTCGCCATCAATCAGCGCCACCTCACCGGTGTCGCGCAGCGTGGTCGAGAAGATGTTCTCGATGTTGTAGCTGTTCATCTTTTGGGTGGGGCGCTTGTCAGGCGGAATCAGCACCTTCCAGGTCGCCTTCATGTCGGCCATGCCGAACTCGGGCGGCGTGGGCGCATCGTGCTGGATGTAGCGCGCCATCAGGTCCACCTGCTGTTCGCTCATCTCGCCCGAAGTTTGCCAATTGGGCATGCCGGCGGGTGAGCCGTAGGCGATGAACACCTTCAAGTAGTCAGTGCCCTTGCCCAGGGTGATGTCGGGCGTCAAGGGCTTGCCGGTGGCACCCTTGCGCAGCACGCCGTGGCAACCGGCGCAACGCTCGAAATAGATCTTGCGGGCGGCATCAAACTCGGCCTGCGTCATCGGCGGGGCCTTGGGGTTGCTGCTTTGCACCATGGGCACGTCGGTCAGCGCCGAGGGGGCGGCGTGGTACTTCACGTCACCGGGCGAGATATCTTTCTTGCCTTCGTCCGCCATTGCGCTCAAGGGCAATGCCATCAATAGCGCCAATTGGCCCAACAGGCTCAAACGCAGCAATCGGTTGCGTTGAACGCGCATGAGGGGGGAGCTGTTTTGCTTCATGTCATACCTCTTTTCTCTGGATGAATCTCAAATCACTGGCGCAATGTCAGGAGACTTGATCGCATCGTCCCGCCAGACTTAGCGGGCGTCCTTGAACTGGGTTAAGGAAGCTCTGCATTCATCGGGAGGTGATCCAGGGCGCTTGATCCCACTCAAGCCAAAGCCTTGCAACTGCTGCGCTAACTCCTCAAACAAGCGGTCTGCCTGCTCGGCGTCGAAATCCATGTGATAGTGCTTGCGCACCCCTCGCTCATGCAAGCGCACATGATGGGTCGGCTGCACCTGCTGCTGGCCCAAACAAGCACGGCAGCAGGCCAGTACACACCCATCCAGCGCAATGATGGGCCGCCCGCTGGCCGCCGCCTCGGTGGCCTTGCGCACCAGATTCGGGACGCCCCCGCCGACCCCGGCGATACAAGACATTTCAGCCAAGCCGGCGCGGTCCAGCCGCACCGCCAAATGGTTGGCCAGTTGCGCCGCGTCGGAGCAGCCGGAACAGCTATAGACCAGGGGCAAAGGAGCGGCCACGCCGCCGACGGTTGGATTTGCACTCATCGGACCATGGTGCACAGCCCCTGCCCGCAAGGTTTTGCGAAAAATCAAACCCGCCCTTCGCGATTGAACGGCGGCACATGCCGGAGAAACTTGGTACAAAAATATCCGACAAATTAACTCGGATTCTTGCACCAAATCAAGGTGAGCCGAGGGGCTTCAATGGTCGACTAAGCCCCCTGACTCCTCGCCAACTCCTGCTCAATTTTTTCAGCGAAAGCCCTCCTTGCCATGAACGCTCAGCCCCTTGCCGTGCACACCCTGCACAGCAGCCCGCAACTCAGTCCGGGCGCACAACAAGTGCTGCAGGTGCGCCAGGCGCTGGCGCAGGCCTGGCCAGCCCTGGCCGAGGCGCCCGAGGCCTTGAACGCGCTGGCCCGGTTGGGCCGCAGCCACCGGGTACGCACGCGCTGCCGCCTGTGGCAGGACGGCCATGTCAACAAGGGCAGCCTTTGGTTGCTGGTGCGCGGCAAGGTCAGCATGGGCAAACGCGCCAGCAATGGCAAATGGTGGCAAAGCCACTCCTTGAACGCGGGTGAGTGGCTGGACCTGTCCAGCGCCTGGAGCCAATCGCCCTATCCTGAAACAGCCCAGGCGCTGAGCGCTGTGCTGGCGCATGAATATCCTGCGGCTGAGGTACTGGCCTTGAGCCAGGCACACCCGCCACTGCTGAACGCACTGCTGTCCAGCCTCGCTCAACGCACCTGCGAGGCCATTGCCGCCCGGCAGGCCCTGACCCTCAACGATTTCGCTGCACGCCTGGCCGAATGGCTGTTGCAGGAATTGCGCCGCTCCGACAGCGCGGACCACTTGATCCTTCGCGAACTCAAACGCGACCTGGCCGCCCAACTGGGGGCTACGCCCGAAACGCTGTCGCGCACCCTGCGCCAGTTTCAGCAAGACGGGCTGATCGACATGCGGCACAACGACGTGTGGATTCCCGACGCCCAACGCCTGGCCCGCATCGGCAAAGCCGGGCTCAGCATCTGAGCCGACGCGTCGGCGCCGGCGCTCAGGCGCTAGTCGAACTGCACAAACGGCCCATGATCAAGCCAAAGCCCAGCACCGCCACGCCATGGCCCGCGCCCGCCCAAGCCAGTGCGTTAGGGTGCCCCGCCAGCACGGCGGTACTGCGCAGCAAGAGGCTCAAGCCCATCACCGCCAAGGGCAACAAAGCCCAAGGGCTGTAGCGCGGCCGCAACCCGGCCAGGGCGGGCAGCATGATGGGCGCGTGGGCAAACACCATGGAGAAAACAAAGCCCAGCCACAGCAGATGCCAGGCGATGCCCCCCGCCCCGCCCTGCCCCCAAAGGCCCGCCAAGGCCGCGGCAAGCAGCCAGACATAGCCCACCAGCAGGCAACGCGCCGTATGGCCGGCCCAACCGTTTGACCGCCACTGCAGGCGCGCCAAATCAAAGGCCAGCAACCACAGGCTCAGCAAGCCCATAATGATCCAAACCAGCGGCGCACCCAACCCCGGTGCAGGCCCCATCAAGAGCAAGGCGGCCACGCCCAATACGCCCCAGGCGAGCAAAAAGGCCTGGGCGGCCCAGCCCGGCAGTGGCCGCAGGCGCATCAACTCACGCCGCTCGCCCACGATGGTCAGCAGCAAAAACAAACTCCAGCCCCAGCGGGATTGCTCCGGCGCGCCCAGCACAAATGCCGCCGCGGCCCACACCAGGGCCAGCGCCCCACTGGCCTCCACCGCCAGCGGCAACGACCGCGCCCGGCTGTAAGCCGCCCACACATAAAGGCCCAGCAAGCCCACTGCAGCCAGCAACCAAAGCCAACCCGCCCAGGCCCAAAAGCCGGCCAACGCCAGCAAGCCCGCACACGCAGCCGACAGCGGCACCCCCATGCCGCGCCGCAAGGCCAAGGCCCGCTCCAGCGCAATCAGGCTGCCGAAAAATCCCGCCATCATCAAGGCGCCATGCCCCTGCAAAGCCTGCGCGGCCAGCGGCGCGGGCAAGGCGCCCCAACCCAGGCGCAGCAGGCCGCCGCCCAAGGCGCCAACCAGATTGAGCGCCGCAAGAATCAGGCAAACCAAGGCGAAGGCGCGCGGCAGGGGCGCGGGCCCACTGAAACGAGATAACGCCCGGCTCATACTGCGCCGCCGCCCCAGCCAAAGCGCAGGCGCAACGCGGGCGCCATGCGGTCCGGGGTCCAGGTGAAGTCCCAATTCATGTCCACCTCGACCCGCCAGTCCGGCGGGCATTGGGCCTCGATCGCGCAGCCCGCATCGTTCATGATCTGGTCCGCCATGGGGCAGGTGGCGCTGGTGGGGATCAATATCAGCGACGCCAGCGGCGGCACCAACGCCAAGGTTTCAACCAGGCCGAGGTCAACGATGTTCTCGCCAATCTCGGGGTCGGCCACCTGGCGCAGGGCGGTCATGATGCGGGCGCGCAGAGCGCTCAGTTCAGCTTCATTCATCGGGTCATCCTCTTGTTCACCGGCGGGCGCAACAGCCAGGGCAGATAGCGCAAACACCAAAGCAAGGCCAGCAGGGCGAAGCCAGCGGCAGCCCCCGTCAGCAGCGTTGGCCGAAGCCTTATGCTGAAATCAAACGGCATAGGCGCCAGAGTGGCCGCAATGACCATTTCCGCCGCAAGGCGCATCAGCGCCACCGCTTGCAGCAAAACCTGCAAGGCCCACAGGCCGGCATCCGCCGCTACGCTGCGGCCTTGCTGTACGGCGGTAACCCGGCTGACCATGGCCAGCCAAGTGCTGCCCATAAAGCCCAGGCTCAGCGCATGCACGGGCGCCAGCCCCAGCAGGCCGGGCCGGCCCAAAGCTGCGGCCAACAAGGCCCCCGCCTCCAGCGCGAGACTGACCGCCAGCCAGACATAGCCCAGGTGCAACTGCGCCACCAAGGGCATGCGCCGGGCCCCCGCCAACTCTGGCCGCCAGGCATCGCGCCACAAAATATTGGCCAAGCCGAGCAGCATTGCAGCAAATACACCGCCCAGCATCGGCGGGGGCGTCCAAGCCCGCAGGCCCGCCAACTCCAGCCCACCGCGCAGCGCCAAACCTGCCAGCAACAAGACCAAAAATCGGGGTTGGCGCCGCCCTTGTTCATGCAGAAAAGGCGTGAGGCGCTGCAGGGCCAGCGCAAACACGCCAGCCACCCCGAAAGACAAGCCGGCGTGAACGGCCAGGCGCACACCCAGCGGTTGATGCAAGGCCAGCGCCAACGCAGCCCCGGCCTGACTCAAGGCCAATACCGCCAGGCCCAGCGCCAAACCCTGCGCATGGCCGGACGGGCGAACGCCCGCTGCCCTGCACCAACGCCACAGGCGCACCGCCAACACCCCCAGCACCAGCGCCGGCAACGCAGCGCCCACGACTGCAACTGCAACTGCAATGACCTCGCCCCGTTGCGCCAACGCGTTGCCGATCAAAAGAAGAGCCCAACCCGCAGCCGCCGCAAGTGCCAGCCCCGGCAGCTCCGCCGGGGGGGGTGCCCGCCAGTCCAACCAACGCGGCACCGTGGTCAGGGCAAAGCCCGCGATGAACAAGGGCATGAAGCCCAGGCTCATCACCCAGCCGTGCAACAACCCTGACGGGATCAGCCCCGCCTCAGCGGGTTCAGCCCCCACCCACCGCCACGCCCACCAACCTGCCACCAGCAGCCAGACCAGCGCAGCGGCGCTGAAGAAGGGACGATGCGGTGAGCCCAACATGTACAAACGCTAGGTGCGTGGGACGAAGAAAACCGCCTTGGCCGTGAAGACCCTGCCCGGGGCGTCCAGGTCCAGCGCCTGAATCTTCACCGTGTGGGCGCCCGACTCCTGGCCGGCGCCGGGCGGCAAGCGCAGTTGCACCGGCAAGGCACCGATGCTTGATGCGGCAACCTGTAGCTCTTGGTCGCCCACGCTCAGCAAGTGCAGGCCGGCCAAGCCGCTGGCCTGCAGCCGCAAGCGCAAAGGGCGCTCGGTGCGGTTGATCAATTGCAGGCGGTAGACGTTCTCGATCTCGCCCTCGCCGACCTGCCGCGCCATCAGCTGCCGGTCTTTGATCACATCGATCAACAGGTCTTCACGTTGCTGCAAGCTGAACACAAACGCCAGGCTTAAAGCCAGCAAACCGGCGCCGTAGAGCAGCACGCGCGGACGCAGCACCCGTGCCAGCATCTGCTGCTTGGTCCAGCCGCCGGCCATGCCGTTGCCGGTGGCATAACGGATCAGTCCCCGGGGAGAGCCGACCTTGTCCATGACTTGGTCGCACACGTCGATGCAAGCGGCGCAACCGATGCACTCGTTTTGCAAACCGTTGCGGATGTCGATGCCCGTGGGGCAAACCTGCACACACAAAGTGCAGTCCACACAATCGGCAGCGCCGCCCGCGAGCACGTCCTGCGCCTGCTTGCGCGAGCGGGCACCGCGTGGCTCGCCGCGCTGGGCGTCGTAGCTGATGATGAGCGAATCGCCATCGATCAGTGCGCTTTGAAAGCGGGCGTAAGGGCAGATGTACTTGCACATCTGCTCGCGCAAGAATCCCGCGTTGCCATAGGTCGCACCGGCGTAGAACAGCACCCAGAACAAGGGCCAGGCCTGCACCTGCAGGCTCAGCACCTGCACCGCCAGCTCGCGCACCGGAATGAAATAGCCCACAAAGCTGAAGCCCGTCAACAAGGACAGCACCAGCCAGCCGCCGTGCTTGCCGCCTTTGCGCAGCAACTTCTCCAGCGACCAGGGCGCGCGGTCCAGGCGCATCCGGGCCTGGCGGTCGCCTTCGGTGTGGCGCTCGATCCAGAGAAACATCTCGGTATACACCGTCTGCGGGCAGCTGTAGCCGCACCACAGGCGCCCGGCCACGGCGGTGAAGAAGAAAAGCGCCAAAGCGCTGAGCACCAGCAGGGCCGCCAGATAAATGAAGTCCTGCGGATAAAGCAGCAGGCCCATCACATAAAAACGCCCAGCCTCCAGATCGAACAACAAAGCCTGCCGGCCATTCCACTGCAGCCAGGGCATGCCGTAGAAAAAGAGCTGGGTCAGGCCCACCATCAGCCAGCGCCAATTGGCAAAGCGACCACTGACCGAGCGTGGATAAACCTTGGCCTCGGCCACATAAAGCGGAATCACGCGCCGCGCCGCGCTGCTGGGATCAGGTGCAGTCATGGCGTTTTGTTCGCCCGGCTGCCGTGAGGCAGAGGCATGGCGACGGCCTGCGGCTTCAGGGCCGCCACCACGCCAACCCGAGGCAGTTGGGGCGGCAGCAGATCGGCCAGGCTGTGGCCGTCCAGCTGCGCCAAAAAGGCGGCCAACGCGTTGTTGAAGATGCCGGTCAGGGCACAGCGCTGGGTCAAGCTGCAGGTGTTGCCGGTGCCCAGGCACTCCACCAGCGCAAAGTCGGGCTCCACCGCCCGCACCAATTCACCCAGCCCGATGTCCTCCGGCGGCAAGGCAAGGCGCATCCCGCCGCCTTTGCCTCGCACCGTGCTGATCCAACCGCCCAGGCCAAGTTGGTGGGTGATCTTGGTCAGATGAGATTCGGAGATCGCGTAAGCCTGCGCAATCTCAGCCGTGGTGCACAAGCGTTCCGGGTGTTGGCCCAGGTAAATCAGCATGCGCAAGGCATAGTCGGTCATGGTGGTCAGTCGCATGCGGGGGTCTCTTCTTTGTTCTTGTGTAGCGTCATAGTGGGCATCATGAGGGCAAATCAACCCGGCAGTCCGTCAACCCGGGGCCGCAGCAGCAGCGGCACATAACGCCACAAATACAAGGCAAAGGCCAGCGCCCAGAGCCCAGCCGACACACCCACCGCCAGCATCGTCGTCGCAGGCAGCATCAGCGGCAGAAAAACCCGCAGCAGCCCGGCCAACAACAGCGCCAGATAGGCCCCCGTTTCAATCGGCCCGGCTTTGAGCGCCCGGCCGGTGTGACCCAGGGCGGTGCGCGTGATCATGCCCAGCGTCATCATGCCGATGACCCCCACCGTCAAGGCATGCGTGGCCGGTGAGGCCGGCAACCAGTGCAGCGCTGCCGCAGCGCGCAAAGCCAGGTGCACCAGCAGCCAGGCATAGGCCGCATGCAGCACCCACACGAGCGGATTGCGCAGCGTCTTCCAGGGCTGCCACAACAGCCAACGCCAACCGTGCGCCACCAAGGCGGGCAGCAAGGCCAACAGCAGAAGCGGCCCGCTCAGGCCCACAGCGTCGCAGGCACCCAGCAGCAACACGCTGCCCAGGGCGGCTTGCTCCACTCGAGGCGCACGCTGCGCATTCATGCCCGGCACACCGTTGTTGGAGAACATGGGTACCACCCGGCCGGCCATGATGGCGATCATGAACAGCAGCACATCCAGCGCCAGCGGCAGTCCCAGGCCTTGACCCAAAGCGGCCGGCAAAGACAGGTGCCCGAGCAGGTTCAGGTGCAACGCGCCCGTGGCCAGGCCCATGGCCAAAAGCAACAGCACGAAGAAGTAGTTACGCCGGTTGTTGCCGGCACGCAGCGCCCGCCACAAGCCCCAGGCAGCCGCCCAGGGCACCGCCACATTGACGGCCATCGACGCCCAAACCCAGGGCCCCACCGGCACCAGCACCAAAACCCGGGCCAGCACCCACAGCAAGGCCAGCGCCATCAACGGCCGGCCCGTGGGCGTAGGCTGGCCCGACCAATTGCGCCCGGCCGTGAACAAGAAGCCAATGACGATGGCCAGCGCGTAGCCGAACACCATCTCATGCGCATGCCAGGTCGGACCGCGCAAAAAGCCCTCACCCAGCAAACCGCTGAACTGCAAAGCCCATAGTGGGATGGAGAGCAACGCCAGCGTGGCCGCCAGCAGGTAAAACGGGCGAAAGCCAAGATCCCAGAGCGCCAAGCCCTTGCCGGGATGGCGCCGCCGGGGCGGTTCCTGCAACTGCACAAAGACGCTGCTCATGAGAGTTCCTATCGTTCCGACGATTCTTAGGGCGCAAATTGCGGGGCAGTGTTGACGCCGCCCATCAGCCGCCGCAGCAACCGCAGCAACTCTTGCCGGCCGGGCGCCGCGCGATGCGCACGCGCCATTGCTGCGGCCCCGCCTCCAGCACCTCCCAATCGAACTGCCCGGCCCATTGCGCCTGGAATTGCTGCTTCAAGGGCAGAGGCTCGTGGTCGCTGTGCAAATCAAACCAGGCGCCCACAGGCAGCGATTCAAATTGCTGAAAAATGCGCGCATGCCGCTGTGCCGGAGGAATTTGCCGCACGTCGATGACAACGGCTTGAGAAGCCGTGGGAGCAGAAGTGGCAGTCATGCAATATCCTTTAAGTTGCATTTAATATGAACCTATTATTTCAGCCTCCGTTCGCAAAAGCAATATTTTGGATGAATCTTTTAAAATGAGGCAAGTCAAGGCAGCCGTTCCGCTGAATGCACGGGGCTGCAGCAGCCTTGATGGGTCAGCGTCGCTGGAGCGTTATGGACGTGTGAAAAAATTCGTGCCGCTGCCAAAATTCAAACAGATACCGCCCATCCTGAGGGTAAGCATTGAGGCGAGTCGACTGGGCACTCATTCAGAATCAAGACGAACGAACGATTCCTCTGCGGGTACCTTGCCCCCTCTTTCCCATGCCACTGAATCAACATCGCAAGGCATCACAGTTCGCGACCTGCAACTTCAGACCCCATGGCGAGTTTGAATTCTGGGTGCACGGCAGCACGTTTCATGTCCGCGCCCAGGGGCCCTTCAACCGTGAGGCCATCGAGGCCATGGCGCAAGGCATGGGCGCGCTCTACAACGAAATTCCCGCCGCGACGCCTTTGGTCAATCTGCTGGAATTCACCGAGAGCCTCATGATCGCCCCGGATGCGCTCCAAGCGCTGGAGGACTTGCTCCGCCGCTTCGGCCAACTCGGGCGGGCGCCGGTCGCGGTGGCTTTTGTTGTCGAGGCCGATGTAGAAGGCCGCGACTTGGTATGGCCGTTTTATCACGATGTCTTTTTGCGCCAGGGCCGCCTTGTCAAACTCTTCGACAACGCCGCCGAGGCCCAAGGCTGGCTGGACGATGAACTGCAAATTGCCATGCAATGCAAGTACGCCTGAGAATGCACTCACAGCCCACTTAATGCATGACCTGGGCTGACACCAGGGCCGACAACAAGAGCGCTGTTCTCAGGTCCAGTGTGCCCAAGATCGACTCCCTTCTTGCCTCCTCGTTGACCTGTCGCCCGGGCCGAAGCGGAGGCCGAGGCCTTTGGTAATTTGAGTGCGCTGAGTATTGCAGTTCTGCAGTCTATTGCGCCGGCGCGCGCAACTGCTCCAGCGTCTTCATCAACCATTTCAACATGCTTGCGTCATCACTGGTTGTGATATTGATACGCAAAAGCGTCCCTGGCGCCTGCGTGGGCGAGAAAAGCGCGCCGGGCGCAAACAGATAGCCCGCCTCCAGCCCCGCGGCGGCCAATTGATTGGTATCGACGCCGGCATCAAACCACCCCAGAAAACCAGCGCTCGGGCGGCCCAGCAACTGAAAGCCCAAGGCTTCGAAGCGCTGATACGCGGGCTCGCGCAGCGCATCCAGGCGCGCCCGCACGCGCTGGCAATGCCGGCGATAGCTGCCCTCGGTCAGCGCGTGCAACACCACACGCTCCACCAACTCGGGTGTGGCCCAGGAGCCCAGCAGCTTGTGCAGCATCAGGTCTTCAATGAACTGCGGGTTGGCGGCGATATAGCCCACCCGCATGCTGGGCGCGAGCATCTTGGAAAAGCTGCTCAGGTAGATCACCCGCTGCAGCTGATCGAGGCTGGCGAGGCGCGGCGCGGCCTGGTTGTCGGGCACGAAGTCAGCATAAACGTCGTCCTCGACGATCAACATATCGTGCTGCTCGGCAATGCGCAGAATTTGGTACGCACTGGCCAGGCTCAGCACCGTGCCGGTCGGGTTGTGCAAGACGCTGTTGATCACCAGCATGCGCGGCTTGTGCTGCGCCGCCAGCGCGGCCATGGCCTTCAGGTCGGGCCCGTGCGCGTCATAAGGCACGCCAACAACGCGCACGCCACCCATGGCCAAGGCACCCAGCTGGGCCGACCATGCTGGATCGCCAGTGAGCACCACATCGCCCGGCTTCAAGAAGTGCTCTGCAATCAGGCTGAAAGACTGCGTGCAGCCGGTGGTCGTCAACACATGGGCGGGCGTGGCGGCCACTTCGATTTCAGCCAGCTTGCGCACCAGCTGTTCCCGCAAAGGCAGATAACCCTGAGCCTGCGCGCCACGGCTGAGCTGCGCCAGCGGAAACGCCGAAGTCGCCCGCAAACCCAGCCGGATCATCTCGCCGCCACACATGGAAGCGGGCAGCGAGCCAAAGCCCGGCGAACGCTCCGGCGCGATGCCGCTGAGCATATTGCGCGCCAGCCAGCCCACATCGATCACCTTGGAGCGCACCGGCGCGGCGGCCCGTCGCTCCCGGCGCGGCGCCTGCTCCCGCACATAAAAACCTGAGCCCGGGCGAGCCAGCAGCAGGCCGCGCGCCACCAATCGCTCATAGGCCTCCACCACCGTAAACCGCGAAACGCCGCGCTGCAGCGACAACTCGCGCACCGAGGGCATGCGCATGCCCGGCTGAAACACGCGCTCGGCAATACGCTGCTCGGCCCACTGGGCGACTTGGTCAACCAAGCTGATTCGACCGGGCAGCAAGGGCGATTGCGTGCCGCCAGAAACGGAAGCAGAAACGGGCGCGGGCTGGGTGGAATTTTTCAAGTGTATCGGGCCCATGACCAGGCCAGTGCAATCAAGTATCCAATCAACTGTACCGGAACTGGCCTGGTCTACCGAGCTATGGTTACCCCCAACGAAAAGGAGACCCCATGTATCGCATTGTTGAATTGGAACTCCGTGACGCCGTGGCACGGCCCCTGCATCTGCGCCAGGGCTGCATCCTGCGCGTGCTCACCGGGCGCGTCTGGCTGACGCAAGACCGTGACAGCGCAGACCTGTGGCTGCTGCCCGCGCAGGAATGGCAGGCGCCCGCATCGGCCTCAGTGAAGCTCTGGCTGTCTGGTGAGCCAACCGCGTCGCTGCAAATTTTGAACCCGATCCGCAAAACGGACACGTCACCGCTGAAGCCGCTCTTCGCTATACGGCTTAGATCTGCCCCGGCGCGACCCTTGGAAAGCGCAGCGTGAAGCAGGCGCCCTCACCGCTGACCGAGCTGGCGGTGAGATCGCCGCCAAGCACCGAAGTGGCCAAGCGCCGACAAATGGCCAAGCCCAGGCCCGATCCGCCTTGCCCCAGTTGGGTGGTGAAAAAGGGGTCGAAGACACGAGCGAGCACACCCGGATCCATGCCATGCCCGTCGTCACGCACCTGAAGCCAAACCTCGTCGTCCACCAACCTAACGTCGATCCAAACCGTGCCGTGATTGCGCTGATTGAAGCCGTGGCGCAAAGCGTTCTGCACAAGGTTGGTGAGGATCTGCCCCAGCGGCCCCGGATAGCTATCGCAAGCAATTCCGGCGTCTGCCTCGATGTGGAATGTCCAGGGTTGGTGCTTGATACCGGCGCGCAGCGTATCGACGACGCTGTGCAGCACTTCAAGCAAATTGAACTCCCGCCGGCGCTCGGAGGTTTGATCGACCGCGACTTGCTTGAAGCTCGCAATCAAGGTGGCAGATCGCTCAATGGCACGAACCAGGAGATCGGCCATCTCCTCGCTGGCGTGCAGATAATTTTCCAGCGAAGATTTACGCAGAGGCCCTGCAAGCATCATCTGCCGCAGGGACCGGATCCGCTCCTGCGAGCTGGTCGCCATGATGAGCGCATTGCCAATGGGCGTGTTCAACTCATGCGAGATGCCGGCAACAAGGGATCCGAGCGAGGCCAGTTTTTCAGAATGAACCAACTCGTCCTGAATCCGCTGCATGCGCACCAACGCCTGCTCAAGGTCCTGGGTTCGCGAGTTGACACGCGCCTCCAGAAGCTCTTGCTCCCCGCGAATGACATCGAGCATGCGTTGCATGATCAAAGACAGGTAGCCGGTGGCGAACCCGCACAACACGATGATGATCAAAATAGCGGCACCATCGGCCGCCTCATTGAGCGGGGGATCGGCGCTCAAACGCTGGCCGTTCACGCCATGTGTTGTCGCAATGATCACACCCAATGTGCTCAACACCACCAGCGAATTGAAGGCCCACACGAAGCGCGCACGCCCAACTGCCGCCATGAGCACCATGGAAACTGGCACAAGGTACATCGCCGAGTCGTACATGCCGGTTTCATGCAAGGACAGCACCGGCGGCATCACCAGCAATTGCAGCCCGAAAATGCAAGTGGCCCAGCCCGAAATTCCCTTAAACGCCAGCAGCAAGGACAACAGGCTGGCCAGCATTCCCAAGCCCATAACGCCAAAGACTATCGGATCATGCAAGAACTGCGTGCTGGCGACCAAGATCCCCAGCAAGAGCGCACCCTGCATGGAAGCAAGCGCTTGACGCCGGTACTTGGTGACCGTTTCCAAGGCTCTATTGGAACTGTTCAGAATTGAATCCATGGATTGACGCACCGATCCATCGCCTCCATCAACAACGTCAGCGTTGACGCGAATTTATCCAGGCACAACGGCACTTCCGCCGAAAGAGAGCTCAATTGGCCCGAGCCTCAGCAACCTTGAAAGTCCCGACCAGCACCGCCAACCGATGCGCCTGGTCTTGCAGACCCACGCCGGCCGCCGCTGTTTCCTCCACCAGGGCCGCGTTCTGCTGGGTCAGCTGATCCATGTGGGAGACGGCCTGGCTGATTTGCACCAAGCCACCGCTTTGCTCGGACGAGGCCTGGCTGATACGCACCACCATTTCGCTCAAGCTGCGGATGGCGCTGACCGCCTCATGCATCGTGCTGCCCGCGCCACCCACCAGGCGGGTGCCGGCCTCAACCTGAGTCACGCTGGCTGCAATCAAGATTTTGATCTGCTTGGCGGCTTCCGCACTGCGTTGGGCCAACACCCGTACTTCAGAGGCCACAACCGCAAAGCCACGCCCCTGTTCGCCGGCCCGGGCGGCTTCCACCGCAGCGTTGAGGGCCAGTATGTTGGTCTGGAAGGCAATGCTGTCGATCACCGAAATGATTTCCTCGATCTTGCGGCTGCTGGCCTCGATGCCGCCCATGGTGGTGACAATTTTGTCCACCGCCTCGCCACCGCTCAAAACCACTTGGCAGGCGCGCTGCGCCAACTTGCTGGCATCGGCCGCCTGGTCGGCATTGCTGCGCACGGTGGAAGTGAGCTGATCCATCGAACTGACGGTTTGCTGCAGGGCAGAAGCCTGTTGCTCGGTCCGCTGAGACAGGTCGTTATTGCCCTGGGCCAACTCCTGCGAAGCACGTGCCACCTGATCGGCATTGCCTCGCACTTCCCCAATCACACCGCGCAAGCTGTCACGCATGGTCAACAGCGCACCGGTGAGTTGGCCGATTTCATCGTTGCGCGAATTCTCCACGCTGCCATTCAGGTCGCGCTCGGCAATCTGCTGGGCCAAGGCCACAGCGCGCCGGAGCGGCAGGGTGATGCTTTTGGAGATGCTGCGCGACATGAAATAGATGCCCAGCATCATCAGACACAGCAAGACCATCACCCACCAACTGCTGGCGTGCAAGTCCTTGACCCGCTGGGTGAGCAGGCCCTCCAAGGCATCAAGGGCCGCCTCATCGCTGGCAAACATCGCGTCGATGGTTTGGGTGTAGCTGGCAATGTAGTCAGGCGCCGAGAACTTGAGTTCGTCCTTGGCAATCAATTCTTGGCGGGTGATTTGGAGCGAGGTGGTGACCCGGTTGCCCAACTCTGCAATCTTGTCCCCCAGAGCCTTCTTCAATGTCGGGTCGGCATGAAAGCTTTTCTCGAACGCGCCCACCATGCTGGCGTGGTGATCACTGGCCTGTTGCACCAGCCCCGCGAGCACCGTGCGCCCCTCCGGGCCAATCTGGCCTTCGGCCAAAAAACCGGCCCCGCGCGCGCGCGTCTGACCCAGCGCCTCGGTGGCCATGGGCAGCTTGATCAGGCTGGCACTCACGAGAAAGTAGCTGGCGGCCTCAGGGTCCAGAATCAAGCCCGATTGGTCCACCATCTGATCCAAGAGCTTGAAATAGATGGCGATGAGTTGGGCGTGCCGGGTGCTGCTGACTCCGGCCTTCAAGGACTTGGCCCCGACTTCACCGGACAGGCTGTTCCACTGGCTCTGCGCCTCCTCCCAGGTTTCGCGCATGGACTCTGTCATGAGTGCGCCAACCAGTTGGGGTTTGAGCTTGTCGAATTGCTGCTTGACTTCGACGCTCTTGGCCTCGCGCGCCGCTTGTACCTGGGCGTTGCCGCCCAGAAAGGCGGCTGACAGCCCCCGGTGCTGCTGCGTGATTTGCACCAGCTTGATGAGTTGGCGCGCAGGCACCAGGCCATTCAATTCGCTTTGTGCTGCATCCGCCAGCGCCCAAGACTGGCGGATATGGAAGAACGATGGAATGCTGATCGCAATCAGCACCAAAACGGTCAGCAACAACAGTTTGCGACTGATGCTCAAACGATTCAGCAAGTTCATAACGAGCCCCGGTTTTACCAGCTTTGCCACTGGCCCGGCACGTCGTTCAGCGCCGGACATTGGGTTTGAATTCGCAGACTAACGAATAATCTCACCAGACCAAAGTCTAGCCAACATCGCGGCAGTCAAAACGCATCGTTCATCAATTAGCTTCGCCAAAAACGAGAAATAGCCGTCACAAAGAAGCACCAAGCGCCTACGATCAGCTGACCTGAGCGAGCCGCCCGGAACCGCACCAGCTTGGCGCTCGCATCCGGCAATGCACCACCAACGACCACCGAGTTGGTGCACCCACGTCCCTCGGGCGCGCAATTTAGGCAAACCCGCGGGCGACTAACGGCAAATCCACCTGGCACGCCCCTTGCGTAGCTCATGCCGTGGCTGCAGGTACCGTCGCCTCCGCAGCCCCAAGGTCTCCGCTAACGACGGCGGATATCAGCCCGGCCCCTGTCCCGACAGGCGTGCTTCGTCGCCCCCTCTTCGCTTGAGGTGGGGCGGTCGGGCTGACGCCAGCGACTCTCGCTGGCGCAAATTTCCAATCCGTCTGGCCCCAATCGCAGGGGCGCTGCCCTCGCGTTGCAGGAGAACATATGAAGATCGTCGTCATCGGCCATGGCATGGTGGGCCACAAATTCCTTGAGAGCCTTGCTGAGTCGGGCCTGAATGCCGGTGCTGCCACGCAGATCACCGTCTTGTGCGAAGAAGTTCGGCCCGCCTATGACCGCGTGCATTTGTCGGCCTTCTTTTCCGGCAAGTCGGCGGAAGATCTTTCCTTGGTCGAGCCCGGGTTTTTCGAGCGCACCGGCATCCGCTTGCACTTGGCGTCACGGGCCGTCGCCATCGACCGCAGCGCCCGCATCGTGACCACGGCTGACGGCGAGCAACTGCCTTACGACAAGCTGGTGCTGGCCACCGGCTCCTACCCCTTTGTGCCGAACCTGCCGGGCAAGGACCGCCCCGACTGCTTTGTCTACCGCACCATCGAAGACCTGGAGGCCATGAAGGCTTGCGGCGCACGCTCGCGCAGCGGCATCGTGGTCGGCGGCGGTCTGCTGGGGCTGGAGTGCGCCAAGGCGCTGCGCGATATGGGCCTGGACACCCATGTGGTCGAGTTCGCGCCCCGGCTGATGGCCGCGCAGGTGGACACCGGCGGCGGCGAGACGCTGCGCCGCAAGATCGAGGCCTTGGGCCTGCATGTGCACACCCAGCGCAGCACGGTCGAGATCATCGACGGCAGCGAGGCCGGTCACCGCATGGTGTTTGCCGATGGCAGCCATCTTGAAGCCGACATGATTGTGTTCTCCGCCGGTATCCGCCCACGTGATGAGTTAGCTCGCCAATCCGGGCTGACAATCGGCGCGCGCGGCGGCGTGGCCATCGACAGCGAATGCCGCAGCAGCGACCCCGACATTTACGCCATCGGCGAATGCGCGGCCTGGAATGGCCAGACCTTCGGCCTGGTTGCCCCCGGCTACGACATGGCCCGCGTGGCCGCCCACCACCTCAGCGGTGCGGATGACATGGCCTTTGTCGGGGCCGACATGAGCACCAAGCTCAAGCTGATGGGCGTGGACGTGGCCAGCATCGGCGACGCGCACGGCAACACCCCTGGGTGCCGCTCCTTCCAGTACAGCGACGAGATTCGCCAAATTTACAAGAAGATCGTCGTCAGCGCCGATGGCAAGCGCCTGCTGGGCGCCGTGCTGGTGGGCGATGCCGCTGAATACGGCACGCTGCTGCAGATGGCGCTCAATGGCATCGCGCTGCCGGCATCGCCCGAGTTCTTGATCTTGCCGTCCAGCGAGGGCGCAGCCAAGCCCGGCCTGGGCGCCGACGCCTTGCCCGACAGCGCCCAGCTGTGCTCCTGCAACAACGTCAACAAGGGCCAAATCTGCAAGGCCGTGTCGGCTGGCGCCACCTCGATGGCGGAGGTCAAGGCCTGCACCAAGGCCGGCGCCACCTGCGGCGGCTGCGTGCCCTTGGTGACCCAGCTGATCAAGGTCGAGATGAAGAAGCAGGGCCTGGTGGTGAACAACCACCTCTGCGAGCACTTTGCTTACTCGCGCCAGGAGTTGTTCCACTTGATTCGCGTGGGCGAAATCCGCAGCTTCGACGCCTTGCTGAGCCAGCACGGCAAGGGCCTGGGCTGTGCGGTTTGCAAACCGACGGTGGCCAGCATCCTCGCCTCGTGCTGGAACGAGTTCGTGCTGAAAAAGGACCTGGCCAGCCTGCAAGACAGCAACGACTACTACCTGGGCAATATCCAGAAAGACGGCAGCTATTCGGTCGTGCCGCGCATGCCGGCCGGCGAGGTTACGCCAGACGGGCTGATCGCCGTCGGCCAAATCGCCAAGAAGTATGGGCTCTACACCAAGATCACCGGCGGTCAGCGGGTTGACCTGTTCGGTGCCCGCGTCGAGCAGTTGCCGCTGATCTGGGAGGAGTTGATTGCCGCCGGCTTTGAGTCCGGCCACGCGTATGGCAAGTCGCTGCGCACCGTCAAGAGCTGCGTGGGCTCAACCTGGTGTCGTTTTGGCGTGGGCGACAGCATGGGCCTGGCGGTCGAGCTGGAGAACCGCTACAAGGGCTTGCGTGCGCCGCACAAGATCAAATTTGGCGTGTCGGGCTGCACCCGCGAATGCGCCGAAGCGCAGGGCAAGGACATCGGCATCATCGCCACCGAAAAGGGTTGGAACCTGTATGTGTGCGGCAACGGCGGCATGAAACCCCGCCATGCCGAGCTACTGGCCTCCGACCTGAACAAGGAAGAACTGGTGCGCACGATCGACCGGGTGCTGATGTTCTACGTGCGCACCGCCGACCGCCTGCAACGCACCAGCACCTGGCGCGACAACCTCGAAGGCGGCCTCGACTACCTGAAGGACGTGATCCTCAAAGACAGCCTGGGCCTGGGCGCGGAGTTGGACGCCCAGATGCAGCACGTGGTGAACACCTACGCCTGCGAGTGGAAGGTGGCGGTGACGGACCCGGCGATCCGCAGCCGCTTCCGCTCCTTTGTGAACAGCGACCGGCCCGACGAGCACATCGTGTTCGTGGAAGAACGCGGGCAGATTCGCCCGGCCCGCACGGCGGAGCGCAACCCCAGCAACACGCCCGCCAACGAGGCGGTTTGAGGCCCGCCCGTCTGAATTTTCATGAACCGGAAGGACATCATCATGAGCACTGACACCCTGACCTGGACCGCCGTGTGCGCGGTCGACGACATCCTGCCGGACATGGGCGTTTGCGCCCGCATGGACGGGCGGCATATTGCGGTGTTTCGCGTTGGAGAGACGCAACTGTTCGCCATCGACAATGTCGACCCCCTGTCACGTGCCAGCGTGCTGTCGCGAGGGCTGGTGGGCTGCCTCGGCGGGCGCATCGTCGTTGCCTCGCCGCTGTACAAAAACCACTTTGACCTGCGCAGTGGCGAATGCCTGGAGGCGCCCGAGCACTCGGTGCGTACGCACCCGATTCGGGTGGAAGACGGGCGGGTCTTCATCGCCACGCGTTGAACCTCGCGGCCCGCCGGCCGGGATCACGGACAATGGCGCATCAAGGGCCGCGCGCCGCTTGATTCTTGTCTCCCGATTCTGGGATCTGCGATCCTGTGGCCGCCCATGCAACTGTCTGTCTCCGATCTGGTTCTTCGTTCAAAGCAGCTGGAAATCGAGGCGATTCAGCGGCTCGCCGGGCGCGTTTCCTTTGCCGATCAAATCGCCCAGCTGATTCACGCCCTGCAGGCTGAACGTGGCGCCACCAGCATCTTCCTGGCGGCCAAAGGCCAGCGTTTTGACGCCGTGCGGCTTGCTGCCGTGGCGCAGGCGCAAACCTTTGACACGACGCTGCGCGCCCTGTTTGCCGAACGGCTGGCGCCCGGCTCCGGCGATTCGGCCAAACTGGCCTCGCTGATGGCCTGGGTCTTGTTGGACCTGGAGGCGCTGCCGCCCCTGCGCCAGAAAATCAGCCAGCAGGGCGTCTCGGCGCATGCCGCAGTGGCCGCCTTCAGCCGCGTGATCGCCGGGCTGGTGGAGTTGATTTTTCAAGTGGCCGAGGCCGATCTGCAAGCCGGCCTCTCGCGGCCATTGGTGGCCTTTGTCCATCTGGTGCAGGGCAAGGAGTCGGCCGGGCAGGAGCGCGCCGTGGGGGCCACGCTGTTCTCCTCAGGCGTCTGCAGCGAAGACCAGCAACAGCGCATCGTGCACCTGATCAACGCGCAAGAACGCAGCCTGAGCGTGTTCGAAGAGTTTTCAGAACCTGCCATGCAGGCGCGCTGGCAGCAGCTGCAACTCGCCCCCCAAGCGGCGCAGCTGGAGCGCTTGCGCCGCGTGCTGTGCACCACCCAAGCCGGCGCAGGGCTGGACACGGCGTCGAGCGAGCGCTGGTTTGAGGTGTCCAGCCACCGGATTGACGAGATGGGGCAATTCCAGCAGCAACTGGTGCAAGATCTGCAAACGGCCTGCGCCAGCCGGCTGCACAGTGCGCAGCAAGACCTGCAAGACACGGCGGGCCTGCTGCAGCAATTGCGCGTCAACCCGCCCGCCCATGCGCATGCGGTGGAGCGCTTTTTCAACGCCCCGGTGCAACCGGACGCGGCTCCGTCGCTGCCGGCCGTCACAGTGCCAATGTCTGCCTCTACGTCAACGCTGGCCGAGATGCTGCAAGCACAGTCCGCGCGACTGAGCTCGATGGAGCTGGAGCTGGACAAGGCCCGGCGCGCCCTGCAGGACCGCAAAATCATCGAGCGGGCCAAGGGCGCCTTGATGGTTCGCCTGGGCTTGAGCGAGGAGGCGGCTTTTCGCGCCTTGCAAAAAGCGTCGATGGACCACAACCGCAAGCTGCTGGACGTGGCCGAGCTTGCGCTGACCTTGCCTGACCTTTTCGGCACGACGCCGCCCAGCGCGCACCAAAAATAGGCCTTGCGCACCAAGTTGCGCTTTTCAGACCGCCCAAACACCGAATTAGCCGGGCATGAAACGTGCATGCATTTTGCGCGTTAGGCCAACGGCGGCCCGACACCCCGCTGCACCTTGATCGTGGCTGCAGCCCTCTCCCGGTACTGAAGACGACGGCGTTCCGTCCTGCTCCCCTTTCAACGCGGGGCATGGAGGGTACGTCGTTTTGTTTTTTGCCCTGCCCCCCTGACCGTTCAAAGGAAACTCAATGGCCTACCTCGCCCCTGCCGAGTTCGTGACCAAGATGGTCGACGCTGGTGAATCCAAATTGCTGATGTCCACCCGCGACACCCTCATCCGTGCCTTCATGGCCGGCGCCATTCTGGCCCTGGCAGCCGCGTTTGCCGTCAGCATCAACGTGAACACCGGCAATCCACTGATTGGCGCCCTGCTCTTTCCGGTGGGCTTTTGCATGCTGTACCTGCTGGGTTTCGATCTGCTGACCGGCGTATTTACCTTGTCCCCCCTGGCGGTGTTCGACAAGCGGCCGGGCGCGACCTGGGGCGGCGTGGGCCGCAACTGGGGCCTGGTGTTTTTGGGCAATTTTGCAGGTGCGCTGATGGTGGCGCTGTTCATGGCCATCATCTTCACTTTCGGTTTCACCGAGGCGCCCAACGCCATCGGCGTGAAGATCGGCAGCATTGGTGAAAGTCGCACGGTGGGCTACGCCGCCCACGGCATGGCGGGCATGCTGACGCTGTTCATCCGCGCGGTGATGTGCAATTGGATGGTGTCTACCGGCGTTGTTGCGGCGATGATGTCGACCTCAGTAACGGGCAAAGTCATCGGCATGTGGATGCCCATCACGGTGTTCTTCTACATGGGCTTCGAGCACTCGGTCGTCAATATGTATCTCTTCCCTTCGGGCCTGATGCTGGGCGGCAAATTCACAATGATGGACTACCTGCTCTGGAATGAACTCCCCACCGTGCTGGGCAATATGGTGGGCGGCCTGACCTTTGTCGGCGCCACGCTGTACTCCACCCACTACAAGACGGCGCCCAAGCGCGTTGTGGCCTGAGTTTCAAGGGCAAGCGGGCGATGTCGGGCGGCCTGCGCGTCACACTGGGTCAGCACTCGCAGGCCGGGTGCAAGCCGGTCAACCAGGACTTTCATGGCGCCGTGCTGCCCACCGGAGAGCGCCTGCGCACCAAGGGCATTGCACTCGCGCTGGCTGACGGCATCAGCAGCAGCAGCGTCAGCCAGATCGCCAGTGCGGCTGCAGTGCGAGGCTTTCTGGAGGACTACTACTGCACCTCCGAGGCGTGGTCGGTGCGGCGGGCGGCGCAATGCGTGCTGGAGGCGAGCAACTCATGGCTGCACGCTCAGACCCAACGCAGCGACGCCCGCTTCGACAAAGACCGGGGCTATGTTTGCACCTTCAGCGCGCTGATCTTCAAGGGACGTGAAGCGCACCTTCTGCACGTGGGCGACACCCGCGTGTACCGGCTGCACGCGCAGGCGCTGGAGCAACTCACCGAGGACCACCGGGTACGCATTTCGTCGGTTCAAAGCTATCTGGGGCGCGCCCTCGGCACGGGGCCAGGTGTTGAGATTGACTACCGCAGCTGGACCACTGAAGTGGGCGAGCTCTACCTGCTGGCCACCGACGGGGTGTACGAGCACATCGACGCGGCCGCCGTGCATGCCGCGCTGGCCTTGGCGCCCGGCCATTCAAACGAGGCCGGCAATTTTGACGCTTTGGACGCCGCAGCGGCCGCCCTCGTCGCGACCGCACTGGCGCGCGGCAGCCAAGACAACCTGACCGCGCAGTTGGTGCGCATCGACGCCCTGCCGCCCATCGACGCCGCGCTGCTGCACACCCAGCGCGAGGGCCTGAGAATCCCCCCGGCGCTGCACCCCCGCGACCGCTTTGAGGGCTACACCATCGTGCGTGAACTGCACTGCAGCTCGCGCAGCCATGTTCACCTGGCGCTTGATACCGACTCGGGCCGGCAGGTGGTGCTCAAGACACCCTCGGTGGATCTGCGCGACAACCCGGCCTATCTGGACAGTTTTCTCCTGGAAGAATGGATCGCCCGCCGCATTGACAGCGAGTTCGTGGTGAAGCCCTGCCCGGCCGAGCGCCCGCGCGAGCATCTGTTCGTCGCGCTGGAATACGTGCAAGGCCAGACCCTCGCCCAGTGGATGATTGACCACCCCGCGCCCGACCTCGACGCCGTACGCCGCATCATTGAGCAGGTCGCCCAAGGCTTGCAGGCCTTTCACCGCAAGGAGATGCTGCATCAGGACTTGCGCCCAGAGAATCTGATGATCGACCGCAACGGCACGGTCAAGATCATCGACCTCGCCTCCACGCATGTGGCGGGGCTGACCGAAGGCACCCACCAGGCGCAGGCCCGCGCCCTGCTCGGCTCGCTGCAATACACCGCGCCGGAGTATTTTGTGGGCGGCGTCGGCACGCCGCAGTCGGAGCTGTTTTCGCTGGCTGTCATTGCCTACCAGATGCTCACGGGCCAGTTGCCCTACGGCCTGCAAATACCCCGCCTGCGCAAACCCGGCGACTTGCAAGGGCTGCGCTATATCTCGGCCCGTGAGCGCCGGCTCGACCTGCCGCCCTGGCTGGACGCGGTGCTGCGTCGCGCGCTGCAGCCGCAGCCCCACAAGCGGCAGGAGGCGCTGTCGGAATTCATGCACGACCTGCGCACGCCGGGCGCGCAATACCTGGGCCTGCGCGCGCCCCCGTTGATCGAGCGCAACCCCGTCGCCTTTTGGCAAGGCCTGAGCTTGCTGCTGACCGTGGCGGTCGTGGTGCTCGCCGTAGTGGCCAGCCAGTGGGGCCATCGCCCCTGAGAACAGCTTGAAGGCCGCCCGCTCCCGCTTGAAAGAGGTGCGATAGGTACACGAATAGCGTGAGGCCCAGGGTCAAATGCCCGGCAAGCTCACACTGAGTGACAAGTTAGGAGGGTAGGGATAAATTACAGCTCTACCCCATTCACGAGAGCTCGTCATGAATTCTTGGACCCTGGCCCGCAGCCTGCGCGCAGCACTGGCTTGTACCTTGCTGGCCTTTGTTGGGGTGATTGGTTTTTTATCCTGGCGTTCAGAGCAAAGTCTGCTTGAGTTGCGACTCAACGAAACCGTCTCGCAGGTGCAAGCGGCCGACCGCATCGCCCAACAGTGGTTTGACAAGGCCCACAGCGGCGCCATCAGCGATGCCGAGGCACGCCAATCAGCCGCCGAAGCCATCGGCAAGATCCGCTACTCGGGCAAAGAGTATTTGTGGATCAACGACATGGGCCCGACGATGGTGATGCACCCCATCAAGCCGGAGCTCAACGGCAAAGACCTCACCAACAGTGTGGACCCGACCGGCAAGCGGCTTTTCGTCGAAATGGTTGCAACCGTCAAGGCCAGCAAGGCCGGTTTTGTGGACTATCTGTGGAACAAACCGGACGCCAAGGACCCTGAACCCAAACGCAGCTACGTCCAGCTGTTTGCGCCCTGGAATTGGGTGATCGGCTCCGGGGTTTATGTGGATGAGGTCGCGGCCATCGCACGGCGGGACGCCTACGTCACCCTGGCGCTGGTGTTGCTCGCCAGCCTTCTTGCATGGCTGGGGATCGAGTTGTTTGTACGCCGGCTGCGGTCAAGGCTGGACACCGTGCGCAATGCGATGGAGGCCGTGGCCCACGGCGATCTCAGCCGGACGGTTGTTGCCGGCCCGGCTGATGAGGTCGGCCATGTGCTGGATCAGCTCATCGCGATGCAGGCGCGGCTCGCGCACATGGTGCAGGGCATCCGCGATGCCACCGAATCCATCGGCGTCGCCTCGCGGGAGGTGGCGTCCGGCAGCCAGGATCTTTCAAGCAGAACCGAGGACGCGGCCGCCAATTTGCAGCGCACCTCCGCGTCGATGCGCGAGTTGACCGAGCAGGTGCAACAAACCGCCGAGGCCGCCCGGCAGACCCATCAACTGGCCAACAACGCGGCCAGCCAAGCCCAGCGAGGTGCCTCGGTCATGACGGCCCTGGTCAGCTCGATGGGGAACATCTCCACGTCCAGCGGCAAGATCAGCGACATCATCAGCGTCATCGACGGGGTGGCCTTCCAGACCAATATCCTGGCGCTCAACGCTGCGGTGGAGGCTGCACGCGCTGGCGAACAGGGGCGCGGCTTTGCCGTGGTGGCGTCCGAGGTACGCAGCCTGGCCGGGCGAAGCGCCGAGGCCGCCAAGGAGATCAAGCGGCTCATCAATGATTCGACTGAACAAGTGGCCCAGGGCAGCGCACAGGCCGAGCGCAGCGGCCAGTCGATGAACGAGATCCTGGACTCGGTACAACGCGTGACCCGCACGGTCTCCGAAATCAGCGATGCCGGCGCAAGCCAGTACAGCGGCATCGCCGAAGTCAACAGTGCCGTCACCCGCCTGGACGACATGACCCAGCAAAACGCGGCCCTGGTTGAACAGACTGCCGCCGCCGCAGAGTCCCTGCGCTCACAAGCCGAGACCCTGGGCCATTTGGTGGCGGTATTCCGGCTGTCCGGCGCGCGTCACAAGCCCAATTCACTCAAGCCCGGGTGATCGACTGGGCGCGGGCCTTGAGGCCAGTGGAACAGCCGTTCGTGGGGCCGAATGGGCTTGTCGTTGATGCTGGCGTGGCGCTCGGCCATGAAGCCCTGTGCATCAAAGGCCCAGTTCTCGTTGCCGTAGGAGCGAAACCAGTTGCCCGCGTCGTCATGCCACTCGTAGGCGAAGCGCACGGCGATGCGGTGGCCTTCGTGCACCCACAGTTCTTTGATGAGGCGGTAATCCAGCTCGCGCGTCCATTTGCGCGCCAGCAGTTCACGGATCTGCGCGCGCCCGCGCACAAACTCGCTGCGGTTGCGCCAGCGGCTGTCGGGCGTATAGGCTAGCGCCACACGCTGGGGATCGCGCGTATTCCACGCGTCTTCGGCCATGCGAACCTTCTGTTGTGCGGTTTCAAGGCTGAAGGGGGGCAGCGGTGGGCGCGGGGCTTCAGCGGTCTGTGCTGAATCGGCGGTGTCGGCGGTTTGAGTCATGGGCGCGGCCTTGGGTTGGGTGAAGGAACTTGAGCAGGGACGGGGCGGCGCGGGGGCACCTCTGCCGTCCCGTTGATGTCCCGTTGACTTAGCGCATCAAGCTGCCAGCTTGGCACTGATGTGCGGAAAGTCGATGTCGGTCAGGGCCACATTGTTGACGTAATTGGTCAGCACGTTGAGGGCCACGTTCAGCACGATCTCGATCACGCTGGCCTCGTCAAAGCCGGCGGCACGCAGCGCGGCGAGGTCGGCATCGGCAACGCGGCCATGCGCCTCCGCGACGCGGCGGGCAAAGCGCAGCACGGCAGCGGTGGCAGGGTCCGCCGAGTGGGCGTCGCGGGCGGCGGCGAGTTCCTCGCTGCTGATCTTGGCCACATTGCGGCCCAGGTAGTCATGCGCCGACAAGCAGTAGTCACAGCCATTGAACTCGGCAAGGGTCAGGGCAATGCGTTCGCGCAGTTGCACGCTCAACCGGCCCTTGGCCAGCGCGCCATTCAAGGCGAGATAACCCTCCAACGCAGCGGGGCTGTGGCCGACCAGCTTCATCAGATTGGGCACCATGCCCAGTTGCTGCTGAACCGCGGCCAACAAAGGCTTGGCGGCATCGAGGGATTGGTCCACGGTAGGGATGCTGAGGCGCGACATGGTCAAACTCCGGTGAGGGGGGATAAGGCTTGGGGTGGATGTTCATCCGCTGCTTGTTCAGCGGATGTATGAACTGTCGTTGAATCGATTGGTATTTAGAATCACCTAAAAAATCAATACACCATTCCATAAAGAGGAATAATTGGACCGACTGCATCTCATCCAGGTCTTTGTGGCGGTGGTCGACGCCAATGGCTTTGCCGGGGCTGCGCGCAAGCTCAATATCTCGCCGCCTGCTGTCACGCGGGCCATCGCCGAGTTGGAGGCGCACCTGGGTGCGCGCCTGCTAACCCGCACCACGCGGGTTGTGCGTGTGACCGAGGCCGGTGCACGTTATGTGGAGGATTGCCGGCGCATCCTGACCGAACTGGCCGAGGCGGATGAGTCGGTCATCGGCCTGCACGGGGCGCCGCGTGGCCGCCTGACCGTGACCGCGCCGGTGCTGTTTGGCGCACTGCATGTGACGCCCATCATGAGCGAATACCTGCAGCGCTATCCCGAGGTCAGCGCCGCCTGCTGGTTTGTGGACCGGGTGGTGAATCTGACGGACGAAGGCGTGGATGTGGCCGTGCGCATCGGCGAGTTGCCGGATTCTTCGCTGCAAGCGATCCGGGTTGGGAGCGTGCGGCGCGTCGTCTGCGCCGCGCCCGCGTACCTGGCCCAGCATGGCGTCCCACAGTCGCCCGAAGAACTGGCGGCGCACACGCTGGTATCGGCAAGTGTGGTGACGCCCTCACCTGAATGGCGCTTCGTCGTGGACGGCGTCTCGCGCCTGGTGAAAGTTGCGCCGCGCATGTTCACGACGACGAATGACTCGGCCCTGGCCGCCGCGCTGGGTGGATTGGGCCTGACGCGACTGATGTCCTATCAGGTGGCGGCGCAGGTTCGCAACGGTGGCCTGAAAATCGTTCTGGAGGCATTCGAGCCCGCGCCATTGCCGGTGCATCTGGTGCATCGCGAAGGCCGCCATGCTTCGCACAAAGCACGCGCCTTCATTGATCTGGCCGTTGAACGTCTGCGCGCCAGCGGGGGCGACGGAATTACGGCTTGACGTCGACCAAAATCTTGCGATCTACCCGCCGGATGTCGGTGTGCCCGCAAAAGGCCATCGTGATGTCCAACTCTTTGTGGATGATCTCCAGCGCCTTGCTCACACCGGCCTCGCCCATGGCGCCCAGGCCGTAGACCATGGCGCGACCGATCATCGTGCCACGTGCGCCGAGCGCCCAGGCCTTGAGCACGTCTTGGCCGGACCGAATGCCGCCGTCCATCCAGACTTCGATCTGATCGCCCACCGCGGCCACGATGTCAGGCAGCGCCGCGATGCTGGAGGGCGCGCCATCGAGTTGGCGCCCGCCGTGGTTGCTGACCACCAGCGCATCCGCTCCGCTGGCCACCGCCAGCTTGGCGTCCTCCACATCCATGATGCCCTTGAGGATCAGCTTGCCGCCCCACTGTTGCTTGACCCAAGCCACATCGGCCCAGGAGAGCGTGGGGTCGAACTGCTCGTTGGTCCAGGCCGCCAGGGAGTTCATATTGCTGACGCCCTTCACATGCCCCACCAGATTGCGGAAGGTGTGGCGGCGCGTGCCCGCCATGCCTAGGCACCAGCGCGGTTTGCTCATCAGGTTGACGATATTGGCCAGCGTGGGGCGCGGCGGCGCGGTGAGCCCGTTCTTCAGGTCTTTGTGGCGCTGGCCGATCACCTGCAGATCAAGCGTTAGCACCAGCGCGCCGCACCGCGCCGCCTTGCAGCGCTCAATCATGCGGGCCATCGCATCCCGGTCGCGCATCATGTAGAGCTGAAACCAGAACGGTGCCCGGGTGTGCGTGGCGATGTCTTCGATCGAGCAGATGCTCATCGTCGACAAGGTGAAGGGGATGCCGAACTTCTCGGCGGCGCGCGCGGCATGGATTTCGCCATCGGCGTGCTGCATGCCCGTCAGGCCAACAGGCGCGATGCACACCGGCATTTTCACGTCGATGCCCACCATTTTCGTGGCGGTGCTGCGGTTGCTCATGTCCACGGCCACGCGTTGACGCAGCTTGATTTTGGCGAAATCACTCTCGTTGGCGCGGTAGGTGCTTTCGGTCCACGAGCCGCTGTCGGCGTAGTCGTAGAACATGCGCGGCACGCGTTTTTCGGCCAGCACACGCAGGTCTTCAACGGTGGTGATGACGGTCATGAAAAGTCTCCAGTGATCAGCGAACAACCATCTGCGTGAACGGCCAGACGTAGGCCTGCAGCGTCACAAAGCCCCCCACCAGGCACGCCAGCGCAATCGAGTGGAAGAACACATAGCGCAGGATATCGCCTTCGTGGTTGAACCAACGCGTGGCGGTGCTGGCCACGACGATGGATTGCGCGTCGATCATCTTGCCCATCACGCCGCCCGAGCTGTTGGCCGCGCCCATCAGATTGGGGCTCAGGCCCAGCTGGTCGGCGGCGACCCGCTGCATGCCGCCAAAGAGCACATTGCTGGCGGTGTCAGAGCCGGTCATGGCCACACCCACCCAGCCCATCAAGGTACCAAAGAAGGGGTACAGCGCCCCCGTTCCGGCAAAGGCCAGGCCCAGCGTGGTGTCGGTGCCTGAATAGCGCGTCAGCGTGCCCAGGCCCAGCATCAGCACAATGGTCAGCAGCGAGTAACGCACCATCCACACGGTGCGCCCAAAGGTCGCCACCAGCTGCATCGGCCGGTACTTCATGAACAAGCCGCCGACCAGGGCCGCCAGCAAGATGCCGGTGCCGGTGGTGGAGAGCAGGCCCAGCACATAGACCGCACCTTCACGCGTGGGCTTGGCCACCACCGGCGGCATTTTTTCCACCAGGTTGTGCAGCCCTTCAATCTTGAAGCTGGGCGCCCACAGGCCGTTGAGCCAAGCCTTCACGCTGGGCAGGCCCCAGACGAAGACAAAGACCGTGAGAATCAGCCAGGGCATCCAGGCACTGAGCAGCGCGCCGGCGCTGTGGCGAACCACCGGCAGAGCGGGCTTGGCGTCGCCGCCATCGCGCTCGTGGCCCTTGAGCGAGGTCGAAGTCCAGACCTTTTTCGGCTGCCAAACCCGCAAAAAACCGACCAGGCACATCATCGAAACCAGCGCGGCAATGATGTCCACCAGCTCAGGCCCGATGAAGTTGGAGACCAGGTATTGCGGAATCGCGAACGACAAGCCCGTGACCAGGATCGCCGGCCAAATCTCCAGCATCGCCTTGCGCCCGGCAAACGCCCAGATCAGCCAGAACGGCACCAGCAGGCTGAACAAGGGCAGCTGCCGGCCGATCATCGCGGTGACCTGCATCAGGTCATAGCCATGCACCTTGGCCAGCGTGATCACCGGCGTGCCCAAAGCACCGAAAGCCACCGGCGCCGTGTTGGCGATCAAACTCAGCCCCGAGGCCGCCAAGGGCGAAAAGCCCAGGCCGATCAAGATGCCCGCCGTGACCGCCACCGGCGTACCAAAGCCCGCCGCGCCCTCGAAGAAGGCGCCAAAACAAAAGGCAATCAGCAGCAGTTGCAAGCGCCGGTCTTCGGTGATGCCCGAGAGCGAATCCTGCAGCACTTTGAAGCTGCCGTTTTGCTCGGCCAGTTGCTGCAGGAAGATGATGTTGAGCACGATCCAGCCGATCGGCACAAGCCCGGTGAGCCCGCCGTACAGCGCCGCACGGCTCGCCATCTCGAATGGCATGCCGTAGGCCATCACCGCCACCACCAGCGCGGCGACCAGGCCCGCCGCAGCGGCAAAGTGCGCCTTGATGTGCAAGAGGCCCAAGGCCACCAGCATCACCACCACGGGCACGGCGGCCAGGGCGGTGGAAATGACCATATTGCCGAAAGGATCGTAGATCTGCTGCCAAACCATGGTGTTGTCTCCATCCTGACGGTGAATGCCCCGTCTCGTGGAAAGAGAATGTATGCAGCCAGGCGCCCGGGTGCGTGAAAGCTGCTGGCCTGCGTGTTGAAAGAAATTCAACACAGGTCGCGCCGGACCTGAGGGTGATCAGGCCAGGGCGTGCTGCAGCCAGTCGACAAAAGCGGCGCACTCCCAGCGCTGCAACGCGCCGGGCTTCCAGCACAAGAAGTAGTGATGCGGCGAGGGCACCTCGCGCGACGAGAGCCGCAGCAGGCGCCCGCTGTCCAGCCACGCTGCCCCCAGCTTCAACCGGATCAGCGCCACGCCAAAACCGGCCACCGCCGCGTCCAGCACCAGGCCGATGTCGTTGAACTGCGCGCCGGTGAGCGGCTCATTCTGCGTGATCCCGCAGGCGGTGAACCAGGTTCGCCAGGGTTCAAGCGGGCTGCGGATCAGGCGCGCGCGGGCGATCTGCTCGGCCGTGTCGAAGCCGTCAAACGGGCCAAAGTCATTCAAATAATCAGGGCTGCACACCGGCGTGACAACGTCGCCGGCCAGATGCACGCTCTCGCGGTCGCTGAACTGGGCCTGCGGGCCAGGGCCGAAGCGGAGTTCGATATCCGCCTCCTCCGCCGAGACATTGAGCACGGGGATGGTGACCTGCAGCACCAGCTCGATCTCGGGATAAGCGTGGCGAAAGAGCGCCAGGCGCGGCAGCAAGATCTGGCGCGAAAAGGTCGGCGTGACCGCCACACGCAGCCGCGTCGGGCCCGGAGCCACCCCGCGGCCCGGCACCTGCGCCAGCAGCGCCAACGCCTCGCGTACACGCGCCAGGTAGAGCGCACCTTCATGGCTGAGCGTGAAATCGCTGCGACCAAACAGCACCACCCCCAGTTGCGCCTCCAACTGCTTGATGCGGTGGCTGATGGCGCTGGGCGTGACGCTCAACTCCTCGCCCGCCAGCGTGACACTGCGCAGCCGCGCCAGCGCCTCAAAGGCCAGCAAACCGGGCATGGACGGGGGGCGCGACGCAGTCATGCAAGATTGAACCACGATTTGCTTCAATCGCGGTTTACGCGCCGGCCGCGCGTTGAGCGTACTGCCACGCTCAGGGCAAGACGACGCCCTGCGCAGACAAGAGATGCAGGCTGCCGTCAGCAGCGGTGATGGCGGCGGTCAGCTTGAGGCGGTCGTCACGTTGGGCGAAGCTCAGCGTACGGGCTTGATCGTCGCTGCGCAGCATCACGCCATCCAAACCCACGGCAACCATCTGCTGGCCATGGCGTGCCAGTTGGGTGACGGAGCTTTGCGTGTGCGAAGGCACGCTCGCCCAGTGGGCTCCGGCGTCATCGCTTCGATACACCGTGCCGCGCATGCCGGCCACCACAAGGGTCTGTTCATCCAGCGCAAGGCCGGTCCAGAGCGAACCCTTGTAACCGGTGCTCAAGTACTCCCAACTCACGCCCCGGTCTTTCGAGCGCAGCACGGCGCCACGTTCGGCGGCGGCATAGATCGCGCCTGCCGGGCTGGCAAACAGGCTGAAGAGATTGCGGTCGGCCTTGCCGCCTTCGGGCGGAGCGGGCGCCTTGACTTGACGCCAGTTCACGCCCGCATCGTCGGTGGTCAGGATGGTCGACCACAGCCCCACCGCCACCCCCTGCCGAGCGTCAAAGAAATGAACCGAGAACAGCGGGCGATCCGTCTCGGCATCGAAATGCTGCAACTGCCAGTGCTCGCCGCCGTCGGTGGTGGCCAGGATGCTGGTGTCATGGCCCACGGCCCAGCCCCGTTGCGCATCCACAAAACTCACGCTGGTGAGCATGCTCCGCACCGGCACTTCAGCCGCCTGACGCCACTGTTTGCCGTTGTCGTCAGACAACAGCACCATGCCGCGTGCGCCCACCGCAACCAAGCGGTTTCCGGCGCGGGCCGCAGCAAGCAGCGGGTTGGTTTCAGGGGCGCTGACTTTGATGGCCAGGGCCTTGCGCGCAAGCACGCCCGCAACCGAGCTGGCCGGGTCAGACTGCGTGAACGCCAGCCCGGGCGCCAGCATCAAGGCGCTGGCCAGCAGGGCCGCCCACAGAGACATTCGTTTTTTCATCGCGATGACCTTAGTGATTCAGCAGGCCGGACAGGCGCACCGGGCGCTTGCGCGGGAACAGGCGCTCCAGCCACACCGCCAAAGCCGGCAGCGTGGTCATGGCCATGACGAGGTTCACGATGAACATGAAGGACAGCAACTTGCCCATGTCAGCCTGAAACTTCAAGGCCGAGAACGACCAGGTCGCCACGCCCACCGCCAAAGTGATGGCGGTAAAAATGGTGGCCATGCCGACCTCATGGATGGCGTGCTCCAGCGCCTTGACAATGGTCTGCCCGTTCGCAAGGTGCAACTGCAGACGGCTGTAAATGTAGAAGGCGTAATCCACACCGATGCCGACCGCGAGCACCATCACCGGCAGCGTGGCCACGGTCAGGCCGATCTGCAATTCCTTCATGAACCAATAGCCGATGAAGGTGCCCACGGTGAGCGGCAGGCAGCACGCCACCGCCGCGCGCGGATCGCGGTAGACCAGCAGCACCAGCACAACGATGGCACCGTACACATAGGCCATCATCGGCAACTCGCTGCGCTCCACCGCTTCGTTGATGGCGGCGAGTACGCCCGCATTGCCCGACGCCAGGCGAACGTGAATGCCATCCACCTTGTCGGTGTCGCGGAACTGCTTCACCGCCTCGATCACGCCGTTGATGGTGCTGGCCTTGTGATCGGCGAGAAAGATATGGGCCGCCGTCATGCTGCAGTCGGCCCGCATATAGCCTCGCAGACGCGCGATCTCGGTGCTGAGCGCGCCGTAGTTGCTCGCGTCAGCGGGGATCACGGACATCTTGGGATTGCCCTCGTTGTAGCCCTCGTTGTAGATGCGCATCAAATCGCCGTACGAAGCCACTGAGAGTACCCCGGGGACCTGCGCCATGCGGGCGCTGAAACGGTCCTGGTAGTCGCCGATGGCGATGTTTTCGCAGGACTGCGGCGGCGCCTCGAACATCACCGAAAGCCAGTCCAGGCCGGTGTCGTAGGTGCTGGCGATGGACACGGCATCTCGGTTGAAGCGAGCGTCCTCCCGCAACTCGGGCGCGCCAGGCTGCAAGGTGCCGATCACGCGGTCGCGACTCTGCCAGACGGCGGTCACCAGGACCAGCGCGCTCAAGCCCAGCACCACCAGCGCATTGCGCGGCACCGCCACGCGGGCCAGCAAGCTCAGGGCAGCCGCACGCCGTTCGCGCCGGCGCATGGCCTCTTGCGCATATTCAGGCGAGAAGGTCAGCAAGGAGGCCGCCAGCGGCAGCATCACCAAATTGGTGACGATCTTGAAGCCGATACCGATGGAGGCCGTAACGGCCAGTTCACGCACCATCGGAATCGGCACAAAAACCAGGGTGATGAAGGACACCAAGGCCGTCACCAGGGCCAACGTGCCCGGGATCAGCAAGCCCGAGAAGCTGGCGCGGGCGGCTTGCTCGGTGCTCTTGCCGTGCGAGATTTCGCGCACGATGAAGTTGATCTGCTGAACCCCGTGCGACACCCCGATGGAGAACACCAAAAAGGGCACCAGCACCGCCAAGGGGTCCAGGCCCATGCCGATGAAATGCAGGGTGCCGAACTGCCACACCAGCGAGGCCAGCGAACAGGCCACCGGCAGCAGCGTCAGGCTGAGCGAATGGCAATACCAATACACCGCCAGCGCCGTCAACACCAGGGCCACGGCACAAAACACGAGCACGCCGCGCGCGCCATCGGCGATGTCGCCGATTTGCTTGGCAAAGCCGATGATCTGCACCTCAAAGTCAGCGTCCTCGAACTTGGCCCGCAGCGACTCCAGGTTGGCGTTGTACGCCACGTAGTCCAGCGGCTTGCCGTCGGCATCCACCTCGTTGAGCTCGACAATGATCATGGCGCTGGTCTGGTCCCGCGAGACCAGGGTGCCCACAAAGCCGCCCGCGCCGGCGGCGTGGGCGATCTTGTCGACCAACGGGGCATCCAGCGTCTCGGGCACGATGCTGCCATCGATCAGCGGCTCGGCGCGAAAGCCCTCTTCAGTGATTTCATTGACAAAACTGTTGGGGGTCCACAAGGACTGCACCCCCGAGCGCTCGACGCTGGGCAGAAAACTCACCGCCTGCGTCACCTGATAGAGCCGCGTCAGACCCGCCACGGTCCAGATGCTGCCCTTGCGGGCCTTGACCACGATGTTCAGTCGATTGGCCCCGAGCAGATCGTCGCGATACTCCTTGAACGCCGTGATGTATTCATGCCCCAGCGGCATCTGCTTTTCAAAGCCGGCTTCCATGCGCAAATGCGTGGCTGACCACCCAAAGATCAAGGTCAGCAGCGCAAGACCAATCAGGATGGGAATGCGTGCCGAGAACAGCGCCGCCTCGATGCGAGCGAGCACGCGGGTGGCGGTGTCGCCTTGGTTTTGGGTATCAGTCATGTGAGTCCAGGCAGCGCGTCAAAAGTTGCGCGAGAGCACCACGCCCAGGAAGTCGCGGTCTTTGTAGGGTTGATCCAACGGCGAGGAGCCGCCCCAGAACTTGGTGTAGTTGAGGGCGAACTGCCAGGACGCAGGATTTTGCAGCAAAGACACCACGAAGTTCACCGACTTGGCACCCGCCATGAAGATGGCCGAACTGTTGGGCGTGCGGCCCGACAAAGCCTGGAAGTAGTAGACCTCGGGCACCACTTGCCAGCCCTCGATCACCGTGCCGTCATAGGTCAGGCTGAAGTCGAAGTTGATGCCCGAAGAGGTCTTGGTCCCGACCGCTGTGGGGACGCCCGTGGTTGCGGTTGCAGGCGTTTCATTGCCCCAGCCCCAGCCGCCGGCGGAGATCGGGTCGCCGCCGTAGCTGTTGTTCAAACCGGGGAAGTGAATCACCACGGCTTCGGCCAGCAAAGTGCCGGTGTCAGCACCAAGCGCCTTCAACACGTCTTGTCCGGTGCCGCTGGGCTGCAGGCTCAGCAGGCCGGTCAGGTGCCATTGCAGGCGCTTTTGATCGACCCAGCAATTGCCGTTCTGCGAGGTGCAGCCGGCGTTGGAATTGAGCGCCACCGCGTCTTTGGGTCGATAGGAAAGCTCGGTCCCCACGGCCCATTCACCCACGGGGAAGTTGGCGCTGATGCCCAGCATCTGGCGGTCTTCAGGGTAGGTCCAGCCCATGGTGCCGCTGTTCTTGATGTTGTAGCTGAACTGCGGCGTCTTGTCGTGATAGTTCATGGCGTACAGGCCCAGATTGAGCTGGGTGCCATCGGGCTGGTAGCGCAAAGAAGCGCCCCATTGCCCCGTCTTGCGGGCGCCGATATCGGCCAGGCCATAGGTGTCATGCCCCTTGCCCAGGCCGTTCACCACCGACCAGTAACTGCCGGTGGGCGGCAAGTAACTGCGGTTCCAATCGGTTTGCACATAGGCTTCGGCGTTGAGCCCGTGGCCCAGGCCGCTGGCCACGCTGACCATGGGCGCCGGCAGAAAAACCTCTTTCAACTGAGTGCCCGGTTGCGACAGGCGCATGTAGTCCATGGCGTTCGAGGCGTTGATGCCGCCGGGCAGGAACAGACTCTCACCCCAGCTCACCACCTGGTTGCCCACGCGGATGCGCGCATCCTGCCCGCCGATCTGGAACTTCTTGCTCACCCACAGGTCGAGCAGCCGGCCCTTGAACTTCAGGTCTTCATGGGCATCATCGGCGAGGTTATGGTCCAGGCCCGGTGGCGTGGTCGCGCTGGTGAGCCCCGTGGTGCGGGTGGCGGCGAAATCACGCACCCAGTTGGCGCGCGCCATGAAGGTTACATCCTCGGGCAGCTTCAGCAGCAGCTCGTGGGTGCCCTTGAGTTGGGCGGCGAACAAATCGCCTTTGCCGTAGTTCAAATTGCCCTGGTCGCCCAAAGCCGACAAAGGCGACATGCAGCCGGCGGGTGCGCCGGAGCCCGTGGCACCTTGCAGCACCAAGTCGCAAGACGGTGCGGCAGTTCGCAGCGCCAAGGCAATCGACACGGTCGAGTCAAAGTTGCCCTTGATCGATTCAGTCTCGAAAGTGGCGGCCTGGGCCGTTGCGGCGGCACAGAGGCTGGCGGCAAGGGCAAGGCGGTGCAGGGCAGTCTTGGGGCAGGTGGTCATGGCGTTGCTTCCTGTTGGCGTGGTGCAGATCGCGGTGCTCATCCGAAGGTTGTGGCCGTAGATCGGCCTGAGCGTGCCGCAGTCTCGACCCTGACAACACGCAGCGTCCATCCAGTCAAGCACGTACTACCAAGGACGTAACACGTCGCGGTGATTGGCCGCATCGGCAAGACCGCTCAACAATGCTAGCGTCTCAATGGCATGCGCTGCACCTGCACCTGCACCGCCCTGTACCGACACCGCGCCCCTATTCCATGGAATGACCGGAGATCCACACGATGAACCGCAACCCGCATCCCACCCGCAAGACCGCGACGCACCTGCTGGCCTTGGCCGCCCTGCTGAGCCTGCACGGCCTCAATGCCGCCGCCGCTGAGCATGATGCCGACAAGCTCGGGAATTCCCTTACCCCTCTGGGTGGTGAACGTACGGCCAGCGGCGGCGTAACGGCGTGGGAAGGCGCCAACAAGCCCGCCGCGGGCTGGGTGCCCGGCAAGCTGCGCGACGCCGCCTGGAAGTACAAGGACGAAAAGGCGCTGTTCAGCATCGATGCGGCCTCGGCCGACAAGCAGGGTGACAAACTCACCCCCGGTCAGGTGCAGATGCTCAAGCAAAGCAGCGGGTATCGCATGGACGTGTATCCCACACACCGCAACTGCACGGCACCTGACTTCGTGTTGGAGAACACCAAGCGCAACGTGACCGGCGCCAAACTCTCGGAGGACGGCACCGTTCTGCAACAGGCTGCGCTGCCCGGCGTCCCCTTCCCCTTGCCCACCACGGGCGCACAGGTGATGTGGAACTTCCAGACGCGCTACGCGGGTGTGGGCGCCGATTACCCCGACACCTTGACCATGGTGTCGCCACGAGGCGGCAGCGGCAGCTGGATCATCACCGAAGGCCCGCTGCACCAATACTTCCCGTCCGGCGCCAAGGGCACGCACAGCCCGCAAGAGGTGGGCGACGTGCTCTCCGCCACCTATTTCACCCTTAACGCGCCCGTTGCGCTGGCCGGCCAGAGCCTGGCAGCCAAGGCCAGCTTTGGCGCGAAGGACAACGAGGTTTACTTCTACTTCCCGGGCCAACGCCGGGTGCGCCGCATGCCGTCCTACGGTTATGACGCGCCGCAGATCGGCTTCGAAAACCAGTACACCATCGACCAGACGCAGATGTTCATCGGCAACCTGGACCGCTTCGACTGGAAGCTGGTGGGCAAGAAAGAGATTCTGGTCCCCTACAACACCTTCCGCCTGAATGACTTCACGGCCAAACGCGACGAGGTCTACGGCCCCAACTACATCAACGCGTCGAACCGCCGCTACGAGACGCACCGCGTCTGGGTGGTCGAGGCCACCGTCAAAAAGGGCATGCGCCACCTGGCGCCGCGCAAGGTCTTCTACGTTGACGAAGACAGTTGGCTGGTGCTGGTGGGCGAAGACTACGACGCTCAAGGCGCACTGTGGAAGCTGCGCGAGGCCAGCCTGATTCCGGCCTGGGAGCTGGGCAGCGCCTGTGTGAGCTCGTCGTTCGTGCAGTATGACTTGGCGCAAAAACGCTACCTCGCCGACTTCCTGGTCACAGGCACCGGCAAAGACGTGCGCTGGCTCAGCGAGACGACCGACAAGCGATTCACGATTGACTTCTTCACCAGCGACAACCTGCGCGCCACCAGCGAACGCTGAGCACGCGCTCCAGGGCCACGACATGAGCATTACGACTCCGGCGAGCCCCCCCTCGCCCTTTGACACACTCGCCCAGCAATGGACGCTGATCGGTGTGATTTGCGTGGCGGCAGCCAGCTTTCTGGGGCTGCCCGTCATCCTCGGTGCGTTGGCCGACCTGCGCGGCCTCTCGCCCGAGCAGTTGGGCCAGATCGCCTCGGCCGAAACCCTGGGCATGGCCATCACCGCCGCGTTGAGCCCCTGGCTGCTGAGCCGAGTGCAGGCCCGCACGCTGATTGGCCTGGGCATGGTGACCCTGGCGCTGTGCAATCTGGCGTCTTGCGTGGTGAGCGGCTTTGCGCCTTTCCTCGCCGTCAGGCTGGGGGCCAGCGTCGCCTCGGGCCTGGCCATGCCTGCCGCCGTGGCCTGCCTGGGGGTGACAAGCCGACCCGAGCGTGCCTTCTCGTGGGCCGTTGGCGCGCAGGTCAGCACCAGCGCGGCTGAGCTGTTCGCCTTTACCTACGCCGCGCGCCATTTCGGCGTGCCGGGCATCTACGCCAGCCTCACGCTGCTGACCTTGCTGGCCGGTGCCGCCGCACTGCGCCTGGCCCATCTGCCCCGCGTCAGTTCAGGCCCGGCCAGGCACTTGCCGCTGGACCGACCCGCCAAAGCGGGGCTGGCGGCCGTGCTGCTGCTGTTTGCCTGCATTGGCGTGTACTGGGCCTTTATCGAACGCGTGGGTGTGCTGGCGCACCTGAGCGCAGAAGATGTCGGCCTGTGGCTGGCTATCTCGAATGTGCCGGCACTGCTGGCCTCTCTGGGCGCCCCCTGGCTGGCCGAGCGCCTGGGCGAACGCCGCATGCTGCTGCTGGGCCTGGGCTTGGCTGCACTGGTGCCACTGGGCCTGCTGTTGCCCTTGAACCCGACGGGCTATCTGCTCAATCTGGGGCTTTTCGTGCTGCTCTGGAATGCCCTGATGGTGGTGCAGATGGCTGTGCTGGGCCGCTGGGACGCCCAAGGCTTGGCGGTGGGCCTGACGCCCTCTGCACAGGCTTTCGGGCTGGCGCTGGCCCCCTTACTGGCGGGCGAGTTGGCCGAGCAGCGCGGCTACCCCGCCGCAATGGCCCTGGCCAGCGGCTTTGCCTTGCTGGCCCTGCTGTCCACCTGGATCGCCTTCCGTGAGCGCCACAGCGCCGCGGTTCCCGTCCAGGCCTGACCCCCGCGCAAGCCGGCAACGCATCGCCGCTGGCGCCTTTCAAACATTGGAGACTGAAGACATGAACATGACGCCCCCCTCGTCGGCCAAACGGCCTGCCGGCCTGACCGAAGCGCAGCTCAATGCCCACTGGATGCCCTTCACGCCCAACCGGCAGTTCAAAAAAGACCCACGCATTCTGGTGGAAGCCCAGGGCAACTACTACCGCGATGCAGCCGGCCGCAAAATCTTTGACGGCCTCTCGGGCTTGTGGACCTGCGGGCTTGGCCACGCCCGTCCCGAGATCGTCGAGGCCGTGAGCCGCCAAGTGGCCACGCTCGACTATTCGCCGGCGTTCCAGTTCGGCCACCCGCTGTCCTTCCAACTCGCCGAGCGCATCACCTCGCTGATGCCGACCGGCCTTGACCATGTATTTTTCGTCGGCTCGGGCTCGGAAGCTGCCGACACCTCGCTCAAGATGGCGCGCGCCTACTGGCGCCTCAAGGGGCAGGCGAGCAAGACGCGCTTCATCGGGCGCAGCAAGGGCTACCACGGCGTCAACTTCGGCGGCATCAGCGTGGGCGGCATCGTCGGCAACCGCAAGCTCTATGGCAGCGGTGTCGAGGCCGACCACCTGCCCCACACCCTGCTGCCCGAAAACGCCTTCAGCCGCGGCATGCCTGCGCAAGGCGCGCACCGGGCCGACGACTTGCTCGACCTGATCGCGCTGCATGACGCCTCCAACATCGCCGCAGTCATCGTGGAGCCCTTCTCCGGATCAGCCGGGGTGGTGGTGCCGCCCCTGGGCTATCTGCAACGCCTGCGCGAGATTTGCACCCAGCACAATATTCTGCTGATCTTTGACGAGGTGATCACCGGCTTCGGGCGCACCGGCGCCTGGACGGGGGCGGAAGCCTTCGGCGTCACGCCCGACATGATCAACTTCGCCAAGCAGATCACCAACGGCGTCATCCCGCTGGGCGGCGTGGTCGCCAAGGCCGAGATCTACCAGGCCTTCATGGAGGCCAGCGGCTCGGAGCTGAACATCGAGTTCCCGCACGGTTACACCTACTCAGCCCACCCGGTAGCCTGTGCTGCCGCGCTGGCCACGCTCGATGCGCTGCAGGCCGATGACGCGCCGGCACGTGTGCGTGCACTGTCGCCCTACTTCGAGTCGGCCGTGCACAGCCTGAAGGGCGCCCGGCATGTCACCGATGTGCGTAACTTCGGTCTGGCTGCAGGCATCACCGTCGCCGCCCTGCCGGGTGAGCCGGCCCGCCGGCCCTTCGAAATCGCGATGCGTTGCTGGGAGCGCGGCTTTTATGTGCGCTGCGGCGGCGACACCTTGCAGATCGCCCCCCCATTCAACACCGAACGCGCCGAAATCGATGCCCTGATCGGCGCGCTCGGCGAAGCTCTGAACGAACAGCCCTGAACAACATGACCCAAGCTAACGCCAAGCCCCGCGGCCGCGACCTCGGCCTGCCTTTCGTGGGCAAGACCGGCCCCTTCAACGCCATCACCGATGTGCCCGGTGTCGAGGTCGGCATGTACACGCGCTGCGAGCCGGGTAGCACCTGGCAGGGCAACAAGGGCCCGGTGCGAACCGGCGTGACGACCATCTTCCCGCGGGGTCGCGCAGGGGCAGACCAATCCGTCTGGGCCGGCCAGTTCTCCTTCAATGGCAATGGCGAAATGACCGGCACGCACTGGATTCACGACGCCGGCTACTTCTCCGGCCCCATGGCCATCACCAACAGCCACAGCGTGGGCATGGTGCATCACGGCCTGACCCACTGGATGATCGAGAACGTGGAGGCGGTGCGCAGCCACCACCATTGGTTCATGCCCGTGGTGGCTGAGACCTACGACGGCGCCACCAACGACATCAATGGCCAGCATATTGGCCCCGAGCATGTGGCCCAGGCCCTGGACAGCGCGCGAAGCGGCCCCGTGGCTGAGGGCAATGTGGGCGGCGGCACCGGCATGATGTGCTATGAGTTCAAAGGCGGCACCGGCACCGCCAGCCGCTGCGTCGAGATTGAAGGCCAGCAGTACACCGTGGGCGCGCTGGTGCAAGCCAATTTCGGCGCCCGCCAGGACCTGCAAATCCTGGGCGTGCCCATCGGCCAGCTGTGGCCCGAAGACGCGCCGCTGACCGAACTGGCGATGGGCGAAACCGGCTCGGTCGTGGTGGTGGTGGCCACCGACGCCCCACTCAACCCGGTGCAGCTCAAACGTCTGGCCAAGCGTGGCTGCCTGGGCATCACCCGCACCGGCACCACGGGCGGCGTGAATTCAGGCGATTTGATGCTGGCCTTCAGCACGGCCAACACCCGCCGCTGGGCGAGCGCAGAGCTGCATCACGGCGCCGCGGTCAAGCCGCTGAACTGCCTGGAGGACAACCTCACCGACGAGCTCAGCCGCGCCACCGCACTGGCCTGTGAAGAGTCCGTCATCAACGCCATGCTCGCTGCGCAAGACATGAGCCTGATTCGCCCCCTGGGCAAGACCTACAAAGCCATCGACCACGAACGCCTGCTGCGCCTGATGCGCGAACACCGCGCCATGACCTGATCGGCAAGACGGGACCGCGCGGCGCCTGGCCACTCAAAGGTCGGGCTCTGGCGGCCGGCGCATCGGCAGGGCGCCGGCCTGAATCAGGATGCTGAACAACTCGGGGTGCGACCGCACGCCCATCTTGGTGTAGATGTGGCGGCGATGCGCCTTCACGGTCTCGGGAGAGATCTGCAGCTTCTGGGCGATGCCTTTCGAGGAGTGCCCACTGAGCATCAGGTGCACGATCTGCACCTCGCGGGCGGTCAAGCCCAGCGGCATGTTGACAACGCCGGGCTCACGCTCCGCAGTGTGCGGGGCTTCGTGCTGGGTTTCGTGCAGCGCTTCGGCAGAGCGGGTGCCACGCAGCGCGGCTTCGACAGCCCCCTCCAGCGGCCGCGCCTCGAAGCGCATGCGTTGGCGCATCAGCGCCAGCATCCAGGGCGTGATGGCGCTGAGCACGCACATATCGTCCGCCGTGAAACGCCGCGCCGCGCCCAGTGAGAGGCTGAGCACGCCGCCCTTGTCCAGCGGTAGATTGAACTGCACCTCGTCCTTGACGATGTTGAACTGGAAGTAGCGCTGGTAATAATCTTCGGCCTCGTAGTTGTCGGGCGCCACATCGTCGATGCGGAACAGGCCCGCGCGAGGCTCATCGCAACTGGCCAGATAAAACGGGTCGAGCAGGTAAAAGCTCTCCAGATAGTCCTTGAACAGCAGGTCGTTGCCGCCGCCCGCGGCCGGGCTCTCGGCACAAACCTCAGGCCGGGCATCGCGATGGAACACCAAAGCCACCCAGTTGTCGAAGGCCACCGCATCGCGCAAATAGCGAATCAGCACCGTCCAGAAACCGGGCTTGTCCAGCATGTCGACCAAGGCGCCAAAACTGCGATGCCAGTTCGGGCTGGCAATCAGGGCATCAATCTCGCTCGCTGCGGTTGTGGGGGCAGGCAAAGGGCTTGACGGGATTGCAGAGCTTGTGGGGTTTGCAGAGGGCGTTTCAGACATGGCGTCGAGAATCGGCATTAGCGGTCAGGAAAAGTGCGGCGCCGATGATACGACCATCATGCCAGCATCGCACCCCGCAGGGTCTGGGAAGGCAGTTCCGCGAATTGCCGTTTGTAGTCGGCCGAGAAATGCCCGAAATGCCAGAACCCCCACCGCGCCGCAACGTCGTAAACACTGGTATGCGACGCGGCGGCACGCCGCAGGTCACGCCGCACCGCGTTGAGACGAACGGTCTTGATGTAGCGGGCGGGGCTGAGGCCCAAAATGTCCTGAAAGCAGTAGCCCAGTTTGCGCGGGCTGGTGCCCAGCCGCTGGCAAACTTCAAGCAGCGTCGGCGGGCTGTCTTGCTGGCTGAGCATGATCTCGCAGGCCCGGTCGACCACCTTGCGGCGAGTATCGGCGCAGGCCGCATCGTCCGGCACCGCGGCCCCCGTCGCGCCCTCCAGCGCCAACAGCAGATCGTCACGAATCCCTTGTTGAACATTCGGGTCTTGCAACGCTTTCGGGTGGCGGAGCGCCGTCTCGGTGACAGACTGCAACAGCGCGCGCAGCGGTACCCGCGCAGACTCGGGCGGGTTCGCGATGACCGTCACGGCGGACTTGAACGCATCCGGCAGCGCCGGCACTGACGCAGTGGCTTCAAGCAAACCGTAGTGGTCGACCACGAAACCTGCGACGGCGCAGTTCGTCGGTGAGCAGAAGTCAATTTCTGCACCGTGAACAACCATCAAGGAGTCCCGCCCACTGCGCCGGCCGTTGCAAAGCATTTCGCCATCGCCCGCAACCAGGGTGCCCAGGGCCAAAGTGTCTGGCGAGAACCCGCCGCGCTGGCGCAGGCGCCGGTTCGTCGTCTCGACGAACAACTGCATGCCCGGCCAGCGGATGTCGACGAAGCCGCCTTCAAAAGCGCCACGGTCCAGTTGGTCATAGGACAAGCTCCAGTCACCCAGAAGCTCGGTGTGCTCGTCGACTTCGTGGGTTGAAACTTGGCGCACGAACACCGTGTCGCCGGACATTGATGCCGGGGCACGCGCGCTGCGGGAGACTGAGATTGGGCTGGCGAGAGACATGATGAAGTTCCGAACCGCAGAACTGGGGTCTGCGATCCGGAGTTTCATCAATTTGCAAGCGCGTGACCATAGCGCCGAAGGGCTAAGTACTTTCCCGGCGGGTGGAGTAACCCCTCCCCGTTTACCGAGCGCCTCGCCGCAGCATGCCCACCGCTTACTTCTTCACGCTGATCACCTGCGCCTGGGTCACCGCCTTCAGGCCGTCCACGCCAAACTCGACGCCCCAGCCCGAGCGCTTGACCCCGCCGAAAGGCACCATCGGGTGAATGGCACCGTGCTGGTTGATCCAGACCGTGCCGGCCTGAATGCGGCTGGCGACCGCCTTGGCACTGGCGATGTCCTTGGACCACACCGAGGCGCCCAGGCCCACATCGAGCCGGTTGGCGCTGGCAATCGCCGCCTCCACATCGCTGTAGCGAATGATGGGCAGCACCGGCCCGAACTGTTCCTGATCCACCAGGCTGGCGCCGTCCGCGATATCCGTGACCAGCGTCAGCGGATAGAAATAGCCTGGCCCACCCGTCGGCTGGCCACCGCACACAATGGTGGCGCCGCCGGCACGCGCCTGATCCACCAGCGACACGACCTTGTCGAATTGCATGCGGTTCTGGATCGGCCCCATGGCGATGCCCGCGTCCGCGCCATTGCCTATGGGCATGGCTTCGGCAATGGCCTTGAGCTCGGCCACCAGCGCGTCATGCAGGCTCTCGTGGACGTAGAGGCGCTTGGCGGCCGCGCAGGTCTGTCCCATGTTCAGGAAGGCCCCCCAAAAAAGGTCCATCGCGATGGCCTTGGGGTCCGCGTCGGGCAGCACGATGGCGGCGTCATTGCCACCAAGCTCCAGCGTGGTCGGCGTGAGGTTGCGCGCGGCGGCGGCGGTGATCTTCGCGCCCGTCGAGCCGGAGCCGGTGAACATGATCTTGTTCACGTCCGGATTTTCAACCAACCAGGCCCCCACCTGGCCCGTGCCGCTCACCGTGTTGAGCACGCCCGGCGGCAGGACTTCGGCGATCAGGCGAACCAACTCCAGCGTGCCGATGCTGGTGTACTCGGAGGGCTTGATCACCACGGTATTGCCCGCGCGGATCGAGGGAATCATCTGCCAGATGCCAATCAGCAAAGGCCAGTTCCAGGGCGCAATGGCAGCGATCACGCCGAACGGCTTGCGATAAACCTCGTCGCGGCGGGTCTCATCTTCAAAGGCCACTTCCATCGGGAGGTCGAGCGAGGCGGTGACCTGCGACCAGACTTGGCAACCCCAGATTTCAAAGCGGGCACCCGGCACTTGGCCCGGGCCCACGCCGCCCAGGGGCTTGCCCTGCTCACGGGTGACCCATTGGGCCAGGTGATCGGCGTTGGCTTCGATGACGGCTGCCACTTTCAGGGTCAAGGCCTTACGCTCTTCGTCCGAGCGGGCGGCCCAGGCGGGTTGGGCGGCTTTGGCAGCAGCCACCGCTTGCGCGACCTGCTCCGGTGTTGACTGCGGCACCAGGCCAATCACCTCGCCCGTGGCGGGGTTCAAGGACTCAAAGGTACTGGGGGAGGCCACCAACTGGCCGTTCAGGGTATTGAGAAAAGTCTTCATGGCCATCTCCTGGGTGTTTTTGTACGTTTGGAAAAAAACTTCAAGGCGCCCTCTGGCCCGACTCCGGCAGCGCCATCCTTTGGATCAGCGCGCGCCGCGCCGCGGGCACATCCACGGGCCGCGTGCTTCGCAACATGGCGATTTCACTGGGTGAGTAGCCTGGGGGTGGCGTCGCCGCGTTCTCCGGCGACATTTGCCCGACCAGCCAGTTCATCAACTCAGCGACCTCACCGTCCTTCAGCCCCGAATTCATAACCCCGGGCACTTGGACGATGTACTGGCGCCCCCCCGGAACACCGAGAAATCGGGCCAGCATGCCCTGCATGGACGGAATGCCTTTGGTCGGCGCCCCACTGCCATCGGGCAAATGGCAGCCGCTGCAAAACTGGGTGTAATTGCGCTGGGCGCGCTGGGCGCCCTGGTCGTGTCGGACGTACGGCGCGCCCGCCCCCTCTCCTGCGGTGGCACCGTCCAGGCTGCTGACGAGCGCCACGGCCAGCGCAGCCGTAGAAAGGAGGCGGCGGTTCTTCATGGGGCCAAGCGCGCGCGCAGTTCGCGGATCTCTTTGTGCGGCACCGTTTTCACACGGGCCCGGGCAAAATCTTCCGCCGTGAAAGGTGCAGTGGCCGCGCCATTGAGATCGCGGGCGAGATGGTTACCCACATCCGCAAGCTCTGCGTCCGAGAGGGCCGCCTGGCTCGCCATCGCACCGGTGAAGGTTTGCCCCTGGGACAGAATGCGGCCACTCAAACCGTTGAGCAGCACCCAGGTGACATAACGTCGGCCATCCTCGGTTTCAAACGCATGGGCCAGGGTGCCCGCCAAGGCTGGCGCAAAACCCGCCATGCCCTTGCCGCCGGCCTGGTGGCAAGCGACGCATTGCCGCTCGAACACCGCCTGGCCCGCAGGGACTTGAACCTGCGCCGGCTCCGCCGCCCGCACGGGCCCCGACAGCACGGCGCAAAGTGCCAGGCCCCAGGCCACGGCGACCGCTGGTTTGCTGATCTTCATCTTCATTGCTCCGCAACCCCCACGATGATGGACACGGTGCAGTGGTAGACCGAGCTGTCATTGGACATGCACCAGTTGACGTCGTTGTGCACCCCCATCCGGTAGCCCGGCCGGTCACCGAAGTTGGTATTGCACATGCAGCGTCCGCAACTCGTGCGCCCGCAGCAATCGTTGTAGCTGACCAGGTAGTCCCTGCCGTCCATGGGGTTGTGGCAGGTGCCTACCCAAGTGACCTTGGAGGGCGAGGTGCCGGGCGGGCAACTTGTCGTGCTGCCGCCGCAACACGAGCACAAGAAGCCGTCGACCGAGCAATAGCGCCAGTAGTCGCAATCCGTTTCTGAAGGTTCTTTCGCGCCGCCGCTGCCGCCATGGCCTGCGGCAAAGGCCTGCGAGCTGCGGTCGAAGGGCAAAACCGGTAGTGTGAAGGCGCTGGCCACCATGACCTTGCCAACCTTGACCAGCGCGCTGCGCCGCGAGGTGTTGCTGGCCAGGGACCGGACGCGTCGCTCGGTCAGGCCGTCGATGAATTGGAATAGGCGTTTCATGCGTGCTCCTTCGACAGTGCGTGCTTATGACCGGCTTGGGAGCCCGCGACGTCGAGGTAGTCCTGCACAGACGCCACCCCCAACTCGCGCGCGGCGAAGAGGCTGTCGAGTTGCTCGCGCGAGTTCACCAGCCCCTTGGCGCTGATGCGGCCCGAGCCATCGATCAACACCGCATAGGGGAGCTTGCTGATCTGGTACTTCATGCCGAGTTCGGTAGAGAGCACGTAGGGAAAATCCGTGAGGCCCGCACGATGCCGGAATTCGTCATGCTCAGGCCGGTCGCCGTCCGAGGCCAGAACAATTTGCAAACCCGCCCCTTCGGCCTTGCGAACCGACTTCAGGATCGGCAGCAGCTTCTTGCAAACTGGGCAAGTCGGCGAGAGGAAGAACAGCAACGTGTGGCTGTGCTGCGCATCGGCGCCGCCCAATGCGAGCGTGGTGCCACCCAGTGTCGGCAGCTCGAAGCGCGGCGCCGCGTCGCCAACCTTGGGGCCGCTGTCCATCATCAAGGCCCCCATCGGCGCGATGCGCTCATAGAGAATGCCGATCTGGCGCGACAGCGCGAGCACAACGAGCAGCAGGGCGAGTACCGCCACCCACAGCACGATATTGGAGATGATCAGGGCGTCATTCATGGCGCATTCCTCAAGTCTGACAATTGCGATTGATGGCTCAACAACGTCGTGACGACGCTGTACAAACCCAACAGAAATAGCGTGCTGACACTGGTGGCAAACAAATCCAGCCAGGTCAAAGGACGGGCGGATGGCGACGCCGTCGCCGCCAGCGACAAAAGGATGAGCACCAGATTGCGCGCCACCAAGCCGGCACTCAGCGGCGTGTGGGTATCGCCACCGCAACCGCAGTCGATGCGGTCACGCCCGCGCTGCAGGTTGATGACGATCGCGGCCGTAACGGCCAGCATCACCAGCAAGGCCAGCACCGCGCCAATCGTGCGGGTGCCCGTGGGCAACAGCAGGGCGCCGGCCAAACCCTCGACCCAGGGCAAGCCGAGAGCCATCCCCCCCACAGCGGCTGGCGGCAGCAGTTGATAGTTGTCGATGGCGCTGCGAAAGATCTCGGGTTCACGCAGCTTCTCCGCCGCGCCGATAAGCAGGACCGCAGCCAGAACCGACGATGCGGCGTGCCAGAGCACAGGGTCGAGCAGGGGCAGCAAGGTACTCATGTCACTGCATCTCCATGTAGACCGGCGTTTCACCCACGGGCTCCGAGCGGTGCAACAACCGCGCAAGCGGTGGTCGCTCAGACAGGGCGAAGGACAGCAAACGGTTTTCCATCGCACTCAACACAAACAGGCTCGGTTTGTCTTCATGAGAAAGAGCCATGCCAATCGCCCCTTGCCCGGGCAGGCGGCCGATGCGCCGCTGCGTTTGGCTGTCGAAAACCCAGATCTCTTTGGCCGGATTCTTGTGCGACCCTTCGCTGCCCTTGTCGTGCATGCCGACATACAACCGACCACTTCGCGAATCGAGCGCGAACAACTGGTAGCCGCCCGGGCGCCAGCCCTGCTTGGCCGCGGCGGCATCCGTCAGCCCCCAGGGTTTGAGTGCCACCGGCGCCGTGCCACGCAGGTCCAGTTCATGCACCTGCCCGCGGTACGAAACAAAGGTGAGGCGGGAGCCGCTCCACTGATAGTGCGCAAAGATGGGGTCTTTGTCCGGATCAAAAAACGGTTCGCTGACGCTACGCTGCTTCAAGACACCCTGCTCATCCAGCTCGAAGGTGGCAAGACGCCCATCACCGCAAACGGATGAAAAACGCCGGGCCTGGTCTGGCCATGCAATGGCGCCATAACAGCCGGGCGTCGGGATTTCTTCAACAAACTTGCGCGCATGCAGATCAACCACGCTGACAGAGGTGGCCGGCGTGGCGTTTTGAATGAACAGGAATCGGCCGTCGTTCGAAGTGCCCATCAACGTCCGCATGGGCAGCGACTGGACGTGTTTGGCCGGAATTTCAATCTCATACTGAAAAGCCAGATCCTTGGTGCCATAGACCTCCACCACATCGCTGCGCGTGCCGCGCTGCAAGCGGCTGTGATAAGTGCTGGCCACCAGGATCGACTGGCGATCCCGCGACAAGGTTGACGAACCCGCGAAGCCTGTACCCAGCAATCCCAGGTAGCGCATGCCCCGGGCGTCGATCACATGCAAGCGTCCATCGACCAAATGCCCCATCGTCGGATCGGACAGATAAAGGCGGTAGGCGTCCGGCGCGGGTAGCGCGGCAACCGTGAGTTGCTCCAGAGGTAGCTCAGGGGGCTGCTGAGGAGGGGTGAGGGGCGCAGCCCGCACCTCACCGGCGTGCACGCCCGCCCAGGCGACCAATGCCGCCGCCACCGCCAACAAACCCCTCGATCCTTGCCTTCGCCGTTGGAAATCCATACGAATACTCCCCAATGCAGATCACAGATCTGCTCTGCCTGGATCGTATTCAGCACCGCCGCGAAGCTTTATCCCATTTCAGTAAGAACGCACCCGCTTCAGAAACCGCGACACATGTGAGTGCACACTTATTACTCGAAGCGTCCGGGCCGGCGCCCTGATCGATGGGATTTGAGTCCTGCTTGATACGCCGCACAGGGGCTGCCCCCCCGCCCCTGATTCACGGGACAACTGACGTGCGGATGCCTCAGTTAGCAACACTTCACCTTGTTGTGCGCAGCCCTCTTCCCTCACGATCTGTCGAGCCACACCACAACCGGAGGGGGTCCATGAACCCGTTGAACGACGACTTTTGCTCTGCCGTTGGTGCCAGCGCCCACACCGCCCACAGCGCCCCCTTCACCCTGACCCTGCAAGGCATCCCCTCCTCAGCCTATTCCGTACAAGCCTGGCGCTATGCCGCTGCCCTGGATGAGCCCTACACCCTGACCCTGGTGCTGCAAGTGCTGCGTGAACACGCTGCGCTCTTCGGCTCCGATCTGCAGCAGCGCCTGAGCCGCCCTAACGGCTTGCCCGCCTGCTTCGCGCTACAGGCTCAGGCCATGAGCCAGGTGCCGCTCTACGGCAGCGTGGCCCAGGTGCAGCTGGGCGTGGATGTGCTGGCGGCAGAAGGTCGCCATGCGCCGCTTGGCCCTGAGGTGATCGCCTGCAGCCTCACCGTCCGCCCCCGTCTGTGGTGGGCCGGCCTGG
>NZ_JAQQXS010000012.1 GCF_028595305.1 Roseateles koreensis | reverse complement strand
GGATGTTGCCGCCGCTGGCCCTAAGGTCTAGGCGCCAGGGCTCGTGCAGGGTTTGGCGGTAGTGCCAGTGGGTGATGTGAAGCAGGGGGTGGTCGGGGCCTAACTCCAGGCCGACTTGGGCCGCGCCCGCCATGCCAGTGCCGCCAGCCTGCAGCGTCTCTTTAATGCGCACGGCCAGTTCGGCAGCGCTGTAGCGGGTGGGAGGGGGAGGCATGGTGGGTGGCATATCAGCTGGGTTGTGGACCTGCAAGGCCGAACAACTGACTTGCATGGGAACTACCCACCATAGATGCCTGCGACGCTGATAAAGGTAAAAAGTCCCAGGCTGCAGCCCCAGCGCATCATTTGCACGCCATTTGTCCCATGAATCAAGTGCGACTGGTCGCAACGTACTCACGCTCGCCGCCCGTGCCAGCCAGTCGCCCCCCTGCCCGGCAGGTCAGGCACCACCCGCCATACAGCCAAAAATATTTGATCCGAAGAACTGACCGCCCCAAGGCATGTTTATCCGACGACCCAAGCTATTGACAAACAGTTCTAAAGTTCTATGGCGTGCCGTCCGATACACATTTCAACGGGTCTGGAAACAGACACGTGGTCCGGTAAGAAGGCCGCAACCAACGCCCCCAAACCCGGGGAGCTGACAGCTGCATCGGTTGACTGCGCCGGGCGAGGCGGGGGGCTTGTTCAAGTGAACAAACCTCCGCGTAACGGATGCCCTCCGGGGTGTTCGCAACACGTCGGCGCTCTGCCGGAAAAACTTGTAGCTGAAACAGGAGTGAATCATGCCCGCAGTCATTAACACCAACTTGCTGTCGCTGAATGCACAGCGCAACACATCCACCTCGCAAGGCTCGCTGTCTGTGTCCATGCAGCGCTTGTCTTCGGGTCTGCGCATCAATTCCGCCAAGGACGACGCTGCCGGCTTGGCCATTTCCGACCGCATGACCAGCCAGGTTCGCGGCATGAATGTGGCCATCCGCAATGCCAATGACGGCATCTCGATGGCGCAAACCGCTGACGGCGCGCTGAGCAAGGTGACCGACTCACTGCAGCGTATGCGTGAGTTGGGTGTGCAAGCCCGTAACGCCACCAACACCACCACCGACCTGGATTCCATCGGCAAGGAATTCGCTCAGCTGGGCGCTGAAATCACCCGTGTCGTGGGTGGCACCACCTTCAACGGCAAGGCGATCCTGGCCACAGCCGGTACATCGACCTTCCAGATTGGCGCCAACACGACCACCAATGACTCGGTGGACGTCACCACCACTGACCTGACCGCCGATACAACCCTGACCGCAGTGACCGGTGCCACCATCAGCAACACCGACACGGCCGCATCCCTGAAAACGGTCATCGACAACATCGACACCGCGCTGACCACGGTCAGCAGCCAGCGCGCCACCTACGGTGCGGTGCAAAACCGGTTTGATGCGATCACGTCGAACTTGCAGATCTCGGTGGAAAACCAGAGCGCCGCTCGCAGCCGCATCACGGATGCCGACTACGCGACGGAAACCGCCAACCTGAGCCGCTCGCAGATCCTGCAGCAGGCCGGTAACGCGATGATTGCGCAGGCCAACCAGTTGCCGCAGCAAGTCTTGACCCTGCTGCGTTGATCGCGCAGGCAGGACCAGGCCTTGGCGCCTGGTTCTGGCCTGAAGCCTGAAACGCAGAGGCGCTGGCGCATGCGCAACGCGGCGTCTTCTCACTCCCTCCATTTCAGAAAAATACGCCGCAGGTCAGTGACACGCGGCGCTTTTTCGCAAAAAGGATTTAAGTCAATCCCTGGTGTCGTCGATAAGCAAAACAACGGGTCCGAGGAATGAAGTGGACTACGTGGTCCGGTCAGCCCGCTCAGCTTTTTGAGCAGGACGCGGACGGTGCGGTGATCAGGCGAAAGCCCGATGGCTGCTGGCAAAAGTCACCTTTCGAGGTGTGCTTTCATCGACCGTGAAGACCGGATTTCCGGCAAGTCTTTAAACACCAAAGGATTGAAAAATGAGCCAAATTATCAACACCAACTTGATGTCTCTGAACGCTCAACGCAATCAGGCGACATCGCAGGGTTCGCTCGCCATTTCGATGCAGCGCCTGTCGTCCGGCATGCGCATCAATTCTGCCAAGGACGACGCTGCCGGCTTGGCCATCTCGGACCGCATGACCAGCCAGGTTCGCGGCATGAATGTGGCCGTTCGCAATGCCAATGACGGCATCTCAATGGCGCAAACTGCCGACGGCGCGCTGGCCAAGGTGACCGACTCGCTGCAGCGCATGCGTGAACTGAGCGTGCAGGCCCGCAACGCCACCAACACCACCACCGACCTGGATTCCATCGGCAAGGAATTCGCCCAGCTGGGCTCTGAAATCACCCGCGTGCTGGGCGGCACCACCTTCAACGGCAAGGCGATTTTGGCCACGTCGGGCACCTCCACCTTCCAGATTGGCGCAAACACGACGGCCAATGACTCGGTGGACGTCACAACCAACGATCTGACCACCGACACCACGATCACCGCCATCACCGGCGCCACCATCAGCAACACCGACACGGCCGCTACCTTGAAGACGGTCATCGACAACATTGACACCGCACTCACCACCGTCAGTGACCAGCGGGCAACCTTTGGCGCGGTACAAAACCGTTTCGATGCGGTGATCTCCAACTTGCAGATTTCCGTCGAAAACCAAAGCGCCGCACGCAGCCGCATCACGGACGCCGACTACGCGACGGAAACCGCCAACCTCAGCCGTGCACAGATCCTCCAGCAGGCTGGCAATGCGATGATTTCGCAGGCCAACCAGTTGCCCCAGCAGGTGTTGTCGCTGCTGCGTGGCGGCTGATCCACACAGGCTGGATGAGGGGCACGCGCCAACGCCCCTTTGAATCACGGCGCCGCATAAAGAGAACACTCCGGTCCTTGCCTTGGTAGGGCGGCCGGAGTTTTTTTATGGGTGTGGTTTTGCGTCCTTTTCGGGCTTTTGAAAAATTTAAGCGCACAGAGAATTTGTCCATCGGGTTGCCGTGAATGCAACCCGAGGTCCGGAACAGGCAGGCAACTCAGGTTGTCGGCATGAATCGAAGCAATTGACGCGGCACAAGACCCCACACAGTCGGGCAGCTGCGCACAACGCTCGAAACCGGAGTTAGCAGATTTGAAGGAGTGCTCAAATGCCCCAAACCATCAATACCAATATTGCCTCGCTGAACGCCCAACGCAATCTGGCCAGTTCACAAGGCTCCCTGGCCATCTCCATGCAACGCCTGTCATCAGGAATGCGGGTGAATTCGGCCAAGGACGATGCGGCGGGGCTGGCCATTGCCGAGCGCATGAACTCCCAGGTTCGCGGCATGAACGTGGCAATCCGCAATGCCAATGACGGCATCTCACTGGCGCAGACGGCTGAAGGCGCGTTGTCCAAAGTGGGCGACAGCTTGCAGCGCATGCGTGAGTTGGCGGTACAGGCTCGCAATGCCACCAACACGACAGCCGACCTCGACTCCATCGGCAAGGAGTACACGCAACTGGCCTCGGAAATCACCCGGGTGCTGGGCGGAACCACCTTCAACGGTAAGAAAATTTTGGGCGCAGACGCCGCCACACCGCAAGACTTCCAGGTCGGCCCCAATACGGGACCCGAGGATGTCATCACGGTGACCACTTCTGACATGACGGTGGACCCGACGATCACACTGGTGACGGCCTCCTCCATCACGAACGCCGACACCTCGGCCACCTTGAAAACGTCGATTGATGCCATCGATGCGGCAATCAATACCGTCAGCAGCCAGCGCGCCACCTTGGGTGCATCACAGAATCGCTTCGACGCGGTGATCTCAAACCTGCAGGTGTCAGTTGAGAACCAAAGCGCCGCCCGCAGCCGCATCATGGATGCCGACTACGCCGCAGAAACCTCCAATCTCAGCCGCACGCAAATCCTGCAACAGGCCGGTAACGCAATGGTGGCGCAGGCCAACCAAATGCCGCAGCAAGTGTTGGCGCTGCTAAAAGGCTGAAGCCGCCCTGGCTTGATCTTGCAAAAAAGGCGGTTCGGCTTTGGCTTGACCGCCTTCAGTTTTTTCTACATCTGCCGACATAGCGGCATCAAGCATCGTCAGCTGCCCCACGGGCAGCGATGACTGCGGGTTCCGGAGATCATCATGGCCAGCATCACCTCGACAGGCATAGGCAGCGGACTCGACGTTGAAAGCATCGTCACCAAACTGATGTCGATCGAGCGTCAGCCGGTGACCGACTTGCAGACGCGCGCCACGACGATGCAGACCAAGCTGTCGTCGTACGGCAAGCTGCAGAGCAATATCAGCACGCTGCGCGACGCCGCGGCCAAGCTCAACAACCCCAGCACCTGGGGCGCCAACCTCACCTCGTCATCCGACTCAACCTCGGCCACGGCCACCACCACCGATGGCTCAGTGGCGGGCACCTATGCGGTGTCCATTACCAAATTAGCGAGTGCGCAAACCATCACCACGGCGGCATTTCCTGCCAACACAACCTCAATCGGCCAGGGCTCGCTGACCATCGAACTCGGGGCATGGAGCAGCGATCAATCCAGCTTCACGCCCACCAGCGGAAAGTCAGCAGTCACCATCAACATCGGCGCGGGCGACGACAGCCTGAGCGCCGCCCGCGACAAGATCAACGCGTCCGGCGCAGGCGTAGTGGCCTCGGTGGTGACCGACAGCCAGGGTTCGCGCCTGGTGCTGCGCTCAGCCAACACCGGTGCCAGCAACGGTTTCAGGGTGTCGTCCACCGTCACGACGCAAGATTCGAATGGCGGGCCCGGCTTGGCTGCACTGGCCTTCGATCCGAGCAACGGCGTCACCACCGCCACCCAGGCACAAGCCGCGCAGAGTGCTGTCGGCAAGATCAACGGCATTGACGTAGTCTCCGAAAGCAACACCGTCGCCAATGTGATCGACGGCCTGACCGTGAACTTCAACAAGATCACAACGGCTGATGTGAGCGTCACCGTGGGCCCTGACAAGGACAGCATCAAAAAGGCCGTCAACGACTTCGCGACCGCCTACAACGCGCTCGCCTCCTTCATGAAAGACCAGACGAAGTACGTGCCCAAGTCCGGCACCACGGCGGCCTCGGCCGGTCCGCTTCAAGGCGACAGCACGGCCATCAGCCTGCAGGGCCAATTGCGCAACCTGATCGGCAGTTCAACCACCTTGGGCGGGAGCCTGAGCCGCCTGAGCGACATTGGCCTGGACCCTCAGGCCGATGGCAGCTTGAAAGTCAACAGCACCAAGCTAGACGCAGCGGTGACCAATGTCGACGCCATGAAAAAAGTGCTGTCAGGACTGGACACGTCCAACGACAGCAACAGCGGCATCATCCAGCGCATCCGCGCCCTGGCCGATTCGGCCTTGAGTTTCGACGGCGCCTTGAACAGCAAGCAGACTTCGTTGCGCAGCTCCATCAACCACAACGCCGATGACCAGGACAAAATGAACCAGCGCCTGACGCTGGTCGAGGCCCGCATGCGCGCCAGCTACCAGGCCCTGGACACCACAATGGCGAAGATGACCACCCTGCAAAGCTACGTCAGCAAGCAGTTCGGCTGACCTGCCGGGTCAAAGCGGCCTCGTTGCCGCCCGCGACACCCCACGCCCCGCGCGCCATCCCCTGGCCCGCGGGGCGCTGTATTTGGTGGATTCTTTGTGCATTCTTTTGTGCCTTTTTTTGTGCATTAAGCCGCACTCTTCACACCTCATCTCGCATCAAAACTGCAAGGCAGACATCTCAAGTTTCAGGCTCAGCGGTCGAAAACAATTCAACACTGCACAACTTGGGAAGCAAATGATGTATGGCAACACCTCATCCCCCTTCGGACCTCGCACGCAACGGGCGTCGATGTACAGCAAGGTGGGTCTGGAAACCGACGTGCACGGCGCCAGCCCGCATCGTCTGATCGCCATGCTCTTCGACGGCCTGTTTGAAGCCATGAATCAGGCCCGCGTCGCGATCCAGACCCAGAACACCGAACTCAAGCACCGCACCCTGACCCGTGCCGTGCGCATCCTCGACGAGGGCCTGAAAGCGGGCCTGAACCTGGATGCCGGCCCCCTGGCCACCGATTTGAATGATTTGTACGCCTATGTGTGCATGCGCCTGACTCGGGCTAACTTGCACAACGACGCCGCTGCCATTGAAGAGTGCCAACGCATCCTCACCCCGGTGCGTGAAGCTTGGACGGCGATTGGCGCCCCGGGCGAGATGTCTCGTGCGGCCTGAACCGATGGCAAAGCACCACCCCAACTTTTTGTCTCGAGCGGAACCTGTGATGAACACTCAACTCCTGAGCTACTACGAAGCCATTGAACAAGCCAGCGCTGACATGCTGAACGCCGCCCGCTCCGGCAACTGGGACGAAGTGGTCAAGCTGGAAGGCGCCTGCGTCTTGCTGATTTCTCAGCTGAAGCACGCCGCATCCAGCAACCCGCTGGCCCCTGAAGAGTCGAAGCTGAAGACCCGCATCATGCAGCGCATCTTGGTCAACGATGCTGAGATCCGCCACTTGGCTGAGCCTTGGCTGGACGATCTCGACCGCGTGATGACCGGCAAGAGCAAGACCCTGCATTGACCCCAATTCACCGGACTGACGCCGGCTTGCCGCAGTGAAAATGCATTGATGAGCAGCAGCCTTTCCTCTTTGAATTTCTCGCCCGCCGCGCCAAATCAGGTCGCCGCGGGCGATTTTCGTATTCAGTCCCCTGCGGAAGTTCTGGCTTGGCTGCAAAGCCTGCTGCAGCAGCAAAGCCGCATCACGCTCAGCGGCGCCAACGGGGCGACCATGCCCACGCGCCTGAGCGCCATCGACGGCCAACGCGGTGCGATCGGGTTCGACGCCGACCCGCGCAGTCCCGACTTGCAAGCCCTGCTCAGCGCCGACGAGGTCACGGCGGTGGTCTATCTGGACCAGATCAAGATCCAGTTCGAAGTCGACGGGTTGATGCGACTGAACAGCCCGGATCTCAGCAACGGCCTGGTCTTGCAGGCTCAGCTGCCCAGCCAGTTGTACCGTTTTCAGCGCCGGCAGACCTTTCGGGTGCAACCCAACACACGCACGCCCCAGGTTCGCCTGACTCATCCACAGCATCCTGAACTGCAGCTGCGCCTGCGTATCATCGACCTCAGCCTGGGCGGCTTGGCACTGCTGCTGCCCGCCGACCAACCCGATATGGCGCCGGGCAGCCTGATCCCAGGGGTGCAGGTAGAACTGGACCGCGAAACCCGGTTTGAAACCGGCCTTCGCCTGCAGAACGCACGGCCCAGCCTCGAAGGCGGCCAGCACGTGGGGCTGACGTTTTCCAGCATCGACAACGAGGCGGAGCGCAACCTGCAACGCTACATCGACCAGACGCAAAAACTGGGCCGACTGCTGCGCAAATCCGCGCCCGCCTGAAGCGCATGAGAGCGCCATGAACGCCCTCCCCCCCCGGCTTGCTCGCACACGCAACAGTAAACGCCGCGGCAAAAGCTGCGGTTTCACCTTGCTTGAAATGGCCATCGTGATCGCCATCACGGGCATTCTTCTTGCCGTCGCCATACCCAGTTACCAGCACATGCTGCAGCGCCGGCAATTGCGCCAGGTTGCCGAGTTGCTGGCCTTGGACCTGCGCCATGCCCGTGAATTGAGCGTTAGCGAGAACTCGGCCATTTTCATCAACTACAACGCCGGCAAACAATGGTGCTGGGGCTTAAGCCGCGCCAAGCCCTGCGATTGCGCCGGCACCAGCCCGCAGGGGCGCTGCGAACTCAGCCACATGGACAACACACACTATCCCCATGTGCTGCTGGACGCGGCACAAGATGCCGCCTTTTCACCCGGCCTGGGCCAGGTGGCCCAAAGCGGCGCGGCCGCCCTGCGCACCGAGGCCGGCCAAAACCTGCGGGTGGTGCTCAACCCCATGGGGCGTACCCACATCTGCGGACCTGACGCTGTAGGCGCCCTGCGTTGTTGAATCGATCAGGCGCCAGATCTCATCACGTCATTCTGATCGCCAAGCCAGCGCCGAGGTCGCCCAATCCATCTTGATGGCCAGGAGGGTCCTGATCACGCTAGACTCACCGAACGGAGGTGCATCATGTCCACAGTGACCTACGCACAAGCACTAGCATCCATCACGACTTTGCTTGAGTCGATCAACGCCGGCGAAGAAAGCGAAATCATCGTCACAAAGCAAGGCATTCCAATTGCAAAGCTTGTGCCCATCAAAAGCGAGGCAACAAACAAGCGCATTGGTATTGCCAAAGGTTTGTTTGTGGTGCCCGACGATATTGATTCAGACAATGCAGAGATTGCCGCAACCTTTTTGGGTGATGGCCGTTGAATCTGCTGCTTGATACCCATGTTGCCCTTTGGGCGATTACGGCAAACCCGACGCTTTCCGCCGCGACCAACGCCATGATCGCTTCGCCCGCCAATGATATTTGGGTGAGCTCCGCTGCGATATGGGAAATTGGCATTAAGAATGCAAAGAATCCTGCGGGAATGCCTATCAACGCAGCCAATGCGATGACATTCTTCACCGCAGCGGGCTATAAATTGCTCTCAATTTCCGGCGCTCATGCAATCGCCGCCCCAGGATTGCCTGCAATCCACAACGATCCATTTGATCGAATGATGATTGCGCAAGCCCAAGTTGAGAATTACCATCTGGTGACCCGCGATGCGCTGATTCTTCAATATCCCAATGTGAAGCTCATTCAAGTTTAAAGCCCGCCAGCAGCAATACAAAAGCCACCTACTGGGTGGCTTTTTTATTTGTGTCGCGTACTCAGCAACTCAATGAACATGCCGGCAAAAACCTACACCTGCATGTTCATGATTTCACTGTAAGCCGAGACCAGCCGGTTGCGTACCTGCAGGGTGGCTTGGAAGCCGATTTGCGCCTTTTGCATGGCGACCATGGTTTCTTCCAGGCTGACGGTGGGGTTGTCGAGCTGCACTTCACGTTGCAGGCGCACCGCTTCGTTCTGCGTCTGGCTGACGCCCTTCATGGCCTGCGCCATGGCATCGCCAAAGCTGGCGCCGCCTGCGGCCTTGGCTTTCGCCAGGGGCTGGCCGTTGACGGCCAAGCCCGCACGTGCGGTGGCTTGAGCGAAATCAAACGGTTTGAGCTTCAGGTCCATGACGGATTTTCGTGTGCACCCCGGTTTTGAGAAGGACTCGGAAGAGTTCCGGGCTCCCAGCATCAGGGCGCAACTGTGGCGATGGGACGAAGTCTAGGCCGTCACTGCCTTCTTGAAGAAACGAGAAGAGCGCCCTTCCTCGGCTTGTTCCCGGCTTTCTTGAGGGGGCAAATCCGAATAATTCATCTATCGCGGCACTTTCCCGTGTCGCCGTGAACTAACGCACAGAACCCACGTCAAGTACGGCACTTTTCAACACCGCACACCAGCCCATTCTCACCCTCACCGCCAGCCGTCAGCTCATGGACAACGCAATCAGCCCCACCGCAGCCAACCTGCCCCTCACCGTCACCCCGGGCGGCGAGAGCTTTGGCACCCGCCTGGCGGCCATGCCCACCCGCAGCAAGGTGATGATGGCCGGTGGCTTGGCGGTGCTGGCCGGCGCCGTGCTGGCGATGACGCTGTGGACCAACCAAGGCGACTTCCGCCCGGTGTTCACCGGTTTGTCAGACAAAGACGGCGGCGCCGTCATCGCACAGCTGACCACCTTGGGCGTACCCTATCGCAATGAACCCGGCGGCACCATTTTGGTGCCGGCTGGCCAGGTCTACGACGTGCGCATGAAGCTGGCCTCTGCGGGTCTGCCCAAGGGAAGCACGGTGGGTTTTGAGCTGATGGACAAAAGCTCCATCGGACAAACTCAATTCAATGAACGCTTGAACTTTCAGCGCGGCCTGGAGGGCGAACTCGTTCGCACCATCACCGCCTTGGCGGATGTGGCCGACGCCCGCGTGCATTTGGCCATGCCGCAGCAGAATGGCTTCTTCCGCGAGCAGCAAAAGCCGAGCGCTTCGGTGATGTTGACGCTGCGCGGTGGCCACACGCTGGACCGCGGCCAGATCGCGGGCATCGTGCACCTCGTTTCTGCCAGCGTGCCCGAGTTGTCGCCCAAGGCCGTGAGCGTGTTGGACCAGACCGGCGCGCTCTTGTCCAACCCCGGCAACGACGGTAGCGGCAACGGCTTGGACACCCAGCAACTGCAATACAAGCAGCAGATCGAAGCCAACACCACCAAGCGCATCTATGAATTGCTGGAGCCGGTGGTGGGCCGTGAAAACCTGCGCGCCACCGTCACCGCAGACGTTGATTTCTCGCAGGTGGAGTCCACCGCTGAGGAGTTCAAGCCCAACCAAGGCCAGAACGCCAGCGCCGCCGTGCGCAGCTCGCAAACCAACGAATCCACCAACGGCACGCCCGCCCTGCCCACCGGCGTCCCCGGTGCAGCAACCAATCAGCCCCCAGTGCCCGCCACTGCGCCCATCAACGGCGCCTCCGCCCCCTTGCAAGTCACGGGCGGCAACGCCAGCAACAGCTCGCGTCGCGAAGCCGTGACCAATTTCGAGCTGGACAAAACGGTGCGCGTGGTGCGCAACGCTACCGGCCAGGTCCGGCGCCTGAACGTGGCCGTGGTGCTCAACCACCGCAGCAGCACTGACCCCAAGGGCAAAGTCAACTCGGTGCCCGTCCCCCAAGAAGAGCTCGACAAGCTGACAGCCTTGGTCAAGGAGACGATGGGCTTCAGCCAGGAGCGTGGCGATTCGCTGAAGGTCATCACCGCACCCTTCATGAACGAAAAGCCCGAAAGCATCGAGCTGCCGCTGTGGAAGCAACCCATGGTGCTGGACATCGTGCGTGCTGCCGCGGTGCCACTGGCGCTAGTGCTGGTGGCCCTGATTGCCGTGTTCGGCATGGTGCGCCCGGCCATCCGCGCCGTGAACCCTCCGCCACCTGAGGTGAAAGACGAGGACAAGGCTGAAGGCGCACAAGAACTCAGCGCCATCGTCGACGAAGAAAACCATCTGCCAGCCGTACTCGGCGCCAACGGACTGCCGGCGCTGGAAGCACCGGTCTCCAACGACAAGCTGGAGCGAGCCCGCCTGCTGGCCCGCGAGAACCCAGTGGCGGTGGCCAACATCATGCGCAGCTGGATGACCGGCGAAGCCGCCTGACCCCGGACCCCAGAGAAGCAAAAATATCATGGACGATTCCGGACTCGAAGACGCCGCCATCCTGCTGATGTCCCTCGGCGAAGAAGAAGCCTCCGAGGTCTTCAAGCATTTGCAACCCAAGGAAGTGCAAGCCTTGGGCGAAACCATCGCCAAGCTCAAGGTGGTGGCGCGCGACAAGGTAGAGCAGGTACTGGTGCGCTTTGACGCCGTAGCCGCTACCCAAAGCACGCTGGTGACGGATACCGATGAGTATGTGCGTTCGGTGCTGCGCAAGGCGCTGGGCGACGACAAGGCCAATCTGCTGCTGGACCGCATTCTGCAAGGCAGCGATGTGTCCAGCATCGAAAGCCTGAAATGGATGGATGCGGCCTCGGTCGCCGAGTTGCTGCGCAACGAGCATCCGCAAATCATTGCCGCCATCCTCGCTCATCTGGACTTTGACCAGACCAGTTCGGTGCTGCGCGTCTTCACCGAGCGCCAGCGCAATGAAGTGCTGGTGCGAATCGCCACCCTCGACGGCATCCAGCCGCTGGCCTTGAAGGATCTCAACGAGGTGCTCAGCCAGGTGCTGGCTGGCGGCGAGCGCATGAAGAAATCCAATCTCGGCGGGGTCAAGACCGCGGCCGAAATCATCAACATGCTGGGCTCCAGCGTGGAAGCCTCGGTGTTGGACTACATCCGCGAGGCCGACGCCGATCTGGCCCAGAAGATCATGGACAACATGTTCACCTTCGACGATCTGGAGAAAGTCGACGACAAGGGCATCCAAGCCGTGCTGAAGGAAGTGCAGAGCGAATCGCTGATCGTCGCCCTGAAGGGTGCCAGCGCCGAGTTGCGCGAAAAGGTGCTGCGCAATATGTCCACGCGAGCGGCCGAAACACTGCGCGAAGACCTGGAGTCGCGCGGCCCGGTGCGCTTGTCCGAAGTGGAGTCGGAACAGAAGGAAATGCTCAAGATCGTCCGCCGCCTGGTGGACGAAGGCACCATCGTGCTGGCCGGCGGTGGCGACGATCAGTTCGTCTGAACCATGAACTGATACGCGCAACACATCATGACTAGAGTCCCTCCCCGCCAAGTTCCGCCGCCGCAACGCGAAGGCAGCGCGGCGCGCACCAGCAGCTACAGCCGCTTCATTCCACGTGAAGAGTTGCAAGGCTTTGCTGCGTGGAATCCGGACGCACTGCATGGCGCAATGAACGAAAAGCGCCCGCCCGTCAACGCCCCCAACCAGCCGCCAGCTGCGGCCCCTGCTACGGCTCCGGCCGCACCGCCGGAACCCGATGTGTCCGAGTTGCTGCATGAAGCACGTCAGTCGGGCTACCAAGACGGATACCGCGACGGCATGGCCGCATTGGACGCCTTCAAGCAAAGCTTTGCCAAGCAGATGGCCACCCAGATCGGTAGCCTGGTCAAGAATTTCGACGCCGACCTGCTCGCCCTGGAAGGTGATATGGCGCAGGCGCTGGCCCGTTGTGCCGTCGAACTGGCCCGTCAGGTGGTGCGCAGCGAGATCACGCAACGCCCCGAGCACATCGCCAAAGTGGCACACGACGCGGTGGAAGCCCTGCAGCTGTCCGCCAAACACGTGCGTGTGCGCGTGAACCCCGCCGACTATCCCCTGGTGATGGACGGCGCCGGTGAAGAACTGCGTGCCCGCGAAGCCCAGCTGCTGCCCGACCCCGATGTGGCGCGCGGCGGTTGCAAGGTGGACTCCGACATCAGCAGCGTGGATGCCTCCCTCGCTGCCCGCTGGCAGCAAGCCGCCGCCGCCATGGGGCAGGCCTCGCTGTGGGAAGACCGGCGTGGCCAGGGCTCGTCAGACGCCCGCGGGCCCGTTGACGACGGTACGGAGGTGCAGCCATGAGCGGTTTTGACGATCTGGACTTGGCCATCCCCAGCAGCGACAACGACGCCGAACCCGGCCCCGAACGCTACAGCACCCGCACGGGCCGCTGGCAGCAGTACCTGAAAGACATGCAGGCGTTTGCCGGCAACCCTGTGCCGCTGGAGTCCCAAGGCAAGCTGGTACGCGTGGCCGGCCTGGTGCTTGAAGCTACTGGCGTGAAAGTGCCGGTGGGCTCGGTCTGCGAAATTCAAATGCCCAGCTCCGGCGCCAACCCCCAACGCGGCCTGCGTCCGGTGAACGCCGAGGTGGTGGGCTTCTCCGGCGACCGCGCCTATCTGATGCCGACGGACGAGATTCAAGGTCTCTCCAGCGGCGCCATGGTGCTGCCGCGCGCCCTACCCCTGATCGCCCCCCAACTGGGCAAGCCCTTGCACCCCTGGCGCCGTGGCGAAGACCGCGGCCTGCACCTGCCCATGGGGGACGGCCTGCTGGGCCGCGTGGTGGACTCGCATGGCCACCCGCTGGACCGCCGCGGCCCGCTGCAAACGGTCCATTCCGAGCCGATGGTGCGCCGCCCCATCAACGCCATGGACCGCGACCCGGTGCGCAAACCGCTGGACACCGGTGTGCGTGCCATTAACAGCATGCTGACCGTTGGCCGTGGCCAGCGCCTGGGCCTGTTCGCCGGCACCGGCGTGGGCAAATCGGTGTTGCTGGGCATGATGGCCCGCTACACCCAGGCCGACGTGATCGTGGTCGGGCTGATCGGCGAGCGCGGCCGGGAAGTTAAAGAATTCATCGAAGACATCCTGGGTACCGAAGGCTTGCAACGCTCAGTCGTCGTCGCCGCCCCCGCCGATGCACCACCCCTGGTGCGCATGCAGGGCGCGCACTACGCCACTGCCATTGCCGAAAATTTTCGCGACCGCGGCCAGCACGTGCTGCTGCTGATGGACTCGCTGACCCGTTACGCCATGGCCCAGCGTGAAATCGCCCTGGCCATTGGCGAACCCCCTGCCACCAAGGGCTACCCACCCAGCTGCTTCGCAAAACTGCCGCAACTGGTCGAGCGCAGCGGCAACGGCTTGCCGGGCGAAGGTTCCATCACCGCCTTCTACACCGTGCTGAGCGAAGGCGACGATCAGCAAGACCCCATTGCCGACGCCGCGCGCGGCATTTTGGACGGCCATATCGTGTTGAGCCGGGAGCTGGCCGAAGCCGGCCACTATCCCGCCATCGACATCGAACGCTCCATTTCGCGGGTGATGACGAACGTTGCACCCCAATCACACATCGAAGCTGCACGGCGTTGCCGCCAGCTGCTCGCCAAATACAACAAGGCGCGCGACTTGATTCAACTCGGTGCCTATGTCCCTGGCAACGACTTCGAGTTGGACGCGGCCGTGCGCTGTCACCCGGACATCAACCGCCTGCTGCAGCAAGACATGCACAGCCCGGCCTCGCTGTCCGACAGCATCAAACAACTGACATCGGTCATCAAGGACGCCTGAGATCGGCCGATAAACCCGAAAGGCAAGGCTCGCTGACCCGGCCCTTGCCTCTCTTCCGGAGCAAAGCATCATGAGTTCGAGCAATCTGCAGGTCCTCAACATTTTGCTGGAGCGCGCCGAGAGCGAGCGCGACGAAGCCCTGCGCCTCTTCCAGGAAGCGGACAAACGCGCCGCCCACGCGCGCAATCAGCACGGCGAACTGAACCAATACCGCAGCGACTACCAGCAACGTTGGAGCCAGCAATTTGCCACCCGCGGCACCATGGACATCGTCACCTGCTATCAGACCTTTGGCGGCAAGCTGGATGAGGCCATCACCAGCCAGGGCCATGTGGCACAGCACGCCGACCAACGCATGAACGTGGCCCGAGACAAACTGCGCGAGGCAGAAATGCGGGTCGCCTCCATCGCCAAATTGATTGAGCGCCGCCGCCTGGAGTCAAGCCGCGCCGCCCAACGCCAGGAACAAAAAGCCTGCGACGAACAGGCCGCCCGCAGCGCCGCGTCCGCCTACAACCCATTTGTTCGCCTGAGCGCCTGAGACCACACCCATGAGCACAGCCTTCAATAGCGTGAGCCGGGTTGACAGCCCCTGGGCAAGCCAGGGCGCCGTTTTGGCCAGTTCGCAGTCGTCCTCGACGGATGCCAACACCCACCAATTCTCTGCCCTGCTGAGCCAGTTCACACCCCCGCCCAGCCCGACACCCACCGCAGCCAGCCTCAACAGCAGTCAGCAGGAGCAAGACAAGCTGATCAGCGGCAATCAGGCGCGCGCGCAAGAGACCGAACACAGCCTCAGCCAACGGGCTGAAAGCCAGCGCCAGGAGAACAATCGCCAAGCGCTGAAGCCTTCAAGCGGCAGCACCAGCCAAAGCGTCAGCGAAAGCGGCGCGCAGGCGCAAAGCAACGCAAGCGCCAGCAAACTCAATCTGCCAGGGCGCTTGGCCTTGACGGCCCGGCCCGCCAGTGCCGCCGCAGATGCCGCTGCGCCCAACCTCGCCGCAGACGGCGGCTCCACGGCTTGCGCGCAAGCCCGGGCCGCACGCGCGCCCTCGGCCGCCCCCTCCGACAAAGACGCTCCTGGCACAGCATCGCGCAGCGACACGACGGCGACAGATGCCGCCACAGTTGCAGCGACAGCAGCCGCGGCACAACAGTCCGCGGCAACCCCTGCCAACGCCACCAGTTCTCTGATCGGAAATGCGAGTGCCGCCGACGCGCAAGCCGATGGCGCAACAGATACTTTCGGCACAGCCCCCTCCGCAGGCGCCACCGCAAAGCGAGGCAGCTTGGGTGCACCTGGCCGCGCTGATCTGCATGGCAAGCCTGGCAGTTTGGCCTTGAACGCACAGCCCGGCGCCAACCCAAGCACGGACGCCAACGCAACCGTTGCCGATGGCAAGGACAAATCTGTTGGCTCGTTTGCCGCGCAATTGCAGTCCGCAGGGCAAGCGCCAGACGCCACAACAAACAGTGCAGGCCAAGCCGCCAGTCAAACGGCCGGGCAAGGCGCCGAGGCCCTCGCCACCGCCGCGAGCAAGCCGGAAGGGCTGTCCGCCACTATGGTGGCCCATGCCCAAGCCTCACAAGCCCCCTCTGACGCGCCACCTAACGGCGCAGCAACCAGCACCAACATCAGCCTCCCGCAGCCACTGCACAGTGCAGCATTTGTACCTGAAATGGCGGCGCGCCTGAGCGTGCTGGCCTCGCAAGGCGTGCAGGAAGCGCATTTGCACCTCAACCCGGCAGAAATGGGCCCAGTAGCCGTGCAAATCGTGGTGGACGGTCAACAGGCGCAGATTTCATTCCACGCGGACAACGCGCAAACGCGCGAAGTGCTGGAGCGCGGCTTGCCGGATCTCGCTGCCGCCCTGCGCGACAACGGACTCACGCTCAGCGGTGGCGGTGTGTTTCAGCAAATGAATCAACAAAGCCAAACCAGCCAAAATCAGGCAAACGACGGCCAAAGTAGCGGCAGCGGCGTTCGCCAGGCTGATCGAAGTATTTTGAGCATGAATGACAACGGTGTGCCGGCAGCAACTCGCCCCGTGGCACGCGCAACGCAGGGTGTGGTGGACTTGTACGCCTGACGCCTGATACTTGACGCATTCAGGCGTTGAGGGCTTGAATCCACCCGATTGGGGTCAGCGTTCACGCTTGAAGTGGGATTAGACAAGGCCATGCCCTTCTTTTCACGGCTTGCTCAAGCATCGCTCGCTCAATAATCAGGCCCAAGCCCCAATGGGGCAGCGACCGACATCACAGGAGTTCTCTTCATGGCCACAGCCGCCGCGCCAGCCGCAGACGCCGCCCCCAAAGGCGGTGGCAAGAAAAAGCTGATCATCATCATTGCAGCCGTTCTGCTTCTGGTCTTGATCGGTGGTGGTGCGGCCGTGATGCTGCTCAAGAAAAAAGCCCCGGCCGAAGGCGAAGATGGCGCCGAAGACACGCATGAAGCCGCCCCGGCCCCCGCAGCGCACGCCAAACCAGGCGCGCCTCCCACATTCGTACCGCTGGACCCCTTCACCGTCAATTTGTCTGACAAGGAAGTGGACCGCTTTGCGCAGATTGGCATCACCCTTGAGGTGGTGGATGCCCACACCGCAGACCAAATCAAAGCCTACCTGCCCGCCATCCGCAGCAATGTGCTGATGCTGCTGTCGCACAAATCGTCCGTCGAGTTGCTGACGATTGAAGGCAAGGAAAAGTTGGCACGAGAAATTCGCCGTGAATCCGTTCGCCCCATGGGCATTGAACTGGATGACGAAGACGAAGACGAGGCGCCCGCCGCTGCCGACGCCCCCGTCAAAAAGAAAAAGAAAAAGAAAAAGCACCAGGTCGAAAGCCCGGTGACCAATGTGTTGTTCTCCACCTTCATCGTCCAGTGAGCCTGCTGCTGAACGCGGCCAGTGATTCAAAATGAATCAGCAAATTCTCTCGCAAGACGAAGTTGACGCCCTCCTGCAAGGCATTACCGGTGAGAGCCAAAAGCTCGATGCCGAAGAGGAACAGGTTGGTGGCATCCGCGAATACAACCTGGCCAGCCAGGAACGCATCGTGCGTGGGCGCATGCCCACGATGGAGATCATCAACGAGCGCTTTGCCCGCAACATCCGCGTCGGCCTGTTCAACTTCATCCGCAAGAGCCCGGAAGTCGCCATCGGCGGCATCAAGGTGCAGAAGTACAGCGCCTTTCTGCGTGAAATCGTGGTGCCGACCAATTTCAATATTGTCTCGGTCAAGCCGCTGCGCGGCTCCGGCCTGATCGTCTGCGACCCGACGCTGGTGTTCGCTGTCATCGACTCGCTGTTCGGCGGCATCGGCAAATTCCATGCGCGTATCGAAGGCCGCGACTTCTCGGCCACCGAGCAGCGCGTGATCCTGCGCCTGGTCGAGGTCATCACGGCCGAGTACCACAAGGCCTGGAAAGGCATCTATCCGCTGGAGCTGGAATTTCAGCGCTCGGAGATGCAGCCACAGTTCGCCAACATCGCCACACCCAGCGAGATTGTGGTGTCCACTTCGTTTACGCTGGAAATCGGCGAGACGAGCGGCACGGTGTATTTCTGTATTCCCTATGCCACGCTGGAGCCGATTCGCGATGTGCTGTATTCCACCACCGTGGGCGACTCCACCGAGCCCGACCGCCGCTGGGTGAATCTGCTCAAACACCAAATTCAAGACGCCAAAGTGGAATTGGTGGCCGAACTCGGCACCGCACCCGCCACGGTAGAACAGCTGCTGGCCTTCAAGCCCGGTGACTTCATCGAGCTGGACCTGGAAACCATGATCAAGGCCAAGATTGACGGCGTGCCCGTTTACGACTGCCACTACGGCACCTCCAACGGCAAATACGCAATCAAAGTTGAAAAAATGCTGACCAGCCCCGACCAGGGCTGGCTGGGAGCACGCAATGTCACCTGATACCCCCTCCTCCGACGAACAAGACGCAATGGCGGCCGAATGGGCCGCTGCCCTGGCCGAAGCCAAGCCCAATGACGTGGCCGAAGAGGTGCAGCAAGCCTCCGAGCAGGTGGCGCCGGCGAGCTTCGCCAACTTCTCGCCCACGCCGAGCAACCTGCCCAGCGGCGACATCAACATGATTCTGGACATCCCCGTCCAGCTGACTGTGGAGTTAGGCCGCACCCGCATCCCCATCAAGAACATCCTGCAATTGGCGCAAGGCTCCGTGGTAGAACTCGACGCCCTCGCCGGCGAGCCCATGGACGTACTGGTCAACGGTTACCTGATCGCCCAAGGCGAGGTGGTGGTGGTGAATGACAAGTTCGGTATCCGACTGACCGACATCGTCACCCCGTCTGAGCGCATGCGACGCTTGTCGAAGGCTTGAGGCACGCAGCCGCTCGCTAAGAACTTATCCGCAAATAAGCAAGACGAGCACGAGGCAGAGCCTCAACGCAACTGCCGGCTGGCCGCGCACGCAGCCGGCGGTGTTTACGGCCTCAATCGGCCTCATTTGTGCGGTTTGCCACACAGCATCGCTGGTGACAATCAGGCACATGAACTCCTCTCTGCTTCCCTTTGTCTGGTTTCTGGCCATTCTGTGCCTGATTCCGCTGGCTCTTTGGCTGCTCAAGCGCACACCGATGGGCGGCAGCTTGAACCCGCAAGGGCAGATGCGCGTGGTCGCACAACTTCCCTTGTCGCCCAATCAAAAACTCCTCACGGTGGAGGTTGGTCAAGGTGAGCATCGGCGCTGGCTGGTGCTGGGCGTCACGGCGCAACAGATCAGCACCCTGCACGAGTTGCCCCCGCAGGCCGAAGCGCCAGGACGTGGCGGCATCAATAGCACCGGTGGCCCGGGTGACTCCGGCAATTCCTTCGCGCAAATGTTGGGCAAACGCCTGCGCGGCGGCAGCAATGACGGAGCACAAGATGCGTCTTGATGCTCGCTGCGTGAAAGCCTTGGCCCTGCTGGCCATGAGCACCCTCTCCGCCGCCGCCGTGGCGCAAAGCGCAGGGGCCGCGCCCGCCACCCTGCCCTTGCTGATCGGCCAGGGCAACGGGGGCAACAGCTATTCGGTGCCGATCCAGACCCTGTTGTTTTTCACCGCGCTGGGTTTTCTGCCCGCCGTGCTGCTGATGATGACGGGTTTCACGCGCATCGTGATCGTGCTCTCGCTGATGCGCCAGGCGCTGGGAACGCAGGCTGCGCCGCCGAATCAGGTGATTGTCGGCCTCTCACTGTTTCTGACCTTCTTCGTCATGAGCCCAACGCTGGACAAGGTGTACACCGAGGCCTACCAACCCTATAGCGCAGGTCAGATCGGCTTTGAAGAAGCCCTCAAAAAGGCCGATCCACCGATGCGTAACTTCATGCTCAAGCAGACTCGCCAAGCCGATATGGCGCTGTTCACGCGATTGGCGAAACTGGAGAGCACGATCAAACCGGAAGACGTGCCCTTCAAGGTGCTGGTGCCGGCCTTCGTGACCAGCGAGTTGAAGAGTGCGTTCCAGATCGCGTTTCTGATCTTCATCCCGTTTCTGGTGATCGACATGATTGTCAGCAGCGTGCTGATGAGCCTGGGCATGATGATGTTGTCACCCGTGCTGGTGGCGCTGCCCTTCAAGCTGATGCTGTTTGTGCTGGCGGACGGCTGGAACCTGCTGCTGGGTTCGCTGGCCGCGTCGTTCGTGACATAACGCGACAAGTAGACGCCACCTCACCGTCACCACCCAATCGACGCACGTTCTAGCCCGAAACACCCGCGCCCTCGCCAGCGCAAGAAAACTTCATTCAATCATGGACGCACAACAAGTCTTCACCTTTGGCCAGCAGGGCCTGTACATCCTGATGTTGGTGGCAGCGCCTGTCTTGCTCACGGTTTTGCTGGTCGGCGTGCTGGTCAGCGTGTTCCAGGCCGCCACACAGATCAATGAGGCTACCCTGAGCTTCGTGCCCAAGGTGGTTGCGGCGGTGCTCGTGCTGGCGATCACCGGGCCGTGGATGGTGACCACCTTGGTCGAGTACATCCAGCGCACCTTACTGGCCATTCCTCAAGCGGTGGGCTGACGCCTTGATCTCTTTCACCGAAGCCCAGTTGCTGGCCTGGCTGAACCCGCTGCTGTGGCCCTTCATCCGCACGATGGCACTGTTTGGTGGCATGCCCATCTTCAGCCAGCGCAATGTGCCCATGCGCGCGCGCGTCGGCCTGGCCCTGTTCATTTCCATCGCCGCCCAGCCCTCGCTGCCGGACATGCCGCTGACGCCGCTGGACTCCTTGCCCACGCTGCTGCTCTTGCTCGCGCAGCAATTGCTCATCGGCTTGTCGATGGGTTTTGCGGTGCGTCTGGTGTTTGCCTCGCTGGAGTTTGCGGGCGAGTTGATCGGCCTGCAGATGGGCCTGAATTACGCCGGTTTCTTTGACCCCGCCACCGGCAGCCAGGGGACGGGTACCGCGCGCTTCTTTGGCAGCATGGTGGCGTTCTTGTTCATCGCGATCAACGGACATCTGCTATTGATCAACGCACTGATCCAGAGCTTTCACGTTTTCCCCATTGGGGATGAGCCCTTTCGCTTTTTGCGCGTGGCTCAACCGCAGACCTGGGGCGCCGAGATTTTTCGCATGGGCTTGTGGATCGCCCTGCCTTTGATCACCATGCTGATGTTTGTGAACCTGGTGCTGGGCGTGATTTCGCGGGTGGCGCCTCAGATCGGCGTGTTCTCGGTCGGCTTTCCGCTAACCGTGAGCATCGGCCTGATCGGCATGGTCGCCACCTTGCCGCTGATGCAAACGCCCTTCATGGTCGCGCTGGAGCGCATGCTAGCCGCGTTCACTTAGCGCTCATCCTGCGGGTCGCCCAGCGGTAGAAAGCGCGGTGCGGCGTGGGCCTGCATCATGCCGCTTGCGTCAACCCGGTAGATCTCTCGCGCCGCGTTGTGCGGATGCAGCGCTGCCTCGCCCAAGCTGAGCACGGGGGCGAAGCAAACATCGGTGCCGCCCAGCAAGGACTCCCAATGGGCCCGGGGCTGGCTTGCAAACAAGTCGCTGAAGCGGGCCTTGAGGGCCGGCCAGGTGTGGGTGTCGTACTGCTGCGCCGGGTCCACATCGGTAAGACCCAGTTTATTCAGCAGCAGCGCGTAGAACTGCGGCTCCAACGCGCCAATGGTGATGTGGCTACCATCGGCACAGGCGTAGACGTCGTAGAACGGGGAGTCGTGGAAGGGACTGGGCGCTGGGCTGTCAAGCTGGCCGCCTGCACGCACAAGCTGCGCAATGCCACCCAGCATGGCGAGTATGTCGATGATCGCCCCGTCCACCACGCGGCCCTGGCCGCTGCTGCGGGCCTCGAACAAGGCGCAGGCGATGCCGAAGGCCAGCCCCAATGCCCCGCTTGCATCCCCCAGCACCGTGGGCGGCACCATGGGCCGCTCGCCACGCCGTGCCGAGAGCGAGAGCAGGCCGCTGAGCGCCACATAGTTCAGATCATGGCCGGCAGTGTGGGCCCAGGGGCCGCTCTGGCCCCAGCCCGTCATGCGGCCATAGACCAGGCGGGGGTTCAAGGCCGCAGCGTCGGCGGGCCCCAGGCCCAGACGCTCCATCACGCCCGGCCGGTTGCCTTCGATGAGAGCGTCAGCGGCCGCCACCAGGCGCAGCGCCTCGGTTCGGCCGGCATCCTGTTTCAGGTCCAAGGCCAGCACGGTCTTGCCGCGCAGCAGCGGGTTGGCGGTATTGCCCCCCAGTTGCATCAACACGGCGCCTTTTTGCGGGCGTGTGATCACGGTGACCTCAGCGCCCATATCGGCCAGCATGCAGCCGGCCAAGGGGCCCGGGCCCAGGCCCTCGAACTCGACGATACGGACGCCGTGAAGTGGCGGCTTCACAGGGCTAACTTTCGAGCGATCAGGTCTTTCATGATCTCAGTCGTACCGCCGTAAATGCGCTGGATGCGGGCATCGGCATACAAGCGGGCAATGGGATATTCAACCATATAGCCGTAACCACCGAACAGCTGCAGGCACTCGTCGGTGACCTTGCCCTGCTGCTCGGTGCACCACCATTTGGCCATGTAAGCGGCCTCGTCGTCGAGCGTGCCATCGAGCATACGCTGCACGCAGTCGTTGACGAAGCTGCGCACCACATGGGCCAGCGTGGCGCACTCGGCCAGCTTGAAGCGGGTGTTCTGAAAATCGAACACCGTTTGCCCGAATGCCTTGCGCTGCTGGGTGTACGCCACCGTCATTTCCACGGCACGCTCAATGACGGCGGCAGCGGGCACGCACAGCAGCATGCGCTCGTAGGGCAGCTGGCTCATCAGTTGCGCAAAGCCTTTGCCCTCGACCCCGCCCAACAGATGGCTGGCCGGCACACGCATCTCGTCGAAAAACAACTCGGCCGTGTCGGAGGCATGCTGCCCCAACTTCTCCAAGCGGCGGCCCACCCGAAAGCCCGGCTGGTCTTGCGTTTCGACCACCATCAGCGAGACCCCACGGCTGCCAGCCTCACCCGTACGAACGGCAATCACCAGCAGATTGGCGGTGTAGCCATTGGTGATGAAAGTCTTGGCCCCGTCGATCACATAGTGGTCGCCTTGGCCTTCAGTGTCACGCCGGGCGCGGGTGCGCAGCGCCTTCAGGTCGGAGCCACAACCAGGCTCGGTCAATGCGATGCCCGCCAGCATTTCGCCGCTGGCCAGCTTAGGCAGCCAGCGTTGCTTTTGTGCTTCGGTGCCGTAGTCTTGGATGTAGTGCGCCGCGATGGTATGCACGGCGGTGTTGGCCGGCACCTCGGCTTTGGCCAACTCGTCCTGCACCACCAGTTGATAGGCCAGGCTGACGCCACTGCCGCCATAGGCTTCGGACATTTCGGGCAACATGAAGCCCATCTCGCCAAACGGGCGCCAGACCTCGCGCGGGATGTAGCCCTGGCGGCGCCAAGCGCCCAGGTGCGGCACCAATTCGCCTTCGACATAACGGCGAACTTGCTCGCGAAAGGCTTCGACGTCCGCGTCCATCCAGGCGTGGCGGTGAAGTTGGGGAAACATGGCAACTCCTGTAGTTCAAATCGGGGTGGCTCGCCGCGCAAAGCGCGCTTCAGATGCCCGTCAGGCCCCCCGTGCACATCAGCGTCTGGCCGCTGATGTAGTCTGACTCAGGGGTGCACAGCAGGTAAACGGCGCCCGCAGCCTCCTCGGGGGTACCGCCACGGCCCAGCGGGATGCTGCGCTCCATGGTGGCCATCAAATCGGGATTGACACCCACCTTGATGTCTCGACCGTCAATATGGGCCGAGGCCGCACCGTCCGCCGTCACGGTCAGGCGGGTTTTGATCAAGCCGAAGGCCACGCAGTTGACGGCAACATTCATGCGGCCCCATTCTTTGGCCAGTGTTTGCGTCATGCCCACGATGCCGGCCTTAGCGGCCGAATAGTTGGCTTGGCCGGCATTGCCGAATACGCCGGCCACGGACGAGATGTTGACTACCTTGCGCACCACGCGCTGGCCCGCCTCGGTCTCAGCCTTGCTGAGTGCGCGAATCACCGGTTGCGCGGCGCGCAGGATGCGAAACGGGGCGGTCAAGTGGCAGTCGAGCATGGCGTACCACTGCTCGTCGGTCATTTTCTGGATCACGTTGTCCCAGGTATAGCCTGCGTTGTTGATGATGATGTCCAAGCCCTTGAATTCACTGACTGCCGTGCCAATGAATCGCTCGGCAAAGTCGGGCGCCGTCACGCTACCAACACAAGCCACGGCCTGACCGCCGGCGGCCACGATGGCCTGCACGGTTTCCTGCGCTGGCTCCGTGTCGAGGTCATTGACCACAATGCGGGCGCCTTCGCTGGCGAGTTTCATAGCAATGGCGCGGCCGATGCCACGGCCAGAGCCGGTAATCAGGGCAACCTTGCCTTCGAGTTTGCGTGTCATGGTGGTAACTCCTTGCGAATGAGGTTGAAGCAATCAGGGCAGCGCAACGACGGCGTCGCCTGCAATCTTGGTTTGGCCGAACTGGTTGACGCTGGAGAGTTCGATGCGCACGCAGCGCTCGTCGCCGCGCTCGAACTTCTCCACCACGCGACCGCAACAGCGCATGGCATTGCCAAGGTGCGTGATGCCGAGAAAGCGTGCATCGAAGCGGCGCAACTGACTTTGCGGCGCCCATTGGGTGAGCATTCGGCCCAACCAGGCCATGCCCAGCATGCCCTGCGCGAACACATCAGGCATGCCCGCACGGCGTGCGAAGTCGGTGTCAAGGTGGATGGGATTGTGGTCGCCCGAGGCACCGCCAAAAAGCGCCAGCGTGGTTCGGTCAACCGCTTGGATTTGCAGCACAGGCAGCGTGTCGCCAACCTGAACGCTGTCATAAATGGGTGGGGCCAACATGTATTCCTCAGCGTCAAAACATCAGGTGCGGCAGACGAGCACGGTACGCATTTCGGCCACCGCTTCACCTCGCTGATTGGTAGCCACCGAATCCTTCACCGCGAATTCCAGCGTGCCGTTCTTCTTGTCGTAGATGTCGCTGATGCGCGAGCGCACCGTCACGGTGTCGCCGACGCACACCACTCGGTGGTAGGTGAAGCTTTGTTCGCCGTGCAAGAGCTTGGACAGCGGAATGCCCAGATCCACCAGCAATTGGTCGGTGACCTGAGAGTCAAGTTCCGCCGCAAACAAAAAGGTGGGCGGCGCGGGAAGGTCGGCGTAGCCCGCCGCTCTGGCGGCTTCGCGGTCGGTGTAAATCGGGTTCATCTCCCCGGTGGCCTTGGCAAAGAATTGCAAGCGGCTGCGCTCAATCGGCAGTACTGAGGCCGGGAGCAGATGGCCGATCCACTTTCTGTCAATCATGGGGTCACCTCGCTAAAACGCGCTAAAACAGGCTCAAACACGCTCGTACAGGGTCACCACGCAAGCACCACCCAGGCCAAGGTTATGCTGCAAAGCTAGGCGTGCGTTCGGCACTTGACGCTGCTCGGCAGTGCCGCGCAGTTGGTGAGTTAGCTCAAAGCATTGGGCCAGGCCGGTGGCACCCAGGGGATGGCCTTTGCTCAGCAGCCCGCCAGAGGGGTTGGTGACCACTTGGCCGCCGTAGGTGTTGGCACCGTCGCAAACGAACTTCTCCGCGCCGCCGACCGGGCACAGACCCAGCGCCTCGTACGTGATCAGCTCGTTGTGGGCAAAGCAATCGTGGAGTTCGACCACGTCGACGTCCATGGGGCCAACGCCAGCGGCTGCGTAGACCTGCTCCGCAGCGGCCTGGGCCATGCTGAAGCCCACCACCTCGCGCATATCGCGCGATTCGAAGGCCACCGGGCGATCGGTCGTCATCGATTGGGCCTTGATACGCACTTCGTTGCGCAGGCCATGACGCTGGGCAAACTCAGCCGAGCAAATAATGGCCGCCGCGGCGCCGCAAGTGGGCGGGCAGGCCATCAAGCGGGTCATGACGCCAGGCCACATCACAGGGGCGTTGAGCACATCCTCTTCGCTGACCAGGTTGCGAAACAGCGCCAGGGGATTGTTGGCCGCGTGGCGGCTGGCCTTGGCGCGGATCTTGGCAAAGGTCGACAGCTTGGTGCCGTATTGCTCCATATGGGCCAGCCCAGCACCGCCGAAGTAGCGCAGCGCCAACGGAATTTCGCTGTGACCGACGATTTGCTCGGTGGCCGCTTCAAAACGGTCAAAAGGGCTGGGGCGATCCGTGAATTGAGCCCCCAGAGCGCCGGGACTCATGTGCTCAAAGCCCAGCGCCAACACGCACTCGGCCGCGCCACTGGCCACCGCCTGGCGGGCCAGGAACAGCGCCGTCGACCCTGTTGAACAATTGTTGTTGACATTGACCACGGGGATGCCTGTCATGCCCACCTCATAGACGGCACGCTGGCCCGCGGTTGAGTCGCCATACACATAGCCCACATAGGCCTGCTGCACTTGCTCATAGGCAATGCCCGCATCGGCAAGTGCCTGGCGCGTGGCCTTGGCCGCCATCTGGGGATAGGGTTCATGGTTGCCGGGTTTGGCAAAAGGAATCATGCCGACACCGGCAACCAAAACGTCATGGCTCATCGTGAACTCCTTAGGTCAAGAATTGAAAAATAGTGGGCAAGTCGAACTTACGCCGCCTTGCCGGCCCACCCAGCCGAGCGCAGCTTGCCCAACGTGCGCCCCTCAGCCCTGTGAAAGTAAGGGGGATTGACGGTAGCCACGGGAGACAACTTGCAGTGCCTGGGTCATGTACATGCGGCTGTCTCCTGTAGGATTTTTTGGAGCCGGAACAATAAGTCTGGCAATGATCGTAGAAATTCATCTGCGAACCCACCATTGCAAGACTCCTCATCCACATGACAATTGGCATCAAATTGACCGCCGGGGGCTGTGCGGCACCCTGTAATTTCATGCTCCTTTGATGATTCGCCCACCCACGACCATTCCCATCGCCTATGTGCACGCCATGCTGGAGGCCGTGCGTGCCCGAGGCATTGCACTGGACTGCTTCTTGGCTGACGCGGGCATCGTGCCGGAGTTGTTGGCGCAAAGCAGTTCGCGCGTCACGGTTGAGCAATACATTGAGCTGTTCAAGTCGCTGGTCAATCGCCTGGACGACGACCTGCTGGGCCTGCAATCACGCGCATTGAAACGGGGCAGCTTTGTGTTGATGGCGCGTTCTGCCATCGGCGCGCCCACGCTTGAAGTAGCCATACGCCGCATCGCCCGCACCTACCGATTGCTGCAAGATGACGTGCTGATAAAAACGGTGCGTGATGGCGCACTGGCCGGCGTCACCCTGCACTACACCGACCCCAGCGCGAAATGGCCCAACTTTTTGCCCGAATTATTGCTGCGCGTTCTCTGGCAATTGATCGCTTGGCTGGCGGGCGGCAAGTTGCGGGTGGCGCGGTTCGATTTTGCATTTGCCCCGCCCTACTACGCGGATACCTACGCGCAGGCCTTCCCAGGCAAATTGGCGTTCAATTGCGAGCAGTCGGGATTTTGGTTCGATGCCTCGTATTTGCAAAACCGAGTCAGGCAGGACGAGCAGTCGCTTTTCAACTACTTGTCGAACGCACAGAAGAACGTCTTCATGCCTCAAAAGAGCACCGACGCAATGAGTGCCGATGTGCGCCGGCACCTGCAACGGCGCCTGCCCGAGTGGTCTGATCTGGTCGCTACGGCCGAGGCACTGCACATCTCAAGCGCAACCCTGCAAAGACGCTTGGCGGCGGAGGGGACCACCTTCCGGGTCTTGAAAGACTCGCTGCGGCGCGACATGGCAATCGTTCGACTGAACACCAGCTCGATACCGCTGGAAGCGCTGGCACTGGAGTTGGGATTTGCTGACAGCGCGTCATTTCAACGCGCGTTCAAAAACTGGACCGGTTGCGCACCGGGGACGTATCGGCGTCAAGAAGCCGTGAAGGGCCTGCCTCGGTAGGTGGTCGGGGGCGCGACCCTGAATGTCCTTATGGTGCCGGCGGCGGGACTTGAACCCGCATCTCCGTGAAGAGGAGGGATTTTAAGTCCCTTGCGTATACCTATTTCGCCACGCCGGCATCACCCCAACCATTCATCGCCACCCAGGAGTGGTGTTTGACTTGCACGATTATCGCTGCAGCAAAGGAGCGAATAAGGGCAAACAAGAACGATTGAGCCATGAAAAAAGGGAAGCCTGAGGGCTTCCCTTTTTACTTTTGGAGCGGGAAACGAGACTCGAACTCGCGACCTCAACCTTGGCAAGGTTGCGCTCTACCAACTGAGCTATTCCCGCATTGCCAGACATCGGGCTCGAAAGCCTGATCCCTGATTTGGTAGGGTTTCCAGATTTCTCTGGAGCGGGAAACGAGACTCGAACTCGCGACCTCAACCTTGGCAAGGTTGCGCTCTACCAACTGAGCTATTCCCGCAGTGATTTCTTGGAGGCGCGATCCAGAGTCGAACTGGACTAACCGGATTTGCAATCCGGGGCATAACCGCTTTGCTATCGCGCCTTAAGAACTTTTTTGCCAAACCCTTTGGTGAAGGTTCGACAAAAAAGGAAGCCTGAGCTTCCTTTTCAAATTTTGGAGCGGGAAACGAGACTCGAACTCGCGACCTCAACCTTGGCAAGGTTGCGCTCTACCAACTGAGCTATTCCCGCATATTCTCACTTGTCTGCGTGCAGTATTTAAACTTCACCCCGGCGAACCGAGACTCTGTAAAAACTTGCAGCACATCGAAGCAAGACAATGATTGTATGCTGATTTTTAGTCTCTTTGCAAGCTTTTCGCAAATTTTTCGCAATCAATCAGCATACGCGGCCTCAGTCTCAGTGCGTGGCTGCGGGCACGACCTTCACCTCTTCAGGTTTAGCGGCCACAGCGGGCTCTTCGTCCAGCAAGGGCACGGGCATGGATTCAAGTGCCACTTCCAGCACCCGGTCAATCCAACGCACAGGCACGATTTCAAGATGGTTCTTGACGTTCTCGGGAATGTCTTGGAGGTCCTTGACGTTGTCCTCGGGAATCATCACTGTCTTGATACCGCCACGGTGCGCCGCCAGCAGCTTTTCCTTCAAGCCGCCGATGGCCGTGACTTCACCACGCAAGGTGATTTCACCCGTCATAGCGACATCGGCGCGCACGGGGATGCCTGTGAGCGCCGACACAAAGGCCGTGGTCATGGCTGCGCCCGCGCTGGGACCGTCCTTGGGCGTGGCGCCATCGGGCACGTGAACGTGCACGTCACGCTTCTCGAACAGTTCGTCCTTGATGCCCAGGCGGCGGGCGCGTGAACGCACTACCGTACGTGCAGCCTCGACGGACTCCTTCATCACATCGCCGAGCGAGCCGGTGCGGATGATGTTGCCCTTGCCCGGCATGGCCGTGGCTTCAATGGTCAGCAGATCGCCGCCCACTTCAGTCCAAGCCAACCCAACCACTTGGCCGACCTGATTCTTCTTCTCAGCGCGGCCGAAGTCGTACTTGCGCACACCCAGGTAGTCGTTGAGGTTGTCCTCGGTCACGACGGCCTTGCCGACGAAAGTCTTCAACGCCAAGCCCTTCACCACCTTGCGGCAGATCTTGGAGACTTCACGTTCCAGCGAGCGCACACCCGCTTCACGCGTGTAGTAACGGATGATGCCGCGGATGGCGGATTCGGTGACTTCCATCTCCGAATCCAGCACGCCGTTGTTCTTGCACTGCTTGGGCAGCAGGTAACGCTGGGCGATATTGACCTTCTCGTCCTCGGTGTAACCCGACAGGCGGATCACTTCCATCCGGTCCAGCAGCGCCGGCGGAATGTTCATGGAGTTCGAGGTGGCGATGAACATCACGTCGGACAGGTCGAAATCGACCTCAACGTAATGGTCGCCAAAGGTGTGGTTCTGCTCCGGGTCCAGCACTTCGAGCAGCGCCGAAGACGGGTCGCCACGGAAGTCCATGCCCAGCTTGTCGATTTCGTCCAGCAGGAACAAGGGATTGCGCGTGCCAACCTTGGACAAGCTCTGCAGCACCTTGCCCGGCATGGAGCCGATATAGGTGCGACGATGGCCACGGATCTCGGCCTCGTCACGCACGCCACCCAGGGCCATGCGAACGAACTTGCGGCCGGTGGCGCGTGCCACCGACTGGCCCAGGGAAGTCTTGCCGACACCCGGAGGGCCCACCAGGCACAAAATGGGTGCCTTGACCTTGTCGACCCGCGTTTGCACCGCGAGATACTCAAGAATACGGTCCTTGACCTTTTCAAGGCCGTAGTGGTCTTCGTTCAGCACGTTCTCGGCGTTGGAGAGGTCGTGCTTGATCTTGGTCTTCTTGCTCCAGGGCAGATTAACCAGGGTCTCAATGTAGTTGCGCACCACGGTGGCTTCGGCCGACATAGGCGACATCAGCTTGAGCTTCTTCAGCTCGCCGTCGGCCTTCTTGCGGGCGTCCTTGGGCATCTTGGCGGCCTGGATTTTCTTGTCCAACTCCTCCATGTCCGCGCCGTCTTCGCCGTCGCCCAGTTCTTTCTGGATGGCCTTGACCTGCTCGTTGAGGTAGTACTCGCGCTGGCTCTTCTCCATCTGGCGCTTGACGCGGCCACGGATGCGCTTTTCCACCTGCAGGATGTCAACCTCGTGCTCCAGCAGGTCGAGCAGCGTCTCAAGCCGCTTGCCCACCTCGGAGAGGTTCAGCACCGACTGCTTGGCGTCGAGCTTGAGTGGCAGATGCGCGGCGATGGTGTCGGCCAGGCGGCCCGCGTCATCGATGCCAGCAATGCTGGTGAGGATCTCGGGCGGAATCTTCTTGTTCAGCTTGACGTACTGGTCAAACTGCTGTGTCACCGCACGGCGCAGGGCCTCGGCCTCGGGCTTGGTGTCAGCCTCGGGCGGGATGGGCATGACTTCGGCGACGAAATGCTCTTCGCCATCGGTGATGCTGTGCGTGGTGGCGCGCTGCAAGCCTTCCACCAGCACCTTGACGGTGCCGTCGGGCAGCTTGAGCATTTGCAGGATGCTGGAGACGCAACCCACCTCGAACATATCGTCCGACTTGGGCTCATCCTTGCCGGCCGCCTTTTGTGCGACCAGCATGATTTGACGTCCGGCTTCCATCGCAGCTTCCAGGGCCTTGATGGACTTGGGGCGCCCCACAAACAGCGGGATCACCATATGCGGGAAGACCACCACGTCGCGCAACGGCAGCAGCGGCAGCGTGATGAGTTCCGCGGGCAGAACAGGATGACCAGACATGTAAACCTCTCTTTCTCAACCCTAGCTGCGGGCTGAGCGGGCAATTGCAAGATACCGAAATCAGGAGAACTGGGCCTTGAACACCCAGCTCATTCGGAATGGGATGAATTCGTTGAATTTGCCGCTGGCTTCAGGCCTTGGTGTTCAAAGACGTTGATTTCAGGCGCTGGCTTTCGCCTGCTCACGGTAGACCAGCAAGGGTTTGGCACTTTCTTCAATCGTGTGTTCGTCCAACACCACTTTGGCCACCCCATCCAGGGCTGGCAACTCGAACATGGTGTCGATCAGCGAGAGCTCCATGATGGAGCGCAGGCCGCGCGCACCAATTTTGCGGGCCAGGGCTTTCTTGGCGATGGCCGTCAGCGCGGAGGGGCGGATTTCCAACTCCACGCCGTCCATGGCGAACAACTGCTGGTACTGCTTGACCAGGGCGTTCTTGGGTTCGGTGAGGATCTGAATCAGCGCGTCTTCGGTCAACTCGCCCAGGGTGGCAACCACCGGCAGGCGGCCCACCAACTCAGGAATAATGCCGAATTTAATCAGGTCGGCCGGCTCGACTTCACGGAAGATTTCCGAAACACGACGCTCGTCCTTGCTCTTCACCGTGGCACCGAAGCCAATGCCGGTTTTCTCAGAACGGTTTTGAATGACCTTTTCAAGGCCATCAAAAGCACCGCCGCAAATGAACAAGATGTTGGTCGTGTCAATCTGCAAGAAGTCCTGATTCGGATGCTTGCGCCCCCCCTGCGGAGGCACTGAAGCCATCGTGCCTTCAACCAGTTTCAACAAGGCCTGCTGCACACCCTCGCCCGACACATCGCGGGTGATGGACGGGTTGTCGGCCTTGCGGGAGATCTTGTCGATTTCGTCGATGTAGACGATACCGCGCTGTGCCCGCTCGACGTCGTAGTTGCAGTTCTGCAGCAGCTTTTGAATGATGTTTTCGACGTCCTCACCCACATAACCAGCTTCGGTCAAGGTGGTGGCGTCGGCAATCACGAAGGGCACGTTCAACAAACGCGCCAGGGTTTGGGCCAGCAAGGTCTTGCCGGAGCCGGTGGGGCCGATCAGCAAGATATTGCTCTTGGCCAATTCCACCGTGTCTTTGTTGCCCGCCATATGGCGCAGGCGCTTGTAATGGTTGTACACCGCCACGGACAAGGTGCGCTTGGCAACGTCTTGACCGATCACGTACTGATCAAGGCTGGCCTTGATCTCGCTGGGCACGGGCAAGTCTGATTTGCTGGCGCGCGCAGCCGGCGTTTCGGCAGGCACTTCGTCGCGCACGATGTCGTTGCACAGCTCAATGCATTCATCACAGATGAACACCGATGGGCCAGCAATCAACTTCTTCACTTCATGCTGGCTTTTGCCGCAGAAGGAGCAGTACAGGACTTTTTCGCTGGAGTTGCCTTTTTTCTCGGCCATGGATCTGCTTGTCTTTCAGGCGTTAATGCCTGCTGTGATGATAGTTCAAACGCACGAGGGGCCCTTTTCTTGATAAGGGCCCCAATACGCCACCTGTTGGGCGTTGAAAAACGCGGACAGGCCGGTATCAGCCCATCCATTCTTCAAGTTACGGGCGCTTTTCGAGCACACCGTCGATCAGACCATAGGTCTGCGCTTCGGCAGCGGACATGTAGTAATCGCGCTCGGTATCGGCCTGGATCTTCTCCAGGCTCTGGCCAGAGCGCTCGGCCAGAATGCGGTTCAGCTGCTCGCGGGTCTTGAGAATCTCGCGGGCGTGAATTTCGATGTCGGTAGCTTGACCCTGCGCGCCGCCCAGCGGTTGGTGAATCATCACCTTCGCATTGGGCAGTGCAAAACGCTTGCCCTTTTCACCGGCGGCGAGCAAGAAAGCGCCCATGCTGGCGGCCATGCCCATGCACAGCGTGGAGACCTGCGGCTTGATGAACTGCATGGTGTCAAAAATCGACATGCCTGCAGAAACACTGCCGCCGGGGGAGTTGATGTAGAGGTAGATGTCCTTGTCGGGGTTCTCGCTCTCCAGGAACAACATCTGCGCCACCACCAGATTGGCCACGGCGTCATTGACGGGGCCCACCAAGAAGATGATGCGCTCACGCAGCAAGCGGCTGTAGATGTCGTAGGCACGCTCGCCGCGGCCTGATTGTTCGATCACGATGGGCACCATGCCCAGGTTGTTGATTTCCAGCGCGCTCATGAGGCTCCTTGGAGAAAAGTCGAGGTAGACCGTGGTGAATCAGGTATGGGGACTGATTATGTCGCCACAAGGCCTGACCCATCGACGCGGGCGAAAAAGCAAAGAAAAAGCGCCGCCCTTGCGGTACGGCGCTTTCGTCATTCGAGGGCTCGAATGAAAATCAGTTGGCTTGCGCCATCAGTTCATCGAAAGGCAAGGCCTTGTCGCTGACCTGCGCCTTGGACAACACGAAGTCGGTGACGTTGTTTTCAACCACAACGGCTTCCACTTCAGCCAGACGATTGCGGTCGCTCAGGTACCAACGCACCACTTCAGCGGGCTTTTCATAGCTCTGGGCCAGCTCTTCAATGTGAGCTTGCAACTGCTCGGGCTTGGCTTGCAGGTTATTGGAGCGAACCAACTCACCCACCACCAGACCCAGGCGTACGCGACGCTCAGCTTGCGGACGGAAGATTTCTTCGGGGATCGGTGCCTTATCGGCATCCTTCACGCCACGCTTCTTCAGGTCTTCACGGGCGGCAGCCACCATGCGCTCGGTTTCACCGGCGATCAGGGCGTTGGGCACGTCGAGCTCAGCGGCAGCCACCAGAGCGTCCATCACGGCGCCCTTGTTGCGAGCCAGCACGCGGAACTTGACTTCACGTTCAAGGTTCTTCTTGATGTCGGCGCGCAAGCCTTCAACGCTGGCATCGGCGATGCCCAGCGACTTGGCGAAGGCCTCGTTCACTTCAGGCAGGTGCTGCGATTCGATCTTCGTGACCGTCACCAAGAAGTCGGCTTCCTTGCCGGCCACGTCTTTGCCGTGGTAGTCCTCAGGGAAAGCCAGCGGGAAGGTCTTGGAGTCGCCGGCCTTCATACCGCGCACGGCCTTCTCGAAAGCTTCCAGCATCTGGCCTTCGCCAATGATGAATTGGAAGCCATCGGCCTTACCGCCTTGGAAAGGCTCGCCGTCCAGCTTGCCTTCGAAGTCGATGGTGACGCGATCACCTTCAGCCGCCACGTCAGCCGCACCGCGCTGGGCGAAGCTGCGACGCTGCTTGCGCAGGATCTCAACGGTCTTGTCAATGGCTTCTTCGGTCACTTCGCTGACAACACGCTCAACAGCGGCGGTAGCCAGGTCGTTGATCTTGACGTCAGGGTAGATCTCGAAGGTGGCGTCGAAAGCCATCTGGCCTTCAGGCGACTCGTCCTTTTGGGCGATCTTCGGGGCACCAGCAACGCGCAATTGCGCCTCATTGGCTGCGCTGGAGAAGGCTTCGCCCAGCTTGTCGTTCATGACTTCGTACTGGACGGAGTAGCCATAACGCTGGGTGACAACGCTCATCGGCACCTTGCCGGGGCGGAAGCCGTCAGCCTTGACGGTACGAGCGAGCTTCTTGAGACGAAGCTCCACTTCGCTGTTGATGTCTGCAGCCGCCAGCGTGAGCGTGATGCGGCGTTCGAGCTTTTCGAGGGTTTCGACGGTGACAGCCATGTTTGACTCAATACAAAGTTATCTGGTGCGCGGGGCCGGACTCGAACCGGCACGCCGGTGAAGGCGTCAGGACCTAAACCTGGTGCGTCTACCAATTTCGCCACCCGCGCTGGAGGATTTCAGACCCGCCAGGCTTTGGAAAACAGGGATTGGCGGCATGCCCTTGCGGACTCCTCGCTCCCCTGCACCCTCAGCCCGGCAAACCTGCGGCATTTCGGCAGAACCGTGGATTGTAGCCATTTTGCAGAGCCCAATTCCACGCCCCAGGAAAACCCGAGGCGGAAATCAGGCCGCTCGAGGCCTGCGCCGCCCTATCGTGTCGCCGACTGAGGTGACTTGACGCGGAACCACGCTGCATACATAGCCGGCAAAGCCAACAAGGTCAGCGCCGTCGCCACAATCAGCCCGCCCATGATGGCGACCGCCATCGGCCCCCAGAACACGCTGCGTGACAGCGGGATCATGGCCAGCACCGCGGCAGCGGCGGTCAACACGATGGGCCTGAAGCGGCGCACCGCCGACTCCACAATCGCCGTGCTATCCGGAACGCCTCGCGCCCGGTCTTGCTCGATCTGGTCGATCAGGATCACTGAATTGCGCATGATCATGCCCATCAGCGCCACCACGCCCAGCAGGGCCACAAACCCGAACGGACGGTTGAACAGCAACAGCGCAGCCGCAACGCCGGCAATCCCCAGCGGGCCAGTCAAGAACACCAACATCGAGCGCGAGAAGCTCTGTAGCTGCAACATCAGCAAGGTAAAGATGATGAACAGCATCATCGGAATGCCCGCAGCGATCGAGCCCTGGCCCTTGCTGCTTTCTTCGACAGCACCGGCCACCGCGATGGTGTAGCCCGGCGGCATCTTGGCTTGCAACGCCTGCATTTGCGGCCACAGTTGCGCGGTGACCGTCGCCCCTTGCAGTCCTTCCGCCACGTCGCCCTGCACGGTCACCGCGTAGTCGCGCGCCTCGCGCCACAACACGCCAGGCTCCCAGGCAAACCCAACCTTGGCAATCTGCGTCAAAGGAATGGCGCGCCCGCTGCTGGTCGGCACATAGGCACTGCCGATGTCGGTGATGACATCGCGTTCATTCAAAGGTTGGCGCAACACGATGTCGATCAGCTTGTTGCCTTCGCGGTACTGGCCAATGGTGCTCCCCGAAAACAAGGTACGTGCCGACTGCGCCAGGGCTTGGCTGCTGACGCCCAGGGCGCGCGCCTTGTCTTGATCAATCTCCAGCTTCAAGACCTTGATGGACTCGTTCCAGTTGTCATTCACACCGCGCATATTGGCGTTGGCCACCAGCAGGGCCTTGGCCTCGTCACCCCAATGCCGCACTTCATCTACGTTAGGGCCCGCCACGCGGAACTGCACCGGATACGGCACCGGTGGCCCGTTGGGCAGCAGCTTGACGCGTGCCCGCACCTCAGGAAACTCGGCCGCTACCAAGGCGGGCAGGCGCTTGCGCAACTCCTCGCGCTGATGCAAATCGCGGGTCAGCAAAATCGACTGGCTGACATTGGGCTGCGGGAAGATCACATCCAGCGGCAGGTAGAAGCGCGGCACGCCGGTGCCAATCCAGCTGCTGACCGTGGCCACCCCCGACTCCTTCATCATCCTGGCCTCAAAGCGCTTGGAAATCTCGCGGCTTTGCTGGATGGTCGAGCCTTCAGGCAGCGTCAGGTCCACCAGAATTTCAGGCCGGCTAGAGTCCGGGAAGAACTGCTGCTGTACGCGCCCCATGCCCACCAGGCCCAAGGCAAAAATCAACAGCGTCATGCCAATGGTTTTCCAGCGGTTTGTCACGCACCATCCCACCAGCACACGGAAGCGGCTGTAGAACGGCGTGTCGAACAGCTCATGGGCTTCACCCCCGTGGTTCGAGGCATGCGTCTTGAGCAACAGGGCGCCGAGATACGGCACGAAGTAGATCGACACCAGCCAGCTGATGATCAAGGCGGCAGCCGTGACCGCGAAGATGGCAAAGGTGTATTCGCCTGTGGTTGACTTGGCCATGCCAATGGGCAGAAAACCCACGGCCGTGATCAAGGTGCCGGTCAGCATGGGCATGGCCGTGGCGTCGTAGGCAAAGGTGGCCGCGTGCATCTTGTCGTAGCCTTCTTCAAGCTTGCGCACCATCATCTCCACGGCAATGATGGCGTCGTCCACCAGCAGCCCCAACGCGATGATCAAAGAACCTAGCGATATCTTGTGCAGGCCCACGCCCCAATAGAACATGGTCACAAACGTAATGGCCAGCACCAGCGGAATGGTGATGGCCACGACCATGCCCGGCCAGATGTCAATGCGCAGGGGTTTGGTGTGCAGGCCCAGCGAAATGAAGCTGACCGCCAGCACAATCACCACCGCCTCGACCAGCACGTGCACGAACTCGCTGACCGAGCGGGTCACCGCCTCCGGCTGATCTTGAATCTGCTCAAATTCGATGCCCGCTGGCAGTTGTTTGCGGATGGCGGCGGCGGCCACCTGCAATGACTTGCCCATGGCGACAATGTCGCCGCCCTTGGCCATCGAAATGCCCAAGGCAATGACGTCCTTGCCCTGATGGCGCACCATGATGGCGGGCGGGTCAACGTAGGCCCGAGTGACTTCAGCAATATCCGACAGATGCAAGCTGCTGGCCTGGCCCGTGCTGGGATTGACGGCGCGGATGGGGAAGTCCTTGAGTGCCTGAACCGAGTTGAACTGGCCCTGCACCCGCAGCTGCAGATTGCCGCTGCCGGCATTCAGCACGCCAGCGCCTTCCACGGCGTTCTGCGCACTCAGCTGGCTGATCACCTGATTGAAATCCAGGCCCAAGGTGGCCACACGCTTTTGCGAGATTTCGACAAAAATCTTCTCGGCTTGAACGCCAAACTGCTCCACTTTGGCCACATCAGGCACTTTCAACAAGGCTGAACGCACCTGATCGGCGTGCTGACGCAACTCCTCGAACGTGAAACCCGTAGCCGACAACGCGAAGATCGAGCCATAAACGTCCCCGAACTGGTCGTTGAAAACTGGCCCGATGACGCCCTGCGGCAGCGTATTGGCCATGTCGCCAATGCGCTTGCGCACTTGATACCAGGCATCGCCGACTTCTTTAGGCGGTGCGTTTTCTTTCAGCTGAAAAATCGTGAGTGACTCACCCGGCTTGGTGTAACTGCGAATTCGATCGGCATGAGGAACCTCCTGCAAGGTCTTCTCGATCTTGTCGGTGACCTGTTCAGCCACCTGCTGCGCCGTGGCGCCCGGCCAGAAGGCCTGCACCACCATCAGCCGAAAAGTAAACGGCGGGTCTTCATCCTGGCCCAGCTGAAAATAGGCGGCAAAGCCCATCAGCATCAGCACAACCATGAGGTAACGCGTTAGCGATGGGTGCTCCAACGCCCAGCGCGACACATTGAAATGCCGGCCTCCGGCGCTCTTAACGGCCTTGGGCGACTTGCTTGCTTGACTGCTCATGCTGGCTCCGTGCTCAGTGCGACGCCGCATCCGGCGCCACATAGCGCCGAACTTTTTGTCCGGCCTTGAGCACATGCACGCCCGCCACCACCACCTCCAGGCCCGGCTGCAGGCCGCCGCTGATCACGACGTCATTGCCATCCGCGCCGCCAATCTGCACTGCTTGAGATTGCAGCATCATGGTTTTGGGGTCGAGCACCCACACCGCGTTCTTGCCCTGCTCTTGCATCACCGCAGAAAGCGGCAGCTTGATCACCGGCCCGGCACGCGGCGCTTTCAGGGTCACCGTGGCGGTTTGCCCCAATTTGGTGTCCAAGCTGCCCACATCGGCCTTGACCAGAAAGGTGCGCGTCACCGGGTCAGCGGCGGCCGACACCTCTCGCAGCACAGCGTCACGCGGCGATTGCCCAGGCCCCCACAAGGTGAACTTCAACGCGCCGGGCTGAGCCGCAGCGGTCCGAAATGCGTCCAGATGATCTTCCGGCACCGAGAACACCACGTCGCGAGGACCGTTCTGCGCAATGCGCACAATGGGCGTCCCGGCGCTCACGACCATGCCAGGTTCGGCGTCCACGCTGGTGACCACGCCGGCAACATCCGCCATCAATTGGGCGTAGGTCGTCTGGTTGTCCTGCACATTGCCCTGCGCCTTGGCTTGATCCAACTGAGCCTGGGCCGCTTTGAACACATTGCTGCGCCGCTCCAGCTCGGCAGCACTGATAAAGCCCTGCTGCTGCAAGTCGATGTAGCGCTTGTAGTCAGCCGCGGCCTGATCGCGGTTGGTACGGGCGGCAAACACGGCCGCATCTGAGGCCGTTCGGGCCAACAGCAGGTCTTGCTCGTCCAATTGGGCCAACAGCTGCCCCGGTCGAACCACATCGCCGAGATTGACCTTGCGCGACAAAATCTTGCCGCCCACGCGGAAGGACAAGCGCGATTCGATCCGTGCGCGCACCTCGGCCGCGTACTCATACGTCATGCCCGCCGCCTCCGACTTCAGCTGCACCGTGCGAACGGCCCGTTCGGGTTCAGCCGCCTGCTCCTGCTTGCCACAGGCAGTCAAAAGCACCACAAGGCTGAGCGCCGGAGCCCACAGCAAGTCCCTGGAAATTCGAAAAGGCATGAACAACCTCAATCAATCTGACTACTGAATTGCCATCGCGCCCCGCACAGGCCATGGCCTGATCCAAGGCGCGACAAAATTATTGACCAACTGGTCAGTAATGTATGCAAGGCCTCTGAACCTGTCAAACCAAGCTTCAAATGACCAGCCTCCGTCAAGCCTGGGCGCCTGATTGAGCCACACTGTCTCCGCGTGCGTCAGCCCCTAAATTGCACCGCTGCGCAAACCATGAGCCTCACTTTCGCCCACACAATCCTGCCTGTGAGCATCGAACACTATGAAAATTTTCCCGTCGCGTCCTGGCTCTGCCCCAAGCGCCTGCGCCCTGCCATCGCGGCGATCTACTATTTCGCCCGCACCGCTGACGACCTCGCCGATGAGGGCAATGTCTCCAACGCACAACGGCGGGCCGACCTTGCCGCTTACCGGGCCGACCTCAACGCGGCCTGCCAAGGCACGCCGTATTCCGCACGTTGGGCAACAACCGTCTTTGACCCACTGAGCGTTGTACTGACCGAATATCGGCTGCCGCAGCGTTTGCTTGACGATTTGCTGGACGCGTTTGAGCAAGATTTGCACAAGACCCACTACGTCGACCGCGACGAATTGCTGGACTACTGCCGCCGGTCCGCCAACCCCGTGGGTCGTTTGCTGCTGCATCTCTACGGCATCACCGACCCACTGGCCTTGCAGCGCTCAGACGCCATCTGCACCAGCCTGCAGTTGATCAACTTCTGGCAAGACTTCAGCCGGGACGGGCCGCGTGGCCGGGTGTATGCGCCCCTCACCGATCTACAAAGTCAAGGCCTCGGTCTGGAGGCGATACGCCAATGCAAAGACAGCCCCGCCGCCCGCGCCTTGATTGCCGATTTATGCAACTGGGCCGAAGCCTTGATGCGTGACGGCGCCCCGCTGGTGCATCAAATTCCCGGGCGCGCGGGCTGGGAGTTGCGCCTCGTTGTGCAAGGCGGGCTGCGCATTCTTGAGAGAATCCGCCACATGCAATTCGCCAGCCTCACACATCGCCCCAAAATCACTGCCTTCGACGCCCCGCTTTTGCTGTTGCGCGCCTGTCGCATGCGCGCCCCGCAACCCACCAAGGAGACCTCGTGAGCCCCGAGCAGTACGTGCAGGACAAGGCCGCCAAGAGTGGTTCCAGCTTTTATTACGCCTTTTTATTCCTGCCCGCCCAACGCCGCGCCGCGATCACGGCGTTCTACGCGTTTTGCCGCGAGGTGGACGACGTCGTCGATGAAATCCAGGACACCGGTGTGGCTGCCACGAAACTGGCCTGGTGGCGCAAGGAAGCCGCCGGCGCTTTTGCCGGCCAACCGCAGCACCCCGTCATGCAAGCCTTGCTGCCGCACTGCGCCACGTTTGATATTCGGCTGTCGCACTTGAACGCCGTCATCGACGGCTGCCAAATGGACCTGGAACAAACGCGTTACCTCGACTACCCCGGCCTGCAGCGCTATTGCCACCTGGTGGCGGGCGTGGTGGGGGAAGTGGCGGCCAATATATTCGGCCACACACAGCCTGAAACCACCGCCTATGCACACAAGCTGGGTCAGGCCATGCAGTTGACCAATATCATTCGAGACGTGGGTGACGACGCACGGCGTGGCCGGATCTACCTGCCCATTTCGGAGCTTCAACAGTTCGACGTGAAAGCGCATGAGATCTTGCTTCGCACCCGGCCCTGGGGCTATAGCGAGCGTTTTTCGGCCCTGATGAAGTTTCAGGCGCAGCGTGCGCATCAGCTCTACGACGAGGCGTTTGCCCTGCTGCCTGACGCCGACCGACGCGCCCAGAAGCCCGGCTTGATGATGGCCAATATCTACCGCGCCCTGCTGCGGGAAATCGAGGCTGAAAACTTTCGTGTGCTCGAACAACGCATCTCTCTGACGCCACTGCGCAAACTGCTCATCGCCCTGCGCACCCAATGGACGGGGCGTTGAGCACCCGCCAAATCGCCGTCATCGGCGGGGGGTGGGCGGGCTTGGCGAGTGCCGTGGCAGCCAGCCAGCGCGGGGCGAAGGTGAGTCTTTTCGAAATGGCGGGGCAGCTCGGTGGGCGCGCCCGCAGCTTGCCCGGCGATGCACTCACGCCGGGGCTGGACAACGGCCAGCACATCCTGATCGGCGCCTATACCCACAGCCTGAAGTTGATGGCAGCCCTGGGGGTCGACATCGATCAGGCCTTTTTGCGCACCCCATTGCGCCTTCGCTACCCGCGGCATGAAGGCTTGCAATTGCCGCCGGGTCCGCCACTGCTCAGCTTTGCCCGAGGCGTGTGGGCCCACCCAAGCTGGCCCGCCAAAGCACGGCTGCAATTGCTGCTGGCCGCGTCGACCTGGCTGGCGCGTGGATTCAGCGCAGACGCCCGCCTCAGCGTTTCAACGCTATGCACGGGTTTGCCCAAGTGCGTCCGGCAAGACCTGATCGAGCCGCTGTGCGTGGCGGCCCTCAATACGCCAGCGGCTCAGGCCAGCGCCCAAGTTTTCCTGCGGGTCTTGCGTGACGCCCTGTTCAGTGGGGCCGGTAGTGCCGATCTGCTAGTGCCCCGGCAAGGGCTGAGTACGCTGATGGCAACACCGGCGATGAAGCACCTGAGCGCCCAAGGCGTGCACATTCACCTGGGGACACGCGTCCAGACGCTTGCCGCCGAAGACTCAGCATGGCGGGTGAACGAGCACCGCTTCGACCAAGTCATACTGGCCTGCAGTTCGAGCGAGGCTGCGCGCCTGACGCAAGTCCTGGCCCCCGGTTGGTCGGCAATGGCCCAGAATTTGCAATTTGAGCCCATCGTCACCGTCTACATCCGAAGCCCGGGCTCGGCGCTGCCCGCCCCCATGGTGGCCTTGCAGGAAGGCCCTGATGCACCCGCCCAATTCGTCTTCGACCTGGGCCAGTTGGGCACCCACCCCGGCTTGTTCGCCTGGGTGATCAGCGGTGCGTCAGCCTGGGTCGCGCGGGGCCTGGATGAAACGGCGAACCGGACCCTGGCCCAGGCCCAGCAAGAGTTCGACTGGGCCAGCCCCCCCGAGGTGGCACGCGTGTTGGCCGAAAAGCGCGCAACCTTCGCCTGCACGCCCGGGCTGCAAAGGCCGCCCATGCGCATCGCCCCCGGCTTGCTGGCCGCGGGCGACTATGTGGCCGGCCCCTACCCCGCCACGCTGGAAGGCGCTGTGCGCGCTGGGCAAGCCGCCGCGTCAGCCTTGGGTTGAAACGCGCGCCGTTGAGGTCGTCAAGTTCTCAAAATCGGGGCGCGAACGGCGCTGCAAGCGGTTCACCCACAAACACGCCCTGCCCAGGCCAAGCCACGCTGTGCCAATAAGCTTCTAACGCCGAAAGTCCCTGCACATAGCTGAACAACAGCAGCTGCGGTTGCGGAAATTTTTGCAGATGATTGCACGGCTCGCTGACCGTGCCATAACTCGCCGTTGCACCTGACTCCAGCCAATCAAGCGCGCTCATCTGCCCGCCCTCTGGCTTGGGCTCCAATTGCCCGCCGAACGAGGTCAGATGGTCTGCCAAAGCGCCCGGCATCCAATCCACCTGATCAAGCCCGGGCACACTCGCCAAGCCGGTTTGATAAATCAACACCCGCTGCAGGGGCGGCAAAGTGGCCTGATTTTCGCGCCGCATATCGACCCCCAGCGCCCGCAACTTGCCGGGCGGCGGAAACAAGGCTGCACGCACATTTCGATTCGCGTCGGCAGTTGCTACAAAGTAAGCATTGACCGGCGCAAAACCCGGCAAGCTTTGGTCCGCCGCAATGCCCCGGTCAATCAAGGCGCGCCCCGCTTGTACACTGCGTGCCGCCAGCAACATGGAGGGTCGCAAGCCCAGGTCGGTAAAGGGCTTGGCCCCGGCATAACTCAGGTACGGCGAGGGCTTGGAGGCCGCGCACCCGTTGCTGCACAACTCCGCTTGAAAACCAAGCGCCAAAGCCCCGGTAATCGAATTGCAGGCCACCGCATAGGGCTGGGTCCAGGCCAGCGCCAGCGCTTGCACTTCAAGACCCAGCTTGGCCTTGAGCTGCGCCTGCAAGCCTTCAAACTCGCTGGGCGACAGGCTAGCGCGTACCGGCAGATGCACATAGGCGATGTGCGCGTCAGGAATGCCACGCTGGCGCGCGTAGTAAGCCCCTACAGCGACCGAATAGGGGTCGTCCAGATTGACAACCAGACCCAGTTCAGACGCTGTAATTCGCCCTTGCAGGCGTTGGATGCGCAACACCCCGCCATGCGCGGGCGCCGACGCGGACACCGGAGCAGCGCTTGCCGCACCGGGCACCGGCACTACCGGCTCCTGTGCCCGGGCAAACGACAGGGGCAAGCCCATCATCAACGCAGCCAGGAGGATGAAACTCAGCGCCAGGCGATGGGCCGCAAGTCCAACCGGCCCACACGCTGTTGCATGGACGAAACCATATCGAGGGGCGAATCTATTTTTCGCAATGCAAAACAAGGAAAACTCCCGCACAATCTGCTCATGAAGAATACAGAGGTCAAAACGCCTGCGATTCAGGTGCTTGAGCGCATGTTTGCGCTGCTGGACGTATTGGCCAGCCATCAAGATCCTGTCTCGTTGAAAGAAATCAGTGCCAGCACTGGCCTGCACCCGTCCACTGCGCACCGCATTCTCAACGATCTGGCGCTGGGCCGGTTGGTTGACCGGCCTGAGGCGGGTAGCTACCGACTGGGTATGCGCATGCTGGAACTGGGAAACCTGGTCAAAGCCCGCCTGGATGTGCGTGATGCAGCCCTGGCGCCCATGCGCGAATTGCACAAATTTACCCATCAGCCTGTGAACCTGTCGGTTCGCCAGGGGGACGAAATCGTCTACATCGAGCGCACATACAGCGAGCGCTCGGGCATGCAGGTGGTTCGTGCTGTGGGTGGCCGTGCGCCGCTGCATCTGACATCGGTGGGCAAACTGTTCCTGGCCAGCGAAGACCCCGCACGAGTTCGCAGTTATGCCGCCCGCACAGGCTTGGCCGGACACACGCGAAACAGCCTCACCGACATCCAGGCCCTGGAGCGTGAAATGGCGCTAGTGCGCCAGCGCGGCGTGGCGCGAGACGACGAAGAGCTGGAACTGGGGGTGCGCTGCATGGCGGCGGGCATCTATGACGATCAGGCCAAGTTGATTGCCGGCCTGTCGATTTCCGCCCCGGCGGACCGTCTTGAAGAATCCTGGCTGGCCCGTTTGAAAGACACTGCGGCCCAAATTTCTGCCGAATTGGGCTACCGGGGCGTCTGAGCGCCGGCCTCAACGCAATCTAGGCCCCCAGCGGGCCGTAAAAAACGCGCCGAGGCGCGTTTTTCTGTTTCAAGCCCAAGCGACACATCAGTCGCCAACCTTGGTCTTGGCGTGATTGATCTCGAATTGGTTGCTGGTGATCCACTTGCGCACCCGCTCGGCATCACCGATCCGCGAATACTTGCCCGTGGAGTCCAAAAACACCATGATGAGTTTGCGACCCGCCATGCGCGCCTGCATCACCAGGCAACGGCCGGCCTCATTGATGAAACCGGTTTTCTGCAAACCAATGTCCCAGCCCGGGTTGCTCAATAGCCCATTGGTGCTGTGGAACTGAACTTGCCGGTGGCCCAGCGCCACCTGATATTCACGCGAGGTGGACAGCTCGCGAAGCAACGGCACCTCGTGAGCCACCTTCACCAGCGCGGCCAAATCCTTGGCGCTGGACTGGTTGTGGCTGTTCAGGCCCGTAGGCTCCACGTAGTGCGTGTCCTTCATGCCCAGAGACTGCGCCTTCTGGTTCATGGCCGCCACAAACGCATTCAAACCGCCGGGATAGTGGCGTCCCATGGCATTGGCCGCACGATTCTCAGACGCCATCAGTGCCAGGTGCATCATCTCACCACGGGTCAGCGTCGTGCCGACGACCAAGCGCGAATGGGTGCCCTTTTCAGAGTCAATGTCTTCGTCGGTGATGGTCAATTTTTCATCCATCGACTGGCCGGCATCCACCACCACCAAGGCCGTCATCAGCTTGGTGATCGAAGCGATGGGCAGCACCGCGGAGGAATTCTTGGAAAACAGCACTTCGTTGGTGTCTTGATCCAAGACCAAGGCGACACTGGACTTCAGCGCCAGCGGGTCTTCCACCGAATGCAGGCCATAAAGCTGACCATACGTGGGCTTGGCCGCCACGATGGTGGCGCCGGCCCCTGCGGCAGCAAGCTTGCGGCCATTGCGTGCACCGCGCACAGCCTTGACTGCCGACTTCTCGGTGCCCTGCGCGCTCGACTTGGCTTTGCGCACCGTCGTACTGGCACTGGCGTTGCGCCCCTCGCTCGGCTTTTTCGCGCTGGACTTGGCCGCAGCGGTCTTGCTTGGGGCCGTGTCGGTCCCTTGCGCATGCGCGGAGAAGCCTGCGGCAGCCAAGGCTGCACACAGGGCGATACGCGGTAACAATGAGTAAATGTTCTTCAATTCGGTCCCCGGCGACTGTCACTCAGTTTAAGTGATCAGAAAAACACACGCAAGATCAAAAACTTAAAGCAGGCTCTTAAAGCTGAGCCTCGCCTTGATACTCACGCATGTCCGGGCGGTCTGCAAGCCAAAACACCGGTTTTCGGTGCGGGATGCGGCCACTCAGCCTTGCGCGGCAACGCGTTCGATCTTGCTGTGCAACTTGTTTAACGCGCTCAGATAGGCTTTGGCTGACGCGACCACGATATCGGGGTCGGCACCCACGCCATTCACCACTCGTCCGGCGAGTTGCAAGCGAACTGTCACTTCGCCTTGTGATTCTGTGCTGCCACTGGTGATGGCATTGACCGAATAGAGCAGCATCTCGACACCACTTTGAGCCGCGGACTCGATCGCCTTCAACACAGCGTCAACGGGGCCGTTGCCCTCGCTCTCGGTGCGGTGCTCCACGTCGCCGGCGGCAAAAACCACCTGCGCGTGCGGGCGCTCCCCGGTTTCCGAGCGCTGAGACAAGGCCACCAGGCGATAGTGCTCATGCTCGGTGGTGACCGATTCGTCCATCACCAGGGCCAGAATATCTTCGTCAAAGATTTCGTTCTTGCGGTCAGCCAGGTCTTTGAAGCGCACAAAGGCGGCGTTGACTTCCGCCTCAGACTCCAGCGAAATGCCCAACTCTTGCAAACGCTGCTTGAAGGCATTGCGCCCGCTCAGCTTGCCCAGCACGATCTTGTTGGCCGCCCAGCCCACGTCTTCGGCACGCATGATTTCATAGGTATCGCGCGCCTTGAGTACGCCGTCTTGGTGAATGCCTGAAGCGTGGGCGAAGGCGTTGGCACCCACCACCGCCTTGTTGGGCTGCACCACGAAACCAGTGGTTTGAGAGACCATGCGCGAGGCCGGCACGATCTGGGTGGCGTCGATATTGAGATCCAGCCCAAAGTAGTCGCGGCGGGTCTTGACCGCCATCACGACTTCTTCGAGCGAGCAATTGCCGGCACGCTCGCCCAGGCCGTTGATGGTGCATTCGATCTGGCGGGCGCCGCCAATCTGCACGCCGGCCAGGGAGTTCGCCACCGCCATGCCCAAGTCGTTATGGCAGTGCACTGACCAGATGGCTTGGTCAGAGTTGGGCACCCGCTCGCGCAAGGTTTTGATGAAGTTGCCGTACAGCTCCGGGATGGCATAGCCCACGGTGTCGGGGATGTTGATGGTGCGCGCGCCAGCCTTGATGACGGCCTCAACCACTTGCGCCAAGAACTCCGGGTCCGAGCGGTAGCCGTCTTCGGGCGAGAACTCAACATCGTCAGTCAGGTTGCGGGCGAATCGCACAGCCTGAATGGCTTGCTCCAGCACCTGCTCGCGGGTCATGCGCAGCTTTTTCTCCATATGGAGTTCACTGGTGGCGATGAAGGTGTGGATGCGCGAGCGGGCAGCGCCTTTCAAGGCCTCGGCCGCGCGGGAGATGTCGCGGTCGTTGGCACGCGCCAGGGAGCAAATGGTGCTCTCGCGCACGGCATCAGCAATCGCCTTGACGGCCTCGAAATCGCCATTGCTGGATGCCGCAAAACCTGCCTCGATCACATCAACGCGCAGCCGCTCAAGTTGGCGGGCAATGCGCAGTTTTTCATCCTTGGTCATAGAGGCGCCGGGGCTTTGCTCGCCGTCGCGCAAGGTGGTGTCAAAAATGATCAGTTGCTGGCTCATGAGGGACTCTCTCTTTATCTTTTCAAGGATCGGGTTTCAGTCTTCAGACCGCTGCCACCGGCGCCGCGGACTCTACCGGTTTCGCCCGCAGCGTCAGGCGCCCCTGCCGGGTGGCACGATTCAGGCCAGAGACAATGGCCTTGAGCGAGGCGGACACGATGTTCGCATCCAGGCCCACGCCGAACAAGGTCTGGGTTTCGCCAACGCGCAACTCCAGATAGGCCGCAGCGCGGGCATTCGCGCCGCTGCCAATGGCGTGCTCGTGGTAATCAAGTACCCGCAGGTCGTCGGACAAATGGCGGCTCAGGCCATCGACAAAAGCATCGATCGGGCCGATGCCCTGGCCGCGAACGTCCAAGCGAGCCCCGCCGATCTGCACCAACGCATGCACGGCGACTTGGCCGCCGCTGTGTTCCGACACGGCTGCCTGAACGGGCGCGCCGGCTTGCGCTTCGGCAAGCCCGTATTCGTTCTCAAAAATACCCCACAGATCGGCGGCTGACAGCTCTTTGCCGGCATCGTCCATGACCGCCTGCACCACCTGGCTGAATTCGATCTGCAAACGGCGCGGCAGTTCGATGCCATATTCGGCCTCCAGCAGATAAGAAATCCCCCCCTTGCCTGACTGGCTGTTGACGCGAATCACCGCGTCATAGCTGCGCCCCAGGTCCTTGGGGTCAATGGGCAGATAGGGCATATCCCAAATCTCGCCCTCCTTGCGGGCGGCAAAAGCCTTTTTGATCGCATCCTGGTGGGAGCCCGAGAAGGATGTGTAGACCAGATCACCCACATACGGATGGCGCGGGTGCACGCTGAGTTGGTTGCAATGCTCGACGCAGCGGCGCACCTCGTCGATGTCTGAAAAATCCAGCTGCGGATGAACCCCTTGCGTGTACAGATTCAAGGCGATGTTGACCAAGTCAACATTGCCGGTGCGCTCGCCATTGCCAAACAAGCAGCCTTCGATGCGATCCGCGCCAGCCATCAGGGCGAACTCGCCCGCTGCCGTGCCCGTGCCACGGTCATTGTGGGGATGCACCGACAGAACAATCGCATCACGACGCGCAAGATACCGATGCATCCACTCGATCATGTCGGCGAAGATATTCGGCGTTGAATGCTCCACAGTGGCAGGCAGGTTGATGATGCACTTGCGCTCAGGTGTCGCGCCCCAGGCTTCAGTCACGGCGTCAACCACGCGCTTGGAGAAGACCAACTCGGTGCCGGAGAACATCTCGGGCGAATATTGAAAGACGAATTCGGTGCCGGTTTGCGCCGCGGCCAATTCCTTCACCATGCGCGTGTGACGGACCGCCAAATCAACGATCTGGTCTTCGTCCAAGCCCAGCACCACGCGGCGCATCACGGGCGCAACCGCGTTGTAAAGGTGGACGATGACACGGCGGGCACCGCGCAGGGACTCAAAAGTGCGCTCAATCAAAGGCTGACGTGCCTGCGTCAACACCTGGATGCTCACATCCGCCGGAATCAAATCTTGCTCGATAAGCAGGCGCACGAAGTCAAAATCCGCCTGCGAGGCCGACGGGAATCCAACCTCGATCTCTTTGAATCCAATCTTGACCAGCATCTGGAACATGCGCAGCTTACGCTGCGGGTCCATCGGCTCAATCAAGGCCTGATTGCCGTCGCGCAAATCGGTGCTAAGCCATTGCGGTGCCTGGGTCAGTTGGGCGTCGGGCCAGGTCCGCTGGGACAAGGCGACGGGTGCAAAGGCGCGGTACTTGGTCTGTGCTTGCTTCAACATGGTGAGGGTTCCAGGTGATTTAAATTTGCAACCCACAGACGCTGAAAAAACAAAAAAGGCCCGCTGCAGGTTGCATACGGGCCGACAAGATCAAACGTTGGATGGACGTGCGCGATCAGTGAACCCGTTGGGTTCCTAGTAGTAGACCGAGCACGTTCAAAGCATTCATAGTCTCGAATATAGCATGAGAGTTGGCACCCTCTTCAATGGTGCAAACCCTTCTCGTCAGGCTCGTCGGTGGAAGTCGCAATCACGCTGACCGGCCGGCCCTTGACCTTCTTGTAGATGTACACGGCATAACCCGACAAACCATAGACACAGAAGAGGAAGAACAGCACCCGCGGCGGGTCGATATTGATCACCGCAATCAGCAAGGCGATTGCCACAATCACGATGAAAGGCACCGAACGTTTGAAGCTTACATCCTTGAAGCTGTAGAACGGCACATTGGTCACCATGGTTAAACCGGCGTACAGCGTGACGCCAAAGGCCAACCAAGCCTGATTCAAATGGGTGTACACGTCTTTGTAGCCTGCGTCGTCCATCACCCACACCAAACCGGCAAGAATGGCCGCTGCCGCTGGACTGGGTACGCCCTGGAAGAAACGCTTGTCAACCACCGCAAGATTGGTGTTGAAGCGAGCCAGGCGCAAGGCCGCCGCAGCGCAATAGACAAAGGAGGCAAACCAGCCCCACTTGCCCAGGCCCTGCAGGCCCCAGATGTACATGATCAAGGCCGGCGCGGCGCCGAAAGACACCATGTCAGACAAGCTGTCCATCTGCTCGCCAAAGGTGCTTTGCGTGTGCGTCATGCGTGCCACGCGGCCGTCCAGGCTGTCCAGCACCATGGCGCTGAAAATACCGTAGGCCGATTGCTCGAAGCGGCCATTCATGGCCATGACGATGGCATAGAAGCCACTGAACAAGGCAGCCAGCGTGAACAGATTGGGCAGGATGTAGATGCCCTTGCGGCGCGGGCGCACCGGCTCGCGAAATTCAATGTCGTCGTCTGATTCGACGAGAGGGTTCTTGGGGTCAGTCATGGGGCGCAAGGATACAGCACGAAACCATTGAAAAAGCCGCGCGGCCTTGCGGCTCACGCGGCTTTCGGGATCGATCAAAGACCGATCAGTTCAAGCATTAGTTCTTGGACTGGTCCACCAGGCGGTTCTTGCGGATCCAAGGCATCATGGCGCGCAGCTTCTCACCGACTTGCTCGATGGGATGCTCAGCGGTCAGGCGGCGGCGGCTCAGCAGCGTGGGAGCGCCGGCCTTGTTTTCCAGGATGAAGCTCTTGGCGTACTCGCCGGTCTGGATGTCCTTCAGGCACTGACGCATGGCATTCTTGGTGTCTTCGGTCACGACGCGCGGGCCGGTCACGTACTCACCATACTCGGCGTTGTTGGAGATCGAGTAGTTCATGTTGGCGATGCCGCCTTCATAGATCAGGTCGACGATCAGCTTCAACTCGTGCAGGCACTCGAAGTAGGCCATTTCGGGCGCATAACCGGCTTCGGTCAGCGTTTCGAAACCCGCCTTGATCAGCTCAACGGCACCGCCGCACAGCACGGCTTGCTCGCCGAACAGGTCGGTTTCGGTTTCTTCACGGAAGTTGGTCTCGATGATGCCAGCCTTGCCGCCACCGTTGGCCGAGGCGTAGCTCAAGGCCAGATCACGCGCCTTGCCGGTCTTGTCGGCGTAGACGGCGATCAGGTGCGGCACACCGCCACCTTGCGTGTAAGTGCCGCGCACGGTGTGGCCGGGGGCCTTGGGTGCCACCATCCAGACGTCCAGGTCAGCGCGGGGCGTGACTTGGCCGTAATGCACATTGAAACCGTGGGCAAAGGCCAGCGAGGCGCCTTGCTTGATATTGGGCTCGACTTCGTTCTTGTAGACCTCGGCGATTTGCTCGTCGGGCAACAAGATCATGACCACGTCAGCAGCCTTGACCGCATCGGCGATCTCAGCGACCTTCAGGCCGGCGTTCTCGGCCTTGGCCCAGGAAGCACCGCTGCGGCGCAGACCGACGGTGACCTTGACGCCGCTGTCATTCAGGTTCTGTGCGTGGGCATGGCCTTGTGAGCCGTAGCCGATGATGGTGACATTCTTGCCCTTGATCAGGCTCAGGTCAGCGTCCTTGTCGTAATAAACGTTCATGTCATGCTCCAGGGGTAAATCGGTGAAACCGTTGAGGTTATTGGGTAGGAAAGAAGTTCAGAGGCGCAAGATGCGCTCGCCACGGCCGATGCCGCTGGAACCCGTACGCACGGTCTCCAGAATCGAGGCTCGGTCGATGGAATCGATGAAAGCGTCGAGCTTGGAAGAGTCGCCCGTCAGCTCGATGGTGTAGGTCTTTTCCGTCACGTCGATGATGCGGCCGCGGAAGATGTCGGCGGTGCGCTTCATTTCTTCGCGCTCCTTACCCACAGCACGCACCTTGATCAACATGAGCTCGCGCTCGGTGAAGTTGCCTTCGGTGAGGTCCACCACCTTGACCACTTCGATCAGGCGGTTCAGGTGCTTGGTGATCTGTTCAATCACTTCGTCGGAACCGGTGGTGACAATGGTCATGCGTGAGAGCGAGGCGTCTTCAGTCGGCGCCACCGTCAGGCTCTCAATGTTGTAGCCCCGAGCCGAGAACAAGGCCACCACACGCGACAGCGCGCCCGGCTCGTTCTCGATCAACAATGCAATGATGTGTTTCATGGTGTTCGTCCTGCGCGCTCTTCAAGCCGCCAGCGGTAACTGACGGCGCTTGGCCACGCTCTTCGATTGAAAAATGATGAAGGGGTTGATCCAGGCTCTGCCGCTGCTTGATCAAGCCGTCGGCCGCGCGCGGTAACGCTGCGACCTCCGCCTGACTGCCCAGCGTCAGAGGTCCTCGGAGCCCAGCCGCATCTCTGAAATGCCCTTGCCCGCCTGGACCATGGGCCAGACGTTCTCGGTAGGATCGGTGCGGATGTCCAAAAACACCGTGCGATCTTTCAGGCGGATCGCCTCTTTCAGCGCCCCTTCTACATCCTCGGGACGCGTCACCAGCAAACCGACATGGCCATAGGCCTCGGCCAGTTTGACGAAGTCGGGCAAAGCTTCCATATAGCTATGGGAGTAACGGCCGCCATAGTCCAGCTCTTGCCACTGACGTACCATGCCGAGATAGCGGTTGTTCAAGGCGACGATCTTCACCGGCGTCTTGTACTGCTGGCAGGTGGACAACTCCTGGATGCACATCTGGATCGAGCCTTCGCCCGTCACGCAGAACACATCGGACTCCGGCTTGGCCAGCTTGATGCCCATGGCATAAGGCAGGCCCACGCCCATGGTGCCCAAACCGCCGGAGTTGATCCAGCGGCGCGGCTCCTCGAAGCGGTAATACTGCGCGGCCCACATCTGGTGCTGACCCACATCGGAGGTGATGTAAGTATCACGGTCCTTGGTGAGGTTCCACAGGGTGTCAACCACCATCTGCGGCTTGATCACTTCGGTGGAAGGCTTGATGGCCAGGCAGTCCTTACGGCGCCATTCATTGATCTGGCTCCACCAGGCGTTGATGCTGTTGCTGTCAGGCTTGGCTTGCGCTTCCTTGATCTGGAAGATCAACTCTTGCAGCACGTCTTTGACATCGCCCACGATGGGGATGTCCACGCGCACACGCTTGGAGATGGACGACGGGTCGATGTCCACGTGAATGATCTTGCGCTCCACGGACGCGAAGTGCGCCGGATTGCCAATCACGCGGTCGTCGAAACGCGCGCCCACGGCCAGCAGAACATCGCAGTTCTGCATGGTCATATTGGCTTCGTACGTGCCGTGCATGCCCAACATACCCAGGAACTTCGGGTCGCTGGCCGGCATGGCACCCAGGCCCATCAAGGTGTTGGTGATGGGATAGCCCAGCAGGTGCGCCAGTTCACGCAACTCGGCGCAAGCTTCACCCAGAATGACACCGCCACCCGAATAGATATAAGGGCGCTTGGCTTGCAACAGCAACTGCACCGCCTTGCGGATCTGGCCGGAATGGCCCTTGCGCACCGGGTTGTACGAGCGCATCTCCACGTGTTGTGGATAGCTGAAGTTGGGCAACTTCGCCATCGAAATGTCTTTGGGGATGTCCACCACCACAGGGCCAGGACGGCCAGTACGGGCGATGTGGAATGCCTTTTTCATGGTCATCGCCAGATCGCGCACATCCTTCACCAGGAAGTTGTGCTTGACGATGGGGCGGGTGATGCCCACGGTGTCGCATTCCTGGAAGGCATCCAGGCCGATGGCTGGCGTTGGCACCTGACCCGTCACGATCACCATGGGGATCGAGTCCATATAGGCCGTCGCGATGCCGGTGATGGCATTGGTGACACCCGGACCCGAGGTGACCAGGGCCACACCCACATCGCCAGTGGCGCGGGCATAGCCATCCGCCGCATGCACAGCAGCTTGCTCGTGACGCACCAGAACGTGCTGGATCGTCTCCTGCTTGAACAAGGCGTCGTAGATGTACAAGACTGCGCCACCTGGATAGCCCCAAAGGTATTTGACACCCTCGGACTGCAGACAACGAACCAGCACATCCGAGCCGTTCAGCTCAGCAGAGGTCGAAAAATTGGGGGGGGTATTGTGCGAATGTGCCGCGGGGGCACGTTTGACTTCCGCGCTTTGCAAATCCATATAAAACCTTTGTGAATTTCTCTAACGAAAAACCATCGGTGCCCCTACTCGCACCCTTATGAGGTGGACTCGGAACCTGCGCAATCAAAAAACATGGCGCCCCGGTTGGGCGACCAGCTTGAGACCAGAAAATTCATTGTGGGAACCAACATTATGCATCAAATGTGCGCCAATACTCCGAAGTAGCCAGCGGATTCGCGCGAAATGCGATACTGCAGGCTCTTTTTGCCAGCATCGGGTTCGCCCGTCCTCTCCTTGGCCACCGACAAAGAACTCAACGATTTCCTGAAAAGCGTCGATCGGCGCGCCTTCAAACGTACCGCTTATCTGGTTCGTGACGACGACGGCGCCCTCGACATCGTGCAAGACGCGATGATCAAGCTGGCAGAGAAGTACTTCGATCGCCCTGCGGCGGAATTGCCCCTGCTTTTCCAGCGCATCCTCTCCAATGCCACGATGGACTGGTTCCGGCGCAAGAAGGTGCGCACGGCCATCATGCAGAACATGTCGGACTTCGAATCGAACGATCCCGACGACGACTTCGACCTGATGCAGATGCTGGAAGGGCAAGAAGGCAGCCTGGGCACATTGAGTGCGGCGGACGAGGTTTCCCGGGCCCAAATCTTGCAAGCGATTGAAACTGAAGTGGCCGAATTGCCCGAACGTCAACGCCAAGCCTTCCTGCTGCGTTACTGGGAGGAGTTGGACGTCGCTGAGACGGCCGAAATCATGGGGTGCTCTGAAGGCAGCGTCAAAACACACTGCTCGCGGGCAACCCATTCATTGGCAAAATCGCTGAAGGCACGGGGGATCACACTATGAGCACAACAGGCCATTTTTCGCAGGCACTCGACGCCCGGGTCACCCGTTTCAATCTGGCGGTGGTGGGCGGCTTGGCTGAGTCCAGTGAAACCCTGCCCCACGATATTTCCGAGCGCCTGCGTGTCGCCCGTGACCAAGCCTTGCTGAAAGCCCGCGCGGCACGCAATGCCCAAGCCCAGACCCAACTCACCCCAAGCACACAAGCGGTGCAAATGGGCACCAGCTTGGCGTTGGGCGGAGGTTTTGGTGGTTCGCGCCGCTGGCTCAAGCTCGCCTCCGTTCTGCCACTATTGATTTTGGTGCTGGGCCTCGCCTTGATTCAGCACAGCCAGTGGTATCAACAGATCACAGCATCCGCCGAAGTCGATACTGCCTTGCTGGCAGACCATCTGCCGCCCGCCGCCTATAGCGACCCCGGCTTCTCGGAATTTTTGAGCGAGCCGCAACAATGATGGGTCTTGCATGAAAGTTTTTTCCGTTGCACCTACGCTGCTGGCCCTGCTCGTCACCCCGCCCTTTTGCCAAGCCCAGACCCCACCATCTGCCCCGATGGTGGATGCCGGCGCAGCCGATCTGACGCGCACAACACCTACAGCGGGTCAAGTACTCGCGACCCCGAGCCTGACCCCCACGACGACGGCCAGTGCTGCAGCGCCAGCGGCGAAGACTGGGGGCAGCCCACGCGCTGCACCACCGACCTTGCTTTCCACCCCACTTTGGCAAAGCCTGAACCGTGCACAACAAACAGCGCTAAAGCCCCTGGAAAAGGACTGGAACGGCCTGGACGAGTTCCGCAAAAACAAATGGCTGCAAATTGCCGCCCGTTACCCGGACCTTCCGGCACAGGAGCAGGCCCGGCTGCAGGAGCGCATGCACGACTGGGCGCGCATGAGCCCGGCAGAGCGCCAGCGGGCGCGAGTCGGCTTTCAAGTGGCACAACAAATCAAACCGGATGACCGCAAGGCCAAATGGGAAGCCTACCAAGCTCTGACGCCCGAGCAACGCCAAGCCCTGACCGAAAAAGCGGCCGCCAAGCAAAAGGCCCAACCCGAAGCAAGTGCTACGGCTCCGGCAGGCCACCCCGGCGACAGCCAACTCAAGTCCAACCGGGTTCCCGTCGCCAGCATCAACGCGCCCATCCGGTCGGTGGCCCCCTCGGTGCTGCGCGCCAAAGCAGGCGCCAGCACGGTACTGATCAATCAAGTCTCCGGCCAGCCTGCACACCTGCAAGCCGGTCAGACCAAAGTGCTGGCCGACCCCAGCCTGGTTGATAGCAAGACTTTGCTGCCAAAGCATGTCACCCTACCCGCAACGCCCATTGCGCCCAATGCACCCGTGGCACCAGCCATGGCATCGGTAAAACCTGAAGCCGGGGCCAGCCCAGCCAGCGCCGTGAAGCCATGACCCGCAGCCCAGCCCTTCAACACCCAACACAAGACAACGCCAGACCCAGCCTTTGGCGTCGCTTGGCGGCATTCATGTATGAGGGCGTGCTCTTGTTCGGCGTGGTCTTTGTGTCAGGCTACTTCTTTTCGGCCATAACGCAGCAGCGCCATGCCATGCAGGGGCAGCATGGCCTACAGGCCTTTATTTTTGTGGTCCTGGGGATCTACTTCATCTGGTTCTGGACCCATGGCGGCCAAACGGTCGCCATGAAAGCCTGGCACATCCGTGTGCTGGACCGCCAGGGCCGCCCGCTCACGCAGATACGCGCCCTCGCCCGCTATGTATTGAGTTGGCTGTGGTTCATGCCCGCCCTGGCCTGCGCCTGGGCGCTGGGGCTGCACAGTACAACGACCATCTTTGGCGCCTTAATTTCCGGCGTAGCGGCCTACGCTTTACTGGCCTTGTTTCTGCCCCGGCAACAGTTTCTGCATGACGTGCTGTGCAGCACAGAACTGATCACGCAGTGGCCGGTCAAAACCTGAGGCTGACTCTGAGGTTATAGCCCACCCATCCTTGCGATGGGTGGCTGGGTTCTTAAACCGCCTCTTCGTTGGTTTCACCTGTGCGGATGCGCACCACCTGCTCCACCGGGGAGACGAAGATTTTTCCATCGCCGATCTTGCCGGTCTTGGCGGCCTTGAGAATGGCGTCGATGCAGCGCTCAACATCGTCGTCCTTGACCACGACTTCAACCTTCACTTTGGGCAGGAAGTCGACCACATATTCGGCACCGCGGTACAACTCGGTATGGCCTTTCTGGCGGCCAAAACCTTTGACTTCAGTCACTGTCAAACCCGATGCACCCACCTCTGCCAAGGACTCGCGCACCTCGTCGAGCTTAAACGGTTTGATGATGGCGGTGATTTGCTTCATGGCAATGCTCCAGAGGTAAGGCTTGATGATCGACCGAAATGCACGTTCGGGTCGGTAAGTCAGGCGATTTAAGCACGGAATTTCGAGGTGATCGGATAACGCCAATCGCGCCCGAATGCGCGGTGGGTGATGCGTATCCCCACCGGTGATTGCCTGCGCTTGTACTCGTTGATCTTGATCAGCCGAGTCACGCGTTCAACATCGGCCGGCGCAAAGCCCGCCGCGATGATCTCGGCGATGGATTGATCTTCTTCCATGTAGCGGGCCAAAATCGCATCCAGCACCTCATAGGGCGGCAAGCTGTCCTGGTCTTTCTGATCGGGGCGCAACTCCGCCGAAGGCGGGCGCGTGATGATGCGCTCAGGGATGACCGGGCCAATCGTGCCATCGGCGCGGCGGGTCGGCTGCCGGTTCTTCCATTCGGCGAGCCTGAAGACCAAGGTCTTGGCCACATCCTTGATCACCGCAAACCCGCCCGCCATATCGCCATACAGCGTGCAATAGCCGGTTGCCATCTCACTCTTGTTACCGGTGGTCAGCACGATGGAGCCGAATTTATTGGACAACGCCATCAGCAGGGTGCCGCGGATACGGGCCTGAATGTTTTCTTCAGTGGCATCCAAAGGCAGGCCGACGAACTCATCTGCCAAACTGGCGTTGAAGGCCTCGAACATCGGCACAATGGATTTTTCGTCGTAACGCACGCCCAGCCGCTCGGCCATGTCGCGGGCGTCAATCCAGGAAATATCGGCGGTGTAGGGCGAAGGCATCATCACCGTCCGCACTCGGTCCGCGCCCAGCGCATCCACCGCAATGGCCAAGACCAAAGCCGAGTCGATGCCACCGGACAAACCAATGAGCGCGCCCGGGAATCCGTTCTTGCCCATGTAGTCCCGCACGCCCACGACCAGCGCCGACCACACCTGCGCTTCAAGCGCTGGCAGGGGCTGCACCTCGCCCTGCACGGCGCCTTGGGTGTCAACGTCCACGATCATCAGCGTTTCTTCAAAGAGCGGCCCGCGTGCGGCGAGCTGCCCCTGCGCATCGAGGGCAAAGGAGGCCCCGTCGAACACCACCTCGTCTTGCCCGCCCACCAAATGGGCGTACAACAAGGGTAGGCCCACATCGGCCACCCGCCGGGCCATGTGCCGCTCACGCTCTTCAATCTTGCCCACATGGAAGGGGGACGCATTCAGCACGCACAGCACCTGCGCACCAGCCGCCTTGGCGGCACGCGCGGGTTCATCAAACCACGCGTCTTCGCAGATATTCAGGCCAAAGCGCAACCCGTCCACCTCGAACACCACCGGGCCCGCGCCCGCATCGCGACCTGAAACAAAGTAACGGCGTTCGTCAAACACCTGGTAATTCGGCAACTCCCGCTTGCAATAGGTCTGCAAAACTTGCCCATCGCCCAACACCGATGCAGCGTTGAAGCGCGCCGGTACCGCCATGCTGCGCGTCTTCAGGGGCACGGCATCGGCGGCTTGGTAGGGGTGGCCCACCACCACGCGCAGGCCGACACAATCGCGCAACTCATGCGCAATCCAGGCCAGCGCCTCGTCACAGGCCTCGATAAAGGCCGGCCGCAACAAGAGGTCTTCCGGGGGGTAACCGCACAGGCTCAACTCCGGAGTGAGCAACAATCGGGCGCCCGCTGCATGCGCGCGCCGCCCCCAGGCCACCATCTTTTGAGCGTTGCCTTGGACATCACCGACAGTGACATTGATTTGCGCCAGCGCGACTTTGACGGACATGAGGATTTGGATTGAAAACGAGGCTGCCTGATTATGTCATTCGGGTCCACGGCGACCCCTCTGAACTCCCTGTTCCCGCCTGGAACGAATTGCTTTCAATCCAGTCGCAGCCCACGCCCTTTATGCGCCTGGACTACCTGCAAGCCCTGACAAACAGCCTCAGCGCCACGGCAGCCACGGGTTGGCAGCCTCAATTCTTGAGCGTCTGGTTGGATGACACCTTGGTCGCTGCCTGCCCCGCCTATTTAAAGAGCCACTCCTACGGTGAATATGTCGCGCTGTGTCGCAACCAACAACTGGCCGACTGACTGAGACGAACGGCATTCGGCTATCCATGGGGGTGGTGCGGAGGGGGGGGCGGGACGCGGCGGTCTGCCGCGCCGAGCGTAGAGGATTTGACACACTCAGTCACACCATCTATCCGCCTGACTGAGTGTGCGATATGGTCCGTGCATGGACACGAATTCGCCGTTAGCTTTGGTCACCCGCAAGCACAGCTGGCAAGGCGGAACGGTTTCCTTTGCGACCGAGGAGACCCTCCATCACAGGAGGTCGGTCTCTCAAGTGTTTCTTCATACGGAGGCGCTGGGCCTCCAACCAGGCGGCCTTCTTGAGGTCGTCCTCCGGGACATGGCCAGCCCAGTCCATCCGTCCGCGGCAAACCGGTTCTCCGCGGCGCTCACACATGCGTCGCTCGACCCTCGGGCACTGGCGGTCTTGAACACCGCACCTGATGCGCTCACCGGAGCTGACGTAAAGCACCTCTTTCAATGCCTAAGCACCTACACCGCCACTACGACGGTGGACAGCGCTGCGTCGGTCCCCAACACGGCCATCGGCTATCTCCGCAAGTGCACCGTGCCGCTTAAAACGGGCGGTTTTATTGCAGATGTGCTGTTTAAGCGCAAGGGCTCCCCACGCCCAAAACGCCCGAAAACGCTCAGCGATTTCTATGACGCGCGAGCGCCAGAGGGCTTCAAGGAGCCGTTACCAGCTTTATTGCCGACCATCCCGCAGGCGCAATGGAGAGACTTTGCCTATCGTCATCACCAAGCGCGCCTCAATAGCCTGCAAACAATCATCGAGCAGACATTTCGGGCATACGAGGCACTGAAATCGCGGATATCCAACCTGAAGCGGGAGCCAGTTTCAATGCTCCCCCCGCGCTTGGCAGCTTCAGTCATGGCGGGGAAATTCCCTGCCCACAAGCCACTTGCAAAGCATGACCCAGAAATCAGATTGCGCTTGGCCGCGCTCATTGCCAAGCGCGAAGAGTTGCATCTGCATCGAAACTACACAACAGTTAAGTACGCCAATATGGCGGGGCCACAATCGTGGGATGAAACACTTGTTTTTCGATGCCCCTCGCACGAACTCAAAGAGATTCTAATTTCAGACTATTTTCTGACGGCCCCGACACTATACTGCTGCTTGCTTGCAATTCAAGCAGAAACCTCGTGGAACTCATATACGTGCCTGGCACTCACAAAGGAGATGATTCAGCCGCACGGGGCAGGATTTCTTCTTACCGCAATAAAATCAAAGACGGGCCAAATTCAAACTGCCGAGCTGTTTGATATTAAGTCAACAATAAGTTCGGCAAAGTCTAGCGACGAGAAATATGAGGACGATGCTTCGGAACAAGACGAGGACAGACTGGTCATCGGCTCGACGGCTATAGCTGCTATCAAATTGCTGCTGGTGCAAAGAGAAACAATTGATAGTCTCTTTGAAATTGAAGACCAATCGCTGTTTCTGCATGCTCAGACGCACTTCAAGACCCATGCAGAAGGATTCCTCACTTTCACTCCCCGCGGCCTATATCACAGGTTTCGAAAAAGGTTCAAGTTCCCCGGCCTCGACAACCGGATTCTGCGAAATCATGGACTTTCCTTAGACGAACTGCGCCCCAAAGGCTCAATTCATACTGCGCAGGCTTCAGCCGGGCATGCGAACGAGCAGACAACGGTCAATTACACCGCCACTGCCTCCACGCGCCTGTTTGAGGAAGCAAGCATCCTTGACTACATGATGTTGCTCGAGGCGTCCGTTCATCTTGTTTCCGGTCATCGTGACCGGGCCAAGAAGTCACATTCCGCCAGAGCAGAGTCCGGCAACCTGCTATTTTCAAGCGACATCCTTGATGCCAAAGCAATGGGTTGCGTTGCTGATGCGTGGATGCAAAGCGCTGGAACTCTGAGACTCGACATTGGGAAAGAGGAGATTTACCACTGTGTTCTGCAGCGGCAAATCTATCGAGACTATTCGAAAACTCTCTTGCAGGCAAACATGGCCCGCTTCCACACGATACATAAGCCGCGAATTGCATTCTGCGAAAGCTTGTATAGATTTTTGAAAGCCAGCGAAGCAGCAGCGGTGCTCGCAGAATGCGAAAGGGACATTGATGCACAAGCCTGCTAAGGATATTTTCCAGGTCTCTGAAGCGTCAACCCGGAAGGCAGGCACTGCCGACCGGCCGGAATCGCCTTTCCCAGGGCTGGGCGAGTTGCCCCTTCATCCTCGCTACATGTCCGATTTCGAAGCGGACGTCATTACAGTAGATTTGTCCGGCCCAAGCACAAAGGGCGAACGCATCCGCCACTTTCATTTGGGCAAGACGAAAATAAACCTTTCGACTGGCGCATTTCCGTTGAAAAGGATTGTCTTTCTGACTGAATTTCCGGACTGGGTCAACGGCATCAAAGGAGCAATCAATGCCGCCCTCCCTAGTCCAGATTCTGACGTCTCCACAAGCGATGTTCCCAGGGTTTTTATGGCATGCACCAGAATTGCGATTTGGGCAATTCGACGGGGTCACTACTCTCCAGGCACGATTTCTCGAGGGGAATTGATTGAGCTTGGTACCGATGTTGCCCTAAAGGGATGGTCGGAAATTTTGGCGCTGAATGATGCGCTCAAGGCGCTCTTGAAGTCCCCCCAATTGGAGACCTTTCGCGGACTTCTGGTTGGTCGAAATGACGTCTTGGTGCCCACAGCACTTTCCGAACTCATCGGAATTCCGGTTGCAAACTTTGATATCCCTCTGTGGTTCAGGCAAGCGCTCGCCGAGAAGTTTAAACGGCCTGGGCTCGGACAAGTCACGGACGTCCCTTCTGCAACCAGTGCGGCACAGTCAAAAACACTCAACAATACTCTTCGGGCGTTCAGCCCGATGTCGCCGAGCGTCCAATCGATTCCCTCTATCCCAATGCGGGAACTGCAAAAGATTAGAAACGATGTTTTCGCGGGCACGGCAGGGGGGACTGCGAACATTTCGCCAGAAGAGGCCACAGCCCTGTTTACCGAATGCAACCATTGGGTTTACACATACGGCAGGGGCGTCGTCCAAATCTTGGAGCTATGCAGAATCGCATCGAAAAGCGCGGTATCAGCCGGGAAATTTAACGCCATTGAACAACTGCCCGAATATCGCCCGAAGTTTGAGAAGATTCTGAACTCCGTCGGACTGGCTGGCGTGGGCATCGGTTTAAACGATAGCCAATTTATTAATTGTTTAGTCAAAACCCTTTTCTCCGCTGTCGCCGCACTTTCCGCCACATACAACGGTCGCAGAATAAATGAAGTTGTTGGGCATAAGAAGAAATATGGTTTTTATCACGGCTGCGTAACGCAAGCGGGTGAGTCGAGCGGCACGCATCGCTTAGATTCGCACTTGCAGAAGAAGTCTGGGCTACCTGGTTGGCACGACTTTCCCTGCAACGACTCCACATCGGATTGCGTCATGCTTCTGGAGAGCCTCGACAGGCTCCTTAGCGGAACCGACGAAGTCCTTCCAGCACGAAAGAAGCTGGCCAAGCGTCGTCGAACACATTGGCTCTTCCGCTATAGAGATTACAGCGCGGACGTTCGTGAGCCTCCGACTTGGGAGTTCGACTGGACCCGAGACTGCACCTTGCTTCTGAGCCGTGCAGGCCTGAGAAAGGAGCTCTTCGATGGAACACACCCTCCGTTCCGACGAATCTTCATTCTGGTCCACATGTTCCGTTTTGAACACAAGAGCCTGCTCTCTCTAAATCGGCAGGTCGGTCAGTTCTCTTTGGACCATCTGACCCCCTACTACACAGACCCGGCGGGCCGGCCGGAAGACCGCAGGGCATATCGCCTCTGGCGCAAGCGCGAAGAGGCGGAAATCAATCTGCTGGCCGAAGAGGGGGGCCAGGAGCTGCTCGCCCACTACGTCCGACGCCTACTTTCGGGCGAACGAGTTGGCGGAAAGTTCCCATTGCTCGTTGCGGCGCTGTGCAAAGGGCTGGCACGCTCAGCCAGATTCCGGGCAGGAACACTCGACCAACGCGCGGACCTTCTGTCCACACGACTCATCAAACGCGGATACCGTGCGGAGCCAGGGCCGGGGCCCTGCATGCTCGGTTCCGCTCGTCATACCCGCAAGCAAGCCCACTGCACAGGAGCATCAGGACCGGAGCCCGACCGGAAGAGTCCGTCCGTCTGTAGCGGCTGCATCAACCATGCGACTTCCGAGTCGGTCCAATCAATCTACGTTGATGAGCGGGAGCTCATGCTCAAGCAGTCCAAGAACATGCGCCTCCCGGCTGCGGCACGGGCCCAATCTGCCGATGCCGCAGCTCGAATGCAAGAGCTCATCGATGCAGAGAGCCAGATGGCCAATGTGACCCAGGCCACTTTCAAGAAGATTTTCTGGGCGGCCTCAATTGCGTTCCCGGGCAAAGAATCGAGCGAGGGCAAGGATGACTAAACACTCTGCAGAGACCGCCAAAGAAGACACCGAACGCAAGGCCAAGGCCAAGATTCGAGTCTTGACAGCGTGGGCCACTCAGAAGGGGGGCATTCCGTGGCGGAAGCTTGGCGACGGCTACCTGCTTGACCGCAAGGGGCGCAGAATTCTTGAATACTTTCCCACCACGCCTGCGGAGTTCGCCAAGTGGATATCGGAAGACAACTTCACTTGCTCAGTCAAAGAAAGCATCAAGCATTTCGAACGAATCAGCAAAGGGACATTGGCACAAACCTACCATAAGGACCTGCTCAAAGATGTGACCACTGCCATCGCTAAAGTGCAGGACATTGCCACGCCTCAGTTGAACGCTGAAAACCATGCGGACATCATCTCGGCGCAAAAGCTGACTATTAAGCTGCTCACCAATCTCACCCAGATTCAGGAGCGCGACATAAATTCGCTTACCGACAAGACTGAATCCCTCGGCAGCTTAGTCTCGACATTGACTCGGACCATTCAGAACAACGACGAGGTGACCCTCTATCACGTCACCAAGCTCGAGGAACGCGTGGCCGCGCTTACAAAGGCGCTCTACGACGCGAACTCACTCCGCCTCATCAAGGAATCCGAAAATGTCCCAAGCCAAAGGCAATAACAACTTCGAACGCCTAACCGAGTGGGTCAAGAAGACGCCGCTGAACAAGGTTCCACGGAATCGGGTCGGCGGGGCGTGCCGGTCCACGATTTGCGCTGAGCTGGAAATCTCTCGGTCGACCGTCACCTCAAATCCAAAAATCGGCGAACTCTTCAATGGGCTCGACGCGTCATTGAAGAAGGTCCCTGCGCCCGACAAGAAGGCTGAGGGCTCGGTCGCAATTGCCGTCCTCGGGAGGGACCTCCAGATTCGCGCGCTCAACAGCGAGCTAACGGCGCTTCGCCTGCTGTTGAATGACGGCATGTCGTTGGAGGCACCTTGAACTCCATCGAAGGCACTGTCGCCCGAACTGAGTCGCTGTCGAACGAGGTCAGTTTCTTCATCACCTATCTGGACGCGAGCAATCGACTCGATAGATTTCGGGCCGTCAAAGATGCTTTTGAGCATCCGCCCCGGCGCGGCGAGTCGTTTGCCGCCATTGGCCACGTAGCGCAGTCAGAGTCCGCCGGCGTCGGTTTTGTCGCGAAGAAGGGCCACATTATTCCTCCGCATACTGCCGCGGCGTTGCGCCAGCTCCTGGCGGGTCAACCTCAGTTCTCATTCCTCAGCAACGCTGACATTCGTAGCCTTGAAGCCGCAAGCTTTGACGAGCTCACGTCTTGGCTCGGTACGAATGAAGTGGACAGACTCGTCGCTTGCGGCGTCTCCGAGAGCGCGGCAGGTGCACTCTGTCTGCAGTGGCAGGCCTATCTCGAGGAACTCCGCCTCATGGATGAGACGCTCGGCATGAAGGTGAGTCCACGGAATCTGCGGACACTCGTTGACATGTGGCCAGACGCTTCCGAGCGAGTGAAGGCGAACCCGTACTGCTTGGCTCCCCTTGTCGAATGGCACCGGCTTGACGCAAAAGGTCGGTCGGCTTCCATCGCCGAAGACGACGTTCGGCGTCTCCGCGGGGCGGTCACCGCTGCATATTTCCAGGATGGAACTCGCTACCGCTGGTTTTTCGAGAAGGACGAGTTGTTATCTCGCCTTGTGAGCTTGGTTCTGGAGCGTCGCCTCGCCGAAATAGCAATCGAGGACAGCCTGCAAGTTCAGAACTTGACGCTCACGCGAGGCAAAGTTGACGTGTACCAAGACCACGCAGGCATGCGTCTATCTAATGCTGCCGCCCGGCATTTGTCGCTGCGCTCGGCTCGCGGGGCGCGATTCACGGTTGCATCGCCGCGCCGCAGATTCCACGCATCCAGCGAAGCCGTCGCGGACGCACCTGACGCCTTTCACGTGTTCCCCAGCCATCGGTGGGCCAAGGCGACAAAGGCTAGCGATTGGGCGACTTGGGGCGACCTCTTTGCCGAAGCCAGTGATGCGAAACCCCGGTCACGGCAGACGGCGGTCATCCACGGCACCGACGGCATCGACTTCTGCGCGCTCTTGCGCATCCTGAGTCGGGTTTCGGCCGACCGCTTCACCCTGATGGGCGCTGCGCATCAGGCCCATCCGAACTCCGTCATGGGCTGCGCCGTCGGCCCCACACGTCTGAAGTGTTGGAAGGCAGCAGGCGCCGAAAAGGCCATTTCATCAATACCAATCCCAACGCGCGAGGCATTAATTGATGAAGCACTATTTTTGTATCGGACTCACGAACTAGATGGACCAACTTTAATACTCTGCCAATCGGCTGAGGATGCCGATGAGCTAAACAAGAAACTACATCTAGAGAGGGTCGATTATCTAAAACAACAGAAACAACAATTTGTTCAAGTACAGATTTCAAGGGGCCAACACGCGACCATAGGGGACCCGGTGCGTTGGAATTCGAGCCATTTGCATCTGGGGGCAAATGCCGGCATGACCGGACAAATCTCCAAGGTCTTCGTAACACCTGAAGGAATTCCCGGGCAGGCCAGAGATTATTTTTTGTTCACTGTTGGAGTGGACGAGCGAAATGAAGTTTTCGTTCCTGCCAGTGAGAGAAAGGCGCTCGAGCTGGGGTATGCCTCAACGATTAATGATTGGCATAGCGATATATGGGATTGCGTAATCATCGTACTAGAGGATTGGAAATCGGGCAAGTCGTGCGTTGACTTGGCCATTGGCATAAGCACGGAGAAAGTCATCTGTGTATTCGTCGGCGAGGAAATACCCGCTGAATATTTCAACGAGGATGAGCGGGTAGAACCGGAGGACAATCTTGAAGATTCGAGTAACGACACATTGGGAAAGGAGGGAAAGCGGACCATTTCCGTCGCTTCGTGACGACCAGCACAATCTCATAGGCTCCGTTAACACATACCTTCGGGAGAAATATTCTGAATTGACGACATTCGGCTCAAAACCCACCGTTGTCGCATCGAATATCGAGCCGCCTGCGAACGCACTGAACAGCTTCATCGAATTCCTTCTGACCAAGCGTAAGGCGAGGGAGTCGATTGAACAACTGCTGACTCTGGTTGATGACGCTCTGCTCGCGAAATACCGCAATTGGGCGCACGCGCGCACGAAGGCGAACCGGAACAGTCGAGGAGACTTGACGGCACGCCGGACCACCAACGTCAACCTCCGCCACATCTACCACTTCCTGCATTGGGCGCAGACCAATGGCGTGCTTGCAAAGGGCACGCTCGGACGCAAAGACTGCAAGGTGGCGTCTTCTTTGCCCGACATCGACGACCACCCACACCTACGGTCATCGAAAGAAAAATTCCCCCTCCTCTTTCAAGGCGTAGGCGAAGGCAGTCGAACGGCTCTCCCGCAGTTTTGGGCGACGACCAGCCACGTGAACGAGGCAATCGAAATCTTCAACCGGCAACCGGACGTTGGGGCAGCCTTGCGGAACAACATCCTCGCGCTGATAGGCAACCACGTGGGCTGGCGCAGAGCCTCCGCGTTGAGTTTGCATGAGGAGGACTTCTCTGACGAACGAATGCAGGCTGCGATGAACGCCGGCGACGAGTCGTTCCCCGTCCAACCGGACTCCCAAAAATTCAGCCGCGTGAACTTCTTCGGCATCCCGTGGCCGTTGGCACATCGAATCAAGGCCTACATCGATGACCCACTCTACGGCCCCAAGGCCATCCTCAAGCGGCTGGGTCTCAAGCCGAACTTCGCCGACGGACGCATCTTCTTGTCCTCAACCACTGGGCATCCGCTCAAAGGCAAGACACTCTCCACCATCTTCAGCACCGTCTTTCGGCAAATCGGAGCCCCAAAGGGAGCCGGCTATCACGCGCTACGACGTGGGACAGCGGATGAGGCGATGCGCATTGAAATCCAATCCCGCATCAGAGACGGCCGCTCGACCGCCCACGAAGACGTGGTCGCGGCGGTCTCTCAAAGATTTGGATGGGCGTCCAGTCTGGCCTACAAGACCTATATGCGAGTGATGAGTTCCTTCTTCTCGCGAAGCGTCGAGAGTGAACTGCGCACCGAAGTAGCGATGCTTCGAATTCAACTCATGGACATGGGTCTGAAAGTGCGACGGCTCGAAACGGAGAGAAGCGTCCTGTTGCGCGCTGCTTGAGTGCGCTACTCGACGCGCTTGAACGGGCTCGCCTTCGCCAGCTGGTCGACATAGCCATCCACGGCCTGCGTCTCGCGATGCAAGAAGTCCTCGATGGCGACAGCGAACTGCCGGTCGGCGACCCAGTGGGCCGAGTACGTCTTCACAGGCATAAGGCCTCGCGACATCTTGTGCTCACCCTGTGCGCCGCCTTCGAAGTACTTGAGGCCTTCTCGAATGCAGTACGCGATGGACTGCATGTAGCAGGTCTCGAAGTGAATGCCCTTGACGAACTCCAACGCGCCCCAGTGGCGCCCGTACAAGGAGTCGCCGGCCCGAACGTTCAGGGCGACTGCCATCGGCTGACTCCCGCGCTCGGCCAAGATGAGGACGAAGTGGAGGATTCGCTCCTCATGGGCCCGCAGGAAGAACTCGAAGCTCAAATACGGCCGGGACCAGTGCTCCTGGTACGTATTCACGTAGCAGGCGTAAAAAAACTCCAGGTGCTCGCGTTGCAGTTCATCGCCCTCGAGGCATCGGTAGGTGAGCCCGGCGGCGGCAACGTACTTCGAGTCCTGTCGAATTTTCTTGCGCTTGTCATGGGACAGTTTGGCCAGGAAGTCCTCTGTAGTTCCGTAGGCATCGTTCTCCCAGTGAAACTGAACACCCTCGCGAAGCATGAAGCCGGCTTCGACGAGCGCTGCTTGGTCTTGAGGCTCGGTGAACAGGACATGGACAGAAGAGCCTTGGGCTGCGTTGCAGAGGGCGGCCAACGCTTCCGCAAGCGCTCGGCGAGCGTCCTCATCCTTGGCGAGCAACCGCGGCCCTTGGACGGGCGTAAATGGCGCGGCAACCAGAATCTTGGGGTAGTACCGCAGGCCGTGTTGTTCGAAGGCTTGTGCCCATGCCTGGTCGAATACGAACTCGCCGCGGGAATGGGTCTTCAGGTACGCCGGCGCGACGCCGACGAGCTCTTCGCCTTCATGGAGGAGCAGGAAGCTGGGATGCCAGCCCGTGGCGCCTGTGGCACAGCCAGCTGTCTGAAGCAGCTTGAGGAACTGGTAGCTCACGAAGGGATTAGTCCCCGCCAGCCTCTGCCAATCGTTCTCGTCGACCTCGTCGAGCGTGTCGACGACGGTCGCGATGTATCGTCTTTTTTCTGCCATGGCGAGAGTTTGACAGCAACCGCTTCACCCGTCCGTTGAAGGGCTGCATCCCGAAGATGCCCAATCGCCCCCCGGCTGCGGTTAGGGTTGGAGACGAACGGCAAATGCGCTGTCACTGAGGCGGCCCGCTCATGACGCGTCGTCGACATCCTTTTTCTCTCGTGGCGCCTTCAGCAAAAGATGCGGCGCGACGCCGAGCGCGTTCGCCATTCGCTCGATGCTGTCCAAGGTAGCCGCCTGGCGGCATTGTTCGACCTGGCTGACGTACGTCCGATGCAGCCCGGCCTTGCTGCCCAATGCCTCTTGGGACAGGCCCAGTTTCTTGCGATACGCCTGTACAGCTGCTGCAAATATCTTTCGAAGGGCGTACCCCTCCAGCTTCGTTTCATCCATGCGCGCACGGTGCTAGAACGCAGTCGAAACGTCTACAGTCGATTTATCTACCGGCTTTTCGTATACTGGCTATTCATATCTTTTTTTCCCCAATAGCAGCGCCCGTTATGGGGTTGCCGGAGCGACTCCATCAGGTCCTCCACGTAGGGTTCACAACCAGGAGCGAGGAGGACATTTCATGGAAACTCAAGCCATGCCCAAGGGCGGCATCAGCCTCGACCCCGCGACACACTTGTTCATCGTGGACATCGACGAGAAGATGGGAGACCGCGTCGACACCCTCCGCCGCGCCTTCTTGGACTTTGGCGAGGCTCTGGCCTTTGCCGGGAAGAAGCCATCTCGCATTTCCGCGTTCTTCTCGCCGATTGGCCAGTCAACGGACAGCGTCATGTTCGGCACCGTGCAGAAGGCCTTCGCGTCGCAGACATCTAACTCCTACTCCGTTCAGTTCGCCAATGCGCCGACGCTGCTGGTCCGCATCGATGGCGAACCGACAGAAGCTGGCTTAGAGCCATGCATCTTGGTATATCCGCCGTTCGGGAACTGAAGTGCGCCCAGACTTGCCCTTCTGTTGCATCGCATGCGCCCCACGCTATTCTTGAATCTCGATGGCACCTGCCATCCGAAGTCCATTCAATACGCAGTACTCCGTGGCTATCCGCATGTTGGTCCACCGCACTTCTGCTGGGCGGAGCCGCTGCGGCCGGTCCTAGAAGACTGGGATGCACAGGTCGTACTTCGGTCCAGTTCGACCATGATGTTCGGATTGGAGCCAGTGGCAGGGCTCGCACCCGAGTGGTTGCACACCCGAATAGTGGGTGCCTGCGGGGATGTGGTCCGGTACATCGCCCTCTTTGAGCCAAGGAAGGTCAACACCTCCTACGGCGTTGTGCGGCGATACGTGCAGGAGCATCAGCTTCAGCATTGGGTAGCCTTGGACGACGACACAGATGGATGGCCAGCAGACTCCGAGTTACGGCGTCACTTGGTGGCGTGCGATGGCAGGACAGGTCTAGGCAACCCCTTGGTCGCCCGCCGAATCAACCAGGCGTTTTCAGAGTGCATTCCATGACTACGCCGCAACCTACGGTCTTTCTGGACATCGACGGGGTCGTCTGTCCCAACTTGCCGTTTGGAGGGATGCACGTCTATCGCGCCTTGTATCGCCTTGAAGATGCGGCCCCAGACCTGTATGAGAGGCTGTTTGCACCCGAGGCCATCGAGGTCTTGAACGTGCTGGCGGAGCAATTCAAGCCACGTTTCGTCCTGACAACAACGTGGCTAGCCCTGCTCGACCGTCACCATTTCGTCGACGTGTTCGGCCGGTGCGGGCTGAGCCAAGTCGCAAGCAGCTTGCACGAGCAATGGGACGCGCCAACAAATCGTGGAGTGACAAGACTGGAAGCTATCAAGCGATGGCTTGAGCAGCATCACAACGGCGAGGCAATTCTCGTTCTGGACGACGTCGAGTCAGGCGAGAGTCTTCAAGGGTCCACTCTTGAGACGGCGGGAAGGGTGGTGCTCTGCGACGTCGATGGCTGTCTCAGGCGTTCCCATCTCGAAGCAGCGCGGAGCGCCTTGCGCCGCCCCATCTACCAGCGGCCATCGCGCGCTGACCGATAGTTGTTCGTTCAACCCGGGCGCCTCAGATGAAAAAAAACCTAGCTACCCGCTCGAGCAGCCCACTACGCAACGCCGTTGCCAGGACACTTCAGTACCTGATGAAGCGTCGGGCAGCGAAAGGACCCGTCGAACGGCTGGACGCCGCGCTCGCCGATTTGACCAATGCCAAGACTCAAGCGCGTCATCACTCGCCAAAGGCCCAGTCGCACTTGGAGACCAGAACAGCCTCGACGGGCAACACCGGCGGAGAAGTGCTTCAGAACCTGCTGGACCAATTGTCAGACGAGAACCGACACGACCTTCTCCTTGACGAGCGGTCCGCAACGAGCAGCAGGGATGGGGAAGGAAGTGTTTTGGAGCCCGCCAACTTCGAACCGACCGAGCGCCAGAGGAAAGTCATCAAGCAGGCCATCGAGGAAGGCGCGAAAGCAAATCGGTCTGGAGGACATCCCCCCGACGAACTTGTGGCCCGGATGACTGCCGAGGGTTCACTTACAGAGAATCTCCAGACGTCGGACCATGCTTCCGTGGAGTTTCGTTTCGTCTTGGCAGCCGCAGTCAATGAACCGCTGACCGGTGGCAATTTGGAGGAGCGTCTAGACGCACCCACATGTATTAGCGCAGCAGTCTTCAGGGCCCCGAGGCATGTGATGTTGCTCGAGTTTTCGCAGCAGGCGACGACGCTGGACGCGGCGATGACAAACGCGGTCGAGAAGGTTTTGAGAGCGTTCCCACAAGCTGATTTCGTGGACCTCAACGACCAAGACGCGCTGCTTTGCGAACTTGTCGAGGTCAGAGACGGAAGGTCTCCAACAGAGACTGAGCTGCAGCGCATGCGGCACAGTCGCGTTCCGTCCAACGACACGCTGGCACTCGCGGCCGCAACGTTAGATGCCTTCTCCACCATTGGCGTTGGAGGAGACCTGCACGACCACGAGAGAGTGACTGAGGCAGACGTGTTCGAACTGCTGCCAGGCTTCGGCCTGGTGCATCTCATGACGGACGGCGGCACCATACTCAGCCTGACCGCACGCACTCCAGGCATCGCCTCGCTTCAAACAGTCACGGAAGGGCAGCGGTATCGCTGTTGGGTCCGCCGCAAGTTCGATGTCGTGGTGCGTGCGGAGTTGATTAGCGGAGGGCAGGCTTCGGAAACCAGTGCCGAGAGGGTCAGTCCATGAAGGTCTGTAAATGTCCGACTTGCGGTGTCTTGCACGAGGCCGCTAGAGCAACCATCCTCGCCGGTCTAGACGAGAAACAGGTCTACAACTGCACGCACTGCCGACTTTGCGAATCTCCGACCGAGAACTTCGTCCAGCTGCCCAATGAACGAGATTTACAGCCCGACGAGTTGGGCTATCCGGCGGCGGTCGTGCCTTGGCTTCATGACTAAGCGGCGTAGACCGCTCGCACTGCTCCCGAACGCGAACTGAGAACCGCCCACAGCCGCAAGCGGCGCTTAGTCACGCAACTAAGCAGGTAAGCTGCCGCCATGCGTATTGCGTGCATCGGTTGGGGTTCGTTGGTCTGGAAGCCAGGCGTCTTGCGTTGCTCGGGGCAATGGCAGTTGGGCGGCCCTGCCCTGCCTCTTGAGTTCGCTCGAACTTCTCGAGATGGGCGTCTAACGCTTGTATTGACGCCAGACGTCCCACCGGTGCCCACCTTGTGGGCTGAACTCGACTACGCGACCGTAGACAGTGCCCGTGCGGCGCTCGCTGGCCGTGAAAGCTGCGACCTGCAAGCAATTGGTCTGTGGCCAGGTCCTGCACCGCGTCACTCGGTCGGCGCCGGCGAGATAGCCGAATGGGCGCAAGCGAAGGGGTTCGATACAGTGGTATGGACTGCACTGCGGCCGAAGTTCGCCGGTGTGAACGGCAAAGCGCCGGAGTCGGCAGACATGGCCGTCGCGTACCTGAAGGGCCTGAGCTCGGAGGCGGGCGCCGCGGCGCGGGAATACGTTGAGCGTGCGCCGGCCCAGGTTTGCACGCCCTTCAGAACTGCGTTCGAAGAGCAGCTTGGCTGGAAGGCTCTGGCCAACCTCTAGAGCGCGCATCGTTATCGAAGGCACCGCTCCGCGTCAGGCACTGCACCATAGCTGGAAGTCAAGTTGGTACGTCTCCTGGAGGTACCGGTCCACTACCGAGAGCAGCGTTAGCTGGCTTGGGCTGACCTTGGCCTGCGAGACACCGGGCTGCACCGCGAACACCGACAGTCGCAGCTCGCACCGCTTGCTCAGGTCGCGAAGCTGGATGAGCCTCGTGTCATTGCCGACCTCAAACCGCGTAGGACGCCCGCCATCCACTCGCTGTTCGTTGCGCTTCAACAGGTGGCTGAACAGGTCCTTACGGCGGTCTCGGTTGTGGAGCCACACGATGCTGCGCTGGGCCTGGCCGCACACCACATACAGGTCGTCAACTCGGGCGCCCGCTTCGGGCTGCATCGAAAACTTGCAGTGATACAGCTCCACCTCAATTCGCTTGGGGTTGCTCGGGTCATCGAGGCGAATGGCAACGACATCCGCCGCCTCGCCAGAGCCGTCGTCGTCGAAGACAACGTCGTAGCCGCCCTTCTTCCGCAGGAGCTCAATGACGCGGTACTGGACTGAGTCCTGTCGCTTCTCGTCGCGCTGTGATTCCTTCGTGATGTCGATGCCCGTCCAGTCGACTACTTCCAACTTATCGACGGGGTACAGCTCCAAAGCCTTCACAAGCTCGACGTACAGGTTGCCCTCCAAGGAAGAACCATCAGCGAACCAGATAGTAGGCGCCTTCTCAGTGAAATATTCGCAGAGGTCGCGCTCGCCGCCACGCCGAATTCGAGCGGTGTCTTTTCCTTCGTAGACGAACTTGAAGTCAGTCGACGTATCGCTAACGCGGAACAACTCCAGCCGGATGCGCACCTCACGCCCGTCGGTAAAGACTCGGAAGACAAGGGGCTTGTCGGCGCTGGTTTCGACAAGCTCGATGCCGAGGTCTGTCAGTCGGTTCTCTGCGCCGTACTGCCAAACCACTGTCGTCATCGACTCAATGACGTCAAGGACATCGGATGGCCAGTCGACGCCGATGGCCACGACGCCCGGACGAGCATCGACTTGGCGCGGGATAAGCGTCCCTTTGAGGACCTCCTCCGGATTGATAGTCTCGTCAACAATCTTGCCGCCAATGTTGCGGCACCATGCCGTGAAGGTGTCAACGCGCAGGCGCTGCGCAGACCAAACGCGACCACGCTTGGCCGCACCAATCGTGGTGCGCGAGCCATTCTCGAACCCCACGCCCGCCAGCACAGCCTTCCGCGCGCCTTGCTTGGTGCTTTCCGACAGCCGTGACCCAACGTCGGCGCCCATTCGTCCCGTGTACCGAATTTGTCGGCCGAAATGCTCGTCAAGCCCGACGTTTGTCAGCAGCAAGCGATTGATGCCGTGGAAGGTTCGGTACACGATGGGGTCAACGACGAGCGTGACGTCGTCTCCGGCCAAGGCCTTCGCCAGGTCCTTGAATTCGCTGCTGTTGCTGGAGCCGTGGATGAATAGCAACTGGCGCTCTCGGTCCCAGTAGGCGATGAACAGCTCCCAGGAGTAGTCCTGAACAATCGCTACTTCGGTCCACGGCACTGCGTGCCGGTTTGCAGTGATGACGACGAGCGTGTTGTCCTTCTCATTGAGGGTCGAGTGCACCTGCTCGTACTTGGTCGCTCCGCGGATGCCCTTCCGAAACTTCTTCGGTGTCCAGTTCGCACAGGCGGTGTGAAAGACGACGGTACTCGCGGACGGGTTCAACTCCTTCATAGGGATGCCGCCGAGGTTGCCCACAAACCCTGCCATGAAGTCCTGCGCGCCGACTTCATCTGCGATGGCCGCTTCACTGAGTTCCGGCAGGAGCTCGTTCCAGTCGGGGTCCTGCGCGTAGAGCTTTTCGAGTTCTTCGGTCAGGTCGACGCTCGCGGTGTTCGCGATGAAAACAGGGTCGCCCAGGTCGCTTCGAGCGCGGGTGAACCGGCCTGCCAACTGCAGCGTTACCGCTAGGCTCTTCCTCAGGTCGTGGAACGCGGCAATCTTCAGCTCCGGCATATCGAAGCCTTCCCCCAGCATGTCCACGCAAACGACGATACGCGACTCCCCTGTGCGCAGCTTTGCATGGGCAGCCTTGCGCTCCGTCGTGGAAATCTTTGTGTGAAGGACAACGGGGTTGAAGCGGCCGAGTTCCTGGTAAATCGCAAATACCTGGTTTGCTCGGTCGGTTGAGGAGACCCGGGCCATGGCCACGTGCTTTCCAGTGGCGTCGAGGTCAAGTTCCTTCAGCACCTGCTGAGCGATTGCCCGGTCTGCCTTCTTGAACCCGAACTCAGAGACTGGGCTGAAGCGGATGGGCCTGAAGTAGCCTTCTGCCTGAGCCTTGCGCAATGGGTAGACGTAGATGATTTTCCCGTCGATGCGCCGGTCATCTTCTCGGAAAGGCGTGGCCGTGAACTGCAGCACGCGCTTGTCAGCGTAGTGCTCCTTGAACTCCTTCCAGGTCGGTGCCTCCGCGTGGTGCGCCTCATCGATGAACAAGTGACTGCACAGAGATGCAACGCGCGCCTTGACCACCGGCGTGAATCTGCTCGCGAGTTGGCTGGTAGTGACGACCACATTGCAGGTGGTGAACAGGGCGTCGACTTCGCCAATGTCACGGGGCGCCGAGGTCATGATGCCGACTACCGGACGCTGAACCGCCGCGTCAAGAATGACGCTGCCTTCCAGCTTCAGCACGCCAAGGGAGACGAACTTTTGAGCGACCTGGCTTCGGAGCGCATCCGTCGGCACGAGAACGAGGATGCGCTGGCACTGGCTGGAGACTGTGGTCGCGAGCATCGTCTCGGTCTTGCCCGTTCCCGTTGGCATCACGACGGTCGCCACCCCGTCGCTTACCGACCAATGTGCGTGAATGGCGTGCAACGCTCCAACCTGAGGGCGCCGAAGCGCAATGGCGCCGTTTACGACGCTGTCCTCGTCGGCGTAACGGAACGCTCCCCGCCAGGACTCGCGAGCACGTTGCGCCCTGCCCGCAATGTCCAATGCGGCCGTTGCGGTCAAGAGCGGGTGCAGGGCCCACTGGGCCTCTTGCGCGTCAATCTCCGGAAGTACCTCCGCGGGGAGGCTCGACCTCACCAAGACCGCGACGTCTGGCGGCATCGCGAAGCCGTCGGGTACCTTCTTGAAAAGGAGGATGCCTGGCCCGCCGGCGTCTGGCGTGAACCGAAGCCAGGTCGCCTGGTCGGTTGTGAACCTTACGAACCGGCCGAACAGCTCTTGTTTCTCCAAGAGCACTTGGCGTATTGCGCCGTGCCGGTACTTTTCGTTGACACCAAATACTGGCGGAACTATTAGCTTCAACGTTGACCTCCCCTGAGTGGGCATCGCCGTCTTATGCGGCTGGTTGCTCATAATTTTGGCAACGAGCATATGCGCCGGCGTGGGAGTCAGATGCCTTTATTTGGCACTCCGAGTACATACCGATTACCGCGTACGCTCAGCGAGCCGCTGCATACGAATGATGAGTTCCTTGGATGCTCGAGCCACTGCCGTCAGCTCAATGCGTTGAGGCTCCCTCTCGGGAGGATTCAAGAGTGCGCCCAGCTGACGGCGAAGCGGACTGACCTGCTTCTTTGGAAGGCTTGCCATTCCATGTTCCACCGCCGCAACCAACGAACGATGAACGGTATCGGCTAGGTCCGGACGGTCTTGTTGCAGTGCCTTCAAGGCTATCCTGAAATACTCCGCAGTAATTGCAGGCGGGCACAACGGCACCACATTGGCCAAGAATTCGGCAGCAACCAGCACGCCGGACGCAAGGTCCAGGGTTTGACTTCGGAAAGTATCAAAGGCGTTCACGACGCTCGCCGCTATTTTGGCGGTGTCGCGGCGCGCAAGGGCCACCAAGTCTTCCGTGCGAACGCTGATGAAGTCGTGGTTGCGCGCGAGCTTGCCCATAACCACATCGACGTAGAGCGAATGGTCAATCGCACCGCGCGCTCGGGCGAACATGAGCAGTGGCTGTACAGCGATTGCGTTGGTCAGCCCGACGGCAGGCACCGCCAAACGCAGCCCGCCGTCGTCACTCAGCAGTACGGCATCGTGCTCTAGGGCCAGATAGACCGCGTCCAGAGTCGCGCTGTCGAGAAGCCTCTCCAGTATCCGGTGGTTGTCCGTGATGTCTTTCGGCCCAAGAACGGGCGTTACCTCGCAAAGCTCGTCAATGCAGGCCAACATTTCTCGAAGAAAAGCCAGGCGAACATCCAATTGCTCCTGTGTTGCTTCTTCACGGATGTACTTGCCATCCTCCTCCCTCAGGGACATGCTCGATGGCGAGGTCTCCTGGGATTGAATGATGGTGGTCAGCTCTTCCCTCGCGGTCTGCGACACCAAGGGCGGACCCAGTAGCGGAGCCACCTTTCGGAATACACCGGTCCCAACCAGCTCACCCAAGGTTGGGAGGTCAATCACGAATCGCTTGCCCCCGGCTTCGAGAAGCTGCAGTGCCGCGTCGCGCTCTTCCTGCGTTCCGAGGCTGACGAAGAGGGACGCCTTTGAATATGGCCAATCCACCATTAAGGTCAGTGGCTCAGTGCCAACCATCTGGGCCAGCGACGCCAAGGGAAAGCGGGTCTGCTTATAGTTTTTCAGGGCGTCGGCCATGCCCTCCGACTTGTGTTTTGCCATTGCAAACAATGGTTCGAAGTCGAATGACCCATCTGCCTTTGCAAGATTGACACTCCACATTGGACCGCCTGGGTTGGCGGTCTCTGCGAGCAGCTTATGGACTTTCGATGCCGCAAAACCATAAATGGACGAAAGCCCAGCGACCTCATATTCGACGTCGCCGATGCCTCTCGACAGCGAGACCTTGTCGCCAACGACCTTGCCGATAAGCTTCGCCGCCAAGTCCGAACTTGGCGTCACCAATTCCGGCCAGCTTGCGCCCACGACGGCGTCATCGAAGTCGATGGCGATGTCGCGAGCTTCGGCGTCCGAGCGCAAATGGATAACAACACCGGCAGCCACTACCGTGGGCGCCTGCGCAAGTTCGGGCGCCAACGTCCCAATCAGGACCTGCGCCAGGAAATAGCCCCCGATTGCCGAGTCGTTCGGGTGTGAACGGAACAGCCTGTACAAGCGCTTGAGCGCCAGCCCAGGAAGCCCATGCTCCCGCTGGTATTTGGCGATTTCGACCTCGTTGAACGGCTGCTTCCCGTCAAAGGTCGGGTCGCCGGCCAGGTATGCCTCCAGCGTGTTCTTCTCGGCGGGTATGCGATGCAGCGCGCCGATGTAGCCGACGGCAACGCCGGAATCGGTCGGCACTCGGTCAAGCTCCTGCTTGAGGACATCGCGCATTCGCGGCCAGTCGCCTGTTTGCCGTGCCAGGTTGGATTCAATGCGGCGGAAGCTTGGCGAGTCTCGAACCTCGGGAGCCAATGCATCAAGGATTCCACGCGCCTTGCGGCGCTGACCGCTCTCGATGAGGCATGCCAAAAACCGTTGCGTAAGACCGTTTCCGGCCGGCGACGTCACCACCCGTTCGTAGACACCAGCGGCTTCCGGATACAGGTGCCGGTCATACAGCAAGTCCGCGACGTAAAGGACTTCGCCCATCGGACTGCCTGGCTGCAGCGATTGCACCGCGAGTTCGACCTGTTCAGCAGCCGGGATGAGCTCGCCCTTCTGCATCAGTCGCCTGGCCAGCATCGCATGCGTCAAGACATGGTGTGGATGTTCCGCCAACAACTCACGGGAGAGCTGAAGCGCCTTGTCCTTATCGCCCGCTTGCCAGTGTGCATGGCTGGTGAGAGCCCTGAGTTCCGTAGTCTGCTGTTCGCTGTGTTGGCGTGTATCGAGGACCACCATCACCGACTGGTGCCAGGCCAAATCGCCTTCGTTCGCAGACATCTCAGCCAACGAAGCTAGGGTAGATGTCGGTAGCTCGCAGTATCGGCCTTGGGTCAACTGATGCAGGCCCGCAAAATCCTCCTTGTCTGCCAGTTCGTGCATCCGAATCCGAAGCAACCCTTCAGAGTTCGGGTGTCGCGCAAGGCCGGTCACCGCAATAGCGCGTGCCCGAACGGAGTTCCTGGTCAACAGCAGAGCCATGCACACGTTGTTGCTCAACTCGTCCGAGACAATATCAACCTGGAGAGCACCGAGTGTCGCCTCAAGAGGTTCCAAGAGACGAAGCGCATCAGCAAGCGCGTTGCGCTGCTTCGGCAACAGTTGGTCGTGATGAGCTGCCGCCGGGTCCACGATGGCCCAGGAAAGTGCCGCTGCGAGATAGCAACGCCTCACCTCGAGCGACGGAGCTTCGCCTTCAGCACAAAGACGAATCAGGTCGAGCGACTCTTCGAGCCGACCTTGCTTGTAGCGCACGTGCGAAAGCGTGAACCTGACATCTGCGGTGTCCAGGATGTGCTTCGGCACGTCGCGGTCGGGTTCAGCATCGCCCAAGAGCTGCTTTGCCGCGACATGCAAGGCCCACAGCGGACTGCTTTCAGGATAGGCGGCCAGCCCCTCGCGGGTGGCCTCCAGTGCCGCGTTCGCATCGTCGAGAAGCAGATGACCGTGCGCGCGATTGCTCCAAGCCTTTTCCAGCTTGGGCTCTATCGCAGCCGCAGCCAAGTACTCGCGTGCGGCGTCGGACTTCTTTCCGTCGAGCAGGAGAGCGGCGGCACGGTTGGTGTGCCAACGAAACTGCGAGTAGGTGTCGCTGAAACGGTCTGGGTTTCCCAGAGAATCCAAAAGCTCGAATGCCTCTTTCGGGCGACATTCCAGCAACTTGGCCCGAACAAGGTCCAGGTTCTTCGCAATCAGCGGTTCTGCTTCGGTGCCGCGCGACTCGGGAAGACTCGCCGCTGCTGCCATGCTTGACATGCGGTCAGTTATGCCGGTGAGTTGCCCACGCATGTCCGCCTGAAATTCAACATCGCTTTCGCTGCTGCTTCGAACGATGGCCAGCGTTTCTTTAGCAACCTCTTTGACCAGCAAGAGAGTGCCGCCCGGGAATCCGGGAATGTATTCGCGTGCCACTTCCTTGTTCAGGCGAAGCATGCCGGACAGTTCCTGCCAGAACGCAACGGAGACGGTGAACTTGCCTGCCCTCTTCCGGGCATTGCTCAGCTCACGAACCTTCAGCACGAGTTCAGTCTTGTTGGCCGCCGTCGTCGCGAAGATGACGTGGTCCACGGCAATGCCAGCTTCGTCAGCCAGCTTGACGTCTTTCTCCACAGTGCCGAGCGTGAACGCCTTTTTGACGTAGTGCTTGCACTGCACGCCAATCTGCTGCGCGCCGTGAGTTCCGATGATGTCCAGGCCAAACTGCCCCTGGCCCACCCCGCCAAGGCGCGTGCATCCCGGGTCCTTCCACTCCATCCGATAGAGGTGGAAGCACATCTCTTCGAAGCGTTCCTCGGTTTCCGGGAAAGCCAACTCGTTCGTAACCGCCATCTTGTTCTTCTCCCTTGCTTGCGGGCTCGATAGACCTAAAACGCTCTCCCCGCCGATTACCGACCGAGCAACTTTCGAGCTTCCACTAGGACCAGCCCACGCCAACCTGGAGCGTCGGGGTCGACATTGAACTTCTGACGCACGAGTGCCTTGGCTGCACGTTCGACGCTGGCAATTTCCGCCGGCGCCGGCGGCCGTCGTCGCTCGGCTTCCGCCCGCAGTCGTTCGGCACGCTCTTGAGCGGCACGTTCGACCATTTCTTGCTGCTCGCGCCGAAGCCGTTCTTGCGCAGCGAGCGCCTGGTACTCCGCTTCGAACTGCGCGACAAGACGCTCGGTGTTCTCGGCCAGCATCAGCCGTTCTTCGGGCGTCAGCTCACGTCCGTCCCCACTGCCATATTGCGGAGCCTTGTTGGCAAGCTGCCCGAACAACTTGCCGAAGCAATCGGAGCCGTACACGCCCAGGCTTCCGTCGCCGTGGCGAACGACGTGGATGCGACGGAACACGCCATGGCCACAGCCCACGGCCTGACAGACGACGCGGTCAGCCTTGTCGACCTCAACGACGGCAAGAAGCTGGCTAATCATTGCTGAGGCTCCAGCAGCGCCGTCACGTTGGCCAACGCGCGGGTCCATTCCCGCGCAATGAGGGCTTGAAGTTCATCCTGCAGCTTCCGTCGAGCCCCATCGTTGAACCAGTCGCGGTTGTGTCCAGCGACGCGGCTCTTGTAGCCCGGGCCTTGACCCCATTCGTCCATGCAAGCCTGCCAAAGCATCGGGTCGGCCTTCAAGGCGTCCTTGAAAACCGTCTGACCCATCAGCTGGACCTTCCGCAGCAGTTCTTCATACGAAACGGTCAGCACACGCTCCGCCTGGACCAGCAAGTCAGCCGCCTCAGCGTAGCTGGGAGTTGCCGCCATCAGCCTGCAGTGTCCAGTGAACTGCTCGACGGGCTTCTCCAGTGCCATTACCGCAAGGCGCCGAGCGCCGTAGCCAATGTGGTGCGAGTAGCTGAGCTGCGGCCACTCTCCTTCGCGGCGAACTGCCGCCCGCACCGTGCTTGCATAGGCGACCTGGATTTGCGCCATCAAGCTTTCTTGCACGTGGCCCTGCACGGGTTGAACCGCTGCGTTTTGCAATGCCCACGTGTGCAGCGTCTCGCCGGCGTCTCGCAGGACTGCATGAATACGCTCTTCCCCGTGATTGCGCAGCAGTGCCTGGGCACCAGTCGTAGCCTCGGCAATGCGCGTGCGGAAGGCGGCACGCGCTTTTGTCAGACGCTCGAGCAGGAACTCTTGGGCGGAGGCTGCGGGGTCCTCGTTCGCGTTGTAAAACGCGACTCCGAGCGTTTGCAGACCAAGGGGTTCCAATGCAAGCGCAATCTGCTCGCCCTTCAGTTCATAGCCTTCCTCGGCACTTTCGACAGGCGCGCTGGTGGCGTCGTCTTTCATTGCCAGTGCTTCGGTCGGTCGAGGAAGAACGAGCAAGGCCGCGTTGGTATCCAGCGTACGAATGCCAGCGTCCTTGGCTCGTTCAAGCAGCAGCCGCGCTTCGGCTGCTGGCGCATTGTTGAAGGGGGAGCAGAGGACCGCCAGCGTGTGCGGGTCGTCGAAGTGGCACTCGATATCCTCACGCGCTGCGTTCCGGTCGATGCCCTTGGTGTCGATGAAGCGCACCGTCAGGTCCGCGACCTGGAGCAGCTTCTCAGGTACCACAACCTCGATACGGCGTGGCAGCGTGAACTCCGAGCTTCTGCCGTTGTTGATGGCGGCGAACGTTTCCCGCAGCCAAGTTTTAGGCGCCTTGCCAGACGCGCTGTCATACCAGATGTCCCGCTTGTCACGGCGATGCAGGTCCATGCGGCTGAGCACCTCCACCACGAACTCGCGCTGGGTGGGGAACTGTTGTGCGAGCTGCTTGGCCGGGTCGACGGTTGTCCGCTTGCCGTCCGCCCCTTTAGGACGCTGAACGGCTAAGCCCGCCATATTGCGCAGCGCCCTCGCGACTTCCTTCGAGATACCCTGTGACTCCTGCCCGCTGGGGCCGTCTTCGTCAGGTGCTGGCACCCCCTTGAGGATGCTATCGGCCAGGTCCAGGACGTCTTGCCGCAATTCATCATCGCCCTTGGGCTCGACGATAAGGCCAAACTCAGGGCCGGTGCGCAGATGGACTTCGCATACGGTGATGCCACCGCCACCGACTTCGAGGACGGGTGTCATCGTCCCGTCATCCTTCTGAACTTCGAGCCCCGTCATCTTGCAAATGGCCGTGGACTTGCCAACGCCAATGCTGCCAATGAAAGCAACCTGATGTTCGCGCTTGAGCAGCATGGTGGCGCCACGGCCGAGCTCGTCGATGTACTCAGAAAGCCGGCGCTCAAACGCATGGGGCGTGTCAGGCCGCTCTCGAAGTTCGACTAGCTCATGGGCGACCAGGTCAGCGTCCCAGAGTAGGTCTTGGTCTGGATGGTCCAGTGGAGGCCGGGGAAGCACCTTCCATGTCCGCTGAACCGCTTTTGCCAGTTCAGCCGCCTCCGGCGTACCTAGCTGAACAAGGATGTCTTGGACTTCCTCCCGGGTGACAGGACGGTCCCCACTTTCGATGCGGGACAGAACGGCCGCGCTGAGCGAGACGCGCTTCGCCAACTCGGCCTGCTTGATGCCGCTGCGCTCTCGCACTTGCATCAGGTGTCGTCCGAGTTCGACTGCAGATAAGACTTCATCAGTGGCCATACGCGTGCTCCGTTTCGTCGGTCTGGCGTCATATCCACGCAAGACCATGAAAGAAATCATAGACATTCACATCGACTATTGCAATCTTTCTCAAATTTAATGAAATTCTTAGAAATCTTGCTTTAAATGGTTGCAGCCATCGGAACGAGACAGACGCATCACTTTGGACTGGACATCCTGTTTGCCTCGAAATACTGCATGTGCATACAGTATTTTGTGAGCATTCGTGTTCCGCATTCCGCCAGCGGTGCCGGAACTGTCTGCAGCTTCGCCGTCGCAAAACGCCAAGCAGTCACCACCCGCACTTAGAGCTCTGCCGCCTGAGGTGGAAGCCGCCGTTTGGAGAGGCGACCAACTCGGGCGTGCTGCTGAGCTAACCATACCGACAGGCTTCTCGGCGCTCGATGCCGAATTGCCAGGCCAAGGCTGGCGTTGTCGGGCCAACGTCGACAACAGGTGTGGGATGCAGCCGGATGGACCTGCACACCTGAGCTTCAACGCGACGCACGCATTGAAGAGGACTACCTCGCGCTCGACACTGCGCCAGAGGAAGAAGAGGTGCTCTGGGACCATGCGGCTCTCGGAATTTCGCTGAGAAGCCATCCGTTGGCTCTGATTCGGGGGCAGCTTGCGGAGCTGAAATTCAGCACTGCTGCGGACCTTCACGACCTACCTGATGGCCGCGCGGAGCGCCATGCGGGGTTGGTTACGGTGCGGCAGCAGCCTGAAACAGCGAGCGGTGTCACGTTCATCAGCCTTGAAGACGAAACCGGAGACGTACAGCTGGTCGTCTGGCGCGATGTCCTAGAACGGCAGCGACCGGACATCCTCGGCGCCAAGCTACTGGCGGTTAAGGGCCGCTGGCAGCGAGAAGGCGAGGTCAGGAACATCATCGTCACCTTTGCGAAAGACCTGACGCCGATGCTCGGAAGCCTCAGCACGCCCAGCAGGGATTTTCACTAGGCTTAAGCGGGACCAACTTGGTATGTTTAGTACATAGAATGTCGTTCAAGCTGAGCAATTGACGACGACAGAAATAAGACCACATTCCTAACGGAAATTAGTGGTCGAAGGGAGAATACAAATGAGAGTACTAGATATAGAAACAGGGCGAGGCCACTTGACTTTTCCGGACGGGAAGCAATGGCATAGTAATCAGGTCGACTTGCTGACTGGCGAAAATGGTACAGGCAAGACTGAAATACTCGAATCACTTGCTCAATTCTTTCGCCCGTCCGCAAGCCACCCCAAGAAGGAAGTACAAATAAGTTGGCTTGGGTCGGGACATCTATTCAGTCAACGCAGTGGCGAGGCATACAAGGATGGACCGGCCCGAACAATAGCTCAAACGTTTAGTCCATTTAGTCGGTTCCCAGCGCCTATTGTTGGCCGGACAAGCCTTGCGCAAAACTACGGAGAATCCAAACGTCGACAAAGCAATTATGTATGCGTCGGACTGCATAGAGGCTCTCGTTCGGTAGGCCACGAAACCTCCAGCAGAATCCTGGAAGATGCTCTTATTCGATTGAGTGAGTCAACCAAATCCACAGGCTCAATTTTACGAGTTCTGCACGAGCTAAAGTTTCACCCCAGAATCGACCTGGAATACGAGAGGCATCCACTCCTCAACAAGCTTTTCGAAGAACTGCAACGGCACGACACAGTGTTGCCATATCTTCAACAGAATTCCGAAGAATTGAGGATAGACAGAACACTTCGTGGATTTACTAGAGAACTCAACGAGAAGAATATTGAGCCATTTTCGGACCTACTCAACGAAGCCCTTAGGCAAGCTATCGGCTTAAAGGGAAATTCAAATCAAAATATCGAACTTCGCCTCGAAATCGACAGCATTTCGCGCGAGTACGCAGTATTTCAAGCCATCTCGGTGCTAAGGCAACTAAACCTTGTAGACCTCGAAGCATTCCATTTACATCCATTTGACATGCCGCGGCTTGACATTTCAGAGGCAAGCTCCGGGCAACAACAAATGCTGTGTTCAATAATTGGGCTAGCCTCATCTCTAGACAATAACTCGCTTGTCTTAATTGACGAGCCCGAGCTGAGTCTTCACCCCAAATGGCAGGCGGAATACATTGACCACCTAGCCGCGGCGCTTTCGCCATTTGAAGAGTGTCATGTCATCGTGGCCACGCACTCACCTCTTATCGTGCAACGTGCGCAGGAACTGCATGCAAACATCAATCAGTTAAAACAGCTTAGCGACGGAAGTGCACAGCCGACAGTTTCAATCGTCGAGAAATCAGTAGCTGGTGAGCCGGAAGCAATTTCGGTCGAGCAAACACTGATTGACGTTTTCGCAACCCCTCTTGAAGGAAGCACCCACGTTGCGAACGAAATTTTCAATTCGATAGTGGATGCGGAGTGCGGGACCCCAGTTGAACGCGCCGCCGCCATGATTCGACTACACGAATTGCAGTCGTTGTATTCGGAGTACAAACAAGACAACGGCAAAACTCTTGCTTCAATCCGACAAGCGCTGCGCGCCGTTGAAACAACCGACCTACCAAATGGCCGCGCTGGAGGAGCATCGTAATGCCTGATGTTCGCCAAAGAGCTGCGGTGCTCGCTGCACTTAATACAGTTTCAAACGCTCAACACTTGCAATTAAAGTCGAAAGGTGCTGCCGACAATAAGTTCTGGGGCACTACCGAAGCCGTAGACAAAGCTCTCATTTCAGCCTACAAGACCGAAGTCAAAGACCATTATTTCTGGCAGCAAAACGCGATGTGCTGCTATTGCAGTAGTGAAATTCAACCGAATAAGCGAGGGTACGACGCCGAGCACATAATCGACAAGGATGAGCACCCTCATCTGATGTTTGAGCTTGATAACATTGCGGCATCGTGCATCGTCTGCAACGGTCATAAGTCGAACAAGAACGTTCTTGTAGCTGCGGGTAAGCCTGGGGCCGTCCCCAAGGCATCAGCTGACTACCTATTGGTTCATCCACATTTGGACGAATGGGGTGACTATCTCACATACGATGTGTATGACCGCGTTGTTGCTATCCCTGAAAACGCGAAGGGGCAGAAGACAATTGAAATTTGCGGAATCAAAGCCATAAATGCGACCAGGCTTGCAAGGCGCTTTAGCGCAAATCAAAGGTCACAGGCCTATAAACTGCTTGTGAAATTCTACGATTACAAAACCAAGAGAAAGCAGCAAGAAATCCTGACCGCGCTTGAAGGCTTGGCGCAGCATTCATTGGAGTCAGCGGCACTAATTGACGATTTGCGCGCCCTGCTTGATGTCTAACTGGCCCCAGTCGGCGACCCTGGTTTTCACGAGCCATTTGGGACAGGACGGCATAGCAAAAGATAGAAGCTTCACTCAATGGCCACGTGGCAGTACGACGTAACCCTCGCGAGAAGGCCAGAGGACATCGCCTTGCCGGCATCTATGAGGTCGCGTGCGGAGGCAGCCTTGCTCATACACATGGGGCGCCCTTGGCCCATGCTGGACCAGGGGCTGGTCTACGGTCTCGACGACGGCAACCGCGTCGACCTCGCGTGGGCGGACGACTTGCGCTTCGAACTCAGCGCTCGCATCGATGCAAGGTCGGAGGCAGACCAGTTTCTTCTTGTGCTTCTCGACGTCGCAGCAACGCTTGATTGCGGCATCTACGACGCCGAGTCGATGAAGCCAATCGACCTCACGTCCTCGGCTCTGAGCAGGGCACTTCAAGCGTCTAGTGCTTGGCGATACGCCCTCGACCCTACCTCCGCCCTACGGGCGTCGTAGATGTCGGAGGCGGAGCCTAGCGAAAAGCTCTGCGGCATCGATGCCCCGGGGACAGTCAGTGCGGACAACGCCCTTCCGGGACACCCTTTCAAAGAAGGACCCCGACCATGCGGTCGGGGCCAAAAGCCCGTTCGCTGTCATCGCGTAGAGCTTCCTGCTCAGGGAGGAAAAGCAGGAGGCTACGGCAGAGCCGAAGCCCGCGGGCAGTGTAATCCGCTGAGCAGCACGGCGACGAAGCGGCGATATAGGTCAACGCCAAATCTTCGGCGGTGGTTTCGGCTCAGCCCATCGCGGGTCCGATTTTTGTCGTCCGGAAGCGCCCGGCTTCCCCAAGGCCATCAAAAGCTGTCTGGGTAGGGTACACGGCAGTAGCGCTCCATCCCCGCACGTCGATTGGCTCGCGGGTATCCTAGAGCCCTTCAATCTCCACTGCGCCCGTATATCCATGGCAAACCTGAGCGAACTTCTGAAACAGCGCGAAGCCCTTGAGGCCCAAATCGCCGAAATGCAAAACGGCGCCCGCAATGACGCGATTGGCCAAGTGAAAGCGCTCATGGCTGAATACGGCCTCACTACAGAGGATTTGGCAGCGTCGTCTCGGAAGGAACGCAAGGTCAGCACCGTTGCCGCCAAGTTCCGCGACCCCGCCACGGGAAACACTTGGTCCGGCCGAGGTCTTCAACCGAAGTGGCTGCGGGCCGCTGTCGAGGCCGGAGCGTCGCTGGACAGCTTCAGGGTCTAGAAGCGCTTCACCAAGCGCCGCCGAGGTGGATTCGGTCCTTGGTGGAAAATTGAGCTGCGCTCATGCGCGGTCATGTCGGAATCTTGCTGGCATTCCAAAAAATCAAATAACTCAAGCGCTGGCGGCTAGAGGGCATCGGCCTCGCTGGCGACTTACAACAGGTGGTACTGGCCGAGTGATTCCAGGCCGGCCGCATATACCGACAAAGCCCCATGGCAAATCAACTGACTCTCGAAACCCTAGAAGGCTGGCTCTGGGAGTCCGCCAACATCCTGCGCGGCTCCATCGACTCGTCGGACTTCAAGAACTACATCTTTGGCCTGCTGTTCCTCAAGCGATTCAACGACGTGTTTGAGGAGCGCGTCCAGCAGCTGCAAGACGTTGACGGCCTGAGCAAGCTGGACGCCCTGGCCGAGGTGCAGGACAAATGGGGAGCTTTCCCGCCGGACGCCCGCTGGCCCAGCCTGATTGCCCGCACCGAGAACATCGGCGAGGCGCTGGACAAGGCCTTCGCCACCATCGAGGCGAACAATACCGAACTGCAGCATGTGCTGACCGCCACCCAGTACGGCGACAAGCGTGTGCTGGCGGACGCCACGCTGCAGCGGCTGCTGCGCCACTTCAATCAGTACAAGCTGGGCAATGCGGACCTCTACAAGGCCGACATGCTGGGCGACGCCTACGAGTACCTCATCAAGCAATTTGCCGACGATGCGGGCAAGAAGGGCGGCGAGTTCTACACGCCCAAGGCCGTGGTGCAACTGGTGGTGGAGCTCATCGACCCACAGCCTGGGCACAGCGTGTACGACCCCACCTGCGGCAGCGGCGGCATGCTTGTGGAAAGCGCGCACCACGTCGCCAAGCTGCCCGGTGGCACGCTGATTGGCGACCGGCCCAACGCGCTGCTCTACGGCCAGGAAAAGAACCTGGGCACATGGGCCATCGCCAAGCTCAACCTCTACCTGCACAACATGCGGGCCGAGATTGAGCGCGGCGACACGCTGGTGGAGCCCAAGCATCTGGACGGCGGCTACCTCAAGACCTTTGACCGGGTAATTGCCAACCCGCCGTTTTCCGCCAAAGCCTGGTGGACGCCGCTTGAGCTGGAAAGCGAAGCGGCACAGGACAGCGAAGGCCGCGACGGCAAGAAACCCAAGACCCCAAGCTACAAGGAAGTCAGCGACCCGTTTGGCCGCTTTTCCTACGGTGTGCCGCCGCGCGGCTATGCCGACCTCGCCTTCGCCCAGCACATGTTGGCCAGCCTGAAGGCCGATGGCCGCATGGGCATCATCCTGCCGCACGGCGTGCTGTTCCGAAGCGGCGAGGAAGGCAGGATTCGCGAAGGGTTGCTGTTTGGCACCGATGCCGCCAGCGGCAGCCAGCCGGGCGACCTCATCGAGGCCGTCGTTGGCCTGCCCTCGGCGCTGTTCTACAACACCGGCATTCCCGCCTGCGTGCTGATTCTCAACAAGCGGAAGCCCGCTGCGCTTAAGGGCAAGGTCATCATCATCGACGCCAGCCGCGACTACGCGGAGGGCAAGGCGCAGAACACCTTGAGGCCCGAAGACATTGCTCACATTGCCGGCACCCACAAGGCAGCGTTTGAGCGTCAGACTGAGGTGGAGAACTTCTGCCGGCTAGTAGCGCTCGACGAAATTCGCAGCAGCGGAGGCAACCTCAATATTGCCCGCTACATCGACAACGGTGAATCCGAAGAGGTCGTGGATGTCGCTGCGACCTTGGCACGGTTGGACGCATTGGCTGCGGAAGAGGCGCAGATTGATACAAGGCTCAATGCCTATCTGGCAGAGCTAGGTTTCGCCAAATGAAGAACGAGCGCATAGAGGCTGTCGTCGGCCATGTGCCCGCGTCCTGGGCAATTCAAGCTTTAGAAAGCCTTGCCGACTTCATTACGAAGGGAGGGACTCCTACGACCTATGGCCATGACTGGGCTGATGAAGCCACCGGAGTTCCCTTTCTTCGCAGCGAATGCGTGACCGATAACGGGTTCAACGCAAAAGGTATGAACTTCATCTCAGCAGCAGCCCATCGTCAGATGAGTCGCTCCGAGGTGAAGCCTGGTGACTTGCTGATGACGATTACGGGCAACGTTGGCCGCGTTGCAAAGGCTCCGGAACGTTACACCACGGCAAATATCAATCAGCACATTGCCCGCATCAGAGTCTTAGGCGAAGCCAGCGCAGATGTCGACTATGTCTATCAGTGCCTGAAGCACGATGGATACGCAACCTACTACCGCGCCATCCTCACTGGGCAAGCGTATCCGCAGATTAGTCTGCAGCAAGTTCGTGGTACCCCAATCGCACTTCCGCCACTTCACGAGCAGAGAAAAATCTCAGCAATCCTCACGGCTATGGACGACAAGCTGGATGTGATTGCCCGGCAGATTGAAGCCACCCAGACCCTTAAGCAGGGCTTGATGCAGACATTATTCAGTCGAGGCGTTGGCACTCGGGGTGCCGATGGCCGTTGGGTGCAGCATGTCGAGTTCAAAGCCAGTGAACTGGGCTCGATTCCGATGACCTGGGATGTTCGTTCGCTAAATGAGGTTGTGGATAACCTAGACAGACAACGAATTCCCCTTAAGCAAGCGGACAGAGCCCTTCGCCGAGGCGCCTACCCCTATTACGGAGCATCAGGGGTTATCGACTGGATTGATGGCTTCATCTTCGATGGCGACTTCATTCTTCTCGGAGAAGATGGGGAGAACGTGCTCTCTAGGAACCTGCCCCTAGCATTCAGGGCAACGGGGAAGATATGGGTGAACAACCACGCGCATGTATTTCGCCCCAAGACTGGTTGCGACATTCAATTCTTGGTCGAACTGCTTGAATCAATAGACTACTCGTCCCTTGCAAGCGGAACCGCCCAACCAAAAATCACACAACAAGCTTTGAATCAACTACGTTTCGCAATGCCCCCTTATGAGGAGCAGCAACGGATAGGTTCAATATTGGCCACCGCTGAATCGAAGCTTGCGTCACTTCGCCTCAAGCAAGCGAACTACGGCACTCTGAAGCGCGGCCTGATGCAAAAGCTGCTCACCGGCGAGTGGCGTATCAACGCTGACGCAAGTATGGCGGTATGACCTAGCTATGGACTTGGCTGCCACCCCTGAGCAAGCTGGCGGGCTCGCTGAGCTTCAGCGTGCAGCCCAAAATAAGCTGGGTGGCTGCCTGCTGCGCCTGCAGCAGTATGAGCTGCTCCTCAAGGCCATGGTGGCAAATACCGAAGTCGCCGGCCCGCCGGCGAAGTTGGAGTCCCTTCGCGAAGAGCAAATCGCTTGCGCCCAGAAGAATACCTTGGGCGGCCTTGTCGGCATGCTGACCGGCGGCTATCTGAGTAGCGACGACAGCGCGGTTGCCGATTCGCCCGCATCGGAGGAGCCACCTGGCAACGGTATCTGGTTTAGCTTTCAGCACCGGATGGTGATGGACGCCGAGCGCTATGAGTCGACCAAGGCCGGGCTGAAGGAGCTCGTCGACCTGCGCAACGAACTGGTTCACCACCTGCTGCAGCGCTTCGACCTCGGCCAGATGGAGCGTTGCGAAGCCGCCGTGGCCTACCTCGACCGCAGCCGAGGAACCATCGACGCGCACTACCTGACCCTGCGCGAATGGGCCGAGCAGATGGAACGGACACGAGCTATCGCGGCTTCTTTGATGGACAGTCCGAGCTTCAAGGACATGCTCATCGACGGCATTGCGCCGGACGGTCAGGTGCATTGGCCCATGAGCGGCATCGTGGACAGCCTGCGTGAGGCCGAGGCGGCATTGAGCCAAGGTAGGCCGGAGGGCTGGACCGAGCTGAACGCGGCAATAGCATGGCAGAGGCAGCACGCTCCCGAGCAGACGCCCCAGCGGTACGGATGTAGTAGCTGGCGGCAGGTGTTGCACGAGTCCAGGCAATTCGAGGTCAAGAAGCAGGTGCCCGCAGAAGGTGCCCCAGCAATGAACGGCACGGTTGTTTGTTACCGTAGCCTCAGGGAGGAATGAAAACATGACACGCGAGCAAGAGCCTTCATGAGCCAGTCACCCGAGAAGACCGGAGTAGAAACCCCGGCATTGGCGTGGCTTGTCAAGCTGGGCTACACGCATCTGCCAGGCAGCGAGGCGAAGGTCGAGTACCGCCATCTGGCCCCCGTGCTGGAAGACGTGCTGCGCCCGCGCCTGCTGGCGCTGAACCCGTGGCTGGCCGAGGCACCGGGCGGTGTAGACGCCGCGCTGCTGGAGATGCGCAAGCGCGTCAACGACGAGCTTCTGCCGGCGAACAAGGCGTTCTGGGAGCAAGTGCTCCATCGCTCGGACATCCAGGTCAAGGACGCCGACGGCGCGCCGCGCAGCGTGCGCTTCTTCGATGCCACAGACTCGACCAATAGCGTGGCTCACAACGACTTCCATGTGGTCGACCAGTACGTGGGGCGCAATGCCGACGGCGACCTGTTCCGGCCCGACCTGCTGCTCTTCGTCAACGGCCTGCCTCTGGCCATCATCGAGTGCAAGGGCAGCCACCACCGGCTGGACGAGGCGCTGGCGCAGCTGGACGGATACCAGCGCAGCTTCGCGACGCAGTTCGTGTTCAACCAGGTCTGCGTGGGCTTGAATCGGCGCGAAGGCCTGTATGGCGCCATCCTCACCAAGCCAGCGTTTTACGCGCGCTACCGCCTGCAGGAAGCGGAGTTGACTGCCGTCAAAGCCCTGCTGGGCCACGAGCCGAGCGAGCAGGAGAAACTGCTGTGGGCCTTGTTCGAGCCCAGCCGCTTTATGGAGCTGGTAACGCACTTTGTGCTGTTCGAGACGCGAGAAGGCAAGACGGTCAAGAAGCTGCCTCGTTACCAGCAGTGGCGCGCGGTGCGCAAGACCATCACCCGGCTGACGGCGGCCAAGCCCGTGGGCGGTGTCATCTGGCACACGCAGGGCAGCGGCAAGTCACTGACCATGGCCTTGCTGGCGCGGCTGCTGAGGGCCGACAGCACCGGCTTAGCCAACCCGACCGTGCTGGTGCTGACCGACCGCCGAGACCTAGACAAGCAAATCTTCGACACCTTCCACGCGGTGGGCATCCGAGCCATCCAGGCGGTGTCCGTGGCGGGCCTAGTGCGGATGCTGGGCAACGACTACGGCAGCGTGTTCACCAGCACCGTGCAGAAGTTCCAGGAGGGCGATGAGCCTGGCGCAGTGGCAGACGATGCGGCAGACGGCGCCCCAGATGATGGGGACGAACTGCTTTTGGCGACCCGGCACCGGCGGGTGCGGGTGGAGAAAGACTTCTTCATGGTGGAGGAGCGCAACGAGCACTACGGCCGGCATGACGAGGACGGCGTATTGCTCGATGCCAAGTGGGTGGAGCTGAAGCGCGAGAAGGTGAACTTCCGGGTGTTGAGCGCAAAGCCCAATTTCTATGTGCTGGTGGACGAAGCGCACCGCAGCCAGTACGACTTTCTGGCCGCCTTCATGCGTGCCAGCCTGCCGAACGCCAAGTTCATCGCGTTCACCGGCACGCCGCTGCTGAACGACGACAAGCACACGCTGTCAGAGTTCGGCGGTGACACCTACATCGACGAGTACCGTCTGCACGAGGCCGTGGCCGACGGCGCGACGCTGCCCATCAAGTACCAGGACGCCTGGGTCAAGCTGGCAGCCGATGCCCAGCTTGATGCGGCCTTCGACGCCCAGTTTGCCAAGAAGCCCGAAGCGCGACAGCAGGCCTTGAAGAAGGAACTGCTCGCCCACTGGCGCAAGGCCGGCGACCGCATGGACCAGGTGGCCGCGCATCTGGTGGAGCACTTCGTCAGCAACGTGCAGGCCAAAGGGGTGAAGGCCATGCTGGTATGCGACGGCCGCGACATGGCCGTGCGCTACAAGGACCTGCTCGATGACTTGATGGCGCAGCGAGCCCAGCAGGGGCTGCCGACGTTCCAGAGCAAAGTGGTCATCTCGCTGGCCGGCATTACCGGCACACGCACCGGAGCCACGGTCGAGGAAGAGGCCGCCGAACACAAGCTGGACATCGCCAAAGTGCAGCGCATCGAAGAGCGGGTGCGGGACGAAGTCAAAGCCGGCAAGGAGCCGGTCGCCATGCCGTCCGAGCAGGTCGGCCCCTTCATCAGCAAGTTGTTCCCGCTGCCCTATGGCAACGAGGCCAAGGGCCAGGATGGTCGACCGCACGCCAACAACGTGGGGCTCATCATCGTGTCGGACATGCTGCTGACCGGCTGGGACGCGCCCATCGTCAGCACCATGTACCTAGACAAGCCGCTGAGGGAACATACGCTGCTGCAGGCGATTGCGCGGGTGAACCGCACACTGCCTGGCAAAAACGCTGGCTATATCGTGGACTACCACGGCGTGGTGGACCATTTGGACCAGGCGCTGAAGGTCTATGGCGGCGAGGTGCAACCTGCGCAGGTCTGGCAAGGCGTGGAGAGCGAGTTGCCCAAGCTGCAGAGCACTCTGGAGCGCATCCTCAAGCTGCTGCCGAAGAAGCATGACCCGGTGAGCCAGCGGGAAGACTACAAGGACGATGCCGAACGCTTCCTCGACCCGGCCTCACGTCTGGATGCGGTGGAGGACTTTCTGGAACTGGCGAAGCAGTTCAACCGCAGCGTCGACATCATCCTGCCCGATGTTCGCGGCGTGCCCTTCAAGCCCTACTTCACCCTGTTTGGCGAAATCCGCCTGATGCTGCGCGACAAGTTGCCCGACAGCAATTACCGCGAGCGCATCACCCGGTTGGAGTCAGCGTTGCTGCAGCGCCTGCTGGATGAGTACATTGCGGCCAGCCCAGCCAGGAGCCTGCTCGGTCGCGAGGTGTCGATACTCGACGCCAGCGACATGGCCCGGCTCAAACAGCTGGCCAGCCCCGGCAGCCAGGCGTTGGTGATGAAGAACCAGCTCAAGCACACCATCGCCACCGGACGCGACAAGGACCCGGCCTTCTTCGACAAGCTGGCGGCCGAGCTGGAAAAGTTGCTCGAAGAGGAAAAAGCCGGCCGCATCAGCCAGGCTCAGTTCCTGGAGCAGTTGGAATTGTTTGGGCAGCGCGTTGTCGACAAGGACAAGACCGGCTTCGACAAGCCGGCCCATTCCGCCGTCTATCGCTATCTCGCCACGTTGCTGGGCGAAGAGACCGCCCGCGTGGCCTGCACCCAGCTGTTTGAGGACAAGGAACTGAGCCACACGCTGGCGGCGGGCAACTGGAAGCAGATGCCTGACCTGCATCCCGAGGTGCGGGACTTGCTGCGCAAGCTGCTCATGCCGCTGGCCGGCTGGGAGCGTTCTGTAGCGCGTGAGCACGCGGGGCGCATCCTGGACATCTTGCTGAAGAACTGACGAATCCCTATGCCTCGGCTGCAGTACGGTCAGACGACCATCGAATGGCGATTCAAGGCTGACGCCACGCTCAAGCGGCACTACGTGACCGTGGAGCGCGGACACCCGGTGTTGCTGCGCGGGCCAGCCGTGGGGCTGGAGGAGCAAGAGGCTCTGGTGCGCCGACGCGCGCGCTGGATTCGCGAGAAGCAGGCCTTGGTTGAGATGCCGCTCGCCGAGGAGCTCATCGTCACGGGCAGCCGCCTGCGCTACTGCGGACGGACTTACTTCACCGAGGTGAGGCATGTGCCTAAACTTGCCTACTCCACGCTGCGCTTCACCGCCTCGCGCTTCGTGATTGAAACCCCAGCCGGACGCAGCATCGGGCTCGACGCCCTCGCCCCTCTACTCGCCGGCTTTTACCGAGACCGTGCGCACGAGAAGCTGCTGGCACGCGTGCGCCACTGGGAACGCCAATCAGGCTTGCAGGCACGCGGCGCCCGCATCCGGCACTTTCAAAGCCGCTGGGCCAGTTGCAATGCGCAGAACGTGCTGGAGTTCCACCCTCGCGTGATGGAGCTGCCAGCCAGCGTGCAGGACTATGTCGTTGTGCACGAGCTCTGCCACACGGTGGAAAAAAGTCATACGCGTGCGTTCTGGGCGTTGGTTGCCCGGCAGATGCCGGACTGGCGGCGGCAGCATGAGGTTCTGGAACGGGCAGCCTTGGGCGATGCCGTGTAGGCGAAAACACGGCACGTCCTCGAAACATGTAAAGCCGCGCGCTCCCATACGCTGAGCATTCGACGTGCATCGAAGATATTCACGGAGCTGTGGAGGGCCGCTCGGCTGGACCCAAAAAAGTTATCCACAGAAATGCAAAAACCGTGGCGCCAACAAATACGGGTTTACCCTAGTAATACAAAAGACCTCTAACAGCACCTCCCTTTGGGAATTGGCAGTTACACCTAGTCCGCCAGAATTCGCTAGGATGCCCCTTGCGACATATGTCTTCGACTGGGCCTGGGCTGATGCCTACCAGCGGCACGGCCTGGACTATTACCCCAAACTCTTGGTGGGCATCCCCTTCACGCCGGTACCCGGAACTCGCTTGCTGGCCACCAACGCGCGCACCCGCAGCCTGCTGATGCAGGGCTTGCAGGCCTTGGCGCAAAGGCTCGGGCTTTCATCGGCCCATCTGCTGTTTGCAACGGCTGAAGACCACCAAGCCGCCCAGGCTCAGGGTTGGATGGTGCGCAACGGTGTCCAGTTTCATTGGCGGAACCGCACGTCCCAGCCCTATGCGTCGTTCGAAGAGTTTTTGGCTTCACTGCAGCGCGAAAAGCGCAAGAAGATTCAGCAAGAGCAACGCCGGGTGCGGGACGCGGGCATCCACTTCGAGATGCGCCAAGGCCGTGAAATTACCGAAGCAGACTGGGATTTCTTCTTCCGCTGCTATCAACTGACCTACCGTGCCCATCACAGCACACCGTATTTGACACGCGATTTTTTTGCGCAAATGAGCCAACGCATGCCGGAGAACTGGCTGCTCTTTATCGCCAAACGCGGGGATGGCCCATCGGTGGCAGCCTCTTTGGTGGCGATTGATCCGCAGCAAGGGGCTGCGTATGGGCGCCATTGGGGCGCTTTGGAGCCCATCTCCTGCCTGCATTTCGACGCCTGCTACTACCAGCCCCTGCAGTGGTGCATCACTCAGGGCTACCAACGCTTTGAAGGCGGCGCACAGGGGGAGCACAAGATGGCCCGCGGCTTGCTGCCGGTGGGCACACAATCCACCCACTGGCTGGCGCAGCCCGAATTCAGCCACGCAGTGGAAGAATTTTTGGCACGTGAGGGTCAGGCAATCACGGCTTATGTGAATGAACTGGAATCACATCAGCCCTTCAAAGCGCCCGGCTAAGGCTGAGGCTCCGCCCGAAGAAAGTAGCCCGTTCGGCTTGGAAAAAAAGCGCCCGGCTTTCGCGGGGCGCTTGATCGCTACGGGCTCATTGCCCGCAGTCAGGCATCAAATCTCAAGCATCAAACCGGGTTGGCCTTTTTGTAGGCTTCCATGCCAGAGACGATTTCAGCACGCGCCGACTCGGGGCCTTCCCAGCCCTGAACCTTGACCCACTTGTTGGGCTCCAGGTCTTTGTAGTGCTCGAAGAAATGCTGGATCGCATTGAGGCGCATCTTGTTGACGTCCTCTGGCTTTTGCCAGTGCGTGTACATCGGCAAGATCTTGTCGATCGGCACGGCCAGAAGCTTGGCGTCGCCACCGGCCTCGTCGTCCATCTTCAACACGCCAATGGCGCGGCAGGTCACCACCACACCCGGGGTCAGGGCGAAGGGGGTGATCACCAGCACGTCCACCGGGTCGCCGTCGTCCGAAAGGGTCTGGGGAATGTAGCCATAGTTGCAGGGATAGTGCATGGCCGTGGTCATGAAGCGGTCGACGAACAGCGCGCCGCTTTCCTTGTCCACTTCATACTTGATCGGATCGGCATTCATCGGAATTTCGATGATGACGTTGAATTGCTCGGGCGCTTTGGCGCCGGGGGTCACGTTGTGCAGGCTCATGGGACTCCGTAGATTCTTGGCACGGGGAAACCCGGATTCTAAGGGCTGCACTTGCAAACAGCTGACACGAGCTTGACGCTTATCAGGGCGACCCCTTGTTTACCCGCACACACTGGGTAAACACCCACAGACGTCAATTGCATTGGCACGAGCCCATCCCTTAAGCTCATTCGCGTGACTTGACGCAGGGGCTTGGTGCCCCAATCCAGTCCTAACCTTCAAGCTCATCAGAGCAAACACTAAAACGGGAGTCAGCTACATGTCGACGAGTTTGGCGCTGTACTTTGCTTTGGCCTGCGGGTTTGCCGCAGTGCTTTATGGCTTCATCCAACGAAGCTGGATCTTGAGTCAGGACGCGGGCAACGCCCGCATGCAAGAAATTTCAAACGCGATCCAGCAGGGCGCGGCCGCCTATTTGGCCCGCCAATACAAGACCATTGCCATGGTCGGTGTGCTGCTGGCGATCTTGATTGCGATCTTCCTGGACCACACCACGGCCGTGGGCTTCGTGCTGGGCGCGGTGCTGTCAGGCGCCTGCGGCTTCATCGGCATGAATGTGTCGGTGCGCGCTAACGTGCGAACCGCACAGGCTGCCACCAAGGGCATCGGCCCGGCGCTGGCGGTCGCTTTCAAGGGAGGCGCCATCACCGGCATGCTCGTGGTGGGGCTGGGGCTGTTGGGTGTCAGCCTCTTCTTCTGGTACCTGAGTGGCGGTGAGCGGGTCGATTCAGCCTCGCTCAAGCCTTTGCTGGGTTTCGCCTTCGGCTCCTCGCTGATTTCTATCTTCGCCCGCCTGGGCGGCGGCATTTTCACCAAGGGCGCCGATGTGGGTGCCGACCTGGTGGGCAAGGTGGAGGCCGGCATCCCTGAAGATGACCCGCGCAACCCCGCCGTCATCGCCGACAACGTGGGTGACAACGTCGGTGACTGCGCCGGCATGGCCGCCGACTTGTTTGAAACCTACGCCGTCACGCTGATCGCCACGATGACGCTGGGCGCACTGATGGTGACTTCAGCGCCCATGGCGGCGGTGCTCTACCCCTTGATGCTGGGGGGGGTGTCTATCATCGCCTCCATCATCGGCTGCGGTTTCGTCAAGGCCTCGCCTGGCATGAAGAACGTGATGCCGGCGCTCTACAAAGGGCTGGCGGTATCAGGCCTGCTCTCGCTGGTGGCGTTCTACTTCGTCACGGCCCATGTCATCCCTGACGACGCCTTGGGCGCTGGTACACAGATGCGCCTGTTCGGCGCCTGCGCCGTCGGCCTGGTGCTGACCGCTGCCTTGGTGTGGGTGACCGAGTTCTACACCGGCACCCAGTACTCGCCGGTGCAGCACATTGCGCAAGCGTCGACCACCGGGCACGGTACCAACATCATTGCCGGCCTGGGTGTTTCCATGCGCTCCACGGCGTGGCCGGTGCTGTTTGTCTGCGCGGCCATCTTGTGCGCCTATCAGCTGGGTGGCTTGTACGGCATTGCCGTCGCAGCCACCTCCATGCTGAGCATGGCCGGCATTGTGGTGGCCCTGGACGCCTACGGCCCCATCACTGACAACGCCGGCGGCATCGCTGAAATGGCGGAGCTGCCCAAAGAAGTCCGCGACGTCACCGATCCGCTGGACGCCGTGGGCAACACCACCAAGGCCGTGACCAAGGGCTACGCCATTGGTTCGGCCGGCTTGGCAGCCCTGGTGCTGTTCGCCGATTACACGCACTCGCTGGAAAGCCGTGGCATCTCCGTGGCGTTTGATCTGAGTGATCCCAAGGTGATCGTGGGCTTGTTCATCGGCGGCTTGATTCCCTACCTCTTCGGCGCCATGGCCATGGAAGCCGTAGGCCGTGCCGCCGGCGCCGTGGTGGTGGAAGTGCGCCGCCAGTTCCGCGACATCAAAGGCATCATGGACGGCAGCGGCAAGCCCGAATACGGCACCGCGGTCGACATGCTGACCACCGCAGCCATCAAGGAGATGATCATCCCCTCGCTGTTGCCCGTGGTGGTACCGGTGCTGGTGGGCTTGCTGTTAGGCCCCGCTGCGCTGGGCGGCCTGCTGATGGGCACCATCGTCACCGGCCTGTTCGTCGCCATCTCCATGTGCACCGGCGGCGGCGCCTGGGACAACGCCAAGAAGTACATTGAAGATGGCCATCACGGTGGCAAGGGCTCTGACGCGCACAAGGCTGCCGTCACCGGCGACACGGTGGGTGATCCCTACAAAGATACGGCCGGCCCTGCCGTCAACCCGCTGATCAAGATCATCAATATCGTGGCGCTGCTGATCGTGCCGCTGCTGCCGCTGCCCGCTGTCAATGCCCACCCGGCGGCGGCACCGATGGTATCGGCGGTATCTGCGTCCACCGCCAGCATGGCAACAGGCCCCGCGGGGCTGGCTGCTTCTACTGCATCAGCGCCCTGACTGCCGTTCACAAGATCTGACAAAAAAACAGCCCGCATGCGGGCTGTTTCTACTTTGAACAAGGTCTGCGGACGGCCACAATAGCGGCTTGACGCACTGGTCCTTTTATACACACCACGACCCCATGACGATGCCGCCGAGAACGACGCCTGCGAACACCGCGCTGACCCGTCACGGCCTGGAGCGGCGTCGCCATCAATTCAAAGACCTGCATCAGTTCATGGTCCAGGAAGAGCAGGCGTTCAACATGCTGCTTGCCCAACTGCAGGCCTTTGTTGAACGCTATATCGAACTCCTGGGCTGCCATTACCAAGAACTGGACGCGCTGGAATCACAGTTGCACACGGCCACCCGCTACCTCGCAGAGGCATTGAGCCGCCATGGCATCGAGGCTCCGATGCCGCTGGCGCCCCAAGCCACCGCACTGCCCGTCCTGCCGCAGTTGCCGCCCTGCGCGCCCCTGCCGCCTGAGCCTGTGGATGCGGCCCTTGGCGAGGTTCAACTGAGCCCTCCAAGCCTGAAAACCTTGTACCGCCGCGCGGCCATGCGCCTGCACCCGGACTTTGCGGCCGATGACACCGAACGGCAAGGTCGTGAACAAGCCATGATGGCCGTGAATGCCGCCTATGCGCAAGGCGAGCGGGCACCGCTCGAAGCCCTGCTCCTCGCCGCCGGTGAACCGCCGCAGCGGGTGATGGGCGGCAACGCCGACGCCCTGCAGGCCTGGTTGTCACGCAGCGAACATCTGGTGCAAGGGCGTCTGCGCGTCGTGCAGGCCTACCGCGTCGCCCTTCAAGCCCACCCCATGCACCAGCTGTGGGTGGCGATCACCCGCGCTGAGCAAAAAGGCTTGGACCCCTTGTGCGTGATGGCCAGCAGGCTGCGCAGCCAGATTCAGGAACGCCGCCGCGAGTTGTACATCGGCCAGCGCCTGCAAGCCGAATCAGGTTTGGCCCAGGCCTTTTTGCATCGCCGGGTTCAACGCATGGGAGCTGCGCCTCGCGTCAGCCCAGCAGCCTTTGAGACGCCGCGTCAGCCCGCCTGACGGCCAAGCGGGCCAGCCACTCAACAAATCAATCTGCTGACAACTGTATCGTCGCAGGCGCCACCGGCAAAGGCAGCTCCCGACCTTGCCAGGTTAATGGCTTGCCATCGGCCACCGCCCGGGGCAAGCTGAGCTGGCCGGGCCAGACCAGGCGCGTGGGCGCACCGGCTTGCTCCATGTCCAGACGCCACCCCCAATCCATCTTGACGAGGCTGTAACTCAACGGCCCAAAAGGCGTGGAGAGGCCACGCACAGCGACTTCACCTTGCGCCAACCAAGCGGGTTTCAAGCCTGCACCAATCAACAATTGACCGGCCGATTCGCGCTCGTAGCCAAACATGTCCAAGCTGGCGCGAATGAATTCGGACGACACCCCGGCGTGCGGCATATCCCCCAAGAAGCGCGGCTCCCGCGCCTCCGGCAAAACCAGCTCCGCCCACTGGTTCCAGCCACGCGGGCGCTGATCCTTGAAGAAAAACTCCAGCGTGTCATGTGCACGGCCGACCGCCCCCAGACGCACAAATGCCCCGATCGTGCGCAACTCGTAGGGCGAATAATTCGTCCAGGTGCGTTGACCCTCGCTGCGGGCATGGCTTTCACTCCAATAACGCTCGAAGGTACCCTTCAGCAGCTCAGGCGGCAAGATCTCTTGCGCCTGGGCTGGATTCAAGGCGATGGCTGAAGAAGCCGGATCAAAGTCGCCCCGGTCCGCAGCCCCCGCGAGGGTGTCGATGTGAAAGCGCTTAGCGCTCGCCGCAACCGACGCCACCAAATCACCCTGAAACTCATCACGCTGGGCCGACCACTGCTCCGCCACTTGATGGTGGCCCAAGGCGCGCGCAATCACCACGGCGTCCTTGTAACCGCGCAAGGCCCAAAAATTATCCCAGTACGAATACGCTGGCCGGTCCGAATAGCCCTCATGGCTGATCGACGGCGGCATCAAGCCAAACAGATGGGCGCGCTCCGGCTGGCGCTTATCCTGATCACGTTCAGATTGCCGCAGGCCTTCCATCCACGCCTGCACCGCCTGCACTCGCGGCCAGTGGTGAACGAGAAACTCATGGTCGTGGCTGTGTCGCCAAATTTCGGCCACCAGGTACAAATACTGACCCGGACTGTCGTTTTCAACCGTGGGGTCGGCGCCATGTCCGTCAACGCAACACGGTACCTTGCCATTGACGAAAATCCGCTCGCCGTACCAGTCCGCAAATTCGCGGGCAGCGTCCAGCTCACCCAAACGCGCGAGCGCCTCCACCATCGAGGCGCCCCCACGAATCCAGGTGCGTGCGTTAGCACGCGTCCCAGGGCGCAGCGCCGCACCGTCCCGTGCCATCAACACATGCGCCAGTGCTGAACGCAGGGTGTTGGGAATCCGTTGGTCCGCCCCCGACACCGTGATGCTGACCCGATTGAGTCGCTCTCGCCACAGCGCAGCGACCAGGTCCATCCGTTGCTCCAGATCAGCCACGCTGCCTACCGAAATCTTGGGCGCCTTGGACTCTGCCCCCCCCAGGGGTGCGGCCCATGCCCATGTTTTGACTTCGCCCGGGGCCAAGCTCACGCGGAACTGCAACAAGCCTGAAGCCATATCTTCTGAATCGCTCAGGCTACCCAATGCAGCGCCGTTTTGCAGCACCTTCAAATTCAAACCGGTATCAAAGGTGACCCCGGTCACTGCCTGCGGTGCCTCGGTCGGACGCAGCCCGGGCGTGCCGTTGACCTGCATTTCGTTGTTCACCCAGCGCAAACTGTGAATACCGCTCACCCCGCCAGGCAAGCCCAGTTGCTGCGGCGGGCTCACCTGCCAAGGTCGCAGGGCCAGCATCAAGGTATAGATCTGCCTGCGATCACTGGTGTTGCGCAAAACATAACGTGCCATCAAAGCGGGTGCGGCGCGCGGGCCATCTGCGGCAGCTTCCATCTCCAGAGTGAACGCCGAATGCTGCCATTGCACCAAAGGCAGCGGCAAATACCCGTCACGCAGACTCTGCTGGGCCTTGACCGCCGCCCAGGTCACCACGGTGCCGTCGTCCAGCTTGACTGCTGGCTCCACGCTGTAGGCACCGCGCCCCACCTCCAAGGCCCCATCTTCGCTAAACAAGGCGGAGCGCGATCCGCCCCCGTCCACGCCGACTAGCGTCCAATAATTTTGCTCACCCAACCAGCTGCGCGGTACATCGCCACGCAACACTTCGGGCCGTGGGGCATCTTGCACCAGGCTGGCGACCACCGCGTTCATGTGCGGCCACTGGGCGGCCGTGCGCAAGCTCACCAAGGGCTGCGCCATCACATTCGATCTGACGCGGAGATAACGGGTTTCGCTGTCGGGCAGAAAAACCGCGTCCAGCCCGCCATCGCTGCCTTTCACGGCCCTCAGCAATCGCCAAGCCTTGCCATCGTCTGAGGCCAGGATTTCGTAATTCACCCCGCGGGCAAATGCGGGCCAACGCAAGGCCAGCCCATTGAACTCACGCAAGCGCTGAAAGTCGAAATCGACGAAACCGCTGTCCACCGAAATCACGGGATCCGGCCAAACCTGAGGCGTCGGCTGGCGCTCCTGCATTTCAAGCTGACTCAGGCACAAGCGCCCTTTTCCGGCGGCACGCTCGCTGCCCGTGTTTGACACCACAAACTCGATGAACTGCGTCTGGCGCAGCCGTTTGTCTTTGGCGGGGCCCCAGGCAAATTCAAACTGGCGACTGCGCAGGCGCAGATCCAGGGGCTTCAACGGCCACGTCTGCGCGGGCTTGCCGGCCCACCAAACGTTCTCGCCGCTGACGTCGATCAATTTGACCTGCAGATCATTCGGCCCACCGCTGCCTTTGATGCGCGCCACCAGATCAAAACGTTCCGGCCAATTGAGCGGTAGGCTGCGCCGCATCACGGCAGATCCTGAAACGCCTGAAAAATCGTAGTCCATGCAAAGGCCGCCGGCGCGCTCCAGGCTCAGCGTGGCGCGCACCTGATCAGAGCCCTGCGCGGACCACTGGGAGACGGGGGGCGCTCCTTTGGCAAGCTTGCCGGCCGGTTTGAAGTCATCCAGCATCTCGCTGCGCACGACCCCGGCAGGCAGGGGCGAAGGTGAAGCCCCGGGTGCTGGCTTGGCCTGAACAACTGAAACCACCAGGGCTGCCCCCAAAGCAGCCAGCATCTTGGCAAGCTTGTGCTGCATCAATGGGCCTCATCCCAATTGCTGCCCACGCCCACTTCGGCCAGCAAAGGTACTTTCAATTGCGCCACGCCTGCCATCAGGCGGGGCACTTCGGACTTGATCCAATCCAGCTCGTCCTGCGGTACTTCAAACACTAGTTCATCGTGCACCTGCATGACGATGCGGCTTCGCTTGCCTTGCGCATCCAGCGCCGCCTGCACCGCAATCATCGCCAGCTTGATCAAGTCAGCAGCCGTGCCCTGCATGGGCGCATTGATAGCCTGGCGCTCCGCCCCCGTACGGCGCGGCCCGTTGCCGGAGTTGATCTCAGGCAACCACAACCGCCGCCCAAACACCGTCTCGACATAACCCTTGGCCTTGGCTGACTCGCGGGTGCTGTCCATATAGCACTTCACGCCCGCGAATCGGTTGAAGTACAAATCAATGTAGTCGCGTGCCGCCTTTTGCTCAATCCCCAGCGACTGGGCCAGGCCAAAGGCGCCCATGCCGTAGATCAGGCCGAAGTTGATGGTTTTGGCATAGCGCCGTTGTTCCGTGGTGACCTCGTTCAGCGGGGTATTGAACACTTCAGACGCCGTAGCGCGGTGCACGTCCTGCCCCTCACCAAAAGCGCGCAACAGGCCCGGGTCTTCGCTGATGTGGGCCATGATGCGCAGCTCGATCTGCGAATAGTCAGCGCTGACGATCAAATGCCCAAGCGGCGCCACGAAGGCTTCACGCACGCGGCGCCCTTCAGCGGTACGGATCGGAATGTTCTGCAGATTCGGCTCATTGCTGGACAAACGCCCGGTCACCGCCACCGCCTGCGCGTAGTTGGTGTGCACCCGACCGGTCTGCGCGTTGATCATCAGGGGCAATTTATCGGTGTAAGTGCTCTTGAGCTTGGCCAGGCCGCGGAACTCAAGAATCTTGGCGGGCAAGGGATAGTCCAACGCCAGCTTGTCCAGCACCTCTTCGTCGGTCGACGGCGCGCCCGTCGCGGTCTTCTTGACGATGGGCAGGCCCAGCTTGTTGAAGAGAATTTCACCGATTTGTTTTGGCGAACCCATATTGAAGGGCTGCCCCGCGATGACGTAAGCCTCCTGCTCCAGCGTGAGCAAACGCTGGCCCAGTTCATGGCTTTGCGCCTGCAGCCGAGGGGCTTCGATCAGCACCCCCGTGCGCTCGATGCGGGCCAGCAGCGCGCTGGTAGGCATCTCAATGTCGCGGTACACGCGCAGCAAACCGGCGTCGGCTTCGATCTGCGGCCAAAGGGCCTCGTGCACTTGCAGACACATGTCCGAGTCTTCGCTGGAGTATTCGGCCGCCTTGGCCACATCCACCTGGGCAAACGGGATTTGATGCACGCCCTTGCCGCACAGATCTTCGTAGCTCACACCGGCACGGCCCAGATAGCGCTCGCCCAAAGCCCCCAGGCCGTGGGTCTTGTGCGCCTCCAGCACATAACTCTCCAACATAGTGTCATGCACCACGCCGCGCAAAGCGATGCCGTGGTTGGCGAAGACATGGGTGTCGTACTTCAGGTTCTGCCCGAGCTTGGCGGCTGCCGCATCTTCCAGCCAGGGTTTGAGCTTGGCCAGCACCGCGTCCAGCGGCAATTGTTCAGGCGCATCAGGGCCTTCATGGCACAACGGGATGTACGCCGCCTCCCCCGCTTTGACGCTAAAGGAAATGCCGACAATGCGTGCCTGCAAGGGGTCCAGCGAGTTCGTCTCGGTGTCCAGCGACACGAGGGGCGCCGCCTGCAGCCGCGCCAGCCAAGCGTCAAAGCTCGGCCAATCCAAAATGGTGTCGTAATGGCGATCCTGCACGGCAAGCACGGGCACCACGGCATCAGACGCCCCCGCGAACAAATCACCGCTGGCGGATGTCGTTGAGCCTACCTCGGCGGGCGCGGCCACCTTGGCGGCACCACCCGCCAACTCCTTCAACCAGGTCTTGAAACCGTAGCGGGTGTAAAAGTCTTGCAGCGCCACAGGGTCTGCGGCCTGCAGGGCCAGCGCCTCAAGCTGAGGCCAAGCGGGAACATGGCCCGTCAAATCGCAGTCCAGGCGAATGGTCACCAGCTTACGGCCCATGGGCAGCCAGTCCAGCGCCTTGCGCAAATTCTCGCCCGCCACGCCTTTGACCTTGTCAGCCTGGGCGATCACGCCATCGAGCGAGCCATATTCAGCAATCCACTTCGCCGCGGTTTTGGGGCCGACCTTCTCGACGCCGGGCACGTTGTCCACGGTGTCGCCCATCAAGGTCAGGTAGTCGATGATGCGATCGGGCGGCACGCCGAACTTGGCCGTCACGCCCGCCACGTCCAGCGTTTCATTGCTCATGGTGTTGATCAGGGTGACGTCGGCATTGACCAACTGCGCCATATCTTTATCGCCGGTGGACACCACCACCGCGTGCCCGCTCTCCACCGCCACGCGGGCGAGCGTGCCGATGGCGTCGTCGGCCTCGATGCCGGGCACTTCCAGAATCGGCCACCCCAGCAGCTTGACCACCTCGTGGATCGGCGCAATCTGCTCGCGCAAGGCGTCGGGCATGGGCGCGCGCTGCGCCTTGTACTCGGGATACCACTCGTCGCGGAAGGTCGGGCCCTTGGCATCGAACACACACACCGCGTGCTCCGCCGCCACCTGCTCCCGCAGCCGCTTCATCATTGCCACCATGCCATGCACGGCGCCCGTAGGCACCCCGGCAGGGCCGCGCAGATCGGGCATGGCGTGATAGGCACGGTACAGATAGCTGGAACCGTCGACCAGCAAAAGAATGGGTTTGCTCATGGGCCGCATTGTCATTCATGCTGATGTCTCCGGCCCCCACATGCACACCCCACCCGCACCAGCAGGCTCGCGCATGCACTCGCCCGGGGTCAACGGGCTGAATACAGCGGGCAGAATAGAATAAGCCATGGTCAGCACCTCCACCCCAACTCGATCAGCCAGGCCCTTGGCACTGCTGCTTGCCCTTTGCCTCAACAGCACGATGTTTGCGGCTCAGGCAGCAGAGGTCGCCGAGCCTGCTGAAAAAAAGGCGGATAAGCCGACCCAGAGCGCCCAAAAAGTGCCCGACGCAAAAGTCGAACAAACGGTGATCGAAGACGACAGCAACCGTGTCGAAGAAACGCGCGTTCGCGGCCAGACCCAAAAAGTCGCCGTGCACCCGAAAAACAGCCCGCTGCCCGGCTACGAAATCATCATGAGCGACGCGGGACACGACTTGTCGCAAGGCAATGGCGCCAGCCGCGGTTCTGCGGGTGCCCGAGTTTGGCGCCTGCTGAGCTTTTGAACTTCTGATGCGCCGCCGGGATTTCGCCTGAACCTCAGCTTGGCGCTCCAGCCAGCTCGAAGCTTCGTCCCCCACTTTTTTTGTTGCCCATAAGCCGCTGTTGACATGGCCGTATTTACCGAAATCACCGACGCGCAGGCACAAGCTCTGGCGTCCCGCCTGAATCTGGGCCAAGTGCAGTCCTTGCGCGGCATCAAAGCCGGCATCGAAAACACCAACTATTTCCTCACCACCGACGCGGGCGAATTTGTGTTGACCGTGTTCGAGCGCCTCAGCTTCGAGCAACTGCCTTTTTATCTGCAGCTGATGAAGCACCTGGCCGCGCGCGGCTTGGCGGTGCCGGACCCGCAAGCCGACGCCGCCGGGCAGATTCTGTTCGAGTTGCAAGGCAAGCCCGCCGCGGTGGTCAACAAATTGGCTGGCCGCCACCAGTTGGCGCCTGACATGTTTCACTGCGAACAAGTCGGCGCAGCGTTGGCCCGTATGCATCTGGCCGGCCAGGACTTTGCGCTGCACCAGCCCAATTTACGGGGTTTGGCGTGGTGGACCGAGACGGTGCCCGTGCTGCTGCCCCATCTGACGCAAACGCAAAACGAGTTGATCTCGGGCGAGTTGCTTTACCAGCAGCAACTCGCCGCGTCGGCCAGTTACGCCGAATTGCCACGGGGCCCCATTCACGCTGACCTGTTTCGCGACAACGTGATGTTCGATCTGGACCACGGCCTGCCGGGCCGCGAACGCCTGACCGGCTTCTTTGACTTCTATTTCGCGGGTGTGGACGCTTGGTTGTTCGATGTGGCCGTCTGCCTGAACGACTGGTGCATCAACCTGGACGACGGCCGCCTGGACGAAACCCGCGCGCAGGCCTTTGTCAGCGCCTATGAACGGGTGCGGCCGCTATCTGGCACCGAGCGGCGCCTGCTGCCCGCCATGCTGCGTGCGGCAGCGCTGCGTTTCTGGGTTTCGCGCCTTTGGGACTTTCACCTGCCGCGCGAGGCCAGCTTGCTCAAGCCCCATGACCCCAGCCATTTCGAGCGCGTGCTGCGTGAACGCATCCAACGCCCTTGGCATGCTATGGCACAAGCCTGAGGCTTCGCGCGGCCACCTGAACCAACTTTCCCTTGAACCCTTTGACTTTGAACACTCGCCCCATGATCTTGCACCTGCAAACCGTGCCCGCCCGCAACGGCATGTTGTGGTTACGGCACGGGTTCAAGGTCTTCCAGCGCCGCCCGGTGGCCTTGGCCGGCCTGTTTTCGCTGTTCCTGTTTGCCTCCATGCTGATGCTCATGGTGCCGGGCGCAGGCGTGCTGCTCTTGCTGATGGCGCTGCCGCAGTTGTCGCTGGGCTTCATGCTGGCCACCCATCTGGTGCTGCAGAACCAGACGCCCTCCGCGGTGGTGTTCCTGCTGCCCTTCAAGCTCACACCGAAGCGCCGGAACACCCAATTGCTGCTGGGCGCCTGCTATGCCTTGCTGACGCTGGGCATCAGCCTGCTGGCGGGCTGGGTGGACGGCGGTAGCATGGACCAATTGCAGCAATTGATGGCCGACGGTGCCGCGCCTGAAAAGTTGGCCGAGGCTGCCGCCAACCCCGCCTTGCTGTGGGGCGCCATCACGCGGCTGGTGCTGGCGGCGCTGATTTCCATCCCCTTCTGGCATGCGCCTGCCCTGGTGCACTGGGGTGGCCAAGGCCTGATGCAAGCGCTGTTCTCCAGCACCATCGCCCTGTGGCGCAATCGCGGCGCCTTTGCGTACAACGCCTTGCTCTGGGGCACCTTGGTGATGAGCCTGGGCCTGAGCGCAAGCCTGCTGGCCGAGGTACTCGGGCTCGCACAGATCTTGCCGGTGCTGGGCATGGCTTGCGGCCTGCTGCTTTCCACGGTGTTCTATGCCTCGCTGTATTTCACCTTCATCGACTGCTTCATGTTTGGCGCGCCCACCGAATTGCCCGACAACAAGGCCTGATCAGCCCACGCCTCCCTGGCGGCCCCCCTCCCCTATCGAACCGCCGCCATGCAAGCTCTGCTCAATGCCATCGCCCTCACGGAGCTGTCCACCGACGCCACCCGCATCTTCCACGGCCGGGGCGGCCTGCACCCGGGATGTGAACACTGGACGCTCGATTTCTATCCCCCGGTCTGGGTGCTGACCAGCTTCAAGTCGGTCAGCGAAGACGAGTTGACCCAAATTCACGAAGCCCTGGCAGCGCGCTGGAAGATCCTGAGCGCGGACACCCCCCTGGACACGCTGAACTGGGTCTACCAGTGCCGGGAAGAAGGCACTGAGGCCGAAACCCGCTTGATGTCAGGCAGCGTGCCCACGCCACACCGGGTGAGCGAAGGCCTCGCGCAATACGGGGTGCATGTGTTGAAGGGCCAAAACCACGGCCTGTTTCTTGACATGGCCGAGGGGCGGCGCTGGGTGCGTGAGTTCACCACGCAGCACCCGGCCCCACGGGGCATCAAAGTGCTCAACCTGTTCGCCTACACCTGCGCGTTTTCAGTGGTAGCCCTGCAGGCCGGTGCCGAGCGCGTGCTGAATATGGACATGAGCCCCGGCGCCCTGTCCATCGGCAAACAAAACCATGCCCTCAACGGCCTCACGGCCGGCGCCAGCTTCATGCCACACGACGTTTTCACCTCCTGGGGCAAGATCACACGCGGCGGGCCCTACGACCTCATCATTCTCGACCCGCCAAGCTTCCAGAAAGGCAGCTTTGTCGCAACCAAAGACTACGCCCGCCTGATGCGCCGCCTGCCCAACCTGCTCATGCCGGGCGGCCACGCCTTGCTGTGCCTGAACACGCCAAAACTCGGCGTTAGCTTTCTGCAGGATCAAATGCAGGAACTGGCGCCCGAGCTGACCTTTGTGGAACGCCTGGCCAATCCGCCCGCCTTTGCCGACGTGGACGCCGACCGAGCGCTGAAGGTGCTGGTCTACAAGGCACCGGACTGAATCAATACTTGAGGCGCACATCGCGCACATCGCGCCCAGGCGCGATCGCCCGATCCATCAATCAATCGGCGTCAATTTCGCCACCGACAGCGCCAGCCACTTCATGCCGTGGCGCCCAAAGTTGACCTGCGCGCGGGCGTCTTGCCCGGTGCCTTCGAGCGTCATCAGCATGCCCTCGCCAAACTTGGTGTGGAACACCCCTTTGCCCACGCGCAAACCGCCAAACTCAGCGGCAACTTTTTCAGCCGCTGCAGCCTTCATGCTGCGCGGGACGGGCGCGGCCACATAGGCCGGCTTCTCGACACGACCGGCGCCCACCATCGACTTGAGCCCCGAGCCGCGTGACCAGGCATCTTGATACTCTTTGGCGAAGCCCGACCCAAAGCCCTGATTGCGCGGCGTCAGCCATTTCAGCGCCCCTTCAGGTAACTCGTCAAAGAAGCGGCTCTTGACGTTGTAGCGGGTTTGGCCGTGCAGCATGCGGGTCTGGCTGAAACACAGGTACAGGCGCTGGCGGGCACGGGTGATGGCCACGTACATCAGGCGGCGTTCTTCTTCAACGCCGTCGTGATCGGTCAGGCTGTTTTCATGTGGAAACAGCCCCTCTTCCAGCCCGGTGATAAAAACCGCGTCGAACTCCAGGCCCTTGGCCGAATGGACGGTCATGAGCTGCACCGCGTCTTGCCCGGCCTGCGCCTGGTTGTCACCCGCCTCCAGCGATGCGTGGGTCAAAAAGGCCGCTAAGGGCGACATGATTTCGCCCGTCTCGGCATCTGGCGTGAAGTTGGCCGGCGCCACCGCAGCCGGGAAGCCCTCGGCGATTGCACCGGGCGAGAGTTCATCCACCGGCAGCGCCACTGCGTCCTTGCCAAACCCTTCTTGCGTGACAAATGCTTCCGCCGCGTTGATCAGTTCGCCCAAGTTCTCCAGTCGCTCGGCACCGTCTTTGTCGTTGCGATAGAACTCGGCCAGGCCGGAAGTTTCCAGCACCTGCTCGATGATCTCGCGCAGGGTCAGTCCTTGTGTCAAGTTACGGGTGCTGTCAACCAGGCCAGTGAACGCCATCAGGTTGTTGCCCCCCTTGCCCGCCACCGCGCCCACGCTCTGGTACAGGCTGCGGCCCGACGCGCGCGCCGCGTCCTGCAGCAGCTCGATGGTGCGCGCGCCGATGCCGCGGGTTGGGAAGTTGACCACCCGCAAAAAGCTGGTGTCGTCGTTGGGATTTTCGAGCAGGCGCAGATACGACAAGGCGTGCTTCACCTCAGCCCGCTCAAAAAAGCGCAAGCCGCCATACACCCGGTACGGAATGCCCGCATTGAACAGCGCTGACTCAATCACCCGCGACTGCGCGTTGCTGCGGTAGAGCACCGCAATTTCCTTGCGGGCCAGGCCTTGGCGATGCAGAGCCTGGGCTTCCTCGATCAACCATTGCGCCTCGGCGAAATCACTGGCCGCCTCATACACGCGCACCGGCTCGCCGGGCCCAGCGTCGGTGCGCAGATTCTTGCCCAAACGCTTGCTGTTGTGGCCGATCAACTCATTGGCCGAATCGAGGATGTTGCCGAAGCTGCGGTAGTTCTGCTCCAGCTTGATAACCCGGCTCACGCGGTATTCGCGCTCGAAATCAACCATATTGCCCACGCGTGCACCGCGGAAAGCGTAGATGCTCTGGTCATCGTCCCCCACGGCAAACACCGCCTGCTGACGACCGGGCGGCGCAAACATCTTGAGCCAGGCGTACTGCAGCTTGTTGGTGTCCTGAAATTCATCCACCAGCAAGTGCTGAAAGCGCTGCTGGTAGTGCTCGCGAACCGGCTTGTTGTCGCGCAGCAGCTCATAGCAGCGCAGCATTAACTCCGCGAAGTCCACCACGCCTTCGCGCTTGCATTGGTCCTCGTAGGCTTGATAGATTGCCACCATGGTGCGGGTCTGCTCGTCGTGCGGCACGATGTCGCCAGGGCGCTGCGCCTCTTCCTTGGCGGAGGCGATGAACCAGCTGACTTGCTTGGCGACATAGCGCTCTTCGTCCAGCTTCATCGCCTTGATGACGCGCTTGATGGCAGACACGCTGTCACTCGAATCCAGAATTTGAAAACCCTGCGGCAGGCCTGCCAGCTTCCAGTGGGCCCGCAAGAACCGATTGCACAGCCCGTGGAAGGTGCCAATCCACATGCCACGCACATTCACCGGCAGCATCGCGCCCAGACGCGTCTGCATCTCCTTGGCGGCTTTGTTGGTGAAGGTCACGGCCATCAGGCCGCCGGGCGACACCTGGCCGGTTTGCATCAACCAGGCAATGCGCGTGGTCAACACACGGGTCTTGCCCGAACCGGCACCGGCCAGAATCAACATCGGCTCGGCCGGCGCCGTTACGGCGGCCAATTGTTCAGGATTGATGTTTTTCAGCAGGCCCTGGCTCTCGACAGCAGGCGGGGCGGTGAACAAATCGTCTTGGGGAGGCAGGTGCATGGCTGAATTTTAGGGCTTGCCGCGAGACCGTCCGGCGCGGGCAAGCGGCCTGGATTTCGGGCATGATGCCGGCCGATGAAAGAAGACAAGACGAATGCCTGCCCCTGCGGCCACCCCAGCGCCTACGCCGCGTGTTGCGGCCGCTTTCACGCCCTGTTTACTCAGACCGGGCAACTCAGCGCCCCAGATGCCGAAGCCCTGATGCGCTCGCGCTACAGCGCCTATGCACTGGACCTGCTGGATTACCTGCGTGCCACTTGGCACCCCGACACCCGCCCCGCCCTGTTGCAGCCCAATGAGGCGGGCTTGCGGTGGCTGGGGCTGGACGTGAAAAAACATGTTCGCCAAGACGAGAACCATGCTTTCGTTGAATTCGTGGCCCGCAGCAAGCTCGGCGGCCGGGCTCACCGCCTGCACGAGGTGAGCAGCTTCGAGCGAGTGAACGCAGACTGGTTGTACCGGGACGGCTTGCTCAAATGACAGAGAGCCGCCCTTTCATGGGCAAGGCTCTCAAGCAAACTCTTGCCGCACCCCGCGTGAATTCAAACGGGCTGCGGCCCACAGCAGACTGGCGCTCAGGCCCAGGTAGACCACAGCAAGCATGAGATGCGAGCCAGTCAACCAGGGCAAAGCAGGCAGACTGGGCGCGCAAGCCAGCAGCAGGCCCAGGCTGAGTCGGCGGCCCCATTCATAGCGCCGCAGCAGGGCTTGCCCCGCTGCGATTGCCAAGCCAGAAATAACGGTCAGCGTCGGCAGGCCAATCAAGCCGGCTAGGCTGCGGCCCGCCGCAGAGAAGCCGAGCAAGTAACCGCACAGCCCCAGACCCAGCAAGCCCAGAATCATTAACAACCACGCCAAACCATTGACGAGGGGCGAACGGTATCCAACGTTGAAAACTTGCGGCATGGCCAACTCCGGGGGGTGGACACTGCGGATGATGCGCGGCGTCTGTGTCAGCATTCTTTCGGTCCCCCCCTGCCGATGCCACCCCCACCTCTTGGGGGGCCGCAAGTAACAGCATGTGTATCCGTGAGATTGCGCACTCAATCAACGGGGTTCGCCTCGCAGCAGGGTAAGAGTTCACAAGTTCAATGTTGCAAATCATCTACAGCGACGAGCACCTCGTCGCCATCAATAAACCGGCCGGCATGCTGGTGCACCGCACGGACCTGGACGCGCAGGAGACCGTGTTTGCGCTGCAACTCCTGCGCGACCAACTGGGCCGCCCCGTGTGGCCCGCGCACCGCCTGGACAAAGGGACGTCAGGCCTGCTGCTGTTCGCCCTCAGTGCCGAGGTGGCCTCCGCGCTGGGGCAGCAGTTTGAACAAGGATTGCCACGCAAACGCTACCGAGCGCTGGTGCGGGGATGGCCCGATGCGCAGGGGCATATCGACCACCCTCTGGCACGCGATCCCGACCTGCCCTCCGCGGGGCAGACACGGCTGGAATCACACACCGACTGGCAACGCCTGGCGCGCCTGAGCTGGCCCATCAGCAGCGACCCTCGGCACGCCGACACGCGCTTTTCGCTGATCGAAGCCCGACCCCTGACCGGGCGCCGCCACCAGATTCGCCGGCACCTCAAGCACATTGCCCACCCCATCGTGGGTGACGCCACCCACGGCAAAGGGCCGTTGAACCGCAGCGTGGCCCAATTTCTGGGCCTGCAACGCCTGTGGCTGCATGGCCTCAGCCTGGCCCTCACCCACCCAGTTACGCAGGAGCCTTTGCTCCTTGAAGCGCCGCTGGGGCCGGAGTGGGCTTTGCTGACGCAGCACGGCATCTGCCAAGATGCCGAACTGCCTATCGACCCCGCGCCACCGCCCCCCCTGAAAGCATCCTGCCCATGAAAGACATGAACAAAGGCGTCATCAGCGCCGGCTTGGCGTATTTCGCCTGGGGCTTGTTTCCACTCTATTTCCACCAGATTGGTCAGGTGCCAGCACTGGAGGTGATCATGCACCGCACCCTGTGGTCGATGGTGTTTGTTTTCGGCGTTCTACTGGTGCTCCAGCGCTGGGCCTGGCTGCCCCTTGTGCTCAAGAATCCCCGCCTGCTGGCTGGGTTTGGCGTGTCGGCCTTGCTGCTGTCCTGCAACTGGTTGATCTACGTCTGGGCGGTGCAAAACGGTCACGTGTTGGACGCCAGCCTGGGCTATTTCATCAACCCGCTGGTCAACGTGACGCTCGGCTTCATCGTGCTGCATGAGCGGCCACGCCGCTTGCAATGGGTGGCGGTGGGGCTGGCCGGCGCCGGCGTGTTGTGGCTGGGCATTCAAACCGGCCATATGCCCTGGGTGGCCTTGGCCTTGGCGCTCACCTTTGGCTTCTACGGCCTGATGCGCAAAGTGGCCAGTCTCGGTGCTTTAGAAGGGTTGGCGTTGGAGACGATGTTGCTGACCCCCATCGCGCTGGTGGCGATGGCGCTGCTCACCCTGCGCGGGCAGGGCGTGCTGGTGCAGGGCCCGCCGTCCACCGCCGCCTGGTTGCTGTTTGCCGGGCCGTTGACGGCGATTCCGCTGCTGTTGTTTGCTGCGGGCGCACGGCGCATTCCGATGAGCACGCTGGGGCTGCTTCAGTACATTTCACCGTCCCTGCAATTTCTGCTGGGGGTCTGGATTTTTCACGAACCCTTGCAGCCCACACGCTTGGTCGGGTTCGCCTTGATCTGGGCCGCGTTGGCGGTGTACAGCGCCGAAGGGCTGTGGTTCAACCAACGCACGCGGCCCAAGGCTTGATGACTCAGGCCTGACGCTCAAGCCGGCATGCGCATCAGGTGGTCAAAAGCGCCCAGAGCAGCCTTGGCGCCATCGCCCGCGGCAATCACGATCTGCTTGAAGGGCACGGTTGTCACGTCACCTGCGGCGAACACGCCGGGCACAGAGGTCTGACCACGCGCGTCGACGATGATTTCGCCATGTTTGGACAACTCAACCACGCCCTTCAGCCACTCGGTATTGGGCACCAGGCCGATCTGCACGAACACACCTTCCAACTCGATGCGATGTGCCTCGTTGCTGACCCGGTCCACATAGTTCAGGCCATTCAGCTTGCCGTCGGCACCGGTGAGTTCAGTTGTTTGGGCACTGGTGTGAATCTCCACATTGGGCAGGCTGCGCAGTTTGTTGACCAACACAGCGTCTGCACGCAACGCATCACCAAATTCGAGCAAGGTGACATGCGCCACGATACCGGCCAGATCGATGGCGGCCTCGACACCTGAATTGCCGCCACCAATCACCGCCACGCGCTTGCCCTTGAACAGCGGGCCGTCACAGTGCGGGCAGTAAGCCACGCCCTTGTTCTTGTACTCTTGCTCGCCGGGCACATTGACATTGCGCCAGCGCGCGCCGGTGGACAAGATCACGGTCTTGCTCTTGAGCACCCCGCCGTTGGCGAGCTTCACTTCGATCAAACCGCCTTCGTGGGTGGCGGGCACGAGTTGGTCGGCGCGCTGCAGATTCATGATGTCCACGTCGTAAGCCTTGACATGGGCTTCGAGCGCCGCAGCGAACTTGGGGCCGTCGGTTTCAAGCACCGAAATGTAGTTCTCGATGGCCAGGGTGTCGTTAACCTGCCCACCAAAGCGCTCGGCAGCCACGCCGGTGCGAATCCCCTTGCGCGCCGCGTACACCGCTGCCGCGGCCCCTGCGGGGCCACCGCCGACGATCAACACCTCATACGGCGCCTTGGCACTCAGCTTGACGGCATCCCGCGCCGCCGCGCCGGTGTCCAGCTTGGCCACGATCTCTTCCACATTCATGCGGCCGGCGCCAAATTCGGCCCCGTTGAGATAAACCGTTGGCACCGCCATGATCTCGCGGGCGTTGACTTCGTCCTGGTACAGGGCCCCGTCGATGATGACGGTTCGGACACGCGGGTTGTTCACCGCCATCAAGCTCAAGGCCTGCACCACGTCCGGGCAGTTGTGGCAACTCAAGGACATATAGACCTCGAAGTTGTAGTCCCCGTCCAGCGACTGGATCTGCTCGATCACTTCGGGCTCGACCTTGGGCGGGTGCCCCCCCACCCACAACAGCGCCAGCACCAGCGACGTGAATTCATGGCCCAGCGGAATGGCCGCAAAGCGCAGGCTCATCTCGGTACCGGTGCGCTGCAGGCTGAATGAGGGCTTGCGGGCGTCTTGCCCATCCGTCTTCAGGGTGATCATGTCCGACATCGCGGCGATGTCTTGCAGCAGGGTTTGCATCTCGCGGGCAGACTCGCTGTCGTTCAGCGAGGCGACGATTTCAAACGGCTGCGTGACGCGCTCAAGATAGCTTTTGAGCTGGGTCTTCAGGGTGTCGTCCAACATATTCGGTTCTCCTAGGCGGTGATGATCAGGCGTGGCAGTTCAAGCCACTCTGAAAACACCCCGAGATTCCGTCAGACGGCCTGTGGGATGCTTTCAGCGTGACTGAGGTCGACGCTGGGGACGCGCAAGCTCCCGCCGGGCGGCGGGACTGGCGACGGCTGGTTCAATCAATTTGAACGGGCAATCTCTATCTATTCAGTTGGGGTCAGAGCGGCTCGCTGCGCTGGGGCGATCTGCCAGCCCTACAACAGCCTCCAGGGGCTGTTGTAGGTGCGGGCTCAGTCCCGCAAGCTCAGATCTTGCCAACCAGATCCAGCGAAGGTGTCAGCGTCTTGGCGCCTTCTTGCCACTTGGCGGGGCAGACTTGGCCGGGGTGGCTGGCCACGTACTGGGCGGCTGCCAGCTTGCGCACGGTTTCCTTGACGTCGCGGGCGATGGCGTTGTCGTGCACTTCCACCGTCTTGATCACGCCTTCAGGGTTGATGATGAAGGTGCCGCGCAGCGCCAGGCCTTCTTCATCGATGTGCACGCCGAAAGCGCGGGTCAGTTGGTGCGTTGGGTCACCGATCAGGGGAAATTTGGCCTTGCCGACGGCAGGCGAAGTTTCGTGCCACACCTTGTGGGCGAAGTGCGTGTCGGTCGTGACAATGTAAACCTCGGCGCCAGCCTTCTGGAACTCGGCGTAATGCTCAGCCGCGTCTTCCACTTCGGTCGGGCAGTTGAAGGTGAAAGCCGCGGGCATGAAAATCAGAACCGACCACTTGCCCTTCAGGCTGGCTTCGGTCAGGTCGATGAACTTGCCGTTATGGAAAGCGGAGGCCTTGAACGGTTGAACTTGGGTGTTAATCAAAGACATGGTGCTTCTTTCTTCCGTGGTGGTTAAGGGATGACGGAATCATATCGATAACACCTAGGTCTTAGTTTTGATTAATCAAATCGCGGTCATTGGCGCAGGCTATCCAACGCGTGCCGTGTGACATCCCCCTGTCATTCACGCACCCCAGGTAGTCACAGGTCTTCCAGCGCCAACAAGGCCTCCACCGTCTGACGGTGGCGGATCAGGCGCTCGGTTGCACCGTCCAGCAGCACCTCGGCGGCCAGCGGACGGCTGTTGTAGTTGCTGGACATCGACGCGCCATATGCGCCGGTGTCATGGATCAGCAGCAAGTCAGCCACCCGCGCTTCAGGCAAGTCGCGTTGCAGCACCACGCCGCCCTCGCCCTGCGTGAACACATCGCCCGATTCACACAGCGGCCCGGCCACCACGGTGGGCCGCACCGGGCGCGGGTTGCCGTTGGCGCCGTTGGTGCCGTCAAGCGGCAACAGGCTCATGGCGTGATAACTGCCATACATGGCGGGGCGCATCAACTCGCTAAAGCCTGCATCCACCAAGGTGAAATGATTGGCACCGGCTTGCTTGGTAGCGCGCACCTCCGTCAACAGCCCGCCGGATTCAGCCACCAGATAGCGCCCCGGCTCGATCTCCAATTGCAGGGCATGACCCAGCACGGCAGCCGCTTCTTGCCGGGCAGCGTCCCACAGGCCGAAGTAGTGAGCCGTGTCAATCACGGGCTCGCCCGCACGGTAGGGAATCGACAAGCCGCCCCCCGCCGAAATCGCATGCACATCGTGCCCCGCCGCGTGGGCTTGGCGCACCAGGCCCACCATGGCGCCGCAGACTTCGGACAAATGCCCGTAGTCCACGCCCGAGCCGATGTGCATGTGCAGACCGACCAACTTCAAACCATGACGGCGAACCGTCGCCAGGGCCGCGCCCAGGTCGGTATGCCAAATGCCATGCTTGCTGTGCTCGCCTCCGGTGTTGGTCTTGTTGCTGTGCCCGTGGCCAAAGCCGGGGTTGATGCGCAGCCACACAGCATGGCCCGGCGAGGCCTCGCCCAGTTGGTCCAACATGTCGATGCTGCCGGCGTTCACCGCCACCTGGTGTTGCACCACGGTGGCCAGGGTTTCACGGTCAAGCAAGTCAGCGGTAAACACAATCTCCGCCGCATCAAAGCCACCTTGAAAACCGGCCGCCAGCGCACGCAGGATTTCGCCGCGCGACACCGCGTCCACCTTCACGCCCTGCTCCCGCATCAGACGCAGGATATGGACATTAGAGCAAGCCTTCTGGGCAAAACGAATCCGGTCAAAAGCACGCAGTGCGGCGATGTGCGAACGGATCGTGTCGGCGTCATAAACCCACAAGGGCGTGCCAAAACCTTGGGCCAGAGCCGTCAGTCGAGCAGGGGTGAAGGTCACTGGCGCGGCGGAACAAAGCGGGGTTGTCATGTTGCGTATCGATTGAAGCGATCAAGGCCCACAGAATGCCTCAGACCAATCATTCATTCAAATGCTTAAAATTACTCACATCATTCAATTTTGATATGAATAACTATGAGCCTGAACGTCACCCACCGACATATTGAAGTTTTTCGGGCGGTGATGACGGCCGGCAGCGTCACGGGGGCCGCCGGCTTGCTACACACCTCGCAGCCGACGATCAGCCGGGAGTTGGCGCGCTTGGAGCACTTGCTGGCTTACGCCTTGTTTGAGCGAGCCCATGGGCGGCTGAAGCCGACGGCGCGCGGGCTCGCCTTGTTCGAAGAAGTTCAGCGCTCTTACCAAGGGCTGGACCGGATTCATCAACGCGCCGTGCAGTTGGGGCGTTCGGACCAGGCAGAACTCTCACTGCTGTGCCTGCCTACCCTCTGCCACGCGTTGATGCCAGGGGCCTGCAAAAGCTTTTTCGCCCAGCACGCAAACGCCCGCCTGTCGCTGGTGCCGCAAGAGTCACCCTTGCTGGAAGAATGGATGAGCGGCCAGCGCTTTGACCTTGGCCTGACCGAGCAAAGCCATGCAGCGCCGGGCACCACGCTGCAGCCGCTGCTGAGCTGGGACGAGGTGTGCGTGCTGCCCACCGGCCACCCGCTTTTGAAACGGCGCCGCTTGCAGCCCGCTGATTTTGAGGGTCAGCCTTTCATCAGCCTGGCTGCCGATGACTCCTATCGCCAGCAGCTGGACCGGCTCTTCGCCGAGCACGGCGTGCAACGCCAGTTGCGCCTGGAAACCCACAGTGCCAACGCGGTGTGTGCCATGGTGGGCGAGGGTTTGGGCCTGGCCATCGTCAACCCGCTTACCGCTTTGATGAGCTTGAAAGATGGGTTGCAACTGCGGCGGCTGAGCGTGTCCGTGCCTTTTCAGGTCAACGCTTTGCTGCCACAATTTCGCCCGGCGCAAGCCTTGGTACCCGACATGCTGGGGTGCTTGCGGGCGCAGATCAGCGCGCTGGAGGCCTCACTGCAAAGCGCCTTGGGGCCCAACAAGCCCTGAACAGTTCAGCTCAACTCGGGCTCAACGCCATTGAGGTCAGTTGTGCTCAATGCGCGCATAGGCGCTGTGGTTGTGGATTGATTCGAAGTTTTCGACATCCACCGCATAACGCGCAATGCGCGCGTCAGCATTCAGACGCAGTGCCACATCGCGCACCAAGTCTTCGACGAACTTGGGGTTCTCGTAGGCATGCTCGGTGATCCACTTTTCGTCGCTGCGCTTGAGCAGCGGCCAAATTTCGCTGGAGGCGCTTTCTTCGGCATAACGCACCAGTTCCTGCCAGCTAACGGCTGCGTCAGGCGACTCGGACATTTCAGCGCGAATCGTCACCAGCGAGCGCTGGTTGTGCGCGCCGTAGTCTGAGATCTCCTTGGAGCAAGGGCACAGGCTTTTGACCGGCACCGCTACTTCAGCCCACACCGAGGTGCGCCCGTCGCGAGTTTCTGACATCAAGGCACCTTGGTAATCCAGCATGCTCTCAATGCCCGATACCGGCGCACGCTTGCGGATGAAGAAGGGGAAACGCACCTCAATGCGGCCATCCACAGCCTCCAGCCGGGTCAGCATTTCACCGTGCAGCTTGCGCAGGCTTTGCGCATCGAGCGGTGTCTTCAAGGCATCCAGCCACGCCACGAAGCGCGACATGTGGGTGCCTTTTTTCTCGGCAGGCAGCGCTACATCGAGCGTCCATTGGCCGACCGTGCCCTGGGCTTGCTTGCCAACCTGAATCTGCAAGGGATAACGCACATCCTTGACGCCCACACGTTGGATGAGCAGATGCCGCTCGTCGCGCTCACTCTGGGTGTCGGGAATATGCAAGGTGCTCGTGACTTGGTTCATGCGAAATTATCAGCGTGCAGCAGCCGCCGCAAAAAAGTAAGGTGGGCGATGAGCCCATGACACCGCAAGGATGACAGCAAATCAGTAGACCTGCACAGACAAGGTCTTCGAAGAAGTTTACTGATTGGCGGCAGGCCTCACCAGCGCAGGCCGAGCGCCGAAGCGTTTGAGAATGGCTTGCTCGATGCCGTCAGCGTCCAGGCCGCACAGGGCCATGAGCTTGCCGGCGTCACCGTGCTCGATGAATTCATCCGGCAAGCCAAGCTGCAACACAGGTACGTTCAAGCCGGCCGCCATCAGCGACTCCAGCACCGCAGAACCCGCGCCGCCCATCACACAGCCCTCTTCCACTGTGACCAAGGCGTCGTGCGTGCGTGCGATTTCGGCGACCAACTCGTGGTCCAGCGGCTTGACGAAGCGCATATTGACGACAGTCGCGTCCAGGCTTTCACCAGCGACCAAGGCGGGATACAACACCGTGCCAAAAGCCAGAATGGCCACGCGCGCCTGCCCCTGGACGCCGGCGGCACCGCTGTTGTTGCTCCCGCCGGCACGTTGCGCACGGCTCGAACTCCGGCGAATTTCGCCCTTGCCCCAGGCCAATGCGGCCATTTCCTTTTGAATCGGCACCCCCGCACCAGCCCCACGCGGATACCGCACGGTAGACGGGCCGTCGTGCTGGAAGGCGGTGAACAAGGCCTGCCGGCACTCGTTTTCATCCGCCGGTGTCAGCACCGCCATCTTGGGGATGCAGCGGGTGTAGGCAATGTCGTAATTACCCGCGTGGGTGGCACCGTCAGCCCCCACCAACCCGGCACGGTCCAGCGCAAACACCACTGGCAAATTCTGCAAGGCCACGTCGTGCACCATTTGGTCGTAGGCGCGCTGCAAAAAGGTGGAGTAGATCGCAACGACAGGCTTGAGCCCCTCGCAAGCCAAGCCGGCGGCAAAGGTAACCGCATGTTGCTCAGCGATGCCCACGTCGTGGTAGCGGGTTGGGAAGCGCTTGTGGAACTCCACCATGCCCGAGCCCTCGCGCATGGCGGGGGTGATGCCCACCAGGCGTTTGTCCTGCTCCGCCATATCGCACAGCCACTCGCCAAACACCTGCGTGAAGGTAGTTTTGGCAGGGGTCGTCGATTTAACAAAGCCGATGGCGGGATCGAACACGCCGGACGCTGCGTGGTATTTGACCGGGTCGGCCTCAGCCAGTTTGTAACCCTGGCCCTTTTTGGTGACCACGTGCAGGAATTGCGGACCCTTTTTGTCGCGCAGGTTTTCAAGCGTCGGGATCAGAGAGTCCAGGTCGTGCCCGTCGATGGGGCCGACATAGTTAAAGCCGAATTCTTCGAAAATCGTGCCCGGCACGACCATGCCCTTGGTGTGCTCTTCAAAGCGGCGGGCAAACTCGTACAGCGGCGTGTTTTTCAACACGCTCTTGGCGCCTTCGCGGGCGGCGCTATAAATGCTGCCACTCATCAGGCGGGCCAGATATTTGTTAAGCGCGCCGACGGGTGGGCTGATCGACATGTCGTTGTCGTTCAGGATCACCAGCACATCGCCCAGCAAGCCGCCATGCGACACGCCGGCATTGTTCAAGGCCTCGAAAGCCATGCCGGCCGTCATCGAACCATCACCGATGATGGCTACCGCTTTGCGGTCTTCACCTTTGAGCTTGGCGGCCATGGCCATGCCGTGGGCCGCTGAGATGGACGTGGAAGAATGCCCCGTGCCAAAGGTGTCGTACTCGCTTTCATCGCGGCGCGGAAATCCGCTGATGCCGCCGAATTGGCGCAACAGATTCATTTGCTCGCGGCGCCCTGTCAGCACCTTGTGCGGATAAGTTTGGTGGCCCACATCCCACACCAACCGGTCCTGAGGGGTGTTGAACACGTAATGCAGAGCCACGGTCAATTCAACCGCGCCAAGGTTGGAGCCGAGATGCCCCCCCACCTTGGAGCGAGACACCGAGTCCAGCACAAAGGCGCGCAACTCACTGGCGAGCCTGACCAACTCGGAGCGCGGCAAGCGACGCAGGTCAGCCGGGCTGTTGATCGTCTGCAGAAGGGAATAGGTCATCGCGTATCGATTGCATGCATTTTTCGGCGGGAGCATTCAGCTTTGACGCTCAACCACCATGTCAGCCAACAGGCTTAGCCAAGCCGTATGGGTCAAACCACTCGCCGCAAGCGCTTGGTGCGCCTGGGTGCGCAGTTGCGCAGCCAACTCGCGAGCCGGCTCCAGGCCCAGCACACTGACGTAGGTCGGTTTGTTGGCATCTTGATCTTTGCCGGCCGTTTTGCCAAGCACGGCAGAGTCTTGCGTGACGTCGAGAATGTCGTCCACCACCTGAAACGCCAGACCCAGGGCCGCGCCGTACTCCGACAAGGCTTGCGTGGCTTTGTTGGACGACTGCCCGCAAGCCGCGCCCATCATCACACTGGCCTGCAGCAGCACGCCGGTCTTGCGGCGATGCATGTCCCGCAGCGTGCATTCATCGAGTTGCTGGCCCACGCTGGCCAGGTCAATCGCCTGCCCGCCGGCCATGCCGGCATGCCCGGCCGAACGCGCCAGCAGGGAGCACAAACGGGCCTGCAGCGCGGGCGCCATGGTCGAATCAGCAGGCTCCGGAGTCAGTACCTCAAAGGCCAGCGCCTGCATGGCGTCCCCCGCCAACATGGCCTGGGCCTCGCCGAACTTGACATGCGCGGTGGGCTTGCCACGGCGCAAAACGTCGTCGTCCATGCAGGGCATGTCGTCGTGCACCAGTGAATAAGCGTGAATCAACTCAACGGCGCAGGCCGCGCGCATGGCAGCCTCGGTATCGCCACGCACCGCGTCACAAGCAGCCAACACCAGCAAGGGCCGCAAACGCTTGCCACCGTCCAGCACCGCATAGCGCATGGCCTCACCCAGGCCGGCAGGCGCATTTGCCGGAACCCATTGATCCAGAGCCTGCTCACAAGACGCCAGCGAACGCTGCATCCATTGTTCAAAAATACCTGCATCCACGCTCAGGAATCTCCCCATTGTTTCAATCCCTCGCCCTCCAGCACCTTGACTTGTTGTTCAACGGCCTGAAGGCGAGAGCGGCAAAGTCCCAGCAGTTCTGCGCCCCGACGATAGCTCTCAAGTAACTGATCCAGCGGCAACTGGCCCGCTTCCATGTCCATGACCAAGCGTTCCAGCTCGGCCAGCGCCTGCTCATAGCTGGGCGCCGCTGCGTCTTTGGACGCGTTTTTGGTGGAAAGGCTGCTTTTGGTCATGACTACAAGCGAAAACGGCGATTGTAGTCAGTGCCACCGCAGCAATTGTCATCCCAGCACCACGCCCGCCCAGGACTCCAACTTGACAAGCCCGCCGACTTGCGGCTGTCAACGGGTACAATCCCCGGCTCGCGACGTGCGCGGTTCACTCAAACCTGGGCAGGTTAAGGTAAAACGAGGCAAAACAAGGCAAGCGGCGATGAGGGGTTCTCGGTGACGGGTTCTTCATGGCTTCACCGGCATGTTCTTCAATGGCTCGCCCTGAAAAGTGACGCTGCCCCGGTCCGTTGAACTGAAACAAGGTTCAACAGGCCATTCACGTGCATAGTCCTTCGTACTTTGCAGCGGCGTTTTGCCTGTTTAGTCCCTCCGCTCGCGAACCGCCTTCCCGGCACAGCAATTGGTAACTATTGCCGGGCTTTTGTTACATACCCGACGTTCCGGGGCGTTACCCCAACCGTGTCAGGCGAACTGGCATGATGGGGATCGCTATTGGTTTCCTGGAGACCCACTTGGATCATGTCCGACCTGAGTATTTCCCGCGCGGCACTTGAACGCAGCACCACGCAGCTGCCTGTTAGCTCCTACTTCGACGAGGCCCTGTTCCGCAAAGAACAGGAGTTGATTTTCCGACCTGGCCCGCGCTACCTCGGCCACGCTTTGGCGGTGCCTGAGGTGGGCGACTATTACGCACTACCCCAAGAAGGCGAAGGCCGGGCGCTGGTGCGCACGCCGCAAGGTCTGGAATTGATCTCCAATGTGTGCCGCCACCGCCAGGCCGTGATGCTGCGGGGGCGCGGCAATACGCGCAGCAATATCGTCTGTCCGCTGCACCGTTGGACCTACGACCTGAAGGGCGAACTCATCGGCGCCCCGCACTTCGACCACGATCCCTGCCTGAACCTGAACCGCTACAAACTGCGCGAATGGAACGGCCTGCTGTTCGAAGACAACGGGCACGATGTGGCCGCGCACCTGCAAAGCCTCGGCCCGCGCAGCGAGCTGGATTTCAGCGGCTACGTGCTCGACAAAGTCCATGTGCACGAGTGCGACTACAACTGGAAGACCTTCATCGAGGTCTATCTTGAGGACTACCACGTCGGGCCGTTTCATCCCGGACTGGGTCAGTTTGTCACTTGCGACGATTTGGCCTGGGAGTTCGGGCGCAACCATTCGGTGCAAACCGTCGGCATCCATAAAGACCTGGAAAGGCCAGGCTCACCCGTCTATCAGCGCTGGCACGATCAGCTGCTGAAGTTCCGCTCGGGCGAGCCCCCCAAGTCGGGCGCCATCTGGCTGACCTACTATCCGCACATCATGGTGGAGTGGTACCCGCATGTGCTGGTGGTTTCGACCTTGTTTCCGCAAGGGCCGCAAAAAACCGCCAACATCGTCGAGTTCTACTACCCGGAAGAAATCGCCGCCTTCGAGCGCGATTTTGTGGAAGCCCACCAGGCGGCCTACATGGAAACCTGCATCGAAGACGACGAAATCGCGCTGCGCATGGACATGGGTCGCAAAGCCCTCATGCAACGCGGCGACAACGAAGTCGGCCCCTACCAAAGCCCGATGGAAGACGGCATGCAGCACTTTCATGAATGGTACCGGCGTGAAATGCAGCGCTAACCCGCTAACCCGGTAATCCATCGGCCAACCCGCCCCCTCTCTGACCGAAAGCCTGCCCCATCATGCCCAGCAGCCACCAAGCCCTGATCAGCGCCGCCGAACTGAAGGGCTTGTTGGCCCAAGGCCAGGCACCGCTCCTCATCGATGTCAGCTTTGACCTGGGCGAGACCGACGCGGGTGAGCGGGCCTACCGCGCAGCCCATTTGCCGGGCGCCCACTACCTGCATCTGGACCGCGACCTCAGCGGTGCGAAGACTGGCCGCAACGGCCGCCATCCCCTGCCGGCACCAGAGGCCTGGGCGCGTTGTCTGTCAAATCTGGGCGTCAGGGCCGGGCAGCAAGTAGTCGCCTACGACGCCCAAGGTGGCATGTATGCGGCACGGCTCTGGTGGTTGCTGCGCTGGGTGGGCCATGCCGAAGTTGCCGTACTGGACGGCGGTCTCCAGGCCTGGGTGGCAGCAGGCGGCGCAGTCGCGGACACCGTCTCGCCGGCGGCGAATCCCAGCGTATTTCAAACTGGCCCCTCGCTGGTCGCACAGATCGACGCCGATCACCTGCAGGCACAACTCGGCCGCGTGCGCCTGATCGACGCCCGCGCGCCCGAGCGCTTCCGCGGCGATGTTGAACCGCTTGACGCAAAAGCCGGACACATCCCCGGTGCCAGCAACCGCCTCTTCAAAAACAATCTGCAAGCTGACGGCACGTTCAAGCCCGCCGCTCGCTTGCGCGAGGAATTTTTGAGCCTGCTGGGGCCCTTCAGCGCTGAGCAAACCGTGCACCAATGCGGCTCCGGCGTGACTGCCTGCCACAACTTGCTGGCCATGATGCACGCGGGCCTACCTGGCGCGCAGCTCTACCCCGGCTCCTGGAGCGAGTGGTCATCCACACCCGGGCGCCCCCTGGCGCAAGGCTGATCTGCACGATCACCCCACTCCCCAAAGACCTTGATTTAGCGCAAGATCAAGACCTGTCAGCGAGGCCAAACTGAAGCCGTCCATATAACGGATGAGTTGATCGGTATCCGCCGATCAACGCCTTGCATCCACGCACAGGAGGTTCCATCATGTTCAAGCGCATTCTCGTTCCCACAGACGGTTCCGACATCAGCGCCAAGGCGCTCAACACCGCCATCGGCATGGCCCGGGTTCACGGCGCCAAGATTTACGCGCTGAGCGTCAAAGAGCCCTTTCCGTACAGCGCAGTGTCCGAAATGCAGCCCACGCCGCCGCAAGAATTCTTCGACGCGCAAGAACGCATTGCCAGTGCCCGCGTGAAAGCAGCCATGGACGAAGCCGCCAAGGCCGAAGTCTCTTGCGAAGGCCACACTGTCGAAGCCCTCCACGCCTGGGAAGCCATCATCGACCACGCCGCCAACAAGCAGTGCGACTTGGTCGTTATGGCCTCACACGGCCGCCGCGGCGTGCAGGCCCTGCTGCTGGGCAGCGAAACCCAAAAAGTGCTGACGCACTGCACCACGCCGGTGTTGGTGGTGCGCTAACTTGGGTTGAGGCTCAAGGTCAGTGTGCAGACACCCTGACCACCACAACCACCAGGGCGATGCCTGCGGCCAGCCAGGCCAGTTGCAGCGCCGTGTCCCGCCAGGGCAGACGGCGCTGCAGTTGCGGAATCAAGTCAGCCACGGCCACATAGACAAAGCTGCTGCTGGCCGCCACCAACAGGTAAGGGAACAGGCTCTCCCAAGGGCCGACCACAAAGTAGCCAACCACGCCGCCCAAGACCGCCGCCAAGCCCGACACCGCGTTGAAGAACAAAGCCTTGGCGCGTGAAAAACCGGCGTTCAACAGCACGATGTAGTCGCCCACCTCCTGCGGAATTTCATGCGCGATGATGGCCAGCGACGTGACCAAGCCGAGGTGCGGGTCGGCCAGAAATGCTGCGGCAATGATGATGCCGTCGCAGAAATTGTGGATGCTGTCACCCACCAACACACTCAAGCCCCCCCGCCCCGCCTGCTCGGCATCGAAATGGTGATGATGATGGTGCCCGTCCCCCTCATGGTGGTGGTTGTGCCGGTACAACTCCACCTTTTCCAACAAGAAAAAAAACATCAAGCCGCCGAGTAACACCGCGAACAAGGCATGCGGGCTCGCCTTGCTTTCAAAGGCCTCAGGCAGCACGTGCAGCAAGGCGGTGCTCAAGAGCACGCCCGTCGACAGGCTGACCAAATTCTGGACGATGCGGCTCAGCAAGCTTACCGTAAGGCTCGCCGCGATCACCACCGACAGCAAGCCACCGATAAAGGTTGCCAGCACGATATAAAAAAGAGTCATTTCAGTGACGCGTGATTCACGCGCTCAAAAAACTTCCAAGTACACAAAACCCGCAAGCGCAACAAACACCCTCAAAGGCACCGCCCCAGCGTTCAATGGGCCTGCCATCAGCGAGCCCGTCAAACATGCCGCTCAAACCATGCCAGGCAACGGCGCCATGCATCAGCGGCGGCTTCCGGGTGATAGCTGGGGCGATAGTCGGCATAAAAAGCATGCGACGCCTCAGCATAGACTTCAATCTCGCTGCGGCGTGCCGATTCTGACCCTCGACGCAGGGTCGATTTCATCTTATCAACCGTGTCAAGCGGAATGCCGCTGTCCTGTCCGGCATACAGGCCCAATACCGGGCCAGCCAGGCGGCCCACAACATCCACGGGATGCTGCGGTGCCAGTTCACTCACCGGCCCCACCAAGCGCCCGTACCATGCCACGCCCGCCCTGATCGCGGGCTGATGCGCGGCGTACAACCACGTGACGCGCCCTCCCCAGCAAAAACCGGTCACGGCCAAGCGCCCCGTGTCGCCACCCTGGGCGTGCGCCCAATCAACGACCGCATCAAGGTCGCGCATCACTTGCGCGTCCGGCACTTTGCGGATCACTTGCGACATCAAGGCCTCGATGCTGGAGAACGACGCCGCATCGCCCTGCCGCAGCAACAAGGCGGGTGCGATGGCCAAATAGCCCTGCTGTGCAAAACGCCGCACCACATCGGCAATGTGTTCGTGCACGCCAAATATTTCATGAATCACCAAAAGCACAGGGGGCGCCTTGGCCCCCGCCGCCGGAGGAATCGCCCCCTGGGGATAGGCCACATAAGCAGGCACCTCGAACCCGTCGACCGAAATGTGCACCCAATCCGCCTGCAGACCCTCCGTCGGGGTGTGGACGATCTGCGGTTCGCAGACGGGCTGCACCGCTGCCGCGAATCCGGCATGTGTCGCGCGCGTGCCCACAAGTTGTTCAGCACTATTTTTTTCCATCTTCAACAAACTCCAAGAGGTGGGCAAACCGAAACACGGGCGGGCAAACGGCGCAGCCGAAACGCCTCGTTAGACAGGAAGGTGCCGAGATGACCAAAGCGGCGCATTTTAGAGACAGCCCAGGCCCAACGTTGACCTCAAATTGCCGCCATTTACCGCGACAATCGCGCCCATGAATTTGTTGCCCAACCCAGTCCTGCACGATCTCGCCGCCCCACTTGCCGCCATCGACATGGGCTCCAACAGCTTTCGGCTGGAAATTGCGCAAATGGCGCGAGGCCAGTACAAGCGCATGGAGTACCTGAAGGAGACCGTGCGGCTGGGTGCCGGCCTGGACAGTGAAGGCATGCTCACCGAGTCGGCCATGCTGCGCGGGCTGGATTGCCTGCAGCGCTTTGCCTTGCGCTTGCAGGGTTTCCCTGCCGCGCGGGTGCGTGCGGTTGCCACGCAAACGCTGCGCGAAGCCCGCAACCGAAATGACTTCCTGGCCCGTGCCCAGGAAGTGCTGGGTTACCCGATCGAAGTCATCTCAGGCCGCGAAGAAGCGCGCCTGATCTTTGCCGGCGTAGCGCGGCTTCAGCCCTCGGACGAGCGGCGCCTGGTGATTGACATTGGCGGGCGTTCAACCGAGATGATCCTGGGCCGGGGCCGCCGCCCGATATCGGCCGAATCCTTCCAGGTGGGCAGCGTCAGCTTGTCGCTGCGTTTTTTCCCGGAAGGGCAATTCACGGCCGAAGCCTTTCGCGCCGCACAAGTGGCTGCCGGGGCCGAACTGGAAGAAGCCCTGACGCTGTTCAAGCCTGAGCTGTGGAAACGCGCGCTGGGCTCGTCCGGCACGGTGGGCGCGGTAGCGCAGATTCTCGCGGCCACCGGCGTGACCGATGGCCGCATCACCCCGGCTGCGCTGCGCTGGTGCATCGAGCAATGCCTGCTGGCTGGCAGCATGAATCGTCTCGACCTGCCGGGGCTCAAGGAAGACCGCCGTGCGGTGGTTGGCGGGGGCCTGTGCATCCTCTACACCCTGCTGACCCAGTTTGGCATTGACGAGCTGGTGCCGGCCAAGGGAGCCTTGCGCCAGGGGGTGATTTTCGATTTGGTAGAACGCCTGGAAGCCGCCGAAGCCATCGACGGCGAGACCCGGCTGGACATGCGCGAGGCCTCGGTCGCCGCGCTGCAAAAGCGCTTTGCCGTGGATCTTCCCCAAGCCGAGCGGGTGCAGACGATTGCGGCCAACATCTACCGGCAACTGCAACCCCGCGCCCCACGCGAGCGCCAACGCGAATTGGATTGGGCCGCGGCACTGCATGAAATCGGCATGATGGTCTCCCACCACGACCACCACCGCCACAGTGCCTATCTGCTGGCGCATGTGGATGCCGCTGGCTTCTCTCAAAGCCAGCTCAAGCGCCTGGGCGATCTGGCGCTGGGTCAGCGCGGCGGGCTGCGCAAGCTGGACGGCCTGTTCGCCGACGAGAGCCTGCTGTGGCAACTGCTGAGCTTGCGCCTGGCCGTGATCAAGAGCCATGCCCGTGAAGCGGTTGACTCCGAGGCCGTGCACCTCACGCGGCAAAGCCGCCGGGTCACGCTGTCGATGCCCAAGGCTTGGCCTCAACTCAACCCGCGCACCGCCTTTTTGCTACAAGAAGAAGCCGCCGCCTGGAGCCGCAGCGGGGTGCTGGACATGAGGTTGGCCTGGTAATCGCCGGGGCCGCTGCGTTCGTCTAAAGCGCCTGAATCCTCGCCCCTAAGCTACAGAAAGTCCGGCGCCTGCACGGCCTGCAACACCACTTCGGAATGGCCGTCGCGAGTGCGCGAGCGCAACCACCAAACGGCGCCTTTTTTTATCGCCCAGGGCTTGGCCTCTCCGGTCAACAACAGGGCTGCCAACTGGCCCAGCGTGGGTTGATGACCCACCAGCAACACAGGCTCGGTGGCATGGGGCCAGCGTGAGGCGCGTAACAAGGCGTCCACCGAAGCATCGGGCGCAATGCTGTCCACGATGCGAACCTCCCGTCCCAAGGCCGCCGCCGTGCCGCGTGCCCGCAGCGCCGGGCTCACCAGCACACGAGTCGAGGCCGCCAGCCGATGGTTCAACCACTCGGCCATGCGCAAGGCCTGACGTTCGCCCTTGCGGGTCAGGCAGCGGGTCAAATCACTGCCGCCTTCGCGCAGCAACTCCGCCTCGGCATGGCGCCACAAAATCAAGTCCATGCTTGGCGGCCCTTCGTCAGTCGCGATGGGCCTTGTAGCGCAGCATCAACGCTTGCTGCGCATTCGGCCCCTCCGTTGAAATGCGGGTGGAGCGTCCGTCCGGTCCCAATTGCCAAGCGTCCTGGCGATCATGCAGATAGGGCACCAAAGCCTCGTCGATGATGCGCTGCCGCAGCTTCGGATCGGTCACCGGCCAGGCAATCTCGATGCGCCGGAACATGTTGCGGCTCATCCAATCGGCGCTGGAAAGGTACAGGGCGACCTCGTCTTCGCCCGCGCCCCAGCTGAAATAGCAGACCCGCGTGTGTTCAAGAAAACGCCCCACCACCGAGCGCACCACAATGTTGTCGCTGACCCCAGGCAAGCCAGGCGGCAACATGCAGGCGCCCCGCACGATGAGGTCCACCGCCGCCCCGGCCTGACCGGCGCGCAAAATGCCGCCAATCAACTCGGCATCCGTCAAGGCGTTGATCTTGATGACCAGACGGGCCGGCTTGCCGGCGCGGGCAGCGGCTTCCACCTGGGCCAGGTGCTCCATCATGCGGCTGTGCATATTGAAGGGCGCCAGCAGCAGCCGCTTGGGCGTCTTGATCTTGCCCAGCGAAGCCAGTTGGCGGAATACCGAATCCGCATCGCCCGTCAACTCAGGGTCTGCCGTGAGGTAGCCCAGATCGGTATAAAAGCGTGCCGTGCGAGGGTTGTAATTGCCCGTCGACAAATGTGCATAACGCCGAAATTTAGTGCCCTCGCGCCGAGTCACCAGCAGCAGCTTAGCGTGCGTCTTGAACCCCACCACGCCGTACACCACCTGCGCACCAACCGCCTCCAGGCGTTCCGCCCAATTGATGTTGGCCTCTTCATCAAAACGCGCCTTCAGCTCCACCACGGCCATCACTTCCTTGCCACGGCGTGCCGCCTCAATCAGCAGATCGCCCAGCACGGACTTGTTGCCCGTGCGGTAGATCGTCTGCTTGATCGCCAGCACATCAGGGTCTTCCACCGCTTCGCGCAGAAATTCCACCACCGGGTCAAAACTCTCGAAGGGATGGTGCAGCAGCACGTCGCCCTTGCGAATGCGCTCGAAGATAGACTTCTGCCGCGGCAGCGTCGCCTGCGGCCATACGGGCTCATGCGGTTCGAAGCGCAGCGACGGCGCGTCGGTCTGGTCGATCAACTCATTCAGGCGCACCAAGTTGACCGGCCCGTTGACCCGGTACAGGGCCGCTACCGGCAGATCGAACTGCTCCAGCAAGAACTCAGAGAGTTCGGTCGGGCAAGTGTTCACCACCTCCAGGCGAACCGCCCGGCCGAAATGCCGCGTGGTCAGGCCGGATCGCAAGGCGTTGCGCAGGTTGGCGATTTCTTCTTCGTCCACCTCCAAGTCGGAGTCGCGGGTCACACGAAACTGCGAAAACGCCTCCACCTTGCGCCCGGAGAACAACTCCTCCAGATGCGCCCGAATGACGCTGGTCAAGAGCACAAACGCCTGCTGCCCGGCGCTGATATTGCCGGGCAGGCGAATAACACGGGGCAGGACCCGAGGCACCTTGACAATGGCGATGCGGTTGTCGCGCCCAAACGCATCTTTGCCCGAAAGCCGGGCAATGAAGTGCAGCGATTTGTTCGCCACTTGCGGAAACGGATGTGCTGGATCCAGCCCCACCGGGATCAGCAAGGGCCGAACTTCACGCTCGAAAAATTTGGCCACCCAGGCGCGTTGCACCTCGTTGCGGTCCGCGTGGTTGAGCACCACAATGTCCTGCGCAGCCAGCAGTGGCGTCAACTGCTCGTTGAAGATCGAGTACTGCTCGTCAATCAGGCTGTGGGCCGCACGGGCAACCCGCTCAACGTCACGGTTATCGACCTGCGCCTGCGGATCACGCGCCGCATCCAGCATGTCGGCAAAGCGCACCTCGAAGAACTCATCCAGATTGGACGACACGATGCAAACATAACGCAGTCGTTCCAGCAAAGGCACATCAAGACGCTGGGCTTGCGCCAGCACCCGCCGATTGAACTCAAGAATGGCTTGTTCGCGATTCAACAGCGCCACGGCGGGCGAGACATCAGGGGTCGTTCCATCAACAGAAATCATGCATTGATTCTAGGCCGCGCCAGGGCCGCATCTGCGACCAGCGCAGGCTGCACCGCGCCAAGGTGTCCCGGAAGCACCGTCCCAATCTGCGTCCAATCGAGAATTTCAAGCCGGCCGTCGGCATGTTCCACCAGTGCCGTCAGGCTTTCCACCCAGTCGCCATCATTGCAATAGAGGATGCCGTCGATTTCGCGCATTTCAGCATGGTGAATATGTCCACAAACAACACCGTACACGCCGCGCTTGCGGGCCTCGCGGGCAACGGCCACCTCGAAGTCCGACACGTAGCTGACAGCCCGTTTAACCTTTTGCTTCAGATACTTGGACAAGCTCCAATACGGCAGACCAAACTTGGCACGCAGGTGGTTGAGGTAACGATTTAGTTTGAGGGTGAACTCATACGCCGTGTCGCCCACATGGGCCAGCCATTTGGCGCACTGGATCACACCATCAAACAAGTCACCGTGGGTGATCCACAGCTTGCGGCCGTCCGCAGTCTCATGAATCCACTCCTTCACCACCTCGATGCCGCCGAAGTTGTGATTCAAGTACTTGCGAGCGAACTCGTCATGGTTGCCAGGCACAAAATACACCTTGCAACCCTTGCGCGCCTTGCGCAGGAGTTTTTGCACCACGTCGTTATGGGCCTGCGGCCAATACCAACTGCGTCGCAACTGCCAACCATCGATGATGTCGCCCACCAAAAACAACTGCTCGCATTCCACCTCGCGCAAAAATTCAAGCAAGGCAGCAGCCTGGCAGCCCGGCGTACCCAGGTGCAGATCAGAGATCCACACCGTTCGGTAGTGACGGCTGGGCTTGTCGCCGGCGTCCTGCTCAGACGGTTCGGCAACAAAGGCACCCGCTGCAGTGGCGGCGGCGCGCATCAAGGCGTGGTCGTTCTGCATGCGAGGGAGTCTGAGCAAACGCCGTGTCTGCGCCATGGCAGCTACGTGAAGCTTGTGTGACGCATCTTGGCTTCAGGCGCGGCGCGAAGCCGTCGCGGCGGCCCTGGATAATGCACCCATGCATTTGATGATTCCCTCTGCAAGCGCCCTGGGCGAAGCCTGCCAACATACGCGCAGCCACCTGAAGCTGCCCCAGCTCGCGGGTCTGCTCGGGCTGCTGACGCCAGACAGCCCCCCGGTGGGCGGCGACGCGACCTGTTTCAACACGCCGTTTGAAGCCATGCTGGCCCGCCTGCGCATCGCGCCATCGGCCCCTGACAAAGGGCTGAGCCGGGCGCAGCCCCAAGCGATAAGCGACGGCCATTTGCCGGTAGCCGCTTGGCTGGCCCAAGCAGCAGGTGAAGACCCCCGCTTGCCCTGGGCCTTGCTGACACCCTTGCACCTGACAGTCGGCAGCGACGGTATCAGCGCCTACCCACCCAGCGCGCTGAATTTGACCGACGACGAATCCCAGGCCTACTTCAATGCCTTGGCCGAGCTGTGGCCCACCGCCGAAGGCTGGCAGGCCCGCTGGGTATCGCGCTACCAATGGCTGCTGACCCATCCCTGTTTCGAAGGCGTGGCCAGCGCCAGCCTGGAGCGCGTGATACACCGCAATGTGGACGCATGGATGCCCGAGGTCCGCCACCTGCGCACCTTGCAAAATGAAGTGCAAATGCTCTTGCACCGCCAACCCCTCAACGAAGCGAGAGAAGCCCAAGGCAAGCTGGCGCTGAACTCGGTTTGGATCAGCGGCTGCGGGAGTGACAGCAGCACCGCTCCCGCGCTGCCGCCGTTTCATCCTTTCAGCGCACCGCTGCCAAACCATGACCCGGCCATAGCCAGTGCAACGCCGACCGACAAAAACTTTTGCATCGACTTGCGACTGCAAACACCCATGATCGAAGGCGATTGGGCAAGCTGGGGCGATGCCTGGGCCGCGCTTGACGCCGGGCCCATCCTGACCCTGCGTGAGCGAGCCAGCCTGGGTGAATCCGTGCGACTGACCCTCTGTGGCGAACGGTTTGCCCAAAGCTACGCACTGCCACAACGCAGCACCTTACAAAAAACCCTGCAACGCTGGCTGCCGCCCCGCGCCGACGTGGCCGCCATCCTGGAGGCCCTGTGATGCCCGGCACCAGCCCCCAACTGCTCACCCGCGACGTACCGCCCCGTGCGGCATGGGCCTTAGAACAAGCCGGCCTGCCGCCCCTGCTGGCGCGCCTGTTTGCCGCACGCGGCGTGCAAGAAGCCGCCGAACTGGACGACGGCCTGGCCCGCCTGCTGCCCCCCGAACAACTGAAGGGCGCGGCGCAAGCCGCCACCCTGCTGGCCGACACGCTGGACGCCGGCGCACGCATCTGCCTGGTGGCCGACTACGACTGCGACGGCGCCACCGCCTGCGCCGTCGCCCTGCGCGGCCTGGCCCTGCTTGGGGCCCGCCCCGAGCAACTGAGCTATGTCGTGCCGGACCGCGCGATTCACGGCTACGGCCTGACACCCGCCATCGTCGACATGGCCCTGCCCCTGAGCCCCCAACTCCTGATGACTGTGGACAACGGCATCGCCAGCCTGGCCGGCGTGGCCCATGCCAAAGCGTTGGGGCTCAAGGTGCTGGTCACCGACCACCACCTGCCTGCGCTGATCGACGGCCAGGTCGCCCTGCCCGCCGCCGACGCCTTGGTCAACCCCAATCAACCCGACTGCCCGTTCGAAAGCAAAAATCTGGCCGGCGTGGGTGTGGCCTTCTATGTGCTGCTGGCCTTGCGGGGCGAATTGCGCCGCCGCGGCCGCTTCGACGCCGCCCAGCAACCCAAGCTCGACGGCCTGCTCGACCTCGTCGCCCTGGGCACCGTGGCCGACGTGGTGCGACTGGACGCCAACAACCGTCGCCTCGTCGCCCAGGGCCTGAAACGCATGCGCGCCGGCCGCATTCAGCCCGGCATTGCCGCCTTGTTCACCGCAGCGGGCCGCGATTGCAGCCGCGCCAATGCCTTCGACCTGGGCTTTGCGCTGGGCCCACGCATCAATGCCGCCGGGCGCTTGTCCGACATGACGCTCGGCATCGAATGCCTGCTGTGCGACGAACCCAGCCGTGCACTGGAACTCGCCAAGCAACTGGACGCCATCAACCGCGAGCGCCGCGAAATCGAAGCCGGCATGAAAGAGCAGGCCGAGCTGAAGCTCGACGCGCTGATGGGCGCCCTCTCCGGCGAAGCCCCGCCCGCGCTGTGCCTGTTTGACCCTGATTTTCACGAAGGCGTTGTGGGCATCATCGCCTCGCGCCTGAAAGACCGTGTGCACCGCCCCACCTTTGTGTTTGCGCGCGGTGCCGACGGCCTGCTCAAAGGCTCGGGCCGCTCCATCCCCGGCTTTCATCTGCGCGACGCGCTGGACCTCGTCAGCAAGCGCCAGCCCGACTTGCTGAAAAAATTTGGGGGCCACGCCATGGCCGCCGGCTGCACCCTTGAAGACGGCCAATTCGAGGCCTTCAACCTCGCACTGCAACAAGTTGCTGCCGAATGGCTGGACACCGCCGCGCTGACCCGCAATCTGCGCACCGACGGCCCGCTCCCGCCAGATCAGCACACCGCAGAAACCGTGCGCAGCCTGGAAGCGCAGGTCTGGGGCCAAGCCTTTGAAGCGCCACTGTTTTGCGATCAAGTCGACGTGATTTCACAGCGCATCGTCGGCGAGCGCCACTTGAAGTTGCGCGTCCGCCAAGCCGGCCTGCTGCGCGACGCCATCTGGTTCGGCCACACCGACCCAGTACCCTCCAGCGGCAGGCTGGCCTACCGATTGAGCCTGGATGAATACCAAGGCCAACAACGCGTGCAACTGGTGGTAGAAGCTTTGGTGTAAATCTCTGGGTATAGCGCCCCGGAATTGCGAAGATCAACACACTTGAATCAACGATTCCAACGCCGCGCTGGTATGAACGGGATGCGGTCACAGCAGCCTGCTCTCACTTGGCCATTGTCATTTTTGACCGCATGGCAGGACGGAGCCCTCAGGTCAACGGGCTGATCCCCGAAAAAAAAACAGGCGCGGCCACAGCCACCCCTGCTTTTTTTGTATTTTTGACCACGCCCGGCGTTCAGCACCAGACGCCGGTCAACGCATCAATCAAGCTTGGCGGCGGCCCGTGCGCATGCCCACCAGCACGGCAACGCCAGCCAACATCAAGGTGACACTGCTAGGCTCAGGCACGGCCGAGACATTGTCCAGCGCGGCCACTCCGGTGGTGCCGCTCAGGTCAAACGACTGCGCCACGCCGCTGAAGCTGATGGTTTGCTGCTTCCAGCTGTCAAAAGCGCCGGTGGTGCTGGTGGCGGCCAGGTCGAACGTGCCCAGCAGGGTCCCGGTGCCGTTCAGGCCCGAATACACCTTGATGGCGCCCGCCGCGTCACCGACGGCGGCGTAGTAGAAACTCAGGCTGCTGTCCACACCCGCGGCCACGTTCATGTAGGCTGCGCCGTTGGTGTTGTCAGCGTAGGCCACGCCCAAGGAGCTGGGCGCATTGGCGAAGTTGGTGCTGGCAGCGTCGTTCGAAAAGCCGAACACGTTCGTGAAGGAAACACCCACATTGGCGCTGGCAGTGGATCCATCGTCCGCCGTCCCCCCGTTGTAATACTCGGCCACGCCGGTGCCAAAGGCCCAGGTTTTTTCGAAATCGAGCGTGAAGGCCACCGGGGCAGCAAAGGCTGGTGCGCAGGCGAACAAGGCAAGAGCGGCAAGTCGTGACGGCTTCATCGAGGTTTCTCCAGTTGAATCTAAATCGTTGCGACGGCACCCATGCCGACATGCAGCGCAGTCTATGAGTGCACTCGCGACAGGACGATGACGGCCACCAGGTCTGAACCCCGCTATTCAGACCACACCCCCCAAAGGCGGGGGTACAGCGGGATCGCGCCGCCCCCTGTCATCAAGCCTTCACCGCTGCACCTTAGCCTGCGCCCACCCTCTCCATGTGCACGCCCATGCGCCTGCAGCACCTGCGCCCCGCCCGGCGCTCAGGCCGCGTGGAGTCCCCGCATCAAGCACGAAGAACGCCCATGACATTCACCCTCCCTCGACGCCGCTGGCTGCAAGGCACTCTCGCCTGCGGCCTGGGCTTTGTGCTGCCCGAGGCACGCGCCTGCGAATTTTTCACCACGACGCTGCGCGTGACTCATCCCTGGACGCGTGCCTCCCGCCCGGGCGACAGCGACGCCGTGGTCTGCATGCGCTTTGACGAAGTGACTCAGGCTGACCGGCTCATCCACATCAGCACACCAGTTGCTGCGGGCGCACTGATCCAGCGGGCGAACACATCACAAGTCGCCGCCAACTCGCGAGGTGATGTACCCATCAACTTCCTGATTTCAGCCGACCAAGTGACTGAATTCACCGAGACGGGCGTGCATCTGCGCCTCACCGGGCTGCGCCACCCGCTTGAAATCGCCCGCAGCTATCCGCTCACCCTGACCTTTGCGATCGGAGGTGTCGTCGAGGCCGATCTCAGCATCGATTACGAGGCATTGCCGGCCTGACCCCCCACGAATGAGCCGACAGGCAGGGGCGCCTCGTCACGCCCCAGTCATCGCCCGTCCCTAGCATGCTCGCTGAATCCAAACGCCGACCGCAGCGGCCCAGCCGCTGTGCTGTCGGTCCATGAACCGCCATCCAAACCCCGGAGACACCTCCATGAAACTCGGTTTCAACAAAACCCCTCTCGCACTGGCCGCACTGGCCGCCATCAGCACCGCCAGCCTGGTTGTTGCGCCCACGATGGCCACGGCCGCCGGTAAAACGGCCGGCCAATACGTGACCGGTGACTTCCACAACCACACCACCTGCTCGGACGGCTCCATCTCGATGCAGAAGCTGGTCAAGAAGGCCACCGACAAAAACGACACGCCCTGGGGTCTGGATTGGTTCGTGCAAGCCGGCCACGGCGGCAACGGCAACCGCAACTGCACCTTGGTTGAAGACGCCACCCTGAGCACCCCCGCCTATCCCTACACCGCCGGCACTGGCCCCACCACCACCTGGACCAACAGCATTGGCGCAGCCAATCTGAAGGGCCTGGGCGGCGGCGTGGGCGGCACAGGCAATATGTGGCGTTGGCAGTCGATTCAAGAGTTCCAGTACCCCTTGCTGGAATACTTGTCGGCCGCCAAGAGCCTGCCCCTGTTCATCGGCATGGAATCGGTCGTCGCAGGCCATGAGCACACCTCCATGTCGGTCGTTACGGGCCAGATGCCCCTGTCGCTCGACAACACCTCGCTGCCCACCAGCGCCGGCTATACCGCGCTGGGCAATGCCAATGGCCTGGCTCAGTGGTCTTACTGCTTCGACCGTGGCGACACCGACACCAGCCGTGGCAACACCACCGGCACCAGCATTGGCAACAACTGGAACTGCTCGGTCACCGGCAGCCTGAACAGTGGCGACGTCAGCTGGAACGCCACCGCCCAAAAGCTGATGCCCGCCAGCGGCACCGGCAACGGCAGCAAGGGCCACCTGAAGACGTTGGAGGGCATCAAGTGGATGGCCCAGAACCACACCAATGCCAGCTACTACGTGCCCGCCCACCTGGAGCGCGCCGGCCCCTTTAACCCGGACGGCAACAACGGCTTCAACATTGAGCACTTGCGAAACTTCAACAACACCGCGCCGAACATCGCCTTTGGCTTCGAATCGCAGCCCGGCCACGGCGCGGCCAATAACCGCGGTGAATACCAGGTCAAGCGCAACAACATCAACGGCGTGTTGACCGACTCGGTCGGTGGCACCACCTACGGCGGCACCGGCGTGTATGCCGGTCAGGTTGGCGGCGTCTGGGACGCGCTGCTGGGCGAAGGCCGCAACTGGTGGTACTTCGCCAGCTCCGACTGGCACAACCGGGGCAGCTTCGGCCCGGATGACCGCCGCTCGTCGCAAGACTTCTTCCCCGGCGAATATGCACGCGACTTCGTGATGGTGCGCAACGGTGCCGACAAGCTGCGCCCGCAAACCATTGTTGATGGTCTGCGCACCGGCAACAGCTTCGTCGCCAACGGCCAGTTGATCGACCGCCTGGCCTTCGTCGCCTGTGCCTCCTACCCCGGCATCGCTGCCCGCAGCAACGCCGCTGTGGAAGCCATCGCCGTGGCCGCCGCCACCCACAACACCGACATCGACGTCTCCGGCTGCGCCACCATGGGCGAAAAGCTCGTGGTTCGCCCCGGTGCCGAAATCGTGGTGGCCGTGGTGCTGCGTGACCCTGACGGCGCCAACTACTCGCCCTATACCTTCGCCAACCCCTCGCTGCTCCAAGTGGGCATCAACCAGCCGATCAACCAGCCCGTGCTGGACCACGTGGATTTGGTGCGCGGCATGGTCACCGGCTACAAGACGCCCGGTGCCAGCGACTACTCGGGCGAATGGCCGCGCAATACGGCTTGGCTGCGCGCTGACGGCACCACCGTGGGTCTATCCGCTGTGCCTGACGCCGCCAAGAACACCAGCACTGCTGTGATCAAAACCTTCAGCAACAGCGGCAGCACCCCCTGGACCACCGTGCAGTCGGGCGTCGACAACAGCGCCTTCCTGAAGATGAGCTACCGCATCCCGGCTGTTCAAGCGTCGCAGTATGTGCGTCTGCGCGGCACCAACATGCCCGCCGCGGTGCCTTACGAGACCGATGGCAACGGCAACCCGCTGGCCGACGTCTATACCAACGCCAACGACAGCACGATGTTGCGCATCCCCTGCACCACCGTGGGCAGCAATGTCCCGGCAGCAGGTGTGACGTACACCGGCAATTCGATCGACGGTTGCCCGGCCCATTTGCCAGTGGTCAATGGCCAGAAGATGGTGGCCTACGACGTGGCCGCCTGGTCTGACCTGTGGTTCTACAGCAACCCGATCTACGTCCAAGTGAACGGCTCCACCACGGTGGCTGGCGTCAAGTAAGGCATTAGTTCTGCGGGTTCCCGCAGCCAAGCGCCACGCGTTTTCGCGTGGCGCTTTTTCCGTTTCAAGAACCGAGTTGAGTCCTCCATGTCCGCTTCCCTCTCCACGTCAGCAACCCCGGCCACCGCATCCAAGCCCCCTGCAACACCCCGCAGCCAAGGCCACTCACGCCTGCAGGCGGCGCTGCGCGAACCTCTGCTGCACTTTGTGCTGCTGGGTGGCATGCTGTTTCTGGCGGACCACTGGCTGATGACGCGCGCTGACGACCCACGCACCATCGTCATGGGCCCCGAGGTGGATGCCGAAGCCACCCAGATCTTCAGCGCCACGCGTGGCCACGCACCCAACGCCGAGGAACTGGCTGCGCTGCGTCAGGTGTGGCTGGACAACGAGGTGCTCTATCGCGAAGGCCTCGCCCTGCAAGTGGACAAAGGCGACGCCAGCATTCGTGAGCGCGTCATCTTCAAGGCCTTGAGCGTGGTGGACGCCAACGTCAAATTGCCCAAATACGATGACAAGACCCTGCGCAGTTGGTTCGAAAGCCATCGCGTCAAGTACGACGAGCCACCGCGTTATGACTTTCAAGAAGCCGTGCTGGACGGCACGCCCACCGAAGCCGCGGTGCGCGCCTTTGTCGACGCCCTGAATGCCGGCACACCCGGCGACGCCAAGGCGGGCCTGCGCGTCTTCAAGGGCCGCCCGCAAGCCAATCTGCTGCAAAGCTACGGCGCCGAATTCGCCAAATCATTGGCGGCGGCACCAGTGGGCGAATGGCGTGCCCAGCCCACGCAAGACGGCTGGCGCGCAATTCGCCTGGACGCACTGACCTCCGGCAAGCCCGGTGACTTTGAATCCCTGCGCGGCGTGGTGCTGCAAGACTGGACCGACACGGTGATGGCCGAACAACGCAGCGCCGCCGTTCACACCTTGGCGCAGAAGTACAAGATCAAAGCCCCTTCGCCCAGCGTTGACGCCAAATCTGGTACGAGCAGCACGAGCAGCACGAGCAGCAAGCCTACCAACAAGGCAGAAGATCAATGAGCCGCCTCACCATGATCGCCCGCCTCATCGCCGCCGCTGCAGGTTTGCTCAAGCACCAGCTTGGGTCGGCCTGCCTGCTGGCGCTCACACTGTTGCTGGCCGCAAACCCTGCCCACGCCCACGAGATGAGCATGGTCGAGATGCAGCTCCGCGAAGTTGCGCACGGCGAATTCCTGTGGCAATGGACCGCCAGCGAAAAAGCGGCACCGGCCGATGTACTCACCCCCGTCTGGCCTGAAGAGTGCCAGGTCGAAGTCAATGTGCTGCATTGCGGCGCCAAAGGCCTGCAGGGCCAATTGCGCATCGAGGGCGTGGGCAAAGCCTACTCCGCCGTGTTGGTGAAAGTGTTCTGGCTTGACGAACAGTCGCGCGTCTACACGCTCACCGCCGGCCAGCCCAACGTGCACCTGTACGGCTCGGCGCAAGACCAGCGCGGCATGGGCGAGATTGCCTCCGCCTACACGCTGCTGGGCGTTGAGCACATCCTCACCGGTGTCGATCACCTGCTGTTCGTCATCAGCCTGCTGTTGCTGGTGGGCTTTGGCCGCCAATTGCTGTGGACCATCACCGCCTTCACCGCCGCGCACAGCCTCACGCTGGCCAGCAGCGCGCTGGGTTGGCTGGTGCTGCGCTCGCCCCCCGTGGAAGCCACGATCGCGCTTTCCATCGTGCTTGTGGCGGGTGAGGCACTGCATCAGCGCCAGACCCTGGCGCGGCGCTGGCCGGCCCTGGTGGCCTTCATCTTCGGACTGGTGCATGGCCTTGGCTTTGCCGGCGCGCTGAAAGAAATTGGTCTGCCCGAGCAGCATCTGCTGGTCGCTTTGCTGACCTTCAATGTGGGGGTCGAGATCGGCCAGTTGCTGACGGTCGGCGCCGCCTGGCTGCTGTGGCGCCTGAGCACGCGTTGGCCGCAGTCGGAGCAGACCCGCAAGGCCCGCACCGTGCTGCTCTACCTCATCGGCACGCTGGCGGCCTATTGGTCCTGGCTGCGTGTTGTCACCATTTTCAGTTGAACCCGGTCGCCATGGACGAAGTCATCAGCCTGTTTCCCACGCCCTTCTTTCGCGCTCCCGGGGCGGTGCCGGAACCTTTGCGGCAAGGCCTTCTGGCGCATTTCAGCGCCGAGGCCCGGCAAGAGAACAACGCCTCAAGCCAGCTCTCCCACACCCGCATGCTGCGCCCTAGCGACAGCCCCTTGCTGATCGAGTTGGCCCAATTGCTAACGCCAAAATTGAGCGAATTCGGCGCCCACATGTTTGGCGAGCGCATGCCTTGGTCGCTGAAAGAGATGTGGGTCAACGTGCTGGATGAAGGTGGCCGCCAGGCCATGCACAACCACGCCAACAGCTTCATCTCGGGCGTGCTCTACCTGACACCCACCCACGCATCCTCACGCACCGTGTTCATGAAAGCGCCCGGCGGCAACGACTTCGCGTTCAAGAACGACCATCCCGGCATGGTCACCGGTCCCTTCAATGCCGACAAGTGGATCAGCCCCCAGCCCAGCCCGGGCGATCTGGTGCTGTTTCCCAGCTATCTCATGCATGCCGTGCCCCCTAACGAGGGAGGCCAACGCATCACGCTGGCCTTCAACGCCATCCCGGCACGCCTCGATTCCTGGGGCTACACCATCGGATTCACTGGCTGAATGCAAGATTCTGCTGCTTTGCGCGCTGCGCCTACCCTCCATGCCGCCCCAGCGCGGCAGGCCGCCGTAGCCCTGCTGGTGATGGGCGCCTCGGGCTTTGCGGGCCTGGGCTATCAAATCGTCTGGACCCAGCAATGCGGCCTGTGGTTGGGGCATGAGTCGGCCGCCGTGCTGGCCGTGGTGAGTGCGTTTTTCGGTGGAATGGCCTGCGGCGCGCTGGCCTTGGGTCCCCGCATCGAACGCAGCCGGCGACCCCGCCTGGCCTATGTCATCTTCGAGTTGGTGATTGCGTTGTGGGGCCTGTTGCTGCTGGTGGCATTGCCTACCCTGACGGCACGGCTGCAAGCCATCGGCGGCATCGACGCCTCGCCGCTGTGGCAATGGAGCGTGGCATTTGTGGGCTGCTTCTTGCTGCTCCTGCCGGCCACCGCCGCCATGGGCGCCACACTGCCAGCGCTGGAGCGGGTGATGGCGGATTTTTACCCCTCCGCATCGGCAAGCGGGCAGCGCTCAGTCGCCCTTTTCTACGCGGCCAACACCGGTGGCGCCGTACTGGGGGTGCTGGTCACCGCCTTTTATGCCCTGCCTCAATTCGGTTTGTCTCGCACGGCCGGCTTGTGCGTAACGCTGAACCTGATGTGTGCGGCTCTGGCCTGGGTTGCGCTGCCCCGCGGCGTGGCGCAGACCCATGAAATCGGGCTGGCGAAATCGGCGCCATCCCAAGCTGCACGCAGCCGGTCCGTCCTCCGCTTGGCCGCTACCGGCCTGCTCGGCGTAGGCTATGAAGTGCTGGTCTTGCGCGTACTCAGCCAAGTCACCGAAGACACCGTTTACACCTTTGCGATGCTGCTGGCCGTGTACCTGATCGGCACGGCCCTGGGCGCCGCTGCCTGGCAGCGCTGGAGTCGCCTCCAGCAGAGCGACGCAAGCGCTGAATCCCGCACCCAAGGCCTGCTCGTCGCGCTCGCCATCGCCGGCCTGCTGGGGGGCGCAAGCTTGTGGGGGGCGCAAGCGCTCAAAGACCAATGGATAGGCAACGGCGAGGGGAGCCTGGCCTGGGCACTTAGCGCCGAAGCCCTCCTCGCGCTCGCCGCCTTTGCCCTGCCCACGCTGGTGATGGGTGCCTTATTCAGCCAGCTTTGCGCCAATGCGCACCGCGCAGGCCTGAGCTTTGGGCAAGCCGTGGGCATCAACACTTTGGCGGCGGCGCTGGCACCGCTGATTTTCGGCGTTCTGCTTGCGCCAGCCCTGGGCGCCAAACTGACCCTGCTGCTGTTGCCTTTGGCCTACCTTGGGCTGTGCGGCGGTGCGGCCTGGCTGCGGGCGCGGGTGTGGGTGCCTGCGATCGCCACCTTAGCCCTGGCCGCCATTGCCCCACCGCTGCGCTTCATCACCTTGCCTGAGGGCGGCCACATCGTCAGCTATCGCGAGGGTGCCATGGCCGCGGTGAGCGTGGTGGAAGACGCCCAGGGCGTATCGCGCCTGCGCATCAACAACCGCCAGCAGGAAGGCAGCAGTTCAAGCCTCTTGTTCGACGCCCGCCAGGCGTTGCTGCCCCTGCTGCTGCACCCCGCACCCCACACGGCATTGTTTCTGGGCTTGGGCACGGGCATGACGGCGGCGTCAGGCGCCCAAGACCCCAGCCTGCACGTGGACGCCGTTGAGTTGCTGCCCGAAGTCATCGCCGCTTCCATGCATTTCACCCAGGCCGTCGAGCAGGGCGAGCCCCGGCTGCATACCGTCAACGCTGACGCAAGGCGTTATGTGCGCAATGCGCCAACGCCTTACGACGTGATCGTCGCCGACAACTTTCACCCGGCGCGGGCGGGCTCGGCGGCGCTGTACACGGTGGAACACTTTCAGGCCGTGCGCCAACGCCTCGCACCTGGGGGCCTGTTCTGCCAATGGCTGCCGCTGCATCAACTCGATTTGCAGACCCTGCAAAGCATCGTGCAATCGTTTCTGCAGGCTTTCCCCGACGCAACTGCCCTGCTGGCCAACAACAGCCTGGAAACGCCCACGCTGGGCCTGATCGGGCGGGCCAATGCCAACGGCTTTGACATGGCGACCATCCGGGCCCGCTTGGCCCACAATTCCTTCCCAACACCGCCGGCAGTCTTTGGCATCGAGGACGAATGGGCCTTGCTCGGCATGTTTGTGGCCGGGCCTGCGGCGTTGGCACAATTCGCTGATCAAGCCCCGGCCAACACCGATGACCACCCCATCGTCGCCTACCTTGCCCCGCGCATCAGCTACGCGCCAGACAGCACACCCGCCGACCGTTTGATGACCTTGCTGCGTGCCGTCTCCATCCAGCCGGCTAACGTCATCAAGGATGACCCGTCTGCGGCCCGCCTCGCCGCCTACTGGCAGGCCCGCCAACGCTTTCTGGAAGCGGGCCGCACGGTGCGCCCTACGACCGACGTACAACAAATGCTGACCCAGGTCAGAGCGCCCTTGCTGGACGTGCTGCGCATCAGCCCCGATTTCCGGCCCGCCTACGACCCACTCCTGCGCATGGCCCGCGCCCTGGCGGCGCAAAGTCCCGATGCAGCGCTCACTCTGCTGCAAGACCTGCAGACCTTGCAACCCGCCCGCCCCGAGGCCGCAGCGTTGCTTCAGCAATCCCTGAGGCCCTGACATTCAGCGGTCTGCAACGCAGGCCGCCAAGGTCATCCAACTCGTTGCCACGGCACCTGATTTTTGTGAGTAATTCACGGAAGAACCCCCTAATTCTTGGGGGCTCTCCGCGGCGACGCCCGCTGTAGCTCTTTTGTCATATTTAAATTTTCTAATTCGTCGCCATACGCTGCCGCATGCGTAACCGCGCCACATCTGCCGTGTCCATCCCGCTGTTTGATGATGATTTAGTTACCGCTTAAATAACTAGTTAGTTAATCATTCAACGAGAACCCCTGCACCATCACGCGCAACATCGCAACGGCTCAAAGCCTCCACGGCCCGACCTCGTCGTTCTCTCTTACCGAATTCAGTATTTCTATGCCGTCCCCCACTTCAAACTCAAGCCTGCGCTCACGCCTTCTGCTGGTTGCCGCGCTGGCCATGGTCCTGGGCCTGCTGCCCAGCATCTGGCTGCTGCGCGGCATGCAGACACAGATCGGACAGCTCAAACTGGAAGCCCAGGGCCTGCCCGTCAATCGCCTCTGGCAAGCCAGCATGACAGCGATGCAAAAGCATCAAAGCCTGGCCGCTGAATCGGTCTCCACACGCCTAGCCGCTAAAGACGAACTCCCTGCCGCCGCCCACGCGCGCGATGAAGCCCTGAAAGTCTTGCAAGCCGAACTACCCCCCCAATTCGACGCCCGCCACGCCCAAGCCATTCAGGCGCTGAGCCAACAAATCGCATCGCTGGATCAGGCCTTGAATACGCCGGGCATCAACGTCGCCCATTTGATGCGCGAGCGGCAGGCTATTGAAGTGAAAGCGGTTGACGCAATCACCGATTTCAACGACGACGCAGGCCTGCTGCACGACCCCGACCGGGCCAGCTACTTTGGCTTCATGGCTGGCCTGCAATCAGCCCCGCTGGTCAACGCCGCGCTGGCCGAGTTGAGCACCATCGCCACCGCTGCGGCGGTGGACGATGTGGATGCCGTGGCCTCCGCCGTAACCCGTTATCACGAGCGTGCCGACGCCATGCTGCGGGCCCTGCTGGCCGCACAGCGGGCAGACCACGCAAGAGACAAGGCCCTGGCGCCCATGATCGAGCAAGCCCGCCAGCAGCGCGAATTGGTGGACACCGCGCTGCGCGCGGCGGCCCATGACGTGAACTATCCATTGCCGGTATTGGCGGCCAGCTTTGCCAAGGCGGCGCAGCTTCAATCGCAACTGTCCGCGCAGCTGCTGCATTTTTTGGAGTCTGAATTGCAGCATCGCGCCCAGGTCGCCACGGTTCAAGGCGTGCTGCTGCTGGGTGGTGTCGTCGGCCTGCTGAGCCTGCTGGGCGGGGTGCTGTACCGCAGCATGAAGCAGTTGCTGACGGCGATTGGGCAGATTCTGCAGGTGACCGATCGCATCGCCAGCGGCGACCTGACCCAACCGGTACCTGAAGGACGGCGTGATGAAATAGGCGGCGTGCTCACGGCGATGAAAAACATGCAAGACCGATTGCGCGAATTGGTTGAACAAATTCATCAAGGCGCGGGCAGTATCCGCACAGCGGCCGAGGAAATTTCGGGCGGAAATCTCGACCTGGCCCAGCGCACCGAGATGGCAGCCAGCCATTTGCAGCAAACCACTTCCAATGTCGATTTGTTGGATCAGTCTGTTCAGCAAAGCGCCCAAGCCCGCGCCAGCGCGGCCGCCCTGACCGACTCCGCCAGCGACATGGCCAACAGCGGCGACAGCGTCGTCGGGCAGGTGGTCGAAACGATGCGCGGCATTCAGGACGCCTCGCGTCAGATCGCCGACATCACCGGCCTGATTGACGGCATTGCGTTCCAGACCAACATCCTCGCGCTCAACGCCGCGGTGGAAGCGGCGCGTGCAGGTGAACAAGGGCGCGGCTTTGCGGTAGTGGCCTCTGAAGTGCGCGCCCTGGCAGGACGCAGCACTACCGCGGTGCGGGAGATCCGCAGCCTGATTGCCCGCTCTGTGGAGCGGGTGGAGAGTGGCGCGGTCCTGGCTGCCGACGCGGGCCAAGCCATGCAGCAGATTGTCAGCAAGGTCCATGAGGTGAGCACCGTGGTGCGCGGCATGGACCAGCAAGCACGCACACAGGCGAGCCAAACCGAAGAGCTGAGTCGAGCCGTGCGTGCCATCGACGCGATGACACAGCAAAACGCCGCCCTGGTGGAGCAATCCGCAGCGTCGGCCGACACCCTGCGCCTGCAAGCCACGGCGATGGAAACGGCGGTGCAGGCCTTTCGCCTCTGACCCCACGCCCCGGCGCCAAGCCCTCGCGCCAAGCCATTGGGTGACTGAATCACGGAGTCCGTCCAGTCTTGCCGTCAGGGCTGGGCTTGAAAATGGCCCTCACCAGCCCAGTCTCAAACACAACGACCTAAAATGGGAGTGTGAACACACCACTCCCGATCCCCTCCCGCGCCCACACGGTCAGCGTGGTCAGCAATGCCGATCTGCATTGCCACTCCACCCTGTCGGACGGCACGCTGACGCCTGAAGCCCTGGCCCAGCGGGCGGTTGCCAACGGCGTGGCCTTGTGGGCATTGACCGATCACGACGAGGTGGGCGGCCAGCAACGCGCTTTGGACGCTGCGCTGGCCTTGGGCTTGCCTTACCTGACGGGCGTGGAAATTTCAGTCAGCTTTGCGGGCCGCGTCGTGCACATCGTGGGGCTGGGTTTCGACCACCACAACACCGCGCTGATTGAAGGCCTGCACGCCACGCGGGGCGGGCGCGAGCAGCGTGCGCGCGACATGGCCGCCGGGCTCGCGCAAGTGGGCATTCACGGGACTTTCGAAGGCGCTTTGACCTTTGTCGGCAACCCCGAATTGATTTCGCGCACCCACTTTGCCCGCTTTCTGGTTGAAGCGGGCCACTGCCATGATGTCAACGAGGTGTTCCGCCGCTACCTGACCGAGGGAAAGCCGGGTTATGTCGAACATCGATGGGCACGCCTGGGCGATGCGGTGCGCTGGATCCGCGAGGCCGGTGGCGCGGCGGTGATTGCCCATCCGGCCCGCTACGCCTTCACACCCACTGAAGAGTACGCCTTGATCACCGAATTCATGGCCCACGGCGGCCAAGGTATCGAGGTGGTGACCGGCAGCCACTCAGCCGCCGAGGCGGTCAAGTACGCGCAGACGGCGCTGGAGTTTGATCTCTTCGCCTCACGCGGCTCTGACTTCCATTCACCCGAAGAAAGCCGCGTCGATCTGGGCCGACTGGACGGCCTCTCCGGCCGGCTCAAACCCATCTGGCAAGTGCTGGAACATCGGGTGCACTGGCCGGCGTGCGTCTGAGCCCACCGTCGCGTGGCGCCCACGCCCGCCGGCATGCAATGGCCGTGTCGATGGACAATGCGGCATGGCTCAATATTTTGAAGTTCACCCCGAGAACCCGCAGGCGCGCTTTCTGAAACAAGCTGCGCAGCTGCTGCATGCCGGCGGCGTGTTGGCGATCCCGACCGATTCGAGCTACGCCCTGGTCTGCCGGCTCGACGACAAAGCGGCAGTTGAGCACCTGCGCCGCATCCGTGGGGTGGACGACAAACACCATCTCACCCTGCTGTGCCGCGACCTGAGTGAGTTGGCCAGCTACGCCCGTGTCGACAACCAGCAGTACCGGCTGTTGAAACTGGCCACGCCAGGGCCTTTTGCCTTCATTCTGGAAGCCACGAAAGAGGTGCCGCGGCGCCTCTCGCACCCGTCGCGCCGCACCATCGGCTTGCGCGTTCCCGATCACCGGGTGACACAAGACCTGCTGGCGCTTTTTGGCGAGCCGCTGATTTCGACAACCTTGATCCCGCCGGGTGAAGACGAGCCGATGAACGACGCCCAGGAGATTGCCGAGCGTTTCGACAAGGTCTTGCAAGCCGTGGTGGACGCCGGTGCCTGCACGCTGCAGCCCACCACCGTGATCGACCTGAGCGGCCCCGAGCCGGTGCTGGTGCGGCGCGGCCAGGGCGACCCCGAAAAGCTGGGCCTGAGCTTCAGCGAAGACTGAGGATTTCAATCACACGAGGGCGGTCAAAGCCGACCAAGGTCTGGCCGCGCACGATCAGGGTGGGCGTGCCCCGTGCGCCCCGGGCTTCGAACTCGGCCCGGCAGGCCGCGTCCTGCTCGATGAAACACTCATGAAAAGGCACGCCGGCCCGGGTCATCCAGGCCCGGGCTTTTTCGCAATAGATGCAGGTGGTGGACGACAGCATTGCGATGTCGCCCGGCGCCGCCCAACGGCGCATCTGCTCAGCCTGCGTGCGCGAGCTGAACCACGCGGCACCTTGGCTGGCCACCAGCACCAGCGCCAGGATCAGCGCCAAGGCCCATAGATCGGCCTTGGGTTTGCGCTTCATGGCGGCAGGCGCTGATCGCGAGAGGGATGAGGCCGTCAGACTGCGGCGGTGATGACGATCTCAACCTTCCACTCCGGGCGGGCCAGCTTGGCTTCAACAGTGGCACGGGCGGGCGGATTGCCCGCAGACACCCAAGCGTCCCAGGCTGCGTTCATGCCCGGGAAGTCGGCCACATTGGCCAGAAAAATCTGGGCACGCAAGATTTTGCTCTTGTCGGAACCGGCACGGGCCAGCAAGTCATCAATGGCTTTCAGCACCTGAGCGGTCTGGCCCGTGATGTCTTGGCTGCCATCGGCGGCCACCTGGCCTGCCAGATAGGCCACGCCGTTGTGCACGGACATTTCACACATGCGGGCGCCGGCATCAAAGCGCTGGATGGCTGCTGTTGTCATTTCAAGAACCTTTCTTTTTGGTGGAATGATGGTGCGAGTGGCCAGGGGCCTTGGGACCCTGGCCATGCGGATGTTTCTTGCTCGTGCCGGGCGCCGGGTTGGCATCAGCGCCAGCCTTTTGGCCCAGCTTGCTTTCGGTGCCGTTGAGCAGCTTGCGGATATTGCCCTCATGGCGCCACACCAACAGCAACGCCATCAAAATCAACGCCCCGACGATGGGGCCGGTGCCCCAGATCAGCATTTGGTAGAAGGGAGCGAAGGCCGCCGCTGTCAATGACGCCAGCGAGGAATACCGCGAAAAATAAGCAATGATCAGCCAGGTGGCCAGGGCCGCAGCACCCAGCACCGGGTTCAGCGCCAGGATCACGCCGGCCGCGGTGGCCACGCCCTTGCCGCCTTCGAAGCGGAAGAAAATCGGCCACAAATGCCCCAGAAAAGCCCCCAGGCCCACCAGCGCCGCCGTGCCCTCGCCCAGGCCCAGTCGCTCGCCGAACAAGCTCACCAGCAGCACCGGCACATAACCCTTGAGTGCGTCGAACACCAGCGTTAGCACCGCAGCAGCCTTGTTGCCGGAGCGCAGCACATTGGTGGCGCCTGGGTTACCGGAGCCGTAGCTGCGCGGGTCAGACAAACCCATGGCGCGGCTAATGATCACCGCGAAGGACAAAGAACCGATCAAATAGCCCGCAACAGCGGCCAGAACGGGGTAGAGGAAGTTTTGAAGTGTCTCTTGCATGGGGCGCTATTCTGCACTGGCGCAATGAACCGGCCTCGCCGCGACCAGATCCGGCAGCAGCCGGGGGTCGATGCCAACGAGATAACCGCGCCGCCCGCCGTTGATGCAGATGCGGGGCAAGTCAAGAATGCCCTGCTCCACAAACACCGGCATCGCCTTGCGCAGGCCAAACGGCGAGGTGCCGCCCACCATATAGCCGCTGTGGCGCTGGGCCACGTCAGGCTTGCAGGGCTCAACCTTTTTGCAGGGGATCTGCCGCGCCAACTCCTTCAGGCTGACCTGCCGGTCGCCGTGCATCAAGACGATCAGGGGCTGGGCTTTTTCGTCCTGCATCACCAGGGTTTTAACCACGGCGTGTTCAGGCACCCCCAGCTGGCGTGAAGACTCAGCGGTGCCGCCATGCTCGACATAGTCGTAAACATGCTCGGTAAACACAATGCCGCGCTGGCGCAGAAACTGCGTGGCCGGCGTCTCGCTGACATGGGCTGTTTTCTTGGACATGGCGCGCATTTTCGCCGAAAGCCTGCAGAATCCGCTCCAACAACCTTCGCCCCCTCCAACACCGAACGACTGAGCCCCCACGCCATGACCCAGCCCACGCCGCCCAAACCCGAACTGGCTCGCACGCTGCTGGCCTTGCTGAGCATCGCGCTGCTGATGTTTGCCTCCTTGTGGGTGCTGCGGCCATTCTTGGCCCCGCTGATCTGGGCCATCATGGTGGTGGTGGCCACATGGCCCATGATGAAGGCGCTGCAGCAGCGCCTGTGGGGCCGCCGCGCCCTGGCCACTGGCGTGATGGTAGCGGCCTTGCTGCTCGTGCTGTTCGTGCCCTTGAGCGTGGGGCTGACCGCCCTGGTCACCCATGCAGACAGCATCATCGCCTTCGCCAACGACCTGGCAGACGCCCAATTGCCGCCGCCCCCGCACTGGCTGACCGCCTTGCCCTTGGCGGGCGATAGCCTGGCCGAAATCTGGCATCGCGTGGCGATTGACGGCTTGGCCTATGTGATGGCGCAGATCAAGCCCTACATCGGCATCTCGCTGAAATGGGTGGCGTCCCAGGCCGGCAATGTCGGCATGATCGGCCTCCAGTTTTTGATCACGGTCGGCATCAGTGGCGTGCTGTACAGCTATGGCGAAGATGCAGCGCGCGGCGTGCGCGGCTTCGCCCGCCGGCTGGCAGGCTCGCAAGGCGACGAGGCCGTCACGCTGGCCGGGCAGGCCATTCGCGGTGTGGCGTTGGGCATTGTGGTCACGGCGATCGTGCAGTCTACGCTCGGCAGCATCAGCTTGTGGGTCTCCGGGGTGCCGTTTGCGGGCTTGCTTGGCGCGGTGATGTTCATGTCGTGCCTGGCGCAGATCGGCCCGGTGCTGGTGCTGGCACCGGCCGTGGCCTGGCTGTACTGGTCGGGGGCGCACAGCGCGGGCACGGTGCTGCTGGTGCTCACCGTCGTCATCACCTCGCTCGACAATTTTCTGCGTCCATGGCTGATCAAGAAGGGCGCTGATTTGCCGCTGCTGCTGATTTTTTCGGGCGTCATCGGCGGGCTCCTGGCCTTTGGCCTGGTAGGGCTGTTTGTCGGCCCGGTGGTACTGGCCGTGACCTATACCCTGCTGCTGGCGTGGATTGGCGATGCCATGCCTGAGAACGCCCGGGCGATTTCAAAGAAGACCTGAGCACACGGCGGCGGGCAGGGCCTCTCACTGCCATCAAGTTGTCACCTCGATTTCATAAAGTGCCGAGCAGAACGCAGCGCAAGACATGAGCGGTCCGCCTGGACGATCCGCCGATTGCCTGCTGGCTTTCATCCATCGGCAATTTCAAGGTCCAACATGTCTCACGCACCTGTTTTCTCCGGTCAAGGCCGCTTGCGCGCTGCCCTCACGCTGGCGGCTTTGGCCGCAGCCAGCTTTGCAGGCTCGGTCTGGGCACAAAACACCACGCCCGTGGTGTTCACCTTCTCGGCCGTGGGCGACTCGCGCCAAGACCCGATCAACTTCGACAAAGCCAGTGTGGGCAGCACCTTGAATGGCCAGGACGCCACCTGGTTGCAAAACACCAAGGCCACCACCCGCATCCTGCGCACCATCCAGTCGCAAAAAGCCAGCATGTTGTTCTTCAACGGCGACATGGTGCACGGCTACGGCTGGGCCGGCTTTGGCTACACCTCAAACGCGGCGCAATCGAGCATCAACGCCAGCCCAGTGGCACCGGCTTCGGTGAGCGATGTGGTCAGCAGCGATCTGGTCAAGTTCTACCAGCAGTACGGTTTTTGGCGCGGCCTGATGGCCCCGATGATGGAAACCGGCACCTATGTATTCCCGGTGGCCGGCAACCATGAGGTGCAGTGCAAGGCCTGCGGCAAGAAGTCCAAGGTTGAAAACGAAAACGCCTGGGCCGCCAATATGGGCGATCTCGTGCTCGACACCTCCCGTTTCACCGGCATTCTCGGCACCGCGCCGCAGAACGTGAACTACGGCCCCGCCGTCGGCAGCAGCCCCGACGGCTTGAGCACCGACCAAAGCAAGCTGTCCTACAGCTTCGACTACAAGGGCATGCACTTTGCGGTGATCAATACCGACCCGGTGGGCATGGAGTCCCGCGCACCCACCCAATGGCTGTCCGCTGACTTGGCTGCTGCCAAGGCTCGCGGCATGAAGAAGAGCTTTGTCTTCGGCCACAAGGCGGCCTACACCTACGCCTACCTCGCCAACACCGCCACCGCCGCAGGTGGCCTGGACGCGGCCCCCGGCAGCACCGCCGAGCGCGATGCCTTCTGGGACGTTATTGAAGCGAATGGCGCCACCTACTTCTGCGGGCACGAGCACATCTACAACATCTCGCGCCCTCGCGGCGGCGCCTATCAGGTGATCGTGGGCTCGGGCGGCTCGCCCTTCGACGCCAAGTCGACCGACGTCACCAAGAGCCCCGCCACCGACCGCTCCTACGCCTGGGCCACCGTCAAGGTGCACCAGGACGGTGGCGTCGATGTTCTGGGTTATGGCTTTGACGAGCACTTCGGCCCGACCCAGTTGCTGCAACAGATCTACCTGCCTTGAGCCCCGTGGAGACGCTTGATATGAAAAAATTCAACACGCCTTCGCTGTTCGTTGCAGCTGCGATCACCCTGACGGTGGGCGCGGCAGGTGCCTCGCCGCTGCTGCTGGACACCGGCACGCCCAACGGCGCGGCCGTGGGTGGCTACACCTTCGACAGCAATGACAGCTACGCCGGTCTGGTGAACTTCGCCAGTGCCTCGCAGGTGCAATCAATCGCCGCCCACGTGCTGAACGGTGCCGCCGGCGAGACCTTCACCATTGCCTTGTTCAGCAACAGCGCCAGCCAGCTGCCTGACCAGCAGCTGTATGCCGCCACCGCCACCTTCAGCGCTGACGGCTGGAACGGCGTGTCCGGCCTCTCGGGCTGGAACGTCACGGCAGGCAGCTACTGGGTGGCCCTTGAAGTGGGCGCCAGCGACACCCTGGGCACCAACAGCGTTGGCCCCGTGCTGGACACGGGTGCGCCCACGCCGGTGGCTGCCACTGCGTTCAACGGCGGCAGCGGCTATCAGTCAACCGCCGTGCCGATGTCCATCGGCCTGCAGGTGGACGCCGTGTCGGCCGTGCCCGAGCCCGGCTCGCTCGCCTTGTTGAGCATCGGCCTGATGGCCTTGTTTGCAGGTGCAAACCGAGTCAAGCGCCGTTGAGATTGAAAGTTAGTTATTTTCGAAAGACCGCCGTATTTCGTGCAGCCGCTGCGGCGGGCACGCTGGCCCTGTTGGCCTTCGTGCCCTCGCGTGTGATTCAGGCCTGCTCCGACCTGATGGAGCCAACGGGCACTGACACGCACTTTCCGCGGGTCTATGGCGACCGGCCCACCGTAGCGCAATTGACCGATCTCGGGCGGCGCATTTTCTCGGACGCCAGCCTGTCGGCCTCGGGCCGGCAGTCTTGCGCGAGCTGCCACGATCCGGCCTCAGCCTACGGGCCGCCGAACCGCGCGCCTGTGCAAGCAGGCGGGCCGCAGATGGACCGATTCGGCTTTCGCAACACGCCCTCGCTGCGCTATCTGCATTCTCCGATGGCGTTCACCGAGCACTTCTTCGAGATCGAACCCACCGGTGGCAAGGACGACCAAGGCCCCACCGGCGGACGCACCTGGGACGGGCGCGTGGACAGCGGCCATGACCAGGCGCTGATGCCCTTGATGGACGGCAATGAAATGGCCAATGCCAGCCATGAGGACATCGCCGCCCGCCTGCGCAAGAGCCCCTATGCGGCCGACTTTGCCAGGGCACTCAGCCCCGACGGCGAGAACGTACTTGACGATGTGGAAGCCACCGTAGCCTGGATGACCGTGGCGCTGGAAACCTTTGAGCAATCGCCTTCGGACTTTCATCCCTTCAGCAGCAAGTTTGACGCCTATCTGCGTGACCAGGTTCAGCTGAGCCCGCAGGAGCAGCGCGGCATGGCCGTGTTCAACGACATGAAGAAGGGCAACTGCGCCAGCTGCCACCCCAGCACGCACAAGAATGCGGGCGTGCGGTTTCCGCTGTTCACTGACATGGGCTACAACGCCCTGGGCGTGCCGCGCAACGTCGCTTTGCCCGCCAACCGCAAGCCCGACTTTTTCGACCTCGGCCTGTGCGGCCCGCTGCGTGTGGACCTCAAGGAACGCACCGAATACTGCGGCATGTTTCGCACCCCCACCCTGCGCAATGTGGCGCTGCGCCACAACTTCTTCCACAACGGCGCGGTGCACACCTTGCGCGAGGCCGTGGCGTTTTATGCCACCCGCGACACCGCACCGCAGCAGTGGTATCCGCGCGGCGCCGGCGGCAAGGCCGAGGCTTTCAACGACCTGCCCCAGCCCTACCAAGGCAATGTGTACACCGGCATTCCATTCAAGCCCTTGGCCAATGGGCAGTCGCGCCTGACAGGCCGGGAGATTGATGACATCGTCGCCTTTCTGGGCACCTTGTCAGATGGCTACGTGCCGCCCAAGCCCGGCCGGCGCGCGATCAAGCCCTGAAGGCGGGGCGCATTGCGTCCGCAAATGTGCGCAAAAGCCCGCCAAAAGTCAGCCAAAGGTCAACATGCGGGCGCCGTTAACATCAGCGCCTCGCACACACTGCCGTTCATGCTGCTCCCGATGCCCCGCTTGTTCAACGCTTCCCGTTTTTCCCCGGCAAAGCGCCTGTGCCATGGCGCTGCGCTGCTGCTGATTTGCTGCCCCCACCTTACGGCGTGGGCAGACATCGCCGCCAAGGTCGACGCCATGGTCGGCAACCAGCGCAAGATTTGGGTCTTGCGTGACGACGCCACGCCGGCCAACCGCGGCGAGGCGCGTCGCGCGGGTCAGTACCTGTATTTCACCAACCTCCAATTGGGCCAAAGCCTGCTGGCCGAACTGGGCCAGAACCCTGACACACTGCCCCGCCAGTTCAAGCGCTGGGCCGAGGCCATGGACAAGCCGGAGTTCAGCGATGAAGACCGGCTCGTCTTCCGCGGGCCCCTGGAAGCCGCCCTGCCCCGCCTGGGCGCCGAAGAGCATCAGGACGCTGACGCCAGGTTGGAGCGCCTCAGCGCCCTGCGCCACGTCTTGGGCGCCGATTTTCTCGACGCCTTCAATCCCGTGCCCCTGAAAGCCCGCCCTTACAGCCCGCGTTGGACGGACTACGTCAAGCACCTGGCGCAACAGCAAAGCAGCACGCAAATCTTGAGTGAGTTGGCAGACACGGTGCAACCCGGCGGCGAGGCCTCAGCCAGCGCGCCCACCCAAGCTACCGGCCCTGGCGTGCCCGGTGTACCTGAACTGGCGGAACAACAACGCGCCCTCAAGGCCCGTGCGCTGGAGTGGAACGGCGAAGAATTGCCTGAGCGCACCCTGCTGCTGACCTTTGACGACGGCCCGCACCCGGTGCACACGCCCGCCGTGCTCGACATCCTGCAGCACTACGGCCTGAAAGCCATCTTCTTTCAGGTGGGCCGCAATCTCGGCGAACTACAAGACGGCCATGTGAGCGCGACACGTAACGAGGCACTTGAGCGGCGCATCGTGGCCGAGGGCCACGCCATCGGCAATCACTCCTACACCCATCCGCAACTGCCGCGGCTGAGCACGCCTCAGGTTGATCAAGAAATCGCAGACACCCAAAAACTGCTCGACCACCATGTGCCCACGGGGCCTGCGCGCACGGGCACCTTCCGCCCGCCCTTTGGCGCGCGTGATGACCGGGTGTTGGCTGAAATCGAGCAGCACGGCCTGCGCTCAGTCATCTGGAACATCGACTCGGAAGATTGGGCCGACCCCCTGCCCAGCTCTATCGCGCACCGCATCGTCAGCGAGGCCGAAAAAAATGGCCGCGGCATCGTGTTGATGCACGATATCCATGCCCGTACCGTTGAAGCCTTGCCGCAGGTGATCGAGCAGTTGCTGCAACGCGGTTTCCGCTTCGCGCACTGGGACGGCAGCCATCTGGTCGCTAACACACCACTGCCAGTTGCGCCGGCCGAAGCGGCCGCTTTGCCCTCATTCCTGGCCCCAGCCCAAGCACCCGCACCCGCGTCGTCACCGGCCCAACCAGAAAAAGTGAAGCGCTGAAACAAGCGCGCCCCCAATCAAGGGGGCGCGACGGTGCGAAAGGCCGAAAACGCGGAGCGCTCAGCCCATACTCCGTATTGTTAGGCCTTGTTGATTTCCAGCGTGGCCAGGCGAGTCATGTTGGTCATCGAGAGGCGATGAATTTCGATCAGCGCCAGCAGGCCGTTGCGATGCAGTTCAACCACTTTTTCATCCGGCAGCGCAGCCAGCTTCTTCTCGTCCACAGCCAGGAAGCCTTCGACATCCAGCTTTTCGCCGTTGCCCAGGGTGGCTTCAAAACGCATGTCTTGCAGCAGGTCCAACTCCATCAGCACGTGGCAGGCGTTGCGAGTACGCTCGGACTCTTGCTCGAAGTTTTCGAGGAAGTTGCGAGCGTTCACCAGGAACTCGGTGGGCTGGCCGTCCGCGGCGAACAGCGACTGCCCTTCGGTCACCGAGAAGCCGGCCCATTCGCTGTCATAGCAAACGGCCACCGTGTTGGGATCGTCGCCCACACGCGCCATCGCGAAGGGATAACGGCGCAGATAAGCGGGCATGTAATTGCCGGTCCACTGGCCATCCTTGACGAACAGATTGCTGCCCGCTTTCAGGCCGAGCACAGCCAGGGGCGCTACCGATTGCTTGCTGCCGTCCGTCGGCACTTCACCGACGCGAACGAACACGATCGGGAATTCCTTGCAGGCTTCGGCAAACTCCACCACGGCCAGGAACAACGAATTCAGGCCCGCCGCACGTTCCACGGTCGACAGTTCCGTCTTCAGGCGCAGGTGCTTGTGGGCCTCGCGGTCCAGGGGCACCAAATTACCGTAAAGGGGGGGCGTACTCATGACTTATCTACTCCATCAACAGCCAGTCGACTGACCAGCACTTTGTCCACACGCTTGCCATCGAGGTCCACCACCTCGAATTTCCAGGCGTTCCACTCCACCACATCGGCCGTGCGCGGCAAGCGCCCCAGCAGCAGCATGATCATGCCGGCCAGGGTGTTGTAGCGCCCACGATCCTCTTCGGGCAGTTCTTTCAGGCCCAGCCGATCTTTCAACTCGGGCACCGGGATCAAGCCATCCAAAAGCCAGCTCCCATCCTCGCGTTGCACCGCCCAGGCATCCCCATCACTGGGCGCGTTGAATTCGCCCGCAATGGCTTCCAGCACGTCGCGCACGGAGATCACTCCTTGCACTTCACCATATTCATCCACCACAAAAACCAACGGCACTTCAGACACCCGGAATTGCTCCAGCAACTCCATGCCCGACAAGGTTTCGGGCACAAACACGGGCGCCTCAAGATCTTCCGTCAAGGCCATGGGCTGGCCACTGAGCGCACGCTGAAGCAGCATCTGCGCGGAGACAACGCCCTGCACTTCGGCCAAACTGCCCCGGCACACCGGGTAGCGGCTGTAGCCGTGGGCCTTGAGCACGGCCAGCACCTGCTGCGGGTCGTCACGCTCATCGAGCCAGGCAATTTCAGCGCGGGGAATCATCATCGAGCCGATCTCGCGCTCGTCCAGGCGAAACACGTTGCGCACCATCTGGTGCTCATGCGCCTCGATCACGCCGGCCTCGCGCCCTTCATCCAGGCTGGCGGCGATTTCTTCTTCCGTCACGCTGCGCGGCGTGTGGCCGCCCTGCCCGATCAAGCCCAGGGTGGTCTCCGTACAAAAGGTCAAAAACTTCACCAGCGGGCGTGCCGCCACCGACAAAAATTCCATCACCGGCGCCACTTTGCGCGCCACCGTTTCAGGGTAAATCTGCCCCAGGCGCTTGGGCACCAATTCACCAAAAATGATAGTCAGCACGGTGATGATGATCACCACCATCGCCGTGGCGGTGATGTCCACCACCCGGTCGTGCCAGCCGAATGTGGCGGTCAACCAGTTAGAGAGCGGCTTCGAGAATGCTGCGTCGCCCACGATGCCGTTGAGCACGCCGATCGAGGTGATGCCGATCTGCACCGTGGACAAAAATTTGGTCGGATCGTCATGCAAATTCATGGCCGCCTGGGCGCCAGACTCCGACGCTTCAACCAACACCTGCAAACGCGCTTTGCGACTGGCCGACAAAGCCATCTCCGAAGCCGCAAAAAATGCGTTGAGGAGCAACAAGAAAAGAAGAAGCGCGGTATCCATGAAAAGCGCCGCTGGGCAAAGTGCGACGCGAGCCGCCCTACAGCTTGCGCAGGCTGATTGATGCAAGAGCCGCGTAGGGTATCAGAACACAATGAAAGTTCTGACAGCACAATCCCGCAATGAACTATTTGATCGGCGACCTCCAGGGCTGCTGCAACGCATTTGAGCGTTTGCTGGCCAAAATCGACTTTTCTCCCTCGCGGGACCGGCTCTACCTGCTGGGCGACCTGGTCAACCGCGGTCCGGCCTCCCTGGCGACCTTGCGGCGTTTGATGGCGCTGGGCGATGCCGCCACCTGCCTGCTGGGCAACCACGACCTGCACCTGCTGGCCGTGGCCCAGGAAATACGGCCCGCGCACCGCAGCGACACCGTGCAAGACATTTTGGCCGCCCCGGACCGCGAGGCCCTGCTGCACTGGCTTTGCCAGCAACGCATGGCGGTATTTGAGCAAGGCTGGCTGATGGTGCATGCGGGCGTGGTGCCCCAATGGGATCTCGCCCAAACGCTGAGCCTCAGCGGTGAGGTGGAGGCCCTGCTACGCGGCCCCGATCTGAATGACTTTCTGCAGCACATGTACGGCAACGAGCCCTCGCGTTGGTCCGATTCGCTGCAGGGCAACGACCGCCTGCGCTTCGTCATCAACACCCTCACCCGGCTCAGGTTCTGCAACGCCGACGGCCGCCTCGACTTCAAGACCAAAGACGGGGCCGACGCCGCACCCGAGGGCTTCTACCCTTGGTTTGCAACGCCCGGCCGCCGCACCGCGGGTACGCCCATCGCCTTCGGCCACTGGTCCACCCTGGGCCTGATCTCACGCCCCAACCTCCTGGCCCTCGACACTGGCTGCGTCTGGGGCGGCCACCTGAGCGCGGCCCGCGTTGAAGCCGGCAAAACGCTGGAACTCATTCAGGTGACCTGCGACCAAGCGCAAAAGCCTGGCCGCTGACCCCTGCACGCCCAGGCCCAAAGCCCCGTCATTTCAAGGCTACAATGCTCGTCTCACGCAAGGCAAAACCAGCCCGCCGTGACAACGAAGATACCCAAAGGAAGCTTGGCCGAGCGGTTTAAGGCACCGGTCTTGAAAACCGGCGAGGGTTTATCCCCTCCGTGAGTTCGAATCTCACAGCTTCCGCCAAATGCATGGTAAGTCGTTGATTCGCCTACACTCCCCTGTTCAAGGGGGCTTCGTAGGAGAGAGGTATGTCAAAAACGTATGACAACCCGGATCAAAAACTCACCGTGCCGAAACATTTTTACAAGCCAGCAAACTCAAGTTGCTGGTACGTCCGTCTTGTGCCCCCCAAACATGTCCAACATGTTGTGGGCGTCCGCCCGTTCCGAATCACCACCGGCCATTCAAATCTGAAAAAGGCGGAAGAAGTCGGATTCAAACTGATCGGAGCGAAGCTGAGCGAGTGGTCCATGCTTGCTGAACTCAGCGCCCCTTCAGAAGCTAAGCCAACTGTCCTCACAGAGACCATCATCGATGGAATCTGTAGCGCAAGGCTCTACGCGTGGATGAAGTCGGACGAGGAAGACCGCGAAACAGGACTGACGGAAGAAGAGCTGCAGAACCTCGAAGAATTCTGCCGCCACACTGACACATCCATGCGCGCCGCGCTAGCGCAGGGCCCCGCTTCGGCACATTGGCCCGACCTGGTCGACAGGGTTTTAACCTGGGCAAGGGACATTGGCTTTGAACTGAGCCCGACGGACACGTTCATGCCAACCTTGATGCGCCGTTTTGCACAGGTGGAGCGCAAAGCCAGCGAAGGCATGCGCCTGCGGAACAAGGGCGACGACTGTTCGACCCCATCGCCGCCCGCTGCGGCTTTTAACACGCTGTCGTCCGTCACAGATGCTTATCTGGCGCACAAAGCAGTCAACGGCAGAACCAAGCACATCGACACGACCCTCAACGCTTGGCGCCTCTTCATCGACTATGTCGGCGATGTCCAGTTTGACACCATCAAATCAGCGCACATTTTCGAATTCATGCTCGCGCGAATGCATGCTGAAAAGAAGCCCTGGAGCGAAGAGCGAGCGAGAAATTTCGGCAAACGATCCTTAAGAGAAATTTTCGGTCTTGCTCGAACCAAAGGGCTGATGACCATTCCGAACCCCGTGGACAGTCTCGAAGTTTTCCCCTCTTTGAGTAAAGCTACAGAGTCATCGAGGAAGAAGCCACGCCATCCATTCACCTCCGCTCAGCTCAACACGCTCTTCTCATCGGAATGGTACGACCCCAACGAAAGCCAATTGTTCAGGGGGAAAATGCGTACTGATTTAGGTGCACGCTACTGGATTCCATTGATCAGTCTCTGTCATGGAAATCGAGTCAGTGAGGCTGCACAGCTGGTCGTTTCAGATTTCGATGATCGAGCCGGGCTATTGGTTCTGTCGTTTCGTGTCGAAATTGACTCAGAAGACGACGAAGACAAAGCAGAGCCAGTCAACGCGGAAAAGGGCCTGTCGGCAGAAGAGATCGAGTTGGAACGATTGCGAAGGCTGAAAAACAAGCACACAGAGCGAACTGTGCCAGTACACCCGCTGTTGACAGACCTAGGATTCGCCGAATTCATCGAATCCCGCCGTAGCGAGTCAGGGAACCAAGCCTTGCTGTTTCCATCAAGCCTACCCGAGCCAGGCAGCAAAGCGCCAAAGCTGGGCAGGGCATACGAACAATCGTTTTTACGCTTCGTACGCGACAAATTGTGCTTCGGCAACGGCTACGGAAATCACTCTTTTAGGCATCAACTGGAGGACCACCTCCGCGAAACTCAGTCCAAATCTGGGCTCTGGCCCGCTGGCATGAGTCAACAATACTCAGGGCGAAAGAAAACTCGCCCTGTAGACAGAGACTTTGTACTGTCGGAAGGAAGTGAAGCTCTGTACGGTGGGGGCTACCAGCCCGCCGCGATGATGCCGTTTGTTAGCCGGCTAGATTTCAGTGGCATCACCCCACCCTTGCCGTACGACGAATGGCTGCAAGGAAAGCCAAAAACTGACCCCAAATAGGATGAGGTCTCTGCATGGTTTTCCTACACTTCGCACTTGGCTGCAGAGCCTTGTCAGAAGGCTTGGCTTGCTTCAGCGCGGTCCCCTCAGCCAAATGCACTCACACAACTTCAGCGAGTGGCCGCAAGCCTTCGCCACCAGCCGAATGCTGGCGTCGGCCTCGCGCGACCCGCGACCGTTTGCGTCATAAGCAGACGACACAATCGGTCTCGGACTTCGCCCTCAGGGGCGCGCACCCGGACGAACAGGATTACATGAAGCTTCCACCGTGGCGTGTTCCGCCGCCTCTATCTCTTTTGGGTCTACTGAGAAGGTCAGTGACAGCAATGCTCCTGACGACCTCCATTCCGTTCGTCTCAGCGCAGGAGCTTCCGCGTGAGTTCAAGCTGCTGAGCGCTCGCGACCTCACGTTCGCGTGCACCGTACACACCACATTCCTGGCGACAACCGCTGCGCATAGCTCCGACGCGACGAGCCGATCAAATGCAACCGATGCAATGAGGCTGGCACTCGTATGGATGCGCGAGGCTGCGCGCGAGCAAGCTACGCAAGCGGAAACGCTGGATTGGAGGCGGCGTGTGGAGGCGCTAGGCTCAGAGCAACTCCGCGAACAAGCCACGTACTGCATAAGACACGCTTCGATGATGTTCAATGCCATGCCAGCAACCATGCAACGCGACTTGAAAGACGAGGCACAGCAACGAGCTAGCAAGCTAATGGCAAGGGAAAAGAACTGAATCTATCCGAGTTTTCTGAATGAATTGGGCTTCCATTTTGAATGGGGATGGGTCGCTACTTTTGGAGCGGACTGCTTCGCCTTGTTCAACTTATCCAAGTCATTCAGCCCAATCAGCCGGCACCGCCACCCGGTCAATCCACAGCCGCCCAGCCCTGGCCTCGACCGAAACATGCTTCGCGCTGAAGCGTCTGGGCGCGCCGGCCACCAAAGCCTCAAGATCCACCGTCGCATGGCCAAACCAGACGCCGCGCGCGGGGCAATGCAAGGTTTCGTCCTTGACGGTGATGGACAGCTGACCCGGCAAGGCTTCGAAGGAGACCGGTGTCGACGCATACAGGTCAAGCCGTGCGCGCAACCGGGTCAAGGTGAAGCGCAGGAAACCACCATCGACCAGCAAGCGCGGATGGCCGGGGTCGAGTTTTTTGCCGATGCGCTTGTGTTCCGCAAACTTCGCGGCACCGGACAGTTCAATCGGCAGCGGCGTCTCGCCAAACGCCTCTCGCCATGCCGACGCCAAACGCAGTAGCACGTCGCCGCGCACCATCTCGGTCGCGAAAAACAATTCACCCCATACAGCGCTGCGCTTCCCCACTGCCGACGCCGTGCCCTGCCAGTCACCAAACATGTCGGGGCCAACGCCAAATTTGAGCGCTACACCTTGGCACTCTGCCACCCAGCTCAGGCATTCACTGTGCGGCCCGTCCGGCGTGAAACCGACTTCTGCGAACACCTGCCGAGTCGGCGCCGTGTCGAGCAACCATTTGAGTTCGTCCCTATTCATTGCTTCACCTCGCTGGCTTAAACGCATCGGACTAGCCGTCGATGGCAGTGAGGCTGCCCCTGCTTCTGGCCAGCCAGCCGCCTCGGCGGTGCGCATGAGTTGCGCCAACTCGCCCAGGGCTTCCTTGAAATCGGCCTTGGCATGGCGCCGTACCAGCGCCCGAATCGCGCGCGCCGGCAAGTGTCCGATGGGGCACAGAGTTTGGTCGGGGGTAAAGCCGTTCCAGCGCGAGCCTGCATCACACTGGATCTGCTGGGCCATGGTTTCGACACGCCAACAAAACACGGGGCCCGGGGCGACGCTCGGCTGGGACACGTAACCATAAGGACGGGTGACCACCACCATTTGTCCAAGGTTATCGGTCCGGCCGCCCACCAGCACCGCGACCGAGCCCTCTTGGCAACGCGCATCGCTGGGAATGCGCAGGGCGCTCATGACTCAGCGGCGCCGAACTCGACAAAGTTCGCTTCCGACAACTCCGACTCGCCACTCCACTGATAGGCCACCAGCGGCCCACGCTTGGCGGCCGAGTAGTCCAGACAAGCGAACTTCGGACCGAGGGGGCCTGGCGTGCCTTGCAGCCAATAGTGGCCCACAAAAATCGGCGAGCCTTCAATTGCCGGCTGTGGATGCCCGGTCGGCAAGGCCTTGTCTGGCACGCAGTCCGATTGGCTTGGCCCCAGGATGGCGTAGTCGCGATAGCTCTTCGCGTCATTCTGCCACCAGCGGCAGCGCACGTCGTAGCGCTTGTGGCCTTCGTGATCGATGAAGAAGCCTTCCGCCGGCAGCTTCAGCTCCAAGCCCTTGCAGACGCCCTCCATCGCCTCGTACGCGAGCGAATGCTTGCTGTAGGCGTCGACCAGAAATTCCTCACACATGCTTTGCCCCGAGGCGTCCCAGAAACGTGACTCGATGTAGGCGATGCGCTCGGGGTCCCACCAGGCGTGCGTCACCCGGATGCCACCCAAGTCCAGAAACGGCGGCAGCGTCTTGAACCAGGCAATCAACTCCGCATGCAGGGCCGAGTCTTGGCCGACCTGCTTTAAAAATTCTGCATGCTGTGCGAGGTTCTTTGGCGACCTGGGGCGCAGGTATTGGCCTGCGTTGGCCGGGTCCGGCGTTGCCCAGCCAATCGCGTTGAATTCATGGTTGCCCATGATGCACAAAGCGTTGCCACTGTCGACCATCTGCCGCACGATTTCCAACACCCGCATCTGCCCTGGCCCTCGATCAATCAGGTCGCCAAGGAAGATCGCCTTGCGGCCGGTGGGGGCAAGGTAGGCGCATCCATCGGGCACGTAGCCCATTTGCAGCAGCAGACCTTCGAGCTTCTCGGCATGGCCGTGGATGTCACCAATGATGTCGTACATATCTCGTCCCTTTCGCTACTTGATTTGTCGAGTCTTGCGGCAATAGAGCTCGGCCGCCTCCACCTATGCAGTTCCAAGCGACTAAGCGGTTCTGATGAAACTTACCGCATTACCCCGCCCTTCGTTGCATCTTGCAACAAAGTATATGCCGGTTAGTAGTACAGTGCAACTATGCGTGCAAATCATCAACCACAGCTCGTTAGTTCGCGCTCCTCTGGGACGTCCCCGCCGTTGCATCCCATGCCCTTCGTTCGTATCGAGTTGGCGGTGATGTCGGTGCTGAATGATGCCTTGCACGTATTGCTGATCAAGCGTGAGCAAGCGCCCTATGCCGGCAGCTGGGCCTTGCCGGGTGGCGTGCTGCGCATCGATATCGACAAGGACTTGGAGGCTGCCGCACAGCGGGTGGCGCAAGAGCGCTTGGGTGTGTCGCTGCCTTATCTGCGCCAGCAATGCGCAGAAGGTTCGGCCATTCGCGACCCCCGCGCGCCTTGGGCGCTCAGCGTGGTCTATCGAGCCCTGGTTCCTCTGGGCTCCTTCGAGGCCGAGCCGGGCAAGCGTGTGGAAGCACTGAAATGGGTGCCGGTTGAAGAGGCGATGGCCGACCAGACTTTAGCCTTTGACCATGCGCAATTGATCGACCAAGCTGTCGCCTCAACCCGCGCTGAGGTGCAAAACCTGCAGCTGCCGGCCGGCTACTTGCCTGCCGAGTTCACTCTGGGTGAATTGCAGTCCATGTGTGAAGCGCTGCTCGGCCGACGATTGGATAAGTCGAGTTTCCGGCGCAGGCTTGATGATGCCGGTGTGGTCAGTGAAGTTCCAGGGGCGATGCGAACCGGGGCATTCAGGCCGGCGCAGCTTCACCGCTTGCGAGCCATGGAGGCATGAAATCGCTTGGCCTCAAACAGCAGGTGTGGCGAGGTTTTTTGCCTGGCTAGATGACGGCGGGTTGGCAAATCGGCGGAAGGTTACTTTCGGGTTGGGCCGCATTCTCTGAATTCAGTTGTCTACTTGGTGGGTGAGCTTACGCTCTGAAGAAGAGTCGAAAGAATAGGCTGCGAAAGCAGGCGGAGGCGTCCAGCCGACGAGGCCCGGCTTCGCTGGGTCCCGTAGACCGGAGGGGGCGCCGCCAGGGAGCCGCTGCGACAGCAGCGGCCCTCTTGGATACGAACGTGTCCAAGAGCAAGAGCTTCGCTCGCAGCCGCCAGTGGGGGAGCGCCTTAGCTCCCCGCCGCCACGGCCAAGGGCCGGGGCTACCCGGGGTTTTGCAGTGCCCGAGTCGCAGACGAGTGGACACGTCCCGAACGAGCCCCGAATGGGGCAAGGACGGGGCAAATACCCCGGGTAGCCCCGGCACGGAGTGCAGGGAGCGGCGCGCTCAAGAGGGGTGAGGCCGTGCAGGCCGAATTTTGCGTCCCCGCCCTCGCGGGGTTTAAGCAAAAGGACCCCGGCGATGTAGCACAGAAACTCGAAATCCGGTGTTGTGTTCGGTGTTGTGACGTAGTCGGACCTGCAAAATTCGTTTTTCCCAGCGTGTGGCTGAACGAGGTCGTCTCTGTCTGCGCCGTTAGGGAGCGAGTTGAATGCGACGGACATTCTGGTGGGCCATGGCGCCGTTGAG
>NZ_JAQQXS010000011.1 GCF_028595305.1 Roseateles koreensis | reverse complement strand
CGGTGGTGAGCGCGGCAATCTGGTCGGTGGTCAGGGCGTCGAGGTTGGTGGTGCCCAGATTGTTCAGCTGCGTGGTGCTCAAGGCGCGGATCTGGGCGGAGGTCAGGGCGTCCAGATTGTCCGTGCTCAGATTGCTCAGCTCGGTCGTCGACAGGCCCGCGACTTGCGCGGTACTCAGCTGTTGCATCTGCGCGGTGGTGAGGCTGTTGATCTCGGCCGAACCCATGCCCACCAACTGTGCGGTGGAGAGGGCGCGGATCTGGCCGCTGGTGAGCGCATCCAGATTGGTCGAGCTCAGGTTGCTCAACTCCGCCGTGGACAGCCCGGCGATCTGAGTCGAACTCAGCGCCTGCATCTGGTCGGTGGTCAGGTTGTTCAACTCGGCAGAGCCCATGCCCACGAGTTGGGCAGTGGTCAGGGCACGGACTTGAGCTGTGGTGAGCGCGTCCAGATTGGTTGAGCTCAGATTGGCCAGCTCGTTGGTCGACAATGCGGCCACTTGCGTAGTGCTCAGGCCCTGGATCTGGTCGGTGGTGAGGTTGTTGAGCTCAGCCGAGCCCATGCCGATCAGCTGCGCTGTGGTCAGGGCGCGGATCTGGCCGGTGCTCAGGGCGTCCAGATTGGTGGAGCTCAGATTGGCCAGCTCATTGGTGGAGAGCGCGGCGACTTGTGTGGTGCTCAGCCCCTGGATTTGGTCGGTGGTGAGGTTGTTGATCTCGGCCGAGCCCATGCCCACGAGTTGGGCGCTGGTGAGGGCGCGCAGCTGGGTGGAACTCAGGGCGTCCAGATTGGTGGAGCTCAGATTTGACAATTCATTGGTGCTCAGTGCGGCCATCTGCGCGGTGGTCAGCGCAGCGATCTCGCCGGTGGTCAACGCGTTCAGATTGGTCGAACCCAGGCCCATGACTTGCGCCGTGGTCAAGGCGGCGATCTGGTCGGTGGTCAAGGCGTCAAGATTGGTGGTGCCCAGATTGTTCAGCTGCGTGGTGGTCAAGGCGCGGATTTGCGCCGAGGTCAGTGCGTCCAAGTTGTCCGTGCTCAGATTGCTCAGCTCTGCTGTGGACAGGCCCGCGACCTGTGCGGTGCTCAGCTGCTGCATCTGCGCGGTGGTGAGGCTGTTCAGCTCGGCCGAGCCCATGCCTACCAATTGGGCGGTACTCAAGGCGCGGATTTGACCGCTGGTGAGCGCATCCAGATTGGTCGAGCTCAGATTGCTCAACTCCGCCGTGGACAAGCCGGCGATCTGCGCGCTGCTCAGCGCCTGCATTTGGTCGGTGGTCAGGTTGTTCAGCTCGGCAGAGCCCATGTTCACCAATTGGGTGGTGGTCAGGGCACGGATCTGGGCCGTGGTGAGCGCGTCCAAATTGGTCGAGTTGAGGTTGGCCAACTCGTTGGTCGACAGGCCGGCAATCTGAGTCGAACTCAAGCCTTGGATTTGATCCGTGGTCAGGTTGTTCAGCTCAGCCGAACCCATGCCCACCAGTTGGGCCGTGGTCAGGGCACGAATCTGAGTGGTGCTCAGGGCGTCCAGATTGGTGGAGCTCAGATTGGCCAGCTCATTGGTAGAGAGCGCGGCGACTTGCGCGGTGCTCAAGCCCTGGATCTGGTCGGTGGTCAGGTTGTTCAACTCAGCTGAGCCCAGGCCGATCAATTGGGCGCTGGTCAGGGCACGCAACTGCGTGGTGCTCAGGGCGTCCAGATTGGTGGAGCTCAGGTTGCTCAGTTCGGTGGTGGTGAGTGCCCCAATCTGCGCAGTGGTCAGGGCAGCGATCTCGCCCGTGGTCAATGCGTTCAGGTTGGTCGAGCCCAGGCCGGCCACTTGGGCGGTGGTGAGCGCGGCAATCTGGTCGGTGGTCAGGGCGTCGAGGTTGGTGGTGCCCAGATTGTTCAGCTGCGTGGTGCTCAAGGCGCGGATCTGGGCGGAGGTCAGGGCGTCCAGATTGTCGGTGCTCAGATTGCTCAGCTCGGCCGTCGACAGGCCCGCGACTTGCGCGGTGCTCAGCTGCTGCATCTGCGCGGTGGTGAGGCTGTTCAGCTCGGCCGAACCCATGCCCACCAGTTGTGCGGTGGAGAGGGCGCGGATCTGGCCGCTGGTGAGCGCGTCCAGATTGGTCGAGCTCAGGTTGCTCAACTCCGCCGTGGACAAGCCGGCGATCTGAGTCGAACTCAGCGCCTGCATCTGGTCGGTGGTCAGGTTGTTCAATTCAGCCGAGCCCATGCCCACGAGTTGAGCGGTGGTCAGGGCACGAATTTGCGCCGTGGTGAGCGCGTCCAGATTGGTGGAGCTCAGATTGGCCAACTCATTGGTGGAGAGCGCGGCGACTTGCGCGGTGCTCAAGCCCTGGATCTGGTCGGTGGTGAGGTTGTTGAGCTCAGCCGAGCCCATGCCGATCAGCTGCGCTGTGGTCAGGGCGCGGATCTGACCAGTACTCAAAGCATCCAGATTGGTGGAGCTGAGGTTGGCCAACTCGTTGGTCGACAGCGCGGCGACTTGCGCGGTGCTCAGCCCTTGGATTTGGTCCGTGGTCAGGTTGTTGATTTCGGCGGAACCCATGCCCACGAGTTGGGCGCTGGTCAGTGCACGCAGTTGGGTGGAGCTCAGGGCGTCCAGATTGGTGGAGCTGAGGTTGTTCAGCTCATTGGTGGTCAATGCGGCCATCTGCGCAGTGGTCAGTGCGGCGATCTCGCCCGTGGTCAATGCGTTCAGGTTGGTCGAGCCCAGGCCGGCCACTTGGGCGGTGGTGAGTGCGGCCACCTGGTCGGTGGTCAGCGCGTCGAGGTTGGTCGTGCCCAGATTGTTCAGCTGCGTCGTGCTCAGGGCGCGGATCTGGGCCGAGGTCAGGGCGTCCAGATTGTCGGTGCTCAGATTGCTCAGCTCTGCTGTGGACAGGCCCGCGACCTGTGCGGTGCTCAGCTGCTGCATCTGTGCGGTGGTGAGGCTGTTCAGCTCGGCCGAACCCATGCCTACCAATTGGGCGGTACTCAAGGCGCGGATCTGGCCACTGGTGAGTGCGTCCAGATTGGTCGAGCTCAGGTTGCTCAACTCCGCCGTGGACAAGCCGGCGATCTGAGTCGAACTCAGCGCCTGCATCTGGTCGGTGGTCAGGTTGTTCAATTCAGCCGAACCCATGCCCACCAGTTGAGCGGTGGTCAGGGCACGAATTTGCGCCGTGGTGAGCGCATCCAGATTGGTGGAGCTCAGATTGGCCAGCTCGTTGGTGGAGAGCGCGGCGACTTGCGCGGTGCTCAAGCCCTGGATCTGGTCGGTGGTCAGGTTGTTCAACTCGGCCGAGCCCATGCCAATCAACTGCGCCGTGGTCAAGGCGCGGACCTGTGCGGTGCTCAGGGCGTCCAGATTGGTGGAGCTGAGGTTGGCCAACTCATTGGTGGAGAGTGCGGCGACCTGTGCGGTGCTCAATCCCTGGATCTGGTCGGTGGTCAGGTTGTTCAACTCAGCTGAGCCTAGACCGATCAGTTGCGCACTGGTCAGGGCACGCAACTGCGTGGTGCTCAGGGCGTCCAGATTGGTGGAGCTCAGATTTGACAATTCATTGGTGCTGAGTGATGCCACTTGCGCGGTGGTCAGGGCAGCGATCTCGCCAGTGGTCAACGCGTTCAGATTGGTCGAACCCAGGCCCATGACTTGCGCCGTGGTCAAGGCGGCCACCTGGTCGGTGGTCAGCGCGTCGAGGTTGGTGGTGCCCAGATTGTTCAGCTGCGTGGTGCTCAAGGCGCGGATTTGCGCGGAGGTCAGGGCATCCAGATTGTCGGTGCTCAGATTGCTCAGCTCGGCCGTCGATAGGCCCGCGACCTGTGCGGTGCTCAGCTGCTGCATCTGTGCGGTGGTGAGGCTGTTCAGCTCGGCCGAACCCATGCCCACCAGTTGTGCGGTGGAGAGGGCGCGGATTTGACCGCTGGTGAGTGCGTCCAGATTGGTCGAGCTCAGGTTGCTCAACTCCGCCGTGGACAAGCCGGCGATCTGCGCGCTGCTCAGCGCCTGCATTTGGTCGGTGGTGAGGTTGTTCAGTTCGGCAGAGCCCATGCCCACGAGCTGAGCCGTGGTCAGGGCGCGGATTTGTCCTGAGCTCAGCGCATCCAAATTGGTGGAGCTGAGGTTGGCCAACTCATTGGTGGAGAGCCCGGAAACCTGGGTCGAGCTCAGTGCCTGCACTTGATCCGTCGTCAAGTTATTGAGCTCCGCAGAGCCCATGCCGACGAGTTGGGCGGTGGTCAGGGCGCGGATTTGTCCTGAGCTCAGCGCATCCAAATTGGTGGAGCTGAGGTTGGCCAATTCGTTGGTGGTGAGCGCCGCAATTTGCTTGCTGCTCAACGCCACCATTTGATCGGTGGTGAAATTGTTCAGCTCGGCTGAACCCAGGCCTGCGATTTGCCCGGTCGTCAGCGCCTGAATTTGCAGCGACGACAACGCGTTGAGATTGGTGGAGCTGAGATTGGCCACCTCGGTGGTCGTCAGGGCAGCAATGTCGGCGGTACCCAGTGCCGCCATTTGTCCGGTCGTCAGGGCATTGAGGTTGGTGGAGCCGAGCGATGACACCTGCAGCGTCGTCAATGCGGCGATTTGGTCGGTGCTCAACGCGTCGAGATTGGTGGTACCGAGGTTGTTCAACTGCGCAGTTGTCAGTGCACGTACTTGTGCCGAGGTCAACGCTGTCAAGTTGCTGGTGCTCAGGTTGCTCAACTCGCCGCTTGAGAGCGAAGAGACCTGCGGGCTGGTGCTCAGTGCCTGGATTTGTGTGGTGGAGAGATTGTTGAGTTCCGCAGACCCCATGCCAATGAGTTGGGCGGTGGTCAGTGAGCGAATTTGAGCACTTGTCAACGCCTGCAAATTGTCGGAACTGATGTTGCTCAGCTCGTTCGTCGTCAAGGCGGCCACCTGGGTGCTGCTCAGCCCCTGGACTTGGTCGGTGGTCAAGTAGTTGACGGCGGTGGAGCCCAAATTGACCACCTGGGTGGTCGTCAATGCATGAATCTGGGCGGTGGTCAGCACTTCCAGGCTGCTGGAAGACAGCGCCGACAAGTCGCCACTCGTGAGTGCACGGATGGCCGTGGTCGACAGTGAGGGCAGGGCAAGTGTGGAGAAATTGCTGAATTGCGTGGAGGTGAGCGTTGCAAAGGGCAAGGTTCCCAGTGACGCGGCCTGAATCGAGGTCAGTGCCCCGATTTGGTCGGTCGTGAACGCGTTCCAGTCCGCAGAGGTTAGGCGCGACAGTGTGGCTGTACTCAGATCGGCGATCTGGGTTGTCGTCAAGCCGGTGATCAATGAGGCCATGTTGTGCTCACTCTAGAAAAGGGCCGTGCCGCAATGGGCGGCATGGCATGGGACTGGGAGTTGCGGAGCGTCCATTTCAAGGGGCGCTGGGTCGCAAACGCGTTCATTCATCTATACGTTCAATCAACTATTCCCCTTGGGCCGATCCGGGCAAATATCAAAGTGGTCTTTGACGTCTGCTTTGCGCCGTCAAGTCATGACGGCGCGCGAAAAGGACGGGGCTCTGAGCCGTTTTCGGGAAAAGTACGGTTAACTTGAGCGTCTTGTCTGTTTGTGCGAACGCATAAGCTCATCGGGCTGCGATGTCGTTGAAATAAGCGGTTAATTGACCGGGTATTTCTTCAGATCTGAGGTGTGATTTCAGGTGCTGTGACATTGCTGATTCCATCGAGCAAACGAACTCGTGCAAAGTTTTGTTTCCTGGAGGGAGTCTAGGTTTGGGGCTGACGCGCCCAAGACGGGAAAAGAGGCTGATTACGTGGACAAATTCATACCGAGCCGATCAGCGGGCGCTGAAAAGGTGAATCGGCACATAACTTGAATGCCGCATGCATTCGGGTGCTTGGCGTCAAACCTGGGTGGCCGCGCTCAGACCGTGCTCGAAGTGTTCGCGCATCAAACGCCGAGTTTCATCGGCATCACGTTTCATCAGGGCTTGCATCAGTGCCTCATGCTCAAGCAGGGAGTCGCTAAGCCGACCTTGCTTGAACAAAGAGTGATGGCGATTGAGCTTCATGACGCGTCGCAGGTCGGTCACGATTTGCTGGCGCCAGCGATTGCCTTCTATTTCTAGCAGCAAAAAGTGAAAGCGTTCATTGGCGGCAAAAAATGCCTCGCGCTGCTGCACTTTGCTGCACAACTCTGCGTGCAGGGCGCTTAATTCTTGCTGCTGATCATCTGTCGCGTGCAGCGCTACCTGCGCTGCTGCGTCGCTTTCAAGCAGGGCCAGCAATTGATAGGCCTCGCGGACATCGCGCTCGGACATTTCCGTGACGTAGGCGCCTCGGCGCACTTTCATGGTGACCAGGCCTTCAACGGCCAGCACCTTCAGCGCTTCTCGCATGGGCGTGCGGCTGATGCCCATATCGGCGCATAACTTCAGCTCGTCAATCCAACTGCCAGGCTCCAGCTCGCGAGCAAAGATTTGTTGGCGCAGGTGTTCCGCAACTTCCTGGTAGAGCGCTCGGGGCGCAAGTTTGCTGGATGCGGTGGCGGGCATAAGTGGGGCCGACGTCAGGGTGTTGTCAAATTTGAATTTATAATTATGAATCATATTTCAGCTAAGATCTGCGCACCAGGAGCAATAGATGAGCGAGTCCATGAGCGCGAACAACAATCCGCAACAGACCGTTGCAGGCAACGAGCCTGATACTTTGGCGAGGCCTGAATTTGCGGCCGCCACGCTCGCGCAATGGCACAAGGCTGCCGCCAAATCAGCCCCTGGCGGCAATGTCGAGGCATTGAACTGGCACACGCCTGAAGGCCTGATCGTCAAGCCCCTGTACACGGCGGTTGATACGGCCGCCTTGCCTCATGCAGACACGTTGCCCGGGTTTGAGCCCTTTTTGCGCGGCCCGCAAGCCACCATGTATGCGGTGCGCCCGTGGACGATTCGCCAGTACGCCGGATTTTCGACGGCGGAAGACAGTAATGCTTTCTACCGCAAAGCCTTGGCAGCGGGTGGGCAGGGCGTGTCGGTGGCCTTCGATCTGGCCACGCACCGGGGCTACGACAGCGACCATCCGCGTGTGACCGGCGACGTGGGCAAGGCGGGTGTGGCCATTGATTCCGTGGAGGACATGAAGATCTTGTTCAACGAGATTCCGTTGGACAAGGTCAGCGTCAGTATGACCATGAATGGCGCAGTGCTGCCCGTGTTGGCCGGCTATGTGGTGGCGGCGGAAGAGCAAGGCGTGACGCAAGACAAATTGAGCGGCACGATCCAGAACGACATCCTCAAGGAGTTCATGGTTCGCAACACCTATATCTACCCGCCCGAGCCGTCGATGAAGATCATCGGCGACATCATCGAGTACACGGCGCAGAACTGCCCCAAGTTCAACTCGATCTCGATCTCTGGCTATCACATGCAAGAAGCCGGCGCCAATCAGGCGCTGGAGTTGGCCTTCACGCTTGCCGATGGCAAGGAGTACGTGAAGACCGCCATCGCCAAGGGCTTGAATGTTGATGATTTCGCCCCGCGCCTGTCTTTCTTCTGGGCGGTGGGCATGAACTTCTATCTGGAGATTGCCAAGATGCGCGCCGCGCGGCTGCTGTGGTGCCGCATCATGAAGGGCTTCGACGCGAAGAACCCCAAGAGCCTGATGCTGCGCACCCACAGCCAGACCTCCGGTTGGTCGCTCACTGAGCAAGATCCGTACAACAACGTGGTCAGGACCACCATCGAGGCGATGGCCGCGGTGTTTGGCGGTACGCAAAGCTTGCACACCAACTCTCTGGATGAGGCGATTGCCCTGCCCACTGAGTTCAGCTCACGCATTGCCCGCAACACCCAGCTGATCATTCAAGAAGAGACCCACATCACCAGCGTGATCGATCCCTGGGCTGGCAGCTATTTGATGGAAACGCTGACCCAGGACATGGCCGACAAGGCCTGGGCCATCATCGAAGAGGTCGAGGGCATGGGCGGCATGGTCAAGGCCGTGGATAGCGGCTGGGCCAAGCTCAAGATTGAAGCCAGTGCGGCCGAAAAGCAGGCGCGCATTGACTCCGGCAAAGACGTGATTGTGGGCGTCAATAAATACAAGCTGACCAAGGAAGACCCGATCGAAATCCTGGACGTGGACAACGTCAAGGTGCGTGAAGGTCAGATCGCCCGCCTCCAGAAAATCCGCGCTACCCGAGACACGGAGGCGGTCAAGGCGGCACTGGCTGCACTGACCGAATCGGCCCGCACGGGCCAAGGCAATCTGTTGGATCTGGCCATTCAGGCGACGCGCTTGCGCGCCACGGTGGGTGAGATCAGCGACGCGTTGGAGGCCGAATTTGGCCGCCACCGGGCCGACACGCAAAAGGTCAGTGGCATCTATGCCGCGGCCTATGACTCGGCCGAAGGTTGGACCAAGCTGCAAGACGAGATCAAAGCTTTTGCTGATGTACAGGGCCGCCGCCCACGCGTGATGATCGCCAAGCTGGGCCAAGACGGCCACGACCGTGGCGCCAAAGTGGTGGCCACCGCTTACGCTGATCTGGGCTTTGATGTGGACATCGGCCCCTTGTTCCAGACCCCCGAGGAATGTGCCCGCCAAGCTATTGAGAACGATGTACATGCGGTGGGCGTTTCCACACTCGCCGCGGGCCACAAGACCCTGGTGCCGGCCATCCTCAAGGCCTTGCGGGATCAAGGCGCTGACGACATCATTGTTTTTGTCGGCGGGGTGATCCCGGCCCAGGACTATGATTTCTTGTACGAGTCGGGGGTGAAGGGCATTTATGGCCCTGGCACGCCCATCCCGGCCAGCGCGAAGGATGTGCTGGAGCAGATTCGCAAGGCTGTGGCAAGCGTGGCGGCTTGAGTCATCTGAACTTCCCCATGCAAGCATCTTTGTGGCGGCTGGAACCGGTGGCGGATGAGGACTTCGAGGCCATGCTGAGCCTGCGCATGGCGGCCTTGCGTGAAAGCCTGGAGCGCCTGGGCCGTTACGACCTTGCGCGCGGCCGGGCCCGCCTGCGCGAGGGCTTTGAGCCTGCATGGATGCGACATATCGTTTTAGGCGATGAACGCATTGGCTTCTTCACGCTGAAACCGCAGAGTGGCGCGTTGCATTTGAATCATCTATATCTGAAACCGGCCCGCCAAGGGCAGGGCTCAGGCGCCTGGGTGATGGCGCAGATCAAGGCGCAGGCCCGCGCTCAAGGGTTGGCGGTTACGCTCAGCGCGCTCAAGCTCAGCGATGCCAATCGGTTTTATTTGCGCCATGGCTTCAGGCAGGTGGCCGAGCATGAGTTCGATCTGGACTATCGCTGGCAGCCCGCGGGCGAACCCGTTCAGGCGGGCGCCTGATGATGGCCAGCAAAACCCTCAGTCCCATGGCGACTGCGCTGGCATCCCAAGATGGCGCTGTCCAGCGCCGCGGCATGGCCAAAGCCATCACCTTGCTGGAGTCCACCCGGGATGACCACCGTGCCCAGGCCGATGCGTTGTTGACCGAGATCCTGCCGCGTACCGGCCAGTCTTTGCGTTTGGGTATTTCCGGCGTGCCCGGCGTGGGCAAGAGCACCTTCATCGAGGCACTGGGCTTGTTCTTGATCCAGCACGGGCATCGGGTGGCGGTGCTGGCGGTGGACCCGTCCAGTAGCGTGTCGGGCGGCTCCATCTTGGGGGACAAAACCCGCATGGAGCAGCTCTCCATGCACAGCCAGGCCTACATCCGGCCTAGCCCGAGCAGCGGCAATTTGGGCGGCGTTGCCGAGAAAACCCGCGAGGCCATGCTGGTCTGTGAGGCAGCGGGTTATGACGTCGTCATTGTTGAAACCGTGGGTGTCGGCCAGAGCGAAACCGCCGTGGCCGGCATGACCGATATGTATGTACTGCTGCAACTGCCCAATGCCGGTGACGATCTGCAGGCCATCAAAAAGGGTGTGATGGAGTTGGCCGATCTGGTGGTTATCAACAAGGCCGACCTTGACGCCCATGCCGCCACGCGTGCGTTGGCCGACATCAGCGCCAACTTGCGCCTGCATGCGCACCATGGGGCGGGTGATCCGCATGACCAGGCGACCTACTGGCAGGCCCAGGTGATGCAACTCAGTGCCTTGAAGGGCGATGGGCTGGACCGATTCTGGGCGGCGGTGACGCGTTTTAAAACCTTGCAAACCGGCAACGGCCACTGGGCCGACAAGCGCCGCCATCAAGCCAGCGCCTGGATGTGGGAGCGCATCCAGGCCGGGCTGAAGCAACAGTTTGCCAACCATCCTGCGGTGCGGGAGGCCCTGGCGCCCACCACGGAACAAGTGTTGCAAGGCAGCTTGCCCGCCTCCACGGCGGCGCGGCGCCTGCTCTCTCTTTTTGCTCATTTTTCTGGAGACAAGAATGCATGACATCCAACAACGGCTCGAAGAAAAGCGTGCCCTGGCCCGGCTGGGTGGCGGCGAAAAACGCATTGCCGCGCAACACGCCAAGGGCAAGCTGACGGCGCGTGAGCGGCTGGAGTTGCTGTTCGACGAAGGCACCTTCGAAGAATGGGACATGTTTGTCGAGCACCGCTGCGTGGACTTCGGCATGGCCGACAGCAAGATTCCCGGCGACGGCGTGGTCACGGGCTACGGCATGATCAATGGCCGGCTGGCCTTCAGCTTCAGCCAAGATTTCACGGTGTTCGGCGGCGCGCTGAGCGAGTCGCATGCCGAGAAAATCTGCAAGGTGATGGACCAGGCGATGAAGGTGGGCGCCCCTGTTATCGGTTTGAACGATTCGGGCGGCGCGCGCATTCAAGAAGGCGTGGCTTCGCTGGGCGGCTATGCCGAGGTGTTTCAGCGCAATGTGATGGCCTCGGGCGTGATCCCGCAGATCAGCATGATCATGGGCCCGTGCGCGGGCGGGGCGGTGTATTCGCCGGCGATGACGGACTTCATCTTCATGGTGAAGGATTCGTCTTATATGTTCGTCACCGGCCCCGAGGTGGTGAAAACCGTCACCCATGAAGAAGTCACGGCCGAAGAGCTTGGCGGTGCCAGCACCCACACCAGCAAGAGCGGTGTGGCGGATCTGGCCTTCGACAACGACGTTGAAGCGATCTTGATGCTGCGACGCTTCTTCAACTACCTGCCGCTCAACAACCGCGAGAAGGCGCCTACGCGCCAGGGCTTCAACGGCGGCGACCCGGCCAGCCGTCTGGACCCTTCGCTGGACACGCTGGTGCCCGACAACCCCAACAAGCCCTACGACATGAAGGAGTTGTTGTTGAAGGTGGTGGACGACGGTGACTTCTTCGAGCTGCAGCCCGAGTACGCCAAGAACATCATCACGGGCTTTGCCCGCATGGAAGGGCAGACCGTGGGCATCGTTGCCAACCAGCCCCTGGTGTTGGCGGGTTGCCTGGACATCAAGAGCTCCATCAAGGCGGCGCGTTTTGTGCGCTTCTGCGATGCCTTTAACATCCCGGTGATCACCTTTGTGGACGTGCCCGGCTTCATGCCCGGCACGAGCCAGGAGTACGGCGGCATCATCAAACACGGCGCTAAATTGCTCTATGCCTATGCCGAGTGCACCGTGCCCAAGGTGACCGTGATCACCCGCAAGGCCTATGGCGGCGCTTATGACGTGATGAGCTCCAAGCATCTGCGGGGCGACGTGAACTTCGCTTGGCCTAACGCCGAGATTGCAGTGATGGGCGCCAAGGGGGCGGTGGAGATCATCTTCCGCGAAGACAAGGGAGACCCCGAGAAGCTTGCTGCCCGTGAGGCGGAATACAAGGCCCGCTTCGCCAACCCCTTTGTGGCGGGCGCACGTGGCTTCATTGACGACGTGATCCAGCCGCACGAAACGCGCAAGCGCATCTGCCGCAGCTTGGCCATGCTCAAAGACAAGAAGATCGAAAACCCCTGGCGCAAGCACGGCAACCTGCCGCTATGAGCCCACCCAATCAGTTCAACCTTATGTCGAAAAATCTTTGGTTTGTGGGCCTAAGCCTTTTGTGTGCAGGCCTGGCTTCGGCGCAAACATCCTTGCCCAGCCGCGCACGGCCCTGTGTGGCGGTTCATGCCTTGCCGGCAGAAGAGCGTCTGCTTTTGGTGGCGGCTGCAGGGGGGGAAGCCGAGGCGCAGCAGAGCTTGAGCAAAGTGGCCGTGGCGCAGGGCGTTGGGGCGAGTGATCTGACGGCGGTGTTGGACGAGGCGGCGCCTTTGGCCGCGCAAGGCGATTGGAGCGACAGCAAGGGTCAGGCGGTGGCCAGCAAGGGCTTTGATGCCTGCGCCCGGCGCATCTATGGCGAGGGTGTGGCGGAGCGCATTGCCGCTTGTGAATTTGACCTCTCCACACTGCCCGTGGTGCTGCTTTACCGCGTGGACGGGCAAAGCCGCGCCAGCGCCTGGAGCGATCTGCAGAAAGAGGGCGGCTTGAGTGACGGCAGTGAGCAAGCCCGCCGCGCGCCGGTGATGCTGGCCTTCGCCTACCAAGGTGCTGGCCCGGTGGTGGGCCAAAGCCGGGCCTGGATCGACCGCAAGGTGGCGGATTGGACCGAGCAATGCCTGGCGGGCCGCCTGGTGCTGCCGAAGTGACGAACAGACGAACAGACGAAGCAAATTCTGGAGACAGCGCATGTTTACGAAGATCCTGATTGCCAACCGGGGCGAGATTGCCTGCCGTGTCATCAAGACAGCGCAGAAGATGGGCATCAAGACGGTGGCGGTGTATTCCGAGGCCGACAAAGATGCCCGCCACGTGGAGTTGGCCGACGAGTCGGTGCTGCTTGGCCCCGCGCCCTCGCGCGAGTCTTACCTGGTGGCGGACAAAATCATTGCTGCGGCCAAGCAGACCGGCGCGCAGGCTATTCATCCGGGTTACGGTTTCTTGAGCGAGAACGAGGCCTTCGCCCGCCGAGTGGAGGAAGAGGGCTTGGTCTTCATCGGCCCCAAGCACCATTCGATCGCCGCCATGGGCGACAAGATCGCCTCCAAGAAACTGGCGGGTGCCGCTCAGGTCAACACCATTCCCGGCCACAACGAGCCCATCTTGTCCGCTGAAGAGGCGGTGGGCATCGCCCAGGGCATTGGCTATCCGGTGATGATCAAGGCCAGCGCAGGCGGCGGCGGCAAGGGCCTGCGGGTGGCCTTCAATGACAAAGAATGTTTTGAGGGCTTCACCAGCTGCCGCAACGAGGCGCGCAACAGCTTTGGCGACGATCGGGTCTTCATGGAGAAGTTCGTTGAGGAGCCGCGCCACATCGAGATTCAGGTGCTGGGCGACTCGCAAGGCCATGTGCTTTACCTGTGGGAGCGCGAGTGCTCCATCCAACGCCGGCATCAAAAAGTGATCGAAGAGGCGCCGTCGCCTTTCATCAGTGAGGCGACCCGCAAAGCCATGGGTGAGCAGGCGGTGGCCCTGGCCAAAGCGGTGAAGTACCAAAGCGCCGGCACCGTGGAGTTCGTGGTCGGCAAGGACCAGAGCTTTTACTTCCTGGAGATGAACACCCGGCTGCAGGTGGAGCACCCGGTGACGGAATGCATCACCGGCCTGGACCTGGTGGAGCAGATGATCCGTGTGGCCGCCGGCGAGCCGCTGGCCTTCCAGCAATCAGACTTGAAGCGCGAAGGCTGGGCGATGGAGTGCCGCATCAACGCGGAAGACCCGTTCCGCAACTTCTTGCCCTCCACGGGCCGCCTGGTGCGCTATCAACCACCCGCCGCCGCGTTGGAGCAGGGGCGAGAGACGCTGCAAGGCGAGGCTTATGCGGGCGGAAACTTCGGCGGCGTGCGGGTCGACACCGGCGTTTACGACGGCGGTGAAATTCCGATGTATTACGACTCCATGATCGCCAAGCTGATCGTGCATGGGCGTGACCGCAATGACGCCATCGCCAAGATGCGCGAGGCGCTCAACGGCTTCGTGATTCGAGGCATCTCCAGCAACATCCCCTTCCAGTCCGCCTTGCTGGCACACCCTGATTTTGTGTCCGGCAACTTCAATACCGGCTTCATTGCCCAGCACTATGCGCAAGGCTTCCGAGCTGAAGACGTGCCGCATGACGACCCCCTGTTCCTGATGGCCCTGGCCGCTTTCATCCGCCGCAAGACGCGTGAGCGCGCCGCCGGCATCAGCGGGCAAATGGTGGGCCATGAGGTGCAGCTGGACAGCGACTACGTGGCCGTGCTGCATCAAGGCAAGGGGGATGTGTTGAGCCACCCGGTGCATGTTTCCGAATCGCTGGGCCACGCGGGGCAGGCGTTGGTGCAGGTGGGTGGCAAGCGCTACGCCATTGAATGCCAGTCGCGCCTGAGCGATATCCGTCTTGTCGGCACCGTCAACGGCCAGCCCTTCTGCGCCCAAGCCGAGCGCGGCACGGCCAAGAATCCGCTGGCCTATCGCATCAGCCACAACGGCCTGTCGGTCAAAGTGACGGTGCTGTCGCCCCGCGCCGCAGAATTGATGGCCTTGATGCCTTACAAGGCGCCGCCTGATACCAGCAAATTCTTACTCTCGCCCATGCCAGGCTTGCTGGCCCATATCGCGGTGGTGCCCGGCCAAGTGGTGCAAGCGGGTGAGCGCCTGGCCGTGATCGAGGCGATGAAGATGGAGAACATCCTGCTGGCCACCCAAGACGTCAAGGTGGCCGAGGTACTGGCCAAGCCTGGCGAGAGCTTGTCGGTCGATCAGCCCATTTTGAGGTTTGAGTGAAGCCTTGCCAAACGCCGCCCGTTTGAATGCAGGTGACCGCATGGACTTGTCCAGGCATCTGCCTGCAGTCGATTGAGTCGGTTCACGCGGACATTTTCTTGCTTTGCAATCGAAATCTCATGAACTCAAGCAAACCCTACAAAATCCTCGGTATCCAGCAAATCGCTATTGGCGGCCCTGACAAGGTTGCCTTGCGCAAGCTTTGGGTGAACATGCTGGGCCTCACGGTGACCGGCAATTTCGTGTCCGAACGCGAGAACGTGGATGAAGACATCTGTGCCATTGGCCGCGGCCCGCACAAGATCGAGGTTGATCTGATGCAGCCGCTGGACCCCGATAAGAAGCCCGCTGTGCACACCACGCCGCTCAACCATGTGGGCTTGTGGGTTGACGATTTGCCCATGGCGGTTGAGTGGATGACGGCGAACGGCGTGCGCTTCGCCCCCGGCGGTATCCGTAAGGGGGCGGCGGGCTACGACATCTGCTTCATCCACCCCAAGAGCAATGCCGAGTTCCCGATTGCCGGGGAGGGCGTGTTGATCGAACTGGTGCAGGCGCCGGCAGAGGTGATTGCAGCACTGTCCTGAGACTCATCGCCGTCGTGGCCAGCGGTTTGAAGACCTGACTCTTCGTGGTTTGCGAACGATTTGTTGTTTTTTGACGCAGTAATTCGTTTGCGCGAAGGTTTAAGCTAGCAGCATGCGGCTGGACCTCACCACGTTGAATCTTGTTCTGGCGATTGAGCAGACCCGCTCGATCACCAAGGGGGCAGCGCGTGAGCATCTGGCCTTGGCGGCGGCGAGCAAGCGCGTTTCGGATCTAGAGGCCCGTTTGGGTGTTCAGTTATTTGAGCGGCGTGCGCGCGGCGTTGAGCCCACCGAGGCTTGCCGAGCGCTGGTGCGCCACATTCGCTCATTGCACGCTTCGCTGCATGCGCTTGAAAGCGAGGTGGTGGAGTTTGCTCGCGGTATCAAGGGCCATTTGCGCATTGCCGCCAACAGTGGCGCGATTGCTGAATGCCTGCCCGCCGATTTGGCTGCCTTTTTGCAGGCGCACCCGCAAATCCGCATCAGCTTGGAAGACATGACCAGCGCTGAAGCGCAGGCCGCCGTGGCCGACGGTCGGGCCGATGTGGGTATTTTCACCCCGCCCGTGCTGGACAACCGTGTGCAGCATTGGTCCTACCGCCCCGCGCGCCTGGCCGTACTGGTGCCCGAAGACCACCCCTTGGCCGACCGCAGCGCGGTGACGTTTTCTGACTTGCTGGACTACGACCTGATCGGCCTGCACGCCGGCGCCTCGGCCCAGGAGTTGATGCGCGAACAGGCTCTGGCCCGGGGCCGCACACTCAATGCGCGCCTGCAGGTGCGGGGCTTTGATGCCATCGCCCAGCTGGTGGAAGCGGGCTTGGGCGTGGCGGTGCTGCCGGAGGTGCCGGCCGAACGATTCTCCCGGGTGTTCAAGGTGCGCTTGTTGCAATTGAACGAACCCTGGGCTGCGCGCGACTACTGCCTGGGTGTTGCCCGGCAGGAGCGCCAGCCCGCAGTGTTGCAGCGCTTTGTCGAGTCGCTGTGCCCGCAATCCAAGGTGGATCAGACTGCGCCACCCCGCAGGGATCCCTCCGACAATCAAGACCTTCAGAACAGGAAGCCCGCATGACTGCCAGCCCATCCCCCCGCACCCTGTACGACAAGCTCTGGGACGAGCATGTCGTCCATACCGAAGAAGACGGCACGACCGTGCTCTACATCGACCGCCATCTTTTGCATGAAGTGACCAGCCCGCAGGCTTTTGAAGGACTGGATCTGGCCCAGCGCAAGGTCTGGCGTGTGTCCGCCAATCTGGCGGTCAGCGACCACAATGTGCCCACCACCGATCGCAGCGGCGGCATTGCCGACCCGATCTCCAAATTGCAGGTCGACACGCTCGACCAAAACTGCGACCGCTTTGGCCTCACGCAGTTCAAGATGAGCGACAAGCGCCAGGGCATCGTGCACGTGATCGGCCCGGAGCAGGGCGCCACCTTGCCGGGCATGACCGTTGTGTGCGGTGACAGCCATACCTCCACGCACGGCGCTTTTGGCGCCCTGGCCCATGGCATCGGCACCTCCGAGGTGGAGCACGTGCTGGCCACCCAGACCCTGCTGGCCAAGAAGGCAAAAAACCTGCTGGTCAAGGTTGATGGCGTGTTGCCCCAGGGCTGCGGCGCCAAGGACATTGTGCTGGCCATCATCGGCAAGATCGGCACCGCCGGCGGTACGGGTTACACCATCGAGTTTGGTGGTTCGGCCATCCGCGCGCTGAGCATGGAGGGGCGCATGACTGTCTGCAATATGGCCATCGAGGCCGGTGCGCGGGCTGGCTTGATCGCGGTGGACGACACCACCATCAACTACGTCAAGGGCCGCCCCTTCACGCCCACCGGCGTGGAGCTGGAGCAGGCCATTGCTTATTGGCAAGACTTGCATTCGGACGAAGGCGCGCATTTTGACGCTGTGGTGACGCTCAACGCGGCGGACATCCGCCCGCAGGTGACCTGGGGGACGTCGCCCGAGATGGTGCTGTCCATCAACGACAGGGTGCCTGATCCCGACAAAGAAAAAGACGCCGTCAAGCGTGGCGCCATTGAGCGCGCCCTGCAGTACATGGCGCTTCAGCCGAACAAGGCGATTGCAGATATCCACATTGACAAGGTGTTCATCGGCTCTTGCACCAACAGCCGCATTGAAGACATGCGTGAAGCGGCCGCCGTGGTGCGCCGCGTGGGCGGCAAGATCGCACCTAACGTCAAGCTCGCACTGGTTGTGCCGGGTTCCGGCTTGGTGAAGGCGCAGGCCGAGGCCGAGGGCTTGGACCAGGTCTTCAAGGCCGCAGGTTTTGAGTGGCGCGAGCCGGGCTGCTCCATGTGCCTGGCCATGAATGCCGACCGCCTGGAGCCCGGTGAACGCTGCGCCTCCACCAGCAACCGCAATTTTGAAGGACGTCAGGGCGCCGGTGGCCGTACCCATCTGGTGAGCCCGGCCATGGCGGCTGCAGCAGCTATGCGCGGCCACTTCGTCGACGTCAGCAAGCCCTGAACAGCGAGTCAAAGATCATGGAAAAATTTACCGTTCACAAAGGCCTGGTGGCCCCGATGGATCGCGACAACGTCGATACCGACGCGATCATCCCCAAGCAGTTCCTCAAATCGATCAAGCGTTCGGGCTTCGGCCCAAATCTGTTTGATGAGTGGCGTTATCTGGACGCCGGGGAGCCCGGCCAAGACCCGGCCAGCCGCAAGCCGAACCCCGACTTTGTGCTGAACCAGCCGCGTTACCAGGGCGCTTCCGTGCTGCTGGCGCGCAGCAACTTCGGTTGCGGCTCCAGCCGCGAGCATGCGCCTTGGGCGCTGGAGCAATACGGCTTTCGCGCCCTGATTGCACCGAGCTTTGCCGATATTTTCTTCAACAACTGTTTCAAGAATGGCGTGCTGCCCATCCAGCTGCCGGCCGCGCAGGTGGCGCAGTTGTTCGATGAAGTGGCGGCCTTTCCCGGCTATCAACTCACCGTTGACCTGCCGCGTCAGGTGGTGATCAAGGCCGACGGTACTGAATTGCCCTTCGAGGTGCAGGCCTTTCGCAAGTACTGCCTGCTGAATGGTTTTGACGACATTGGCTTGACCTTGCGCCACGCCGACAAGATTCATAACTACGAAGCTCAGCGCATCGCCGCCAAGCCCTGGCTGGCTCATCGGCTTGCTGGCTGAACACACCCAAGCATCAAGGAATTCACATGAAAATTGCAGTGTTGCCGGGTGACGGCATTGGTCCTGAAATCGTGGATGAAGCCGTCCGGGTCTTGAAGGTTCTGGACCTTCCCTTGGAAATGGAATTTGCCGCCGTTGGTGGCGCGGCCTATGAGGCCAGTGGCCATCCCCTGCCTGCTGCTACGCTGAAGCTGGCTCAGGACGCTGACGCGGTGCTGTTCGGCGCCGTGGGCGACTGGAAGTACGACAAGCTGGACCGCCCCCTGCGCCCCGAGCAAGCCATTTTGGGCCTGCGCAAGGAGTTGGGCCTGTTCGCCAATTTCCGCCCGGCCGTCTGCTATCCCGAACTGGTGCATGCGTCTTCGCTCAAGCCCGAACTGGTGGCGGGCCTGGATATTCTCATCATCCGCGAGTTGACGGGTGACATCTACTTTGGCCAGCCGCGCGGTCGCCGCACCGCGGTGGATGGACATTTCCCTGGTAGCGAAGAAGCCTTCGACACCATGCGCTATTCACGTCCAGAAATTGAACGCATTGCCCATGTAGCTTTTCAAGCTGCCCGCAAGCGCGGCAAGCGCGTGACCAGCGTGGACAAGGCCAATGTGCTGGAGACTTTCCAGTTCTGGAAAGACGTGATGATCGAGGTCGGCGCTCAGTACCCCGATGTGGAGCTTGACCACATGTACGTGGACAACGCCGCCATGCAACTGGTCAAGGCACCCAAGCGTTTTGATGTGGTTGTCACGGGCAATATGTTCGGTGACATCTTGTCGGATGCGGCGGCCATGCTGACCGGCTCCATCGGCATGTTGCCCTCGGCGTCGTTGGACAAGAACAACAAGGGCCTCTACGAGCCCAGCCATGGCAGCGCGCCTGACATTGCCGGTAAGGGAATTGCCAATCCTTTGGCTACAATCCTCTCCGCTGCCATGATGCTCAAATTTTCCCTCAACCAACCAGAAGCTGCCACTCGTATCGAGTCGGCTGTGGCTGCTGTATTGGCCCAAGGTCTGCGCACGCCAGACATTTGGAGCGAGGGCACCCAGAAGGTGGGCACGCGCGAGATGGGTGATGCGGTGGTTGCCGCCATTACCAAAACCATTAAGAGCTAGTTCGGCTCCGGTTCGTCTCGCCCCTGCACCCCCGGCGAAGCGAGCCGGGGGAGAAAAAGTTCAGAGCAAACTTTTTTAGGGCAATAGAGGTATCCAAATGACGACATTGGTGGGACTGGTTGGCTGGCGCGGTATGGTGGGCTCAGTGCTCATGGAGCGCATGAGCGCTGAGCGCGACTTTGATTTGATCGAGCCGCTGTTCTTCAGCACCTCGAACGCGGGCGGCGCGGCCCCTGCGCAGGCGAAGAACGAAACCAAGCTGCAAAACGCTTTCGACATCGAGCAGCTCAAGCGTTGCGAGATCATCATCACCGCCCAGGGCGGCGACTACACCAGCGAAGTCTTCCCCAAGCTGCGCGCCGCAGGCTGGACCGGGCATTGGATCGATGCCGCTTCGACCCTGCGCATGGAGGCTGATTCGGTCATCGTGCTTGATCCGGTGAACCTGCCCGTTATCAAAAATGCCCTGGCCAACGGCGGCAAGGACTGGATTGGCGGCAACTGCACCGTTTCTTGCATGTTGATGGGCGTCGGCGCGCTCTACAAGGCTGGCCTGGTCGAGTGGATGAGCACGCAGACCTACCAGGCCGCATCGGGCGGCGGCGCGCAACACATGCGTGAACTGTTGACGCAGTACGGCACGCTGAATGGCGAGGTCAAGGCGCTGCTGGACGACCCCAAGAGCGCTATTCTGGAAATCGACCGCAAGGTCATTGCCAAGCAGCGCTCCCTTTCAGCGGCCGAGACGGCCAATTTCGGCGTGCCCCTGGGCGGCTCCTTGATTCCGTGGATCGACAAAGATCTGGGCAATGGCATGTCCAAGGAAGAGTGGAAAGGCATGGCCGAAACCAACAAGATCATGGGCCAGGGCGAAGGCTTTGGCACGGCTGCGGTACCGGTCGATGGTTTTTGCATCCGTGTCGGTGCAATGCGCTGCCACAGCCAGGCCCTGACCTTCAAGCTCAAGAAAGATGTGCCCTTGGCTGACATTGAGGCCATGATCGCCGCTGACAACGAGTGGGTGAAAGTCGTTCCCAATACGCGTGAGGCCAGTGTGCAAGACCTGACCCCGGTCGCAGTGACGGGCACCATGACCATTCCAGTGGGGCGCTTGCGCAAACTGGCTTTCGGGCCGGACTATCTGGGAGCATTCACCATTGGCGACCAACTGTTGTGGGGTGCGGCTGAACCCTTGCGTCGCATGCTGCGCATCTTGCTGGACCGTTGAAACTCCCCGGGCAAGGCCGGGTTCCTCCGCTCAAGCGTTGCCTGCAAGCGACAAGCAGGCTCAGCTCTTGCAAACTGCTACATCTCCACGGTGTTTATGCGGCTTTGCATGAGCTTGCTTGCGTATATGCTTGCTGCTGTTAGAAATTCCAGCGGTGACTGCAATGCATGGGCCCTGCCTGAGCGCGGTTGAGAGTCGAGAATTGATCGGCAACAGAAGCGGGCGTCCCGAGGCGCTCGCTTGCTTGCTTTGGGGGATGTCTTGAAAAGAATTAGCAGCGCAATGCAAGACGGGGCGGAACTGGTTTCCGATATCGTGGCACATCGACCTGAATCGAGTGGTTCAACTCGCGGCCGATTCTTCGCCAAGGTGCCGGGCCTTCCCCGATCTCAGATTGCCGCAGCGGCCTTGCTGCTCCTCAGTGCGCAAGCCGGCGCTGTGGGCCTGGGCCGCCTGTCTGTGCAATCAGCGCTGGGCGAAACCCTCAAAGCCGAGATTGATATCACCAGTCTCAGCGCTGAAGAAGCCAGTACCCTGAAGGTGCGGGTGGCCCCACCTGATGCCTATCGCGCGACGGGCGTGGAGTACAACAGCCTGCTGAATGGCACCACCGTCCAAGTGACGCGCCGCGATGGGCGCACTTTTTTGCGTGTCAGCGGCGATCGCGCGGTTCAAGAACCGTTTGTGGACGTCATTCTTGAGTTGACCTGGGCCAGTGGCCGCTTGGTGCGCGAATACACCTTGCTGTTTGATCCGCCAGTGAGTAACCGACCCGCGCCGGTACAAACCACGCCGGCCATTGTGGCTGCAGCACCTGTTCCTGCCCCCACCCCGGCATTGGCTGAGCCTGTTGCCACGCCCGTGCCGGCCGCCCCTGCCAGTTTGCCGCCCGTGAATGCGAAGGCAAGCCCGCCTCCGTCGACTGCATCGGCATCGGCACCCAGCCGTCCCAAGGCGGAGGCCAAGACGGAACCCCGCCCTGAAGTCAAAGTCGAAACTAAGGCCGAGCCCAAACCGCAAGGCGAGGCAGCCCAGCGGACGCAAGCGGCGTCGGAATATCGGGTCAAACCGGGCGATATCTTGTACCGCATCGCCGTCAAGACCCAGCCGTCGGGCATTTCCCTGGATCAAATGCTGGTGGGGCTGTACCGCGGCAACCCCGATGCCTTTGTTGACGGCAATATGAATCGCCTGAAGACCGGGGCCGTACTGCAAGTACCGTCCGCTGAAACTCTGGGCGGTTTGTCTGCCAATGAGGCGCGGCAGGTCATCCGCGCTCAAAGCATGGATTTCAACGCCTATCGCCAGCGCTTGGGTTCCGCTGCGCCCGCCCTGAAACAGGAGCAGGACGAGCGCCAGGCCAAAGGGCAGGTACAAGCCGCGGTTGAAGACAAAAAGCCCGCGGCCAACGTGGCGCCGGACAAACTGACCTTGAGCAAGGCGGCCAGCGCGGCCGATGCGCAAAAGGCGGCGAATGCCAAAGTGGCGCAAGCTTCAAAAGAAACCGAAAAGAAAGATTCAGCCGCACGCGTGGCTGAGTTGACCCGCAATGTGGAGGAGCTGAAAAAGCTATCCAGCGCGGCCAAGCCGGTTTCGGCCAGCACCCCAGTGCCGCAAGACCCCAAGGTCGTTGCTGCACCTGCACCTGCATCCACTCCAGCGCCTGTGACGGCAGCGTCATCGGCGCTGCCTACCGCGGCGGTTGCCGGTCTGCCGGCCGTGCCCGCTTCGGCCTTGCCGCAGACGGTGGCCAAGGAACCTGCGGCCGCCTCAACGCCTGCGTCTGCAGTTCGCCGTGTGGCCGCTGCAAGCGCGCCGGCGGCCATTGCGCCGACCACTGAAAAGCCGGAGCCCAGTTTCCTGGACTCACTGCTCGAGAGTTCTTTGCTCTTGCCGCTGGGGGGGGGTGTGGCGGCCGCCTTGGGCGCGTTCGGCCTGTATCGCTTGCGGGGACGGCGTGGTTCTGGTAAGCCGGATACCGGCTTCCATGAAAGCCGCGCTCAGCCTGATTCTTTTTTTGGTGCCACGGGTGGCGCGCGCGTGGACACCCGGGATGCGAGCAGTGGCGGCTCCTCCATGAATTATTCCTTGAGTCAGTTGGATGCCATTGGCGACGTGGATCCGGTGGCTGAAGCCGATGTGTATCTGGCTTATGGCCGGGACCTGCAGGCGGAGGAAATTCTCAAGGAGGCTTTGCGGGCCAATCCTGAACGACTGGCGATTCGTCTCAAGTTGCTGGAGGTCTATGCCAAGCGCCGGGACACCAAGGGCTTTGAGCAATTGGCTATCCAACTGTATGCCGAGACACATGGCCAAGGGGATGACTGGGCCAAGGCGCAAGAATTGGGCCGGCAGATCGATCCCGAAAATCCGCTGTATCAGCCGGGTGGCGCTCCGTTGCCGCTGGACGACGGGCGTGATGTGCATCCGGAGCCAATGGATGCCAGCACCATGCCCCATACGGTGAGTGCAGGAACCGGAGAACATCTTGCTACCGAGCCTTTGATGGCACGTAGCGAGCCCGCGCCTGAGCCCTTGATGAGCGGTTTCGATTTGGACCTTGATCTGGACTTGGACGGCTCGGCAGGCAAAGTCACGCCTTCGGCGCTAGAGGCTACACAGGCCATGGCGGTGTCGGTGGAACATGCGCCCCTGTCAATGGACTTCGACTTGTCGGAGCCTGTGCCCGCAGCCTCCAAAGCCGGTTCAGACCTTGAATTTGATCTGGACCTACCCGATCTTGACGCGCCCGCGGATGCAAGCACCCCTGCGACTTCTGCGCATGAGGGTTCGCTCGATTTCGACCTGTCTTCGATTGATCTGTCTTTGCCGAGCGACGGCGCGGCGGTCGCTGAGCATGTGCCGCCGATTCCTGCGGCGGAGTCTTCCAGTTTTGACGGTGAACTGCCGGCCGAATTTGCAGCCATGCTGGACAAACCGGTGGCGCCTGCCGGAGAGCCGCTAGGCGATATCGATGCATTGGCCGACGACGGCGGCGATCCCTTGATGCGTCAATTGGAATTGGCGGATGAATTCCGGCAGATTGGCGACACTGAAGGTGCCCGCGAAGTGCTGCAAGAGTTGGTAGGCAAAGCCAGCGGCCCATTGCGGGATCAGGCCCAGGCCATGCTCAACGAATTGCGCTGAGCCTGATCGAACCGCTCAAGGCGCTCTGTTTGCGGAGCGCCTTTTTTTATTCAGTCTTGAACTGTTGAATGCTTGAACTTTTGATGCGGACGGAAGGGGCGCGAACATGCGCGTTGCGCTGGGAGTGAGTTACCGGGGCCAGGCCTACCATGGCTGGCAGAGTCAGGTGGACCGGCAAACGGTGCAGGACGTGCTGGAGGCCGCGCTGAGCGAGTTTGCGGCCCAACCTATTCGTACCCTCTGCGCGGGGCGCACGGACACGGGCGTGCACGGGCTCAATCAAGTGGTGCACTTCGACACTGAAGTGGCGCGTGAGGCTGCCTCATGGGTGCGCGGCACCAACCGGTATCTGCCTGCCGATGTGGCGATTCAATGGTGCGAGTTTCCAGGCGATGATTTCCATGCCCGCTTCTCCGCGCAGGGGCGGCGTTATGTGTTTTTGGTGTTGGAGTCTGCCGTTCGCCCAGCGATCGAAGCCGGCGGTGTGGGTTGGGTGTTTCGCGCACTCGATGGCGACGCCATGCGGGCGGCAGCGTCGCTGCTTTTGGGCGAACATGATTTCAGTGCCTTCCGCGCCGTGCAATGCCAGGCGAAATCGCCGGTCAAGACGATTCGTGCAATTGAAATCTCAAGGCGCGGGGCGTACTGGCGATTTGATTTCGACGCCTCGGCGTTTCTGCACCACATGGTGCGCAATATCATGGGGTGTCTGATCGCCGTTGGCAATGGCACCCAGAGCCGCGAATGGCTGGCTGAGGTGCTGGCGGGGCGAGATCGCAAACGAGCGGCACCGACCTTTCCGGCTGATGGGCTCTACTTCAAGGGCCCATACTACGAGCCGCAGTTTCAAATTCCTGAACATACGGCCGCCATGGACTGGCTGCCTTGAGCCCCGCATTGACAGCATGAGCCGTACCCGAATCAAGATTTGTGGCCTGACGCGTGAGGCTGATGTTGCAGCTGCGGTTGAGGCCGGCGCTGATGCCATTGGCTTTGTGTTTTACGCCAAGAGCCCTCGCCATGTCACGCCGGCACGTGCCGCTGAGTTGGCGCGTTTGTTGCCACCCTTTGTGACGCCGGTGGGTTTGTTCGTTAACGCACCGGAGGCCGAACTGGCGCAAGCACTTCAGGCGCTGCCCAATATGCTGCTGCAGTTTCACGGTGACGAGTCGCCCGCCGCGTGCGAGCGGGCAGGGCGGCCATACTTGCGTGCCGCTCGTATGGGGCCTGGCTTTGATTTGTTAAACTTCGCGCAACAGTATTCAAGTGCCCAGGCCATTTTGCTCGACGCGCACGTTGAGGGTTATGGCGGTGGTGGAAAGGTTTTCGATTGGTCACTCATTCCAAAAAACGTGCCCTCTCCAGTCGTTTTGTCTGGTGGGTTGCATGCCGGAAATGTGCTGACCGGGATTCTTCAGGTTCGGCCGACCGCCGTTGATGTGAGTTCCGGCGTCGAAGAGGCCAAGGGCCTCAAGAGCGCCGAGATGATCCGTCAGTTCTGTGATGCCGTGCGCCAAGCCGATGCGCGCATCACGCAATCCTGAAATGCAGAGAGAAGAATCCATGCCAAGTTATCAACAGCCTGATGCCCAAGGGCATTTTGGCCCCATCAAGGGCCAGACCTACGGCGGCAGCTTTGTCGCCGAAACCCTGGTCCACGCCTTGAACGAGCTGAAAGAGGCTTATGCCCACTACAGCAAAGACCCCGAATTCATTGCCGAATTCAACAAGGAGTTGGCACACTTTGTGGGCCGCCCCAGCCCGATCTATCACGCTGATCGCCTGAGCCGTGAATTGGGTGGTGCGCAAATTTTTCTCAAGCGCGAAGACCTGAATCACACGGGCGCGCACAAGATCAACAACACCATCGGCCAAGCCTTGCTGGCCAAGCGCATGGGCAAAAAGCGCATCATTGCCGAAACCGGCGCGGGCCAGCACGGCGTGGCCACGGCCACCATCTGCGCGCGCTATGGCATGGAGTGCGTGGTGTACATGGGCTCTGAAGACGTCAAGCGCCAGAGCCCCAACGTCTATCGCATGAACCTGCTTGGGGCCCGCGTGGTGCCGGTGGAATCAGGTTCCAAAACGCTGAAGGATGCGCTCAATGAGGCCATGCGCGATTGGGTGACAAATGTGGAGTCCACTTTCTACATCATCGGTACCGTGGCTGGCCCGCACCCGTATCCGATGATGGTGCGCGATTTCCAGCGTGTCATCGGTGATGAATGCCTGGTGCAGATGCCGGAGATGATCGGCCGCCAGCCGGACGCCGTCATCGCTTGCGTGGGCGGCGGCAGCAATGCCATCGGCATTTTCTACCCCTACATCGACCGCGCGGAGACTCGCTTGATCGGCGTCGAGGCGGCCGGCTTGGGCCTGAGCACCGACAAGCATGCGGCCACCCTGTCGCTGGGCACGCCGGGCGTGCTACATGGCAACCGCACCTATCTGCTGCAAGACGCAAACGGGCAGATCATTGAAACCCATTCCGTTTCCGCGGGGTTGGACTATCCCGGCGTTGGCCCTGAGCATGCCTACTTGAAGGACAGCGGCCGTGCCGAATACGTCAGCGTGACCGACGACGAGGCACTGGCCGCTTTTCATCGCCTGTGCCGCAGCGAGGGCATCATCCCGGCGCTGGAATCCAGTCATGCGCTGGCCTATGCCTTGAAATTGGCGCCCACGCTGCCTGCTGACCAGCACTTGCTGGTGAACTTGTCGGGCCGGGGTGACAAGGACATCGGGACGGTTGCTGACCTGTCACGCGCCGAGTTTTTCTGTCGCCCGTCCTGCAAAGGCCAATCGGTCAAAGGAGCTCAAGCATGAGTCGCATCGAAGCTACCTTTGCCCGCCTGGCGCAAGAGGGCCGCAAGGCCTTGATTCCCTTTGTCACGACCGGTGACCCTTATCCTGAAACCACGGTGGAGCTGATGCTCGCTATGGCCGAAGCCGGGGCCGATGTGATCGAATTGGGCGTGCCTTTTTCTGACCCCATGGCGGACGGACCGGTGATTCAGCGTGCCGCTGAACGTGCCGTGCGTGCGGGCATCGGCATGCCGCAGGTGCTGGCAGATGTGCGCCGGTTCCGCGAAAGCAATCAACGCACCCCCGTGGTACTGATGGGTTATGCCAATCCGATTGAGCGCTACGGCCAAGCGCGTTTCGTCGCCGACGCCAAGGCCGCCGGTGTGGATGGCGTGCTGGTGGTGGACTACCCGCCCGAGGAGTGCGAGGTTTTTGCCGGCTTGATGCAGTCGGCTGACATGGACCCCATTTTTCTGCTGGCGCCAACCTCCACCGATGAGCGCATGGCCCGTATTGCCGCGGTGGCACGAGGCTATGTCTACTACGTCTCTCTCAAAGGAGTGACGGGTGCAGGGCACCTGGATACCGCAGCGGTGGCGGCGATGATTCCCCGTATTCGACGCCATGTTTCGGTGCCGGTGGGGGTGGGTTTTGGCATTCGCGACGCCGCAACGGCGCGTGCTGTGGCTGATGTTTCAGACGCAGTGGTCATCGGTTCCCGCCTGGTTGAACTGCTGGAAGGCCAGCCGCGCGATAATGTGGCCGCAACCGGCGCGAAATTCATTCGAGAAATTCGCGCTGCGCTGGATGCTTGATGGCCTGGCCTCGCTTTGTCGCGGGGCCTGTGTCCAATTTTTTAGAGGAGTCTGCCCGTGAGTTGGCTTGAAAAACTACTGCCGCCCAAGATGCAGCAAACCGACCCCAACGAGCGCCGCATGGTGCCCGAAGGGTTGTGGATCAAATGCCCGTCTTGCGAAACCGTGCTGTACAAGACTGACTTGGAGCAGAACATCAATGTCTGCCCCAAATGCAGCCACCATCACCGCATTGGCGCCCGTGAACGCTTGAACGCATTTCTTGACGGTGAAGGCCGTTACGAAATCGGGCAAGAAGTGCTGCCTGTTGACGCGCTCAAGTTCAAAGACAGCAAAAAGTATCCCGACCGCCTGAAAGAGGCGCTGGAAAACACCGGCGAGACCGATGCGCTGGTGGTTTTTGGTGGCGCGGTCATGACGGTGCCCGTGGTGGCGGCTTGTTTTGAGTTCAACTTCATGGGCGGTTCCATGGGGTCAGTGGTGGGCGAGCGTTTTGTGCGCGGGGTCGAATCTGCCATTGAACAAAAAACGCCATTCATTTGCTTCACCGCGACAGGCGGCGCCCGTATGCAAGAAGGCTTGTTGAGCTTGATGCAAATGGCCAAGACCAACGCCGCTTTGACCCGGTTGGCCAAGGCCAAATTGCCCTATGTCTGCGTGTTGACCGATCCGACCATGGGTGGCGTCTCCGCCAGCTTTGCTTTTGTGGGCGATGTGGTGATTGCCGAGCCCAAGGCGCTGATTGGCTTCGCCGGGCCGCGCGTGATCGAGAACACCGTGCGTGAAAAGCTACCTGCCGGCTTCCAGCGCGCCGAGTTCTTGATGGAAAAAGGCGCTGTCGACATGATTGTTGATCGTCGTCAACTGCGCGAAACCATTGCGCGGGCCTTGGCCATGCTGCAGCGCCAGAGCTCTGACGCGGTCGCTTGACGACGCTTCTTCAACTTTTCAGATTGAACGACCCGGCCAGGCCCACAAGGTCTGGCCGTCTTGTTTCCGTTTCCAATGAATTCGTCCACCATGCCTGAAACGCTTGATGAATGGCTCGCGCACTGTGAGCGACTCCACCCCAAGGTCATTGATATGACGCTTGATCGGGTGATCGCTTTGCGAGATCGCTTGAACTTGAAGTTTGCGGCGCCCGTGGTGATGGTGGCCGGGACCAATGGCAAAGGGTCTACCTGCGCCATGCTGGAGTGCATCGCACTGCAGGCTGGCTATCGGGTTGGGCTGTACATCAAGCCGCATCTGGTTCACTTTGAGGAGCGTTGCCGGGTGGGCGGCGCCCCCGTTGAGGCCGCGACGCTGCTGCCGTTCTTCGCTGCGATTGAAGCGGCCCGTGGTGACTTGACGCTCTCGTATTTCGAGTTCACCACGCTGGCCATCATGATGCGCCTGGCTGCCGAGCCCTTGGACCTTGTCATTCTTGAGGTGGGCCTGGGTGGACGCTTGGACGCCGTCAACGCGATCGACGCGGATTGCGCAGTGATCACCAGCATCGATCTCGATCACACCGAGTACCTGGGCGCGGACCGTGAGTCTGTCGGCCGAGAAAAGGCCGGCATCATGCGCGCCGGGCGACCCGTGGTGGTCAGTGACCCCATGCCGCCTGCCAGCTTGGCACTGCGTGCCGCTGAAATTGGTGCCGACCTGCGGCAATTGGGGCGTGATTTCAATTACAACGGCGACCGCCAGCAGTGGCAGTGGTCGGGGCGTGAGAAGCGCTTCAGTGGTTTGGCTTACCCCGCGCTGCGGGGCGTCAATCAACTGCTGAATGCTGCGGGCGTGTTGGCGGTGTTTGAGGCTTTGTACGCGCGGCTCCCTATCAGTGCGCAAGCCGTTCGCAATGGGTTGGCGATGGTTGATCTACCCGGGCGTTTTCAAGTCGTGGCGGGCCAACCTGCCTTGGTGCTGGATGTCGCCCACAATCCTCACGCGGTGGCCGCGCTGGCACAGAATTTGGACCAAATGGGCTTCTACCCGCGCACTCACGCGGTGTTTGGCGCGATGGCAGACAAGGATTTACCGGCTATTTTCCAGAAAATGGCGCACTTGGTGGATGTCTGGCATTTTTGCGATCTTGAAATTCCTCGCGCCGCGACCGCGCAGGACTTGCAGCGCCAATTCGAATCCCTGCGCGCCTCGGGTGGCTTGAAGCCCGTGGCCGGCGTGGCCTCACACTGCCATGCCGATCCACTCGCAGCGCTGGCTGCAGCGGCGGCAGCGGCGGACCCCGCTGATAGAATTCTCGTGTTTGGCTCTTTCTACACCGTGGGGGGCGTACTCAAGAACGGCGTGCCTCGATTGCAGTCCGCTTGAATTCTTGAGAAAGAGGGTCAGATCAGGCTTGCCGGACCCCACTTCAGGTGCCTCGGCTATGTGGCTTGCTCGGCTTGGTGTTGAAGTCGATCGTTCCCCCTGGCGTTTTTACTCCCTTCATCAACCCAACCATTTGCTCCGCCACATTCATGGGTTTGCTGTCATTTTTCAAGCGATCAAGCAATAAGCCGGCCGCCAAGCCGGTGTCGGACACCGCAGACGCCGTGCAACAACTGCGGCTGCAAGCGCGGCGTCGGTTGATCGGTGCGGCGGTGCTGGTCGCACTGGGGGTGATTGGCTTCCCCATGGTGTTCGAAACCCAGCCCCGGCCCATTCCGATCGACCTGCCGATCACCATTCCAGACAAAGACGGTGTGCAGGTTTTGCATGCGCCCGCCGTGCCGGCGCCGCAGCAGCCTGCTGCCGAATTGCAGAACCCCGCTCGGTCGCCGCTGGCCCAAGAAGCCGCGCCGCAACGGATTGCCCCGCCTGAATCGAAGGTAGCTCCGGCCGCCGACCCCGTGCCAGGGCCGGCATTGCCTGTTGTAGAAGCAATCGCTGCCGCCAAAGTTGCCGAGGCGGCACGCCCGGTGCCCAAGTTGACGGAAAAGCCGGCGGAAAAGTCCGCCGAAAGACGCAGCGACAAAGTGGCCGAGAAAGCTGCAGAAAAGGCCGCAGAAAAGGCCGCCGAAAAAAAAGCAGCTGAAAAAACGTCCGAAAAAGCCGCCGCTGCGAAAGCCAATAAAGACGAAGCCGCTCGCGTGCAGGCCTTGCTGGACGGTAAACCAGCTTTGAAGGCTGATGACAAAAAAGCTGCAAGCGCTGAAGCCGCGAGCAATGCCCCTGTTCGTTTGGTTCTGCAAGTCGGTGCTTATGCCGATGTCAAATCAGCACAGGAAGCGCGCCACAAGGTCGAAAAATTGGGTTTGAAAACCTATACCCAGGAAGTGACTACGCCGGCGGGGACCCGAATTCGAGTGCGGGTTGGCCCTTTCTCAAGCCGTGACGAAGCCGACAAGGCCGCAGCCAAGGTACGCGGTACCGGCTTGAGCACTGCGGTGCTTACGCTGTAGATGAGCCCTGCCGCTCAACGTTGCGCCTGCCATGGTCTGGGTTGACTATGTTTTTCTGGCCATTGGGGGCGTGTCGGTCCTGATGGGCGTGTGGCGCGGTTTGGTGTTTGAGGTCTTGTCATTGGCTGGATGGCTGGTGGCCTATGTGGCCATGCCTTTTGTGGCACCCTATTTGGCGGGTGTTTTGCCGCAGGAGCGTTTGGGGCAGAGCGCGACGCATGTGTTGAGCCTGGGTTTGAGTTTTTTGTTGGTGTTGCTGGTGTGGGGTGTGTGCGCCAAATTGTTGCGAGGCCTCATTCACGCCACGCCTTTGAGTCTTGTGGACCGCTTGGCTGGCGCGGGGTTCGGGCTTTTGCGGGGTTTGCTGATTTGCGTGGCGGCTGTGTTGGTGGTCAGCATGACGCCCGCCGTGAAGTCTGAAATCTGGACCCAGTCGCAATTGGTACCGGGCTTGAAAGTTGTGCTTCAAGTGGCGCGTCCGGCATTGCCTGAAGAAGTTTTGAAATGGATACCGGCCTGAGCCTCTTGCGCGGGTCGTTTGTTTAGAAGTGAAGGAATAGCCATGTGTGGCATCGTCGGCGTGATCTCCCCCTCCCCAGTCAATCAACTGATCTATGACGCGTTGCTGCTGCTACAGCACCGTGGGCAGGATGCCGCGGGCATCGTCACCATGCAGGGCAACAAGTGTTTCATGCACAAGGCGCGCGGCATGGTGCGGGATGTGTTTCGTACGCGCAATATGCGGGCCTTGCCTGGCTCCATCGGCTTGGGTCAAGTGCGCTACCCGACGGCGGGCAATGCCTACAACGAAGAAGAGGCCCAGCCTTTCTACGTCAACGCCCCGTATGGTTTGGTGCTCGTGCATAACGGCAATCTGACCAATGCGCAAGCCTTGAAGGCCGAGTTGTTCAATGTGGACCGCCGCCACATCAACACTGAAAGCGATTCGGAAGTCTTGCTGAACGTGCTGGCTCACGAGCTCGAATTGGCCGCCCGCAACTTGCCCTTGACGCCCGACGAAGTGTTCAAGGCCGTGCGCGCGGTGCACAAGCGTATCAAGGGCAGTTATGCCGTGATCGTTTTGATTGCAGGCCATGGCTTGTTGGCTTTCCGCGACCCGTACGGCATTCGTCCCCTGTGCTTTGGGCAGGCTGCGGATGGTGAATTCATGGTAGCGAGCGAGAGCGTTGCACTCGAAGGCACGGGCCATCAACTCGTGCGCGATGTGGCCCCAGGCGAGGCCTTGTTCATCGACATGAAAGGCCAGATGAGCACCCAGCAATGTGCGGACAATCCGACGCTGCAACCCTGCATGTTCGAGTTTGTGTACCTGGCTCGTCCTGATTCGGTGATGGACGGCATCTCGGTTTACCAAGCCCGCTTGAACATGGGTGAAACGCTGGCGCAGCGCCTGGTGTCGACCATGCCCCCGAGCGATATCGATGTGGTGATCCCCATCCCAGAGTCCAGCCGCCCCTCGGCCATGCAACTGGCTCATCGCATCGGCAAGCCGTACCGTGAAGGTTTCGTGAAGAACCGCTACGTCGGCCGCACCTTCATCATGCCGGGGCAGGGCGCGCGCAAGAAGTCGGTTCGCCAAAAGCTCAACGCCATCGGCCTGGAGTTCAAGGGCCGCAATGTCTTGCTGGTGGACGACTCCATCGTGCGCGGCACCACGTCCAAAGAGATTGTGCAGATGGCTCGCGAGGCCGGTGCCCGCAAGGTCTATCTGGCCTCGGCCGCGCCGCCGGTGCGCTATCGCAATGTGTACGGCATCGACATGCCTACCAGCGCCGAGTTGGTGGCACACAACCGCAGCATCGAAGAAATTCGCCAGTTCATTGGCGCCGATGCCTTGATTTATCAAGATGTGGACGCGATGAAGCGCGTCGTGGCCGCCCTGCAGCCCAAGTTGCAAGGTTTTGAAGCCTCGTGCTTTGATGGGCACTACATCACCGGCGATGTCACCGCTGAAGATTTCGCCGCGATGGAATCGCAGCGTTTGAGCCAGGGCGGCGACGAGGAGGAGGGCCCGGCCCGCAGCCGCTTGGCCTTGCAAAGCCGCCAAGAGCCCTGAGCATGAGGGGTGACGACGCGATGGAAATGAATGACATGAGTGACGAGCAGCGCCGCATCGAGCGTGCTCGCCTGCCTGCCGGCCTACGCCCCGAAACGCTCGCGGTGCGCACGGCGCTGGCGCCTAGCCAGCATGGCGAGAATTCCGAGGCCCTGTTTCTGACCAGCGGTTTTGTGCAGCCCGATGCCCAGACCTCGGCCGAGCGCTTTGCCGCGTCGGAAGACTTCACCTACGCACGCACCAGCAACCCCACGGTGCGCAGCTTCGAGGCGCGTTTGGCGGCCCTGGAAGGCACCGAGGCGGCTGTTGCTACGGCCACCGGCATGAGCGCCATCCTGCTCTTGATCATGGGCCTGCTGAAGGCGGGCGACCATGTGATCTGCTCGCGCTCGGTGTTTGGCTCCACCATCAATCTATTTGCCAAGGAGTTTGGCAAGTTCGGGGTCGAGACTAGCTTTGTCTCCCAGACCGATCTGGCCGAGTGGCGCGCCGCCATCAAGCCAAGCACCAAGCTGTTCTTCGCCGAGACGCCGACCAATCCGCTGACCGAGATTTGCGACATCCACGCCCTGGCTGACATTGCCCACGGTGCTGGCGCACTGCTGGTGGTGGACAACAGCTTTTGCTCGCCTGCGCTGCAGCGCCCGGCCGAGCTAGGGGCCGATCTGGTGATGCATTCCGGTACCAAATATCTGGATGGACAGGGCCGAGTGATGGCCGGCGCGCTCTGTGGGCCCGTGAAGTTGATCAAGGATGTGTTCGGCCCGGTGATTCGCACCGCAGGCATGACCTTGGCCCCCTTCAATGCCTGGGTGGTTCTGAAGGGCCTGGAGACACTCTCCCTGCGCATGAAGGCCCATAGCGAGAATGCTCTGGCGGTGGCGCAGTGGCTGGAGCGCCGGCCCGAAGTGGCGAGGGTTTATTACCCTGCACTGGCTTCGCATCCCCAGCATGAGTTGGCGATGCGCCAGCAAGGCGGGCAGGGCGGTGCCGTGGTGGCATTTGAGTTGCATGGCGACACGCCGGAGGCCGCACGTGCCGCTGTGTTCCACGTCATTGACAGCACTCGCGTACTGAGCGTTGCCACCAATTTGGGCGATACCAAATCCATCATTACTCACCCGGCCACCACCTCGCATGGGCGTCTGAGCGAGGCCCAGCGTCAAGCCGCAGGCATCAGCCAAGGCTTGATTCGCTTGGCCGTGGGCCTCGAGCACGTGGATGACATCACCGACGATTTGCTGCGCGGCCTTGCCACGCTGAACCCCTCGAAATAAGTTGAAATGAGCCAAGCCATCACCCCCGTTCGCACCCGTATCGCGCCTTCGCCCACCGGTTTTCTGCACCTGGGAACGGCGCGCACGGCCCTGTTTTCTTGGGCCTATGCACGCCATTTCGGCGGGCAATTCGTGCTGCGCATCGAAGACACCGACGTCGCCCGCTCCTCCCAAGATTCAGTGGATCAGATCATCGCGTCCATGAACTGGCTGGGCCTGACTTACGACGAGGGCCCGATCTATCAAATGCAACGCCTGGACCGCTACAAGCAGGTGGTCGAGCAAATGCTGGAGGAGGGCAAAGCCTACCGCTGCTACTGCTCCCCGGAAGAACTGGAAGCCATGCGTGAGGGGCAACGCGCCCGCGGTGAGAAAACGGGTTACGACGGACGCTGGCGCCCCGAGCCGGGCAAAGTGCTGCCGCCCGTGCCAAGCGGCGTTGAGCCGGTGATTCGCTTCAAGAACCCGCCTGAAGGCGATGTGACTTGGGATGACTTGGTCAAAGGCCCCATCACCATCAACAACCGCGAAATTGACGACCTGATCATCGTGCGCCCTGACGGCGTCCCTACCTACAACTTCTGCGTGGTGGTGGACGATTGGGACATGAAGATCAGCCATGTCTTCCGTGGTGACGAGCACGTCAACAACACGCCATGGCAGATCAACATCTTCCAGGCCTTGGGTGCGCCGCTGCCCAAGTTCGGTCATTTCCCAATCATTCTGGGCGATGATGGCCTGAAACTGTCCAAGCGCCGCGGCGCTGTCAGCGTCACGAATTACGAAGAATTGGGCTACCTGCCCGAGGCCATGTTGAACTATCTCTCGCGCCTGGGCTGGAGCCACGGCGACGACGAGTTGTACTCGCGTGAGCAATTGGTGTCGTGGTTTGACGGCACCCACCTGACCAAGAGCCCCGCCCAATGGGACCCGGCCAAGCTGGCGTGGGTCAACAGCCACTACATGAAGCAGGCCGATGACGCCCAGTTGGCCCAATTGGTGCGAGTGCAATTGGCCAAACGTGGCATTCATGCCGAGTTGCCCACCTTGCAAGCCATGGCAGCCCTGTTCAAGGACCGTTGTGCGACGACCGTGGCACTGGCCGATTGGTTGGCGATGTATTTCGAGCCGGTCACGCCGAGTGAGCAGGATCTGGCTACGCATGTGACCGAAGTCGTCAAACCTGCGTTGATAACCTTGGCGGAGAAATTCGCAGATATCGAATGGACCAAGGCAGCCATCGCCACGGCCATCAAGGAAACCATCGCCACGCATGGCCTGAAGATGCCCCAACTGGCTATGCCCGTCCGCGCTTTGGTGTGCGGAAGGGTGCAGACGCCCAGCGTTGACGCAGTGTTGGCGTTGTTTGACAAAGAAATTGTGATGAAACGCTTGCGCAACGCATAAAAAACGTTCTACAATCGTTGTCTTGCTTGAACAGCGTTAGGCATTCAAGGTGTTAGGCAGCAATCAGGATGAGATTGATAAGCCCGGAGTGATCAGGGTAAATCAGGCAGCTTGAATTGAGGCTTGTACTTTGGGGGTATAGCTCAGCTGGGAGAGCGCTTGCATGGCATGCAAGAGGTCAGCGGTTCGATCCCGCTTACCTCCACCAAGAGTTTTATTTGTTATATAATTTTTATGTAATAATAGATTCTCTGAATGGCGCGCAGTTCAGGTATGAAACAAGAAGGTTTAGTCCCCTTCGTCTAGAGGCCTAGGACACCACCCTTTCACGGTGACTACAGGGGTTCGAATCCCCTAGGGGACGCCAAGTTTGATAAGGCTTGGCAATTATCTTTAGATAATTGCAAAACTTGTCGGTGAAATTGATGATATAATGTTGTCATTCATCTGGAGTGGTAGTTCAGTTGGTTAGAATACCGGCCTGTCACGCCGGGGGTCGCGGGTTCGAGTCCCGTCCACTCCGCCAACATATTGAATATGCAGATTAAGTATCTGCGTAGGTTTGAAGGTCCACATTAATGGATCGGAAAGCGGCCAAGAGATTGGCCGCTTGTATTTGAGATTGAGTTTTTGGCTTGAACGGCGCGGTGCCTGTAGTCTGAAAAGATTCGGGGGTATAGCTCAGCTGGGAGAGCGCTTGCATGGCATGCAAGAGGTCAGCGGTTCGATCCCGCTTACCTCCACCATGATTCCGCGTTGGCGGGGGCGTGGCTGGCGCGCAGTTCAAGTGTAGGTTTGAAAAATTAGAAGGTTTAGTCCCCTTCGTCTAGAGGCCTAGGACACCACCCTTTCACGGTGACTACAGGGGTTCGAATCCCCTAGGGGACGCCAAGTTTGATAAGGCTTGGTAATTGCGGAAGCAGTTACAAACTTATCGGTGTTGTGAATATCAATTCACGCATCTGGAGTGGTAGTTCAGTTGGTTAGAATACCGGCCTGTCACGCCGGGGGTCGCGGGTTCGAGTCCCGTCCACTCCGCCAACATTTCAAAATGCCCGAGATAATTCTCGGGCATTTTTTTTGCCTGAGTTTTCTTTCCAAATCACACAGTAAAGCGCTACGTTGAGGTATTTTCCACTGGCGCGCATTTGCCACGCACGGAGACGCTTCCCCGTTGGGTCGAATATTGCATGCAATATTCGACATGTTCCGAGCAAGAAAAAGCCCCATCAATGGGGCTTTTCCGCGTTGGCCGAGAAATTGTGTTCAGTTGAACATTTGTTTGCGAATCAAACCCACCGCCAAACCTTCTAGCGTGAAGGTCTCATCGTCGTCAGCGACCAAAATGGGCGCGAACTCCGGGTTTTCTGGATGCAGCTCAATGCCGTTGCGGCCGCGCTTGAAACGTTTGACCGTCACTTCATCACCCAAGCGCGCCACTACGATCTGGCCATTCTTGGCCTCGTTGGCTTTTTGTACCGCCAGCAAGTCGCCGTCCATGATGCCGGCGTCTTTCATGCTCATGCCGCGAACGGTCAACAAAAAATCGGGGCGTTGATTGAACATGCTGGCTTCCAGCGTATAGCTTTGCTCAATGTGCTCTTGGGCGAGGATAGGATGCCCTGCGGCCACGCGGCCGACAAGTGGCAGGGTGAGCTGGGCCAAACTGGCCAGAGGCAGTGTAAATTGCGCAGCCAACCTTTGTTTCGGGCGTGCGTTCGCATAGGATGCCGCCATGTCCTTGGCATCTCTTGCTTCATTGAGGGCTCGCAATGTGCCGGACTTGAGACGAATACCCCGAGACGTGCCTCCAACCAATTCGATCGCTCCCTTGCGGGCAAGCGCCTGCAGATGCTCTTCAGCAGCATTGGCGGAGCGAAAACCCAGTTCGGCTGCAATTTCAGCCCGGGTGGGGGGGGCGCCTGTCAGTTCAATCGCCTTGCGTACCAAATCAAGAATTTGTTGTTGGCGGGGCGTGAGTTTGGGCATGTCGTCCATGGGCGTTCTCGTGTTATGACGCCCCAGTGTTGTGGCGTCGAGCAGCGTTGCCTGAATATATATCCAGTAACTGTAAGTTTATCCAGTTTGAATAAAAAATATGCAAAATTCGGCTGAAAAAATGCGCCCTGCGGATCTCGTTGTCATTTTGGGGACGGGTGGCACCATTGCGGGCAGGGCGGCCAAGGCAACAGACAACGTGGGCTATCAGGCGGGTGAGTTGGGCGTTGCGCAATTAGTGGCCGCGGTACCGGGCTTGGAGGCGCATCGCCTTGAAATGCATCAGCTAGCCCAGTTGGACAGCAAAGACATGGATTTCGAGACCTTGCAGCGGTTGGCGCAGCAGGTGTCGTTTCACCTTGCCCGCAATGAAGTGTGTGGCGTGGTGATTACCCACGGCACGGATACCGCTGAAGAAACGGCCTACTTTTTGCAACGGGTGTTGGCGCCCTCAAAGTCGGTCGTGCTGACCGCCGCCATGCGACCCGCAACCGCGCTGCAGGCGGATGGGCCGCAAAATCTGCTGGACGCCGTGGTGCTCGCGCAATGGCCGACTGCGCGGGGAGTTGTTCTGCTCGCTGCCGGGCAGGTGCATGCAGCGGATCAGGTGCAAAAGGTGCACAGTTATCGAATCGACGCCTTCAAGTCCAGAGACGCTGCCCTGTGTGCCGTCGTTGAGGAGGGTCATGTTCGGGAGCTTGGCGTTTGGCCGCGTGGGGACGCCTTGGGTTTGACGCGGATCGCATCGCCAAGCGCCGCGTGGCCCCTGGTTCATATCGTGATGAATCATGTTGGGGCTGATGGGCGCATCGTGGATGCCTTGCTGGCCCAAGGCTGCCAAGGCTTGGTGGTTGCCGGCACCGGCAATGGCACCTTGAGCCAGGGCTTGGAGCACGCTTTGCTGCGCGCCTGTGCACAAGGCGTTCGGGTGCTGCGTGCGAGCCGTTGCGATGCTGGGCCGGTGATTGGCGGAAACGTTGACCAACTGCCCAGTGCCGGTGCGCTGTCGCCCGTTAAAGCACGTATTGAACTGCTGCTGCAATTGTTGGCTTGAGCGACGAATTTCGCGCACCGCGCCCGCAAGCCGACGTGGCTTGCGGGCATTGCCTTGCTGGGGCAGGGCAATGGCTGAGCGGTTAAATCCCGCTCAAACTACGCCTAAACGACGATCAAACCAGGGTCAACGTTACATCGATATTGCCGCGCGTGGCGTTCGAATACGGGCACACTTTGTGGGCTGATTCGATCAAAGCTTGTGCGGCTGCGCGGTCCATGCCGGGCAAGCTGATTCGCATGGCGACCTGAATGCCAAAGCCGCCAGTGATGGGGCCAATGCCAACATCCGAAGTGATGGACACGTCGGCCGGCACGCTCAGCTTTTGGCCTGCGGCCACGGCCTTCATGGCGCCGATGAAACAAGCGGAATAGCCGGCGGCGAACAACTGTTCCGGGTTGGTGCCAGGGCCGCCGGCGCCGCCCAATTCACGTGGCGTGCTGAGTTCGATTTTCAATGCACCGTCGCTGGATGTTGCTGTGCCTTGGCGGCCGCCCGATGCGGTGGCGGTTGCGGTATAGAGGACTTTGTCGAGTGCCATGGTGTTTCTCCAATCAGAGGTTGAACAGGGGGGGGGAATTGCAGGGAGGCGAGGAAGGGGCAATGTCGCTAGCGCACCCGCGCTAGGACTCAAGTGCCTTTGAAAATTCTTGCCGCAACGCGTGCAGCCGCTGCGTGAGTACAGTCAGTTCATCAAGTGAACAGGCGCTGGCGCAGGCCAGTTTCGGGGGGATGCTCAAGGCTTGTTCTTTGAGCACGGCGGCTTGTGGCGTCAGGGCAATATCCACCCGACGTTCGTCATCGGTGGCGCGTCGGCGTTCGATGAGTCCGGCGGACTGCATGCGCTTCAAGAGCGGCGTCAGGGTGCCGGAGTCCAACGCAAGACGCTGGCCCAGGGCGCTGACACTGAGTCCGTCTTGCTCCCACAGCACCAGCATGACCAGGTATTGCGGGTAGGTCAAGCCCAAGGGCGCGAGCAACGGTTTGTAGAGTTTGGTCATGGCCAGCGAGCTTGCGTAGAGTGCAAAACAGAGTTGCCGGTCCAGGCGAAGCCATTCACTTGCAGTGGTGCTTGGCGCGCCGGGCGTCGGGTTGTCTGAGTTCAATGCGGTGCGCGTTGTCATGGCTAATAATGTAGTTGGCAATTAAATAGCACACAATTTAAAAGGTGATTTGATCTGATCAAACGGCTGAGCCCAAGCGGTCAAGGTGCTGGGGCGCAGCCAGGCTTTGGCGAAAAAAATGGGCCCGCAGGCCCATTTCGATCCATTGCATTAATGCCGTGCTCAACTCGCTGCTTGCATGGCGTCCAGCTCGGCGCTGAGTTCCAGCCAGCGCAATTCGGCGGACTCCAAATCGTCGTGAAGGCCTTTCAGGCGCCGACCCAACTCGGCAATCTGGGTGGGTGCGGCAGTGCCGGCGGCGAGTTCCGCTTCGACGGCGCTTCGTTCATCGGCCAGCTTGTTGAGCCGGGCGTCGATGGATTCCATCTCTTTACGCAGCGGGCGGGTTTGTTCGGCCAGCCGTTGGCGGGCTTGGCCGCTGAGCTTGCGGTCTTCGCGAGCAGCAGGTTTGGCGGCGGCTTCCACAGGGGCGGCCACGACTGCAGCGGGCGCAGGGGCAGCCGCCGTTTTGCCGAAATTCTTGCTGGCTTGCTTGGCGGCTTCCTTGGCTTGTTTGGCAGCCTCCTTGCTTTGATCAAGCAACCAGCGCTGGTAGTCGTCCAGATCACCATCGAAGGGGGCCACCACGCCTTTGCTCACCAGCCAGAATTCATCACACACTTCGCGAAGCAAGGCACGGTCGTGACTGACCAGCATCACGGTACCTTCAAACTCGTTCAAGGCCATCGAGAGCGCCTCGCGAGTGTTCAAGTCGAGGTGGTTGGTGGGTTCGTCCAGCAGCAACAGGTTGGGGCGTTGCCAGACCAACATGGCCAGTACCAGGCGCGCTTTTTCGCCGCCGGAGAGACTGCCCACCTGCTGATTCACCATCTCGCCGACAAAGCGGAACTGGCCCAGGAAGTCGCGCAGTTCCTGCTCGCGTGCACCCGGGCTGCATTCTTTGGCCAGGCGCACCATGTGTGAGAGCGGGCCTTCATCGGGGCGTAGCACGTCCATCTCTTGTTGGGCGAAGTAACCGATGGTCAGGCCCTTGCCTTCGGTGATCTTGCCGGCCAGCGCACGGTGCATGCGGGCTACGGTTTTTACCACCGTTGACTTGCCTTGTCCGTTGGCGCCCAGAATACCAATGCGCTGGCCCGCCAACACCGAGCGGTTGATGCCGCGCACGATGATGTTCTCGACGCCGTCAACTTCGTAGCCGCAGGCGACTTCGTCGAACATCAGCATCGGGTTGGGCAGGCTGGCAGGTTCTCGGAATTCGAAATTGAAGTCCGACGCAGCCAAGACCGGCGCCAACTTTTCCATGCGTTCCAACGCCTTGACCCGGCTTTGCGCCTGCTTTGCCTTGCTGGCCTTGGCCTTGAAGCGGTCAATGAATTTCTGCAGATGGGCGATGCGGTCTTGCTGCTTGCCAAATGCCGCTTGCTGTTGCTCCATGCGTTCGGCGCGCATGGACTCAAAGGCGGTGTAGTTGCCGCCGTAGCGATGCAGCTTGGCTTCGTCAAGGTGGAGCGTGACTTTGGTGATGGCGTCCAAGAATTCCCGGTCGTGGCTGATCACGATCAGCGTGCCGTCGTAACGCTGCAACCAGGCTTCCAACCAAACCAGGGCGTCCAAGTCCAAGTGGTTGGTGGGTTCGTCCAGCAACATCAACTCGGCCGGGCACATCAAGGCGCGGGCGAGTTGCAGGCGCATGCGCCAGCCGCCCGAGAAGCTGTTCACCGGGGCATCGACCTGCTCGCCCTTGAAGCCGAGGCCCATCAGCAGCGCTTGGGCGCGGGGTTTGGCGTCAAACGCACCCGCATCCATCAGCAGTGCGTGGGCATCCGCCATGGCGTGGCCGTCTTCCGCGGCTTCGGCGTCGTCCAAGGCCTTGCGGGCGGCCATCAGGCGGATGTCGCCTTCCAGCACATAGTCGGTCGCGGAGTCCTCGGTTTCAGGCATGTTCTGCGCCACTTCACCCACGGCCCATTGGCGGGGAATGTCTACATCGCCCTTGTCGCTTTGGAGGCGGTCGGTCAGCAGCGCGAAAAGGCTGGACTTGCCGGCGCCGTTGCGTCCCACCAAGCCAACTTTTTCACCGGGCTGCAAGGTGACGCTGGCGTCATCCAACACCACTTTGCTTCCCCGGCGCAGGGTGATATTGCGCAGGGTGATCATCGGGTCAGGCCCTGCGTGGGATTTGATTTCAAAAGGGCCTCTCGGGTCACCAACAACACTTGATCCTCTCCGGCCGATGTTTCCATCCAGGCCACTTCCAATTGCGGGAATGCCGCCTCAAAAAAAACACGTTCATTGCCGATTTCCAGCACCAGCACGCCATGTGTCGTGAGATGGTCAGGAATTGAGTTCAGCAACTTACGCACAAAGTCCATCCCGTCTGCGCCGCCGGCCAGGGCCAACTCGGGCTCAGCCTGGTATTCAGCCGGCAACTTCGACATCGAGTCACTGTTGACGTAGGGCGGGTTGCACAGCACCAGGTCATAACGGCGATCACCAGCGGGCTGTAGCCCGTCGCCATGCAGCAGCGTGATGCGGTCTTGCAAGCCGTGTTTTTCAAGATTGATGCGGGCAACAGCCAGCGCGTCGGCGCTCAGATCGATGGCGTCGACTTGAATCTCAGGCCACGCCATTGCCGCCAGAATCGCCAAACTACCGTTACCGGTGCAAAGGTCCAGGGCATGGCTGGTTTGGTCGGAAAGCCAGGCGTCGATGCTCGCGTCCGCGATGAGCTCCGCAATAAAGCTGCGCGGCACGATGGCGCGCTCGTCCACGTAAAACGGCACGCCCTGCAACCAGGCTTCGTGTGTGAGGTAGGCGGCGGGCCTGCGGGTGGAGATGCGTTGCTCGATCAGGGCGGCAACCTCGTTTTGCTGCGCTTCGGTCAAGGCTTGGTCGGCGTGATCGTCCAGCGCGTCAAGCGGCAAGCCAAGTCGCCACATGACCAGCCATGCGGCTTCATCAAAGGCGTTGGTAGTGCCATGTCCAAATGAAACGCCCGCCTCAGTCAGGCGGGCGGCGTGCTTGTCAATGCAGGCAATCAGGTTCACAGCAGCAGGTTCTCCAGCGTGCGTCGGTAGATGTTCTTGAGCGGCTCCAGACTGTCGGCCGGGAGGTATTCGTCAATCTTGTGAATGCTCGCGTTGATGGGGCCGAACTCCAGGACTTGGGGGCAGATTTTTGCGATGAAACGGCCGTCCGACGTGCCGCCGGTGGTCGACAAGGCGGGCTGCACACCTGTTTCGGCAACGATGGCGGCGGTCATCGCGGCACTCAACGCGCCGATCGGGGTCAGAAATGGCTCTCCGCCCAAGGTCCAGTCCAGCGCATATTCAAGGTCGTGGCGTGCCAGCAGCGACTGCACCTTGTACTTGAGCGACTCAGGCGTGGATTCGGTCGAAAAACGGAAGTTGAAATCGATCACCATCTCGCCGGGAATGACGTTGGTCGCACCTGTCCCGGCGTTGACGTTGGAGATCTGAAAAGTGGTGGCCGGAAAGTAGTCGTTGCCATAGTCCCACAGCGTGGACACCAATTCCGCGATGGCCGGCGCGGCTTGATGCACCGGGTTGCGCGCCAACTGCGGGTAGGCCACGTGCCCTTGAACGCCTTTGATGCGCAACTTGCCGCTGAGCGTGCCGCGGCGGCCATTTTTGACCATGTCGCCCACCTGCTCGACCGAGGTGGGTTCGCCGACGATGCAGTAATCCAGGCGCTGGCCCTGGGCTTTCAATTGTTCGCAGCAAACTTTGGTGCCGTCGATGGAGGGGCCTTCTTCATCACTGGTCAACAAGAACGCCACGCTGCCGGGAGGCTGTGGGTTTGCCGCGTAAAACTCCTCCACGGCCACCACCATGGCAGCCAAAGAGCCTTTCATGTCGGCCGTACCCCGGCCGTAGATACGTCCATCACGGTAGGTGGGCACAAAGGGATCGGAGGTCCATGCATCCAGGCGGCCCGGTGGCACAACGTCGGTATGGCCGGCAAACATCAAGACCGGGCCATTGCTGGCGCCCGGCTTGATGGCCCACAAATTACTCACACGAAAGGAGTCGGGGCCGCTGTCCATTCGGTGTAGTTCGAAGCCGAGTGCGGACAAGCGGCCGCCGATCAGCTCAATACATCCGGCATCCTCGGGGGTGACGGACGGGCGCGCAATCAAGGCTTCCAGCAGGGAGAGAGTGGTGCTCATCGGGGGGTCAGTCGTTCCGGATGTCCAACGTGATTTCAGTGAAGCTGGCCTCATCACTGGCAGCTTCTTCGTTCTTACCAGCTCGGCTCGAGCCTTTTGGAGCCGTCGTGTCGTTTTGCAATCGCCACAGCAGATTGGTCGGTGAGTCGGCGAAGGCAAGGCCTTCTTCACGGGTGATGGTGCCGTCCTTGATCAGCTTCGCGAAGTGCTCTTCATAGGTCTGCGAGCCCTCGGCAATCGACTTCTCCATGGCCTCCTTGACGGATGGGAAGTCGCCTTGCTCGATGAATTCGCCAATCAATTTGGTGTTGAGCAGAATTTCGATGACGGGGATGCGCCCCCCCGCCGTGGCCTTGACCAAGCGCTGGGACACGATGGACTTCAAACCTGCGGCCAGGTCGTTCAACAAGGCGGGTCGAGATTCCGGCGTGTAGAACGACAAGATTCGATTCAGTGCGTGATAACTGTTATTGCCATGCAAGGTTGCCAGCACCAAGTGGCCTGACAGTGCATATGAAATCGCGGCGGTCATGGTTTCGCGGTCGCGGATTTCGCCAATCAAGATGCAGTCTGGCGATTGGCGCAGTGCATTCTTCAGCGCCACTTGCAAAGACGCGGTGTCGCGTCCTACTTCACGTTGGTTCACCACGGAGCGCTTGTTGGAGAACAAGTATTCCAGCGGATCTTCAATGGTCAGGATATGCCCCGCCATATTCATGTTGCGCTGCTCCAGCATGGACGCCAGCGTCGTGCTTTTGCCTGTGCCGGTTGCGCCCACCATCAAAATCAGGCCGCGCTTTTCGAGCACCAGCTTGCCCAGAACTGAGGGCAGATTGAGTTGCTCCAGCGACGGAATGACATGCGGGATGTGCCGAAATACGCCCGCGATGGTGCCGCGCTGGCGAAAACCCGAGAGCCGGAAACTGCCCACCTTGCTGATGGATACCGCCATATTGAGCTCGCCCGTCTGGTCCAACTCCGCCAGGTGGCTGGGCTCCAGCACCTCGGCCAGTAATTGCCGAGGCTGGGTCGGTGAGAGCAATTGGTCGGACAACTGCACGATCTGCCCGTTCAGGCGGATCAGTACCGGCATATTGGCCGAAAGATAGACGTCGGATGCACCCTTGTCCGCCATCAGGCGCAGGATGCGCTCCATGTTTCCTGACATCGCTACTTACCTCGGCGTCGTTGGGTCGTTGGGTCGGTGAATCGTTAACGTGGCAGGGCGGCATGACGCCGGGCCCCGAGGGCTGGCGTCACGGCGTTCAGGCGCGCAGCAGGTCGTTGATGCTGGTCTTGGCGCGGGTTTGTGCATCCACACGCTTCACGATCACTGCGCAATACAAGCTGTACTTGCCATCGGCAGACGGCAAATTGCCACTCACCACCACCGAGCCGGACGGGATGCGGCCATAGCTCACTTCGCCCGTGGCACGGTCGTAGATCTTGGTGCTTTGGCCGATGTACACGCCCATGGAGATGACCGAGTTTTCTTCCACGATCACGCCTTCCACCACTTCGGAGCGGGCGCCGATGAAGCAGTTGTCCTCGATGATGGTGGGGTTGGCTTGCAGCGGCTCCAGCACGCCGCCAATGCCGACGCCGCCGCTCAGGTGCACGTTTTTACCGATCTGTGCGCAGGAACCGACGGTTGCCCAGGTGTCGACCATGGCGCCTTCATCCACATAGGCGCCGATGTTGACGTAGGAGGGCATCAAAATCACGTTCTTGGCCAGGAAGCTGCCGCGGCGGGCCACGGCAGGTGGCACCACGCGCACGCCCATGGCGCGAATGGCTTCCTCTGACAAGCCTGCAAACTTGGTGGGCACCTTGTCGAAGAAGTTCAGGTCACCGGAGCCCATGAGTTGGTTGTCATTCAGGCGGAATGACAGCAGCACGGCCTTTTTGATCCACTGGTGCACGGTCCACTGGCCCACGGCTTGGCGCTCAGCCACACGCAGACGGCCTGCGTCCAGTTCGGCAATCACGTGCTCCACGGCATCGCGCACTTCGGGCGAGGTGCTGGCGTTGAGGGAGGCGCGGCCTTCCCAGGCTTGGTCGATGATGGCTTGCAATTGTTGGGTCATGGGAGATGGGGTGTAAAAAATAAGGGCTGTCTGCAAGGCAGCTCAGGTAAGGGTTCGCGCAAAAGCGGCGATTCGTTCCGCGGCTTCAAGGCATTCGGCCGTTTCCGCGACCAAGGCCAACCGGATGCGCCCGGCGCCCGGATTCACACCGTGCGCTTCACGCGCCAGCAAACTGCCTGGCAGCACGGCGACATTGTATTGAGCGAGCAGCGCCTGAGAGAAGGCGATGTCGTCGCCATTCAGGAAGGACTTCGGCACTTCGGCCCACAGGTAGAAGCCGGCGTCAGGCAAGGCCACGTTCAAATGCGCTGCCAAGACCGGTGTGACGTGTGCGAACTTGGCGCGGTACTGGGCTCGATTGGCAATGACATGTGCCTCGTCGCCCCAGGCGGCGATGCTCGCGGCTTGCACCATCGGGTTCATGGCACTGCCGTGATAGGTGCGGTAGAGCAAGAAGCGCTTCATGATCGCCGCATCGCCCGCGACGAAGCCAGAGCGCAGCCCTGGCACATTGCTGCGCTTGGACAGGCTGGTGAAGGCGATCAAATTGCGGAAGTCGTGGCGGCCCAACCGAGCGGCGGCTTCCAAGCCACTCAATGGCGCTTCATCGCGGAAGTAGATTTCCGAGTAGCACTCATCCGACGCAATCACGAAGCCATGGCGGTCAGACAACTCAAACAGCGTCTTCCATTCGTCCAGCGGCATGACTGCACCGGTTGGGTTGCCCGGGGAACAGACATAGAGCAACTGCGTGCGCGCCCAGGTGGCCTCGTCGATTTGAGACCAATCTGCCGCGAAATTGCGCGCCGGGTCACTGTTGGCGAATGCTGTCTGCGCCCCCGCCAGTAGCGCAGCGCCTTCATAGATTTGATAAAACGGGTTGGGGCAAACCACGGTGGCGCCAGGGCGATTGGGGTCAATCACCGTTTGGGCCAGTGCGAACAGGGCCTCGCGCGAACCGTTCACCGGCAGCACCTGGGTTGTGGCGTCCAATGTGAGTCCGTAGCGGCGCGAAATCCATGCCGAGATGGCCTCACGCAGTGCCGGCTCCCCGGCTGTGGCCGGATAGACCGACAAGCTCTTCACGCTGGCGATCAGCGCGTCTTCAATCAGCTTGGGCGCCGGGTGCTTGGGCTCACCAATCCCCAGGCTGATCGGGCGCAGCGCAGGGTTGGGCGTGACGCCCTTGTTGAGGGCCCGCAAACGTTCGAACGGATAGGGATGAAGCCGATCAAGTAATGGGTTATGCGGCACGGACACGGATGAAGGCATCGGCGTGACTCTCAGCGCAACAAACCAGACTCGAAGCCGTGCGCGGGCAGATCCACGCGGGGCTGCGGCTTCCATCCCTTTTGACGATGTTCCACCACCACATTGGTGTAGATGCCGCCCCGCACATACCACTTGGCAGTGATGCGGATGAAGCGCGGCTGGGTCACTTTGACGATATCTTCCAGAATGGTGTTGGTGACCTTTTCGTGGAAGGCGCCTTCATCGCGGTAGCTCCAGAAGTACATTTTCAGGCTTTTCAACTCGACGCAATATTTGTCCGCAATCATGTCGATGGTGAAATGCGCAAAGTCGGGTTGGCCGGTCAATGGGCAATGGCAGGTGAACTCGGGCACCTGGAACTGGATCACATAGTCCCGCTCCGGGGCAGGGTTAGGAAAAACGTGCAGCTCTTTGCTGGGGCGCGAAGGCGGGTTGGGCGGCATCTCCCGCATGGCGGGCGCTGCCACTGCGGCTTTTGTCGGGGCTTTGCGTTTGGCTGCTACTTTGGAGCCAGGGGCGGGAGCGGCGGCAGTGGCGGTCTTTGCGGCAACGCCAGCAGATTTGGGCGAGGGGGTCTTGGCCATGAGTTCAGTGCCAGCGCGCGCACCTGGGCACCCGGCTGGAGATTCAAAAAATGGGAAGCTGCGATGGTATCACCGCACCCGTCATTTACCGGCGGGGCCGGGTGCTTTGTTTCGATAAATCAAGGGCTTAGAACTTGTCCGTAACTCATTCGCAATTGGCCAAGGTCACCTGGCGGCCACTTTGAGCGAATGATTGCATGGCAAATCTTCGTGATACCTCGGGTGTCCGCGCCGGCTCGAGCCGCAATGCTATGATTTAACGAAGTTGAAGCGCCAAAAAGTGGCGCTTTTTTTCAAATAAATCAATGGCTTAGCCGTACTTTTGGGGTTGCAGCCCTGTGAATGCCAAGCACGCATGCGTCTGAACTCGATCAAGCTCTCGGGCTTCAAGTCCTTTGCCGATCCGACGGTCTTTCAGCTGCCCGGCCAATTGGTGGGGGTGGTGGGGCCCAACGGGTGTGGCAAATCCAACATCATGGACGCGGTGCGCTGGGTGTTGGGCGAAAGCAAGGCCTCGGAGCTGCGCGGCGAGTCCATGCAGGACGTGATTTTCAACGGTTCAGGCAACCGCAAGCCGGCCAGCCGCTCTAGCGTTGAGCTGGTGTTTTCCAATGAAGACGGCCGGGCCGGTGGACAGTGGAGCCAGTTTTCTGAAATCGCGGTCAAGCGGCTTCTGACCCGGGACGGCACCAGCAGCTACTTCATCAACAACCAGCCGGTACGTCGGCGGGACGTGCAAGACGTGTTTCTGGGCACGGGTTTGGGCCCACGTGCTTACGCCATCATCGGCCAGGGCACCATCAGTCGCATCATCGAGAGCAAGCCAGAAGAGATGCGCATGTTCTTGGAGGAGGCAGCGGGCGTCTCCAAGTACAAAGAGCGCCGCCGCGAAACCGAAAATCGCCTGAAGGACACCCGCGAGAATTTGACGCGCGTGGACGACATTCTTCGTGAGTTGAACAGCAACCTCGACAAGCTTGAAAAGCAGGCGGAAGTGGCGGCCACCTACCGGAGCTTGCAAGACGCCGGCACGCTCAAGCTGCATCAATTGTGGTTCTTGAAGCACCGGGATGCCACCTCTGAACAAGGGCGCGTCAAGGCCGAGTATCTGGAGGCCGTCAATGGCCTCGAATCTCGCATGGCTGAGTTGCGTCATGTCGAGGCTGAGCTTGAAACCGTGCGTCAGGCGCATTACGCCGCGGGCGATGAATTGCATGCCTCGCAAGGGCGCTACGCCGAGGCGCAACTGGAAGTCAGCCGGCTTGAAGAGCGCATTCGCTATGTGGTGGAAGGGCGCCAGCGGGTGGAGTCCCGGCTGCTTGAATTGCAGGCGCAGAACAACCAATGGCTGGAGCGTTCACAGCAAGCTCAAGATGAGTTGGAAACCATTGCCGAGCAAATCGCCACCGCCGAAGAGCAAAGCGAGATTCTTGCTGCGCAGGCTGAAGAGCAGCAGGCAAATCTGCCCAATTCAGAAGATGCCGTGCGTGCCGCACAAAGCCGTGCCAACGAACAGCGCGCGGTGGTCGTGCAAGTTCAGCAGCAGATCCAGGTGTTGGCTGCGGAGAGCCGCAATATCGAGGAGCAATCGCGGCAACTGCGGGGGCGGCGCGAGCGGCTGGCCGCTGAGCGGCAAGGTTTGGCGGTACCCGATGCCGATCGTTTGGCCGAGTTGAAACGCCAAAGTGAATCGGCTCACGAAGCCCGCGATCTCGCCGATGCTCGCCTGCATGAAGCGCAAGAACTGACGCCTTTGCTGGACGAGGCGCGCCGCGCTGCGCAGCAGGACGCGAACCAGCAACTCAGCCGGCAAAGCGATCTTTCGGCGCGCCTGGATGCTTTGCGTGCCTTGCAAGAAAAAGTGCAAACCGAAGGCAAGCTCAAGCCATGGTTGGCCCGGCACGGCCTGGACGGCCTGGCCGGTTTGTGGACCAAACTGCACATTCAAGCGGGTTGGGAGAGTGCCCTGGAGGCCGCGCTGCGTGAGCGCATGGGGGCCTTGGCCGTGGGTCGCCTGGAGACCGTGCGCGCATTTGTCGACGATGCACCGCCGGCGCGCCTGGCCTTTTATTCGATACCGGCTGCATTCATCGCCAACACCCACGAAACCCTGCCTCGCTTGACCGACTTGCTGCGGCTGGAGGACGCCGGCTTGAAGGCCTTGCTGAACGACTGGTTGGAGGGCGTGTACACGGCAGCCTCGATGGACGAGGCCTTGGCCGCGCGTGAGCGCTTGAGCCATGGGGAGCTCATCATGACCGCCGGCGGCCACGCCGTCAGCCAATTCGCGGTGAGCTTTTACGCCCCCGATACTGAGCAAGCCGGCATGCTGGCCCGGGCACAGGAAATCGAGCACTTGGTGTTGGAGCTTCGTGCGCAACAACTGATCGCTGAAGAGGCAAAAAGTGCCTTGATCCGCGCCGAGGCGGGGGCGACCGAAGCGTCTCAGCGCCTGTTGGGGCTGCGGCGTGAATCGGGCGAGGCTCAGAACCGGGCGCATCAATTGCAAGTTGAGTTGTTGCGCTTGTCCAGTCAGGCCGAGGCTGCCAGTACACGCCGCACACAGCTTGAAGAAGAGTTGTTTGAAATCGACGCGCAGGCCGAAGAGTTGCAAGAGCGCCGCGTCACCGGTGAAGCGCGCTTTGAAGAGTTGGACATGCAACTCGCGACCACGCAAGAGCGCCATGCCGAACTAGACGACGCCGTGATATTGGCTGAGCGGCGCCTGGGCGAGGCCCGCGAGCAGCTGCGTGCGCTGGAGCGGCGAGCCCAGGAAGCGCAGTTCAGCGCGCGTGCGCTGGCTTCGCGCCGCGCTGAATTGCAGCGCGCCATCGAGACGGCGGTTCAGCAGCAGCAAACCAACCAGCAGTCTGCAGAAAGCTTGGCGCGCGAGTTGGGCTCTTTGAACGACGCGGCTGCGCAAGCCGGTCTGCAAGACGCGCTGGCCATGAAAATGGAACGTGAGCAAGCCTTGGCCGCCGTGCGCAGCAACTATGACGATTTGAGCCTGCGCTTGCGCAAGGCCGATGAACAGCGCCTGACCTTTGAGCGCAGCCTGGATCCCTTGCGCGAGCGCATCACCAAATTGCAGCTTGAAGAACAGGCGGCGCAGTTGGGCGGCGCGCAGTACATGGAACAACTTGCAGCCGCCGCTGTTGACCTGGAGGCTCTGGCGCAGTCGGTGGAGGCCGGGCAGGTCAAGCTCTATGGCCTGCAAGGTGAAATTGATCGTATCAACCGAGATGTTGCGGCCTTGGGTGCGGTCAATTTGGCGGCACTTGACGAATTGACCGCGGCCCGGGAACGCAAAACTTTCCTGGATGCGCAGTGTGCCGATTTGCAGTCGGCCATGAAGACACTGGAAGACGCCATCCACAAGATCGACCTGGAAACCCGCGACCTGCTGGGTGCGACTTTCGATCAGGTCAATCTACATTTTGGGCGCATGTTCCCGACCTTGTTTGGGGGCGGGCAAGCAAAACTGGTGATGACGGGCGACGAAATTCTGGATGCCGGCATCCAGGTGATGGCGCAGCCGCCCGGCAAGAAGAACAGCACCATTCACTTGCTGTCGGGCGGTGAGAAGGCGCTGACGGCGATCGCCTTGGTGTTTGCGATCTTCCAACTCAATCCGGCGCCGTTTTGCTTGCTGGACGAAGTGGATGCGCCCTTGGATGACGCTAACACAGAACGTTATGCCAAATTGGTGGCGGAGATGAGCAGCGGCACGCAGTTTCTCTTCATCTCACACAACAAGATTGCAATGGAAATGGCTGAACAATTGATCGGGGTGACGATGCAAGAGCAGGGGGTTTCCCGCATTGTGGCGGTGGATATGGACAAGGCGCTTGCCATGGCGGAGGCCGCATGACATTGACCTCTTTGCTGGCAATTCTGGGCGGCTTGATTCTTGCCGTTGTCGTGGCCCATGGCGCGTGGAGCGCCCGCAAGGCCGGGCCGCGCCGTGCCGAACAACTTGAACCCATGATGGACGGGACACGCCATGAGCCTGGAATGGCCGCGCAGGGTTCGCCGCAAGGTACGCTTGATGACTCGATGGCTTTCAATAGTACCGCGAGTGATGACAGTTATGTGGCGGCTGATCAGACCGCTCCTGCCGTTGCTCGGCCCATGCGCAAACCATCCGCTCGCATTGACGCGCTGATCGACGCTATCGCCACTTTGACCCTGGAGCAGCCCATCAGCGGTGAAATGGCCTTGTCCCATTTGCCCGGCAGTCGACGTGCGGGAACCAAGCCGTTTCATATCGAAGGCATGAACGCTGAAACCGGTGACTGGGAGTTGCCCGCTGCGGGGCAACGTTATGGCGAATTTCAGGCCGGCGTGCAAATGGCCAATCGAAGCGGCGCCATGAACGAAATCGAGTACTCGGAGTTTTTGCAGAAGGTGCAAGGCTTCGCCGATGGCGTGGGTGCATTTGCGCAATTTCCAGATATGTTGGACGTGGTGGGGCGTGCGCGTGAGCTCGATCATTTCGCGGGGGACCATGACGCCCAGTTGGCCGTGGTACTGCGGGCGCGCAATGCCGCATGGACATTGGGTTATGTGCAGCAAATGGCGTTACGGCACGGCTTTGTGCCGGGGGCCATTCCGGGCCGGTTGGTGATGGCCTCGCAAGATGAAGGCGCACCGCCCATTCTTTCGCTGAGCTTTGATGCCCAGGCCGCGTTGGCAGAAAACCCCCAGCAATCGTCGCTGAGGGAATTGGCCTTGGCCTTGGATGTGCCGCAAACGGCCGAGGCATTGGAGCCGTTTGCCTCCTGGCAAGAAGCGGCCCGAGGACTGGCTCGCGACATGGACGCCGACGTGTGTGACGACCGCGGGCAGATTCTCAATCTGCATGCGTTTGCTTCCATTGGCCAAGAACTCAGCACGCTCTACAAGGCCTTGGCCTCGCGTGACTTGGCGGCAGGCAGCCAGGCTGCCCGAAGGCTGTTTTCCTGATCTGACGCGTGAAACTTGTGTTGCTGGCGCGGGCTGCGCGCCGGGCGCATCAGTGCAGGTTCAATACTTCACGCACGCTTGAGTCCAGGTCAGCTCGGTCGATGTAGCCCATCAGCAGGGGATTGCCAGCCACTAGGCGCTTCATTGCTGTGGGGTCTCCGGTATCGATGGGGGGTTGGCCTCGACCGGTGAAGATCATGCGCGCCCAGTAGGCTGTCATTTGTGATCCGTCACGTTTGGCAATGCTGCGGTAGAAGGCCTCGCGTGTTGCGTTGCCTTCTGCCAAGTCCAAGGTTTGTACTTTCTTGTTGATCCCGGGCAGGCTGTTGCTCTTGCCCAAAAACAGATCTGAGACGACGTCGATTGACACGCTGTTGATGCCACTGTTGGGCGAAACAATCAGAACGATATCGGCGATACCTCGCAAGGGCAGGGCGCACAAAATGACGAGCAGGCCTGCAGTCAACTTGCGATGCTGGCCGCTCTGGCGTGGGATGAAATGGGGCGCGGATTTCATGGCCTGCGCTCAGTAGAAAAAATCCAGCATCAGGCTGAGTACATTCAATGAGCTGCCTCGCGGCGTGCCGGGTGTCACGTTCTGCAAGGTGCCGTAAGAATTGCTGCTCAGCTGAATATGGTCAACCTGTATTTTCAGGTCCAGATGGCGCATGGGGTCCCAGCGCAGGCCGGCTGCATAACTGCGCTGCGCGACGGGAGGCTGGCCAGTATCGCTGCGCGGGCGCAGTTCAGACACACTGGCAAATGGCGTCAGCGTTTCAATGTGGATCCCTGTAAGCACATAGGCGGCATCTCGTGTGATCTTCAAACCCTTGGCGTCATTGTTGACTGCACGAACCCACTCCGAACTGATGAACCAACGACCGGGGTCATAGGTCGCACCGAGTGAATAGAACATGCCCAGCGGCGGGTTTTGGTTGTCGACATGGCGACCTTCTACCGCAAGATGAAGGGAAAAGTCGCCGTGTTCAATGGTGTCGAACAGGCCACCCACGTCGGTGGAGTGCACGTGCTGACCGCGTGTATTGATGACGGTGCGACGACCATACAACACCGATAGATCATGCTTGAAATCCCCGGTGCTGAAACGAATGCGTGCATCGATGCCATCGCTTTCACGCAATACGAGCAGGCGATATACCTCAATAGGCGGACGAGCGGTCACGTTGCTGTACCCGACTCGGCGAGAGTCCGATGCCATGAAGCTGGCGATGCCGATCCGGCCCAGGCGAAGACTGAGGTCCGGGGCTAGGGCATAGCTGACGTTCGCCCAAGTGACCGCTGGACGGTAGCTGCCGTCCCAGCTGTATTCCGACACAACCTGAAGCAACGCCGACAACTGCGGTGTGAGGTTGGCGGTGAGTTGCGCGCCCAGGCGGCTGTCGATGTCGGGGCTGGGATTGCGGTGGCGACCGACGCCGAACGGTTGCAGATTGTCGAAGGTGTAGTCGGCACGATCCTGGCTGGATTTCGCCATGCCGAGTGTGCCAAATGCATTCAAGGTCAAACGGGGCGCTTGCCCTGTTTCAGGAGGCTGAAACGTTCCGGCCGAGTCAACGGCGTTTGGCAAGGTTGAAGTGGGTGCTGGCGTGAAGGTCTGCGCCATGGCTGCGGTCAAACCGAAAACGAGTCCTAGGGCAATCAAGGTGCGCGCGTTGATCTTGCCCGCTGACTGTGGCCAAGCGTCCCCTCTGGCACAGCAGGGTTCGGGCGAAAGGATTGGACGTCGCATAGGCTGACACGTTGAGGCTGAGTGCTTGTGTGCAAATGATCAACGGTCAGGGGTCGAGGTAAGCGTTGATCAGGCGTTCCATATCTTGCCTTTTTCCGAAACGGTCAATGCCCTCATCCAGCATCCGCAACAGCGCTAGTGAGCCTGGCCCCTTGGCAGAAACCGCCAGATTCAAGTCCCGCGCCAGTGCGCCGGGCAGCGGCTTCATGGCTAAATTGCCGTCGACCAGCAAGGTGCGCAACTTGGGGTCGACCAGGTACATGCCCGCCACCGTTTCACGGCTGTCAATGACCAGGTCACAGCGACCCAGGTGCAGCTTGGTGATCAATTGTTCATAGCTGCGGGTGACACCGCGATCCACATCTTTTGTGGCCAGCCCAAACGCTTCGAATCGATACCCGCCCAGCCCGCAAACATGCAATTTGTGGATGTCCGCCATGGAGTCCATCGTCAAACCTTCCGGGTGAGTTTTGCGCGAATAGAGCACGACAGCATGCGTTGAAAAGTAGGGCTTGCTGAGCCACAGGCCGTTGGATTCGGCTTCCTCCCGGCCCACGTTGATGGCCACTTGAATCCGATCCTCCATGACTTCGCGCAGGCAGCGGGCCCAGGGCAGTAGTTGCACTTGCAAGTCCAGCCCTTTCGATGTGGCGATCGATTTCAGCAGATCCACGCTGATGCCAGTCAAACTGCCCGTGGCTTGCCCATTGACCCGCTTGGCAAATGTGAACGGGGGAGTCTCTGCGCGATCTGCGCAGGCCGTCAACTTCTCCGCAAGGGCAAAAGGCGTACACCCAAACAGCAAGAGGGAAAAAACGGCTTGAAGACGCATCGTTAAGCTCGAAAGGCTTTCTTGTTGTTCAGCCAGAACCCGGTGAGTTTGGAAATTATGGGCCTGTATCTCCGGTCTAGGTCCGGCATATCTTGGTGAATAGTGAATTCTTGCGACACAGAACCTGAACCGCTTAATTGTCGAGTCGGTTCTCTGGCTTGAGGACGCGGGGTCGCTACACTGGCTGCGCCGCTTGTTTCCGGAGAGTTGGATTGCCTACCAGTTTTGTCATCATTGTCTTGCTGATCGCTGGAAGTGCATTTTTCTCCGTAGCGGAGTTGTCGCTGGCCGCCTCCCGACGTTTGAAGTTGCAACAGTTGGTTGATGAAGGGGATGTGCGAGCTGCACGCGTGCTCACGGTTCAAGAGCAACCGGGCTACTACTTCACGGTGGTACAGATTGGGGTCAACACCGTCGCCATCCTGGGCGGCATCGTCGGCGAGGGGGCTTTGACGCCGCATTTTGAAGCTGCGCTGATGTTGATCACCAGTGTGGAGCGGGCGCAGTCCCTCGGTTTTGCGCTGTCATTCATGAGTATCACAGCGCTATTTATTGTGCTGGCTGACCTGGTGCCAAAGCGTTTGGGCATGAATGAGCCCGAGCGGATGGCGATGATTGTGGTGGGTCCGATGCTGACCCTGGTCACTGTGTTGAAGCCCTTGGCTTGGGCCTTTAGCAGCTTGACGGAAGCGCTCATCCGACTTATGGGCATGCCGGCCGCGCGCGATAACAGCATCACGCATTGGGATATTTTGGCGCTTGCTGAGGCCGGTAATCAGGCCGGCGTGGTGGCTGATGCCGAGCAGCAGATGATCGAAAACGTCTTCGAGCTGGATACACGGCGTGTTGAAAGCGCCATGACTACGCGCGAGCGGGTGGTGTTTTTCTCCCTGGACGATGACGACACTCTGATCCGCAATCGAATCGCTGCGGACCCGCATTCCACCTATCTGGTGTGCGAAGGGGAGATCGATGAGGTCGTCGGTTACGTTGACTCCACCGATTTGTTTCAGCGCGTGTTGCAGGGTGAAACCATCAATCTGCGTACCAATCAGTCGGCAGGTTTGCTCAAAAAGGTGTTGATCGTCCCGGATCGATTGACGCTCTCGGAAGTGTTGGCGCAATTTCGCCAGGCCCACGAAGACTTCGCCGTCATTGTGAATGAATACAGCCTGGTGGTGGGCATCATCACCTTGAATGACGTGATGAGCACGGTGATGGGCAGCTTGGTCTCTTCGCATGACGAGGAGCAGATCGTCCGCCGTGATGACGGCTCATTTCTGGCTGACGGCATTACGCCGATCCCAGACGTTCAGCGTGCGCTTGAGCTCGAAGCGTGGCCGCATGCTGGCCAATATGACACTTTGGCCGGTTTCCTGATGGTAATGCTCCGGCGCATTCCAAAACGCACTGATCAGGTGCTGTGGGAAGGATGGCGCTTTGAGGTGGTGGATGTTGACAGTCACCGGGTAGATCAGGTCATGATTACAAGGGTGCCACCCACGCCCTGATGAACGGAATCCGCCCCAGTTCGGGTTCATGACCCGGCGTTCACGAACGCGAAATTCAAGGCATTTTTTGAGAAGGGCGCGCAGCTGAAAGACAATGCCGGCATGAGTCAGAATTTCAGCCCGGCCAGTTTGCCCTTGCCCTTGTCATCTACGTCGTTATCAACGCCCTCAGCGCAAACTCCCGCCGAACAGGCGGCCGCACTGCGCGCCACACTGCAGCACCATGCCCATTTGTACTACGTGCTGGACCAGCCTGTGCTGCCGGATGCGGAGTACGACATGCTCTTCCAGGCGCTGCAGAAGCTGGAAGCTGAATACCCCGAATTGCTCACACCGGATTCACCCACCCAGCGGATCCTTGGCAAGGTCTTGGCGGGCTTCGCGCCGGTGCCGCACACCGTGCCCATGCTCAGCATCAGAACCGAGACCGATACCGAGGCGACTGGGGCGGAAAATTTCGACGCCCGGGTGCGTCGAGAGTTGGAGTTACCTCCCGAGGCGCCTCCGGTGGTGTACGCGGCCGAACTCAAGTTTGACGGCCTGGCTATCAATTTGCGCTACGAACAAGGCGTGCTGGTGCGGGCAGCCACGCGCGGAGATGGGGAAACAGGTGAGGACGTCACTCAGAACATTCGCACCATTGGGCAAATTCCTTTGCGTTTGACCGGCACCGTGGCCCCTGTGATCGAGGTGCGCGGCGAGGTGTACATGCGTCGCGATGACTTTGAGGGGCTGAATGAGCGACAGCGCCAGGTCGGTGACAAAACGTTTGTGAATCCACGCAATGCGGCTGCCGGTGCCGTTCGGCAGCTGGACTCTCGCATTGCGGCCCAGCGTCCGCTGAGTTTTTTTGCGTATGGCTTGGGCGATGTCCAAGGCTGGGAGACGCCCGCAAGCCACGAGAGCGTCATGGATGCGTTGGCTGCTTTCGGCATGCCGGTTTGTGAGCATCGTTCACGGGTTGCTGGCGCGGCAGGCTTGGTAGCTTTCCACCAGAAAATGGGCGCCCAGCGCGACAGTCTTCCCTTCGACATTGACGGGGTGGTCTACAAAGTCAACGACCGGGCTTTACAGCAGCGGCTGGGCTTTGTCAGCCGCGAACCGCGTTGGGCTGTGGCGCACAAATACCCCGCCCAGGAACAAATGACAACTTTGCTGGGCATCGATATCCAGGTAGGGCGCACCGGAAAATTAACGCCTGTCGCCAAGTTGGCGCCCGTTTTCGTAGGTGGCACCACGGTCAGCAATGCCACCTTACACAATGAGGATGAAGCCCGGCGCAAAGACGTGCGGGTGGGTGACACGGTGATCGTCCGCCGCGCTGGTGATGTCATTCCAGAAGTCGTTGGCGTGGTGCTCGAGCGGCGGCCGGCGGATGTCGGCGAGCCCTTCGACATGGTTCAGCGCCTGGGTGGGAAGTGCCCGATCTGCCAGAGCGATATCGCCAAAGAAGCGAGTGAAGCGCGTACCTCGGTCGACTGGCGCTGTACCGGTGGGCTTTTTTGTCCGGCGCAGCGAAAGCAGGCAATCCTGCACTTCGCCGGACGGCGTGCGATGGACATTGAGGGCTTGGGCGATAAATTGGTGGACCAACTGGTTGATGCAGGTATCGTGACCCAGTTGCCCGGGCTTTACAAACTGGGTATCGCCAAATTGGCCGCGCTGGATCGCATGGCCGAAAAAAGCGCCCAAAACATTGTTGATGCGTTAGAAAAAAGCAAGCAAACCACTCTGGCGCGGTTTTTGTTTGGCCTTGGGCTGCGGCAAGTGGGGGAGGCTACGGCCAAAGACCTTGCCCGGCATTTTGGCAGCCTGGACAAAGTGAGGGACGCGTCCACAGAGCAATTGCTGGAGGTGCGCGATGTTGGACCTATCGTGGCCCAAAGCATTCATGACTTCTTTTCTCAGGCGCACAACCGGGAGGTTGTCGAACAACTCCGTGCCGCTGGCGTGACTTGGGCTGAAGGCTCGGGCGAGGCTGCCAATCGAGGTCCGCAACCATTGCTAGGAAAAACCCTTGTGCTGACCGGCACATTGCCCACCTTGGGCCGTGATCAGGCCAAAGACCTGATTGAAGCGGCTGGTGGCAAGGTCAGCGGGTCAGTCTCCAAGAAAACCAGCTACCTGGTGGCGGGCGAAGAGGCGGGTAGCAAGCTGGAAAAGGCACGGGAGTTGGGGCTGACGATTCTTGACGAGGCCGGCTTGCAGCGTTTGCTCGAGGGTTGATCGCAGGGGCTGACATCGGCGCGGTGTCGTGTTGGGTACCCCGCATGCGGTTAGTGCACAACGTCATTTGACAAAGACTTTCGGTAGCGTGCAATACGCACGTTCATTGCCTTGCTTTGTCACGCGGGAAAGCACGACTTGCGCTCTACTTTGCACCACTTGACGAGCAGGGCTTTTTCACAAGGCGCAGGTAGGCACGAAAGTGCGAATTTCTACCTGAGCGCCCCCTTCAAACGGGGGGCTTTCATTCAGCAACAGTGCAGGCATTATGGCTGCGCGAATCAGGGTAAATCTCAGCGCAAGATTTTGCTCAGGATTCGGGTTCGAATGTCAGTCTTTGCGGTGGAAAGTGTCAAACCGATGCCAAGGTTATGACGCTTTTAAGGGCCTTGCATCGAATCAGTTGAAGTGCAGTTCACAGGGGAAAAAAATGGTTCGAATTTTCAATCACTACTTGCACAGGCAAACATTGCTCCACGTCCTCTTTGACTTGGGCTTGATCTTGTTTGCTGTTGTTGCTGTTGTCCTGAGTCAAGGGGATGCCGTAGTGACGACCATTCCCTTTGTTGCCTCTCATGGGCTGTCACTGGCAGGATGCATGTTTGTCATCAATTCGGCGAGTGGTTTGTATCAGCCGGTGCACAACCGCTCCGTCACCGAGTCTTGTGCTCGCGCTTTGCTGGGCTTGATGTTCGGCTTGCCATTGGCCTACGCCATCTTCAGCTTGCTGCCCACCAATGCCGGACACCGTGAACTGATCACCATTGGCGCCATGGTTGCCGTAGCGGCTGTGATGGCCCACCGGGTTTATGCAGCGCACTCGAGCACACAATCCCGTCTGCGCAGCCGTATATTAATTTTTGGGTGCGGCGAGGCAGCCAAGTCGGTCGGTGCTACCTTGAAGGTCTCCGACCCGCACGCTGAAATCGTTGGGTACCTGCCCGGCCCCAATGAAGAGAAATTTTGCGTGGCTGCTGAGCAAACGCTCACGATGCAAGGTACCTTGACTGACACCGCTCGCCGTCTCAATGTGGACGAGATCGTGGTTGCATTGTCAGAGCGCCGTGGCGGCAGTATGCCCATGCGCCAGCTGCTGGATTGCAAGCTCTACGGCATCCGTGTGGTTGATATCGCGACGCACTTTGAAAAGACATTGGCGCAGATCAAGATCAACCACGTCAACGCCGGTTGGTTGATTTTTGGCGATGGCTTCAATCAAGGTGTGGTTCGCACCGCCGTCAAGCGGGTGTTTGACGTGGTGTCGGCGTCTCTGATTTTTCTGGCAGCCTTTCCGGTGATGCTGGTGACGGCTGTTGCCATCAAACTGGAATCAGCAGGCCCGATTTTCTATCGGCAAGAGCGGGTTGGCCTCAATGGCAAGCCGTTCAAAGTCATCAAATTCCGCAGCATGCGCACCGACGCCGAGAAAGACGGCAAACCCCGTTGGGCGACGCTCAACGACGATCGGGTGACCAAGGTAGGCCGTTTTATCCGCAAGGTACGCATTGATGAGTTGCCTCAGCTGCTCAATGTGCTGCAAGGCGACATGAGCATGGTGGGGCCACGCCCTGAGCGCCAGTACTTTGTGGATGAACTGATCAGCAAAATTCCTTATTTTGCAGTGCGCCAAAGCGTTAAGCCTGGCGTGACGGGATGGGCGCAGGTGCGCTACGAATACGGCTCTACGGTCGAAGATTCCGTTGAGAAACTTCAATACGACCTCTACTACGTCAAGAATCACACCATGTTCCTCGACATGTTGATCATGTTAGAAACCGTCGCTGTCGTGCTGACCGGCAAGGGCGCACGCTAAGTGTTGTGGCCCCGTGGGTTGCGCCGGTGATCTGCAACACTGATATTGGTAATTACAGCAGGCGTTATATTGCACGTTCTGCGGTCTTGATTGCGTGATCCAATCAAGCATGCTCAATGGCTTGATTGATCTGAGATTGATTTGCGACTGCTTGGCGATGCTGGCTTATGCCGCATTCGCCCTGGTTTTTAGTGCGCGCCTGTGGTGGGCACGAACCGTTCCCGCAAACTCTGTTTCTTACGCATTTTTTCTGGCACTCAGCTGCAGTGCCCTGTGGGCCGGGCTGAGCGCGGCCGGGCAACTGCTGCACAACCCGCCACTGATCCAGGCGTGCTTGCTGCCACTGGCGGATTTGCTTCGCTACGCCTGCTGGTTTGTTTTCTTGATGCTCTTGCTGCGGCCAGGCGCCGAAGCCAAAGACATTTCGCCCCCATTTCAATTTCTGCCCTTTGTTCTGCTGTGTCTGGGTGGCGCGTTGGGCTTGATCGCGTTGCGCGCCTACGACGTAAGCTGGGCGCCGATATTGGCGCGGCCCTTCGCATTTTCTTCGCTCACCCAAGCAGTGATGGGTTTGCTCTTGGTTGAGCAGTTGCTGCGCAATGCCTCAGAAGATTCTCGCTGGAACGCCAAACCCGTGTGCCTGGGTTTGGGGGCCATATTTGTCTTCGACCTGTTCATCTACTCCCAAGTTGCGCTGTTTCGCGAATTCGACAGCGACGCGCTGAGTGTGCGTGCCGCCGTGCACGCAAGTGCGGTGCCCTTGCTTTATATGGCATCCCGGCGCCATGTGGATTGGCTGAATAAATTGCACGTTTCTCGCGCTGCTGTTTTTCACTCGGCCAGTTTGCTGCTGGTTGGCGGCTATCTGCTGTTGGTGTCAGCACTCGGGTATTACGTCCGCTTTACCGGCGGTGAATGGGGGCGTGCCCTGCAACTTGCCCTGGTGGCCTGCGCGCTAGTTGGCTTGGCTGTTCTGGTGCTTTCCGGCGCTATCCGGTCCCGGCTCAAGGTCTACATCAGCAAGAATTTTTTCAACTATCGCTACGACTATCGAGAGGAATGGCTGCGGTTTACGGCAACACTTTCTTCGGGCGATGCCTCTCAAAGCATGGGCGAAACCGTGATTCGGGCTTTGGCCAATTTGGTGGAGAGTCCTTCCGGCGCCTTGTGGCTGCAACGTAGCCCGCAGTCAGGTATGGTTCAGACGGCTCGCTGGAATTTACCCCCGGTGGCAGAGCCCGAGTCCAGCCAGTCACCTTTCTGCAGTTTCTTGCGCCGTCAGGCGTGGATTATTGATTTGGACCAAGTTCGATCGACCCCTGGCGCCCACCAGAGCTTGACGGTCCCGCCGTGGATATTGGAGGACGCTCGTTACTGGCTTGTCATCCCCTTGTTGGTGGGTGACGATCTGTTGGGGTTCGTGGTGCTCGGCCGCGCCAGGGCCGTTGTCGAGATCAATTGGGAAGTTCGCGATCTGTTGAAAACGGCCAGTCGTCAAGCGTCCAGCTATTTGGCCCAGATGCAGGCCACGGAGGCGCTGCTCGAGTCCAAGAAATTTGACTCCTTCAATCGCATGTCGGCCTTTGTTGTGCATGATTTGAAAAACATCGTCACCCAGCTTTCCTTGATGCTAAAGAACGCCAAGCGTTTGCGTGATAACCCCGAATTTCAGCAAGACATGCTAGACACTGTCGAAAATTCGCTCGAAAAAATGCGCCAGTTGATGTTGCAACTGCGCGAGGGCGAAAAACCCCACGGCGTCGCCAGCGGTGTCGATTTGGCACAAATTCTCAAACAATTGGCGGCATCAGCTGCCGCCAAAGGCCGCAGCCTTGAATTGAAATTGCAGGCTGGCGTCAGCACTCGGGGTCACGAGCAACGCATAGAGCGGGTGATAGGGCATGTTGTACAAAACGCCTTGGACGCGACAGGCCAAGCGGGCGAAGTTTCAGCGGTTCTCGACCAAGCGGGCAGTCAAGCTCGGGTGAAAATTTTCGACAACGGTTGTGGCATGACTGAAGAATTTATTCAAAATCGCCTCTTCAAGCCCTTCCAGACCACCAAAGAAACCGGGATGGGTATTGGTGCCTACGAAAGCTTCCAATATTTACAGGAATTGGGAGGGAAAATAACGGTGGAAAGCAAAATCAACCAAGGTACGGTTGTTACCATCCTGATGCCACTGTTTCATGCATCGCCCCAAGGCGAGTCGGTTGATCATCGCGTCCACTCATGAGTTCTGAACACCCTATGCCTTCTCCGCTGCTGATTGTGGAAGACGACTTGGCCTTGCAAAAGCAACTCAAGTGGTCGTTGGATCGGTTTGACTCGGTCGTGGCGGATGACGTGGCCTCCGCTGTCCTGCAATTCCGGCGATTCAATCCAGCAGTAGTCACCATGGATTTGGGCCTTCCTCCTGATCGTGACTCTGTTTCAGAGGGCTTTCGGTGCTTGGAGAAATTGTTGGAACTCGATCCCGCCGTCAAAGTCATTGTTTTAACGGGTCAAAACGATCAGTCCAATGCCTTGCGTGCTATAGGGATGGGCGCCTATGATTTTTTGGCGAAACCGGTTGAACCTGAGGTTTTGAGCTTGACCGTCGAGCGTGCCTACCGCTTGTACGAGTTGCAGCAAGAAAATCGTCGACTGCAAGCGCTTCAGCAATCTGAAGCACTTGGCGGTTTGGTCACCCGCGATGCGGGCATGCAGCGCATCTGCCGCACCATTGAAAAGGTCGCCAGCAGCGACGCCACGGTTTTGCTGCTGGGTGAAAGTGGCACGGGTAAGGAGTTGCTGGCGCAGGGCATCCACGATGCATCCAAACGCAAAGGGCGATTCGTCGCCATCAACTGCGCGGCAATTCCGGAAAATTTGCTTGAAAGCGAATTGTTTGGCTACGAAAAGGGCGCGTTCACTGGCGCTTCAAAAACCACCGTTGGCAAGATCGAAACCGCTCATGGCGGCACGCTCATGCTCGACGAAATTGGCGATCTGCCCATGTCCTTGCAGGCGAAATTGCTTCGATTCTTGCAAGAAAGAACCATTGAGCGAGTTGGCGGACGGCAAGAGATTCCAATCGACGTTCGCGTGGTCGGTGCGACGCATCAAAATCTGAAAGGTCAAATTGCTGAAGGGCAATTTCGCGAAGACTTGTACTATCGTCTGGCTGAAATTGTGCTGGAGATTCCGCCCCTGCGGGACCGCTGTGGCGATGCGGTCCTGTTGGCCAATGTATTTTTGAAAAAATATGCTGGAGATAAGCGCAAGACAGGCATGAGTTTTTCAGAAGAGGTCTTGCGTGCGATCGAAAGCTATCACTGGCCTGGCAATGTTCGAGAACTTCAAAATATCATTCGACGTGCCTCTATTATGGCTGACGGTGATCGAATTGCTATGCAAGATATTGACCTGCCGGCGCCAGTCGCTGAAGCGGATGAAGATGTTGGCGCATTGAGCTTAAAAACTGCCCGCGAACGAGCAGAGCGCGATGCCATCGTGACCGCGCTCGCGCGGGCCAACGGAAATATAGGAAAAGCAGCTCAGTTGTTGGGTATAAGTCGCCCGACTTTGTATGACTTGATGGCCAAGCTTCAAATAACTTGATATGGAAATTGGGAACAAGTGCATGAAAATCAATAAACAGATTTTGTCGCCAGTGATTCTGAGTTTGCCGCTGCTGTTTGCTGCCTGCTCCGGAGGTTCGGCCGAGAGCATGATGAGTTCGGCCAAGCAACATATATCAAAAAATGAAGCTAATGCTGCGGTTATTGAGCTGAAAAATGTTTTGCAGAAAGAGCCAAGCAATGTCGAGGCCCGCTATTTGCTTGGAAAATTGCTGCTAGATACAGGCGACGGTGCAGGCGCTGAAGTCGAGTTGACCAAGGCGCAAGACTTGGGGCGCTCGAAAGATGATGTCGTGCCATTGCTGGCCAAGAGCTTGCTTGTGCAAGGCAAACTCGAGCCTCTGGTGTCCCGTTATGCCGATACGCAGATACCTACAGCTGCAGCCAACGCTGAGTTGCGGGCAACTGTGGCCTTCGCCTACGCCCAATTGCGCAAAGCGCCCGAGGCGAAAAAGGCCTTGGATCAAGCGTTCGCTTCAGACCCCAACAATATTTCAGCGCAACTGCTTCAAGCCAAAATGCAGATGTACCAACGGGATTTTGATGCCGTTGATAAAACCTTGGCGAAAGTCATCGCTCAAGCGCCTGAAAATGCAGAAGCCATGCAACTGAAGGGCGACGCCTTGCTGGAAAGCCGGCATGCAGCAGATGAAGCGTTGGCGGCCTATCGGCAAGCTATTAAGTTGGATAAGAAAAATCTTTTGTCTTATTCTGCAATCATCTGGACGGAGTTGAGTCAGAAGAATACAGCTGCTGCAAAAAAAGACCTGGATGAAATGTCTAAGGTATTCCCGGATCATCCGCAAACCCGCCTATTTAAAGGCATGATCGCTTTGGAGGCGGGGGATCTGAAAACAGCGCAGGAGCAATCGCAATATTTGCTGAAGGTTTCTCCCGATAATCTGCGAACTTTGCAGTTGGCGGGCGCCGTTGAATTCAATAGTAACTCTTTGGTTCAAGCCGAGACCCATTTGACGAAGTTCGTCAAAGGTGCGCCGCCGGCCATGCAAACTTCCAGCCGCATGATGCTCGCGCAAATTTACTTGCGAGGCGGGGAACCTAACAAGGCTGTGGCAGTTTTACAACCTTTGTTGGCTGATAAAACCGCTGTACCTGCTGCATATTCTCTGGTGGCAGAGGCATATATGCAGTTGGGTGAGGGTGCTTTGGCTGAAGCTAACTTCGAAAAGGCCGTTAAGGGAAATCCCGGCGATGTAAAAAGCCGTATCGCATTGGCCATTGCGCAAGTTTCAAAAGGCAATGAAAAGGGCTTTGATGAATTACAGGCAATTTCCGCGGCTGACAAGGAGGTAACGGCAGACCTTGCCTTGGTCAGTCTCCTTATTAGTCGCCAGCAATGGGATTCAGCGTTAAAAGCCATTGACAGTATTGCCAAGAAGCAGCCAGATCGCCCGCTTGCCGAGAATTTGCGTGCACGCTTGGAATTGGCTCGCGGAAACAAGGTGGCAGCACGAACTGCCTTTGAGGGTGCGCTGAAACTTGACCCCAAGTTCTATCCCGCCGTCACTGGCTTGGCTGCACTTGATCAACAGGACCAGCATCTGGACGCAGCGGCAAAGCGCTTCCAGGCCTATCTTGTCCAAGAGCCCAAGAGTGTGCCCGCCCAGCTAAGCTTGATTGAATTGCAGTCTCGTTTGGGAGCCAATGCGGCCGATACTGAATCCGCCTTGAAAAAAATGTCGCAAGACAGCCCGCAAGAACCCGGGCCCCGCTTGCTGTTGATTCGAAAATTATTGGATCGTAAGGAATTGAAGCAAGCTTTGACCGTTGCGCAAGATGGGGTAGCAGCCATGCCAGACCAGCCCAATATGCTGGCAGGGCTTGCCCAAGTTCAGCAATTGAATGGCCAATCTGCACAAGCAGCGGATTCTTTGAATAAATGGGCCGTTCTTCAGCCTTCATCAGTGAATCCTTATATGGCCTTGGCAGAGTTATACGTCGCAACCAAAGATCGGCCGGCGGCACGCCAAAGCCTGACACGTGCATTGGAGTTGAACGACCATTATTTACCCGCTCAACGCATTTTGATTGGTTTGGCCCTGGACGACGGAAAGCCAGACCTCGCGCGCAAATGGGTCAAGACGGTTCAGACCCAACATGCCGGCGATATCACCGGGCAAGTTCTTGAAGCCGAAGTTGAAGAAGCACTCAAAAATTGGTCGGCTGCGGCCCTTGCGTATCAGGCTGCGCTGAACAAAAGCCCCTCGACCGATTTGGCCATCAAACTTCACCATACGTATGTGATGGGAAATAAAGGGACGGAAGCCGACACCTTTGTCAGTCGCTGGACCCAAAAATATCCTTCTGACGTTGCATTTGTTTACTACCTGGGTGATTCAGCGCTGGCTAGCAAAAAATATGCTCAAGCCGAAACCTATTATCGGAATGTATTGAAAATACAACCAAATAATGCGGCCGCTATGAACAACGTGGCCTGGTTGCTTAATCGCGAAAAAAACCCGGCTGCCTTGCAGTTTGCGGAAAATGCCGTCAAGCTCCAGCCCAAGCAAGCACCTTTGCTGGATACCTTGGCTGACATTTATGCAAGTCAAGGCAATATAGAACGTGCTATTGAGGTACAAAAACAAGCGGTTGAGATTGAGCCTCAGGCATATTTGCACCGACTGCATTTGGCCAAATTTTATCTGACAGCGGGTAAGAAGGCCGACGCCAAAGTCGAACTCAAGAAGCTCGCGGATCTGGGTGAAAAATTTGCGGCTCAGGATGAAGTAAAGCGGCTTTCGGTTGGACTTTGATCGGCAAGATTTTTTGCCCCGTTACCGAGAGCAGTGCAAACGACTCAATACGGGGCGGCGTCATCGGGGCAAAAGACCTTGTGGCCTAACGGCACACAATGCTTTACTTCACTTGAACGAACAAGCCGCGACAAACAATTTGGGAGACATTGCGTATGGCCAAAATTCGTGGATCAAGTCTGCGAAAGCGATTCCACCAAGGGTTGCGCAGAGCTTTCGCGATTCTGCCGACGGAAGTTCGCTTCAGAATTTATCGCCGCATGGTGGATTGCGATCCTGCGCCAGACCAGCGTCTGGTCCTTAAGATTGCAGACACCGAAGAGGAGTTGGCTGACTGCTTCAAGCTATTGCATGATGCTTATGTGAGCAGTGGTTTCATGGTGCCCGACCCCTCTGGGATGCGCGTCACGATTTATCACGCCTTGCCAACGACCACGACTTTGTGTGCCAAATATGATGGCAAAGTTGTCGGGACAATTTCGATGATTCGAGAGGGGGTATTCGGCTTCCCGTTGCAATCGGTTTTTGATCTGGAAAATGTACGTGCCAACGGTGGAAATATTGCTGAAATTTCGGCATTGGCGGTGCATCCGGATTTCAGAAAAACAGGGGGCGCGATCTTATTCCCTTTGATGAAATTCATGCATGAATACTGCACGGAGTTTTTTGACACTCGGCACCTCGTCATCGCAGTCAATCCTGAAAAAATTGAATTGTATGAAGCACTGCTGTTTTTCAAACGGCTGCAGGCCAACGTAGTTGATAAATACGATTTCGCCAATGGTGCCCCCGCTGTGGGTGCAACGCTCGATCTATATCACGCTTCAGACATTTTTCGCGCAGCTTACAAAGGGCGCCCAACGCGAAAAAATCTTCACCGCTATTTTTTCGGTCTGAAGCTCGAAAACATAAAATTCCCTAAGCGGCGATATTTCACAACCAATGATCCGGTCATGACGCCCGCATTGCTCAATCATTTCTTCAATGAAAAGAGCAAAGTGTTTGAGCAAATGGATGACCGTAAGAAGTCGTTGTTGTGGTCGATTTATGATTTGGTGGAGTACCGGTCGGTCTTGCCGATGATGTCCGGGACCGCGTTGCAATCGCACCCATTGCGGCGTCATCAGCGGTATTCGATCCGCTGCCCCGCAAAAATTCAAATGCTGGTTGATGGTGAATCCAAAGAATTTGCATTGAATATCATCGAAATTTCCTTGTCCGGCTTCCAAGCTGAAGGCAGGGGCGATGTGCCATTGGAAGCCTCTGGCTCCGCACATATCGTTCTAGGGAAGGCGGATAATTCAATAGTCAAGGCGACCGCCCTGCGGTGCAAAGTGGCAGAAGGGAAGTCTTTCTATGGCTTCCGCATTGAAGAACCGGATGCCGTTTGGCGTGCCTGTGTTACCGCACTGGAAATGGGGCAAACCGCCTCAGATTTGTCTGAAATTCACTGAAATGAAGAGGTCAGGCATGAATTTGACTCGACGAATGCTGGTGTTGGCCGCTGCAGTTACCGCTGTCGGTTCATCGTATGGCGCGGACCGCGCTGCGGGGGAGGGCGGGAGCCTACCGGCTTTGATTCGAAATGCACGCCCCTCGGTATTGCTGATCGGCACCTACGGTGAGACCGACAGTCCGCGTTTTTTGTTTCGCGGTACGGGATTTGTGGTGGCACCCAACAATCTGGCGATCACCAACGCACACGTACTGCCTGATGTTTTGGAGGACGACCCGTCTCCACGACGCCTGATTGTCCAAACGGCCTCGCCCGGCGCAACGAGCAATAAGTGGACCCAACGCGAAGTGCAGGTTCTCAAAATTGATCGTGAGCACGACTTGGCCTTGCTCAAGGTTGACGGGCCAGCAATACCTGTTTTACCTTTGGCTAACGACCAATTGGCGCAAGAAGGGGCGTCGGTTGCATTTATGGGTTTTCCCATTGGCGGCGCTTTGGGCTTTTCTTTGGTCACCCATCGGGGAACGATTTCGTCCATCGCACCCATTGCCTTACCCCAAGCCGGGGCGCAAGCCTTGAATGAAAAATTTATTCGGCAACTGAGGCAAGGAACTTTCAATATTCTGCAACTTGACGCCACCGCGTATCCCGGTAATAGCGGCGGCCCAGTTTTTGACTTGAATACCGGTGCAGTCGTTGGCGTGATCAATATGGTGTTGATCAAGGGGGCACGTGAAACCGCCTTGTCGCACCCCAGTGGCATCAGCTATGCCATTCCGGTGGAGTCAGTAAAACGATTACTGGTCAGGCCGGAGTGAGTTTGGTCGCTGTGGCGCTAAACCTTCAACGTCATTCTCTGGCGGTTTAGAAAAATCAGGCAGAAAATTGACCAAAAAAACAAAAAGCCTCGCATTGCGAGGCTTTTTCATTGAAGGGTTCTGAACAAGTCAGAACCCTTCTCCATCAAAAGTTCGTTAAATTAACGAACTTTCTTTTGGCGGCGGGCAAAGCCCAGGGCGGTCAAGCCCAAACCGACCAGAGCCAAGCTAGCTGGCTCAGGGATGGCGCTGACGTTGGCCGAGCTGTTTTGGGTGACAGTCATTTGATATTTGTGACCGGCAACGAGCACAACGTCGGCTGAATTGATGAAACCTGCGGACCCAATGGTATTTTCAGGACCATCAATGGCCGTGTCAGTTGTTGCGCTTTGGTTCAACTCGTCCGGGTTCCAATTCAATACTGTCGAGCCAGCTGTGGTATCGCGAACAGACAGAGTGAACTGAACACCAGCACTGGCAATTGCTCCACCGGTGGTCCCATAGTGAACGGCGTCAATGAAGGTGCGGACGTAGGTGTTGTAGTCCAGGAAAAAGTGGGCAGTCTTTGTGGTGTTTGCCGTGAAGATAGCCGTTGACGCGATCGAATTCTGCAAATTACCGTTGGAGTTGGCTGAATTGGTGGCGCCTGCAATTTGAGCATCTGCACGAGTCAAGCCTGCTGCACCACCTGCCAGCGCGTTGCCGCCAATGATGCTGTCGCCCAAGGCATAGCTCAGCGCGGGGAGAACAGGCGATCCGATATGCGTTGTCGTGTTGTTTTCCAAGGTGCCGCCGTAAGCAGCAAGCAGTGCTGCATTGCCGCAAGCGCCGACGCAGGCATTCAATGCATCGGCAGTCCCCGTGGCACTAGCAGTACCGTTGTGGCTAACGGTCACACCGTTCAATGCGGCGGTGTCGGTGCTGGTGCGGCTACCGCTGACAACGCTGATGTCGGCGCCAGTCAAAGGCTTGTTTGCGCTGTCCACGATCAACATTGTGTTGATCGTCAGGTCGGCCATAGCGATCACGCTGGCTTGTGCGCCGAACGAGGCAGTCAGTGCCAACACTGCTGCAACGGTAGAAAGTTTGAATTTCATTTTGCTTACCCCGGTTAGAAAAAGAAGCACTGGATCTAAAGCAGGAACGATGCCAGGCATAAAAATGTCTTTAAAATCAACGATGTGACAGATTGTTTTGTCAATGCGTTAAAGAACTTGTAAAGATTTCCGACACACTGGGTGGCGTTCTTCAGTGTTGTAATCTGGGTCAGGCCCGCAGCGTAGTGCGCGCTTGAAAAATAGCGAGCCCAATGACGGGCCAGATCATGGGGCTGGCAACAGTTCCCAAGGGGTGCGGGAAATGAATCGACAACAAGAAGTGCAGTCGGATGTCGGGTCCTGGGAGGCTACTTGGGGGCCTTGGGATGGTGTGGTGCATCGCCCGCGCAGTGTGGCAGAGGTTCGGGCGCTGATTTTGCAGGCGCGCGCTCGAAAGGTAGCCTTGCATCCTGTTTCTACGGGTTTGAATTGGGGCTACGGCCAGGGGGCGTCGGGCGGCGTTGAACTCATGGATCTGGGGGGGATGAACCAGATTCTCAATGAAGACCAAATCTCATTGGATCATCCCGTCGCGGTCATTCAACCTGGGGTCACCCAGGGGCAATTGTCGGATTTTCTGCTTCGGCGGCAGCCCGGCCTGATGTTCAATGTCACGGGTTCGGCACGCAAAACCAGCGTCATTGGCAACGCGCTGGACCGCGGTGTCGGGTATTTGGGCCCCCGCCGCGACGATTTGTTCGGGCTTGAGGTTGTCACAGGGGCGGGCGAATTGCTGCGCACCGGATTTCGGCGCCTGGGGGACGATTCGCCGCTGGCGCATTGTCATCCCTTCGGCTTGGGGCCTATGTTGGATGGCTTGTTCTTTCAGGGGAATTTCGGCGTCGTGACCAGTGCCTGTTTTCGCTTGCTGCCGCGCCCGCCTAAACAAGTTGCGGTGTCTCTGGCGCTGCGCCATGAGCGTGACTTGCCACTGTTTCTGAATTTGCTGGCCCAGTTGAAGCGTGAGCGGATCATGTCCAGCGTTACCCATGTGGGCAATCGTGCTCGCACCCGTGCGAGTTTGATGCACGGTATTGTTGGCTATCTCGAGGCGCATGCAGGGTTGAGTGGTGAGGCGCTGGGCGAGCAGGCTCAGCGGGCCCTGGAGATTGTGGCGCCCGATCAGTGGACGAGTTTGGGCGGCATTTCAGGCACATCGCGGCAAGTGGCTGCGGCGATGGCTGAAATCAAGTCGCGCATGCGAGGTATTTCGCGGGTCACGTTCATCGATGACGATAAATTGGATTTGGGCTACGCCGTACTGCATTCTTTGCGCATGATTCCCTGGGCCAGGGCGAATGCGGCAGCCATTGCAGCTATCCGCCCGCTGCACGGTTTGGCGTCAGGCATTCCAACGGACGCGGCGATTGACAATTTGTTGTGGCGCTTCGGTCGCACGGATTTGCCCGCCGAGCGTTTGGCGGAGTCAAATTGCGGCGTCTTGTTTGTCAGCCCAGCTTTACCCATGAATGGGGTGTTTTCGACTTCGGTGGTTCAGGGTATGGTTGCGCTCGCGACCACGTTTTCTCATGAACTCTATGTCACGATCAATATCGAGACAGAGAATTCGATGGTTGCCGTTACCAATCTGTTGTTCGATCGATCGGATGCTGAAGCATGTATGCGGGCCAAGGCCTGCGCAGATGCCTTGCACGCCTACGTCAAGTCGAGGGGGCTGGAGGTCTACAGGGCGCGCGTGGACATGATGTCCGAGGTTGTTGGCGTCAGTGCTGAATATTGGTCGACGGTTCGAAAACTGAAGAACGTCTTCGATCCTGATAATGTTATTTCTCCGGGGCGATATAACGTCGCGGACTGAATGCTGCGTCATTCGGCGTTTCGAGCACTTTACCTTGAGTGGTTGAAAGCCCATGACAGAAGGTGTGTTTGTGCAAAGAGTGAAAGATTAAAGTAATTTTTCACCTCATAGGTGCGACTTGTATTGGTTTTTTTGTGGCTGGTCATGACTGTTTCGGGCAATGAGTCACGGAAGAGTTGTGTACCCACCGCATCTTTTCGTTTTGCCGTTAAGTACGTGTGGTTCAATCACGCCATTCACGGTCTGGGTGGCCGGTGCGGTAGTGGAATTTTGAAGAGGGGATTGCCTTGATTACTCGATCTGTCAACTGGTTGCGCGGCCTTCGTTCCGTGTTTGTGATTGGCTCGGCCGCTGCAGCGGCGTTGCTGTCGGGTTGTGCTTCGACGGCAGGGCGCTATCCGGCAGCGCCGGCCGCGGCCTCCACTGATGGCTATAGCTACATCGTTGGCCCGGGCGACTCGCTCAATATCATCGCCTGGCGCAATCCTGAGTTGTCGATGACCGTGCCTGTTCGGCCGGATGGCAAAATTTCCACGCCCCTGATCGACGAATTGGTCGCTCAAGGCAAAAATTCGACCGAGATCGCGCGTGACATTGAAAAGCAGTTGAGCAAGTATGTTCGTGACCCGGTGATCACCGTGATCGTGACCAGTTTTGTGGGACCGTACAGCGAGCAGATTCGGGTGGTGGGCGAGGCCTCCAAGCCGCAGGCGCTGCCTTACAAGCAAAAAATGACGGTCTTGGACGTGATGATCGCTGTGGGTGGCTTGACCGATTTTGCGGCAGGCAACGACGCCAGTATCGTCCGCTCCGCCGAGGGCAACAAACAATACTCAGTGCGGTTGAAAGACTTGGTCAAGCGCGGCGATGTGTCGGCCAATGTGGAAATGCGCCCTGGCGACATCCTGATCATTCCGCAAAGCTTGTTCTGAGTGATCGCACGGGTTGACGGTGATCTTGCCTTTTCAGGCTTTGCCTGAAGGTCAATTTGATCGCCTATGGATTGTCTATAGATTGCCCATCTAGGCGCTTATTTTTCATTTTCAGACGCTGCAATTCTTTTGCGGTGAACCTACAAAGTCGTCTCAATGAATGTGTTGATTGCCCAGTTGCTCGCCATCGCCCGGTCGATGTGGAAATACCGTTGGACTGGCGTGGCGGTTGCGTGGATCACGGGGGTCCTTGGCGCCGTGGTGGTGCTGGTCTTGCCGGATCGGTATGAAGCCAGCGCGCGGATCTACGTTGACACCCAGTCGATTCTCAAGCCCTTGATGTCGGGCTTGGCCGTGCAGCCCAATGTTGAGCAGCAAGTGATGATGCTGAGTCGCACGCTGATCAGCCGCCCGAATGTCGAAAAGTTGGTCCGGATGGCCGATTTGGATTTGAAAAATCAGTCCAAGGCCGAACAGGAGGCGACCATCGACACGGTCACTAAGAATTTGTCCATTCAAAGTACGGCGCGCGACAATTTGTATACCTTGTCCTACCGGGACAGTGATCAAGAGAGTGCAAAGCGGGTCGTGCAATCCTTTGTTTCCATCTTTCTTGAATCGAGCCTGGGTTCGAGCCGCAAAGACACCGCGACCGCGACAACCTTCATTAACGAACAAATCAAGAGCTACGAGGCAAAACTGGAAGAGGCGGAGAGTCGCCTGAAGGAATTCCGGCTGCGCAATATTCAAACGATGGCTGGCGAGGGCAAGGATTCAGCCGCTCGGCTCGGCGAAATCAGCGCGCAATTGGAACGCGCCCGGCTGGACTACCGTGAAGCCGTGAACGCCCGCGATGCCGCGAGACATCAACTTGAAGCCGAGCGCAAGGGCACCGGCGCCACCGGCACAGTTCAAAGTCTTTTGCAAGAATCCGCCACTGCGGTTGCAACCCCCGAAATCGATGCCCGCATCGATGCGCAGAACCGCAATCTGGATGCACTGCTGCAGCGTTATACCGATCAGCATCCGGACGTGATCAACGCACGCAAGACCATCAAAGACCTTGAAGCGCAAAAACGCAAGGAAGTAATTGAGCTCCGTAAGGCGGCCATGGCTGCACCTTTGCTGGGTGGGCCGAGTGGCGGCAGCACCAATCTGGCCTACCAGGAAATGGGCCGCCTGCTGGCCAATTACGAAGTGCAGGTGGCGGCCATGCGGGCACGCGTAGACGAGTATTCAAGCCGTTATGCGCAGGCCATGGCAGCAGTCAAAACTGCACCGCAAATGGAAGCTGAAGGCGCCCAACTGAACCGGGATTACGCCATCCACAAGAAGAACTACGAAGACCTTGTGTCGCGGCGCGAGTCTGCCGCCATGTCAGGCGAGTTGGATGTGGCGTCGGGTGTGGCTGACTTCCGTTTGATTGACCCACCCCGAGTGAATCCCAAGCCGGTCGCACCCAATCGACTATTGCTGATGGCAGTGGCGATGCTGCTGTCCATCGCGTTGGGGCTGTTTGCGGCATTTGCTGGTAGCCAGATTCGCCCGGTGTTCTATGACGTGAATGATTTGCGTGCTCGTGTTGACCTGCCAATTCTTGGCGTGGTCACCCGATTGATCACCGATGAGGACAGGCGGCGGCACCGTACTGATCTGATCAGGTTCACCATAGCGTCTGGCAGTTTGGTCGCACTTTTTGTAATTGGATTGGCTGTGATGGCTTTCCTGATGAATCGGCAGGGGGGTTGATATGAGCAGCCTGATTGAACAAGCAACGCAACGTCTGGAGCAACTGCGGCAAGCCGGGGTTGCAATGCCAGACGATTTGCAGGGGCAGACGCACGCGTCGGCGGATGTAGGCGTTGACACCATTGCGGGTGCGGGTGCGGTCGATACGGGTTCGACCGAAGAAGCGGCGCACCCAGCTAGTAAGCGCGTTGAGTTGGATCTTGCCGCCTTGGCCGCGCAGGGTTTTTTGACACCTGATGCGGGGCGCTCGCATATTGCCGATCAATTCCGGGTGATTAAACGTCCCTTGATCAAAAATGCGATGGGCAAAGGCCCTGTGACGCTCAATCACGCCAATCTGATCATGGTGACCAGTGCGTTGCCGGGTGAGGGCAAGAGTTTCACTTCGCTGAACTTGGCGCTCAGCATTGCGGCGGAATTGGATAACACGGTAATGTTGGTTGATGCCGATGTTGCCCGTCCTTCTGTGCTCCGCATGCTGGGTTTGCCGCAAGGCCCTGGCTTGTTGGATGTGCTGGAAGATTCGGTCGACATGGCCAGTGTCTTGTTGCGAACCAATGTCAACAAGCTAACGCTATTGCCAAGCGGAACGCCGCACCCACGCGCCACAGAATTGCTCGCGAGTGATGCAATGAGCAACTTGTTGGATGACATGGCTCGGCGCTATCCGGACCGGATCATTATTTTTGATTCGCCGCCCTTGTTGCTAACGACGGAGTCCCGTGTGCTGGCCTCGCACATGGGCCAGATTGTGGTGGTCGTTCAAGCTGAAAAGACACCGCAAAGCGCCGTGCTGCAAGCGCTCTCAGCCATTGAATCCTGCCCCCTCAAGATGATGTTGCTGAACCAGTCAAGCGCCAATGCAATGGGAGGTTATGGGTATGGATATGGCTACGGTTATGGGTATGCCAGTGAATCGACCCCGCGCTGATCGCCTGCGCTTGAACCTGCCGCAGATCCCGGTACCCTGCCCACACCGAGCTTGGGCGTCGTCCGCTGTGTTGTCGGCGGCGCTGTATGCGCTCTTGACTTCCCATGCCTCGGCTCAGGTGCAGGCCGCCGCTGCGGGAGATACACCGGCGGCGGCGCGAACAGGCTCACACATCACGCCCCGTATCGCCGTCACTGAAACGGTCACGGACAACAATACGCTCTCGTCGACTGCCAAGGATGCCGCGCTGATCACCATGGTGTCGCCCGGCATCTCTATGAGCAGCACGGCAGGGCGCCTGCGGGGAACGCTCGACTATTCGCTCAGTGAAATTCTCTACACCAAGAGCAACCAGAAAAATCGCAACCAGCAAGCCCTGACCGCGCGTGGCACGGCGGAGTTGATTGAGAATTTTTTCCTGGTGGACGCCAATGCGTCAATTGGGCAGCAGCTCACGTCGGCCTTTGGTACTCAAAGCATCGATCACTCGCTGGCCAATTCGAATAGCACAGAAGTCGCCAGTTTCAGTCTGTCACCCGTGGTTCACGGGCGTTTGGCTAGCGTGGCGCGTTATGAGGTGCGTGGAACCTATTCGCAGACCAATGCCAAAGATTCCATCGTCGGCGACAACGACGTCACGAGTGGAAACTTTCGACTCGATAGCGTCAGCGGCGGGCTCTTGGGATGGTGGGTCAACGGCACCTCGACACGCTCGCACTTCAGGACCGGCGTCATCAATAACTCAGCACTGGTGCTGGTGGGCTTGAAGTATCAGCCAGATGTTGAATTCCAGCTTGGCATCAATGGTGGACGTGAGCGCAGCGACTATTTGACGGGTACGGCCAGCAAGGGTCAAAGCTACGGCGCCAACGCCAGCTGGATTCCTTCTCCGCGCACGACCCTGTCGTTTGATTGGCAGAGCCACGACTACGGCAATTCGCATACCGTCAATTTTGAGCACCGTATGGCGCGCTCTTCGTGGCGGATGACTGACTCGCAAAACGTGTCAACCGCCTTGGCGTCTGGTGCGGTGGGGCAGAACACCAACTACGAGCTGCTCTTCGCGCAGTATGCATCGATTGAACCCGATCCAGTCAAACGAGATGTCCTGGTTCGCAATGCCCTCACAACTTTGGGTTTGTCGCCAGACTCCTTGGCCAGCGCCGGTTTCTTGACCGGTGGCCCGACCTTGTCGCACAACCAGGTGGTGTCCTTCTCCGTGGAGATGCTGCGCACCACGGTGACGGCCACCGCCCTTCAAACCGCGACCAGGCAACTGGGCAATGGTGTGGTGCCGGTCGCCAGCAGCAGTGTGAGCGGCAATGTGGTGCAACGCAGCGGCACACTCAATGTCGCGCATGTATTGACCCCCACGGCCAGCGCCAATGTGGCTTATACACAGACACAGAGCCACGGCGACGGCAGCAATTTTTCAACGACCCTGCGCTCGATCATTGCCAACTGGACGGGTCGTTTGAATTTGCGAACCAACTACTCCTTGGGCCTGCGCCACGCCCAGTTCGACGGGGTCAACAGCGCGGCCTCTTATCGCGAAAATGCGGTGTTTGGCACTTTCTCTCACGAGTTCAACTAGCCCATGTACGAATCGTTCTACGGGCTGAGCAGCAAGCCGTTTCAGCTGAGCCCTGATCCCAGCTTCTACTTCGGCAGCAAACAGCATCGGCGCGCCAAGGCCTACCTTGACTATGGCGTGTTACGCAATGACGGTTTTATCGTCATCACAGGCGAAATCGGCGCCGGCAAGACCACCTTGCTGCGCGGCCTGCTCGATAGCCTGAACCGCAGCAACGTCGTGATCGGCAATCTGGTCACCACGCAACTCGACGCGGAAGACACTCTGCGTCTGGTCGGTGCGGCGTTTGGCATCCGTGTGAAAGACCTGGCCAAGTCAGAGTTGTTGATGGGCCTGGAAGCCTTTTTTGTCAGTCAAGCCAGCCAGGGCAAGCGTTGCCTGCTGATTGTTGATGAGGCGCAAAACTTGAGCGCGCGCGCGGTTGAAGAGCTGCGCATGTTGTCCAACTTCCAGTTCGGCAATCAGTCCTTGCTGCAGACATTTTTGGTGGGACAACCAGAATTTCGCGGCATTCTGCAGCGCCCTGAGATGGAACAGTTTCGCCAGCGCATTGCTGCCACCTGCCACATTGGGCCGCTGGACGAAGACGAAACGCAGCGCTACATCGAGCACCGCCTGAAATGCGCGGGCAGCACAGGCAAACCCAGTTTTGACGCAGACGCCTTTCCTGCCATCTTCAAGGCCACCGCCGGCATTCCACGGCGCATCAATTCGCTTTGCGATCGACTGCTGCTGCTCGGTTTCATGGCCAGCAAGACGCATCTGACCTTGTCTGATGTGGACGAAGCCTTGCAAGACATCGCCCAGGAGCGGGTCGTGCCGGGTGAACCCAGCCAGGCGGCCGGCGGGCGCGACGAGTTGGCTGGTGCGCTGGGGTTTGGCGGAGATGTGCAGATTGACGCGTCCCGGCTGCGCTTGAGTGCCAGCGCGGCGGCAGGCTTGTCCAGTGAGTTCGCCAACATGGGGCAAGAGGCGCTGGCGGATCGATTGCAGCGAATCGAAACCAGTTTGGCCCGTTTGGAACGAGCCCAGATGCAGACGTTGGCGGTTCTTCAGAAATTGGTGGAGGCGGTCAAATCGCATTGATCATTGATGCGTGTTGAACCGCTTGTCGTCCCGCAAAGAATGTCGGCGGCTTGGCTCAGTCCTTCGGGTTGGCGCCAATTCGTCCAGATCAAGGTTTATATGTTGATGTCCACAAGGACAAGACCGATTCGCAATGCAATGACCGTCGACGTGGAGGATTACTTCCAGGTGTCGGCGTTCGCGCCTTACATTGCGCGCAGCGAATGGGCTGCGATGGCGTGCCGAGTCGAGGCCAATATCGACCGCATCCTGGCGCTGTTCGAAACCCATCAAACCAAAGCCACGTTTTTCACGCTGGGTTGGATTGCAGAGCGATATCCGCAACTCGTGCGCGCCATCGTGGCTGGCGGCCACGAGCTGGCCAGCCATGGCTACGGCCACGAGCGGGTGAGTGACCTGACCCCAGAGGCATTTGCGACGGATATCGGCCGAGCCAAAAAGTTGCTGGAAGACCTGAGCGGGCAGGCGGTTGTTGGATACCGGGCCCCCAGTTTTTCGATCGGTGCGGGCAATCTCTGGGCCTTTGATGTGTTGCTGGAGCAGGGTTACCGCTACAGCTCCAGCGTCTACCCCATTCAGCATGACCATTACGGCATGCCGAACTCTCCGCGGTTTGCCTATCCCGTGCGCCCGGGCCTGCTGGAAGTGCCTGTCACCACCTTGCGAAAATTCAATCGAAACCTGCCTTCCAGCGGCGGCGGCTATTTCCGTTTGCTGCCCTATGCGGTTTCGCGGTGGTTGATTCAGCAGGTTAACGCGCAAGACCAGCAGGCCGCTGTGTTCTATTTCCATCCCTGGGAGATTGACACCGAACAGCCACGCATTGCGGGGATTGATGCCAAAACGCGGTTCAGGCATTACGTCAACATTCCACGCACTCTTGACCGCATCGCCCATTTGTTGCGTGATTTTTCGTGGGGTCGTATGGACGAGATTTTTCTTGACGCCAATTCCTCCGCACCTCACGGCCCGAAAGCGGGATCCTTTGAATGACTAGCGCGATCGAGATCAAGCGGCTTGTATCGGGCGACGTGGCCACTGCGCAGCGGTGGGACGCCTTTGTACTCGCTTCGCCTCAAGCCACCTTTTTCCACCGTGCCGGATGGTTGCGCATGGTGGAGGAGGTCTTCCGCCATCAGGCCTACTTTTTGTATGCTGAACGTGATGGGCAGATCGTTGGCGTGCTGCCGCTGGGGCAAGTGAAGAGCCGCTTGTTCGGGCACTCTTTGGTGGCTTTGCCCTTTACCGTTTACGGCGGTGTGGCTGCGGAGCTTGCGCAAGCAGCGGCGGCGCTTGAGCAACAAGCACAGCGCATTGCGCAAGACTTGGGTGTCGACCACCTGGAGTTTCGCAACGTCACGCCGCGCCACCCAGAGTGGCCTAAGCAAGACCTCTATGTGACCTTTCGTAAAGAGATCTTGCCGGAGGAAGAGGCCAATATGCTGGCCATTCCGCGCAAGCAGCGTGCCATGGTTCGTAAGGGCATCAAAAATGGGCTGCTCAGCCATATCGACGCTGATGCCACTCGGTTTTTCGCCCTGTATGCCGACAACGTCCATCGGCATGGCACGCCCGCCATGCCCAAGCGCTACTTTCAAGCCTTGCTGGACGAGTTTGGTGCCGACGCGGAGGTACTCACCGTCACCGACATCTCCGGCCGGGCCTTGAGTTCGGTGCTGAGCTTTTACTTCCGCGACGAAGTGCTGCCGTACTACGCCGGGGACGACGAATCGGCCCGGGATCTGGCTGCCAATGACTTCAAATATTGGGAGTTGATGCGCCGCGCTTGTGCTCGGGGTCTCAAGGTCTTTGACTATGGCCGGAGCAAGCAGGGCACGGGCTCCTATTCGTTCAAGAAGAACTGGGGCTTTGAGCCCACGCCACTGCATTACGAATACTGCCTGTACAAGCGTGACGCGGTGCCGCAGAACAATCCGTCCAACGCCAAGTATCAACTGCTCATCAAGGCCTGGCGTAAGTTGCCCATTGGTGTGGCGAACTGGCTGGGTCCCTTCATCGTGCGCAACCTCGCCTGATCGATGGCGAAGATTCTTTATTTGGTGCATCGCCTGCCGTATCCCCCCAACAAGGGGGACAAGGTGCGGTCGTTCCATTTGCTCAAACATCTCGCGGCGCGGCACGAGGTATTTTTGGGCACTTTTGTTGATGATCCTGACGATTTGCAATATGTGGAGACGGTACGCGCGTTCTGCGCTGACCTGTGTGCGCAGACACTTCAACCCCGCATGGTCAAATTGAAATCTGCACGCGGTCTGGTGACTGGTGAGGCCTTGAGCCTGCCTTTCTATCGCAACCCGGCGCTGACCCATTGGATTGCGCAGCTTGCACAAGCACAGGCATTTGACGCCATTGTCGTTTTCTCGTCGCCCATGGCTCAATATGCCCAGGCGGTGCAGGACGTTCAGCCCCAGGTGCCGATGCTGGTGGATTTTGTCGATGTGGACTCGGCCAAATGGACCGACTACGCACAGGCTCATGCTTGGCCGATGTCCTGGGTTTACCGCCGTGAAGGCCGCAAGCTGCTTGAATTTGAGCGCGCCACGGCAGAGCGCGCTGCCTGTTCGTTCTTCGTCACCGAGAAAGAAACTGCCCTGTTCCAGAGCCTGACACCAGAAAGCCCCGCTCGGCTTGAGACCCTGGGCAATGGCGTGGATGCCGACTACTTTGCCCCCGTGCCGCAACGGGCCTCGCCATTCCCGGCGGGGCAGACGCCCTTGGTCTTTACCGGGGCGATGGACTATTGGCCCAATGCGGAAGCGGTCATCTGGTTTGCCAAAGAGGTTTTACCCGCCTTGCTCCGGCAGCGGCCCGATTTGCACTTTGTTGTCGTGGGGCGTAGCCCGTCGCCAGCCGTACAAGCCTTGGCGGGGCCCCATATCAGCGTGACCGGCACGGTGCCCGATGTCCGCCCGTATTTGCAACACGCCGCCGTGATCGTGGCACCCCTGCGCTTGGCCCGTGGCATCCAAAACAAGATTCTTGAAGCCATGGCCATGTCGCGGCCTGTGGTGGCTGCCAGCACCTGTGTGCAAGCCATTGATGGCGTAGAAGGGCGCGACTTGCTCGCCGCCACCGAGCCGGCAGAGTTTGTGAGCCAGATCGAGTGGCTCCTGCAAAATCCCGCGGCGGCTGGCGCCATGGGCGCAGTTGGCCGGTCGTGTGTTTTGGCGCATTACAGCTGGGAGGCTCGCTTGTCCGGAATCGATTTTCATTTGAATCGCGCCTTGCAGGAGGTTCACCGGGCATGACGCGTTCAGAGTTGCAACCTTCACCGGACTGGCGGCGTGCGCTGCCCGGTTTCTTGCTGGCCTTGGCGGCGGTGCTGTTCTTGTTTCAAGACACCGGCTTGGCCATGGTGGAAATCTGGAACCGGTCCGAGACTTTCGCCCATGCCTTTGTGGTACCGCCCATTGCACTGTGGTTGATCTGGCGCCAACGCGCCGTGCTTGCTGCCCTGTCGCCGTGGCCTGATTGGCGATTTTTGGGGCCGATGGCGGTGGCGGCGCTGGTCTGGTTGCTGGGGGAGTTGGTGGCGGTCAACGCGGCGACACAGTTTGCCTTCACCGCCTTGCTGATCTTGGTGGTGCCCCTGACCCTGGGCTGGCCGGTAGCACGCAGCATTGCGTTCCCGCTAGGCTTTTTGTTCTTCTGCGTGCCATTTGGCGAATTCGTCATGCCGCAGTTGATGGAGTGGACAGCGAACTTCACGGTCGCTGCCTTGCGTGCATCGGGGATTCCGGTCTTTCGTGAGGGGTTGCAATTCATCATTCCGTCGGGCAATTGGTCGGTGGTTGAGGCGTGCAGCGGCATTCGCTACTTGATGGCCTCCGTCATGGTGGGCACCTTGTTTGCTTACCTCAACTACCGCTCGTTGAAGCGGCGTTGGATCTTTGTAGGGGTGGCTGCTGCCTTGCCTTTGGCGGCCAATTGGGTGCGCGCTTATCTGATCGTGATGCTGGGCCATTTGTCGGGCAACAAGCTGGCCACTGGGGCGGACCACCTGATTTACGGCTGGGTGTTCTTTGGCATCGTGATGTTCGCCATGTTCATGATCGGTGCCCGGTGGGCTGAGCCAGATCCGGATCCGCGGCCTGCGCCTGCCGAGTCACAGCCGCAGGCCGCGCCGCAGGACTGTGGCGCTTCAAAACCCGCCAATGCTGCCTTGCTGTGGATCACCCCCGTGGCCTTGGTAGCGCTGCTGGCCGTGCCGCTTGGCTTGCTGCACAGATTGGTGGGCGAGGGTAGCGGCGCACCGGTGACGCTCAGCGCCGCTGACTTGAACGGCAACGGTTGGACACAGCGCGCGGAACCGCAGATCGATTTCAAGCCGGCATTTGAGAAGCCTCGTGCTGAAATGCAGGCCAGCTACGTGACGCCAGAGGGGGAGGAAGTCCGGGTGTATCTCGGCTACTACCGCCATCAGCATTACGACAGCAAACTGATCAGCTCCAACAACGTTCTGGTGCAGTCCAAGGATAAAAAGTGGGCTCAGGTCAGCGCTGCGCTGCGCGAGCGCACGACGGGGAGTGGGCCATCAATCGTTCGGGCGGCCGAGTTGCGGGGATTTTCACTGGCATCCTCGGGCGTTGAAGCTGCGCAGGACAAGCGCTTGCGTGTCTGGCAGTTTTACTGGATCAACGGGCGGCCCCTGACCCGTGATTGGCAAGCCAAGCTGTGGGGCGCTGGCTACCGCTTGTTGGGGCGAGGTGATGATGCAGCTGTGGTGGTGCTGGCCGTCGACAAGGCTACAGCCGGCTCCGATGACGCACTGCTGGAGCGTTATTTGAGCGACAACTGGGGCCGGATCGACAGCTTGTTGCGCAACAGCCGCGATGCTGCTGCGCATACCGATGCCGCGCAGCCTGTGGCTCCGCCGAAAGGCGCATCGTCATGAACGGGGCAAAAGCCGGCCATTCAGCCGCTGAATGCACCCCCTCAACTGGCGTGGGCGACACGCGTCCGCTCGTGTTGCATGTGATGTATCGCTTCGATACGGGCGGTCTAGAGAACGGCGTGGTCAACCTCATCAACCACATGCCTGCCGATGCGTATCGGCACGCCGTGTTGGCCTTGACGGAGGTGACGGATTTCCGCCATCGCATCCAACGCCAGGATGTTGAATTCTTTGCCCTGCATAAAAAGCCCGGTCACGGCATTTGGCTCTTTCCTGAGTTGTACCGCCTGTTCAAGAAGTTGAAGCCAGCCGTGGTGCACAGCCGCAACCTTGCTGCACTGGAGGTGCAATTGCCCGCCTGGGCTGCGGGGGTGCCGGTGCGCATTCATGGTGAACATGGGCGCGACGTGACGGACCTGGACGGCAGCAACCGGCGCCATCAATGGGCGCGGCGGCTCTACAAGCCTTTCGTCAAACGTTACATCGCGCTGTCGCGAGACCTCGCGGCCTATCTTCAGGACGCTGTGCACGTGCCGACCGCACGCATCACGCAGGCCTATAACGGGGTCGACACCTTGCGCTTTGCGCCTGGGCCGGCAGGTACCGCTGCAATTCTGGGTTGCCCGTTCTCGCCCGAGGGGCACTGGATCGTTGGCACTGTGGGCCGCATGGCGCCCGTCAAAGACCAGTTAATGTTGGCCCAAGCCTTTGTGCTCGCGCTGCAGCAAGCGCCCGAATTGCGGCGCCGCTTGCGTCTGGTGATGGTGGGCGAGGGGCCTTTGCGGGCCCAGGCGCAAGCCTTGCTGGACGAGGCCGGTTTAACTGACTTGGCTTGGCTGCCTGGCGAGCGCAGCGATGTGCCGGATGTCATGCGCGGGCTGCAATGCTTTGCTCTGCCCTCATTGGCAGAAGGTATTTCGAATACGATTCTGGAAGCCATGGCATGCGGCTTGCCTGTGCTTGCTACGGACGTGGGGGGCAGCGCCGATTTGGTGCAGGTGGGTGAAACGGGTGTTCTGGTTCCCGCCAGCCAAGCGCAGGCAATGGCTTCGGCCTTGCTCGCCTTGGCACGCGACCCCGCGCGGGCGGCTGCCATGGGGCAAGCGGGCAGGGCGCGGGTCGAGGCCTTGTTCAGCATGTCGGCCATGGTGAAGACCTATCAATCGGTTTACGACGATGAGTTGCGAGCAACGCGCCGGCGTCAAACAAACTAACGAGTTACTCAAGCTATGTGCGGCATCACCGGAATTTTCGACACCCGAGGCAAACGTGAGTTGCAACGCAATGTGCTGCAGCGCATGAACGACTCGCAGCATCACCGTGGCCCCGATGAAGGCAGCCTGCATCTGGAGCCAGGCCTCGGCTTGGGTCACCGACGCTTGTCCATCATCGACATTGCCACGGGCCAGCAGCCTTTGTTCAATGAAGACGGCTCCGTGGTGGTGGTCTTCAACGGCGAGATTTACAACTACCAGTCGCTCATCCCTGAGTTGCAGGCGCTGGGGCACGTCTTCAAGACCAAAAGCGATACCGAGGTGATTGTTCATGCCTGGGAGTCCTGGGGCGCCGATTGCGTCAAGCGCTTTCGTGGCATGTTCGCCTTCGCCCTGTGGGATCGCAATCAGCAAACCTTTTTCATCGCACGCGACCGTCTGGGAGTAAAACCCTTTTACTACGCCGTGCTGGACGACGGCATGCTGGTCTTCGGGTCTGAGTTGAAGAGCCTGATGGCCCACGGCGGCTTGAAACGTGAAGTCGATCCTCAAGCCGTTGAAGAATATTTCGCCTTGGGCTACGTCGCCGAGCCGCGCACCATTTTCAAGCAAGCCAAGAAGCTGCCGCCAGCCAGCACCCTGGTAATCCGCCGCGGTGAGCGGGTGGGCGAGCCCCGCCGTTATTGGGACGTTCGTTTCACGCTGGACGCCAAGCTCAGCGATCAAGAAGCCTGCGAAACCCTCACCGCCAAGTTGCATGAGTCCATTCGCTTGCGCATGATCGCCGAGGTGCCCCTGGGCGCCTTTTTGTCGGGGGGTGTTGACTCCAGTGCCGTGGTGGCCATGATGGCGCAAGAGTCGGCCACGCCCGTCAATACCTGCTCTATCGCGTTTGAAGACCCGGCCTATAACGAAGCCGCGTTTGCGCAGACCGTGGCCGATCGATATCACACCAACCACCGTGTCGAGACCGTCCAAAGCGACGACTTCGATCTGATCGACACCTTGGCGCAGCTGTACGACGAGCCCTACGCCGACAGTTCGGCGATTCCCACCTACCGGGTTTGCCAACTGGCCCGCAAGCATGTGACCGTTGCCTTGAGTGGCGACGGCGGCGATGAAACCTTTGGCGGCTACCGGCGCTACAAATTGCACCTGATGGAAGAGCGCATGCGTGGCGCCTTGCCTTTGGGGTTGCGCAAGCCCTTGTTCGGCACCCTGGGCCAACTCTATCCCAAGGCGGATTGGGCGCCCCGCGTGTTTCGTGCAAAGACCACCTTCGAGTCACTTGCACGCAATTCTGTTCAGGCCTACTTCCACAGCATGAGTCTGCTGCGCGACGCGGATCGCCAAGCCCTGTACAGCAAATCCTTCAAGTCCGAACTGCAAGGCTACACGGCACGCGAAGTGTTCGAACGCCATGCCGCCAACGCCGGCACCGACGACCCTTTGGCGCTGATTCAATACATCGACACCCATACCTATCTCGTGGGCGACATCAATACCAAGGTCGATCGCGCCAGCATGGCGCATTCGCTGGAAGTGCGCGAGCCGCTGATGGATCACGAAATCGTTGAATGGCTCGCCACCTTACCGTCGTCACTGAAGATCCGCAGCGGCGAGAGCAAATTCCTTCTCAAGAAGGCTATGGAACCCCATTTGCCCAACGACATCATGTACCGCCCCAAGATGGGCTTCGCCGTGCCGCTGGTTCGGTGGTTCCGCGGTCCCTTGAAGCAACGTGTCAGGGATGCCTTGCTCAGCGGCCCCTTGCTTGAGTCCGGCATGTTCGACCCGGACTTCATTCACCGGATGGTGACCCAGCATGAAAGCGGCGCGCGCGACCACAGCACACCACTGTGGAGCTTGTTGATGTACGACGCGTTCTTGCGCAATGTGATGGGGGGTAACGGCGCTGCGCCTGGAGGGACTGCGGGCCAGGAGCGGCACACGCCAGCTGCTGCGGGCGCGTGGGCCGGGGCTTGAATCGACGATGAAAATTCTCTATCACCACCGCACGGCCTCCAAAGACGGTCAGTCCACCCACATTACCGAAATGATCTTGGGCCTGCGTGGCCTGGGCACCGAGGTCATCGAATGCGCCCCCCAGGTTGGGGCTGACGATGCCGGCGGGGGCAGTCCCGGCTGGGTCGGGCGGCTCAAGGCGCTGCTGCCTCGGCAGCTCTATGAATTGGCGGAGCTGGCCTACTCCTGGGTGGCCTACCGGCGCTTGAGTGCGGCCATCAAGGCCAATCGCCCAGACGGCATTTACGAGCGTTACAACCTGTATCTGCTCGCTGGCATTTGGGCCAAAAAGCGTTTCAAGCTGCCGCTCATTCTGGAGGTTAACGCCCCTATGGCGGTAGAGCGGCGCGAGTACGGCGGCCTGTCTTGGCCTCGGTTGGCCGACTGGGCAGAGCTTTACGTCTGGAAGCGTGCCGATCTCTTGTTGCCCGTCACGCAGGTGTTGGCGGACTACATGGTTGAAAAGGGCATTGACCCGTCGCGCATCCAGGTCATCCCTAACGCCATTAACTTGGCGCACTACCAACATTTGCCCAGCACGCTGGAGGCAAAGACCCGCTTGGGCCTGCAAGACAAGCTGGTGGTTGGTTTCACCGGCTTCGTGCGGGAGTGGGACCGCCTGGACCGCATCATGGTGTGGGTGGCCAAGCAGGCGCCGCGTTACCCCGTCCATTTAATGGTGATTGGCGACGGCCCTGCGCGGGCTGAAATTGAAGCCTGTGCCCGCCACCTGGGCGTGCCAGATCGCCTGAGCTTCACGGGGGCCGTGCCTCGCGTGGAGGTGCCCGCCCTATCCATGGCCTTCGACATCGCCTTGCAGACGGCCTTGGTGCCGTATGCCTCGCCCCTGTGCTTGTTTGAGTACCTGGCCTTGGGCAAAGCCATCGTGGCGCCTGACCAGCCCAATCACCATGAAATTTTGACAGCAGGTGTGGACGCAGTCCTGTACGACCCGCTGGATGGCAACGGCATTGAAAAAGCACTCGATCAATTGTGTGAAGACCCCGCACTGCGCGAGCGCGTGGCCGCCGCGGCCATCCAGGTGATCGCCCACAAGCAACTGACATGGTCGCAGCACGCCGCACGGGTGCTGAACCTGTTCAAAAGTTTGAAGTGAGAGCGTGTCAGTGAGCCAGCCCCGAAAACTGCGAGTCTTGACCTTCTCCACGCTCTATCCCAGTAGCGTGAGGCCAGGGCATGGCATCTTTGTTGAAACCCGCCTGCGTGAATTGATCAGCAGCGGCCAGGTCGAGTCGCGTGTTGTTGCGCCTGTGCCTTGGTTTGCGTCTACTGATGAGCGATTTGGTGAATACGCCCTGATGGCACGCACGCCTGCCAGCGAACACCGCAACGGTATTGACGTAGTGCATCCGCGTTATGTGCTTTTACCCAAGGTGGGCATGAGCCTGGCGCCGCTGGGCATGTATCTGGGCGCTCGCGCGGCGGTGCAGAAATTGCTGGATGACGGGTTCGACTTCGATGTCATCGATGCCCACTACTACTACCCTGACGGGGTAGCTGCGGCGCTGCTGGCTAGGCATTTCAAAAAGCCGTTGACCATCACCGCACGAGGCACCGATCTGAATTTGATCCCGGCCTACACCTTGCCCCGCAAGATGATTCAATGGGCGGCCCGCAAAGCTCAGGCTTCCATCGGCGTGTGCTCCGCCTTGATGGATGTGTTGCGGCAATGGCAAGTTCCGGAGGATCGTTTGCATGTGATGCGCAACGGTGTCGATCTGCAACGCTTTCACCCCGTGCCTCAGGCGCAGGCGCGTGAGTCGCTGGGCTTGCAAGGTGCACCGTTGCTGATGTCAGTGGGGTATCTGATTGAACGCAAGGGTCATCATCTGGCCATCGAGGCGTTGGCGCATCTGTTACCGCGTTTTCCGCAGGCACGGCTGGTGATTGTGGGGGAGGGGCCGGAGCGTCAAAACCTGCAGGCCTTGGCCGAAAAATTGGGCGTGGCCGCTCACCTGAGCATGCCCGGTGCCCAACCCAATACCGAGCTCTACCGTTGGTACAGCGCGGCAGATATCTTCATTCTCGCCTCCAGCCGTGAAGGCTGGGCCAATGTGCTGTTGGAGTCCATGGCCTGCGGTACACCGGTGGTGGCCACCGACATCTGGGGCACGCCCGAGGTGGTGTCCGACCCGGTGGCGGGGCGGCTTGTCAAGGAACGCAGTGGTCTGGCTTTTGCACGTGAATTGACCCATCTGCTGGCCGCCATGCCCGATCGAGCGCTGGTGCGGCGCTTTGCCGAAGGCTTCAGCTGGGAGGCCACAACGCAAGCCCAACTTCAGCTGTTTGGCCGTTTGAGTGCCTCCACGCAAGCAAATGCTCAGGCGCAGCACCCGGGAGCCGTTGATGCGTGACGTGATACTTGCCGCTGTGCTGCTGTGGCTGATGATCAAGGCCATGCGTCAGCCCTGGATCGGCATCATGGGCTGGACCTGGGTCAGCGTCATGAACCCCCACTCCTTCAGTTGGGCTCTGCATACGCTGCCTGTGGCGGCGGCCATGGCCGGGTCGACTTTTATTGGCATCCTTGCCAGCAAAGAAAAGCTCAACTACTTTGCCACCAGCGAAACCACAGTGCTGATGCTATTCATGCTGTGGATGTGCATCACGCTGCCGTTCTCTTTCTTTTTCGACAAAAGTTTTGACCTATGGGTACGGGTGATGAAGATTGACTTCATGATCCTCGTGGCCTTGGCCGTACTCTACAGTCGGCGGCACATCATGGCCCTGACCTGGGTTTTGGCAGGGTCGCTAGGCTTCTATGGCGTCAAGGGAGGGATATTCACCCTGGCAACAGGGGGAAGCTATCGCGTCTGGGGGCCATCCGGCAGCTATATCGATGGCAACAATGAGGTTGCGCTGGCTCTGGTGATGACTATTCCCTTGATTCGATTCCTGCAATTGAATACGCCCGGCAAATGGATGCATCGGGGCTTGTCGGCTGCGATGTTGCTGTGTGCTGCATCCGCCCTGGGCAGCCAATCTCGCGGCGCTTTGGTCGCCATTGCCGCCATGGCGTTGTTGATGTGGTGGCGTGGAAATAAGAAATTTCAAATGGGTCTGATTTTTGTCGTGCTGGGCGTAGCGTTGATCACCTTCATGCCTGACACATGGACCGAGCGCATGTCTACCATCAAAACCTACGACCAAGACAGTTCAGCCGGTGGCCGAATCAACGCTTGGTGGATGGCATTCAATCTGGCCACGCACAATTTCTTTGGTGGCGGTTTCATGGTCAGCACAAGCTCATTGTTTGCCCTCTATGCGCCTGATCCTTTGGATGTGCATGCCGCCCATAGCATCTACTTCATGGTGCTGGGTGAACATGGCTTTGTTGGACTATTCTTGTTTTTGCTGCTGTGGTTTTTCGTTTGGCGCTCAGCCGGGCGCCTGTATCGCGACGGGCGCAAAAAACCTGAGACGCAATGGATGTCTGACTTGGGCGCCATGTGCCAGGTGAGTCTTGTTGGCTACTTGGTCGGCGGCGCCTTCTTGAGCCTGTCTTATTACGACTTGCCGTACAACATCTTGATTTTGGTCGTGCTGACTTGTCGCTTGATGGATGGCAAGGTCAAAGACACTGCACCTGCGACGCCAGCGCTCACCGCCTCTTTGGCCTGAATCCGCGCTCGCGTATTTCAAACCACACCTTTCTTTTCAGCCCATGGATTTAATGCGCTTGGGGTTTTCTGTGCTGTCGGCCACCCAGGCCAGAGGGCATCTGACGATTCTGATTTTTCACAGAGTCTTGCCGCGACCGGATGAAATTTTTCCCGATGAAGTTCATGCTCAGCGTTTCGAGCAGATCTGCGCTTGGTTGAAATGCTGGTTTCAAGTGCTGCCCCTGGACGAGGCCGGCCGCTTGCTGGCAGAGGGCCGCCTGCCTTCGCGCGCTTGTTGCATCACCTTTGATGACGGCTACGCTGACAACCACGAGGTTGCGCTGCCTATTTTGCAAAAGCAGGGCCTGTGCGCCACATTCTTCATTGCCACCGGCTTTTTGAATGGTGGCCGCATGTGGAATGACACGGTGATTGAATCCATCCGTCACTGCCGCCAGCAGCATTTGGATTTTGGCAACTTCGGCAGCTATGGGCTCAGCGGCCCCGCTGAGCGCCGTGGGGCCATTGAAGCCATTATTGGCAAGATCAAATACCTTCCCGTTGAGCAGCGTTTGGCGATCACAGAAGAACTGTTGGCACGCTGTGGTGTTCAACTCGATGCGCGCCTGATGATGGCGCCGGACGGTGTACGGCTCTTGCGCGACGCAGGCATGCAAATCGGCGCCCACACGGTGTCACACCCCATTCTCGCAAGCACCCCGCCCGATGCCGCACGAGAAGAAATCCTCAGCAGCAAACGCTTTCTGGAAGACTTGCTGAGCCAGGACTGCACCTTGTTTGCCTATCCCAATGGCAAACCCGGCCGAGACTACCTGCCCGAACACGTCACCATGGTGCGTGAGTTGGGTTTCAAAACTGCAGTTTCAACGGCCTGGGGCGCATCTGGCGTTGGCGCCGATCCCTTGCAATTACAACGTTTCACGCCCTGGGATCGGACTAAAACCGCGTTCGGCTTGCGTCTGATGCGCAACTTGTTGGCTTGACGCGGGCGGCAAACCGCCACTGCATCTGCCTCAAATTTTGTACCCGGGCACATGCTGCTGCAGCCATTGCTCCAGCATCATCAAAATCCACACCATCTCGCCGTAATAGCCTGGGTGCTCGGCCAGGCGCTGGTCCAGCAACTGCCGAACGAAGTGCTTGTTGACCAAGCCGCGTGAAACCAAACTCTCCAGCGACGCTGCGGCCAAAGCCTTCAATTCGGGATGCCGCGTGGCCCAAACGCCAAAGGGCAGCCCGAAGCCCTGCTTTTTCTTGGTGATGATTTCGTCCGGCAGAAATCCCCGCAAGGCCTCCTTGAAAAACCAACGCAGCTTGAAACCCTTGAGCTTGTAGTCAGGCGGCAGTTTCAGGGCAATTGCCAACATGCGGTCGTCCAGCATAGGGAAGCCCACGCTCAGGCCAGCCAGGGCCGTGGTACCGCGCACCTTGGGCAGATCCGCCTCCGCCAGTGTGTAGCGCCAGTCAAAGGCCAACATGCGGTCTACCAGGTTTGTCGCCTTGGGCTCGGCCCAGATTTGGGTCTGTTGAGCCTGCGGCCCAGACTGGTTAACCGACTTCAAAAACTCGGCGGACAGCACTTCCGCCACCCCGAGGCGCTCTAACAGGTTGTAGGTCTGCAAGCGATCGGGCATGGGCACCTTGGCCTGGCGTACATAGCTGGAGGCCTTGCGCAGCAGCGGCGTGGCCTCTGCCACGCGGTTCATCAGCAGCGGCTCCAAGGCGGCACTGCGTACTGCGGGCGGAATCCCATCATAGAAGCCGAAAACACGCTGCTTTGCGTACCGCGTATTGCCACCAAACAATTCATCACCACCGTCGCCGGCCAATATCTTGCTGACACCATCTTGGTGGGCCATTTGTGCACAGTAATAGGCGGGCAGAGCGGATGAATTACCGAAAGGCTGATCGTAATACCCAGCCACCCGCGGAATGCTCTGCACCAAGTCTTGGGGTGTCACATAGTATTCATGATGCTCAGTTTGGAAATGCTTGGCGGCCAGCCTTGCGTATTCCATCTCGTCATAACCTTCAGCCTCGAAACCGATGGAATAACTGGCTGCTTTTTGACCACTAACACGCCCAATCATGCCTGCAATGGTTGAACTGTCGGTTCCGCCGCTCAAAAAACAGGCCGGCTTGCTGCCGTCGAGCTGCGATTGAACCGAGTCTGCCAGGGTCTGCAAGAACTCAGACTTCAGCGTTGCAAAATTGGGCGTACTGACGGCCTGAAAATTTGGAACCCAGAAGGGCTTAACCGTTAACCGGCCTTGAGAAAAAATCGCAAAATGCCCGGGCGGTAGACGAAACACGTCCTTGAAAATCGTGCGGGGCGAAGGAATAACGTGAAAATATAGGTAGTCGTAAATCGCTTGGGGGTCAATTTCTGCGCCGTCGGCCAACTCATCGGCACGGCTTGCAAAACGAAGCTCATCGTCCACCACGCGATAGCACAAAGTCTCGATCGAAAACCTGTCTACCGCCAGAATCGTCACCCCATTGTCCAGATCCAAGCCGATGGCGAAGGAGCCCTGTACACCCACCAGAGCCTGAGCGGGCGCGCCCGCGGCGAGGGCTTGGCGCCATGCGGCCTCGGTGCCTCGCTCACCCTGTAATTGTGTCAGTGGTGCGGCGCTGAATCGTGGGCTGCCGGTCAACAAGATGCGGGGGAGAGCGGTCATTTGCTGTTCTTTATCAAAAAATTCAGGCAGTCGCACGGTCAGGATGTGATCTGAAAGGCTCGGCGAATATAACCGATGCAAGAAGTCACTAATTCCGTAGCAAGAGCCCTGTTTGCGGTCTATTGCAAGTGAGTGGGCCGAGTATCATTGAGCCTCAAATTTGCGAGGAGTCCGATTGAGTCGTCGAGTGCTTATGATTGCCTACCATTTCCCCCCTCTGGCGGGAAGCAGCGGCATTCAGCGTACCCTGCGGTTTGCGCAGCAACTGCCTGAGCTCGGTTGGCAGCCTTTGGTCCTCAGCGCCAACCCGCGAGCGTACCCCAGCACCAGTGACGACTTGCTCGCCGAGATCCCCCCAGACTTGGTGGTTCGCCGTGCGTTTGCACTGGATACGGCACGGCAACTCTCAGTTTTTGGCCATTACCCGGGTTTTCTGGCTCGGCCTGACCGGTGGGTGAGTTGGCGCCGCGACGCCGTACGGCAAGGCCTGCAGATGATTGAGCGATATCGCCCTGACGTCATCTGGTCCACCTTTCCGATTGCAACGGCACACCTGATTGGTGCGGAACTACAACGCAAATCTGGCTTGCCGTGGGTGGCCGACTTTCGGGATCCTATGGCGCAAGAAGGGTATCCCAAAGATCCCAAAATTTGGGCTTCGTATCGACACGTTGAGCAACTCGTGTTCGACCAAGCTCACCACTGCACCTTCACCACGCCGGGCGCGGTCGAATATTACCGGCAGCGATTTCCGCACCGTGCCTCACATATTTCCTTGCTGGAAAACGGGTACGACGAACCAAGTTTCTTGGCCGCTGAAAAAGACAGGCATGCTTTGCAAGGCGAACTGGGTAGTTCAAGCCCTAAGGTACTGTTGCACAGCGGCATTGTCTACCCCTCAGAACGTGACCCGAGTTGCCTCTTTGCTGCGCTGGCAAACGTCGCTAGGGAGGGGCGACTAAGCCCTTCAGACCTGCGCTTGCGATTCCGTGGCTCCGCACATGACGAGTTGGTACGCCAGATGGCGACGGTTGCAGGAGTCGGCGAGTTCGTTGAGTTGCTACCCCCTTTGCCTTATCAGGCCGCCTTGGCAGAAATGATGTCGGTGGACGGTTTGTTCATTCTGCAAGCCAGCAATTGCAACGATCAGATACCGGCAAAAATCTACGAATACTTCCGTGCCGGTCGCCCAGTATTTGGCTTAACAGATCCTCGCGGCGATACGGCCGCCACCTTGCGTGCGGCAGGTTTGCAAGAAATTGTGGCCTTGGATTCTATTGATGCTATTGCCTCAGCCTTGCCCCGTTGGCTGGATCAACTTCGCACGGGCACGGCCTCCTTGCCAGAGGCAGCAAAGGTTAGAGCGGCCTCAAGACATATGCGCTCAAAGAGTTTGGCGGCACTGCTTGAGCAAGCCTGTCAGGGCAACAACTGAAGAAACACGCCCGAGACGGCCGAAGTTCAAAATACATGACAACTCGGAACTCCTTGTTCTTCTCCTTTCTGGACCGATACGCCAGTCTGCTGATCACCGTCGGTTCATCCATGGTGCTCGCTCGCCTTTTAACCCCGGCTGAAATTGGTGTCTTCTCCGTCACCATGGTCTTGCTGATTTTTGTGAACACGGTGAGGGACCTCAACGCGGGTCAATATCTGGTTCAAGAAAAAAATCTGACCGTCGACCACATTCGCTCAGTTTGGGCCTTGCAACTGGGCTTGGGCCTGGGTTTGGCCCTGCTCGTCTTGTTGGCGGCTTATCCCGTTGCGTGGTTCTACAAAGAGCCGCGCATGCGCGACATCATGATCGTGGTCGCCTTCAACTACGCGGTCAATCCGTTTGGATCGCTGACCAATGCATGGTTGGTGCGAGAAATGCGTTTCCAAAGTCTTGCCGTCATGCGATTCATTTCAAGCTTGATCGGCGCGGCCATTTCGATTGGTTTGGCTTGGCAAGGTTGGGGGCCTATCAGCCTGGCTTTGGGTTCGTTGGCGACTACCTTGGTTAATGCTGTATTGGCAACTTTTTATCGCCCGCGGTCATTTCCATGGTTGCCAGGCACTACTCACATTCGCAGCATTCTTGGATTTGGCAGCAAAGTCACCGGCAGTTCCTTTATATCCAATTTAGCTAGTAATTCACCCGAATTGCTGCTGGGTAAGTTGCAGGATTTGACCGCCGTGGGGCATTTTTCTCGCGCCAATGGTTTGGTTCAAATGTTTTACCGTTTGTTTTCTGATGCGGTAGGTACTGTTTGCATGCCTTGGTTCGCCAAGCAGTCGCGTGAAGGCGGGAGTTTGTCCGACCCCTTTCTTAAGGCCACCTCGTATATGACCGTTTTGGGGTGGCCTTTCTGTGTTGGGTTGGCTTGTCTGGCTTACCCGGTGACAGAACTGCTCTATGGCGACCAATGGCGCGACTCGGTAGGCATGACACGAATTTTGGCCTTGGCCACGGCGTTCAGCGTACCTGCCGTTCTATGCCGCACAGCCTTGTTGTCAAGCGGTCATGTCGATCGGGTAATGCGTGTGACCGTGCAGAGCGCCGTCCCCACAACCTTGTTGGTATTGGCCGGAGCGCATTTCGGCCTGATTTATGTGGGATGGGCGCTGGTTTTGGCCGCAATTCTGAGCACCGGTTTGTGGTTGCAAGCCGTGCATGCCCTGCTGGAGTTTCGACTCCATGCACTCATGTCCAGCAGTTGGGTCAGTCTTAAGGTAAGCGCTCTTACAGCTATCGGCCCATTTGCCGTGTATGCGTACTTTGGCGAGGCACCTGCTCATATATTGCCACCGCTTGTCTTGGGTATTTCAACCGGTATCGTTGGATTTCTTGGCGGAGTCGTATGCTTCAAGCATCCCTTACGAGAAGAGTTGGGTGCTGCGTTGGCGCGTAGGCAGTAATTATTATTTTTTGGAGCTTTTCTTCGAGGTTTTTCTGCAATGAAAATTGTTTTCCTACCTCACTCCAATAATCCGGTTTATGCCGGCGTGCGGCTGCGCTGCCTACTCCCTGTTGCTGCATTGCGCAAGGCTGGGTATCAGTGCCATATCGGTGAAAAGGCGGAATATCTGCAGTCGGCAGATGTTTTGGTGGTGCAAGCTAAATGGCTGCTGGATTCAAAGAGTTCTGCTGAATTTGAAGGCAAACTGCAGCAACTTCGCGCCGCAAAGCAACATGGCACACGCCTATTTCTTGATAGTTTTGACAACTATTTTTTAAATAGTAGCGGCAACCCTTCTCGTGCAGAGCGTTTGCAAGCCTATCGAGCTAACCTGACCCTGTTTGACTGTTTTGTTGTGTCGTCGCCTGGCTTGGTTCCGTATTTGCGAGAAGAAGTGGGGCCGATTGCTGCCATTAAGGTGGTGGGTGACCCCCTGGAAGGACCCGGGGCGAATAAATTTTACGAGCCAGTTTGGATTCGGTGGAGTCCCCGGAGATGGCTTGGTTATTTTCAATGCAGAAGATTACTAACCCGCCTGCGCCGCCAACGCAAGACTGAGCGACAGCTATTATGGTTTGGAAATCATGGTTCAGCCTATGCGGAAGGCGGCATGGCTGAGTTGGCAACGATCTTGCCATTATTGGAGGAAAGTAGCCTGAATCAGGCCCTTCGACTTACTGTGATCAGTAATTCGGTGGAAAAATTTAATGAAATAACAAAAGATTGCCGATTTCCCTGTGAATATTTTGAATGGGATCGGTTGTCGTTTTCAGTTATTTTGCGTGAATATGACCTTGTATTATTGCCGGCGCGCATTAATTCTTTTACAACAGGCAAAAGCAACAACCGGCTACTGCTGCCGCTATCTATGGGTGTGCCAGTAATGGCCAGCGGTTTGCCTGACTATCTGCCTTGGCGAGAATATTGCTCGATTGACGAATGGAACTATTTTTTTGAAATTTTGAAAGACCTGGAACCATTGCGAAAACGAGCAAAGTGCAAAGCAGGGGAGTTAAGGGAGCGTTTTTCTGTCGAGGCTATTGGACTTGAATGGGCGGCCGCCCTTCGGCCATAATTGACTATGTGAGTGCATTTCACTGTATTTTTTTGGCGACAACGACAAACTGCTTCCAGCGCATATCTTCAATATGTTGTTGAAATAGAAATCGTAATAAATAGATTTTCCAGCCTGACCACCAGTGTGAATTGATGCCCTCGATGCGTTCTATTTTAAAACCGCATTGAATGATGGTCCGTTGCATACTTAGTTTTGTAAAAAAACGAAGGTGCGTACGATCCAGTACCCCAGCATCAACATAACGCCAGTCTTTTTCAATTAGGAGTTCTTTGATATTCTCTATGTACCGAATGTTGGGTAGAGATACGATCAAATTGCCATTGGGTTTGAGTTTTTTCCATGCCACTTTGAGTGCAGTAATTTCGTCAGGCATATGCTCCAAGCTGTCGTTGAAGGTAATGCTGTCAAAATACTCATCTGGCAGCGGCGTATTCTCATCAAAATAGCCGTGTATAACTTTGCTTAGCCGCTGACTGGCTTCAGTACATGGGCCAAGCGTTGGCTCGACCCCCCAGACTTCTTTGGCAAGGCCTTCGCGCAACAGACTTTCGCCGAAGCGCCCGGCGGCGCAACCTACATCCAAATGCCTGTCTACCAAAGTTGGGAAAAGCGCAAAAACTTCGGGCCGGGCACTTGAATAGTATTTGCGCTTATCCATAGTATTTCAGCTTGTCCGAAAATTTGGCAGGGCTACTATTTGATGTTCAACATCGGAAACCCCTTGACCAAATCATCCAGCGCCTTGAGTTGGCTGAGGAAAGGCTCCAATTGGTCCAGCGGCAGGGCGCTCGGGCCGTCGCATTTGGCTTGATCGGGGTTGGGGTGAGCCTCCAGGAAGAGGCCCGCCAAGCCGACAGCCAACCCAGCGCGGGCCAAGTCGGCCACTTGTTGTCGGCGTCCGCCTGAAGCGGCGCCGCCTGGGTCGCGTTGTTGCAGAGCGTGGGTGACGTCAAAGATTATGGGGAGGTTTTGGCTGGTCTTTTTCATGACGCCAAAGCCCAGCATGTCGACCACAAGATTGTCGTAACCGAAGCAAGTACCGCGCTCGCAAAGAATCAACTGCTCGTTGCCTGCTTCTTTGAATTTCTCGACGATGTTTTGTACTTGTGAGGGGCTCAAAAACTGCGGCTTCTTGATGTTGATAACTCGGCCTGTTTTTGCCAGCGCCATGACAAGGTCTGTCTGCCGGGCCAAGAAGGCGGGCAACTGCAACACGTCAACCACTTCTGCCACAGCCTCAGCTTGCCAGGGTTCATGCACATCGGTGATCAAGGGTACGCCAAACTCCGCTTTAACCGCCTCAAAAATCTTCAAGCCTTCATCCAAACCGGGGCCGCGATAGGAGTGAATGGACGATCGGTTGGCCTTGTCAAAACTGGCTTTGAACACATACGGAATGCCTAGCTTTTGGGTCACTCGCACGTATTCGGCACAGGCTTGCAGTGCAAGGTCTTTGGATTCAAGAACATTGATGCCGCCGAAGAGAACGAAGGGGCTTTGGTTGGAGACGTCAATGGTCTGATTGATCTTGATGGTGGTCATGGTGGTGTCCAAAATAACTTAGGGCGCGGCGCCCATAGGGAGCAGTTTCGAGAGCAAGTCGAGGTGGCGTTGAACCGCGCCCCTCGCTGAGGCAAGGCTCAAGTTTGCCTCTGATACTCGGTGGGTTCGTTGCTGAGGATCGCTGATCAATTGGTTCCATATAGCCGCCAATTGCTCAACCTCAGCCAGTTCAACGATCGCGCCAGCCTTGCTCATCATTTGATAAACAGGATAAGACGGGTAGGTGGGGTTCCAGCCTGAGCACACGGTGACCGGCGTGCCAAAGCCCAAGGGCTCCAGCACATTGTGATCGACGCCCACATGGGCGGCGGTTGCGCAGGCGTAGAAATCTCGCAGTTCTCCGATGGTGTCGAGCACGAGGCAGTCCAAGTCCTTGTCCAGCGCCGAATCGGTGAATGTTGATCTGAACACTGCGCGCAAATTGCGGCTGCTGAGGTATTCACGCAATGTCTGCATGCGCTCAAGCACCTCAGGGTGTCGTGGTGCCAGTATCAAGAGGGCTGATGGGTGCCGCGCCTTCACCTGTATAAATGCGTCCAGCACCAAAGTCTGTTCATCGAAATTGGTCACGCACCCCGTGACGATGACTGGGCGCCCCTGATCGATCAAGCATTGCAGCATGACAGGGCTGCGCGCGTTGGCCGCAGACCACCCCTGCCTGAGCATGCCGTCAAACTTGATATTGCCGGTCACGGCCACGCGATCAGGTTCGGCGCCAGCATTTAAAAGCAATTGGCGAACTTCTTCAGTCTGCGCGGCTATTGCATCAAACCCGCGAAGGTAGTCGCGCTGCAGCAGTTGGCGCTCCAGTTTATCCATGCGGCTGGGCGGCGCGTAGTGATAGAGCCAGCCATTGAGCAAGGCTGCTTTCGCCCCCGCTTTTTTTGCGGCCATCATGAAAGCGAAAGAAAATCGGCAGGGCGCGTCCGATGGCCAGCAGGGGATCTCCCCCACAAATAGCCATTGGGGTGGGTAGTGTTTGGCGAGTTGGTTCGCGTCTGACGCATGCCCGCGGCTGACACAAATCGTGGCCTCCGGGTACCGAGCAAGGTAACTTGTCTGGTAGTGGGCGTGGTCGGTGATCAGCACCAGTTTGAGTGCTGGTAGTCTCTGAAGAATTTGCCTCAGCAGCGGTTCAATCGCGTTGAGTTCACCAATGGTCGACACGAACACCCAAAGCGACTTTTGTGGCGTAGGCGGAATTGGCAGCGCCAAGTGCCCTGAAGCGCTGTTGCCGCGCAAATCGCTGAGCAACTCCAGGCTTCTGAACAGCCACCATTTCAGATGGGTGCGCAGAGGCAGCGGGGTCGACATGGGCTGCGCAATCATTGGGGCGTAACTTGGGTGGCGTGGGGTGCGTGCAAAGGCACGTTCAAAATGAGCGCCGAATGCGCTGGCGAATGGACTTCAACAGTGTCAGTAAAGTAGAGAACCGCTGCGGACTATGCCGAAGCAGTTGCCCGAACGATCGCAGGCCCAGCGCGAAGTCACCATGGGCCAGATGACCATCGGCAAAGTGCCGCAGTCCCAGATATTGCCGCTGGGCCAAGGCCACGGCATCAACGGGGCCGCCGTTGGGACAAGTCATGCCGTATTGCTGCAGGAGTCGGGTCCGCATGGCCTCAGTGCTGTTCAATGGGGAGGGTCGTTTCGACAAGGACCCTTGGTGCTGTCGGTACAGCACCAAACGGTCGCTCAGTTTCGCGAAACGGAATGCCCTTGATGCCCGCACAAAATACTCCCAATCGTCAGTTTGGTGATTTTCGCAGAGAAAGGGTCCCAGCGCATCCCAAACTGATCGGCGAAACACGATGGTAGACGGCAGGGCGAAATGCGTCAAAATCATCTTCGGATAGATCCATCCCGTCAGACTAGCCTCAATTTTTTCACTCGTTTCCTGACTTGAAAAGTCAGGAATGGGGCTGCCATGCCAAATCTGAAATTCTGTGAAGCAGACACCAATTTCTGGCTGACTGTCCAGTAGTGTTACTTGCAACTTCAACTTGTCAGGGTGCCATACGTCGTCGGCATCAAGCAGTGCAATGTATTGTCCAGTCGCAGCCGCAATGCCAGCATTGCGGCTTGCAGACATACCCCGATTGGACTGGCGAATGACACAAACCCGGTTATCAACAAAGGACTGCGCCACCTGGGCGGTTTCATCCTTCGAACCATCATCAACCACAATCAATTCAAGATCGTGGAATGACGAATTCAATACACTCGCCATGGTTTCGCCCAGGTAGCGGGCTGCATTAAAGGCCGGGATAATTACAGATACTTTGGGCACGTCAATTCAGTCTGCTGTGGCGGTGGCGGTCTTGTCGGATTCTACGGATTGGGCTGCTTTGTTGGAGATGATCTTGGTACGCAATTTGGAGCGCAAAGAAAGTAGTTGTGGAATCAATTGATTTCTATAAATATTTGCATGAAACAACTCACGCTCTTTATCAGTCCAGCGCGTGTGCCACTCCATCACCTTTCCATAAAACTCAATTTTTTTGTACTGCTTTGCTTCAAAAAGACTTTCAAACTCTGTTTGGCGCATCAGTGTCGATGGTGACACAGCCTTGTACTGTTCATCGTAAGTTGTTTTTAGTATGACAATTGTTTCTTCATCAGTAATGCAAAGATCCATTGCAACGACTTTATCGCCAAACCAGTAGCGGTATATTTTACATCGACCTTGGCGTGCAAAATTTTCCAGCATTTGACGGTAAAAAATACCTTGATCGTTATCGGGGTGAATCGCTGTGCCGTTTTCTGTTTTCCAGCCGGCGCTTTCAAGTTGACCATATTGGGCAATGGCTTGCGCAACATGATCAACATCCGTCAGGCATTCCAGGCGAGGCTCGATGCCTTCTGCGCTCAATTTGTTGCGTTGCTTGCGGGTGTTTTGCCGGAGGTTCTTGCCACGCGATTCCCAGTAGGTATCAAAGCCTTCATTGATGTCGACCCATGCTGTTTTGATGTAGGGAATGGTTTGGATTTTCCCTTCTGGCGACGGTCTTGATTCGAACAAGGGGTCCAGTTGGGTGAGGCCCAGTCCAAGGCTCAATCCGGGAAGCTGGCGCCACAACTCGCCAAATGCACTTTGCAATTCAACAGTGCCATCAGTCAAAAATGCCCCAAGCGGCAGTTGTGAGGGCTGAAAGGTTTGCCACATGCCCTTGCCTTGGCGGCACAGAATGCAGGCGATATTGGTTTGCCCATGTGATTCAAAAAAGCAGACCAAGGCGTCGTCTGGCGCGAATGCTGCTAGAGCAGGTAGCAGGAACAGCGATTCCAAAAATGGGCGGCCTGCTCGGGCACGGGCGAGGCTATCCCATTGGGCAGTAACGCTGAGAAAGTTTTTGATGGGATGAATGCGCCAGCTCATTTTTCGTCTGCCAGTTATTATGTTGTTTTGGGTGAATAGACGTCGCAGATCATCGCCACCATGCGCTCGAGTTCAGGTTCTAACAGGTCTTGGTGACAAGCCAGTTGCAGGATGTGATGGGACCAAAGCCGGCCATGATCGTCTTCAATGACAGTGACGTCCGGCCACAATCTGTCCCAACGAGAAACTGGTAGCCCCATCTCCCTGAGTTTGAGGTAGCCAGGATCAGGGTTGGCGACCCATAGCGGGAATACATAAGGGGCACAATTGTCCGGCAACTGAGGAATCAACGGGCGGGCATATTCGCAGTTTGCAAAGGCTTGGGTCAAAAATTGATATTTTTTTCGACGCTCGACCACAATGCGCTGACGCGGCACCCATTGGGCAACCCATCGGCTGGCCAGGGTCAGTGATTGATGCGAGGGGCCTAAATTAACATATTGATTATCATTGTGGTCATCATCTTCAGCACATCCAGCGGACGATGAACTGTCGGATGAGGGCTGACTTCGAGTCTGAAACCGCCGTACCACATTCAGCAGTGATTCGAATAAAAAACGAATTCCATTCAATCGCCCGTGATTGATGCCAGCATGAAAGATGTCAAAACCAGCTTTGATTTGATCCCTGAATGTGGGGCTACTTAGCCTGGGTAAGGTAAGTTGTTGGGTATTGTTGACAAGGCAGCCGCCTTCAGGCACGGGGAGGAATTTTGTCAAACTTGCAATCGCCAAATCACCCCATTGGCCCACGGCCCGGCCATCTTTTGCACCAAAAAGAGAATGGGCACAATCTTCGATGAACCGGATATTGTGTTGGTCACACCAAGTTCGTACCGAAGACAGGGCTTGAGGAATACCAAAAAAATGCGCGGCCAATATCACCCGCAGATTTTTGAAATGTTGCGCGTCGACCCAGGCTAGATCTGGTGAGCCGTCGTGCCGCAAGGGATAGAAAACTGGCTCAGCACCCCGCTGAACAATGGGGGCAATCATCGTAGGGCAATGGTAGGTGGGGACCAGCACTTGGTCGCCGGGGCCGATGTCGAGCATTTCCAGCGCCAGCAAAATCGAGGCTCGTCCGCTGTTGGTGAATTGCATGCCCGGCAGTGTCAAAAGACAGGGCGTTTCTGCGTGTTTTGCACCGGAGACTGTGGTCCAGTCAAAAACGGGTAGACGCGGAATGGGGTAGGGCATGAATGGCGGTGGAAATAACAATTTCGGCGTGACGATCAATCCGCGGCAGAAGATGAAGCGACCGCAGGTGCGCTGGCAGCTTCAGGGGCATCTGACAGATCTTGCCATTGCCCGACACTTTTCAGTTTGTCGCTGAGTTCAGATCTTTCAAATCCAAGACTGGCGGCCCGGTGCGCTTGCTCCAGTGCCAAAGAATATTCTTTGAGATCAAAATAAGCCAAACCAATATTGTATTGGGTGAAAGGATTGTCTTTGGCCAGAGTCGTCGATATTTTCAGCTGAGCGACGGCTTCATCATGTCTATTTTTATTGGTAAGGTAGCTGGCGTAGATGATGCGCACGATGACATCATCAGGCGCGAATCGAATGGCTCTTTCGAAATAACATTCAACGGGGTACTGCAGCGCAGGTGGATTTTCAGTTTTGAATTTTTCACCATAACGTACAACAGAAACCAAGGCGCGATGGTTGTTGGGAAATGCGCGCAAGGTATAAGATAAATCCGCCCCCGGCGGGCCCATTTGACCGCCAGACTGGGCTCCAACCAAGTTTTCAACCCGAGGCGTAAAGTGGGCGCCTTCTACGAGAACACGCTTGTCGCTGTGCGGCATTTGATCGCCGGCGGCCTGTTTGTGGTGATCTGGCCGGTAGTCGTAGGGGCCATAGTGCCCTCCGCGCAAGGGACCACAGATACCTTCGCTCACTTGTGCATGGGCTGCGCAGGCGCAACTCAGGCTCAGGCCGAGAATTACCAAAAAGCGCTGCAGAGTTTCTCCCAATTGGTGCTCCTCACTCAATTTTTTCATCGCAGTCGATGGCGATTTATTCACAAACTCAGCTGGATTTGTTGTTCAAACGCTTTGTACAAATTCAGCGGTATATGTTTCAACCTCTGCTCTGTGTCGGGCGTTGGAGAAAGTGTGATCAGCATCCGCAATATCGATCTTGCGTACGCTGGTGCGGTCGAGCAGATTCTTCCACGCGGGTGTGACCTTGGCATGATCTAGAAATTCCTGCGCGGTGAGATCTTTGCCGCTGGTGAGCAACAAGATTTGTCCCGAGAAGTGACGCCAGGCCAAGGCCATTCGGTCTTGAAACGGTGCGGTGGATTGGGCCAGAGTTTCGGCGTGCCACGCGTTGTGTTTGGCGTTGGCGTTGGTTTGTGATGATTTGCCACCGAAGGCAGTTCGTGCCGTTGTGAACAAATCGGTCAGGGCCGATACGGCAACCCCCCCGCTCAAAAATTTCTTCCAGAACGCGGGCTGCTTGAGTCGTTGCAAATAGTAGTGCTTGATGTGGGTCTTGGCCAAACTGTGGCCGGAGCGAACCCAGGGATTGAGCAGGACCAGGCCCTGCACGCGTGGGTCGGCCTTTGTTTGGCAGTACAGCAGCGCGGCGGAGGCGCCATCGCACAGGCCCCACAAGACCAGGCGCTCGATAGGGCCTTGCGTGTTTTGGCACAGCGCGTCGATGGCGCTCTTGACGTCGTCTGAAACCTCTTCGAAGGTATGGGGGCTGCCGTCGCTATCGCCCATGCCCCGGTAATCCATTCGCAGGGAGGTAATGCCGTTTTCAGCCAGTGAGCGCGCCAGCAGGGTAAATTGTCGGTGGCTGCCGGCACGATATTGAGGCCCGCCGACAATGATGAGCACTGCCGTTGGATGCCGCACCAGAGTGGACCGGGGTTCGCAGATGATGCCCAGCAGGCTGACACCCAGGCACGGGAATTGAATGGCCCGTTCTTGATAATTTTGACAGGAGGGGGGCACGTTCATGGCTGGTGCTCCAAATCCAATCGGGCAACACTTGCAGGGCTTGAGGGCGCTGCATCACGCAAGGCGCTGCAACTCGATTCAAGCAGGGCTGGTGCCAGTTCGATCTCAGCAGTTTGCCAAAATTGGGGGCCAGGAATGGATTGGTAGCGAACGGCGATGCCTGCGGCTTCCCAGCGTTGTATCGCGGCAGAGATGGCGGGGGAGGGTTCGGGCAGGGCCTGGCTGGACACTTCAAACCAACAGGCTACAGGTGCCCATGCTTGCGCCGAGGCCAGGGCAGGCGGGCTGAGCGTGGCCTTTTCCATCCCGGCGGCCAAGGCGCTGGAGAGACGGTAGCCGGCGATTTCCACGGAACCGCCCGCCAGCAGTTCAGCTTTGAGGGCGTCGGTTGAGATGGTGTTGGGCCCGCCTTCGAGCATACCGCTGGCGACTTTCAATCGCAGGAATTGCTGCAGCAACACGCGCCCGGTGCTCGGTGCTTGCCAGAATAGAAAGTGGCAGGCTTCGTTCAGGCTCGGTGCGGCTTCACAGGCTAGCAGGCAACCCAGGCGATGCCCCCAAAGCCACAGCGGCTCGCTGCCTTGCTGGCTCAGCCACGCAGCACCCAGCGCCACGTCGTCAAGCCAGTCTTGCCAGCTGGCGTCGCCAAAATCACCGCTGCTGTCGCCGCAGCCAAATAGATCGATCTGCAACACCGCAAACCCGGCCTGTGCCAGCTTGCGCGCCTGCAGTGCCGACATTTGGCGGGATTTATTCATCTCTTCAGCAAAGGGATGAATGTGCAGCACCCGGCCACGCGTTACACCTTGTGCCGGATGAAAAATGCAAAACCGCTGACCTTTGCCCTGCGGTCCTTCGAGAAAAAAGGCTTGGAAACAGGGCATGCCGGGGCCGGGGTAGGGTGAGGTGTTGTGTGGGAGGGCGAAAAAGAAATGCTCAGGCCATTTTGGCCGCAACAAAGTCGGTCAAAGAGCCGACGCTGGCAAAGGTGGCGCCATCGATTTCGTCATCGGCCACGACGATGCCCAATTGATCTTCCAATGCCGTCAGCAGGCTGACGACCGCCATGGAGTCCAACTCAGGAATGGCACCGAGCAACAGGGTGTTGCGGTTGAAGGAAGCGCTGCGGCCGTTCAGGCTGAGAACCTCGTCGAGGATGCGCAGCACATGCTTTTCGATAGTCATGAAAACGGGCGCATGAGGGCTCATGCGCATGGACAAGTTGAATATCGCCGCATCTTACATGGCAGATATTTGAGTTCATTCTTGCCAGCCCCCTCATCCGAGGCCTGTTTTTTGGGAAATTGTGCCTTTGTGGACGCCCGGCATTCCCGGTCAGCCGTTTCATTCGGTAGTTTGCAACAGCGCTTGCGTTATGGATTGAGCTCAGGACCAGTTGTGCAGGGCAACAGGCGCCAGAGGCGTGCGATACTTTTTCCTTGATGGGCCCCTCCTCAATTGACGCGGTGTCTGCCGTTCGGCTCGAAAACGGGCCGTTCAAGTGCATCGAGTTATTTGTCGCCGTGAATCTATCTGTCCACCCTGTTTTGAACGATTGACACCCGCCGCATGATTGCCAGCACCTCGCACGCTCCGATTGATTCCGTGCTTTTGCATGACCTGCCGCTCAAACAGACCCGTACGCGGCCTGACGCGCCGGCGCTGACCTACGGGCAGGCCGCTATGAGTTACGCGGAGTTGGGAGCCGCCATTGAAGGGTTCGCATCGGGCTTGATGGGCTTGGGCTTGGCACGCGGTGCGCGAGTGGGCATCTATCTTGAAAAGCGCTTTGAAACCGTGGTGGCCAGTTTCGGTGCGCCGGCTGCGGGTTGTGTGTTTGTTCCGATCAACCCTTTGCTCAAACCTGAGCAATTGGGTTTCATCGTGGCGGACTGCGACGTGCAGGTGCTGGTGACATCGCCTGACCGGCTGGGTTTGCTGGGTGAGGTATTGGCGGCCTCGGCGTCTTTGCGCCATGTGGTGCTGACCGACAAAGCCAAGGGCAGCAGCGACGCCAATGGCAACCGCAACGATGTGGCCGCGCTGACCGGGCAAGGCAAGACCGTACAAGGGTGGTCAGATTTTCTGGGCTCGGCGCCTGCTGCCGGGCATCCCGTCATTGACACTGATATGGCAGCCATCTTGTACACCTCGGGCAGCACGGGCAGACCCAAGGGCGTGGTGCTGTCGCACCGCAATATGGTGGCTGGTGCCAAGAGCGTAGCGTCTTATCTCGGCAACCATGCGCAAGACGTGTTGCTGGCGGCGCTGCCTTTGTCGTTCGATGCGGGCTTCAGTCAATTGACAACGGCTTTCCATGTCGGTGCGCGGGTGGTGTTGCTCAATTACCTGATGCCGCGTGATGTACTGAAAGCCATTGAAAAAGAAGGCGTGACGGGCTTGACCGCCGTACCGCCGCTCTACATCCAGTTGGCGCAGTTGGAGTGGCCGGCCGCCATTGATGCGCGCCTGCGCTATTTTGCGAACACGGGCGGGCGCATGCCCCGGGAAACTTTGGCCTTGCTGCGCCAGCGTGCGCCGAGCGCCAGCCCCTTTTTGATGTACGGCTTGACGGAAGCATTTCGGTCCACTTTTCTGCCCCCACAGGAGGTTGACCGGCGCCCGGACTCCATCGGCAAAGCGATCCCTAACGCCGAGATTCTTGTGTTGCGGGAGGACGGCAGCGTTTGCGACCCCGACGAGCCCGGTGAACTGGTGCACCGTGGCGCCCTGGTCGGCATGGGCTACTGGAATGATCCTGAAAAAACGGCCGAGCGCTACAAGCTATTGCCCGCCGGCGTTGGCGGGCGTGAAGGGGGCTTGCAGTTGCCGGAGTACGCGGTGTTCTCCGGCGATAACGTGCGGCGAGACGCCGAGGGCTTTTTGTACTTCATCGGTCGGCGCGACGAGATGATGAAAACCTCAGGCTATCGGGTCAGTCCCACCGAGGTGGAAGAAATTCTCTACGCCACTCGACTGGTGGGCGAATGCGTGGCCTTTGGTGTTGAGCACGCCAGCCTGGGGCAGGTGATTCAAGTGATTGTGACGGCGCCTGCGGGTGCTGACGGGGTCGACCTGCCGGCACTTCAAGCGCAGTGCCGGCAGCATATGCCCGCCTACATGGTGCCGGCTGGGTTTGAGGTGCAGGCCGGGCCGCTGCCTCGCAACCCTAACGGCAAAATTGACCGCAAGCTGTTGTCGACGGCCTGGTTTGAGCGCAATTCCCAACACTGATCCCGGCATCGCATCCAGTCCTGAATTCGGGCCCGCCGGTTTCACCGCTGAGTCGCATCCTCCATTCGATCGAGAGTCTTCCTGATATGTCAAAAATGGCTGATGTCACCCCCACCAATGCGCCAGAAATGCCGTTGCAGAGACGCGCACCGGTGCATGCACCCTTGTCGCAATTTGTGGTTGGCGAGGGTGACTTGATCGTCGGTGGGCAGCCCTTGCGCCAACTGGTGGCGCGGGTCGGACAAACACCATTTTTTGCTTACGACCGCCAATTGCTCGCTGCGCGTGTGAAGACGCTGCGCAACACCTTGCCGCCCAACATTAAATTGCATTACGCCATGAAGGCCAACCCCATGCCGGCCGTGGTGGGGGTCATGGCGGGCTTGGTGGACGGCATTGACGTTGCGTCAGCCGGAGAGTTGAAAGTGGCCCTGGACATGGGCGCCAACGCGGCTGAAATCAGCTTTGCAGGGCCGGGCAAGCGGGACATTGAATTGCGCCAAGCGGTGGCGGCGGGCGTGCTGGTCAACGTGGAATCCGCACGCGAACTGCCGGCCTTGGCGCGAGCCGCGGCGGAACTGGGCTTGCCTGCGCGTGTGGCCGTGCGTGTCAACCCCGACTTCGAGCTGAAAGGCTCCGGCATGAAGATGGGTGGTGGCCCGAAACAGTTTGGTGTGGATGCCGAGCAGGTGCCCGATCTGCTGGCAGACATCGGCCGGCTGGGCCTGGCTTTCGAGGGCTTTCATTTGTTCGCCGGCTCGCAGAACCTGAAGGCTGAGTCGATCTGCGAAGCTCAGCAAAAATCCTATGAATTGGCCTTGCGCCTGTCGCGGCATGCGCCAAGCCCTGTCAAGTTCTTGAACCTGGGGGGCGGGTTTGGTATTCCGTACTTTCCGGGTGAAACCGCGCTCGACCTGACACCCATCGCGGCCAATCTTGCGGAGTTGGCGGGCCGGGCGAGCGTTGATTTTCCGCAGGCGCACCTCGTGATCGAGTTGGGTCGCTACTTCGTTGGTGAGGCCGGCATTTATGTCACCCGTGTGGTAGACCGCAAAGTGTCGCGGGGTCAGGTGTTTCTCGTGACGGATGGGGGTTTGAATCATCACTTGTCGGCTTCGGGTAATTTCGGGCAGGTGATTCGCAAGAATTACCCCGTGACCGTGATACGGGCTGGTGATTCCGCGGCAGCCCATGCAGGGACTGAACTCGCCTCGGTGGTGGGGCCCTTGTGTACACCGTTGGACCTCTTGGCCGACAAAATGGCGTTGCCCGTCGCCGCCGAAGGCGATTGGGTGGTGATTTTTCAGTCGGGAGCCTACGGCGCCAGCGCAAGCCCGGCGGGCTTTTTGAGCCAGCCCTTGTTCGCTGAAGTGCTGGTTTGAACGCGCCTCGATAGGGCCGCGAGGGTGGGTGCAGTGGGTACAACGGGTGCCTTCTGCTCTCCCGCCTGCCCGCTCTGCGCGCAGCAAGCTGGCTGCGCCAACCCGACGCAGCCCTAGGACTTTGCCTGACAAGCGCTTTGGCGCGCGGCCGACTACGCAGCAACACCGTTGATGCCTACAGTTACTTACATCTTGAAACCGTAAGTCCTGAGGAGAACATCATGCTGAGCCCCGCACTTGTCAGCCCCTTCGCCATGTTGCTGAACCCGGAAATCGTGTTGCAAGCGATGGAACATTCTGAACGTCTCAACCACCTGCACAGCCGCGTGTACCGGCCGCTTGACAAACCGTTGATTCCCCGTGGTGCCGTGGTGGATTTGACTGAATTTGATCGCCTGGTTGACGCGGAAGACCTCGACGAAGTTGAGTTGGAAGATTCGCTGCTGTCTTAAGCAGGTCAGCGCACAAGCCATGACGCCTGCCCGTCGACCACCGACCGTCATGTCAATGCCTTTTGAATGCGCGCACAGATTGAAACGCTCGGCGATTTTGATGCTTCTTTGACCCGCCGCATGACCTGACCCCATTGCGGTCGCCCACGTCGTGAGACGCAAGCATGCGGCCGGCAAGATCCACCGCCTTGGCGAATCTCACCCCGGCCCCATGCGCAGCGGCGGCGATGCCGCCCGATTCACCTTGAGTCGTGGCGAATGCTGTGACCCGCGCGCGGCATCCCTGAGGGGACCATTTGCGCGACTTCTGGCGCAGGTTCACCTCCCCGATCCGGATACTTGAATTTCGTCGCTGGATGATAAGTTTTCAGCATTGCCTGAAAACTGAAAAGTCACCTTCCACCCCCTCGAATACACCGATCCTGCGTGTATTGATGGCGAAATTTTTCGCCAATAAAAACAAGAGCTTGCGTGTTTGTTTTGGGGTATTCCCTTGAGCTGCCCCAAGTTGGCTCGTGATTTGCGTCAAGTGGCTACCGGTCGGAGAAGGGGCGGGCGCTTCATGCAGGGTGGGGCGGCCCGTGCAATCGGGGTTTGGGCCGTGCACGAGCCCAAGATCAACTACACGGAGACAAGCAACGATGGAAACCTTTTACGAGGTGATGCGCCGTCAGGGCATTTCACGCCGCAGCTTTTTGAAGTATTGCTCGCTGACGGCCACATCGCTGGGCCTGGCGCCCAGCTTTGTGCCGCAGATTGCGCATGCCATGGAAACCAAGCCGCGCACCCCGGTGCTATGGCTGCATGGCCTGGAGTGCACCTGCTGCTCGGAGTCCTTCATCCGCTCGGCCCACCCCCTGGCCAAAGACGTGGTGCTGTCCATGATTTCGCTGGACTATGACGACACCTTGATGGCCTCCGCCGGCCATCAGGCCGAGGCGATTCTTGAAGAGATCATGACCAAGTACAAGGGCAACTACATCCTGGCCGTGGAGGGCAACCCGCCGCTCAATCAAGACGGCATGAGCTGCATCATCGGTGGCAAGCCTTTTGTTGAACAGCTCAAGCATGTGGCCAAAGATGCCAAGGCCGTGATCAGCTGGGGCTCTTGCGCCAGCTGGGGCTGTGTGCAGGCCGCCAAGCCCAACCCCACCCAGGCCACGCCGGTGCACAAGGTTATTTTTGACAAGCCCATCATCAAAGTGCCGGGCTGCCCGCCCATTGCCGAGGTGATGACGGGTGTGATCACCTATATGCTGACTTTTGACCGCATCCCCGAGCTGGACCGCCAGGGTCGGCCCAAGATGTTCTACAGCCAGCGCATCCACGACAAGTGCTACCGCCGGCCCCACTTTGATGCCGGCCAGTTCGTCGAGAACTGGGACGACGAGAGCGCACGCAAAGGCTATTGCCTCTACAAAATGGGCTGCAAAGGCCCCACCACCTACAACGCCTGTTCGACGGTGCAGTGGAACGAGGGCACCAGCTTCCCCATCAAGGCCGGCCACGGCTGCATCGGTTGCTCGGAAGACGGCTTCTGGGACAAGGGCTCCTTCTACAACCGCCTCACCGACATCCACCAGTTCGGCATCGAAGCCAATGCGGACAAGGTTGGCGCCACTGCGGCTGGCGTGGTCGGCGCGGCAGCGGTGGCCCACGCCGCGGTTTCAGCCATCAAGCGCGCGTCCTCGGGCAATGCCGACACCTCGGCCAAGCAGTAAGTCTAGAAATTAGAAGGAGCATGACATGGGTGCTAGTTCAGGCAATGCGGGCGTTTACGAGACGCAGGGTTTTCAGATGAATAACACGGGCCGTCGCATCGTGGTGGACCCGGTGACGCGCATTGAGGGCCATATGCGCTGTGAGGTCAATCTCGACAGCAATAACGTCATCCGTAATGCCGTTTCCACCGGCACCATGTGGCGTGGCCTCGAGGTGATTTTGAAGGGCCGCGACCCACGCGACGCCTGGGCTTTTGTAGAGCGCATCTGCGGCGTTTGCACCGGCTGCCATGCGCTGACCTCGGTGCGCGCCGTGGAAGACGCGCTGGGCATCATCATCCCCAAAAACGCCTATCTGATCCGTGAAATCATGGCCAAGACCTTGCAGGTGCATGACCACGCCGTGCACTTCTACCATCTACACGCCCTTGACTGGGTGGACGTGGTGTCGGCGCTGAAGGCCGACCCCAAAAAGACCTCCGAGCTGCAGCAGCTGGTGTCGCCTGCGCATCCTTTGTCCTCGGCAGGCTATTTCCGCGATATTCAGAACCGGCTGAAGAAATTCGTGGAAAGCGGGCAACTGGGGCCCTTCATGAACGGCTACTGGGGCAACAAGGCCTATGTGCTGCCGCCCGAGGCCAATCTGATGGCCGTCACGCACTATCTGGAGGCCCTGGACCTGCAGAAGGATTGGGTCAAGATCCACACCATCTTCGGTGGCAAGAACCCTCACCCTAACTATTTGGTCGGTGGTGTGCCCTGCGCCATCAATATCGACGGCAATGGTGCGGCCGGCGCGCCCATCAATATGGAGCGCCTGAACTTCGTCAAAGCCCGCATCGACGAGATCATCGAGTTCAATAAAAACGTCTATGTGCCCGATGTGCTGGCCATCGGCACCCTCTACAAGCAGGCGGGCTGGTTGTACGGCGGTGGCCTCTCGGCCACCAATGTCAGCGACTACGGCACGTACGAAAAAATCATGGGCCACAAAGACACCCAGCAGCTGCCGGGTGGCGCTATCCTGAATGGCAACTGGGACGAGATCTTCCCCATCGACCCGCGCGACCCCGAGCAGGTGCAGGAGTTCGTCCCGCACAGCTGGTACAAATATGCCGACGAAAGCAAGGGCCTGCACCCCTGGGACGGCGTGACCGAACCGAACTACGAGCTGGGCGCCAAGACCAAGGGCACACGCACCGACATCAAGGAGTTGGACGAGAGCGCCAAATACTCCTGGATCAAGTCGCCACGCTGGCGCGGCCACGCCATGGAGGTAGGCCCGCTGTCACGCTACATACTGGGTTATGCCCACGCAATGAAGGGGCATAAATACAGCCAGCGGGTCAAGGAGCAGGTGGACTATTCGGCCAGCATGATCAACTCAGGCATCCCTAAGGCCCTGGGCATCCCCGAGACCCAATACACCCTCAAGCAGCTGCTGCCCACCACCATAGGCCGCACCCTGGCCCGCGCGCTGGAAGGCCAGTACTGCGGCGAGATGATGCTGGACGACTACAACGAGCTGCTGGCCAATATCAAGTCCGGTGATACCACGACGGCCAATGTCGAGAAATGGGACCCCAGCACCTGGCCCAAGGAAGCCAAGGGCGTGGGCACGGTGGCCGCGCCGCGCGGCATGCTGGGCCACTGGATCAAGATCAAGGACGGCCGCATCGAGAACTACCAATGCGTGGTGCCCACCACCTGGAACGGCAGCCCGCGTGATAACAAGGGCCAGATCGGCGCCTTCGAGGCGAGCCTGATGAACACCCCCATGGCCAACCCCGAGCAACCGCTGGAAATTCTGCGCACCCTGCATTCCTTCGACCCCTGCCTGGCCTGCTCCACCCATGTGATGAGCCCTGATGGCCAGGAGCTGACATCGGTCAAGGTTCGCTGATCCATCGCGTTAGTAAACAGGAGACGATCACCATGATTGCAAGACGAGCATTGAAGTGCTGTGCCACCCTGGGCCTGCTGTCCATCGGTCTGGCAGCCCAAGCGCACACCGGGCAGGGCGCCCTTGGCCATGAGCTGGAGTTTCTGAGTGGTGTGGCTCACCCCTTCACCGGGTTGGATCACTTGTTGGCCATGCTCGCCGTGGGCGTATGGGCCAGCCAACTGTGGCGCGGCAAAGCCAGGCTGTTGGCGCCGGCCCTGTTTCTTGCACTGTTGTTGACGGGCGCTCTTGTAGCTCAGGCCGCCTGGGTCGCACCGCAATTGGAGGCGTGGGTGGCGGCCAGCGTTGTGGGCTTTGGTGGCTTGCTGCTGCTGAGGGAAAGCGTGCCATCGGCACTGGGATTGCTGTTTGTGGGGCTGGCCGCCTTGGTCCATGGTCAGGCCCATGGCCTTGAGCTGCATGGTGCGCAGGCAATAGGCGGCTTCGTGCTGGGTTCGGCCCTGTTGCATGGCCTGGGTCTGCTGGCCGGCGCGGCCTTGGCACGTTGGCCCGCCAGGCTGGGCCAAGCCTTCGCCCTGGCGCTGACCGCCAGCGGCTTGGTTCTGATGCTCAGCCGTCTTTGAGCCAGCCCAAGGAGAGCCACCATGTCTGTCAGCTCCACCGAAGTCGGCACCCAGGGCTTTGATGCCTTGGACGCCAGCCGCGCCGACCAGATCAAGTCGGTTTACGTGTTTGAAGCCCCGGTGCGCATCTGGCACTGGATCAATGCCCTGGCCATCACGGTGCTGGCGATTACGGGTTACTTCATCGGCTCGCCCCTGCCCACCGTCAGCGGCGAGGCCAGTGCCAACTATCTGATGGGCTATATCCGCTTCGCTCATTTCTCTGCCGGCTATCTGCTGGCCGTGGGCCTGATCGGGCGGCTCTACTGGGCGCTGGCGGGTAACCACCATGCACGCGAGCTGTTCTGGGTGCCCATCTTTCAGAAGGCCTACTGGCAGGAGTTGGTCGGCATGGTGAAGTGGTATGGCTTTATCGCCAGGCGGCCAGGCCAGTATGTGGGCCACAACCCCTTGGCCCGCTTCGCCATGTTCTTCATGTTTTTGCTGACGGTGATTTTCATGGTCTTCACTGGCTTTGCGCTCTACTCCGAGGGGGCGCAAGCCGGTTCTTGGCAAGACAAGCTGTTCGGCTGGGTGATCCCGCTATTCGGCCAGTCGCAAGATGTGCACACCTGGCATCACTTAGGGATGTGGGCACTGATTGTGTTTGTGATCGTGCATATTTACGCCGCCATCCGCGAGGACATCATGGGCCGCTCCAGCGTGGTCAGCACCATGATCTCAGGCCACCGCACCTTCAAGGACTGAAGTCATGGCTAACTCCATCTGCGTCATGGGCATAGGCAACGTCCTGTGGGCCGACGAAGGCTTTGGCGTGCGCTGTATCGAGGCCTTGCAGACGCGCTACGAGTTCGCCCCCCATGTGCAGCTGATCGATGGCGGCACCCAGGGCCTGTATCTGATACAGCATGTGCAGGAGGCCGACAGCCTCATGATCTTCGACGCCATTGACTACGGCCTGGCGCCCGGCACGCTCAAGCTGGTGGAGGGGGAGGAGGTGCCCAGATTCATGGGCGCCAAAAAAATGAGCCTGCATCAGACAGGTTTTCAAGAGGTCTTGATGCTGGCCCAGCTGACGGACAAATTCCCCCGCCGCCTGCTCTTGATCGGCTGCCAACCCGAGCATTTGGAAGATTACGGCGGCAGCCTGCGGCCAGTCGTCAAACAGGCCATGGAAGAGGCCCTGGCTCTGGGCGTGGCGCGCCTGAGTGACTGGGGCGCCCAGCCGCGCCAACGCAGCCGCCCGCTGGACACCCGCGAGGCCGTCACCTTTGCCGAGCTGGGCCTGGTGGCTTATGAGGAGGCCCGGCCCTCCGAGGCGCTGGCCTGCCGCAGCGGCGATGCGCGGTTTTTCCCACAGACTGCCTAGGTAATTCATTATGTGCATCGGAATTCCCATGCAGGTCTTGGCGCTCTCGCCAGGCCATGCGCTGTGTCAAGGCCGGGGCGAGCCCGAGCAACTCAACACCGCCTTGTTGGGCGAGCTGGCCCTTGGCGACTGGGTGCTGAGCTTTCTGGGCAGTGCCCAAGAGCGCCTGAGCCCGCAGCGCGCCGCTGAGATCAATGCCACCCTGGACGAGATGCAGGCCTTGCTGAACGGCGCGGCCCTGCATACCGAGGCCAGTTTTGATTTGCCTTCCCGCATGAGTCAGGCCGAAATGCTGGTGCTGACCGGGACTACCGGAGAATTTTGATGAGCCATGACCTTGATAGCAGCCAGGCCCATATTGCCCTGCCCGTGCAAGCCCCGCTGGAAAAAAAGCCCGAGACCCTGATCGAGCGCCTGGTCTCCCAGCATGGCGCCACCTGGGTGGACGAGAGCAGCATAGAAGCCTGGTCCCGCGAGGGGGGCGACCGTGTGGTGTTATTCGCCGGTGACCCGGTGCAATTCCCCGAGGGTCAGGACGTGGTGGTGGTGCTGCCCGAGCTGCGCCGCGCCAGCGGCCGGCACTTTGAGATCGCCGTTGTGCCGCGCGAGAAAGAGCAAGACCTCGCCCGCCGCTACGGCTCGCAGCGCTGGCCCAGCCTGCTGTTTCTGCGTGACGGGCAATACGTCGCCACGCTCAGCGGCATGCATGACTGGGACGTTTATGTGGACGAGGTCAAACGCGTGCTGGCCCTGCCCACCTCGCGCCTGCCCGGCATTGGCATCCCCCTGGTCAGCGCCAATGCCAATGCAAATTCCAATTTCGACTCCTGCCATTGATAGGCCGCCATCATGATGAAGAGCAACGAATTTCCGATTCCGGTCATCAGCATCGGTGTTGGCCCGGGCAGCCAGCCGGAGGATGAACAGTTGGCGTACCTGCCCATGCCCCAGGGCATGGAGACCTTCCGCCAACCCCTGTTGCCCGAGCCTGAGGAGATGGTCAGCCGCGAGCAAGCCCATCTGGCCCTGCGTGAAACCTTGGCCCAGCTGAAGCTGACGCTGGCTGACGGAATCAATCGTCGGGTCAATCTGATGGGCATGGCCAAGTCCGATCTGCTGCTCATCAACCAGGTGCTAGGGGAGGGTGAAGTGAGTGTCTTGCTGAAGGGCAATGCGCTGGTCGATAGCGCAGAGGGTGAGTCCGAGCTGCGCGTGCAGGAGTCAGTGTTTGCCGGCATCTGGCGGGTGATTCAAACGCAGGGCGGCAAGGTAGTGTCCGACCACCTGGAAGTGGGCGCCGTGCCGGCCGCCATCCGGCTGACCGCCCTGCAAGACCATTGGAGCGAGGCCCAGCGCGAGGCCGCGCGCTGGCGCGGTGGCCTGCCGCCCAATGTGCAGAACGCGCCCAGCTTGCTGGTTGAGATCGAAGACCAGTGGTGCCATTGGCAAACAGGCCAGGGCGCCCACATGATCAACCTGACGCTCTTGCCGATGTCGGTGGAGGACATCGGTTTTCTGGACCACCATTTGGGCACTGGCCGGGTGCTGATCCTGTCGCGTGGCTATGGCAACTGCCGCATCACCAATACCTGCACGCCCAATACCTGGCGGGTGGTGTATTACAACTCGCAAGACCTGGTGATTCTCAACACCGTGGAGATCTGCGATGTACCCGAGGTGGCCCTGGCTGCGCCCGAGGATTTGAGCGACTCGCTGGAGCGACTCACCGACGTGCTGCACTGGGTGGAGCAGGCTGGATGAGCCGCGTCGGTGCAGATCTTGGCCTGGGCGCCGCTCGCTTCGAGGGCAGCTATCTGGGCGACGCGCAGCGCCTGCCCGCGGACTCCAGGCTGGAGTGCAAGATTTGCTGGTGGGTGTATGACCCGGCTTTGGGCGACCCGGTTTGGCAGGTGGCGCCGGGTTTGGCGTTCGCCGATTTGCCGGCCTACTGGCGCTGCCCACAATGCGATGGCGAGGCGGCACAGTTCATGGTCTTATCCGCTGAAATTGGAGATTAGGCGATGTCGCAAGAACTGGCGCAGCGCATTGATATTTTGCAGGCCCTCTTCGAGGGGATTGCTCGCACGCGCATGTTCGACATCCCCATCCTTAATCTTGCTCTGCAGGTCGAGGCCGTGGGTTTTGAGCGCCTGCCACCGCCGGATGCCGACGCCGCTTTGGGTATTTTGATCACGCCCTGGTTCATGAGTCTGTTGTGCCTGCCCTTGCAAATGCAGCAAGAACGCGGACCGGCGCGCAGCCTGCAGTTGGGTGGGCGGCAGTTCGAGTTTCTGAGCGCCAGCGAGCCTGGCCTGGGTGCGTTTTCGGCCTGCTCGCTGTTCTCTCCCATGGGGGATTTTGCCGACCCGGCCGGTGCCCGTGCCACGGCGCTGGAGATTCTGCGCAGCTTGCGCCTGCCACCCGAGCCAGCGCCTGTTGTGGAGACTGTGCAGGCTTCCCGCCGCGCCCTGTTCTTCGGCCGGCCCAGGTCTGCCGAACTGGAGCGCTGATGAGCAGCCTGTCGGGTCTGGGCGGTAGCCTGCAAGTGCGGCCAGGCCAACCCTGCCCACACAATCTGCGCAGCAGCCGGCGCGACTGGGCTGGCCGGCTGACGATTGGCCTCCCGGCCGCCGCCGTGCCGCAACGCCTGGCCAGCATGTACGGCCTGTGCGCCCATGCTCAGAGTCTGTGCGCCAGCCTTTGCGTGGCGGCTGCACAGGGGCGCCTGACCGGCTCCGATGGGGCGGCTAGGCGAGCGCTGCAATGGGAGACTGCGCGTGAGCATCTGCGCCGCATCTTGCTGGGCTGGCAACTCGGGCTGCACTTGCTGCCATGCTCGCTGCTCAGCGCGTCGCAGCCGGAACCGGCCCAGTTGCTGGCGTGGCTTGAAAAAAACCTGCTGGCCATGCCGGCGACAACTTGGCTGAGCGAATGGTCGCGCGATCCGCAAGCCTGTTTGCGGCAATGGAGCGAGGAGGGTGGCAGCAGGCTGGCCCGGCTGTTCGCGAAAAACCGCGCCAGCGCCGATCAGCCCCTGGCTGGCGCGCCCCAACTGCGGCCGCACGCCAGCTCCGACGATCTGCATGAGTTGGCCCTGTGCATGCAGACTCAGCCGCAGTTCTGCCTGCGCCCGCTGTGGCGCGGCGCTTGCGCCGAGACTGGACCCTGGACTCGTTTGAATAACTCGGATCCTGCGCTGACCAGCGTCTGGTTGCGCCTGGGCGCCCGCTTGGCTGAACTGCTGCGCCTGGCCCTCCCTGGCGACACTGGCGAGCCCGGTCAAACTGGTGCCGACTATCTGCAAGCCGGCCAGCTCAGCCTGGGCCCAGGCCAGGGCTTGGCCTGGGTAGAGATGGCGCGCGGCCTGCTGGTGCACAGGGTGGTGTTGGACGCGACAGCTAGGGTCAATGCTTGTCAGGTTTTAGCGCCCACCGAATGGAACTTCCACGCCGAGGGCGCGGTGGCCCAGGCCTTGGCGGCCATGCCGTCGACATTGACGCCCTGGGTGTTGCGTGACGCCCGGCTGCTGATGTCTGCCTATGATCCCTGCGTGAGTGTCGAAATTGTTGAACAGCCTATAGACATCTTGGTCGCGGCTGCCCAAGGAGCCCCGCATGCATGAAGCCAGCCTTGCCGGAGGCATCTTGAAATTGGTGGAAGACGCAGCCCGGCGCGAGGGCTTCAGCCGCGTCACCACGCTGCGCCTGCAAGCCGGCCAATTGGCGGGTGTGGAGGCGCGTGCCCTGCGCTTTGCGCTGGAGGCCTTGGCGCCCGGCACCGTCTTGCAAGGCAGCTTGTTCGAGATCGAAGAACCCCCCGGCCAGGCCTGGTGCCTGCCCTGCGGCCAGACCGTCAGCATCGCCCGGCGTGGCGACCCCTGCCCCGGCTGCGGCCACTATCAATTACAAGCCACCGGCGGCACCGAACTCAAGGTGCTGGACATGCTGGTGCAAGACTGAGAGAGGACTTAGGACCATGTGTGTAGTTTGCGGATGCGCCGACAGTGGCGGTGAGAAACATGAGCATGTGCAGGTGGACGGCCAGCACGGCGATTTGCACTTCGGTGCGGGCGAGGCCCGAGTCTCGGTGCCTGGCATGAGCCAGGCCCGCGCCATCAAGCTGGAAACCGACATCCTGGGCGAGAACAACAAACACGCGGGCCGCAACCGCGCCCACTTTGAAGCCCATGGCGTGACGGCGCTGAACCTGGTTTCCAGCCCCGGCTCGGGCAAGACCACCTTGCTCTGCGCCACCATTGAGGCCCTGCGCCAGCGCCGCCCGCATTTGAGCGTGAGCGTGATCGAGGGTGACCAGCAAACCAGCCTGGACGCCGACCGCATCCGCGCCACCGGCGCCGCCGCCGTGCAGGTCAATACCGGCAAGGGCTGCCATCTGGATGCGCCCATGGTGGCCCAGGCTTTTGCGCGCCTGCACAGCCATGACCATCATCATCATGACCATCATGATGACGAGGCCAGCCTGCTCTTCATCGAGAACGTCGGCAATCTGGTCTGCCCGGCCGTTTGGGACCTGGGCGAGGCGGCCAAGGTGGTGATTCTGTCCGTCACCGAGGGTGAAGACAAACCGCTCAAATACCCCGATATGTTTGCGGCCTCCCAGCTGATGCTGCTCAACAAGGTGGACCTGCTGCCGCATCTGAACTTTGATTTGCAGCGCTGCATTGCGGCGGCGCGCCGCGTCAACCCCGGCATAGAAATCCTGCAACTCTCTGCCACCACAGGCCAGGGCATGGACGCCTGGTTGAACTGGCTGGACCAGGCCCTGGCACCCCAGCCCGCGCCCGACCCGCAAGCCGCCCTGACGCGCCGCGTGGCCGAGCTGGAAGCCGAGTTGGCGCGCCTGAAAGCCGGCCATGAAGCCTCTTGAGCAAGCCACCGTCCTGGCCTGCGGCGCCTGGTTGAAGAACCAGGCCTGCTTGCTCAGCCAAGGCCAGGTGTATTGGTCGGCCCCCCATGGTGACCTGCGCGACCCCGAGGCCTGCCGGGCCTTGAGCGACTCGGTCACGGCCTTGCAAGCCCAGGCCGGGGGCAGGCTGCGGGCGATTGCCCATGATTTGCATCCCGACTTTTTCAGCACCCGCCTGGCCCAGGCCCTGGCGGCCGATCTGGGCCTGCCCGCCGTCGCCGTGCAGCACCACCACGCCCATATCGCGGCCGTGCTGGCCGAGCATCAGTTCGAGGACCCTGTGGTCGGCCTGGCCCTGGACGGCGTGGGCTTGGGTAGCGATGGCCGGGCCTGGGGCGGCGAGCTGCTGGCGGTGAGCGCCGCCGGTTGGCAGCGCCTGGCCTGTCTCAGCCCTTTATGCCTGCCCGGTGGCGATGTGGCGGCGCGCGAGCCTTGGCGCATGGCCGCTGCGGCCCTGCACGCCCTGGGCCGCACGCAGGAGATTGGGCCGCGCTTTGGCCCCCATGTGGGGGCTGGCCTGGCCGGCCATTTGCAGCAGATGCTAATGCGCAATCTCAACTGCCCGCTGACCAGCAGCACAGGCCGCTGGTTTGACGCTGCCGCCGGGGCCCTGGGCCTATGCCTGCGCCAACGCCAGGAGGCCGAGGCCGCCATCGCCCTGGAGACGCTCGCGCAAAGCTGGCTGGTGGATCACCCGGCACCCAGCATGTACCCGCCTTTGCCCACCTTGCCCGCGCAGGGCGACTGGCCCCGGCAGCTGGACTTGCGCCCGCTGTTGCAGCGCCTGCTTGACACGCCGCAAGAGCTGGCCCAGCAAACCGAGGCCGCCGCGTGGTTCCATTTGCGCCTGGCCGACGGACTGGCCCATTGGCTGGCTCAGGCTGCGGCGGAGCAGGGTGTGAGCACCGTTTGCCTATCGGGTGGCTGCTTCATGAACAAAATCTTGCGTGAGCGCCTGCGCGGCCAGCTCCAGCACCTGGGTCTGAGCGTGCTGCTGCCGCAAGCCCATTCCTGCGGCGACGCCGGCCTGGCCCTGGGCCAAGCCTGGGTGGCGGCCCATGCCCTCAACACCCAGGCCTCGCCCGCGCCCTCTTTTGAAAGCTGCCCATCATGTGCCTAGCCATCCCCGCTTTACTGCTGGAGCTGCGCGAGGCGGAGCAAGCCCTGGTTGACCTGGGCGGCATCCGCAAGCAAATCTCCATCGCCCTGGTGCCCGAGGCTCAGGTGGGCGATTACGTCATCGTCCATGTGGGCCATGCCATAGGCCGCATAGACCCCGAGGAGGCGCAGCGCACCCTGGCCTTGTTTGACGAAATGGCTCAGCTGGAGCGGCAGGCATGAAATACATAGACGAATTCCGCGACGGCGACATCGCCCGCAAAATCGCCCAGCGCCTGGCCCTGGAGGCGCGGCCCGACCAGCACTACAGCTTTATGGAGTTCTGCGGCGGCCACACCCATGCGATTTCGCGTTATGGCATTGCCGAGCTGCTGCCGCCCAATGTGACCATGGTGCACGGCCCCGGCTGCCCCGTCTGCGTGCTGCCCATAGGCCGCATCGACCTGGCCATACAGCTGGCGCTGGAGCGCGGCGTCATCGTCTGCACCTATGGCGACACCCTGCGCGTGCCGGCCTCGGCGGGCCTGTCCATGATCAAGGCCAAGGCGCGCGGGGCGGACATCCGCATGGTCTATTCCGCCGCCGATGCCGCTGCCGTGGCCCGGCAGAACCCCGAGCGCGAGGTGGTGTTTTTTGCCATCGGCTTTGAGACCACCACGCCGCCCACGGCTCTGGTCATTCGTGACGCTGATGCTGAGGGTTTGGAAAATTTCAGCGTGCTGTGCTGCCATGTGCTGACGCCCTCGGCCATCACCCATATTCTGGAATCTCCCGAGGTGCGCCAGTACGGCACCGTGCCCATTGATGGCTTCATTGGGCCGGCCCACGTCAGCATCGTCATCGGCTCCGAGCCCTATGAGCACTTTGCCGAGGAGTACCAAAAGCCGGTGGTGATTGCGGGCTTTGAGCCCCTGGATGTGATGCAGGCTGTGTTGATGCTGGTGCAGCAGGTCAACACCGGCCGCGCCGAGGTGGAGAACGAATTCACCCGCGCCGTCAGCCGCCATGGCAATCTGAGCGCCCAGGCCCTGGTGTCCGAGATTTTTGAGCTGCGCAGCACCTTTGAGTGGCGCGGCCTGGGCGAGGTGCCCTACAGCGCCCTCAAAATCCGCCCGGCTTATGCGCGCTTTGATGCCGAGCAGCGCTTCCAGCTGAGCTACCAGCCCGTGGCCGACAACAAGGCCTGCGAATGCGGGGCCATTCTGCGCGGCGTCAAAAAGCCCACCGACTGCAAAATCTTCGGCACTGTTTGCACGCCAGAGAACCCGGTTGGCTCTTGCATGGTGTCCAGCGAGGGCGCTTGCGCGGCGCATTACTCCTACGGGCGTTTTCGGGACATTCCGGTGGTGGTGGCTGCATGAGCGCCGCGCCGGGCCGCCCCAAGCAAGCTCGCTCCCGCCTGGCGGGACAGGCCGCAGGCCGAAGGGTGCACCAATGAGCACAGTGAAGAAAGACTATGTCCGTCCGCTGGACATCCGCCACGGCCGCGTGGACATGGGCCATGGCGCCGGCGGGCGGGCTGCCTCCCAGCTGATTGAGGAGTTATTTCTCGCGGCTTTTGACAACGAGTGGCTGCGCCAGGGCGACGATGGAGCCGTGTTCACACCCCCGCCCTTGCCGCCCGGCGCACGCCTGGTGATGGCCACCGATGGCCATGTGGTGTCGCCCCTGTTCTTCCCCGGCGGCGATGTGGGCTGCTTGAGCGTGCATGGCACGGTCAACGATGTGGCCATGTCGGGCGCCACACCGCTTTACCTCACCGCTAGCTTTGTGCTGGAAGAGGGCTTTGCCCTGGCCGAGCTGAAACGCATTGTGGACTCCATGGCCCGCGCCGCACGCGAGGCCGGCGTGCCCGTGATCACCGGCGACACCAAGGTGGTGGAGCGCGGCAAGGGCGACGGCGTCTTCATCAGCACCACAGGCCTGGGCGTGGTGGCGGCGGGCGTGCATATCTCGGGCCGCAATGCCAGGCCTGGCGATGTGCTGCTGCTGTCCGGCACCCTTGGCGAGCATGGTGTGGCCGTGCTGTCGCAGCGCGAGTCGCTGGCCTTTGAGACCACCATCACCTCCGACACCGCCGCCCTCCACACCCTGGTGGCCGCCATGCTGGCTGCCGCACCCGGCGGCGTGCGCGTGCTGCGCGACCCCACCCGGGGCGGCCTGGCCACCACCTTGAACGAGGTGGCGCGGCAGTCCGGCGTGGGCATGGTGCTGGAGGAGGCTGCCATCCCCGTGCTGCCCCAGGTGGATGCCGCTTGTGAGCTGCTGGGGCTGGACCCGCTCTACATCGCCAACGAGGGCAAGCTCATCGCCGTGTGTGCCCCCGAGGCGGCCGAGGCGGTGCTGGCCGCCATGCGCGCCCACCCCCTGGGCCAGGCAGCGGCGCGCATCGGTGAGGTTTGCCAAGACCCGCAGAATTTTGTGCAGATGAATACCCGCTTTGGCGGGCGGCGCGTGGTGGACTGGCTCAGCGGCGAGCAATTGCCGCGTATTTGTTGAGTTAGGGGGTGGCTGAGTGGACGCGCAGGCAGCACAGGTGTATCGCAAATCTGCCCAGGGTCAGGCAGAAGTCAAGCTGCGCGCCGCCGGCCTGGACGCGCTGACCCGCGCCGCCCTCATTCTCATCAATGGCCGCAACGCCGTGGCCGACCTGGAGCGCCAGTGGGGGCGCAGCATGGCTAAGCCCTTGCGCGCCTTGCTGGCAAAGGGTTTGATCGAGCCTGTGCCCGTTGAGGTCAAGGTGGCGAGCGTAGAGAATGCCCAACCTGCTCGGCCCGCAGAGCCCAAAGCACCCACAGAGCTCGCAAAATCTATGAAAGCCCTCGATTGGCTGCCGCTGCAGCGCGAAGTTGCCCGCCGCCTGCGCTCTTTGTTTGGCCACGATCTGGCAAGGGTGATGCAGCCCCTGCTAAGTGCCCAATCTGTGACTGAGGTGCGTACGGCCCTGCTTGCGCTGGAGGCCAAGCTCGCCATGTACCAGGGTAAGAAGGCGGCCGCCAAAATATTTGAAGGTCTGGCGCCATGAGCAGCGCTACGTCTTTACCCTCCCTGCGGAGCTGGCCATCGGGTTGATTGACAGGGTGATGGGACAGGGATCGGCCGGCTACGTGGCACCGCTGCGTGATCAAGCTCTGAGCCAGGCCAAGACCTACACTTTGACCGAGCGCATACTGCCCAAACAGGCCCAGCGAGTCGCCGATGAAGCCCTGCGCCCGCTGGCTGAAACCCGAAAGGATGAGTTGTCCCGCATGTACTGCAATTTTTACGGTTTCGACCCCAGCAACCACGTGGCCTGCTGCCACTTTGTGCACAAGCCGATCCATGTCTGGACGCCGCGCCATCTGGCCCTGCATCGTTGAAGACAACTGACATGGATATTGCGAACACGGCTCTGCCCACCGTTCTCGTCGTTGACGACGAGGTGCGCTCGCAAGACGCCATGCGGCGCACCCTGGATGAAGATTTTGCCGTGCTGACAGCGGGTGGCGCCGCCGAGGCGAGGGCGGTGCTGGAGCAGCAGGAGGTTAGCGTCATTCTCTGCGATCAACGCATGCCGGGGCTGAGTGGCGTGGCCTTTTTGAAAGAGGTGCGAGAGCGCTGGCCCGACACGGTGCGCATCATCATCTCGGGCTACACCGATGCCGAGGACTTGATCACCGGCATCAACGAGGCCGGCATTTACCAATACATCCTCAAACCCTGGATCCCCAACCATTTGCTGGCGGCCGTGCGCAATGCCGTGGAGGCCCAGGGCCTGCAGCGCGACACCAATCGCCTTCATCTGGAATTGCGCAGCAGCACGCCGGTCTTGCGCGAGCGCGCCGCGAGCAATCTGGCCCAGGCCCGCCAGGCGTTTGACTTCGGCCGCATCGAGCGGGCACCCGGCAGCCCGCTCGATGCTGTGTGTGAGCTGGCCGCACGGGTAGCACGTTATGACCTCAGCGCCTTGGTGTTGGGTGAGAGCGGCTCGGGCAAGGAGTTATTGGCGCGTGCCATGCATTACGCCAGCCCGCGCGCCGGCAAGGCTTTTGTGATGGAGAACTGCGCGGCCATGCCGGACAGCTTGCTGGAGTCCGAGCTGTTCGGCCACAAGCGAGGCGCCTTTACCGGCGCGTTTGAAGACCATCCCGGCTTGTTCCAGCGCGCCAATGGCGGCACGGTGTTTCTGGACGAGATCGGTGAAACCTCGCCGGCCTTTCAGGTGCGTTTGCTGCGGGTCTTGCAGGAGCGCGAGGTGCGGCCGGTGGGCGGGGTGCGGGCCGTGCCGGTGGATGTGCGCGTCATCGCCGCCACCCACCGCGACCTGGAGCAGCGCGTCAGAGACGGCCTGTTTCGTGAGGATTTGTACTACCGTATCGCCGGTGTCACCCTGACCGTGCCACCGCTGCGCGAACGTGTGGGCGATATCGCACCCATTGCGCTGCGGCTGCTGGGTGATGTGGCGAGCGAATTCGGGCGCATAGGTCCGTCCTTCAGCGAGGAGACCTTGGGTGTGCTGATGGCGTATCCCTGGCCCGGCAATGTGCGCGAGCTGCGCAATGAAATCGCCCGTGCCGTTGCGCTCAGCGAGGGCGAGAAAATCGGGGCGCAGGCGTTTTCAGCCCGTGTCCTGCAGGGCCAGGCGGCGGGCGGTCTGGACACTGCGGAGCTCAAGGGCGGGGGCATTGGAATTCCTCAAAGCGGCACCCTGGCCGAGCGCCTGGATGCTATCGAGGCGATGATATTGCGCGAAACCCTGCTGCGTTTGCGCTGGAACAAAACCCGCACGGCCAAGGAGTTAGGGCTGTCGCGCGTGGGCTTGCGCGCCAAAATGGCTCGTTTGGGTCTGCAAGGTTGAATGCACGATGAGTAACAGTCCTCGTGCCCCATTGAATGTGCTGTGGTTGCAGTCTGGTGGCTGTGGAGGCTGCAGCATGTCCTTGCTGTGCGCAGATACGGCTGATTTTCACGGCCATCTGAAGGCAGCCGGCATTGAGCTGCTGTGGCACCCCTCCTTGTCCTTGGAGAGCGGTCAGGAATTGCTTGATTTGCTGGCGCGCATCGAATCCGACACGCTGCGTCTGGATGTGCTGTGCCTGGAGGGCGCTGTGTTGCGCGGCCCGGCGGGCAGCGGGAAGTTCCACATCATGGCGGGTACTGGTGTACCCATGATGGATTGGATTGCCCGTCTGGCACTTAAAGCCAGGCATGTGATGGCCGTGGGCAGTTGCGCCGCCTGGGGCGGCGTGACCGCAGGGGGCGGAAATCCCACCGAGGCCTGCGGCCTTCAGTACGAAGACGAGCATCAAGGCGGGCTGCTTGGCGCAGATTTTCGCAGCCCAAGTGGACTGCCGGTGATCAATATTGCCGGCTGCCCCACCCATCCCAACTGGGTGTTGGACAGTCTGATGGCCTTGGCTGGCGAAAGCTTTGGCCCCGACGATCTTGATACCCTGGGCCGACCCCGGTTTTACGCCGACCAGCTGGTTCATCATGGATGCACGCGCAACGAGTATTACGAATTCAAGGCCAGTGCCGAAAAGCCCTCCGATTTGGGCTGCATGATGGAAAACATGGGCTGCAAAGGTACGCAGGTGCATGCCGATTGCAATATCCGCTTGTGGAATGGTGAGGGCTCCTGCACACGCGGCGGCTATGCGTGTATCGCCTGTACCGAACCGGGCTTTCAGGAGCCTGGCCACCCCTTTCACCAAACGCCCAAACTGGCGGGCATTCCTATCGGTTTGCCGACCGATATGCCCAAGGCCTGGTTCGTGGCGCTGGCTTCCTTGTCCAAACATGCGACCCCGCGGCGGGTCAAGCTCAATGCCACAGCAGACCATTTACTTGTTCCGCCGATGGCCAAGAAAACCCGACTGAAATGATGGAGAAAGAATCGTTATGAGCCGCCTATTGGTGGGCCCTTTCAATCGGGTCGAAGGCGATCTGGAGATCAGCCTGCAGGTCGAGAGTGCGCAGGTCGTTTCAGCGCAGGTCAACGCGCCGATGTACAGGGGCTTTGAGCAAATATTGCAGGGCAAGCATACCCATGACGCTCTGGTCTACGTGCCGCGTATTTGCGGTATTTGTTCGATCTCGCAGTCGGTGGCTGCAGCGCGGGCCTTGGCGGATATGGGCGGGTTGGCCGTGCCGCCCAATGGCCGGCATGCCAGCAATCTTTTGCTGGCGATTGAGAATCTGGCCGACCACCTGACCCACTTTTACCTTTTCTTCATGCCCGATTTTCTTCGTCCGGTGTATGCAAGCCAGCCTTGGTTTGCGCAGGCGCAGCAGCGCTTCCATCCCCAGCAGGGCGAACAAACTCGGGCGGCTATTGGGGCTCGCCAACGCTGGTTCACCCTGGCGGGCACCTTGGGGGGCAAATGGCCACATACCTTGAGCATTGACCCCGGCGGCTCGAGCCGCGCCATCGACGCTGCGGAGCGCGTGCGCCTGCTGACCAAGGTGCGCGAATTTCGAGCCTTTCTGGAGCACCATCTCTTTGCCTGCGCTCTGGAGCAGTTTGCTGACCTGAGCAGCGAGCAAGCCCTGTGGGATTGGCATGGGCGTGAATCAGCACGTGCGGCAAGGCGGGGTGATGTGCGCCTGTGGCTGGACATCGTGCTCAGCAGCGAGCGGCAAGGCGATGCCGCGCTGAGCCGGCTGGGCGGCGGCCCCGGACGCTATTTGAGCTATGGGGCTTTTGAGCGACCTGATGGGGGATTCGCCTTTGAGCGGGGTTTGTGGCGGGCCGAGGGACTGGGGCTGACGGCCCTGGATCTGGGCGGCATTCTGGAGGATGCGACTCATGCCTGGTTGTCCGACGCGACTGGGCCTCGTCACCCCTTACAGGGCGTGACCGAACCCGTGGCCGACAAACCCGGGGCCTATACCTGGAACAAAGCGCCTCGGCTTGCCGGCGAGGTGGTGGAAACCGGCGCCATCGCGCGCCAGCTGTGCTCGGGTCATGGCCTGATCGTGGACACGGTGGGGCGCCATGGCGGTACGGTGTTCACCCGGGTGCTCGCTCGGCTGTTGGAACTGGCCCGGGTGTTGCCCATGATGGAAGACTGGCTGTATGCACTGCGACCGGGCGAGCCCTATTGCGCGCAAGGCCCGGCCGAGCTGGAGGGCACGGGTGTAGGCCTCACCGAGGCGGCACGCGGCAGCCTTGGGCATTGGGTGGTGGCAGCCCAGGGTCGCATCCAGAGCTATCAAATCGTGGCGCCCACCAGCTGGAATTTTTCGCCCCGCGACGCTGCCGGTACGCCGGGCGCCTTGGAGCAGGCCCTGGTGGGCGCGCCCGTCTTGCCGGGAGAAAGCACACCTGTTTCGGTGCAGCACATCGTGCGCTCCTTTGACCCCTGCATGGTCTGTATCGTCCATTGAGTCGCTTTGTCTATGGTGAAATATGCGCATGCTGGGCCTTGAATTTGCCGACGCCGCACCCCGGAGACTTTGTTGAAATCTATATCTGCCGATGCTGCACCGCCGCTGCGCCCGGCCGGGTTTGAAGACCTGATGCCCCTTGGGCCGTTGGAAGGTGTGGATGAATCCACCTGGATGGACGTGATCCAAAAGATGGACGAGGTCTATACCCAGCTGATCCACGACGAGGTGGAGCTGGAGAAAAAAAACAACGAGCTGGAGCAGTCGCAGCAATTCATCTTCAGCGTGCTAACTTCAATGTCAGACGTGCTGCTGGTCTGCAACGAGCGCGGCCTGATTGAGGAAACCAATGCCGCCCTGTGCGAACTGGTGGGCCGCAGCGACGCGCAACTGCGCAACACCTCCATCTTCGAACTGTTGGCGGATGAACCCAGTGCGCAGCGGGCGCGTTTGGTCCTGTCCAAGCTTGACCCTTCGCGGCGCGGAGAAGGCCTTGAGCTCAATCTGCGAGATGTCGCCCAACGCGCCATCTCGGTGGACGCCAACTGCACACCGCGGATCGCGGCCAATGGCCGGCGGGTCGGCACGGTGTTTGTGGCCCGACCCACGGCCGAAATCAAGCGCGCCTATCAAGAACTGCGGGTAGCGCACGAGGCCCTGAAGCGGGCTCAGCAACAACTTCTGCACTCGGAGAAGATGGCATCCCTGGGTCGGTTGGTTGCCGGCGTGGCCCATGAGCTCAACAACCCCATCAGCTTTGTCCTGGGCAATGTACATGCGCTAGCGCGTTACCTGCAGCGTCTGCGCAGCTATCTGGATGCTGTCCACCAGGGCGCCTCGCCCGAGGCGCAAGCGGCCTTGCGAGTGAAGTTGCGGATAGATCACCTGCTGGCCGATCTACCCTCTCTGATCGAGGGGACGCTGGAAGGGGCACAACGCACCACCGACATCGTGGGCAGCCTGAAGCGCTTCTCGGCCATGGATCGGGACGCGCGTGCGCCGGTGGCCCTGCATGAGGTGATCGAGCAATCGGTGCACTGGATCAGCAAGGGCGCCGCGCCCGACTTTGAGTTGCATTGGCAGCCTGACCCCAGCTGCATGGTGATGGGCAATGCCGGCCAGTTGCAGCAAGTCTTGATGAATCTGCTACAGAACGCTTTGGATGCGGCGACAGCAGCCGGCCGCTCCCCGGTGCAAGTCTGGATCAGGACCGAGAAGCAACAGGTCGACGGCCAGGAACGCCTACTTCTGCACCTGCGTGACAACGGCCCCGGCATCGCGGAGGCACATTTGTCGCGCATCTTCGAACCATTTTTCACCACCAAACCGGTAGGCAAGGGCACGGGCCTGGGCCTGTCCATCAGCTATGGCTTGGTGGAGCAACATGGCGGCCATTTGAGCGTGCACAACGCGGCGCAGGGCGGGGCGGAGTTTGTGCTGAGCCTGCCGCTGGCCGCCCCTGGCGCGGCAGAATGCGGGGCCGAGTAGCCGCCCCACATCGTCCATTGCAAACCCATCCCATCTTCTGCCAAGCCACCGGCCTGGGCCTGTTCTTTGCAGGCCGCAGCGTGTTGAGCGATCTGAACTTTGCGCTGTCCCCCGGCCTCAACGTACTGCGCGGCGGCGATGGCCGAGGCAAGACCAGCTTGCTGCGCCTGATCAGCGGCACCCTCGCACCCACGGCCGGCCACATCAGCCGCAGCGTTAGCACGCTTTGCTACCCCTGCCCGGAAGACCCCAGCCATGACGCCCAGCCTGTACGGCAATGGCTGGCCGCCCAGCGCCAGGCCTACCCCGCCTGGTCACAGCCGTTGGAGGCGCGCCTGCTGCAGGCTTTTGCGCTGAGCGAACATCTGGACAAGCCCCTGTACATGCTCTCCACCGGCAGCCGCCGCAAGACCGGCCTGGTCGCCGCCGCCGCCAGCGGCGCCCAGCTGACCCTGCTGGACCAGCCCTATGCAGCCCTGGACGCGCGCTCATGCGCCCTGCTTAGCGAGCTGCTGGCCGAGGCCGCCGAAGACACCCGGCGCGCCTGGGTGCTGGCCGACTACGCGCTGCCGCCCGCCCTGGCTCAAGTGGGCTTGCGGGCGGTGGTGGATTTGGGGGATTGAGCTGGCCGGGCCGCAAAGGCTTGCGGATGCTGGCGGCCATACCAGTTATGCACCTCCTCATGGCTCAACCGCAGAAAGTGGCCCAGGCCGGGCACGGCCAGCAAAAGCAGGCCGCTGGCGAGAAAGCCTGTGGCCATCAGCAAATAGGCCGTCGCTACCGGCCAGCGCTGCAGCAAGACGCCGGCCAGGGCTGGCGCTAAGGCCGCAGCTACATGGGCAGCAGTCAGCTGGGCGGCACTCATGCGGGCACGAAAATGCTCGGGTATCGCCAGCATGCGGTGGGTCTGACCCACCAGCTGGGTCACCGCCATGCCCAGGCCTATCAGCCCACAACACAGGGCCAGGCCCGATGCCCAGTGGCACAAGCCAATCGCACCCGCTGCGCCGCCGCACAGCAGCACCGCCACCGCAATGGCGCGCGCCCGGCCCAGCCTGGTAATCAAAGCATCGGCCAGCCCCAGCACTCCCAGCAACAAGCCCAGCGACAGCGCCGCACCGCAGGCCCCGAACCAGGCGGGCGACAAGCCCAGTGACTGGATGCGCAGCGGCAGTAGCATGCCCGTCATGGGCAGCAAAAACACCATCATCAAGGCGCCGACCACCGTCCACCACCGATCCAGGGGCACACCCCATTTGGCCCGCAAGCCGGCCGCCATCTCGCCAAACCAAGGGCCTGCTGCCGCGCGTCGGGCCGCAAACACCGGTTCATTGAGACGAAATGCAGCCAGGGCCGCCAGCACGCACAGCAGCAGGTTCAAAACCGCTGTGCTACCCACACCGCCCAGGGCCAAGGCCGCGCCGCCCAGGCCTGGGCCCAGCAGGCCGCCCAGGGCTTGCGCGCCCCGGCGCAGCCTGATGGCCTCGGGCAGGCGCTGGGCCGTGACCAGCTCCGGCAAGATGGCGGCCTGGGCCGGCAAAAGCAGGGCATGGGCCAGGATGGACAACCCGCTGCACAGGCATAGCCAGCTCAGGTTGTAGACCCCGCTGCCGGCTAGCGCGGCCAGGGCCAAGGCGTCCAGCAAGAGGCAGGCCTTGCCCAGGCGTATCAGCCGTCGCTTGGGCCAGCGGTCGCCCAGCGGCGACATCAAGGGCATGGCCAGCAGGGCGCACAAGGCCATCGCTGCGCCGTAACGCGATAAATCGGTGGCACCACCGCTCTGCGCAATCCACCAGGCCACCGCGAGTTGGCCGAGGCTGGTGGCCAGCAGGCCCAGCATCTCGCTCAATAACAGGGGCCGCAACGCGCAGTTTTTTGCGCTGAAAAATTTTCTCAACATGGGTGGTTTTTGGGGTCTTGGCAGGCGGCCACTTTAGGAAGCCGGCGCCCCCTTGATAAGACCCAGGCGCTGCCGACGCAGGCCGCACAGCGGGCCTGTGTATCGACTGCCCAGCGGCGCTCTGTATCGATGCAGGCCTGCCATTTCGGCTATCGTGGCAAACCCGCAAATGACCCCGCCCCGTGAGTTCTAACACCTAGCGCTACCGCGCCCTGGCCAAGCTTCTGGCCGCTGAATTGCAGGCCGGTGCTTACCCGCCCGGCACGCGCCTGCCCTCGGTGCGCCAGCTGTGTGAGCAGCATGGCGCCAGCCTGGCAACAGTCACCCATGCCTTGCATGAATTGGAAGACGCAGGCTTGATCGCCGCCCGGCCCAGGCGCGGCTTTTTTGCCCTGGCGGCGGCGCGGCCCAAACGCCCCGCCTCAGCGGCTGTTGCGATCGAACTGGCGGGCCGCCGCAAGCGCCTCATGGCGCTGGCCGCGACGCAGTCGGGCTGCTTGTCTCTGGGGCATCTGGCCCTGCCTGCCGAGTTGCTGCCCCTGCGCCCGCTCAGCCGTTTGCTCACCCAGCTCCTGCGCAGCGATGCGGCGCTGATGGCCTCGGGCACGGTCTATGGCACGGCGGAGCTGCGCGAGCAGCTGGCGCTGCGCGGGGCGCGCATGGCCTGCCCCTTTGATGCGGAGGACATTGTGGTGACGCAGGGCTGGACCGAGTCGCTGGAACTATGCCTGCGCCTGCTTTGCAAGCCGGGGGACAGCGTGGCGGTGGCCAGCCCGGCACCTTTGCGCGCCCTGGAGTTGCTGGCCCAGCTGGACTTGCAGGTGGTGGAGATTCCCGCCTCGGCAGAAACCGGCCTGGCCGTGCCGGCCCTGGCGTTTGCCCAGCAGCATCAGCGCATCACGGCCTGCCTGGTCGAACCCACTTTTGATTGCGCCACCGGCAGCCTGATGAGCGACGCCGCCAAGCAAGACCTGGCCGAGCTGGCGGCCCGGCATGGCTTGGCCGTGATCGAGTGCGACATGATGGGCGAGCTGCACGCCGGCCCCCAGCGCCCACGCCCGCTGAAGGCGTTTGACCGCGATGAGCGGGTTTTGTACTGCGGCAGCTTTGCCTGCATCACCGGGCCGGGCTGCAGCCTCGGCTACATCGTCAGCGGCCGTTACCGCCTGCAGCTGCGAGCCGCGCGCACGGTGCATGGCGAGCTGCTGCCCTTGCTCACCGACCAACTGCTGACCCGCTTCATGGCCAGCGGCGGCCTGGACGCACATCTGCGCCGCCTGCGCCAGCGCCTGGCCGCGCAACGTCAGGCTTATGTCCAGGCGGTGCTGAGTTTGTTTCCGTCGGGAACCCGCGTTAGCAAAAGCGCCGGCAGCTACCTGCTCTGGCTGGAGCTGCCGCCCGGCCTGGACGCCTGCACCTTGCTGGAACAGGCAAGACACCTGGGCTACACCTTTGTGCCCGGCGCCGTGTTCAGCACCGGCCACCCGTTTGACCACTGCCTACGCCTGAGCGCAAGACACCCGCTGGACGAGGCGCATCTGCAAGGTATTCGGGTGCTGGGGGAGTTGGCTGCGGGCTTGCTTGAGCGCTAGATATACCGCTTCACCATCTCCCCCAAGGGCACCGGCCTGATTTTGCTCGCCATGCCTGCGCAGCCAAAGGCCTGGAACCGGGCTTCGCAGATGTCGCGGGCGGCCTGGGTGGCGGCTTTGAGGAATTTGCGGGGGTCGAACTCGCGGCGGTCTTGGGACATGGCGCGGCGCAGGGCGCCTGTCATGGCGAGGCGGATGTCGGTGTCGATATTGATTTTGCGCACGCCGAACTGGATGCCGCGCTGGATTTCTTCCACCGGCACGCCATAGGTCTCAGGCATATCGCCGCCGAATTCGCGCACGATGGCCAGCCACTCTTGCGGCACGCTGCTGGCGCCATGCATGACCAGATGGGTGTTGGGGAGGGCGCGGTGGATTTCGGCGATGCGCTCGATGGCGAGGATGTCGCCCGTGGGCTTGCGGGTGAATTTGTAGGCGCCGTGGCTGGTGCCTATGGCGATGGCCAGGGCGTCTACCCCGGTTTTGGCGACGAAGTCCACGGCCTGCTGCGGGTCGGTCAGCATCTGCTCATGGGTGAGCTGGCCCTCGGCGCCGACGCCGTCTTCCTCGCCCGCCATGCCAGACTCCAGCGAGCCCAGGCAACCTAACTCGCCTTCTACCGACACCCCAACGGCATGCGCCATCTCGGCCACGCGGCGGGTCACGTCCACGTTGTATTCATAGCTGGCGGGGGTTTTGGCATCGGCCAGCAGGGAGCCGTCCATCATCACGCTGGAAAAACCCGAACGTATGGACTGCATGCACACGGCCGGCGAGGCGCCATGGTCTTGGTGCATGACGATGGGCAGGTCGGGGTACATCTCGACGGCGGCCTCAATCATCTTGCGCAGAAAAGGCTCACCGGCATAACTGCGTGCCCCGGCGGAGGCTTGTAGGATGACCGGGCTTTGGCAGGCCTGGGCGGCTTGCAGAATGGCCTGGATCTGCTCCAGATTATTGACATTGAAGGCGGGCACGCCGTAGCTGTGCTCGGCAGCCTGGTCCAGGACTTGGCGAAGTGAGACGAGGGCCATGGGGTTTCCTTATTTGAGATTCAAAGTTTCAAAAGTCCGCGCACCGCCAGCACCACGGCCTCGGCGGTGATGCCGAAATGGCGGTACAGCTCGGGCGCCGGGGCCGATTCGCCAAAGGTCTGCATGCCGATGACGGCGCCTTGGCGGCCCACGTATTTGCGCCAGAAGTCGGGCTGAGCAGCCTCGATGGCCACGGCCGGCAGGGCCAGGGGCAAGACCTCTTCCTGGTAGGCCAGGCTTTGCGCATCAAAGCGGCTGCTGCAAGGCATGGAGACCACGCGCACGGCCAGCCCCAAGGCGGCCAGCTGCTCTTGCGCCTGCACGGCCAGCTGTACCTCGGAGCCGGTGGCGATGATGACGGCGCGCGGCTGCGCCGCATCACGCAAAACATAGCCGCCGCGCTGTATGGCCTCAGCCTGCTCGGGCCGGCTCAGCGCGGGCAGGTTCTGGCGCGACAGCACCAGGGCGCTGGGCCCCGTGCGGCGCTGCAGGGCCTGACTCCAAGCCTGAGCGGTCTCTTGCAGATCGCAGGGCCGCCACACATCCAGGCCGGGGATGAGGCGCAAGCTGGGCACTTGCTCCACCGCCTGGTGGGTGGGGCCGTCTTCACCCAAGCCTATGCTGTCATGGGTGAAGACGTGGATGACTTGTTGCCTCATCAGCGCGGCCATGCGGATGGCATTGCGGCTGTAGTCGCTGAAGGTGAGGAAGGTGCCGCCGTAGGGAATGAAGCCGCCGTGCAAGGCCATGCCGTTCATCATGGCGGCCATGCCGAATTCGCGCACGCCGTAGCTGAGGTGGTTGCCGGCCTGGTCGCGGCCGGCGATGACGCAGCCTTTGAAATTGGTCAGATTGGAGCCCGTCAGGTCGGCGCTGCCGCCGAAGATTTCGGGTAGCAGGGGGGCCAGGGCGTCTAGCGTGAGCTGGCTGGATTTGCGTGTGGCCAGGGCCTGGGTGTTCTCGCACAGGGCGGCCAGGCGGGCGGGGAGATTCTCCACAAAGCTGTCGGGCAGGGTGCCGGCCCAGCGCCGCTCCAGCTCGGCGGCCAGCTCGGGGTGTTCGCTGCGGTAGGCCTCAAAGCGCAGGCGCCAGACTTGCTCGGCCGTGCGGCCACGCTCCAGCGCCGACCAGCTAGCGGCCAGTTCAGGCGGAGTCTCGAAGGGCGCGGCCGTCCAGTCCAGCGCCTCGCGCATGGCCTGGGTTTCGGCCTTGCCCAGGGGCGCACCATGCACCTCGTGGCCGCCGGCCTTGGTGGGCGCACCCTTGCCGATGACGGTTTTGCAGCAGATCAGCGTGGGTCTGCCATCGGGTTTTTGGGCCTGCTCGCGGGCGGCTTGCAGGGCCGCGTCCACGGCCTTGGGGTCATGGCCGTTGACCTGGCCAATGACGTGCCAGCCATAGGCGCGGAAGCGCGCCGCTGTGTCATCGCTGAACCAGCCCTGCACATGGCCGTCGATGGAGATGCCGTTGTCGTCATACAGCACCACCAGCTTGGACAGGCGCAGCGTGCCGGCCAGGCTGCAAACCTCGTGGCTGATGCCTTCCATCAGGCAGCCATCGCCCACAAAAACATAGCTGAGGTGGTTGACCACGGCATGGCCGGGGCGGTTGAACTCGGCCGCCAGCAGCTTCTCGGCCAAGGCCATGCCCACGGCATTGGCCAGGCCCTGGCCCAGGGGGCCGGTGGTGGTTTCAACGCCGGGGGTCAGGCCATGCTCGGGGTGGCCCGGCGTGCGGCTGTGCAGCTGGCGAAAGCGTTGCAGCTCGGCCGCCGGCATGTCGTAGCCGCTGAGGTGCAGCAGGGCATAGAGCAGCATGGAGGCGTGGCCGTTGGAGAGCACAAAGCGGTCACGGTCCGGCCAGCCGGGGTTGGCGGGGTTGTGCTTGAGGTGGCGGCTCCACAGCACGGTGGCCATCTCGGCCATGCCCAGGGGCGCGCCGGGGTGGCCGGAGTTGGACTTCTCCACCGCGTCCACGGCCAGAAAGCGCAGGGCGTCGGCCATGCGATTCAAATCGAGCGACGTGCTTTTCATGCCAGGCCTCCTTCCGAGGCGATGGCCTTGTTGCGCCGCTCCATCATGCGCCAGATGAAGGGGGTGAAGATCAGCTGCATGGCCAGCTCCATCTTGCCGCCGGGCACGACGATGGTGTTGGCGCGCGACATGAAGCTGTTGTGAATCATATTGAGCAGGTAGGGGAAATCGATGCCCTTGGGCTGGGCAAAGCGGATCACCACCATGCTCTCGTCGGGCGCCGGAATCTCCCGTGCAATAAAGGGGTTAGAGGTATCGACGCAAGGCACGCGCTGGAAGTTCACATGGGTTTGCGCGAACTGCGGGCAGATGTAGTGCACATAGTCGGGCATGCGGCGCAGAATGGTGTCAGTCACGGCCTCGGTGCTGTAGCCGCGGCTGGACTTGTCGCGCCAGAGCTTTTGAATCCACTCCAGATTGATGACGGGCACCACGCCGATCAGCAGGTCGGGGTGCTGGGCGATGTTCAGCTCGGGCGTGACGACGGCGCCGTGCAGGCCCTCGTAGAACAGCAGGTCGGTGTTGGGGGTCAGGTCTTGCCAGGGCGTGAAGGTGCCGGGCTCTTGCTGGTAGGGCGCGGCCTCTTGCGCGTTGTGCAGGTATTTGCGGTGCTGGCCGCGGCCGGTGCGGGCGTAGTCGGAGAACAGCGCCTCCAGCTCGGCGAAGAGATTGTTCTCCGGGCCGAAGTGGCTGAAGTGCTGGTCGCCCTTGGCTTCGGCCTCGGCCTGGCGGCGCTTCATCTCCAGGCGGTCGTAGCGGTGGAAGCTGTCGCCCTCGATCAGGGCGGCGCGCACATTGTCGCGCCGGAAGATGTTCTCGAAGGTACGCGTCACCGAGGTGGTGCCGGCGCCCGAGGAGCCGGTGATGGCGATGATGGGGTGGCGAACTGACATGGTGGGGTCCGACTGGTTAGTGTGGAAAGGCTTCAATAGACCAAGGCGCGCGATGCAGGCATTGCGGGCCGAGCGCCGGGCCGCCCCAAGCCGGCCCGCTTGGGCGCGTGCTCGCGGGGCAAACCCCGCGAGCACCGCCGTCCCCCTGGGGGACCGGCCGGTCGCGGCCGCGTTCAGCGAGGCGCGATTGGACGAGGGGCTTCATTTCAAGCGCGAAATAAGCTGCGCTCGCTGAACAGCGGGTTGTCGTCATGCTTGGGCAGGGGCTCGGCGTGGTAGCGCTCAATGCGCTCCACCTCGTTCCTGGAGCCAAAGACCAGGCCTATGCGCTGATGCAGCTGGCTAGGTTGTTCGTCCAGCATGGGCTTGCGGCCCGTGCTGGCGCGGCCACCGGCCTGCTCGATCAAAAAGCCTATGGGGTTGGCCTCGTACAGCAGGCGCAGGCGGCCGGGTTTGCTGGCGTCTTTGCTGTCACGCGGGTAGAGGAAGACGCCGCCCCGGGTCAGGATGCGGTGGGCCTCGGCCACCATGGACGCTATCCAGCGCATATTGAAATCCTTCTCGCGTGGGCCCGATTTGCCGGCCAGGCATTCGTCCACATAGCGCTTGACCGGGGCCTCCCAGAAGCGGGCGTTGGAGGCGTTGATGGCGAACTCTTGCGTGGTGGCGGGGATTTGCATGCGCGGGTGGGTGAGCATGAATTCGCCCAGATCGGTGTCCAGGGTGAAGCCCGCCACGCCGTCGCCCACGCTCAGCACAAACATGGTGCTGGGGCCGTAGAGGGCGTAGCCGGCGGCGACTTGCTGGTTGCCGGGCTGCAAAAAGTCTTGCTCGCTCAAGGCCGCGTCAGGGTTGGGCGCGCGCAAGACACTGAAGATGCTGCCCACGGTGAGGTTGACGTCGATATTGCTGGAGCCGTCCAGCGGGTCGAAGACCAGCAGGTATTTGCCGCGCGCGAACTGGGCGGGGATTTGATAGGGCTCCTCCAGCTCCTCCGAGGCCATGCCGGCGAGGTGGCCGCTCCACTCGGTGATGCGCAGAAAATAATCGTTAGCCAGCACGTCCAGCTTTTGTTGAGTCTCGCCCTGCACATTGATGCTTTTGCCGCCCAGCTCGGTGGTCTGGGCGCCATGGCTGCCGGCCAGCGCGCCCTTGCCCACGGCGCGGGCAATCGCCTTGCAGGCCATGGCCACGTCAAGGATCAGGGCATTGAAGTCGCCACTGGCCTGAGGGAAGCGGCGGCGCTGCTCGATCAGGTACTGGGTCAGGGTCTTGCGTCCGGTCAGAGGCATGATGGGCTTTCAGGAGGTTGCAAATTCAGGCCGGGCCGCAGCAAAGCGCTGGCGCAGCTGGCTTAGAGAGGGCAGGGGCGCAGCCTCGCCACCGGCATGCAGCTGCCAGGCGCGGGCGAAGTTCTGGCCCTGGGTAAAAGCGGTGGGCGAGACATAGCAGCGCAGCCCGGCGGCATGGGCGGCGTTCAGGCCGATTTCAGAATCCTCGATGGCCAGGCAGGCGCTGGCGGGCAGGCCTAGCTGTTCCAGCACCTGGCGGTAGACCAGGGGGTCGGGTTTTTTGCGCGGGGCGCTGGCGCCGTCGCCAATGGCGGCAAACCAGCGCCGCCAGTCCGAGCCCAGGGGCCGGCGCAGCAGGGCGTCCAGATTGGCCGGTGTGGTGGTGGTGGTGGCCAGGGCCAGGGGTACGTCGTTCTGGCGGGCCTGCTCCAGCAGCTCCAGCACACCGGCGCGCAGGGGCAGGCCGCTGTCGGCCAGCTGGGCGGTGTAGTAGCGGGTCTTCAGGGCGTGGACGCTGGCGATGCAGTCGCGGGCCCAGGGGCCGGCGGCGGTGTCGGGGTCATGGGTTTGCCAGAAATGCGCGATGCGCTCCTTGCCGCCGGCCACTTTGAGCAAGCGGGTGTAGAGGGCGGCGTCCCAGTGCCAGCCCAGCTTGAGGCTGGCAAAGGCCTTGTTGAAGGCCTGGCGGTGGGCCTCCTCGGTGTCGGCCAGGGTGCCGTCAACGTCAAAAATCAGGGCTTGCAGCATCGCTCGCTCCCTCGGTGTTGAAAAGGCTGCTGGCCAGGATGTCCGCCGCCTCCACGGTGCTCAGTTCCTCGGCGCTGAGTTCGCGCGTGGGGTCGGCAAACAGGCGGCTGGCCTGGCGCAAGCGCATGCGATCCAGGGCGTTGCGCACGCTGCGGGCGTTGGCAAACTGGGGCTGGGCCAGGCGCAGGTCCAGGTAACGCTGAAAAGCAGCGGCTGCGCCCACGCCGAAGCGGTAGTTCTGTGCCCTGAGCATTTGCTCGGCAATTTGCATCAGCTCGGGCCCGCTGTAATTGGGGAATTCCAGGTGATGGGCAATGCGCGAGCGCATGCCGGGGTTGGACTGGAAGAAGGTGTCCATGCGGTCGGCGTAGCCGGCCAGGATCACAACCAGGTCGTCGCGGTGGTTCTCCATCATTTGCAGCAAGATCTCGATGGCCTCCTGGCCGTAGTCGCGCTCGTTCTCGGGGCGGTAGAGGTAGTAGGCCTCGTCGATGAAGAGCACGCCGCCCATGGCCTTTTTAATGACCTCGCGGGTCTTGGGCGCTGTGTGGCCGATGTACTGGCCCACCAGGTCGTCACGCGTCACCGAGACCAGATGGCCTTTGCGCACATAACCCAGGCGATGCAGGATGGTGGCCATGCGCTGGGCGACCGTGGTCTTGCCGGTGCCGGGGTTGCCGGTGAAGCACATATGCAGGCCCGGCGCCTGGGCGGCCAGGCCGAAGTTGAGGCGCAGCTTGTCGATGACCAAGAGCGCCGCAATATCGCGTATGCGCGCCTTCACGCTGGCCAGCCCCACCAACTCTTCGTCCAACTCCTGCAACACGTTCTCAATCTGTGTGTCGGCCAGCACGGCGGCCACCGAGCGGGCCTGGCTGAGGGCAGCGGCCTCGGGCGTGGCCGCTGTCTCGGGCTGGGCCGGCGTGCTACCGGGGATGGCGTAGAGCGGGGTGGACATGGGGTGCTCTTTTGTTTGGAGTTCGGCGTAGGTTGGAGTGAGCGTGAGCGAACTCCAACATTGCACCGTGGCGAAGGTCGTTGTTGGAGTTCGCGGTGCTCACTCCAACCTACGGGTTACGGGTTACGGAAATTCAAGAGGGTCAGGTCTTGCCACCCGTGCCGTAGCGCTCGCCCTCGGGCTGGTTGGCGCCATAGCCGCGGGTGGTGTAGCGCAGGCTGCGGCCGTTCACCTCTTGGCGCTCCAGCATGAAGCCGGGCTCGCGGTCCGGGCGGTTGACGATGAAGCTCATGGCGATGGTTTCGATGCCCCGGGTGGAATCAAAAGCCATCAGGCGTATGTACTGGTGGGGCACGGCCTTGCGGCAGGCGTTCAGCTCCAGCATCACGGCGGCGGCGTCATGCAGGTCGAACATGGGGTTGCCATACATGCTCCAGTAGGTGTTGCGGGGGTGGGGGTCATCGGTGTACTCGATGCTCCAGGCATAGCCCTTGGCCAGGCCGTAGTTGATCTGCATGGCGATTTCTGCGTCTGTCAGCGGCGGCAGAAAACTGAACTGGCCTTGGGTGATGTGGCCGATGGGGTTGGTCATCATGGTGGAATTCCTTAGGCAAGATTGGGGGTGACGGCGTAGTCGCTGGTGTCGGTGCTCTCGTAGTTGAACGAGATCTCGCCCCAGGTATCCAGCGCTGCTTTCAGCGGGCTGCAATGGCGGGCCGCATCGCGCAGGATGGACGGGCCTTCGGCCAGAATGTTGCGGCCCTCGTTGCGGGCCTTGACCATGGTTTCCAGCGCCACGCGGTTGGCCACGGCACCGGCCTGTATGCCCATGGGGTGGCCGATGGTGCCGCCGCCAAATTGCATGATCACGTCGTCACCAAACAGGTCCAGCAGTTGGTGCATCTGGCCGGCATGGATGCCGCCCGAGGCCACGGGCATGACCTTTTTCAAATCGGCCCAGTCCTGGTCAAAGTAGAGGCCGCGCGGCAGATCGGTCTTGGTATAGCTGTCGCGGCAGACGTTGTAATAGCCTTGCACGGTCATGGGGTCGCCTTCCAGCTTGCCGACTGCCGTGCCGGTGTGCAGATGGTCGCAACCGGCCAGGCGCAGCCATTTGGCGATGACGCGGAAGCTCACGCCATGGTTCTTCTGCCGTGTGTAGGTGCCGTGGCCGGCACGGTGCATATGCATCAGCATGTCGTTCTTGCGGCACCAGTTGGCCATGCTCTGGATGGCCGTCCAGCCAATCACCAGGTCCACCATCACGATCACCGAGCCCAGGTCTTTGGCGAACTCGGCGCGCTCATACATATCCTCCATGGTGGCGCCGGTGATGTTGAGGTAGCTGCCCTTGACCTCACCGGTCTCGGCGCTGGCCTTGTTGACGGCGTCCATCACAAACAGAAAGCGGTCGCGCCAGTGCATAAAGGGCTGGCTGTTGATGTTCTCGTCGTCCTTCATGAAGTCCAGGCCGCCCTTCAGCCCTTCATACACCACGCGGCCATAGTTGCGGCCACTCAGGCCCAGCTTGGGCTTGGTGGTGGCGCCCAGGAGGGGGCGGCCAAATTTGTCCAGGCGCTCGCGCTCCACAACCAGGCCGGTGGGTGGGCCCTTGAAGGTTTTGACGTAGGCCACAGGGATGCGAATGTCCTCCAGCCGGGCGGCCTTCAGCGGCTTGAAGCTGAACACATTGCCGATCAGGCTGGCCGTCATGTTGGCGATGGAGCCCTCTTCGAACAGGATCAGGTCATAAGCCACATAGGCGAAATACTGGCCCGGGTTATTGGGCACGGGCACCACTTTGTAGGCCTTGGCACGGTAGCTGTCGCAGGCGGTCAGGCGGTCGGTCCACACCACCGTCCAGGTGGCGGTGCTGGACTCGCCGGCCACGGCGGCGGCGGCCTCCTCGGGGTCCACACCCTCTTGCGGGGTGATGCGGAACAGGCACAGGGTGTCGGTGTCCTTGGGCACATAGTCGGGCATCCAATAGCCCATCTGGCGGTACTTCAAAACGCCGGCGCTGTAGCGCTTTTTGGCGTCAGTGATGTGGGTCGTGGTGTCTGCGCTCATCAATGGCTCCTGGGTGGGCGGGGGTGGCGATGGACCCAATGTAAAAATCAGCGCAAATAAAGTAAATTCATCAATATTTGAATTTCGCTTAAGGAATTGCTGAATGAAGAACGCCACTTTCCGCCAGCTGCGCGTGTTCAGCGAAGTGGCGCGCCAGCTCAGTTTTGCCAAGGCCGCGCAAAGCCTGCACCTCACGCCGCCGGCGGTGACCATGCAGATCCGCGAGCTGGAGGGCCATGTGGGCATGCCCTTGTTTGACCGCAGTGGCCGCCAGGTCACACTGACCACGGTGGGTGAATACATGCTGGTCTACGCCCGCAAAATCCTCGCCACGCTGAAGGACGCCGAGGACGCCAGTGCCCGCCTGCAAAAGCTCGAAGCCGGCCAGCTCATCATCGGCATGGTCAGCACGGCCGAGTATTTTTTGCCCCGCCTGCTGGCCGAGTTCCGCCGCGAGCATGAGGGCGTGGACATACGCCTGGCCGTGGGCAACCGCGAGCAGCTGGTCAAGATGCTGCATGGCGGCGAGGTAGACATCGCCATCATGGGCCGCCCACCTAAGGAGTTAGCCACACGGGCCGAGCCCTTTGCCGCCCACCCCCATGTGTTTGTGGCTGCCGTCGATCACCCGCTGGCACGGGCCGAAACCATCTCTGCCGAGGAGCTGCGCGACCAGGGCTTCATCATGCGCGAGCCCGGCTCAGGCACCCGCAATGCGCTGGAGAAGTTTTTTGCCGACGCCCATGTCGCGCCCCGCGTGACCATGGAGATGTCCAGCAACGAAACCATCAAGCAAGCCGTGATGGCCGGCATGGGCCTGAGCTTTCTGTCCCTGCACACCCTGGGCCTGGAACTGGACAACCGCCTGATCGCCGTGCTGGACGTGCAAGGCGCGCCGGTGCTGCGCGCCTGGCATGTGGTCAACACCCTGTCCAAGATGCTGTCACCCGCCGCTGAGGCGTTTCGTTACTTTGTGTTGGAACGAGGGGAGGGGTTTTTGGCCACGCAGTTCGCCCACCACACCGACGTCGCGCAATGAGCGTTGAATTTGTTGGTGCTAACGGATCAAAAGCGACCCGCGAGGGCGCTGAGCGGGGCATCTCAATGCTTGTGATCCTCATGGCTCGTCGCCTGAGTTGCCAATGGCGTGAAGCGCGCCTGCTGCTCGTCTTGCCCGGCCAGTTTCACCTTCACCACGGCCTTCAAATCGGGGGTAGAGGCATAAACCGCGTGGCCCGTTAGCTTGTTGTCGCCATCGGGTGTCAGCGCGGCGCTGACTTTGGTCTTGCCTGACAGCAGGGTGATCGAGCCGGATGCGCCCGCGGTCGGAATTTTGGTGCCGGCGTGGTCAGTCACATAGATCACGAGGGGCTTGTCCTTGGCGCCCGTGCTGTCTTTGACCACCACCAGTTCATAGTGGCTACCCGCCGCCATGCGCAACTGGCCGCCATGCGGTGCTGTCTGCGTGTCCAGGTAAGCGTCGTCATGCGCGTGGGACAAAGGCGTCAAGCCCAAGATCAAGCCTGCAGCCAGGGCCAGGGTTTTGATGGTTTTCATGGTGAATTCCTTTTTGAATTTCAAGAATTGCGTTGGCTTCAATGCGGTCAGAAGCTCTCGCCCGCGTGGGCGCACAACAGACGCGCCAGCGGCTTGCGCCCCCAGAGCCCAAACATCAAGGGGGTGAGCACCGTGTCCAACACGGTCGAGCTGATCAGGCCGCCAAAGATCACCACGGCCACGGGGTGCAGCACCTCTTTGCCCGGCGCGTTGGCCGACATCAGGAGCGGCACCAGGGCAAACGCGGCCACCAGGGCCGTCATCAGCACGGGCGTGAGGCGTTCAAGCGAGCCGCGCACGATCATGGGCTGGCCGAATTGCTCGCCCTCCAGCGCACACAGGTTGATGTAGTGGCTGATCTTGAGGATGCCGTTGCGGGTGGCTATGCCCGTCAGGGTGATGAAGCCCACCCATGCGGCAACCGAGAGGGCCTGGCCCGATATCCACAAGGCCAGGACACTGCCGACCAGGGCCAGCGGAATGTTGCCCATGATGATGGCGGCTAGCACCGCAGAGCGGTAGCGGCTGTACAGCACCATGAAAATCAACACCAGAGAGATGCTGGCCAGCAGCGCCATGAGCCGAGCCGCCTGTTCCTGGGCCTGGAATTGCCCCTCTAGCGCGGTGAAGTAGCCCTCGGGCAAAGGCGTGGCCGCAATTTCGTTGCGGATGGCTTTCACCACCCAGGCCATGTCGGTGCCATCGGTGTTGGCCGAGATGATGATGCGCCGGCGGGCGTTTTCACGGTTGATCTGGTTGGGGCCATCGGCCTCCTCGATTTGCGCCAGTTGGGACAGCGGCACCCGACCCGTGGGCGTTTCAACCAGCAGCTGGGCCAGATCGGTGGCGCCACGCTGCTTGTCGGGCAGGCGCACCAGCAGGTCAAAGCGCCGGTTGCCGTCCACGATTTGGGTGATGCGCTCGCCCTCGATCATTTCCTGCAACGAGCGCAGCAAATGGCCTGGCGCCACACCCAGGCGGGCGGCCTGGTCATAGTCGATGCGAATCTTGATTTGGGGGATCAGCACCTGCTTTTCGACCTGCAGGTCGGTCACGCCGGGGATGTGGCCAAGGCGCGATTGCAAGTCGCCCGCCAAGCTTCGCAAGGTGTCCAGATCGTCACCGTAAATCTTCAGTGCAATCTGGGCGCGCACACCGGACAAGAGGTGGTCCAGGCGGTGCGAGATGGGCTGCCCCACATTGCTCGCGGCGGGCAGCACCGCCAAGCGGCGGCGCAAGTCGGCAATGATTTCTTCCCGCGAGCGGGCCGAGGGTTTGAGGTCGACGTCCATCTCGGAGGAGTGCACGCCTTCGGCATGTTCATCTAGCTCAGCACGGCCGGTGCGGCGGCCCACCTGCGTCACTTCGGACACGCTGGCCACGATTTGCTCGGCCAGGGTGCCGATGCGATTGGACTCTGCCAGAGAGGTGCCGGGGTTGAGCAGCAGACTGACCGTGAGCGTGCCCTCGTTGAAGGGTGGCAAGAAGGCGCGCGGCATCCAGGCCAGGGAGGTAGCCGCCACGGTGACCGCTGCGCCGGCTATCAGCAGCAACACGCGGCTGTGCTGGAAGGACCAATTCAACAAGCGCGTGTCGCCGCGCTTGAGCCAGCGCACCAGCGGGCTGTCGCCATGCTCCTGCAGCTTGAGTTTGGGCAGCAGGTAGTACGCCATCACCGGCGTGAGCGTGATCGACACCAGCATGCTGGCCAGAATGGACACGATGTAAGCCCAACCCAAGGGGGTGAACAGCCGACCCTCGATGCCCGGCAACACGAACAGGGGGGCGAACACCAGCACGATGATTAACGTGGCGTACACAATGGCCGAGCGCACCTCCAAGGTGGCGTGTGCGATAACCTCGATCACTGGGCGCGGCGAGGGCAGGCCCTGGTTGAGTCGCAAGCGGCGCAGCACGTTCTCGACACCCACCACTGCGTCATCCACCAACTCGCCAATGGCAATGGCCAGGCCGCCCAAGGTCATGGTGTTGATCGACAGGCCCATGGCATGAAACACCTGCGCGGTCACCAGCAGCGACAGGGGGATGGCCATCAGCGAGATGACGGTGGTGCGCACATTGAGCAAGAACATGAAAAGCACGACAGCCACCAGAATGGCGCCGTCGCGCAACGCCTCTTCAACGTTGCTCACCGAGTGCTCAATGAAGTCTGCTTGCTTGAACAAGAACTGCGGCGCTGCCAACCCCTGCGGACGGGCTTCGGCCAAGTCGCCCATGACTTTTTCGACCTCACGGGTGACGGTCACGCTGTCGGCGCCGGGCTGCTTTTGTACCGACAAGATGACGGCGGGCTTGCCCTTGTAGCTGGCATCCCCGCGCTTGGTGGCCGCAGCGATCTTCACGTCCGCCAATTGCTTGAGCAAAATGGTTTGGCCGTTGCGCACCGTGACCACGAGGTTTTGCAGGTCTTCGATGCGGCTGGTGCGCCCGATCTGGCGAATCAAATACTCGCGCCCGTGGGCCTCCAGAAAGCCACCGCTGGTATTTGCGCCAAAGTCCTGCAAGGCCGCGGCGAGCTTTTCTCGCTCCACCCCCAAGGCCATCAGTTGCTCCGGTTTGAGCTCGACCCGGTATTGCCTAACCTCACCGCCCATCGGTATCACCTGGGCCACACCCGGGATGGTCAGCAAGCGGGGCCGCATCACCCAGTCGGCATACTCGCGCACCTGCATCGGGCTCACTTTTTCCGGATCGGCAGGCAGGGCGATCAGCAGGATCTCACCCATGATGGAGGAGATTGGGCCCAACTGCGGCACAGCACCGGGAGGCAACTGGTCACGCACCAGGTTTAGCCGCTCACTGACCTGCTGACGATTGCGGTAGATGTCAGAGCCCCAGTCAAACTCGACGTTGACCACCGACAATCCAACGCCGGAGACCGAGCGCACCCGCGTTACGCCCGGCATGCCGTTCATGCTGGACTCAACGGGCAAGGTCACCAATTGCTCCACCTCTTCGGGGGCCATGCCGCCGGCTTCGGTCAACAGGGTGACGGTGGGCTTGTTGAGGTCGGGGAAAACATCCACCGGCATCTGGCGCACGGTCAGCACGCCGTAGAGCACCAGAAGCAGGGAGACGATCAGCACGATCAAGCGCTGCTTGAGGCTGTGATGAATCAAGAAATCAAACACGGCAGTCTCTTGTATTTTTGTTGCTTGGTGGATTAACGCACTTGGCTCAACGCACTAAGTTCAACGCACCTGGGCCAGCAAGCTGGCGCCCTGGGTCACGACGCGATCGTGCTCGCTCAAGCCTGATGTCACGACCACCGTGCGTGCGTCCAGCGGCTGGGTGCGTACGACCTTGGCGGCAAAGCGCTCAGGCCCCGTGTGCAGCCAGACCACGGCGTCGCCCGCCGCGTTGCGGCTCAGTGCCGCTTGGGGCACGGCGACGCCTTGCGCGGTTTGCGATGTTTGGGCCGTGACCTTGAGCGTTTGCCCGATGGCCACCGGCACATCGGTACGGGTCACGCGAAACAGCAAGGGGATGGCCTGGTCGCGCAGTTGCCGTCCACCGCCAATGAACTGCAAGGCCATCGCCCCACCGGGCAGGGCGGCGCTGGCCTGGCCCAGACCCTGGGTGAGCGCCGCGTCATAGGCCAGGGCCTCGACCACCAATTGCTTGGGGTTGACCACCTCAAAGAGCACGTCTTTGGCATCAACCACCTGGCCGATGACCACACCGGAGGCCGCCACCATGCCGCTGACCGGAGACACCAGCGCCTCCGGCGCATTCACGCTGGCACTGATGGCGGCGCGGCGCTTTTTGAGGGCATCCCGCTCGTACCGGGCCGCCTCAATGTCCTTTTGCGGCACCACGCCCTCCAACTGCTCATAGCGAGCGAGCTTGCGCTCGGCCACTGCATCTTGTGCCTCCAGTTCAGCCAGCGCCGATTGTTGATTGCCCCGGTCCAAACTGCTTGTGGCGGGACGCAAATAGGCCAGTACCTGCCCCTTGCGTACGGTTTGCCCCAGCATCGGCAAGCCCTGAGGACCGGCCTCGATACGGCCGCCCTGCGAAGCCTGCACACGCCCGCCCGCATTTGGATCTGGCAGCACGCGGCCATTCAATTCAACGGCCAGCGCATGGCTTTGAGTCTGCGCCAGCAGCGTTTGAATGCCGAGCCGATGCTGTACGGCCTTGGGCACCCACAGGCTGCCGTCGGGCTGGCGTTGCGGAGCACTGATATCGGTGGAGGGCACCGTAGCTGCCGCGGGCTGCGCCATGGTTTGCGTCTTTGGCTTGGCATCGCCGTGGCTTTCATCGCCGTGTGCCCATGTTGCGGTTGTGGCTACTGCGGTGGCCAAGCTGACCAGTACGGCGTAAGTGAGAGACGTTTTCATGAGCTCATTCTTCAAACGATCAGGCACGGGCTGGGCGATGGCGCCACACCCCTGCGCTGAAAATCAGCATCAGGGCCGAGCCAATTGCCCAGCCCGCAAATTTGCGCCAGGGCAGGGCAGTGGCCGGTACAGCTACCGCTGACGGGGGCGCTTCGTACTGCAGCGTGGCGTCGAGCAGGTCTGCGGCGTCGCTGGTCTGCACAGAAACGGTCAGCGGATAGCGCCCCGGCTTGGCAAAGGGTTGCCCGGCAACGGCGTACACACCCGGCGCCACCGGCTTGGCCACGGCCTTGAAGGCACCGCTTTCCACCTCCACCGTGGCACCGTCAACAGGCGCGTTGGTGGCAAAGCGATCCAGGTACAGGGTCAGCACGGGTGGTGAGTTAGGGTCAGGGCTAGGGTCGGGGTTAGGGTGAGGGGGGGCACTCCCGGCTTCGGCGGTAGCCTGAGTACCTGTTAACACCAGCACCAACTCGAAGTCATCGGTCTGCGCGGTAGCGCGTGGCGCCAGTCCCCGTTGGGCGGGTGCGGTCACATGTTCACCATGGTCCTCGCCGCCATGAGCCCATGTCAACGATGTGGCAAGCACGCCCCCTGCGAGCACACCGGCGATCAAGATTTTTTTCAAGGCAACATCCCTTGGGCTTGAAGAAGTCGAGACTGCGCCAGCGCGCGAGCCGTCTCTTGGTGTTTGAACCAGGCCAAGGCTTCATGCGATGCGGCACGGGCGCGCAACAAGCTGGGCAGATCGGATTCACCCAAGGCGAAGGATCGCTGTGCCAGCGTCAGGTTGTCGGTGGTCAAGGCCTGACGCTCTTGCGCCAGAGCCCATTGGCGCTGGGCAATATCCAACTCGCTTTGGGCCCTGAGCAGCTCTTGCTGCGTGCGGGTTTGAGCCAGGGTCAACTCGGTCTCTGCCTGCACAAGATCGGCCCGGGCTGCGGCGCTGTCTTGACGCATCCGAGCGCCAAAGGACAGCGGAATCGTCAGCTTCACCCCCACGGCCTGGTCAGATGACGTCATGTCGCCGCTGCGTTGTTGGGTCCATCGCACGGCCAGCTCGGGGGCATCGCGGTGGCTGGCGTCCACCACGGCCAGTCGGCTTTGCGCCACCGCTGTGGTGGCCTGCAAGGCTCGAACTTGGGGATGATTGGCCACCGCGCCTTGCGTTTGTGCCAGTTCTGCCGGGAGCAAGGCCGGTGCATCTGCGCCCGTCAAAACTCGATAGGCTTGCGTCGCCTGCTGCAGGCCGCTATCGGCATCCAGCACCTCGGCCTGGGCGGCCAGCCGCTCGGTCTGGATCAGATTGGCGTCCATGCGGGCGAGGTCGCCGGCCTTGAATCGGCGCAGGATGCTGCTTTCCAGCGCCTGCGCGGTGTCCAAACGCTGGTGGGCCAAGTCAGCGGTGTCGCGTGCTGCGGCTACCCGCCACCAAGCTTCACGTACGTCGGCGGCCAACTGCAACTTCAGGCTCGCAGTTCTGGCCTCCAATTCGACTGAAACCTTTTCTGCCAGGGACTCGCGAGCGGGCCTTTGTCCCGGCAACCAAAGCGGCGTGGCGACCTCGAACTCCCATTCCCGACGGCCAATGTTCTGGGTGAGCCGGTCGTTCAAGTGGTTGAGGGAAACGGACGCAGGCCCGGGCGTCAAGCCGCGGGCCAGCTCCAGACCGGCCTGTGTCTCGGCTTGTCGGGCAGTCAAGGCAGCCGCCTGCGGCGAGCGAGCCCATGCGGCATCCAGCGCGTGGGCGAGGGTCTGCGCCAATACCGGCGGCCCGGCCATCAGGCCGAGAAAAATGCCGGTCACCCATCCGGCTCGGGCCTGTCTACGCTTGCTCACCATGTCGCGTTCTTCCGCCGTTCTTTCACTGATCCCATTTTGGAATGCCACGATCATGCACAAGCGCACCCAACAATCGGGTGACCCAAACATGACAATGTTGTAATGCGCACCTCATCTGTCAGACAGCCGCCGTTGGCTACAGTGCGATGTCCGCTTCGGTGATTTGCATGTCGTCTATCTGTTGTGTGTGGGAGTTCCCTGGTGAAATTGCTCGTTGTTGAGGATGAAAGCAAGACCGCTGACTACCTCAGGCAAGGGCTGATGGAAGCCGCGTTTGTGGTCGACCTGGCACGCACGGGGCTGGACGGACATCACCTGGCCATGACCGAGCCCTATGACCTGATCGTGCTGGATGTGATGCTGCCCGATGTGGACGGCTGGCGCATCCTGCAATCCCTTCGCGAAGCGGGAAAACAGACGCCCGTGTTGTTCCTCACTGCCCGAGACAGCGTTGAAGACCGCGTGAAAGGCCTGGAATTGGGGGCCGACGACTATCTGGTCAAACCCTTTGCCTTTGCCGAACTGCTGGCACGCGTGCGCACGCTGCTGCGCCGGGGAAGCACGCCCGTGCAGTCCGATCGGCTGCAGGTGGCCGACCTCGTGCTTGACCTGAGCAAACGCCGGGCGATGCGCGGCGCGGTGCGCATCAACCTCACGGGAAAAGAGTTTGCCTTGCTGGAGTTGTTGGTGCGCCGCCAAGGTGAAGTCTTGCCGCGCTCGCTGATTGCATCCCAGGTTTGGGACATGAACTTTGACAGCGACACCAATGTCATCGACGTGGCCATCCGCCGTCTGCGCGCCAAGATCGACGACGCGTTCGAGCCCAAACTGATCACCACCGTGCGCGGCATGGGCTACCGCCTGGAGGCGCCAGATGGTGTTTGACCTGGCGCGGCGCCGGCCCCGCTCCCTGGCCTTGCGCCTGACGGTTTCCATCGGCCTGGCCATCGTGCTGATGTTCTGGGGCTTGGGATGGCTCATCCAGCACTCGATCGAGCAGCACTTTATCCAGCAAGATGTTGAAGAGCTTGAAGTGGTTGCGCATGCTGTCGAGCAGGTGCTGTCCGGCCTGCCGGATGTAGTGGGCGCGGCAGTTGTGGCCAGTGCGGCGCCCAACCAAGACATTGCCCACCGACTGGCGGGTGCCGTCAGCGGCCACCACGGCATGTACTACCACGTGGCCGATAGCATAGGGCGCACCCTGTTTGCCACACCCGGCCCCGAGATGGCGGCCCTGGCACAAACACAACCTGCCATGCCCCGTGTAGATGCCGGAAATTTGCAGGCCTGGCAAGAACAAGGTCAGTCTTACCGAGGCGCCGTGTTGCGCGTGCCCGGCACGCCCGCATCCTCGCCGCAATACACCCTCGTCGTGGCCACGGGCACGGGTTTTCATGAGCATTTTTTGGTGAGCTTTCGGCGCACGGTCTGGATGGCCATGGCTGGGGCAGGGCTGTTCGCCATTGGGGCAATTTGGCTGGCGGTTTACCGTGGGCATGCACCATTGCGTGAGATGAGCGACCGCATTCGTGGTATCTCAGCCAATCAGCTCGACCTGCGGTTGGACCCCCAAAAAGTCCCCATTGAGTTGGCGGGTTTGGCGGGTTCTTTCAACGCGATGCTGGCGCACGTCGAGCAAGACTTCAAGCGACTGAGCAACTTCTCCGCCGATATCGCCCATGAATTGCGCACCCCCATCACCAATCTGACAACACAAACCCAGGTCCTGCTGTCCCAAGCCCGCGATGCGGACGCCTACCGTGAAGTGCTTTACTCGAATTTGGAGGAGTACGAACGCATGGCCAAGATGATCAGCGACATGCTGTATCTGGCACAGACCGACAACCAACTGGTCAAGCCCGATTGGGTTGATGTAGACATGGTGTCAGAGTTGGCCGCCTTGTTTGAGTATTTCGAACCGTGGGCCGACGAGCGCCATGTTCAACTGAAATACACAGGCCAGATGCGACCGGTGCGCGGTGACCGATTGATGCTCCGGCGCGCTTTGAGCAACCTGTTGTCCAACGCCATCCGTCATACCGCCAGTGGCCAGACGGTGACCGTGTCGCTGTGCCAGAAGCACTCGGCGGCGATCATCACGGTGTCAAACCCCGGGGGCACCATCGCCGCCGAACATCTGCCGCATCTCTTTGATCGTTTCTACCGCGTCGACCCGTCCAGGCAACGCAACGGCGACGGCGCAGGGCTCGGGCTTGCCATCGTCAAATCCATCGTCGAGGCCCATGGCGGTGAAATCTGTGTCCGCTCAGACAATGGCTGCACTGGGTTTGAGATGCACCTGCCTCTGGCTCAAGTTCCGGTTTCTGCTGTCGCTGACTGAAGGGCGCGATTTGGCAAATGAAGGGAGGCTACGCGCACCCTTGAAAGTTCGAAACCAGGTACTTCGGGATCGCTGTTGCGTTTTCCTTCCCAGGAGAAACGGCGAAATCCGCGCCAAACCTGTTGCATTTGGCAAAACCAGCTCGGCGTTGCGTTTGCTCTTGTTGAATTTCCGAACGGAGGCCCGTTCGGACGAACTGGCCTGTGATGTAGACGCAAGCGCCGACAAAGGCGGCGGTGGGGCGTTGGAGTTGTGGGGTCATGGTTGGGTCCTTGGCAAAACGATGTTCTTGAGTTGAGGGTATTTTTTGATGGCAATGCGCTTGCGTCGCTCAGGCTTCACGCCACCACCGACCCACCATCGCTGCGCTGGCGCAGGATCCAGGTGAAGGCACGCAGCGGCCGCTTGGGGTCCATCAGGTCTTCGGCCATGGGGAGCAACTCGCCGCGCTCCCGCTTGACCTCGGGCGCCAGCCCGTCGAAGGCGGCGTAGAGGCCGCTGTGTGGGGCGGGCTGGCCGGTTTTGACGAGGATGGGCTTGCGTTCCACCGGCAGGCCTGCGCCATGGATGCGGGCATAGTCCACCAAGTCCTTGGGGTAGAACTGCATCTCGCGGTAATCGCTATCGTCCAGGTCCAGCAGCAAGGTGGCCATGCCGGCTTCAAAACTCCAGTAGCCAAAGTGCACGGCATGGCGGGTGTTTTTATGGCGGTCATGCCAGTAGCAGTCCTTCATGCCGCGATACCAGGTTTTGAGGTAGGCGGTGAGCGACTTTTGCGCCTGAGCCTTGTCGGGCGCGGTGAAGGCATCGAAGAGGTGCTGGTAGGGCTTCTCGAACATCAGGCCGTCCAGGCTGGGGCCGACGGGGGCACCATAACGTGCAAACAGCAGGGACAGCAGCGGATCGTCTTGGTCACGTTCTTCCGTCCATTGCGCCACCCAGCTGCGAATGTGAACCACCTCTTGCGGCTTGTTGAATAAGACGGCCAATCCCAGCAGCCACAAGGTGTATTGGTAGGCGTCGGGTTCCCAGTAAAGCATTTGCCATTCGGGGAACATCTCTTTGTGGCGATGGAACTGGGCAAAGACTTGATCGGCGGGGGCGCGCAGGGATTCGACGGGTTCGCCGGCGGAGTAGAGGAGGATCAAGTATTCGACGGAGTTGTAGCACTTGTCCCAGCTCAAACCGCTCCGGTGAAATCTTTCCTCATTCAAGTCGTTGATGGGGTCATTGAGTTTGGGGTCGGCCATAGCACGAGGAAAGTACTCAAGGTTTTCTAAGTACCCAGCCTCCGTTAAAAACCAATCTCGTTTGCTTTCTTCAAACTTGCTCATGCCTGCCTCAAGGTTTGATGGCACCAATGGCGTTTGCTGCGCCATCTAGTTTTGTAATTTGCTCTACTTTTCCTGACGGCCCAACAATCATCAGCCACCGTTCATATTTTTCTGCCTTGATCTTGTCAGAAAGGGCTCTACTAAACTCATCCGCCAATCTCGGTCTGATCCACTCATCCGTCATCTGCTTCGCCCCCGGCCGCCCCTTGCTCCCCTTGGTCGTGCTGAGTAGCTGAGTCGAAGCCGTGCCATCCGAGTCAATGTACAGCCCTGCTTCCGTGCGGTATTTTGTCTCGGTGACGATGTAGGGCGGGGGTGGCGTGGCGTTTTGGTAGACGCCGTCGATACCGCGCCCTCGCGGCACGCTTTGCAGATCGCGTACCCGGCGGCCTTCGTCCATGAGGGATTTATGGCCAGCCGTCTCCATGAAGTGGTCGCTGATGATCTCGCCGAACAAGCCCTTCTTGCCGATGGAGAGGTTGCGCGGGTCGATGCCGTGCAGGCTTTCGGGCACGCTGTGCACCGTCTTGGCATTGCTGGGCGCATGCAGGGCGGCTTGCGGTTTGGCGGCTTCCAGCTCCAGCCGGGCTGCCACTTCGTCCAGAATTTTTTGAACCGGGCTGATGGCTTCTTGGATGGGCTTTTCTGCGAGCAGGCGTACCCGCTCCAACTCGCTCAGCGCCTGCAGCAACCATGCGCTCTGGCTTTGAGGCAGCACGACTTTGAGCTTGGCCACCATGGCTTTGAAGGCGCTGATCAACTCGTCTAGCTGGGCCAGCACCCGGGCAGCGGTGAGCTGGCCTTTGAGGCTGCGCAGCTCTGTGGCGATGGTCTTGAGCACCTTGTCAATCTGCGCCGTACCCAGGATGCGTTGAACCTTGGGGTCACGCAGAAACATCAGCACCGGCTGCATCGCCGCCTCAACGGCTGGCGCCACCTTGCCGTCGAACTTGCGGATGTATAAAAAGATGATACGGGCCGCCCCCTTGGCCGGCGCGCCCAGCACCGGGAATAAGGCGATCAGCGTCAGCACCAAGGCAACCCAGGCCAAGCTGTTGCGGGCGTCTTCCAGAATCTTCTTGGCGTTGGCGATCAAGTCTCTGAGGCACAGCAGCTGGCCCACAAAGGGCACCATGCCCAGCACGGCATCGGCGGCAATCTGGCCCACCGTCCGCTCATCATTCCAGTCACCTTGCAAGGCGTGCCAGACCCAGAGCCCGGCGTTTTCAGCGCCACCGGCGATGTCTTTGAGTTTGGCAACCCCAGCGTCGTAACCGCTGACCAGCTCGGTGCTCAGATCGGCATAGAGTGACTCGCAATAGTCGTTGGCGGTTTTCCAGAAATCACTCATCCTCGGCCCCCCAGGAGTTGGGCGAGGCCGGATGGCAATTTCGCTACCGCATACTCACGGGGCAGCTTGGGGGACTCCGGGTCGGTATAGACAATCTGGGCCAGGCCTGCAGGGACGTCTTCAAAGCGGATGCTGCCGTTCTTGTCGAGCGAGCCCTCCCTGCGTTCACCGCCCGCGAAGAGGGCCGAGACTTTGCAAGGCGTGACGGGCTGCAGTTCATCGTCAAGGCGTTTGAGCGCCAGCCAGTTCTTGGCGGGGGTCATGGCGGTCGAACTCAATTCCCCCGGCAACTGCGCCTTACTCCCCCCTTGCACCATCACCGCCCCCGCCTTGACCTCATGCAAGCTGGTTTGCATGACACTGGCGCCTGAAGATTTGAGCCCGGCATGCCCATGGGCCGTGAGCTGGATGCTGCTGCCGCCGGCCTTCAGGCTGATGGCGCCGCCTTGGCTTTGGAGGGTGATGTTTCCTTCCACCAGAATGTGCAGCCGGCCTTTGGAGATGGTGGTCTCCGCATTGCCTTCGCTCACAAAGGCTTTGCGTCCGCCTTGTTCGATGTGGACGCGGCTGGCGCCTTGGGTGGCAAGCTGGATTTGGCTGCCGGCCAGCCAGTCTTGGCCGGCAAGGCTCCAGGCGCCCAGGTCTTGGCTCGCGGCTGCGTGGAGGGTGGGGGCACCCAGCACTTGACCGGCTGCGGCCCAGTGGATTTGATGGGCTTTGCTGGGACCCAGCGCGTCTTTGACGGTGGTGTCGAGGGCGTTCTTGACCCCGGTGGCGGTGGGCAGGCTGGCCAGCGTAAAAGCGCCGACCTGGTGGGCGGCGAGGCTGCGGTTGCCGATGAAGCTGTGCAGGTTTTGCAGCGTGGCGCGCACCTCGCTGCTGCTGGCACTGCGCTGGGCCTCGCCGGTGGCGCGTGGGCTGGCCGTGCCGGTGGTGATGAGTAACTGATTCGCCGAGCGGATGGCGCCGTGCAGCGCGCTGCGCAGCTCTAGCCCTTGGCCGCGTTGCTTTTTGCCATGGGTGACCATATGGCCCAGGTTGAGCTGGCTATGGCCATGCGGCGTGTACAGCTTGATGTGTTCTTCACCTTGGCGGTCTTCCAGGCGCAGCTTGTTGCCGGCCTGGCTGCGCAAGACGTTGCGGCTATTGTCTTTGGCGGTGACTACATCGGCTTGTTGGCCGGAGTGACTCACGCCTAGAACAATGGGCCGGTCGGGGTCGCCTTGCACATGGCCCAGCCAGACCTCGGCATTGTCTTTGAGCGGGAAGTGGCTGCCGTAGCTGGGTCCGGCATAGGGCTGAACCATGCGCAGCGCCTTGGACTCGGGTTGATCCTGCCAGGGGTAGCCGACGTGGTAACGGCCTACTTCGTCGAGCTGGGCGATCGGCTGGCCCCGGTGAATTTTGGCGGGCACCAAGCCGTGGATCTTGGGGCGAGGGGTGACTCGTTCGGGCCGCCACATTTGCTGGGGGTTGTCGGCCCGGGCGGCTTCAAAGCGGGTGTGCAGGCTGCCGTCGCGGTGGGTGTCGAGGTGCAACTCAGTGACGACCCAGTAACCTGCTACGTCATCGCCATCCACCTTGATGACCCGGCCGGCTTGCAGCTCCATCAGCGGGCCCTGGCCTAGCAGGGTTTGCTGGCGGCACAGGCGTTCTTGCAGGCGGACCTGGGCGATTTGATCGCCGTCGACCACGGTCTTGTAATGCTCCCCATGGCTGTGAAAAGCCTGCTCCCCGTCTTGGGCCTCGCCCTGCGTGACGGAGAGGTTGAGTTGGGCTTGTTGGGCGTCGTATTCCGTCAGATCGACGGCTTGGGCGGTTGCGCGGCTTTGGAGGCTGGCGTGGGTGAGGGTTTCAGGTTCGGAGTCGTTGACCAAGCCGGCGCGCGGCGCCACGCGCAGGCCTTGCAGATAGGGGCTGCTGCGGTCCAGGCCGGCGTGGTCGTCGAAGAACACAAGTCGCTCGCCTTCGCGGGCATGCTCGAAGCGCAGCCCGATGCCCTCGTACGCCAGCAGCCACAGCACGAAGTCCAAGGCGCTCTGCTCATAGCAAGTTCTTTGCGCGAATACAGGGTAGGAGGCGCTGACGCGCCAATCCTGCCACTGCGCGCTCAGGCCGCTTTGTTCCAACACGGCCTGCACGGTTTGCACCGAGCTTTGGTTCAGAAAAACCTGGTTCATTCGCATCAGGCCCAGGCGGGCCAGGCGAGGCTCCAGCACCAGATGGAGGCGCGGCACGCCGCGCGCGTAGTGCCAGCGGGCGCTGCTGATTTGCCCCCAAATCAAACGCGGGCCCATTTGCAAATTGGCGCGGCAGCCGATGAGCGGCTGTAGCGAGCCGCTCACATCCACACCAGCGGGGGCTTCACATGCCAGCTCGTAGCGGTACAGGCCGCCGAGGCGTTCGCTGCCTTGCACGCGGATCAGGTCCAGCGCCTCCAGCTGCGGCATGCCGATGATGTGCAGGCGGTGCTGGGAGTGGCGGGAGGCGGCGTTATTCATGGCGAGGGCCGGCCTTCGGCATTGGCGATACCACCGCCCTGGGGCTGAGCCAGGCCTTGGTTGACTCTTTGCAGCAGGGCTTGGCGCGACTGCAATTGGGTTTCGCGTTCGGCGGCGGTCTTTTGAACGGCGGCGCCTTTTGCGGGTGGGGGCAGGGGACTGGTGCCGGTGCTTGGGGCAGCGGCCGCTGCCTGGCTTTGCAATTGCAAAATCTGCCCGGGCAGTTTGAGGCCGTAGATCAGGGCCAGGTCTTGCGGGCCGTAGCTGGCTTCGTTGCGCATCAGATAGCTGACAGTTTGCCCGCCGCTGGTGGGCCAACTGACGCGTGCCCGGCCGCCGTCCAAGCGCTCAATCTGGGCAGCAGCCAGGGCTCGCATCAGGGCCCAGGGGCCGCGCTGGTACTGCGCCATTTGCACGGTGGCAGCCGTGCCATTGGAGGCTGTATTGCCCTCGGCCGGCGCAGCCGCAGGCGCTTGGACCAGGGCTTGAACGCGCAGCTGCGGCGCGGTGCTGGGGCCGGGCCAGCTCATCAGGCGCCAGTCTTGTGGGCCGTTTTGATACTTGAGAACCTGGCCGTCCAGCTCAAGCTCGGTCTGCGCCACCTTGGGGTTAGGTTCCGGTTGCAGATAGAACTTGAAGCCCACCTCGCCTTTGAGCGCAATGGCCTCGCCGACGCGGGCCAGGCGGTTGATGGTGTCAAGAAAGTCGGGCCGCACATTCAGGCCACGGCCGGCCCATTGGCGCGGCACCAACTGTGTGCCTTGCTTGATGACGAGGAAGTCAAAGTTCTGGCGCATAAAGCTCCAGACGACGCCGTCTTTGTCGCGCACAAATTTGGCTAACTCGAGCATGGAGGCGTCTTGCGTGCTGTCCACAAAGGGGTAGCGTCCGGCAAAAGCCTGGGTCCAGGGTTCCAGCACGGCGTTGTTCCAGGCGCTGTTGATTTCCACGGCGGCGGGGTTGAGCACCGCGTCCCAGCTGCTCAAAATGGGTTGCATGAAAAGATTGCGCACAGCGTCTTGGGTCTTGTAGTCCATGCCGCTGAGCAACTGGTCGGTCCAGACGAAGGCGTCGTTGATTTCGGAGCCCACGCCGTCCAGCGTGTTCTTGACCAGGGTGACGGCAGCCCCCCCCTGGGCGCTCCCAGTGCGGATCTTGGCCAAGCGGTTGCGCACCGCTTGCAACTGCTCCAGATAGCGGCCTAGGCTTTGGTTGATTTGCCCGCCTTTGTCAGGGCTGCGCACCAGGCTGACCAGGGGCATGAACATGCTCTCCAGCCGGCCCCGGCCCACCACCTGCTCGCCTTTTTGCACCCGCTGTTTCTGTGGCTCATTGCCCAGCAACTTGTCTTTGAGGCCTTGGGCGTGGCCGGCAATCTCTTCAAAAATGGGCTTGGTGGGCGCGTCCCAGGAGGTTTGCTCGTCTAGGGTCTGCACCAGGGCCACATAGGGCGATGAGCGCAAATCTCCCAGACGAGCAAGCCCCACCACGGCTGCGTCCGGGCTGGCAAAAGGCGTCACTTCGATCTGTGCGAGGAAGCTGCGCCAGGCTTGGGCATAGTCGTCGATGTAGAGGCCTTTGAGCTCGTCAAATACCTTTTGGCTGGCGGCATGGGCGGCCTCGCTGGGCTCGCCTGCTGATGCTGTTGGTGCTGCTGCTGCGGCAAGCGTTTTGCTCTCCTCGCGCGACTCGTCTTGCTGCAACAGGTTGTCGCTAATCAGCTCTTTTTTGCTGGCTTCTTCGAAGGCGGCTTTGAAGAACTTTTCCCAGGCCTGCTTGGTGAAGCTGCCGCTTACTCGGGCATTGCCATGCAGCAGGTCGCTGGGCTCGCCCAGGGCGCCGGCCAGGGTGATGGCAGGGAAGCTCTGCGCCTGCGCAAGAATGCTTTTGTAGAGTCGCCGCACGGGGCTCATCTCGGTCACCAGGTTTTTGAGGGTGTCGCGGGCCTTGCCCAGCACGGCATCACGGGCTTGATAACGCGGTGCATCAGCGGCTTTCAGTTCGGCCAGATAGTAGGCAATGCAGCGCTGCAAGGCGGTTTGCTCGTTGGCGCTGAGGGTCTTCTTCTTGCCTAAATGACTGGCCACCGCGCGTTGCCATAGATCGGGCAGGCGCTTGCTCATCAAGGGCAGTTCGGCGCGGGCCGGTTCTGCCAAGGCCGAATAAACCTTGAACAAGGCGTAGCTCTCCTCGATGGGGTCTTCATCGTTGCTGACTGGCGCTTTCAGGCTGGCCGCACCGCCGCGCAAGGCGGCCATGCCGCTGGCCCTGAGGTTAGGCGCTTGGCCCTTGGCCAGGGCTTGCGCGGCGTTATTGCTGGCGGCGGCCGTGGCGGCGTTTTGTGCGGCGGCCAACTTGCCCTGGCTTTTTTGCTGTGCCAGGGTGGCCGCATCCGGCAGGTTGAGGGCGCTGAGTTCGGCCTCCAGCCAATGGCCCACGGGCTGGATCAGCTGCTGCTGGAATTGCCCGAAGAAGGCCTGCCTGGCCGCAGCACGGCTGCTGTCGCCATGGTAGAGGCCGAAGCGCCAACTGAGTGGGCTGAGCGTTTGATGCGTGTCCAGCGCCTGGGCCTCGCCGCGCAGCGCATCGAGCTGCATCAGCCAGTCACGCGGGTCCTGGCTTTCGGCCAAGCTTTCGCTGAGCTGGCTCATGCGGTGATCCAGGGACTGTTGCGCGCTGCGGTTGTTGTACCAGCTCAGCCCCAGGCATAAGGCCGCCAGCACGGTGAGCAGCAGGGTGATGGACAACATCCACTTTTGCCAACGCTCCAGGCGCCAGGGCAGGCGCAGGGCCAGGCCACGGTCGGGCAACACCAGGCTGCTGAAAAACTCGTTGACGAAGAAGGGCCGGGCCGGGCCGCTATGGGTGTTGGGGCGCGTGCCGCCGTCGGGAATGCCAAAGGCTTCGCGAATCTGCGTGCCCGCCGGGCTGACTAGATTGCCGCTCTGAGCCACGCTGGTGAAGTAGAAGCCGCGGAACAGTGGGCGGAACTGGTAAGGGTTGGTTTGAAACAGCTTGCCCACAAAGCTGCTCAAGGCCGGCTTGAGTTTGGAGAATTCGATGGGGAAGGAGTAAAGCCCCAGCCGCTCCCCCGCGCCGCGCTGTTGCAGCAGGCGCTGCTCGGCCATTTCGCGCAATTCGCTGGCGAGAAGATCGAACTCGGCGTTAAAGGCCTGGGCGGCGTGCTGCTTGTTGCGCTTCTTCCAGGACAGCATGGCGCCCCAGGGCTTCTTCAACTCATTGGCATTGGCACCACGGAAAAAGGACTCAAAGCCTTCCAGCCTATCGATCTGGGTGAAGGCCAGATACACAGGCACCTGGAAGCCGATGTGGTCGGCCAGGTCATGCACGCGGTCACGCACCTGCTTGGCCAGATTGTCGATAGAGGGGGCATCAGCCAGCGCCAACTCGGCAACATTGACGGTCAAAACCAAGGCGTCTAGCGGTTTCTTTGAGCGGTGCTTTTTCAGCAGGCTGAGCAGATTGCGCCATTCGCCACGGCCTTCGCTGCTTTCGGCCAGGCGGCCATGGGTGTCCAAGATCACGGCCTGGTTGGCGAAGTTCCATTCACAGCCGTTGTAGCTGGCGTCGCGGTTTTCTTGATAGGGCGAGTACTCCAGCAAGGCGTATTCCAGATCGCTGCCCGTCATCAAGGATGTGCGCCCGGCGCCGCCCTGGCCCAGCATCACCACCCAGGGCATGCGGTAGATGGGGTTGCCGCCAAAAGGGAGCCAGCGCCGCCCCAGGCTGGAGGTTTTGAGCGTATGGATGGCGTTCAGCAAACGCGTGCGCAAAAAGGCGTAGCTGGGGTCTTCTTGCGTGACGGGCAGGGCCTGAGCCGCTTGTTGGCGTTGCTCGGCCCAGTTGCGCCAGGTCTGCCTGGCGCTGCGGCCCAGCAAATGCCCCACCAGCAAGAGCAGCACCCAGACGGAGAACACCACCATGCTGGCGATGAAGCGCTTGTCGCGGCTGGGCAGGCCCAGGCCATCGCCCCAGACCCAGATCAACAGCAAGGCTAGCAGGGCCAGAAAGCTGACGATGAATTTGAACGTCAGCATCAGTTCGAAGAATTTTTTCATGGTGCAGCCTGCCTTGTGCTCAAGACCTTGAATTCGATGCGGCGGTTTTGCGCCTGGCCTTCGGCTGTGGTGTTGGGGGCGATGGGCTGGCTGGCGCCAAAACCTTCAGCCTGCAGGCGTTCAGCCGCGATGCCGTGCTGCGTCAGGTAGCGCTGCACCGCCTGCGCGCGCGCCAGGGAGAGGCGCTGGTTACTGGCCGGGGCGCCCAAGCTGTCGGTGTGGCCGTTGAGGGCCACGCGCGCCTCGGGCTCGCTTTGCAGCACCGGCAGCAAGGTGTCCAAAAAGGCGGCACCGGCGGGGGTCAGCAGATCGCGGCCGGACTCAAAACCTATGCTGCGGCCCTTGAGCATGGCGTTCAGCACCGACTGGATATCGGGCTTGATGTGGACGCTTTGCTGGGCCAGTTGGCGGCTGTCTTGTGCGAGGCGGGCGGCGCGTTCGTCCAGGTCTTGGTTCAGGTAGCGGGCGCCAAAAAACAAGCCCAGCAAAGCGAGCAGGGGCCACAGCCAGACTGAGACGCGCAAGTGAAAAGCGCGCCGCCTTTCTTTGAGCACCGCATGCGGCGCCAGCTGGGTGGCTTTATTGCCGCGCAGCCGGGCAATCTCTTGGGCCAGGCCGGCGGAGATAGTGTTGAGCGTCTCCCGGCCTTCGAGCCGGTAGCGGCCTTCAAAGCCTAGCATCAGGCACAGGTTGTACAGCTCCAGCAGGCGGAAGTTGCGCTCGGGGCTCTGGCGCAGCCGCTCCAGGCGGGTGAAGAAGCCGATGCCGGAGCGGTTGTCTTTGTAGAGTTCAAGTTGCAGGGGCTGGGCTTGCCAGAACTCGCGCAGCGGGTTGTCGGAGTTCAGCACCGCTTCGTCGAAGTAGGCTGCCACGGCGTAGCGCGCGTCGTCCACCTCGTCGCTGCTGTAGTTCGCGGCCAGGGCCGTGCCGCCGCTGGTGTCGAGCTGGTGCAGCAGCCGCTCGCGGAACTGGCTCTGCGCCTGGATGTTGAGGCCGCGCTGGATGTCCAGGGCGAGGTAGATCGCGTCTTTGTAGATGTCGGCCAGGCTGTCGGCCTGAACGGGTTTGAAGGCTGCGCCGTAGCTGTGCTGGGCTTGCAGATGGGCGGCGGGTTTGAGCCGCTGCATGAGGGTGTGCAGGAGGCTCATTTTTTCATCACCGCCATCAGTTCAATGCTGGCATCGGGCAGGGCCTGCGGCACATAGACCGCAATGGTGCGCGACTGGATCATGCGTTGGTAAAAGCTGTTATCAGCCACGATGCCGAAGTAGTGCTTGTCCATCTTTACGGGGATGGAGGAGGGCACACGCGGCATGTGCTGCAAGACCACGCCCGGCGTGGCCGAGGTGATCAGCTTGCCCACATCGTCGGGCGAGCCGATCTTGATGACGCGCGTTACCGCCGCAACCAGCTCGGCCGAGGCCATGGCGGCGTGGACGCTGAGGTAGAAGTCCACCTTGTCAATCATGTCCTCGTTGTCCAGGCGGCCGTAGTACAGCGAGGGCCGCACCTGCTCCAGCAGCAGGGGGTGATAACGCGAAGGAATGACGGTCTCCAGCAGATGGCGCACCAGGCGGTCCAGCTCGGCGAAATGAGCGGTGGGTTCGATGTGGTGGTAGCTGGGCAGATCGGCCAGCTTGGCCTCGGGCGCAAAAGTCATCAGCGCGGCGGCGATTTCAACCAGGCAGAGATAGACCTGCTCGGGGTGCAGCTGCGGGTTCTCCAGCAAATGGCGAACCTTGGGCCAGGCCGTGTTGACGGTGTGCAAAAGCCAGAACAATGAAACATCGGCGGCGCCGAATTCCACCAATTGGTTGGAGCGCTCGCGCCGCTGGTCTGACAGGGCGTGCGACTTGGCCAGCAACATATCGTGCAGCCGCTTGAGGATGTTGACCAGCATGTCCGAACTGCCCAGGCTGACGGCCGGCGCCACAAAGTCGCGCGCCAGCCGGAAGATGCCGCTGCTGTCGCGCCGCAGCCGTGCCACCGGGCAGGTCTGGAAGTCTTCCAGCGTTTCGCCCTCCACCATCAGGCTGACGTTGCGGCGGGCCACGGCCATCTGCGTGCCGCCATTGCCATTGGTCATGTCGGAGACATCTTCAAACTCGCGGTAGTAGCGGCGCGGGCGGGCGCCATCGTCACCATCCATGCGGTAGTTGCCCGAGCGGGGGTCAAACTGGGGCAGGGCGGCGAAGACGGTCACCTCCTTCTTGCTGCTGGGCACGATCTCGTTGAGGTTGCGGGTGCGTGGCAGGCGGTCTGAGCCGGCTGAGTCCACCGTCTCGCCGTCGGGGAAGGTCAGCTTCAGGCGCAGCGCATTGAGTTGGCCCAGGTTGAGCGCGTCATGGTCGATCTCGAAGGCATGCACACCCCAGGGGAAGCCGCTGCCCATGCGGGCGGCCTCGCGCACATTGGCCTCGTGGTAGAGGTCGAGTTGCTGCAGATGTTCTGGCCCCAGGAACACGCCTTCGGCCCAAAGTGGCTTGATGGTTCGACCCATGCTGAATCCCTCGAATCTGCTGCTGTGAGCCACCTTGAGCCGCGCCGCCAACGTGGGGTTAGCGCAACTTCGGGGCATTGTGTTTTTTGCCTAGCACGGCACCTCGGTGCCCCGGTTTTTGCCCCAGAACCGTGGCACCGAGGTGCTCAGGTCAGATGGGCAAAAGGCGCGATGCTCAGATAAACCTGAAACACCGCGCATCTGCGTAACGCATCAACTCATGGGCGCCGCCCTGGCTACAAATTAGGGCCTGCGCTGATCATGAGTTAGCGGCCTTCGATCCAACTGTCGGAATGGATGATGTTGCCGTCCTTATAGGTCCAGGTGACCTTCTCGTAACGCATCTCGATCTCTTCCATATGGTTGTACTTCTCCTTGGAAGGCTCCTTGATGTTGTGCATCTTGGGCTTGACCGAGATGATCTTGACCTTCTCCAGCTTGTGGTTGAAGTACTCAACTTCCTTGCCCGAGGCGTCGATCTGGAACCACTTGATTTCCACCGCCTTCAAGGTCTGACCATTGGTCACGGCCTTGTAGAGATAGGGTGAAGATGCGTCCACCAACTTGACCAGAGTCATGGGTTCATGGACCCGGTTGCCGGTCAGCTTGCCGGTGTTGGCGTCGGTTGGAATGCGGACCTGGTGGTCAAACTCCACCACTTCTACTGAACCCTCGCGGCCTTCGATATCGACGGAGCCCTTGATATCAGCGCCACCGTCGTCCTTGAACCATGCATAGGCGGGAATTGCCATTTTCTATTCTCCGAAACTGGGTTGATTTGGGTTGTGACCAGTGATGCGCTGCAGTCGCTTCCCCGAGTCAGGTGTCACATTGCACAAGTGGCCTACGCCGGTCAAGCACATTTCTCTTTGCGCTCGGGTGTGCGAAAAATTCACTCGCAAAAAAACACCTAATGCTTCGAATGCGCGTGTTCATGGGGCTTGTGCGCGATGAGTGGCGTTTTTCAGGGGGCAAAAAATGGCAACAAATCAGCTCGTTCCGGCATCCCGGGTGGCAATCAGGGTGGCGCCGCAGGCCACCATGTCCCCATCTCGGGCGACAGGCTTGCCATCCACCTTATGGTTCGAAGTCGCACTGCTAATGACGAATTTGTTCGGCTTGCATTTGGGGCAGCTGACCGACCTCATCTTCACCAGTCAGCTGGTGGCGGCGAACTGTTCTGCCATCGCTTGAAACTCATCAAATCTCCTGATTCCGATGTTCTTCTTAATTTAATAATTTCAGGTTTTACATGAGCTTCTGGTTGATATCCATTTCTATGTTCTAAACTTCCTATCAGGTGGTTATTTTTAAAAATGCCTTGAAATATAAAATAGTCGCGACTAGGTCGTCCATCTATCTCGGTTTCTTTGGAGAATTCACGACAACACGATGCTTTTGTTTTGAATTCAATTCTGTTTTTTTCTATTTTTAAATCAAATAATTTTGATCTTGTTATATCGATTGAGCCCGGCGCATACAAAAAATCACCAAAAATAACACTATTTTCTTGGTGCAAAATAACAGCATAGCCTTCAGCGTGGGGGTCATCAGACTTATCCCAGACAATGGAGGTATAGTGACCAAAGGGCTGAGCCGGGTGAGCTTGTGGGGAGGTCAAGCCAAGTATCACCATCAGGGTGAAAATTAATCGCATGCAATTCATCTTATTGTCCAGTCGATGACCAATGCGGCTTGTCTGTGCCGGTTCGATTGTATTTAATAACACCATAGGCGGCGCCGACTGCTATCAAATCACTGTTCATTCCAGTTTTTGGATCAATATCAATGGTCGTATTGTTTCCATTTTTATTTGAGATGATCAAATCTCCTGACCATTTGATGGTCATATCGATGGCGACCCTGAGTTCATGTTGAGATGCTAATGCGGGCTTTGTTCCCAAAGTTGTTGTGTTAAAGGATATGCACATCGCTTTTGCCGCTGCAAATGACTCTTCAGTTGTAGGATGCACCCATTCAATATCAATCCCGTCACTGGGAGGGACTTTCTCCGGTAGCACATGCTTTTGTAGATCATCCAGCTCCAGTGAATTAGATGTGCCCTTTGGGCTGGCCTATAAGTGTTGCTGACGATTACAATTGCACCTGCTGTTTTTAGAGCTGCAATAAACTCCTCGACACATGCGCGGAAATCAGTTTCCAAATCTGATAATAGAGAACTTCCAAGAAACCGCGCGCACCACTGATCGCCGCTTAGTTCGCGCTGCACGCTAACAACCGCAGGCGCCGTGTCCGTCCTGGGCGTCAATTGTGTTTGTATTGTCGCCATAGTAAGGAATCTCCAGTTTTGCGGTGAGTGCGGATTGGGCGCCGATTTTGCTTGTAAACCCCATTTCGTCAGTTATACCTTTGACCTGTTGGCCGTCTGGCAAAGTCAAGCGGTAGGGAACATTGACTTTTGGCTTGCCAGTATTTTCATCTTTCACGAGAAAGTGAAGATCGAATTCGTTTGATTGCGAACTTGGAGATTTATTTGGATATGGGTCGAATTCCGCCGCAATCTTCATGGCCACAACAAAGTCCGCTCCGCCGGCATCCATCAGTACCGCGCCGCAGTCCGTGACGTCGCCATCGCAAGCAACGTTCCTCCCATCCACCTTGAAACTAGGCGTACCAGACACGATGATCGTGTAGCCGCGACTCTTACAGTGATTGCATTTGCAGGTTGCGCGGTCACCAACACGTGCAATTCCTCTCCCAACGGGCCCCCATTTCCCGTTGGGCGATCCTGAAAATACGACCCCGCCTTTGCTCGTCCGGTCACCAATCACGATGTAAGGTCGAAAGCCACCAATTTGCTCGCCTGCTTGCTTCATGCTGTTGTCTCCGTCATTCGAGTTGATGAATTCTCATAAAGCGATATTGGCCGTTGGCGCGCAACGGCCTTGCCCTTGATGGCGGAAGAGCTGCTGCCACTGAGCACCTTGCCGACACGGCTGGTGCTGTTGCCGACACAAACTATGGGCTTGTCTGCCATGGGGTTCTCCTGCGTGATTGAGGGGCTGGCAGGGCGTTTTCACGCACCCAGTTTTTCGGGCTGCTTGGCCGTCTTAGGGTTGGGAAGATCGGGCGGTGGGGCTGGGTTGGCGGAGGGCGCAGCGGCTGTTGCTGCCGCTTCGTTGCCCTTGTTCAAAGGCTCGGCGCCTCCCACCAGCTGCATGTTTTGCGTGCCTATGCGCAGCTGTAGCCCGCCCATATCAATGCGCGCCGCATCCAGCAGGTAGTAGGCCGGGGCGGGGGCCTTGCGCATCACGGCCAGCACAGCGATGTAACGGGTGCCGGGTTTGATGGGGAACTCTTGCACCGAGTTGCTGGCCGGAAAGGCCAGGTACTCATAACGTTGAATCAGGCTGGTGCCTAGGCTGTCTTGGTCACGCTCTAGCAGGGCGGTGTAGTCGCTTTGCAGCAGCTGGTTCATTTCGCTCAGCTGGTAAATGCGCACCGTCACCGGCAGGGCCGCACCACGGTCATCGGCATTGATGAGGGCCTCGCTGTGGGTGCTGATCTTGAGGTTCTCGACGGTCGGGAAGATGGCCGCCTTGGCCAGATTCTTGGCCCCCTGAATCGCGCCGCAAGCGCTGAGGCCGCCCAGGCTGAGCAGGCCAAGCGCGACAAAGAGGAGGGTGCGAACACGGGTGTTGGGCATGGGGGTGGCTTTCATCATCAGATCCTTCATGGCAGATCGGCCGCGCGTGCGGCGTCCAGGCCGCACAGCCGGCCGTACAAAACTTTTGCCTCGGCTTGCCCCGCCTCGCCGCTGACGCGCAGCAAGGCATAGAGCTTGGCCCAGCAATCAAAGGCCAGGGCGGGCGCCCAGTGGGCCAGCGAGAACTCTTCCACCTGGGCGGCCAGGTCGCGCGCCAGCCCCAGGGCCAGGTCGCGCCGGCCGGCGTCGCGCGCCAGATCCAGCATCAGGGTTTGCAGCTCAAAGCGTTCTTGTTGCGAGGTGCAGGCCTGTGCATACGTTTGCATCAGGCTCAGGGCCGCACCCAGGCCCTGGGCCTTGAAGGCTTGTTTGGCGGCGGCCAGGATGGTTTGCGGGTCGCTGTCGGTGTTGGCCTCGGCGCCATTGGCAGGCGGGCCGGGTTGCTGGCTGTGGGCGTTGCCGGCGGGTCTGAGCTGCTGGGTGATCCACTCCTGCGTGGCGCTGCTGGCAAAGGCCTGGCCGTCGTCAAACTTGAGCGTAGGCAATAACGGCAGCCGCGCCAGCATGCCGCGTAGATCAAGGCTTAGCTGGGCGCGCGCCAAATCGCGCGTTGCACCCAGCTGCGCATAGGCGGCGTCACTCCAGGCCAGCAGGTCCAGCCAGAGGTGGTTGCTGCCCTCGTTGAACATGCGGGCGCATTCCTCCAGCAAGTTGTCCCATTGCGCCGGGGTCTGGGCCGTGCTGTGCAGATTTTCCAGATAGGCGCGTGCCTCTTTGCGGGGTGCGGCAAAACGGGTCAAGCCCGCCTGGTGGGGCGGCAGCTCGGCCACGCTGGCCCAACGCGCGGCGCGCAATACAGCCCGGCCGGCATCGGCCCATTGCGCATCAGCACGCAACATCACACTGGCCTTGCGCAACAGCGCCCAGGCCTCTTGCGCTGACTTGGGCGTGGTGGCACTGGCTTCACCGTTTTGGCTGGCACCCAGCAGGGTGGGCAGGCTGGGCTCCGGCTGGGCTTGCTGACTGACGGCGCTGCGCAAGTCGTTGCGTAGGGTCTCATCCAGCCAGAGTTCTATGCGTTGCACCAGGCCGCTCAGATCCGGCCTGGCCTCCTCGGGCCAGGCCTGCACGGCGGCAACCAGGGCGCTCACGCTGGCCTGCAATTGCAGCAGAACTGGCTCGGCCTCGTCTTTGGCCCGCAGCGTCAGCGGGTCGATGAAACGCTCATTGCACAGCCACTCCAGCGCCGCCCGCCGGGCCGCCGGCTTGCGCGGGTGCACGGCATCGCCAAAGGTTTCGATCAAGGCCCGCAGCAGACCCAAAGCCTCCATGGCGGAGGCCAGGCCATCCATGCGCAAGGTGGAGTAAGCCAGGAACACGGCCGCGCGCAAATCCTTGCCCCGGCTGCCCAGCAGCAGCACGGCATTGCCCTGGATCAGGCTGTCGTCGATATGGCCGCGCTTGGCTACTTGGTCTTGGATGACGGCGTACTCGTCTTCGTAGCCAAGGTCTATGCCCGCGCCTGGCGCCGCGCTGCCCTCGATGGGAGCCAGCAGCTCGATGTAAGCGCCCGGGCCCACTGCGGCTGCGCCTGAGGCATTGCCTGTGCCTCCCGCAGAAACACTTTGCGTCAAGTTGTTGAGGAGTCGTTTGAGCATGGCTTCAATTCAGGTGAAAGGTCGCGAGGGTATGCGTGGCAGGAGGTGGTTAGGCAGGGTTGTTATTGCGTTCATCAACCCTCCGCCACCACCACGCGGCTGCCGGGTGCGCAAGCCCGCACCGCGTACAAGGCCTTGTCCATACGGGAGCGGTAATCAAACGGCTTGCTGCTGGCCAGCACTTGTTCAAGCCCGCCCTCTGCGTCGGCAGGTTCACGCACCACGAAATACCATTTGCCCGTGAGCGACTGGCGGCACACAAAGGCCTGAGCCAGCGCCGCCTCTGGCCTGCTGAACTCGGTACTCGCCATTTGCGCATTGCCGAGGTCGATCAAAACCCGCACCCGCTCCACCAGCGCCAGAGCCGCCTCCAGGCTGGGTTCATCCCGCTCATTGCTCAGCAGGCAATGGCCGTTATGTGCGCGTAGCTCAAAACCATAGCTGCCGTTGGGATGGCGTTCGATCACGTAGCGGGAGCGGGAGGAGGTGGAGATGGGAAGGCGTTGGGTCGTGGCCGGAGGTGTGCCTTCGTTCTTGTTGCCGGAGCCAAGCTGGGTGGTGTGCAAACCACTGGTTGGCGCAGCCATGGGGAAGTGCGGTGGCTGGCAGCAACCCTCGGCTTTTGTTGTTGTGAGCGGCATGGTCATGGTTCAAGCCATCTGTGCCTGCGTCGGAGACGGCTTTGGCTCCGTCATCGCATAGTCAATTTCCGCGTCGCCGCCCACATAAATCACCCGCGGGTCGCTGGGCAAGGTCTCGTCTTTGCCAAGAGCGGCCAAAGAGTCATGCACATAGTTGTCAAAAATGGCCAGCACTTCAGGCTCCCGCGCCAATATCCCCAGCCTTTTGTCAAACTGGGCCGAGTAGACGGCCATCAAATTGGCATAGTGCGGGCGCAAGCTCTCCTTGGGGTTTTGTTTTTGGTAGGCGCGCAAAGCCTCGATGTCGAGCAGCAACTCGGCGTCATAGGCATCCAGCTTGTCGGCCAGACCCTGGCCCGGCAAGTTGGCTTTGCGCGCCTCTAGCTTCAGGCGTGGGTCGTCGGCCTTGGCAAAGTCGGTCTTGGCCTGGGCAAGTGCGGTATCTGCAGCCCTTGAGTTTTTGAGGGCGGCACCCAGCCGTTCAGCGTCCAGCCAGTCCGAGCGGCTGAGCATGGCCAACTGGCTGCGTTGCGTGACAGCTTCCTGTTCGGCGGCCTGCAGATGTTTTTGCGCCGCTAGGCGGGCGGGGTCTTGCTCAGCGGTCTTGATCTGCGAGGTCAAGGCGCTTTGCTCTTTGGCGTATTTTTGTTCCTCGCTGGCGATACGCGACCGATCTGAGCGCGCAGCCTTGCCACGCTCGTCAATGCGCTGCAGGCGCCAGGCGTTCAGTTCGTCAACGATGCGCGGGTCGGCAAGGCGAATCAACCAGGCGCTGCCATCGTCCATCTTCATTTCCATTCGGGCGGACAAGGCGCGGTGCAAGGCATCAAAACCCAGGCTGCTGCAGACCCAGGTGATAGCGGGCGCGTCGTTGGCAAGCTGCCAGCTTTGTTCGATCTGCTGCTCCGTCTTGAGTTCCACCAGCCAAGGCAGTGCGCTGAGTTGGGCGGCTGTGGTGTTTTCATCCCAGATGCAGCGTGCCTGGCCTTGACCGGCGGGAGCCAGCAAAGATTCAAGACCCATGGGGGTAACCATGGCAAAGGTTTTGGTGTTGAACGCTCGTAACATAGGCACTCGATGATTCAAAAGCCCAGCGCTGCTCGGCTTGCCGCCCAGGCCTGTTCAACTGCATTGAGGCCGCTATCTACCGCCTTGCCGCCCGCATCCGCTGCGGCTTTTGCGCCCTGCTCCAAGGAGTGCATTGCGCTAGACACTGCCTGCTTACCTGCCGCAACGGCTTGGCTGCCCTTTTGTTCGATCGAACGGGCGGTGTCAATGACCTTTTCTTTTCCGGAGTCGTAGGCCGATTCGGCTTTTTTTGCAACGGTCGATGCGGTGTCACTGACTTTTTTCTCTGCTGCGCTGACGACGTCATCCGCCTTCTTGGCAGTGGCCACTGCCGCATGCTCAACAGTGCTGCTTGCGTCATGAATCCAATCTCCCGCCACTTGGCTCACGCTGCGAGAAGACTCCGCCATGCCGCGTGGCTGAAAGTAGCTGAACGGCTCCGCGTTGTTGAGAAACCCAGCCTTGGAGTCATGCACAAACTGATCAAAAAATGTGACCACGGCGTTGTTGGCGTCCTGATCCCAAGCCTGTAATCGCCAGGTCTCGGCGTTAACCGAGATGGCGTATTGCACGCCTGTGTGCCCACCCAGCACCACCGAAGATATCGCCGTCTTGCCCCGGTACTGCGCCACCTCCCAGGCCATGCCCTGGCTGCCCAGCACACGCTTGGCCAGTGAGGTCTGCCGATCCCGGTCACCTGGCCCCACACGATGTTGTCTGTGCATGGTGCCGTAAGCCCGGTAGTACAGCGTCATATGAGCCTTGACGCAGTCTTCCACCCGGCCCTTCTTTGTGGAAACTTGCGCCATATAGGCCTGATAGGCGGCCTGGGTGGCGGGCAGGGTTTCAAAGCGCTCCTTGTAAAGCGCATTCGCAAAGCCTTTGATCTCCTCGCTGGCATACAAGCGTACACCCTCGGCCCGGGCATCGCTGATCATGTCGTTCATGGGGATGCGCGCATAGTTATTGCCTGCGCCTTGTTCAATGGGTTCATACCCCCCGCCAACATCGGAATGAACGCCTGGGTAAACCGTTTCCTCCCAGTTGTCCTGCAGCTTGCCGTGCCGGCGGATCAAGTCCACCGGGAAGGAAAAGCGCAACTCATGCGCGGCGATGTAGTGGACGCAGCGCTTCACCTGCGGGGGGACCCGTAAGTCGCGCTCCATCCAAGGCAGCTGCACGTTGGCCGCTGGCACGCCAAAGGACGCCACGGTGTCGAACAAACCCATGAACTTCAAGGTCAGCGGGTGGCCTTCATAAAGCAGCTGGTCGCCATTTTTCTTGCAGGCATTCACCAGGCGGTTGCTGAAGGCGCGTGCCAAAGAGGCCCCACGTGAGAAGCCGAAGATGGACACATTGATCATCTTGATCAATCGCCGCCCGGCCAGCGCTTGGGCCAAGTCGGCAAAGCCTTTGTCATGCCCTTGATCGGCATAGGCTTTGAGGTCGCCGCCCAGGGTTTTGGCGTTGTCCAGCAGCAGTTGCTTGAGGCGGTCGTTGACCCTGTCCATCGCAAAGTCTTGCCGCCTATCCCCACCCCCACCCACTGCATTGCCCGTGACCTTGTCCTCAAAGACTTGCAGCTTCCGATCAATCCAGTTTGCCGCCTCGCCATTGAAGGTGGTGCCTACGCCCGGCACGTAGATGGGGAAAACATTGGGGTCACCAGTGACATCAGCGAGCTGTCGTGCTGAGCGATAAATTCTCGCGATATTGCTCCAACGCTTGGTGGATGTGTCGGCCTCATCGTTGTTACCTGTGCCGTCAAAGAACAGGATGATGTGAAGGACACTGTTGCAATCCTGCGCCGCTGTGAGGGGGCCGGCGCCAACGTTGCAATTTCTAGCATTAGCGACACTGGTTTCAGTGCTCACGATTACGCTCCTCCAAGATACTCAATCCACGCGTGCTGTCCCTGACTGGCCCGTCAGATGTTGCCAACTCTGCCGTGTCATCCGGGTAGATATAGACGATCAAGATTTGATGACCGGGCGGCACTGAATCTAGCCTTGGTGTGTTTTCGCACTGCACCGTCTCGCCGTTGCGGGCCATGCCTTCGGGCCCATCCAAGCGCCAGGTGATGGTTTGGTGCCCTAGAGAAATGGTCATGCCCGCGTTGATTCCATAACTACTCAAGGGCGTGGACCGAAGTTTCTTGCCAACACCGCCGTCGCCTATCCATGCGCCGTTCATGAACACATCAAAAATGGCGCGCGTGTAGTAGCTGACCAAAATGACATCCAACGCAACTTTCATCTTGTCTCCTTGCTTGAATGGAATACCCAAATTCCCTGGATTGTTGGGAGCCTGACCGGGCTTACAAGCTTGCAATACCGGCAATAACATGCAGGAAGTCAAGCGCAGCAGACAAGTCCGGCGTGAAGAGCGACGATAAGACGTAGATGTAGTCATTGGGCGATGACCTTGATATTCGCGCCTACATCACAAGTCCCGGCGTTTGCCTCCGCAATGTCTTTATTGGCCACGGCGGTTCTCCTCCAGTATTTCCAGCCCCCGTGCGCTGTCATACACACCGCCTGTGGAGGTTTGCAGGTCTACCGTATCGTCCGGATAGAGGTAAATAATCAGGATCTGGTGACCAGCTGGAATCTTGTCCAACTGAGGTGTGTTTTTGCACTGCACGGTTTCGCCGTTGCGGGCCATGCCTTCGGGCCCATCCAAGCGCCAGGTGATGGTTTGCGGGCCGAGCGTGATTGGCACAGCTGTTATCACACCGAAACCACTGACGGGTGTTGTTCGTGGTTTCAGGTGGCCACCGAGTCCAACCTCTATTCCATTGATCGTCAGCTCAAAGAATGGGCGTTTGTAGTAGTCGATCGTGACGACATCCATCGCAACTTTCATCGTGTCCCCTTGCTTGAATGGAATGCCCAAATTCCCTGGATTGTTGGGAGCCTGACCGGGTTTGCAGGCCTGCGGAGCCGGCAATAGCATGAGCGAGGCCAAACGTTGCAAACAGGTTCGGCGTGTGGAGTGGGCGATAACGCTTATCGCCTGCATGTCATTGTTTGGCACGGCGTCGCTCCCGAATAATTGCCAATCCCCTGGCGCTGTCCTCAACGGTGTCCTTTGAGGTCACTAACTCTGTCGTGTCATCTGGATACACATAAACGGTCAATGTGTTGTGTCCTTTGGGAATGGACTCAAAAATTGGCGTGTTCTTGCTCACGACGGTTTCGCCGTTTCGGGCCATGCCTTCGGGACCATCCAAGCGCCAAGTGATGGTTTGGGGGCCGAAAGTCATTGGCACGCCAATTTGAGTTCCGTATCCACTGAGCGGTTCTGATCGCATACCGCTGCCCAGGCCGGCATATTTGCCGTTAATGAGTACATCGAAAATTTCCCGGTCGTGGTAACTCACAACCGTGAGATTCATCAGCGCTTTCATTTGGGCTCCTTGTTTCATGGGAGTACCTAAGCTTACGGAGTTGCTGCCTACCTGATCGGGCGTGCATGCTTGCAAAGCAAGCAGCAGCATGAAAGAGGTCAAGCGCAGCAAACAGCCACGGAGTGAGGATTGACAATAAAACGTAGATGTAGTCATTGGGCGATGACCTTGATATTCGCGCCTACATCACAAGTCCCGGCGTTTGCCTCCGCAATGTCTTTATTGGCCACGGCGGTTCTCCTCCAGTATTTCCAGCCCCCGTGCGCTGTCATACACACCGCCTGTGGAGGTTTGCAGGTCTACCGTATCGTCCGGATAGAGGTAAATAATCAGGATCTGGTGACCAGCTGGAATCTTGTCCAACTGAGGTGTGTTTTTGCACTGCACGGTTTCGCCGTTGCGGGCCATGCCTTCGGGCCCATCCAAGCGCCAGGTGATGGTTTGCGGGCCGAGCGTGATTGGCACAGCTGTTATCACACCGAAACCACTGACGGGTGTTGTTCGTGGCTTCAGGTGGCCACCGAGTCCAACCTCTATTCCATTGATCGTTAGCTCAAAGAACGGGCGTTTGTAGTAGTCGATCGTGACGACATCCAACGCAACTTTCATCTTGTCCCCTTGCTTGAATGGAATACCCAAAGTCCCTGGATTGTTGGGAGCCTGACCGGGTTTGCAGGCCTGCAGAGCCGGCAGCAAGGCGAGTGAGGCGATGCGCAATAAGCAGGCTCTGCGGGCGGACCGACGGTTTTGGGGTGAGATGTTCATGAGGGAAAGGCTTGCATGGCTTCGCTCATCGTGAGCGTCTTGTTGCGCACTTGAGCGAGCACACTCAACACGGCGGGGTCGCTGTCAAAGCGGGGGCCAAAGATCAGGGCCGCGCAGATGAAATTCAGCAAGTCGCGCATGCCGCGCAGACCATGCTGCCTGGCCTCACGCAGATGCAATTCCATCTGCGAGTAGTGCTGACTTTCGGGTATTGAATGCAGCAGTTGCGGGTGATTGATGCGCAGATGCTGTAGCAAATGGTCGGGGACGCTGGCCTCCACCAACATGTCCACCTGCACCTGGGCCAGATGAAAGGGGGCTGAGTCAGTTCCCGGAGTTAGGGCCGCATCAGGCGCGGCAATTTGCGTGACTGGGGGGATGTTCAAGCGCAATAGAAGGCCATGACGGTTCCAGTACCACCACGCCCGCACCGGCCTGAGCAGCGCATGGATTTGCCGGCGAGTCAGGGCCGGTCCCGGCACATGAAGGCTGGTGTCTTCCGCGCAAGCGACCAAGGTTGCCAAGATGGCGGGGTCCCACAGCGCAAGAACCATCTCGTCGCCATCGGGCAAGCGCACCTGGCTGGCTTGCCGCAGGGCGGTGAGCAGCTCTGCGTAAGCCCAATCACTGGCCATCAATTGGATGCAGGGCTTCAGGGTAGCCAACTGATTGATCAAAACCCAGTATGGCGAATCTTCTCGCAGGCCATGCGGGCCGGCCAGCGGCACTGAGACGAGATGCGGGCCATTGCGGCTGATTTCATCGCCGATGTGCTCGGCAAAAAGGCAGCTGTCGACGGCCTCGTCCACAAGCCCAGGATAGACGCGGGGGTCTTGTGCCGCGTCGACCAAGGCATACAGACGAACACCCGGGTGCTCCTGTTGTAGCTGCGCCCACTCGCGCAGAAATTTAGGGCTCCAGTCGTTCACGCGCCATCTCCCAAGCTGATAAACGCGCTCCGGTGAAGGGCTCTGGCCTTCAAACACTCCACACAAACATCCTTCACATCCATCTTGCCCCAGTAACTCAAAGCCCCCGCCGCCGCGCTGCCCGAGCCACTCCCCCAATCCTTCGCCCCGCCAATCTCATGGCTGCTGGCCTCCACCACGATGTCGGTGTTGGCGGTGAGGGTCAGGGTGCCGGCTTGCGTCAACTCCAGCATGACGCCTTGGGTGCTGAACACGGCGTGTTGGCCACGGAATTCGAGGATGAGGTCTTGCTGGGCGAGGTAGTGAGCGGCACCGCCCTGCACCTGGGTTTGATCGTTGCCTTGGCTGATGATGTCGGTGCGGCTGCCGCCTTTGCCTCGGCTGTTGAGGCTGGCTTTGGACTCGCCTTCGGTGTGCCAGGTGATGCCGGTTTTGGCGTAGAGGCGGATTGGCTCGGCGCTGGCGAGGTCGAGTTGGCCTTGGGCTGCGAATGCGATGTTTTGCGCGGCCAGCACTTGCGGGCCGGGGCTGAGCAGGAGCAGGTGTTCGGCGCTGGCGGCGTGGATGAGGGCTGCGCTGATGTTGGGGGTTTGGTCGCTGAGTTGGCGGCTGGCTGGCAGGGCGGCGAGGGGCCCCAGGCCGACTTGGGCGTTGGCCTCGCTGCGTTGCTCGGCCATGGCTTGTGCGCCTTGCACGTCGGCGGCGCCGGGGTTGTAGAGCTGGTGAGCGGGATGAGCGGGATGGGCGGGTGACAAGGTGCCGCTGACCGTGCTGCGTGGCTGGCCGGCGAAGGTGCTGAGCAGCAGGCCTTGGGCGGCTCTGAGCGTGCCCCAGTGCTCGGTTCTGAGCTCAAAGCCTTCACCGCGTGGCTGGCGCTCGGCGTTGACGTGGTGACCGAGGTTGGCTTGGCTCAGGCCGTATTCGGTGCTGAACTTGATGTGTTCTGCGTTTTGCCGGTCTTCGAGCCTGAATTTGTTATTGGCCCAGGTTCTGAGGATGTTGCGGCTGGCGTTGCGGCCGGTGACGAGGTCGGGTTGGCTGCTGTTGTGCAGGGCGCGGGCGATCATGGGGGTGTCAGCGTAGCCGGCGTGGTAGGCCACGAGCACTTCGGTGGCTTCGTGCAGGGGCAGGTGCCAGCCGTAGTCGGGCCCGGCATGGCTGCGGATGTGGCGCACGGGGCGGCTGGTGGCCCCTTTGGCGGCGCCGGCGGTATCGGCGGTATCGGCGGTATCGGCATTGATCTCGATTTGATAGCGGCCGTGGGGGTCGATATGGGCGTAGACGGCCCCGGGGGTGGCGCCGATGCGGGCGTGTTCGAGGTCCAGCGGGGCGGTGGCCAGGGTGGCCGGCATCCAGCCGTGTTGCACCCAGGTGCTCAGGGGGCAGGCATCAAAGTGGACGTAGGCTTGGTGCGTTATGTCTGTGGCGGCATCCCCTTCTTCAGCCTCCAGCCAGGGCCCCAGATGGCTGCCGGCTTCGATGTGGGTGAGCAGCCAGCGGCTGTCCGCCCCGGGCGCGGCTTGGCTCAAGTCCAGGTTGATGGCCTGGCCGCAGCGCCACAGGCCGGCGGCGTTGCTGCTGGCGGTGAGGCTGTGGCTTTGTTGCCGATGGGTTTGCGCGAGGCGGCGGGCTTGGCCGTCCAGCCAGGCCTGGATGCCTGCGGTGTGGTTGCCCTGGAAGCTGAGGGCGTCGGCGCCTGGGGCGGGTTCTTCCCAGCGCAGATGGGGGGCGCCTGTTGCGGAGGTTGCGGAGGTTGCGGAGGTTGCAGACCTTGCAGACCTTGAGGACGGCGCATCGATGCTGCTGCGCAGCTGGCGGCCTTGGTCGCGGTAGTTGTAGGCCCACAGGCTGGCGGTTTGCGGGGTTTGGGTGTATTGCAGATCGAAGTCCAGCAGATGCTCGGCTTGCAGGTCGGGGGCGTTCAGGCCGGCGGGGCTGGCGACGGTGAGCGGCTGGGGTTTGGCGT
>NZ_JAQQXS010000010.1 GCF_028595305.1 Roseateles koreensis | reverse complement strand
CGGGGATCTGGAATTGCGGCTGCGCCGCCTGGTCCGCCGTAGCGGTGGGTTTTGTCTTGCTTGGCATTCATGCTCCTTGTCGACATGCTATGCCTCACACACAAAATTTCTGACAGGCTCCACCTTCCCTAAAAGTTCGCAAGCCTAATTGCAGCTACCGATTGAATTTCCAAGATTTCAAACAGCACCACCTTACCTTTTCATAGACGGTTTGCTTTACGAAGCCACCCGGCAAATTCAACTCCACCCCGCCATCATCTCTAAGATGGTCTCAAATTCCCAGGTGCGCGCCAGGGAATATTGACTGCTTGGCCGTCACATCAATTCACACATGGCCCAGTGCTGGGTTCGGAGGCTGGAGCCACGTAGTCGTCGGTCAGCGTTTTGAGGAAGCACAGCAGGTCGGCTATGTTTTGTTCGCTGAGGGGCGGTTTGGAGCCCGCTTTGCGCCCGTCTTGCGGCATTTGTGTGTCGATGTTTGCGTGGTACTTGGCGGGCAGGTCGTTGAATTTCTGGACTTTGCCGCCTCGGTATTGCTGAGTGATCAAGCCATAGGTCGGAAAATCGGCGGAGGGCGTTTTGACAGGCTTGCCGCCCACGGTGGGGTACCAAATCTCAGGATTTGTGTCGCGGGTGTTGTAGAACCGAATGGCTTGTTCCAACGAAGTGATGACGCCGTTATGAAAAAACACGCTTCTTGTCGCCACATTGCGCAGCGTGGGTGTTTTGAACATGCCGCAATAGGGGTTGGCTTCTTTGGCGTGGGCGGGTTTCAGGTCGCGGCGAGCCGGGCCGCATAAACCCAGGTCCATATAGCTTAGGATTGCATTGGCGGGTATTGCCGAATTGCGGGGTGGGCCGATGGCGGCAAATAGGTGGTCGGTGAACTGATTGAGGTCCGGCAGATGGCAGGCCGCACAGTTGCCGCTGTTGGGGTCGTTGAAGACGGCTTTGCCTCGCAGCTCTGCGGTACTCAGTTTTCCCAGGCCGCGCTGGTTGTAGAGGTCAAACTTGCTGGAGTAGGGGCGAAAGCTTGGGTCTTCTTTTTGAAAGGCTTGTAGCGCGGCCGTGATGTTGGCGAATGCCGTCGCGCCATTGGCAAATGCCTGCGGGCCAAAGGCTTGCAAAAAGAGTGGCGCGTAGGCGCCTGCCTGAACTTTTTTGACCACGGCCTCGGGCGAGGCGTTGGCCATTTCGAGGGGGCTCAACAAGGGCAGGGCGGCTTGTTCTGCCAAGCTGTTGGCGCGCCCATCCCATGTAAAACCGCCGCCGGGTGCGGGCGCGCCGGCGCCATCGGGGTCGAATTGTTCATTCGAGTAGGCGGGGGTTGCCAGTTTGTAGCGCAGCGAGGGCACTGCGCGCAGCCCCGCTGAGTTGAGCTTGGGCCCACCGAGTTGAACGGCACGTGCGTTGGGCGGGCCATAGGCGTGTTGGGGGTCGTGGCAGGTGGCGCAAGACATGGCGCCGGACGCAGACAGCGACGCATCGAAAAACAGCTTTTGGCCCACTTGGGCCGAGAGGCTTAATGGGGGTGTCGAGGGCGCTGAGTGCGGGCTGGCAGCGAGGGCGCTGCGGCCTGCGGACGTCGATTCGGACTGCACTCGGGTTGGTGCATCGCCCCCGCCGCAGGCTGCCAACAACAAGGCGCAATACGCAATGCATTGAATTTTCAACGCCTTTGCCGCAGTATTGAATAAGGGCGCTTGAATGTGTGATTCTTTATGATCAGGCATTTCGTATTATTTTATTTATTGAATTTGATTGATGGGTGCCTGGCTTTAATAGGGTCGTTCAATCAAATGGCGGCCGGATTCTATGTATTTTAGATGTCAAAATGATGACAGGTTTTTTGGTTTCTTAGGGATGGTGTTTGCGGCGAGCTGCTGTCAGGTTAATTGCCGTTGTCACGATTGTGTAATTTGAAATTGATAGATTTCAATTGTTATTTTTGCAATTTGATGAGAAAAACACCATGACAAAAAACATAAAGAATTCGCTCCCAGCAGAGGCCGCCGTCAATGTGTCCCGGCGCAGCTTGCTGCGGGGCGGGGTTGCGGCAGGTTTGATGTCGGGCGTCGGTGCGTCGATTTTGAGTGCTTGCGGTGGCAGCAGCGATGCCCGGTGGCGGCCCACCAAGACGGTGATCGTGATCTTGGAGAACCGTTCGTTCAAAGAGTTGATCGGCAGCACTGATATGCCGTATCTGACCCAATTGGCTGCGGCCAGCGCTGTGCTGACCAAGTCGTATGCTGCGCCGACGCCGTACAACGTGATTCCCAAGGGCGGCGTGCCGATTGCTGCGGACCCTAAAAATCCGACCACCACAAGCTGGACGCAAGGTGCGCAATTCACCCATGCCTTGCCGGCACGGGGCAGCCAGACCAACTATTTCTACCAGTTCTCCGGGCACAACCAGGGCTTTTTGCCTGATTGGTACCAGCAGCCGGGTTCAGGGCGGATGGCGAGCGCGTCGCTGCCGGCATTCCAGGATCAGTATGGCAACACCTTGGTGGATGCCAGCGGCAATCCGGCGCCCAGCTTTACGGGCGAAATTGGTATCTCCAATGAATTGATCACCAGTTATACCAATGTGTCGTTGCCGTTCACAACGCCGAATCTGGGCGCCGCCATCATCAACCAAGGTTTGACTTTCGCGACGTTCTCCGAGAGCCTGCCTTACCCCTCCTACAACGACAAGGCATCCAACCCGACCGGTGTGGCAGATGGTTACGCCCGTCGACACAACCCGGGCATCAACTGGATCAACTTCCCGGCCTACGGCAAGACGGTGGCCAGCGACAAGTTGCGGTTCACCCTGCCCGTGAGCAGCAACTTGGCCATGACCAACACGGTGGACACGGACGGAACCAAGTACCGCGGCTTCACGGTCGACAAGGACGGTAACGCCGCCGCCTTTGACACGCTGCCCACGGTATCGCTGGTGGTACCGAACAATATGGACAATATCCATACCGGCACTTTGGCCGCGGCCGATGCTTGGCTCAAAGCCAATATCAAGCCTTATGCCGACTGGGCTTTGGCTAACGACGCTTTGCTGATTGTCACCACCGATGAAGACGGCTTTACCGATGCCACCAACGGTATCGCCAATGTGGGTACCGACGCGCTCATCGCCAAGTACTACCCGGGCAAGGGCGGCAGCTATATGTACGGGATGGACACCATCACCACGTTGTTCTTTGGCCCGACTTCTCGGGTCAAGGTAGGCCAATTTGCATCGCGCGTGGACCACCTGAATGTTTTGGCCACCGTGCTGGATATGTACGGCGCCCTGGGTACCTACAAAGCCGACTTCAAGGCGGCCTGGAGTGCGGCTACGCATCCGATCAATGCCAAGTGGGTGGGTGGTACCGATTCAGTCCGCCAGACTGAATTGGCCTCACAACTGACCAACTTGAGCCCGATCAACGACATCTTCGTCGCTTGATGCTTGACGCCTGACGCCTTACAGCGGGGGCGGGACAGCGGGGCGGCCTTGGCGCAGAGCAATCTGGCCGGGCCGCCCCGCTGCATTTGTGCGCACCGTGCGGGCGTGTGCTTGTTGGGCGCGTCAGAGCGGTGAAAAGTTCAAAAGCTCAACAAGCGCTCAGTTTCACGTTCAGATACATAGCGGCGAAAAATTTGCCGCAGCGTGCCGTCGTATCGCATTTCAAGGACCAGGCCGCGCCACTGGGAGGCCTCGGCTTCAGAGAAGCTCTTCTTCGCCAACACCAGGTTGTGGGGGAGTTCGGGCTCGTCGGGTGTCAAGTCCAGTGCCACGGCCATGCCCGTCATGTCCAAGTCATCCAGATACTTGCGGTACACCAGGGGTTGCGAAAACATGGCGTCGATGAGGCCAGTTTTGAGTTTCAGGAAGGTGGTCTTGGCATCGACACTTTCCGAAACTCGGTTCTCCTGGCGCAATTTCTCGACCCAGGCGTCCTGCGCGCTGCCGTGGTGGAAAGACCTGACCACGCCAAACCGCAGGTTTGAATTCAGCAGTTCGTTGGCGCTGTGAATTTTTTCGGCTTGATCAGCACGCAGCACGAGGTAATTCTTCATGGCCAAGTAAGGCGTAAACCAAGCAAACTGAGTTCGGTCGGGGGTCTCGATCCCCGAGACGGTCATGTCCAGCCAACCGCTTTCCAGATCCTTCCAGATGCGCGCGCGTGCCTGGACTGAAAACTGAAATTTGCATCCACTGCGGCGAGCCAATTCATCGGCGACGTCTTTGTCGATGCCTTGCCCGGCATGTGACGCATTTTCAAAATACAACAAACCATATTGGTAAAACGCCAGTCGAACAGGTTTGTTCGGGCAAGGGAAGGCCTTGGCCCCGGTCACCAGCGCGAACGATGCGAGCAACAAACCGAGTGCGTGCGCAATTTTCATGGCATGGACTCCCTGGACTCACGTCCTTTGGGGCGGGTCACCCTTGCGCCGGATTGCCCCTGCAAAAGCGGCCAGACCTTGACGTGAATCATCTCGCATTTGCACAGATGCGAAAAGTCCAAACGCTGTCGATTTGCGTGATCCAGGATTGAGATTTTTGGGGTAATGGTGGGTTCTCCCGACGCCTGTAGGCACTACTGCGCAGGCAAGCCTGGCTTCACCAGTTTGAAAATGGCCATCACTTGCACCAAGGCTTGGGCCTGATTGCGCAGGCTTGCAGCTGCGGCGGCCATTTCTTCAACCAGTGCGGAGTTTTGTTGCGTGGCGTGGTCCATCTGCTGCACCGCGCCGCCGATTTGCGCCACGCCTGAACTCTGCTCGGTGCTGGCGGCGCTGATCTCGCCCATGATGTGGGTCAACTGCTGAATGGCGTCGACCACTTCCGTCATGGTGACGCCCGCCCGATCCACCAGCTTGCTGCCCATCTCCACCCGATCGACGCTGGTGTTGATCAGCGTTTTGATTTCTTTGGCCGCGTCGGCCGAGCGGCCGGCCAAACTGCGAACTTCAGCGGCAACCACCGCAAAGCCGCGCCCCTGCTCGCCGGCCCGGGCCGCTTCTACGGCCGCGTTGAGCGCCAGGATATTGGTTTGGAAGGCGATGCCATCAATCACCGCGATGATGTCGGCGATGCGCTTGGAGCTGTCGTTGATGCCCTTCATGGTTTCAACCACTTCATTGACCACGTCGCCGGCCTTGATGGCAACGCTCGACGCTGTTTGGGCCATTTGGTTGGCTTGCCGGGCGCTGTCTGCGTTTTGTTTGACCGTGGCGCTCAGCTCTTCCATGGAAGCTGCCGTCTGTTGAATGGCGCTCGCCTGCATTTCTGTGCGGGAGCTCAGGTCGTGATTGCCTTGCGCAATTTCGCTGCTGGCGTTTGACACCCCTTCCGCGTTCTCGCGGACTTCTCCGACGATGTGCGAGAGTTTGTCGCGCATGGCCGCCAAGGCCTGCAGCATCTGCGCCGCCTCGTCCGAGCCGACGCTGTCAATCTGGGCACTCAAGTCGCCATCGCTGATCAACTCAGCGGAAGCCACTGCGCGTTGAATGGGTTGCGTGATTGCGCGCGTGGCGGTCCATGCGAAAACCAGGCCGACGGCAATGGACAGTACAGCGCCTATGCCCAAAGCCCATTGCCCTGTTGACGCCACCGCATCGGTTTGGGCTTGGCTTTGTTTGAGTCGGTCGTCCATGTGCTTGACCAACTGATCCAATTGACCCAGGTAGGTGGTGGCCAAGGGTTGCAAGGTGGATTGCAGTGCGGCATGGACATCCTCGCCAGCCTGCTTTCTTTTCATCAACTCGCCACGGGGGACGCGGTAGGCCTCACGGGCTCGGCTGATGTCGGCGAGCAGTGCTTTGCCCTTGTCGTCGGTGATCAGCGGCTCGAGTTGCTTTTGCATCTCGCCCAAGGCTTGGGATGTGCTGGCCATATCGTCTTGCAGTCGGCTGACATAGCCGGTGTCGTTGGCAAGCAGGGCGGCTGAGGTGCGCACCCAGTTCAGGTTGATTCCTGCGGTCCAGCGCTGCGTCAATGCAGCGCGGTCCATTTCAACGGTGGCCAGCACGTGGGCGGCCTCGCGCAAGCTACCCAGTCGCCAAGCCCCTACCAGCGAGATCAGCGCGGTGATCAACAGTACTGCCCCAAACGCCAAGCCCAAGCGGGTACCGATCTTGATATTGCTGCCATTCATGGGCGCTCCTTCCATGGCGACGTTGTGGGTCGGGACTCGTGCCGAGTCACTGCCTCGAGTTTTTCATTGAGTTAGCGGGGGGTCAAGCGGGTTTGACCGATGTGCCCCAGCACTCAATACGCGGGGCCGAGCGTCAAATAAAAGCTGCCGGGTCCGTCGGAGGCGCGGCCGTAGCCGAAATAGACGGGCCCGACCGGCGTGTCCATGCCAACAAAGGCGGCGGCGGATTTGCGCCAACCGTCGGAGACATCCGGCATGAAGGGGCCGCGCATGCGCCCGAGCTCCAGGCTTATCCCGGCGAATTTGCCCGCCAGCAGGCCTCCTTTGGCGACGCGCGAGTAGTACATGACGCGTCCGAAATCGAGACGCTGGCCCAACAACTGGCCTGTGGCGTAGCCTGACTGTTGCAGAAAACCGCCCCATTGAAACAGGTCGTGGCTGGGTAAATCGGCGCTGCCTAATTTACCGCCCGACTCCAGCAAGACATTGAGAGTGCTGTCGCCCAGTGAGGCCACCCCGCTGACCTGCAACTCCCATTTGGTGTAGCGTTGGTCCGCCCCAAGTTCGGGCCGGGAGGCGTAGGCCCAGGTTTTGAGGTACCACCCGGAGCGGGGGAATTGCGCGCTGTCCAAGCGGTCCATGAGCACCCGGGCACCGACAGAGCCCAGGCGGATCTTCGCGGGGCTGGGCCTGGCCTGATCGGGCCCGGTGTCCAGCATGCGCTCCATCCACCCCGTCTGTACACCCAGCCGAAATTCACCGTACTGGTTAAAGTAACGTCCAATGTCCACACCCAACCGGGCTGATTCTTGTTTGACCACCGCCAGCCGGGTCTCACGGGTGAAGACGGGCAGCGTATGCCGCTCAATTTGGACGTTTGGCGAAACGAACCAGTCGCCTTGCGTGTCAAAGGGCTGGTAGAACTCACTGCTCAGGCTGCTGGCTTCGCCAAGGCGCAAGTCTGTGCGCCACTCCGCGCCTAGCGCGTTCAGCCAGGTGCGGCGATAGGTCGCAAGCAAGGAGGTGCCATTGCCGCTGCTGAAATCGGTGTCGATGGCCAGGCCAAAGCGCAGGTAGTCGGGGCCCCAGGACTTTTCTTCGGCGTCCACTGTCAGCGTGCGTTGCTCCGGCGTGTCGTCGATGCGGTAGCCCACGTGCTCAAAATCCCCGGTGCCGTAGAGTCGCCGCATGTCGGCGTCGAGCGCCGCTTGATCGATGGGCTGTTTGGTGTGTGTGGTCATCACTTCCAGAGCCGCCTCCGGGTTCACTCGCTTCATGGGCGTGAATCGAATCGCGTCCACTGGGCGGGCATCGTCGGCGAGCGGTGCCTGCTGCTGTTGCCGAAGGGCCGCGTACTCGGCGGCTGGCAGTGAGAGCTTGGCGAGTCGGTCGGCTACGGCGCGTGCCGCTGCCTCGCCAAGGGGCGATATTTTGGCCAGTTGATCAAAATCTGCGGTGCTGAAATCACCCAGATCGGGCGAGATCAGAATGTCGCTGGGCTTCAGCGATGCGATGGACGCCTGCACGTTTTGCTCCGTCAGGATGCTGAGCATTTGGCCGGCAACGCCGACGATGCTGTTCAGCGCCTCACGCTTGAGCAAGGGCGTGCCGACATTGACGGCAATGACGATGTCAGCGCCCATGGCGCGCGCGGCGTCCACCGGCAAATTGCTGGTGAGCATGCCGTCCACCAGCATCATGCCGCGGATCTCGGCAGGCGCCACGGCGCCCGGCACCGACATGCTGGCGCGCATCACATTGGCCATCTCCCCTTCTTTGAACACGACTGCCTTGCCGGTGACCAAGTCCGTGGCTACCGCGCGAAAGGGGATGGGCAGGGCGTCGAACTGCCGGTAACCTTGCACCTTGGATAATTGCCGCAAGACCGTTTCCAACTGGACTCCGGTGGCGAGGCCCTTGCCCAGATTGGACGCACCGGCGCCGGCGCCAACCTCCGGCCCGATGTAGTTGACGAAGCTGTCGGTCTTGCGCCGCATGTTCAGCTCCTGCCGGGGCGGCTCTTCCTTGAACAATTTCTCGACGGTGATGCCGGCGTTGATGGCGTCCATCTCGGCCACGCTCATGCCGGTGGCGTACGCCCCGCCCACCAGCGCACCCATGCTGGTGCCCGCAATGCAGTCGATGGGCACCCGCAGTTCTTCAAGCACCCTGAGCACACCCGTGTGCGCAGCACCGCGCGCCCCCCCTCCCGACAACACCAGGCAAATTTTGGGTCGTGGCGGAGTGCTGACGTCGACCGGAGAGACCGCAGCCGCCCCTTCTGCCGCCGGTTGAGCGGCCGCCGCGCTCATCTGCAGGCTGACGAGCAGGAGGGTGATCACGGCCCGGCGATAGGGGCAAGCCCGTCGAGAAGTGGCGTCAGCTGTATCCGTCATGGAGGCCGTTTTCAGGAAGAGGGTGAACGGGTGAATCAGGGCTTCGTTCAGAGGACGCCAGGTCAGTCGGCAAGCGCAGTTATAGCGGCACTTTGACTGCTGCATGGGTCCAGTTGCAACGGGCCGGAGTGTATCGGCTGCCAGCGTCGTTGAGACGCTGGGTTTTCCTTCGGCGAATGCCGCGCCACGTTGTTTCGCGTTGATTGAGTCTTGATATGAATCAATTTTCAAACGGGTCAGCCTTGCTATCGTGCACCGATGTTTCAACGTACCCGAAGTCTGGTTGGAAAACTCGCGCTCATCCAAACCACGTTTCTGGTGGTGGCGTTGGCGTCGATTGCCTTCACCTTGTGGGTGTCCTGGCAATTGGAAGGTGGCGCGGGCGCCATCAACGAAGCCGGGCGCATGCGCATGATGACCTATCGCCTGGTATTGGCGCACTATGAGGCCGGTTCGGCGGCAGCGGTGGCGGGGGGCGGACCGCAGCTGAGCGATGAATCTGTTGAAGCAGCCGTTCGTGGCGGCGTGCAGAGCTTTGATGGCATGGTGCGCAATTTGCGCGACGGTGATCCTGACCGCCCATTGTTCGTTCCTGATAACGCGATTTGCCAAGAGCGCCTGGCCGCTGTTCAACAAGCGTGGCCCCTGTTCCGCCAGCAGTTGTTGCAGCCTGGCGGGGGGGCGGCCTTGCGCCAACAGGCCGACGCCTTTGTGTTCACGGTGGATGAGTTGGTGGGCGCGATCGAGCGCACCATCGCCACGCGAACCGCCTTGCTGGGAGGCTTGTGCTTTGGCTTGGTGGTGCTGGTGGTGGGCGCCTCGGTGGTGTTTGTTTCAGGCACTTTTGTGTGGATCATCCAGCCGCTGCAGCGCTTGCGCGATGGCTTGCGCGAGATGACGGCGCGCCAATTTTCAGTGCGCATCGACGAGCGCAATTCGGTGGAAGAGTTCTCTACGCTTGCGGCCGGGTTCAACCAAATGGCCGACGCGCTGGAGCGGTCGTACAAAGGCTTGGAGCTCAAAGTGGCGGACAAAACCGCCAGCTTGGCCTTGCAGAATGCCCGTTTGGCGTCGCTGTACGAAGTGGCGATGATGGGCATCCAGGGCGCTGACACACTGGAAAGCCAGGGCCAGTTGTTTGCCCTGAAGATGGCGCAGATTGCCGGTGCCGACGCGGTGGCAGTGCGGCTTGCCGCTGAAGACGGTGAGCGTCTGCTGCTGCTGGGGCAGACGCGCCTGCCCAAGAGCATGCAAGAAGCGGAGCGCTGCGTGCGGATGGGCTCCTGCGCTTGCGGAGAGCATCTGCAGACCATGGCGGGCGCGCGAGTGATCCCGGTGCGAAGCCTGGGGTCAGGCAGCCTCGGGCACTGCGAGGCAGCGGGTTATCAAACGGTGGTGGCGGTACCTATGCGGAGCGCCTTGCGCACCATTGGCGAGGTGGAGTTGTTCTACTACGGCGAGCGGCGGGTCGAGGAGGCGGAGCGGCAGCACTTCGATGCCTTGGTCGGTCATTTTGCGACCCAGATTGAAAACCTGCGGCTGGCGGCGCGCGACCGCGAAATGGCCATCTCTGAAGAACGCAATCTGCTGGCGCAGGAGTTGCATGACTCTATCGCGCAATCGCTGGCGTTTTTGAAGATTCAGGTTCAACTGCTGCGCACTGCCATGGCCAAACAGCGGCCTGATGACATGAACCGCAGCCTGGAAGAAATTGACACCGGTGTGCGAGAAAGTTATGCCGATGTGCGCGAATTGCTGCTGCACTTTCGCACACGCCCCGGCCATGAGGACATCGAGCATGCCTTGCGCACCACCTTGTCGAAATTCGAGCTGCAAAGTGGCTTGGGCACGCACTTGACGGTGGAGGGGCATGGCGTGCCCTTACCGCCGGACCAGCAGATTCAGGTGTTGCATGTGATTCAGGAGGCCTTGTCCAATGTGCGCAAGCATTCTGGCGCCCACCATGTGTCGGTGCGAGTGAGGCAAGAGCCGCAGTGGTACTTTGAAGTGAGCGACGACGGCAAGGGCTTTGAGCCGCAGGCCCAGGCAGTGCCCGAAAATCACGTGGGCCTGCGCATCATGCGCGAACGGGCCGACCGCATTGGCGCGAAGCTCGTGCTGGGGCGCCGCCCGGGCGGCGGCATGCAAGTGGGTCTGACACTGGCGCGCGCAACAACGGCGCCGGGTGAAGAGCCATCTGACCCGCCGCCATCCCCATCCCCGGCATCCTCATGAAAGGACGTACACCATGATCCGACTATTGGTGGTAGACGACCACAGCTTGTTTCGCCGCGGCCTGACGGCGCTCTTGAATCAGGAGGACGACCTGGACGTTGTGGGCGAAGCTGCCGACGGCAGCGAGGCCTTGCGCCGTGCGGCCGATTTGCGCCCCGATGTGATCCTGCTGGACAACCACATGCCCGGGGTGCGCGGCGTTGACTTGCTGCCCGGCTTGCTGGAGGCCACGCCCCACAGCCGCATTTTGATGCTCACGGTCAGCGAAGATGAACAGGACCTGACGCTCGCACTGCGTGGCGGTGCTTTGGGGTATTTGCTCAAGACGATCGACGGGGTTGATCTGGCTTGTGCGGTGCGCCGTGCTGCACAGGGTCAGTCGGTGGTGAGCCCAGAGATGACGGACAAACTGGTCATGGCCTTCAAGGCCAGTGCACCGCCGCTCGCCGAGGCGGAACCCACCGAGCCCCGGCCCGATGCCTTGGCGGCTGGCTCAGAGTTGTCGCCGCGCCAACAAGATGTCCTGCGCGAGATTGCACGGGGCGGCAGCAACAAGGAAATCGCGCGCAACCTCGGTATTGCCGAAACCACGGTGAAGATCCACGTGCAGCACATCTTCGCCAAACTGGCCCTCAGCTCCCGCGTGCAAGTGGCGGTGTGGGCCAGCGAGCGCGGCTTGGGTTGAGTGACTCACGCAACGGCAGCTACGCTGCCCATAAATCGCAGGCAAGCCGTAAAAAAATGTCTCCTTAATTTGGGGGCATCACGCTGGGTCGCGCTTTGATCTGGCGCAGGGTTTTGTTGATGGCTACCCGGCCTACTCCCAAAGAACGAGGGGTGGCGTGGCCCCCTCGTTCTTCTGCAGCGAGGGGCTGCGCTCATTGAAGGATGGCGCTTGCGGCGTTGATTGACGACAGTGCGGGTCATGGATACGAGGAGATCGTCTATGGCTACCACTTCCGGCGCAAACAACGGCACCGTTGCCGACCCCGCGCATGACCGTAAGGCGCTGAGCGTGCTGATTGTCAGCACCTTGGCCTTTACGGTCTGTTTCATGGTTTGGATGATGTTTGGTGTGATCGGCGTGCCGATCAAGAAGGCGCTGAACCTGAACGCCACCGAGTTCGGCCTGCTGACCGCGATGCCGGTGCTCAGCGGTTCGCTGATCCGGGTGCCGCTGGGCATCTGGACCGACAAGTTCGGCGGCCGCATCGTCTTTTTCAGCCTGATGCTGGCTTGCGTTGGCCCCATCTGGTTGATGAGTTATGCCACGGCCTATTGGCACTTCCTGGTGATTGGCCTGTTTGTTGGCTTGGCGGGCGGTTCGTTCTCGGTGGGTACACCTTATGTGGCGCGCTGGTTTCCCAAGAAGCGCCAGGGCTTTGCAATGGGCGTGTTTGGCGCCGGCAACTCCGGTGCCGCCGTCAACAAGTTCGTCGCTCCGGGCTTGGTGGTGGCCTTCGGCTGGACCATGGTGCCGCATGTGTATGCCGCCGTGTTGCTGGGCACGGCTGTGTTGTTCTGGTTTTTCACCTACTCCGACGAATCGCACAAGGTGGCCAGCCAGGCCAGCTTCAGCTCGCAGCTCAAGGCGCTGAAAGACCCCAAGGTCTTGAAGTACTGCCAGTACTACTCCATCGTTTTTGGCGGTTATGTTGCCTTGTCGCTGTGGATGGTGCAGTACTACGTGGGTGAGTACGGCCTGGACATCCGCGTAGCCGCCTTGCTGGCCGCCTGCTTCTCGCTGCCCGGCGGCGTGCTGCGCGCCATCGGTGGTTGGATGTCTGACAAGCATGGCGCGCACAACGTCACCTGGTGGGTCTTGTGGGTGAGCTGGATCTGCCTGTTCTTGCTGTCGTATCCGCAGACCGACTTCACCATTCAAACCGTGACGGGTTTGAAGACCTTTCACATCGGCCTCAACGTCTACACGTTCACCGCGCTGATGTTCACACTGGGCATCGCCTTCGCCTTCGGCAAGGCCAGTGTCTTTAAGTACATCAGCGACGACTACGGGCAGAACATCGGCACCATCAGCGGCATCGTCGGCCTGGCCGGTGGCATGGGCGGCTTTGTGCTGCCCATCATGTTCGGCGGGCTGATGGACCTGACGGGCGTGCGCTCGAGCGCCTTCATGCTGATGTACGGCGTGGTCTGGGTCTCGTTGATCTGGATGTACTGGACAGAAGTGCGCCGCACCGAGTTGATGGGCCGCAACGCTCTGGCCTCGCCCATCTCACAAAGTTTTGGCCGCTGAGCGGCTTCATCACAAGGAACTTTCATGAACAAACCGAGTCAGACTTCGGGCGGCGGCGACATTGCCGACTGGCGCCCCGAGGACGAGCAGTTTTGGGAAAGCACCGGCAAGAAGATCGCCTACCGCAATCTCTGGATCTCGATCCCCGCGCTGCTTTGCGGCTTCGCGGTCTGGGGCATGTGGGGCATCATCACGGTGCAGATGCTCAACCTGGGCTTTCCCTTCACCAAGGACCAGTTGTTCACGCTGACGGCCATCGCCGGCATCTCCGGTGCCACCATGCGCATCCCGGCGTCGTTTCTGGTACGCATGGCGGGCGGGCGCAACACCATCTTCCTGACCACGGCCATGCTGCTGGCGCCCGCACTGGGCACCGGCATCGCCTTGCAGCACCCGGAGTGGCCGCTGTGGGTGTTCCAACTGATGGCGCTGTGGTCGGGCGTGGGCGGTGGCAACTTTGCGTCGTCCATGTCCAATATCAGCCCCTTCTTCCCTAAGCGCTTGCAGGGCACGGCGTTGGGCTTGAATGGTGGCCTGGGCAACTTCGGCGTGACGACGATGCAGATCGTTATCCCCCTGGTGATGACCATGGGCCTGTTCGGTGCCTTCGGCGGTGAAGCCAAGCCGTTGGTGAAAGACAGCGGATGGATTTTCGGCAAGATCGTTGCTGGCACACCCACCTACATTCAAAACGCGGGCTTTGCGTGGGTGATCTCGCTGGTGCCGTTGTCGGTGCTGTGTTGGTTCGGCATGAACAATCTGAAGAGCGTGTCGCCCGACACCGGTGGCCCGGTCGTGGCGCTGAGCAAGATCGTTTACCTGTACTCGCTGGCCTTTGTGCCGTCGATCGGCATGCTCTACCTGTATCTGCCGGCACCCACGGGCCTGGGCCTGCTGAATATGTGGGTGGCGATTCCGCTGGACATCCTCGCCGCGCTGATGATGATGAAGCTGGCCGCCTTCGGCAGCATGAAGGAGAGCGTGGCCAAGCAGTTCGCCATCTTCAGCAACAAGCACACCTGGGCCATGACGGCGTTGTATGTGGTGACCTTCGGCAGCTTCATTGGCTTCTCGATGGCACTGCCACTGGCCATCACTGTGATCTTCGGCGTGCAGCACATCCCTGACGCTGCGGGCGTGCTGCAGCACAGCTTGAAGAACCCTAATGCACCGTCTGCACTGACCTATGCCTGGATCGGCCCCTTTGTCGGCGCGGCTGTGCGGCCCCTGGGCGGCTGGATCGCCGACAAGGTGGGCGGCGCCATCGTCACACAGGTGATCTCCGTCGTCATGGTGTTTGCGTCTGCCGCCGTGGGCTATGTGATGTTGCTGGCTTACCAGTCGCCCATGCCCGAGCAGTACTTTGCCGCCTTCATGGGCTTGTTCATGCTGCTGTTTGCGGCCAGCGGCATTGGCAATGGCTCCACCTTCCGCAGCATGGGCATCATCTTCGACAAGACCCAGGCCGGCACCGTGGTGGGCTGGACTTCGGCCGTGGCGGCCTATGGCGCTTTCATTGCGCCGGTGCTGATTGGCAAACAAGTGACCGCCGGTTCACCGCAGCATGCCTTTTACGGATTTGCGGTTTTTTACGCCCTGTGCCTGGTGCTGAACTGGTGGTTCTATCTGCGCCGTGGCGCCTATGTCAAGAACCCCTGAAGCTGCCGGATGCGCTGCTTTAACTGACACCCTCAAGACTTTGACAAGAGGCAATTCATGAGCCATTTTCTCGACCGCCTGAGCTATTTTGCTCAGCCCAAAGAAGACTTTGCCGACGGCCACGGCCGGGTTACCGGCGAAGACCGTACCTGGGAAGACGCCTACCGCGCCCGCTGGCAGCACGACAAGATCGTGCGCTCCACCCACGGTACCAACTGCACGGGCTCCTGCTCGTGGAAAATTTATGTGAAGGGCGGCATCGTCACCTGGGAAACCCAGCAGACCGACTACCCCCGTACCCGCCCCGATCTGCCCAACCACGAGCCGCGTGGTTGCGCGCGGGGTGCCAGTTATTCCTGGTACCTGTACAGCGCCAACCGCGTCAAGTACCCGATGGTGCGCGGCTCGCTGCTCAAACACTGGCGGGCTGCCCGCACGGTCTCCAAGAGCCCCGTGGACGCCTGGAGCAATCTGGTTGAAAACGAGGCCCAGCGGACCGAGTGGCAAAAAGACCGCGGCCTGGGCGGCTTCGTGCGCTCAACCTGGGACGAGGTCAACGAGATCATCGCCAGCGCCAACATCTACACGATCAAGAAGCACGGGCCTGACCGCATCATCGGCTTCTCGCCCATTCCGGCGATGAGCATGATCAGCTATGCCGCCGGCAGCCGCTACCTGAGCTTGCTGGGTGGCGTGTGCATGAGTTTCTACGACTGGTATTGCGACCTGCCGCCCGCCAGCCCGCAGATTTGGGGTGAGCAGACCGACGTGCCCGAAAGCGCCGACTGGTACAACTCCAACTACATCATCGCCTGGGGCTCCAACGTACCGCAGACGCGCACGCCGGACGCCCACTTCTTCACCGAGGTGCGCTACAAGGGCACCAAGACGGTGGTGATCACGCCTGACTACGCTGAAATCTCCAAGCTGGCCGACATTTGGATGCACCCGAAGCAGGGCACCGATGCCGCCATCGCCATGGCGATGGGCCATGTAATTTTGAAGGAGTTTTACTTCAACAAGCGGTCAGCGTACTTTGACGATTACGCCCGCCGCTACACCGACTTGCCGTTGTTGGTGCAGTTGAAGAAGCACACCACCGCCGACGGACGCGCACTGCTGGTGCCCGATCGCTATCTGCGTGCCAGCGACTTCGGCGGCAAGCTGGGCCAGGACAACAACCCCGAGTGGAAGACTCTGGCATTCGACACCACCGGCAAGGTGGTGCTGCCCAATGGCTCCATCGGCTTCCGTTGGGGTGCGGGCGAGCGGCCCGATCTGGGTAAATGGAATCTGGAAAGCAAAGAAGCCCGCAACGACACCGACGTCAAGCTCAAGCTTTCAGCGCTGGAAGACGAGGGCATTGCGCACGAGGTGGCGGAAGTTGGCTTCCCTTACTTCGGTGGGGTGGAGTCGCCCCAGTTCACCGCCAACAAACAGCAGGATGTGCTGAGCCGCAACGTGCCCGTGGTGCGCTTGAAGCTGGGCAAGCATGACGATGCTGGCGAGGTGTTGGTGGCGACGGTGTTTGACCTGCAAGTGGCGCAGTACGGCATCGACCGCGGTTTGGGCGACGATTGCGCCAAGACCTACAACGACAACAAGGCCTACACGCCAGCCTGGGCGGAGAGCATCACCGGCGTCAAGCGCGAGCAGATCATCACCGTGGCGCGCGAATTCGCAGACACGGCCGACAAGACGCGCGGCAAGTCCATGGTCATCATCGGCGCCGCCATGAACCACTGGTACCACTGCGACATGAACTACCGCGGCATCATCAATATGCTGATGATGTGCGGCTGTATCGGCCAATCCGGTGGCGGCTGGGCGCACTATGTGGGCCAGGAAAAACTGCGTCCGCAAACCGGCTGGACGGCGCTGGCCTTCGCGCTGGACTGGATCCGCCCGCCGCGCCAGATGAACAGCACCAGCTTCTTCTACGCGCACACCGACCAGTGGCGTTATGAAAAGCTGGACGTGAGCGAGGTGCTCTCGCCCCTGGCTGATAAATCCAAATTCGGCGGCAGCCTGATCGACTACAACGTGCGCGCCGAGCGCATGGGCTGGTTGCCCTCAGCACCGCAACTGCAGACCAACCCCATCCAGGTGGTGAAGGATGCGGCCGCAGCCGGCCTCGACCCCAAGGACTACGCGGTGAGCGGGCTCAAGAGCGGCGCGCTGCGCATGAGCTGCGAAGACCCCGACCACGCCGCCAACTGGCCGCGCAATATGTTTGTGTGGCGCTCCAACATCCTGGGCTCCTCGGGCAAGGGGCATGAGTACTTCCTCAAGCACCTGCTGGGCACGACCCACGGTGTGCAGGGCAAGGACCTCGGCAAGGACGACGCCAAACCCATGGAGGTGGAATGGCACGACAAGGCGCCCGAAGGCAAGCTGGACTTGCTGGTGACGCTGGACTTCCGCATGAGCACCACTTGTCTGTACTCCGACATCGTGCTGCCCACCGCCACTTGGTACGAGAAGAATGACCTCAACACCAGCGATATGCACCCCTTCATCCACCCGCTCTCCACCGCGGTGGACCCGGCGTGGCAGGCGCGCAGCGACTGGGAAATCTACAAAGGCTTCGCCCGCACGCTCAGCGAGTTATGCGTGGGCCATCTGGGCGTCGAGAAAGAGCTGGTGCTGAACCCGCTGATGCACGACAGCCCGGCCGAATTGGCACAGCCTTTTGGCGTCTCTGAATGGAAAAAGGGCGAGTGTGAGCTGATTCCTGGCAAGACTGCGCCGCAGATGATGGTGGTCGAGCGCGACTACCCCAATCTCTACAAGCGCTTCACCGCACTGGGCCCCTTGATGAACAAGGCCGGCAACGGCGGCAAGGGCATCGGCTGGGACACCAAGACGGAGGTGGAACAGCTGGGTGAACTGAATGGCTGGGTGCGGGAAGAGGGCGTCACCCAGGGCATGCCCCGCATCGAGAGCGACATCGACGCGACCGAGGTGGTGCTGTCGCTCGCGCCTGAGACCAACGGACATGTGGCCGTCAAGGCCTGGGAGGCGCTGGGCAAGCAGACTGGGCGTGACCACACCCATCTGGCCCTGCACCGCGAGGACGAGAAGATCCGCTTCCGCGATATTCAGGCGCAGCCACGCAAGATCATCTCCAGCCCCACCTGGTCGGGCCTGGAAAGCGAGAAGGTCAGCTACAACGCAGGCTATACCAATGTGCATGAGCTGATCCCATGGCGCACCCTGACGGGCCGCCAGCAGTTCTACCAGGATCACCCCTGGATGCAGGCCTTCGGCGAGGGCTTCACCAGCTATCGCCCGCCGGTGGACTTGAAGACCCTGGTGGAAGTGCAGGGCGTCAAACCCAATGGGCACAAGGAAATCGCTCTCAACTTCATCACACCGCACCAGAAATGGGGCATCCACAGCACCTACAGCGACAACCTGATGATGTTGACGCTCAATCGCGGCGGCTCGGTGATCTGGCTGAGCGAGGACGACGCTCGCAGTGCCGGCATTGTTGACAACGACTGGGTAGAGCTCTTCAACGCCAACGGCGCCATTGCGGCCCGTGCGGTGGTGAGCCAGCGCGTCAAGAACGGCATGGTGATGATGTACCACTCGCAAGAGAAGATCATCAACACCCCCGGATCGGAGATCACCGGCACACGCGGCGGCATCCACAACTCGGTGACGCGCATTGTCACCAAGCCCACCCACATGATTGGGGGTTATGCCCAGCTGAGCTACGGCTTCAATTACTACGGAACGATTGGCACCAACCGCGATGAATTCGTGCTGGTGCGCAAGATGGCCAAGATCGACTGGCTGGACGATGAGGCCGTGCCCCAAGGAGAACACGCATGAAGATACGCGCCCAAATCGGCATGGTGCTGAACCTGGACAAGTGCATCGGCTGCCACACCTGTTCAGTGACCTGCAAGAACGTCTGGACCAACCGGCCCGGCATGGAGTACGCCTGGTTCAACAACGTTGAGAGCAAGCCTGGCATCGGTTACCCCAAGGAATGGGAGAACCAAGATAAATGGAACGGCGGCTGGCATCGCCTGAGCAACGGCAACATCGAGCCTCGCCAGGGTGGCAAGTGGAAGTTGCTGATGCGCATCTTCGCCAACCCCAATCTGCCGGAAATCGACGACTACTACGAGCCCTTCACCTTTGACTATGCGCACCTGCAAACTGCGCCCAAGTCCAAGGCCGCGCCCACCGCGCGCCCGCGCAGCCTGATCACGGGCAAGCGCATGGAGAAGATCGAGTGGGGCCCCAACTGGGAGGAAATCCTGGGTGGTGAGTTCGCCAAGCGCAGCAAGGATGCGAACTTCGAGAATGTGCAGAAAGACATCTACGGGCAGTTTGAAAACACCTTCATGATGTACCTGCCGCGCTTGTGCGAGCACTGCCTGAACCCGGCCTGCGTGGCGAGCTGCCCTTCGGGCTCGATCTACAAGCGCGAGGAAGACGGCATTGTGCTGATCGACCAAGACAAGTGTCGCGGCTGGCGCATGTGCGTGTCGGGCTGCCCCTACAAGAAGATCTACTACAACTGGCAGTCCGGCAAGGCCGAGAAGTGCATCTTCTGCTACCCGCGCATTGAGGCGGGCCAGCCCACCGTGTGTTCTGAAACATGCGTCGGCCGTATTCGTTACCTCGGCGTGCTGCTGTATGACGCCGACCGCATCGAGCAGGCCGCCAGCGTCAAGGACGACAAGGACCTGTACCAGGCGCAGTTGGACATCTTCCTGGACCCGCATGACCCGGCGGTGATCGCCCAGGCGCGTGCCGACGGCATCCCTGAGGCTTGGTTGGAATCAGCCAAGAAGAGCCCCGTCTACAAGATGGCTGTGGACTGGAAGGTGGCCCTGCCGCTGCACCCCGAATACCGCACGCTGCCGATGGTGTGGTATGTGCCGCCGCTGTCGCCCATCAGCTCGGCCGCCAACGCCGGCCATATCGGTGTGAACGGTCAGATCCCGGACGTCAAGCAGTTGCGCATCCCCGTGCAATACCTGGCCAATCTGCTCACCGCGGGCGATGTGCCGCCGGTCGAGCGCGCCTTGGAGCGCCTGCTGGCCATGCGCGCCTATCAGCGCGGCAAGCATGTGGACGGGGTTGAAAACAACGCGGTCCTGGCCCAGGTCGGCTTGCAGAAGGCGGAGGTGGAGGACATGTACCAAACCATGGCCATCGCTAACTATGAAGACCGCTTTGTCATCCCGACCACCCACCGAGAGTACGCTGAAAACGCCTACGACCTGCGCGGTGGCTGTGGCTTCAGCTTCGGCAACGGCTGCTCGGACGGGCAGACCGAGACCAGCCTGTTCGGGGGCCAGAAGAAGCGGACCATCCCGATCAAGGCCGGGGTCTGATGAGCTTGCGGAACCGGCCGCGCGCTTGAATTGACAGGCCCGGCCGCCCACCGACAGAAAGATACAGATGAACAAAAACTTGCCAGCACAAAGCATCACCAGCCGCGTTCTCGCCAAGCTGCTGGACTACCCCAGCGACGAAATGCGCGCCCATTTGCCCGACTTGCTGCAGGCCCTGCGGCAGGAGCGCGCATTGAGCCCGCAACGCCTGGGCGAGGTCGAGGCCTTGATCCAACGCCTGGGCCATGCCGACGGCTACACGGTGCAAGCCCGTTATGTTGAAACCTTCGACCGCGGGCGCGCCACCAGCCTGCACATGTTCGAGCATGTGCACGGCGACTCCCGCGAGCGCGGCCCCGCCTTGGTCGATCTGCAGCAAACCTACGCGGCGGGCGGGGTGTTTTTTGAAGCCAGTGAACTGCCGGATTACCTGCCCGTGGTGCTCGAATTTGTCAGCACCCAGCCGGCAGGCACGGCGCGGCAGTTTCTGGGCGAGATGGCGCACATCCTCAACGCCATCCACAGTGCCTTGATCAAGCAGGATAGCCCCTACGCCGCCGCCATTGGCGCGGTGCTGGAGCTGGCCGGCGAGAAGCCCCAGGCCGTGCAAATCACCCCGGACGAAGCGCTGGATGACGCCTGGGTGGAGCCCGCCGCCTTTGACGGCTGCACCTCCAAGGGCCAGAGCAAACCCGGCCAGCCGCAACCCATTCACATCGTCAAGAGTCAAGCTAACTCGCAAGGAGCGCGCATATGAATTCGCTCGCCAGTCCTTTGGACTACGCCCTGTTCGGCATCTATCCCTACATCTGCCTGGCGGTCTTTTTGATCGGCAGCCTGCTGCGTTTTGATCGCGACCAGTACAGCTGGAAAAGCGACTCCTCGCAGATGCTGCGCGCCGGCACGTTGCGCTGGGGCAGCAACCTGTTCCATGTGGGGGTGCTGTTCTTGTTCTTCGGTCACACGGTGGGCATGCTGACGCCCCACTTTTTGTACGAACCCTTTATCTCAGCGGGCAACAAGCAGCTGATGGCCATGGTCAGCGGCGGCCTGGCCGGCCTGCTGGGCTGGATCGGGGTGACCTTGTTGCTGCACCGCCGACTGAGCGACGAGCGCATCCGCATCAACTCCAAGACCTCGGACATTGTGCTGCTGGTGCTGTTGTGGCTGCAACTGGCTCTGGGCCTGGCGACGATCCCGCTCTCCGCGCAGCACCTGGACGGCGGCATGATGATGTTGCTGGCCGGTTGGGCGCAGCGCATCGTCACCTTCCGCGGTGGCGCGGTGGAGTTGCTGGCTGAAGCCTCTTGGGTGTTCAAGCTGCACATGTTCCTGGGCATGAGCATCTTCTTGATCTTCCCGTTCACACGCCTGGTGCATGTGTGGAGCGGCTTTGGCACGCTGGCCTATCTGGTGCGCCCTTACCAAATGGTGCGGAGCCGCCGCCTGAATGTGCCCGCCGGGCATAACAGCGCGCCTCAACGTTGAGACAGGGAGTGATCGACCATGAGTGAATCACAACATGGATGTGGTGGCGGCGGCGGTGGCTGTGGCTGCAAGTCTTCCGCCGCGGTGGCGGAATCAGCGCCTGCGCATCAGGCGGATCAGGGGCACCATGGGCACCATGGGCATTCGGCCGGCTTTGAGGATGGGCTACCGCAATCCTCAACCTCGATCGAGGCCTTGATGGCTGAAGATGCCGCCATCGGCGTGGCCAGTGTCAACGGCGTGCCACTGCACGGCGTGGGCGAGTCGCCCGACCCTGAGGCCTTGCGTCAACGCGCCTACAGCGAGTTGCTGCGCCAGGCCGCGCAGCGCAAGGGCCTGCTGGCGGTGGGCGATCTGCCCGCCCTGGACGGCGTGCTCAGCGAAGAAGCCTCGCTGGCGATTGAGGCGCTGCTGGCGCAGGAGCTTCGCCTGCCCGAGCCTGATGCCGCTGCGTGTCAGCGTTACTTCGACGCCCATCCGGCACGCTTCTCAGTAGGTGAGCAAGTTTTGGCGCGGCACATTTTGTTCGCGGTGACACCGGGTGTCGATGTGGACGCCTTGCGCAAGCGGGCCGAGCAATCGCTCGTTGCGCTGCGTTGCAGCACGGACGACGGTGGCGCCGCATTTGCCGCCGCCGCCGCCAGCCAGTCCAACTGCCCCAGCAGCGCCCAGGGCGGTAACCTGGGATGGTTGAGCCGCGCCGACTGCGCGCCCGAATTTGGCGCCGCATTGTTTGCGCAAGACGAGGCCAATGCCCACGTGGGCGTCTTGCCGCGTTTGATCAGCAGCCGCTTTGGCTTTCATATCGTGTGGGTGATGGAGCGCCAGCCCGGGCAGCCCCAGCGCTTTGATCAGGTGCACAGCGCGATTGCGCAAACGCTGCGCCAACAAACCTATGTGACCGCGTTGCGCCAGTACCTCAACAGTTTGGCGGGTGAAGCCCATTGGGTGGGCTTGAGCCTGGACGAGTCCACGTCGCCCCTGGTTCAGTAGTGCTGGGTGTAAGCGATGCCTTTCAGAGTCCACCATGCCTGACGAATTGCTGTCCCGCCTGCGGCGTTTCAACACCGACTATTTTCCGCAGTACCAGTCTCAATTCAAGGACCTGGTCGAGCAGGGGCAGCACCCCACTACGCTGTTCATTGGATGCTCCGACTCACGCCTGGTGCCTCATTTGCTCACCGGTGCGGGGCCGGGCGAGTTGTTTCTGGTGCGCAATGTCGGCGCCTTTGTGCCGCCGTACGACGGCATGTTGGCGGGGGCGCGGGCGCTTGACGGCGGCGCGCCATTGCGCGAGGGGCCGCGTGCACCGGAGGGCAACCGCCATTGGGTGGGCCTGCACGGGACGGCCGCGGCCATCGAGTACGCGGTGTTGGCTTTGAACGTGCAGCACATCATTGTTTGTGGGCACAGCCACTGTGGCGGCGTTCGCGCGTTGTATGGCGAAGTGCCTGACGAGGCCCCCAATCTCAAAGCCTGGCTGGCCCTGGGCCGCGAGGCCGCACTGCCGGTGCAGGTGTCGGAGGAGGCGCTGCGCCGCACCGAAGAGCGCTCTGTGGTCCTGCAACTGGAGCGCCTGATGGACTACCCCATGGTGCGGGCGCGGGTGGAGCGGGGCCAGATATCCTTGCACGGCTGGCACTACGTGATCGAGGCCGGCGAGGTGCATGTGTTCGACGTCAATCTGGGGCATTTTGTGCCCGCGTCAAGCGCCGAGCACAGCGGCACCGGCCCCTATCGCGAGCATGCTGAAGAGGACTCCCCGCTCTTCAATGAAATCGATGCCGCCTGGGCGCCGAGGTCTGGTAGCTAACGTCGAAACAGAGCGGTTGATTCTTTTTCAGCTTCAGGCCGGCTGAGCTGCGGGTGTCCGGGAGGTCGCTTGGGGCCGTCAAACCGTTGTTCGTCGCTTTGCTTACGCCAAGGGCTTCAGCAAAGGCGGGTGAACCGTTACCCTTGGCGCATGTTGTCTCCATCGCCACCGTCTGCCGCCTCCCAAACCGTACCCAGCCATCGCGAGGCCTGGCGCCAGTTTCTGGCTTATTTGACATTCCCGCGCGTGGCCATGGCCATGGGTTTTGCCTTTCTCGCTGCCTTGACGTTGGACATCGTCTTCATCACGCCTTTTGTGGTGCTGCTGGGGCGCACCCTGTTCGTCGGCTTGCTGGGTTTGTTGGCCTTTGCCGCCGCCGGGCAATGGCCGCGCCGCCTGCCCGTGTGGATTGGGCGTTGGTTTTTGCAGGTGGTGGTGGTGGTGCTGACAGTCCCCTTGGCCACCTTGGTGGTGTATATGGTGGCCGTCGGCGGCGATCTTGAGTCCCTGTTCAACAATGAAGCCAAGGTGATGGGCTTCATCTTCATCTCAGGCTCAGGCCTGGTGCTGGCGCCGCTGCTGGCCATGGGCTCGCTGTACCGGCAGCGCGATGCCGAGGCGCGCAGCCAGGCCTTGCGCTTCGATCTGGAGCGCAGCGAATTGGAGCGCCAGACCCTGGACGCACAACTCCGCCTGCTGCAGGCCCAGGTGGAGCCGCACTTTCTCTTCAACACCCTGGCCAATGTGCGTGCGCTGGTGGAAACGGGTTCGCCCCAAGCCGGGCCCGTTTTGCGCAGCCTCATCGCCTATCTGCGTGCGGCCATGCCGCGCTTGCAAAACGAGGCGGCCAGCCTGGGTGATGAGTTGAGCCTCGTGCAGGCCTACCTGGAGTTGATGCACCTGCGCATGCCAGACCGCCTGAGCTTTCACATCGAGGTGCCCGCTGAGTTGCAGCGTTTGCGTTTTCCGCCCATGGCCTTGTTGACGCTGGTGGAAAACGCCATCCGCCATGGCATCGACCCGGGGGAGGACGGAGGCCGTGTCGAGCTGGCCGCCGCGCGTGAAGGCGAGGAGGGTAGGGTGCGCATCTGGGTGAGCGACAGCGGCGTGGGTTTGACGCAAAGCAGCGGCTCGGGCACCGGCCTGCGCAATCTGCGCGAGCGTCTCAAGGTGTTTTTCGGCCCCTCCGCTCGCTTGGAGTTGAGCGAAAATTCTCCGCATGGCCTGCGTGCCGAAATCCAGTTCCAGCCATGACCTCCTTTGCTTCCCGCCCTGCGGCCCTGATTGCCGATGATGAACCGCTGCTGCGCGAAAGCCTGGCCCGGGCGTTGAACGCCATCTGGCCCGAATTGCAAATCGTCGGCCAAGCCCGCAATGGTCGTGAAGCCCTGGAAATGTTTGAGGCCTTGCGCCCCGATATCGTGTTTCTCGACGTACACATGCCGGGCCTCAACGGCGTGGAAGCGGCGCGGCAGCTGGCGCGGCGTGCGCAGATCGTGTTTGTCACCGCCTTCGACCAATATGCGGTCCAGGCCTTCGAGCAAGGTGCGCTCGACTACCTGGTTAAACCCCTGGAAGAAAAACGGCTGGCCGACACCGTGCAGCGCTTGCAGGAGCGCCTGTTGGCGCGCTCGAATCATTCGCCGGTAGACAAGGACGCCCCCCCCGCTGAAGCCGCCCGGGGCGACGCGCTGGAGACGCTTGAAGCCCGCATCGACATGCTGATGAAGCAGCTCTCACGCTCGGCCGAGGCGCCGCCCGCTGCCAACGGTGGTTCGCCGCCTTGGTTGCAGTGGATTCGTGCCTCGGTCGGGGCCACGCTGAAGTTGATTCCGGTGGACGAAATCACCTACCTGCGCTCCGACGAGAAGTACACCCTGGTGGTTTGGGGTGAAGGCGAGGCCTTGATCCGCACCCCGATCCGCGAGCTGATGGCGCAGCTGGACCCGCAAAAATTTGTGCAGGTGCACCGCTCCGTCGTGGTCAATCTGCATGCCGTCAGCCACGTGACCCGGGGCCCCAACGAGACGGCGGACGTGCATTTGCGCGGCCGCGCCGAAGTGCTGCCGGTCAGCCGCAGCTATCTGCATCTGTTTCGGCAGATGTAGGCAAGGCCCCTCGGCAGGGGCCTTGGCCGGTTTTATAGCGCTTCGGTACGTGCCAGCAGCCAAGCCAGCGCGTCGCCGCTGACGAGCGGCTGCAGGCGGGCGCGCACCTCGGCGTGGTAGGCGTTCAGCCAAGCGATTTCATCGGCGCGCATCAAACCCATGTCGATGCAGCGGGTGTCAATCGGGCACAGTGTCAGGGTTTCAAACGCCAGCATCGAGCCGAAGGCGCCTTGCTCGGGCGTTGCCTTGGCAACGTTGAGCACCAGATTCTCAATGCGCACGCCCCACAGACCCGGGCGGTACACCCCTGGTTCGATGGAGGTGATCATGCCGGCTTCCATCGCCATATTGGCGTCGGGGATGGCCTTGGAGATGCTTTGCGGGCCTTCATGCACGTTCATGAAATAGCCCACGCCATGGCCGGTGCCGTGGCCATAGTCCAGGCCGTGCTCCCACATGGGCGCACGGGCCAGGGCGTCGAGCATGGGGCTCAGCGTACCTTGGGGGAAGCAAGCGCGAGACAAGCTCAACGTGCCTTTGAGCACCAGGGTGTAGTCGCGCTTTTGCGCCGCGCTGACCTGGCCAATCGGCCAGACTCGGGTGATGTCGGTCGTGCCGCCCAGGTATTGCGCGCCGGAGTCGATCAAGAGCAAGCCATTGCCCTCAATCACCGCATGTGACTCGGGCGTGGCGCGGTAATGCGGCATGGCGCCGTTGGCGTTGAAGCCCGCGATGGTGGGAAAACTCAGGCCAACGAAGCCAGCGCGGCGAGCGCGGGCGGCACTGAGCTTTTCGTCGACGGTGAGCTCGGTGAGGCGCTCTTTGCCTTGGGCTTGTTCAAACCAGGCATAAAACTCGCACATCGCCGCGCCGTCCTGGGCCATGGCTTCGCGTACAAATGAGGCTTCGGCCTCGGTCTTGCGGCTCTTGGCCAGGGTGCTGGGGTTGATGGCTTCGCGCACCTTGGCGTGGGCAGGTACCGCCTCGCGCAGGCCCAGGGTGACGCGGCGCGGGTCCATCAGCACGGTGGCGCCGGCCGGCAAGGCCTTGAGGGCTTGGGCGGCGTCGACGTAATCAGCCAGTTGCACGCCATCGGCCTGCAAACGGGCCTGCAATGCCGCGTCGATCTTGCCGGCACCCACGAACAAGGTGGCGCCCTGCAGGCTCACCAGCGCATGGGCCATGAACACGGGGTTGTATTCAACGTCCGAGCCGCGCAGGTTCAGCAGCCAGGCCACATCGTCCACGCTGGAGATGAAATGGTGGCTTTGCCCCAACGTGGCCATGGCGGCACGCACCTGCGCCAATTTGTCGGCCCGGCTCACCGTGGCCTGCGGCGGCAAATGCTCGAAGACGGCGGCGCCAGGCAGGACCGGGCGTCCAGCCCAAACGGCGTCGATCAAATCAAGGTCGGTGCGCAACTGGACTTCAGCACGTGCCATGCCCGCACGCAGTTGATGCGCCAGTGCGAGGCTGAGCACCTGGCCGTCCACCGCCAGGCATTGGCCGGGCTTCAATTGCGCGGCGATCCAGTCGATGAATTGAGGCGAAACCGCGCTGGTAATTTTTTCCAACTGGATGCCGGTGCCCGCCAACTCCACCTCGGCCTGGGTCCAGTAGCGGGTGTCGGCAAAGATCGCCGCCCGGTCGAGCGTCACCACCAGCGTGCCCATCGAGCCGGTGAAGCCGGACAGCCATTGGCGCCCTTGCCAGCGCTCGGGCAGGTATTCAGACAGGTGGGGGTCGCTGGAGGGCACAAGCACGGCGTGCACACCTTGGGCTTTCATGGCATCGCGCATCTGTTCAATGCGCAGCGTGATGGTGGATGTACGGGAATCCATGCAATGTCTCCAGCGATTTTGTGAATGAAGGGCCTCGCCCGGATAGGGTGTGTCGGCGCCTGTCGGAGGGGTGCGGAATTGTAGGGCTTTGTCGCCAATGCCTTGCCGCACCGGGCCTCTCAAAGCTCTGTGCGCAAGGCCCAAAGCTCAGGGAACAGCACGACGTCCAGCATCTTGCGCAGATAGCCCACGCCGGAGGTGCCGCCGGTGCCGCGCTTGAAGCCAATGACCCGCTCCACCGTGGTGACATGGCGGAAGCGCCATAGGCGGAACGCATCCTCAAGGTCCACCAGTTCTTCACCCATTTGATAGAGGTCCCAGTGCGCCTGGGGTTGGCGGTAGACCTCCAGCCAGGCGGCCTTGACGCCCTCATGCGCCTGGTAAGGCTGCGTCCAATCCCGCTCAAGTGACTCGGCAGGTACACGGATTCCGCGCCGCGCCATCAGGCGCAAGGTTTCATCGTAGAGCGAGGGCGCCCGCCACGCGGCTTGCACCTCGGCCAGCAAGTCGGGCCGGTGCGCGTGGGGTTTGAGCATGGCCGCATTTTTGTTGCCCAGCATGAACTCGATGCGGCGGTACTGTGCACTCTGAAAGCCGCTGCTGTTCGACAGATAGGGACGGATGGCCGAATATTCAGGCGGGGTCATGGTGGCCAGCACGTCCCATGCGTGCACCAGTTGCTCCATGATGCGCGAGACACGGGCCAGCATCTTGAACGACTCCGGCAACTGGTCGGCAGCCAATTTTTCCACCGCAGCCTGCATTTCATGCAGCATCAGCTTCATCCACAGCTCGGAGGTCTGGTGCTGGACGATGAAGAGCATCTCGTTGTGCTCGGGCGAGAGCGGGTGCTGCGCGCTCAAGACTTGGTCGAGGTGCAGGTAGTCGCCGTAGCTCATGTCTTTGGAGAAGTCGAGCTGGGCGCCTTCTTGCCTGACGATTTGTTCGGTGCTGCCTGCCGTACCTGCCGTACCTGCCGTACCTGCAGTGGCTGAAGCGGTTGAAATGGCGTTCGCGCCTTCGGGTTGGTAGGGGCAACTCATGTGACTTTTCCTTTGGCGGCAAAGCGGGGGGCTTGCCATTCTTGTTGTTTCAGGACTTGGTAGAGGTGTTCAACGGCATCGAAGACCTCGGTGAAACTGAGGTACAGCGGGGTGAAACCGAAGCGCAGGATGTGCGGCACGGCCTCCAGCCGGGCTGGATCACCGGCGCGGAAATCGCCGATCACGCCGCGCTCAATCAGCGCTTGCACCACGGCATAACTGGCATGTTCCAGGGGCGCCGCCAGGCTCAGGCAGACCTGGCTGCCGCGTTGGGCTGCGTCCCGTGGTGAAGCCAGTCGAACGCCAAGTTCACCGCAGCGTGCCTCAGTCAGTGCGATGAAGAGTTCGGTCAGGGCCACCGATTTTTGCCGCAGTGCGGCCATGCCGCCGAGGGGCTCGGCCGCCAACAGGGTGTCGACGCCGCACTCCAGCGCCGCCAGTGAAAGCAGGGCGGGCGTGCCGCAGGCAAAGCGGCGAATGCCCGGGGCCGGCGCATAGTCGGTGGTGAACTGGAAGGGCGATGCATGCCCCATCCAGCCGGCCAGGGGCTGGCGGCATGATTCAATCCAACGCGCATGCACCCATACAAAGGCCGGCGCACCGGGGCCGCCGTTGAGGTATTTGTAGCCGCAGCCGATGGCGAAGTCGGCGTCCGCCGCATTCAGGTCGACAGGAATGGCGCCGGCCGAATGGGCCAAGTCCCACACCATCAGGGCGCCGGCTGCATGTGCCGCCTGGGTCATTGCGGCCATATCGTGCAGATAGCCGCTGCGGTAGTTGACCTGGGTGAGCATCAGCACGGCAAGCTCATTGTTCAGCAACGGGGCGATCTCTTCCGGGCTGTCCACCAGTTGCAGGCGCGCGCCAAATTGCGCGGCCAGGCTGGCAGCGATGTAGAGGTCGGTGGGGAAGTTACTGCGCTCGGAAACGATCACCTTGCGCGCACCGTCCCGAGCCTGCTGCAGGGACAGGGCCGCTGAGAGCACTTTGTATAGGTTCAGCGAGGTGCTGTCGGCTACCAGGGTTTGGCCGGGTGCGGCGCCCAGCAGGCGGCCGATCTTGTTGCCGATGCGCTCGGGCAGGTCAATCCAGCCGGCGGTATTCCAGCTTTTGATCAGGTCTTGGCCCCACTCTTGCTGGATCACTTGTTGAACCCGCGTGGCGGTGGCGCGGGGCAATACGCCGAGCGAGTTGCCGTCCAGGTAGATCACGCCGGGCGGCAGGTCGAATTGTGTTTTGAGGGCGGCCAGTGGATCGGTTTGATCAAGGGCCCGGCAGTCGTGTCGTTGGAGTGTCATGGCTTTGTCCAGTGGGGTCAAAATGCCCGCAAGATGGCGCGCACAGGGGAGGCGCAGGCGCCGCTCAACTTCAGCGGCAGGGCAATCAATTCGTAGTCGCCTTCGGCCACCTCGTCCAGCACGAGGTTTTCCAGCACGCGCAGGTTCAGGCGCAGCAATTGCTGGTGGCTGTCGAGGCTCTTGCTGCTGGCAGGGTCGACGGAGGGTGTGTCCAAGCCGATCAGGCGCACGCCTTGCTGTGCCAACCAGGCCACGGTTTCCGGGGCGAAGGCGCTGAACTCGGGCTGCCAGGTTTCGCTGGCCTTTGTGCAGCAGCGCACCAGCACGCGTGCGGGCAACGCTTGCGCCGCGTGTTGCAGATGATTGATGTGGATCAGCGGCCCGCAATCAATCGCATGAATCACCCGGCAAGGCCCGAGGTAGGGCGCCAGATCAAGCTCGCCCACGCTGGCGGCGCCATTCGCGTAATGCAGCGGCGCATCGGCATGCGCGCCAACGTGAGGCGACAGCGTGATGGCGCTCAGGTTGACGGGGCAGTCGGCGGCGAGCTGCGCCGTCCAGCGCAGTGCGTAGGGCTCATCACCCGGAAAAATGGGGGAATCGGGCGACACCGAGGGCGATATGTCCCAGATCCGGCGGTGGTCTTGTGCGCTTGTGCTCATTGCTACTCCTGGACCAAGGCGTCCTTGCGGGCGGCACGTTAGCAAGGCTCAAGGGTACGTGGTGTCGGTTAATTCCAACAAGGCCTCAATCTCGCTGGCTGGCATTTTCGATCGGGCAAGTCAGGCCGGCAAGTGGTATCAAAGTAATTGACTACTAAACTATATGGTTATAAAGTTGTTTTGCAAAAAAGAGGCATGATCATGCGCATTACCTGCATTGGCGGCGGTCCGGCCGGCCTGTATTTCGCCTTGCTGATGAAGCAGCAAAATCCGTCGCATGAAGTGACGGTGCTGGAGCGCAACCAGGCGGGCGATACCTTTGGCTGGGGCGTGGTGTTCTCTGACCAAACCCTGGCGGCCATGCGTACCGCCGATGCCCAAACGGCCGATGAAATTTTGGCCGCCTTCAATCATTGGGACGACATTGACGTTCATATCAAGGGCCGCCGCATGCGCTCGGGCGGGCACGGGTTTTGCGGCATTGGCCGCATGCATTTGCTGCGCATTCTGCAAACGCGCTGCCAGGCCTTGGGGGTGGACTTGCGCTTCGGATGCGAGTTGCAAGATGACGCGACGATAGACGCCGATCTGATCATTGCGGCAGACGGCTTGAACAGCCGCATTCGCCAGAAGTACGCCGCCACGTTTGAGCCGGATATCGACCTGCGCCAGTGCCGGTTTGTGTGGCTGGGCACGCATCGCAGGTTCGACACCTTCACCTTTGATTTCCAGCAGACCGAGTGGGGGTGGTTCCAGGCCCACGCCTATCGATTTGATGAACACACCTCCACTTTTATCGTGGAGGCGCCGGAGGAGGTTTGGCGGGCCGCCGGCTTGGAGGCCATGAGCAAGGAAGAGGGCATTGCCTTTTGCGAGCGCTTGTTTGCCAAGATTCTGGGTGGGCACGCGCTGCACTCAAACGCCAGCCATCTGCGGGGCTCGGCGCAGTGGATTCGCTTTCCCCGGGTGGTGTGCAAGAACTGGGTGCATGTTCGCGCGCCGCTTGCTTCAGGTGCCGCGCCTACGCCCATCGTGTTGATGGGCGATGCGGCGCACACGGCGCACTTTTCGATCGGCTCGGGGACCAAGCTCGCGCTGGAGGACGCGATTGCGCTGGCCGCCTGCATTGCCGAGAAGCCGGGCGATCTCACCGCTGCGCTGACGCATTACGTGCAGACCCGGGCGGTCGAAGTTTTGCGCATTCAAAATGCGGCCCGCAACTCTACCGAATGGTTTGAGAACGTGGCCCGGCATGCGCAGTTGGCGCCCGAGCAGTTTGCCTATTCCCTGCTGACGCGCTCTCAGCGAATCTCGCACGAGAATCTGCGGCTGCGCGACGCTGGCTACGTGGCTCGCTTCGAGCAATGGCTGGGCGAGCGCGCCGGTTTGCCGGCGGAGCAAGCGGCGGTGCCACCCATGTTCACGCCCTTTACGGTACGTGGGCTGACGCTGAAGAACCGGGTGGTGGTGTCGCCTATGGCGCAGTACAGCTGTGTCGACGGCCTGCCGGGCGACTACCACCTTAGCCATTTGGGGGCGCGGGCCCTGGGCGGCGCGGGCTTGGTGTTCGCGGAGATGACCTGTGTCTCGGTCGACGCCCGCATCACGCCCGGCTGCCCGGGGCTGTACACCGATGAGCAGGGACTGGCCTGGGCCCGAATCGTCGATTTCGTGCACACCCACAGCAGCGCCAAGATCGCCATGCAACTGGGCCACGCGGGCGCCAAAGGCTCCACCCGGCCCGCGTGGGACGGCATCGACCTTCCCTTGGAGACCGGCAACTGGTCGCTGATGTCCGCCTCGCCCCAGCAATATCTGGACGGTGTGAGCCAGGTGTCGCGGGCCATGGGCCGAGAGGACATGGACCAAGTGCTGGCTGATTTTCGGGTCGCGGCGCGGCGCGCTGCCGAGGCGGGGTTCGATTGGCTGGAATTGCATTGCGCACACGGCTACCTCTTGTCGAGTTTTATTTCTCCGTTGACCAATCACCGCAGCGATGCCTACGGGGGCTCGCTTGAAAACCGCTTGCGCTTCCCGCTGGAGGTGTTTCGCGCGGTGCGTGAAGTCTGGCCCGAGGCGCGGCCGATGTCGGTGCGCATCTCCGCCCACGACTGGGTGGCGGGCGGCACCACGCCTGAAGACGCCGTGGAAATTGCCGCGCAATTCAAGGCGGCTGGGGCGGACGTGATCGACGTGTCGTCGGGCCAGGTCAGCAAGCAGGAGCGGCCGGTGTACGGGCGAATGTGGCAGACGCCTATGTCGGAAAGCATCCGCAATCGGGTGGGCATCGCCACGATGGCGGTGGGTGCCATCTCAGAAGCCGATCATGTCAACAGCATCATCGCCTCGGGTCGGGCGGATCTGTGTGCCATTGCCCGCCCTCATTTGGCGAACCCTGCCTGGACCTTGTTCGAGGCCGCGCGCATTGGCTACGCGGGCCCGGTCGGGCTGGAATGGCCGCGCACCTATTTGTCGGGCAAGTCGCCTCTGGAGCGTGACTTTGAGCGGCAGCGGGCCCAGGCGGGCGCCGCGGCGGGTGCGCAAGAAGCGGCCTTGAAGGCTATGGGGGTCTGACGAAATGGAAGGTTCGCACGCAATGACGGGCAGCAGCACATTGGCACCGGGCGCCTTGGCGGGCCTGCACGCCGTGGTTACGGGCGGGGGCAGCGGCATTGGCGCGGCCATTGCGGGCCAGTTGCTGGCGGCGGGTGCCAAGGTCAGTTTGATGGGGCGGGATGCGGCGCGCCTTCAAGTGCAGGCGGCGCTTTGGGCGGATACGGGCCGCGTGAGCTTCAGCTGCGTTGATGTGGGTGATGAAGCGTCGGTGCGGCAGGCGTTTGCGGCGGTGGCGGCGCATTTCGGGCCGGTGGATATTTTGGCCAACAACGCCGGGCAGGTGGAGACGGCGCCTTTGCAGCGCACCAGCCTGGCGCAATGGCAGCAACTGCTGAATGTCAATCTGACCGGCACCTTTTTGTGCAGCCGCGAGGTGCTGCCTGGCATGCTCGCCAACGGCTTTGGCCGCATCATCAACGTGGCCAGCACCGCCGCGCTAACGGGTTATGCCTACGTGGCTGCCTACTGTGCCGCCAAGCACGGGGTGGTGGGGCTGACCCGTGCCCTGGCTTTGGAGGTGGCCAAGCGCGGGGTGACCGTCAACGCCGTGTGCCCGGGATATACCGAGACGAACATCATGCACCGCGCCGTCGACACTCTGGTTGAAAAAACCGGGCGCAGCGTTGAAGCGGCGCGTGCCACCTTCACGGCCAGCAATCCACAAGGGCGGCTGGTTCAGCCTGCAGAGGTGGCCCAAGCGGTGATCTGGTTGGCGCAGCGCGAGAGTGCAGCCATGAACGGGCAGGCCATCGCCGTGTGTGGTGGGGAGTTGATGTAATGGCAACGGCCCGTCGCAAGCCCCGCGTTGAAGCCGCGACTGAGGCTGCCATAACGACATCCGCAGCAGCAAGCCCCGTCGTCAATGTGGAGCGCGTCGCCTCGCCCGACCTCGAATCACGCCTGCGCGGCGAGGACCATCAAGCACTCAGGCTCTGGCTGAGGTTGCTCAGCTGCACCACGCGGATCGAGGGCGTGATCCGCCGCCGGCTGCATCAGGAGTTCAGCACGACCTTGCCGCGCTTTGATCTGATGGCGCAGCTGGAGCGCCATCCGCAAGGCTTGAGCATGCGCGAGCTGTCGCAGCGATTGATGGTGACCGGCGGCAATATCACCGGCCTCACCGACCAATTGGAGGCTGAAGGGCTGGTGCTGCGCACGGCTCACCCCACGGATCGCCGCAGTTATTCCGTCAAACTCACGTCATTGGGCCGGCGCACCTTCAAGCGCATGGCGGGCACGCATGAGCAATGGGTGCTGGAGTTGCTGGCGGGTTGGAGCCCGGAGCAGCAAGCACAGGTGCAGGGCCTGTTGGCGGGCCTGAAAACGCACCTCACCGCCTTTGACCCCGGGGCCGCTGCGCCGGCTAGGCATTCCAAGGAGAATCGATGAATCAGCAATCACCGCTTGCCGCGGGCAATCGGCAGAGTCTGCAGGGCTTTGCGCCCCGGCATTTCAATTGGGAGCAGCGCGGCGCGGTGGGCGTGATCACGCTGAACCGGCCGCAGCGCAAGAACCCGCTCACCTTCGAGTCTTACGCCGAGTTGCGCGATTTGTTTCGTACCCTGTGCCAGGTTGACGCGGTGCGTGCCGTGGTCATCCAAGGCGCGGGTGAAAACTTTTGCTCCGGCGGCGATGTGCATGAAATCATCGGCCCGCTCACGCAGATGAGCATGCCGGATCTGCTGGCCTTCACCCGCATGACGGGCGATCTGGTGAAGGCGATGCGTGCCTGCCCGCAGCCACTCATCGCCGCCATCGACGGCGTGTGCGCCGGTGCGGGCGCCATCATGGCGATGGCGTCTGACCTGCGGGTGGGTACCTCGCGCAGCAAGACGGCGTTTTTGTTCACGCGGGTGGGTTTGGCTGGCTGTGACATGGGCGCTTGCAGCATTTTGCCGCGCATCATTGGGCAAGGGCGTGCGTCGGATCTGCTGTACAGCGGCCGCAGCCTCGGCGGAGACGAGGCCTTGAACTGGGGGTTTTTGAACCGGCTGGTGGCGCCGGAGGTGCTGCTGGACACCAGCGTGCAATGGGCCCAGGAGATTGCCGCTGGCCCCAGCTTTGCACATGCCATGACCAAGAAGATGTTGCACCAGGAGTGGGCCCTGGGGGTCGACGAAGCCATTGAGGCCGAAGCGCAGGCCCAGGCCATCTGCATGATGACGCAGGACTTTCACCGGGCTTACCAGGCCTTTGCGGCCAAGCAAAAGCCTGAGTTCAAGGGAGACTGAGATGGGACAGCTCAAACATCTGGAGTGGCCTTTTTTTGACGACAAGCACCGGCGCCTGGCCGCCGAGCTGGACGCTTGGTGTGCCCGCGAGCTGACGCATGCGCATGGCAGCGATGTTGATGCTGAATGCCTGGCCCTGGTCAAGCGCCTGGGGCAAGGCGGCTGGTTGCGCCATGCCGTGGCGGGGCAAGCCTTGGGCGGCGTTGCAGACGTGATCGACACCCGGGCGCTGTGCATCCTGCGGGAAACTTTGGCCCGCTACAGCGGCTTGTCCGACTTCGCCTTCGCCATGCAGGGGTTGGGCTCGGGCGCCATTTCGCTGGCGGGTAGCTCTGAGCAACGTGCGCGTTATCTGCCGCTTGTGGCCCGGGGTGACGCTCTGGCTGCATTTGCATTGTCTGAACCACAAGCCGGGTCCGACGTGGCTGCGCTGCAGTGCAGTGCATGGTGGGATGAGGCCAGCGGCCACTACGTGCTAAACGGTGAGAAGACCTGGATCTCGAACGGCGGCATTGCCGATTTCTACGTGGTGTTCGCCCGCACCGGCGAGGCGCCGGGGGCGCGGGGCATTAGCGCCTTGATTGTGGACGCGCAAACGCCCGGCTTCGAGATTGCCGAGCGCATCCAAGTGATCGCCCCGCATCCACTGGCGCGCTTGCGATTCACCGATTGCCGCCTGCCCAGGTCAGCCCTGATTGGTGCGCCGGGTGAGGGTTTCAAAGTGGCGATGCGCACGCTGGATGTGTTTCGCACCTCGGTGGCCGCTGCGGCCCTGGGGTTTGCGCGGCGCGCCCTGCAAGAAGGCCTGGCGCAGGCCAAGGGGCGTGCCATGTTTGGCGGCGCGCTGGCGGATATGCCGCTGGCGCAGGCCAAGCTGGCTGACATGGCTTGCACCGTGGACTCGTCCGCCTTGCTGGTGTACCGGGCTGCTTGGCAGCGCGATCAAGGCCAAACGGTGACCCGTGAGGCGGCGATGGCCAAGCTGATGGCGACCGAAGGGGCGCAACGCGTGATCGATGCAGCCTTGCAATTGCATGGCGGCCGCGGCGTGCAGACCGGCGAGGTGGTGGAGTCCCTGTACCGTGAAATCAGGGCCCTGCGCATCTATGAAGGCGCCAGCGAAGTCCAGCAATTGATCATCGGACGGGACCTGTTGAAATAACCCGGCAGCCCGCCGTCATGCCGCGTACAGGGGCCTCTCTATCAAGGAGGCTCAACGCAAGTCGTCAACCACGACCCACCCCGCAAGGTCAGGCACATCACCATGAGCTACACCGCCCACCAAGACACCTTCTCACGCGATCATCTGCCACCGCGCGAGCAGTGGCCTGAGTTGATTTTTGAATTGCCCGAGCTGCAGTTTCCTGAGCGGCTGAACTGCGCCACCGAACTGCTGGACCGCTGGGTTGAGGCCGGGCAGGGTGACCGCCTGTGCATACAGGGCGAAGGCCTGCGCTGGACCTACGCCGACCTGCAGGCCCAGGCGAACGCCATGGCGCATGTGCTGGTGCAAGACCTCGGGCTGGTGCCGGGCAATCGGGTGTTGCTACGTGGCGCCAACACGCCGTATCTGGCGGCTTGCTGGTTTGCCATTCAAAAAGCAGGCGGTATCGCTGTAGCCACCATGCCGCTGTTGCGCTGTGGAGAATTGGTTCAGGTGATACAAAAAGCCGAGGTCAGCCATGCCTTGTGCGATGAACGCCTGATCGCCGAATTGCGCAGCGCGCAGGCGAAGTGCCCGACCTTGCGGCAAGTACTGCTGTTCCACAGCGAAGCCAGCGACGGCCTGGAGGCGCGTGCCGCGAACAAGCCAGGGACCTTTCGCAATGTTGACACGGGTGCGGAGGATTGCAGCCTCATCGCTTTTACCTCCGGCACAACCGGCAAGCCCAAGGGTACGATGCATTTTCATCGGGATGTGATGGCGATTTGCCGTTGCTGGCCCCCACATGTGCTGAAGCCGCTGCCTGAGGACGTGTTTATCGGCAGCCCGCCGCTGGCCTTCACCTTCGGCTTGGGTGGCTTGTTGCTGTTTCCGATGACGGTGGGTGCGTCCACCGTGCTGCTCGAAAAGGCTTCACCCGAGGCTTTGCTGGCGGCGATTGAAACCTATCGCGCCACGATCTGCTTCACCGCCCCAACGTCCTACCGCGTCATGTCGCCACAGCTGGGCGGGCATGATGTGAGTTGCCTGAGGCGCTGCGTCAGCGCCGGGGAGGCCCTGCCGGCCGCCACGCGGGCCTTGTGGAAGGCGGCGTCGGGCATCGAGTTGATCGACGGCATTGGTGCTACGGAGTTGCTGCACATCTTCATTTCTCATGAGGCTGAGCGTGCTAAACCGGGTGCCACCGGGGTGCCAGTGCCGGGTTACCGAGCGGTGGTGCTGGACGATGCCGGGTACGTGTTGCCAGCCGGGCAGGTGGGCCGCCTGGCGGTGAAGGGCCCTACGGGTTGCCGCTACCTGGCGGACGATCGCCAGCAGGCCTATGTGCTGAATGGCTGGAACCTGACCGGCGACGCCTATTGCGTTGACGTAGACGGTTACTTCATCTACCAGGCCCGCACCGACGACATGATCATCTCCGGCGGTTACAACATCGCGGGGCCGGAGGTGGAGGCCTGCCTGCTGCTGCACCCGTCGGTGGCGGAGTGCGGCGTGGTGGGCCAGGCCGATGAAGCACGTGGGCAGATCGTCAAGGCCTTTGTGGTGCTGAGAGCCGGAGAGGTCGCCAGCGATGCCTTGGTGCAAGCGCTGCAGGACTTTGTGAAGGCACACTTGGCCCCTTACAAATACCCCCGGGTCATTGAGTTCTGCGCCACCTTGCCGCGCACCGAGACAGGCAAGCTGCAACGTTTTCGCCTGCGGGAAAATGGCCCGTGAGGGGCGATCCAAAAATGGAGTGACGCGACGATGAACCCGATAAATTTACACAAGCAAGTGCTGCAACCGCCCGGCTGGGCGGCGCCCCGTGGTTATGCCAATGGCGTGGTGGCCACCGGGCGTTTAGTCTTCGTGGCTGGGCAGATTGGTTGGAATGCGGCATGCCAATTCGAGAGCGATGACTTTGTGGCGCAGGTGCGCCAAGCGCTGCTGAACGTGCGCGCGGTGCTGGCGGAGGCGGGCGCCACACCCGAGCACATCATGCGCATGACCTGGTACCTGCTGGACAAGCGCGAGTACTTGGCCCGTGGCCGCGAGGTGGGCCAGGTCTATCGCGAGGTGCTGGGCAGCGACTATCAGATTGCCATGAGCGCGGTGCAAGTGGCCGGTTTGATGGAAGACCGCGCCAAGGTCGAGATCGAGGTTACCGCCGTGTTGGGGGCTTGACTCCTGGGCGACTGCTGCCCCACGTGGCTTGAGGTATGTTTAGCTCAGCCTGTGCTGAGATCGATTGAAATCTGCTGATATCTACTGAAATTACTGAAGAGAATCCTTTCATGAGTTCATCCAAAGCTTCCTTCCACTGGGACGACCCACTGCTGCTGAACGAACAACTCAGCGACGACGAACGCATGGTGCGCGATGCCGCCACCGCGTATTGCCAAGACGCCTTGGCGCCTCGCGTGCTGGAGGCATTTCGGCACGAACGCACCGACGCCGGCATCTTCCGTGAAATGGGCGCCATCGGCCTGCTCGGTCCGACCATTGCGCCGGAGTACGGTGGCCCGGGCCTCAACTACGTGGCCTATGGTTTGATCGCGCGTGAGGTGGAGCGCGTGGATTCTGGCTATCGCTCGATGATGAGCGTGCAAAGCTCGCTGGTGATGGTGCCAATCAACGAGTTTGGGAATGAGGCTACCAAGCAGAAGTACCTGCCTAAATTGGCCTCGGGCGAATGGATCGGCTGCTTCGGCCTGACCGAGCCCAACCATGGCTCAGACCCCGGTTCCATGGTGACACGGGCCCGAAAAGTGGCGGGTGGCTACGCACTCAGCGGCGCCAAGATGTGGATCACCAACAGCCCGATTGCCGACGTGTTTGTGGTCTGGGCCAAAGACGATGAAGGTGCCATCCGCGGCTTCGTGCTCGAAAAGGGCTGGAAGGGCCTCAGCGCCCCGGCCATTCACGGCAAGGTCGGTTTGCGTGCCTCCATCACCGGCGAAATCGTGCTGAATGAGGTGTTCTGCCCTGAAGAAAACGCCTTCCCCGAGGTGCGCGGCCTCAAAGGCCCATTCACCTGCCTCAACAGCGCCCGCTACGGCATTGCCTGGGGGGCACTGGGCGCCGCAGAAGACTGCTGGCACAAGGCCCGCCAGTACACGATGGATCGGCAGCAATTCGGCAAGCCGCTGGCAGCCAATCAGTTGATCCAGAAAAAGCTGGCCGATATGCAGACCGAAATCACCCTCGGCCTGCAAGGCTGCCTGCGTCTGGGACGCATGAAAGACGAAGGCACTGCGGCGGTTGAGATCACCTCCATCATGAAGCGCAACAGCTGTGGCAAAAGCCTGGACATCGCCCGTATGGCCCGCGACATGCTCGGCGGCAACGGCATCAGCGACGAATTCGGTATCGCCCGCCACCTGGTCAACCTTGAAGTGGTCAACACCTACGAAGGCACCCACGACATCCACGCCCTGATTCTGGGCCGTGCGATGACGGGGATCGCGAGCTTCTAACTGACTGCGCGGGTTGGGGGGCAGACCGCCCGAGCTGAGTGCCGCGAGGCGAGTAGCTTTGCCCCCAACTGATACTCCCCCATTGGATGCGTGGTCAATCTGCGCGGAGCGTCAACGTTGGGTCTGCAAAAATTGTATTGAGATACCACAGCCCGTGGTCATAAACGATCGTCAGTACTTTGTGGTCCGCTGCGAGATGGTTTCGCATCTGCATAGCCACATGGAGGCAGGCCGCCGAGGTATTGCCAACAAAAAATCCTCGTTCAACGGAAATTCGCCGCTGCGTCTTCACTACATCTGAAAATCTTACCCACTGCGTCTGGTTAATGTGGGTCCAATCCAAGAAAGGCGGGCTGACGCCGACGGACATGCCCTCGAAAGGATGATCACAGAACTTTCCTGTGCTGGAATCGCAGCCTTCCGGCTCCACAAGCACCACGTCAATCTGAAAGCCTGATGCCCGCAGCGATCTTGCGATGCCGGTCAGACTGGCGCCCGTGCCGGCACAGGCGACAAAACTCAGCCGTTTAACGTGGGGAAAGCCAACTGCCAATTGACGGCTCAATTCGGGGCCAGTCTCCTCTAAATGAGCCTCCAGGCTGCCTATGTTGTTGAATTGGTCTGTGTAGAAGTAGCGCTTCCCCATCGATTCTGCGTTCACCAGGTACCGCAAAATCACCTCGCGTGGCGCGGCACCTTTTTTCAACATGTCGATGCCGATGAGCTTGGCGCCGAAGAATTCAAGGCATTGCCGTTTGACCGGACTGAAACTCAATCCGACGACGAGTTCAACCGATACCCCTATCTCTGCACAAGCAAGTGCAAGGCCGAAACCGAAATTGCCGCCGGTTTTTTCGATCACCGTGGTTTCGCCGGGCACGATGCCCCCAATCTCGAGCGCGTTCTTTACGACGCGACGCGACGCGCCGCCCTGGCCTTGTGACTTGCGCCTGGGTTGTTGCATTCCAACTTGACGAGCAAGCCTGGGTAAAGTTCAGTTAACGATGAGAAATTGCGCTCATCCTGAGGAATTAAAGGGCAGTTTTTTGCATGGCTTTCACCGTGCTTTGGCCTTGGCGGCAGGTGCGAATTTTCTTCTGGGTGAAAGGTAAATCCAGCCACTGATACCTGTTGCCAAGCACAGGCCCAGTGCCAGGGCGTTGCTGCCCTCCCATCCCATCAGAGAGAGCAGTGGCGATGGCATGAATGCGCCCAAGGTCGCGCAGGCCGCGATGGCTGTGTCATTGATGCCTTGCCATGTGTGGCGCTTATCGGGTTGCACATGCTCTGTCAGAAGCGACCCGCCACCGACATAAGCAAGGTTCCAGCCCAAACCCAGTGCGAGTAGACCGCCCAGGACGAACGGGTAGTCGGTGGGAAAGAACACCGCAATGCCTGCCGCAATCGCCAAGGATGTAAATCCCAACCCCAGCACGCACCGTACGCCAATCTTTGCAATGAGCTTGCCAGTGATGAATGAGGGCAAAAACATGGCCAGCACATGCATCTGAATTGCCATGGAGGCTGCGTTGAAACTGCACAGAGATTTCATGACCAGCGACGATTGCACCATCAGCAGGTTCATGACTAGGTAGGCTATCGCGGCGCTGGTGATGCCCATGTAGATGACGCCATTGCTCGAGTTGCCGTTGTTGAGCTTGCCGGACGAGGGCTGCGCTGGCTTTGCCTTGGACTCCGTCGGCTTCCAGAAGGCCAGGATGGCGAAGGTCAGCATGGCAAGCAGGCTAAGTACCGCATAGCAGAGTGAGAACTCGACGAATCCTGCGATTTCCCGCAGGGCCGTGGACAATATGGGCCCCACCAGAGCAGCCAGCACACCGCCCGACACCACCAATGACAACGCGCGGGGCATTTGATCGTTTGCGATGTTGTCCACCGCTGCAAAGCGATAGAAGTTGGCGCAAGAGATATACATGCCCAGGAGACCGTGGGCCAGAATCAAGCCGAGAAAGCTCTGGTGCACGACGCTCAGATAGCCGACCCCGCCGGCGAAGAAAAGCATTGCGGCACCTGTCGCAAAGCCGAACCGGCGACCATGTTTGCGCATGATCATCGCAGCGGGGTAGGTGCAAAGCATCACCATTGCGAATTGCATGCCGTAGGGCACCGTACCCCATGCCTGGCTGGGTGCAGTTTTGACGCCAACCAGCGCTGAAATTGTGACCGACAGCACCGCCGCGGTGAGATTGATCGCTTGCGCCAGCACCAGCAGATAGGTGGAAATGGGCAGTCGTCCCTGCCTGTTGATTGCAGTCATCGAGGGCTTTTTCTTGACTAAATGTAGGCATCAACCGCGAAGGTGGCGGCTGGAAATTCGCAGGCAATGCGTTCCTTGCCAGCACCCAGGCTCCTGCGACGTACAACAAGTTCGCCGACGGGTGCTGTATTGCTCAGGTGCAAACCACCGCAGGGAATGGTCATGTTGTCGCAAAGCCAGATGCGAGCATCGGGCACCGCCTCGTGTGCAAAGGTTTCGATGGGGAGTGCACGGGCGACCAATTCGTTGGCAGTTTGGGTGATCGCCAACAAGTCGTCCGGCTCAAAACGGCGCTTTATCGAGAAGTCAAAACGCGCAGCAGTCGTCCCGATGTGGCAACCCAAGGTTGCGTTGATCGCGTCAGGCCGTTGCTTCAATATGCCAAGATAGACAAGGTGCGACGCGGTATGACTCAACGCGAGTGCACCACGTCGGCGTACATCGATGCGTACGCAGGCTTGCTGCCCCACCTCAACCCTTGGAAGCAGCCCCTGGTCTTCGCCTGCAATCATGTGCCAGATGACGCCCCCGACCTTGACGTCAGGAAATTCACTGCCATATGCGGGCGTGCCATACACGGCTTTAACTTCCATGAAACGCATGGATACGCCGGCGACGATGATGACGCCTTGATCCGCTTCTTGGCCGCCACCGACTGGAAATGCAATGGTTTGATCCAACTCGATGTAGTCGGCACCGACGCGCACGACCGTTGCACCGCAAGTGGAGGCGTAGGGTTGGTCGTAATACAGCTTCAGCGTTTTTCTGTCCAGCATAGGGATTCCAGGAATTGAGTGGGGAGGCTTTTGTCAGTGATTGTGAATCAATGAATTACTTGTTTTTGGGGTATCTTTTTTTCGTTGCCGCACCAGTTGTAGTTCGGATCGAATCGTGACGACGGAATTTGATGGTATGTCATCTTTGATGACACAGTTGGGACCAATGAAGGTATCGTCGCCGATGTGGATGCGTCCAAATAATCGAGCGAATGCACCTACCTGAACGCGATTTCCAAGAGTCGGATGGCGTTTGTCGTCCGAATTATCGAAGATGCCTCTGGCGCCGAGCGTGACGCCTCCAAGAATGTAGCAATCATCGCCAATTTCTGCGGTTTCTCCGATCACTGTGCCCCAACCATGATCAAGGATGAATCGTTCGCCAATACTTGCGTTGGGGTGAATTTCAATACCGGATTGCATCTTTCCGCGATTGGCCAATTGATAGGCATAGCCAAGTCGAAGTGCCGACAACTCAATGGGGTATTGGGCGGTCAGAATGGCATGGGATAGACGGTAATGAAGTACCGCCTTGAAGGCGGTGTAACTTTGCAGGACGAGTAAAGGGTCGCCATGTGCAGCAGGGTCTTTGCTTGAAAATGCTGCGAGGTCACTACTCAGTAGGGTATGCAAGCGCTGCCAGTCAACAGTTGAAAGCACGCAGTCTGTAAATACAGGGTCACAGCTGTCATATAACGCGGCGCGCAACTGGTTGTCTAAGATCCTTGTTGGATCCATACCTGTACTCCAGAGCGGTGAAGCGATGTGCGTTGATTCATTTAATTGAAGTTTATTTTTGAATGCCTGTGAGATGGTTTGTTTTATATTTATTTTTTGATAAAAATAGTGCTGTTGATTGTGGTGTGACGGTGATGCGTACGGCTTGGCATTATTTGTTGTTGCATGTAAGTCTATCAAGTACCTGTGTTTGTGCTGGATTTATTCTTTATGCTAGCAGCCTCAAAACATGAACTGGTTGCGATGTCGTGATTTTCATGACCTTGTCCCATATTTAGAGGGCACGGCGCAATACGAATTTGTCGTTATTCCCCATGTTTCTCAAGGTCAACCTTGGTAGAACGAATGAGCCGCATTTGGAGGACAAAGGATGCGCTGAAAATATCAGCACAGTTCGTGACGGCGAGTTGAGTTGTTCTGACCCCAACCGATTGGGCAGGTCACCCCTGCGAGGGCTGGCATGGCATGGAGCTTGCTCTTATCCGTGGGAGATTTGTTTCCCACTGATTGGAGTCACGCCATGTCCCATCCTTTGAATGTCGCAAGCGCAAGCGCAAGTGCAAACGCGAATCGGCCGGCCTTGGCGTCGCCTGCGGATTCTCCAGAGATGTCCATCATCAATCTCGCTGCACGGCAACGCATGCTGTCGCAGCGGTTGGTGTTGTTGATCTTGCTGGCGGCGCAGGGGCAGGTTGAAAAGGCCGAGGCGGCTGAGTCGACGCTGCGCTTGTTCACCGACAGCCAAGCGAGCATCCTGCGGGTGCTGCGAGACAAAGGCATGCCGGCCACTGACACGCAACTGATGCAGGACGTTTACTTGGGGCCCGCAGGGGTGAGCGAGGTGGTGACGGGGTTCATTACCGATTGCCGCCGGGCCTTGGATCTATGCAAAGGCGGTGGGGTGGCGGATCGTGCGGATGCGCTTGAATGTGTCGTTAGCCGCATTGATGTGGTGCTTGCTGCACTCAATCGGGCCACGCAGGCGCTGGATCAAATCAACACGCGCAATGAGGCCACCTTGGTGCGCCAGATTGGTGAGATCGTGGAGGAGATCCGGCTGGTTGCGCGTGAGGCCAAGGTGGTGTCCTTCAACGCTCAGGTGATTGCGGCGCGGGCGGGTGTGGTGGGGCGCGAGTTTTCTGTTGTGGCGGGCACTTTGTCGCGCATCAGTGGCGAGGTGGATAAACTCGCGCACAAGGGGCTCAGTCTGGTCAAAGGCTGATGCAGCGCATGGGCCCTGGCGACAAGACAATCCATCGCTCGTGTGAAACGCCCCATGAGCCCGTCAAGGAGTCAAGGCATGTCCAGCGGAACGGTTCAATTGCATCGCGTGTTGAAGGCCAAGCCGGAGAAGGTGTATCGCGCTTTTTTGGAAGCCGGCGCCCTGGCCAAGTGGCTGCCGCCTTACGGCTTTGTCTGCACAGTTCATCAACTGGATGCGCAAGTGGGCGGTAGGTTCAAGATGTCGTTCGAGAATTTTTTGACCGGCACCCAGCATGGCTTTGGCGGCGAGTACCTGGAACTGATTCCAGGTGAGTTGATCCGTTATACCGACAAGTTTGATGACCCCAATCTGCCGGGTGTCATCCAGGTCAGGATTGAATGCAAGCCGGTGTTGTGTGGAACTGAGCTTCGCATCGAGCAGTCCGGCTTGCCACAGACCATTCCGCTTGAGATGTGCTATCTCGGGTGGCAGGAGTCGCTGGCGCAGCTGGCGAACTTGGTCGAGCCCGAAATTCCGGGCTGACTGCAACGCTGCAGCGCTAGCTGAACGGATCAGCTCAGTTCGGCGCCACCACTCTCGTCATTGCGCGGAATGACCTGGGGTGCGGTGCGGGGCCGGCGCAATGCGGGCTTGGCCTGCAATTCGACGTAGAAGGCGGTAGCGCCGCCTTGCACCAATTCGTTGATGGCGAGATTGATCTCTGCTGGATGCGTGTTCTTGGCGTCGTCGGGCGTGAGGCCGATGCGGCAATCGAAGTCCCAGATGTCGGCACCCTTGGGCAGGGGTTTGCCTTGCTCGCGTTTGATGTACTTGCGGATTTCGTACTTGATGGCTTCAAGCAAGCGCTCAGGGTGCTTGCCCTCGACGCGCAGGGAGTAGGTCTTTTTCAAAGCGGGCTTTCAGTATGTAAGCCTGAATTGTCCACGCATTGGCAGTCCGCCGGGTGAAATGGCGCTTGTCGGCTGCTCATTCCCACCCAGCGGGGCCCCCGAGGACGCTTAAACGCTGGGCCAAAAGCCCGGCTCGATGTCCATGCGGGCGTACCAGTCTGAGGGAAGGTTGCCTGCCCAGCTGTGGTTGTGGTGGGGCAACAGGCGCTTTTTGGCGAAGGTCATGCGGGTATCTGCCAGAGACAGCAGGCCGCGAGCGGACCAGTTGCCGCCCGTCGGGCTGGCTGCAACACCCAGTGAAATGGTCAAGGGCGTCGGGCTGGCCAAAGATGAAAGCTCAAGGGCCACGGCTTCACGCAAGGACTCGGCGCTGGCGAGCGCTGCGGTGATGTCTTGGCCCGGCAGCACGGCCACAAAGCTGTCGGCGCCTAAATGCGCCAAGCTTGCACCTGCGGGCAGTTGGGTTTGTAGAAACTTGGCCAGGCTCAGCAAGGCGGCTTCGGCCTGCGCCAAGCCTTGATCGTCTTGGTAGTCCTTGAAATGGTCCACGTCAAGGGTCAGCACGGCCAGTGCTTGCGACTGGGCGATGGCTTGCGCCGCCGCCTGATCCAGCAGGCCCTGCAGGGCACTGCGATCCAGCAATCCACTCAGTTCAATCTTCTCGGCTACGAGCTTGGGCATTGAGGTCTCCGTTGTGAGAGTTGCGTCCCCATAGTATGCGACTTGCCAGCCCCGGCCCGGCCGTCAAGGCCGCCTTTTTCAGGCACTTTGCGGGATCAAGCTTGATGCATCGCATGAAACCTGGACGACCGTACGTGTTGGGTGCCTCGCACAGCCGCCCGTTCAGCGGCTGTGCGAGGTCAACCTCGACAGGGGCGACGCCAGGCTGACACCCAGCGCCGCACGCCGGGCACCCGTGGTGCCACCTGCGCTGCCTTGCAATTCTTGGTCATCCAGGGCTTGTTGAGGTGCACGCGTCAACAAATCACCGCTCTCGGGCTTGCGTCGCATGGCCACGCCGACCACCAGAATGTCGATGATCAGCAGGTGCAGGATGCGGCTGATCATAGGCAGGTGCGAGGCCACGTCTTCCACGTGGTCGACGATCAGGGCCGCGTCGGCATTTCTGGCCAGCGGGGACTGGCCGGCCGTGATAGCCACCACATAGGCGCCGCGCTGTTGCGCCTTTTCGGCCACCCCCAGCAATTCGCTGAGCTGGCCGCCGCTGCTGATGATGACCACCACATCGCGCGGCTTGAGCACGTTGACGGCCAGCGCCTGTAGCCGCGTGTCGGTGTACGCCGTGGCCGACATGCCAAAGCGCAAGAATTTGAACTGCGCATCCTGCGCCACCACGCCGTAATGCCCGACCGCGTAGAACTCGATATGGCCGGCGCCCAGCAGCAGGTCGATGGCGCGGTCAATCATCTCCCGGTTCAGTTGGTTGCGCACCTGCAGGATGGCCGAGGCGGTATTGCCCAGTACCTTGGCACCCAGTTCGTCCATTGAATCTTCAAGATTCACCTGCGTGTGGGTGAGCGGCACCGTGCCGGTGAGGCCCGAGGCCAGCCGCAGTTTGAAATCAGACAAACCCTCGCAGCCCATTGAGCGGCAGAAGCGGATTACCGTCGGCTGGCTGACCTGGGCGGCCCGGGCGATCTCCACGATGGGGGCGCTGAGCACGGTACGCGGACGCGCCAGCACATGTTTCGCCACCCGCAGTTCGGCCGGTGAAAGCTCCGTGCAAGCGCGCCGGATCTGACCGAGGATGGCCGAGCCGGGCGAAGCCTCCAATGTCTGCAATTGCGACTTCAGGATGGCCGAGGCCCCCTTGAAGGTGGCGTGCTCGGCGGTGATGACGAAGGTCGGAATGGCCGCCACATAGGCGCTGAATCGCCCCTTGTCCTCGAAGCGGGTGCGGAATAGCGATTGATCAAAATATGCACCCAGCCGCGGCACGATGTCGCCCCCGATATAGACACCGCCCAGGGCGCCCAGGGTGACGGCCAGGTTCGACGCGGCGGTGCCGAGCAGGGCGCAGAACACGTCTAGCGTCTCGATGCAGAGCGGCTCCTTGCGGTCGAGGGCGCGCTGGGTGATTTCAGGGGCTTGCAGGTCTTCGGCCGTTTGATGGTGGAATTCGGCCAGGGCGCGGTAGATCAATTCGAGGCCGGGGCCGGAAACCAAGCGCTCGAAGGACACATGTTCGAACTGCTTCCAGGCGTGGCGCAGGATGGCAATTTCGCGTTCATCACGGGGTGAAAAATGGGTGTGGCCGCCTTCCGTGCCCAGGGCAATCCAGCCTTCGGTCGCAGGAATCAAGCCCGACACGCCCAGGCCCGACCCGCAGCCCAGCAGGCCAATCACGCTGGGCATGCGCGCCTCGCCGCCGCCAATCTGCCGCACATCGCCCGGACCCAGGGTAGGCAGCGCCATCGCCAGCGCGGTGAAGTCGTTCACCACCACCAGCGTTTCAAGTTCCAGGCGCTGGCGCATCTCTTCAATGGAGAAATGCCAGTGGCAGTTGGTCATGCGCACCTGATCGCCTTCAACCGGATTGGCGATGGCGATGGCCGCATGCAGGATGTTGTGCCCCCCCTCGGGTCGATTGGCGCCCGAGCCCTGTAGATAGGCGTTGACCGCCGCATGGAAATCGGCATAGTCTGCACAGCGCAGCGAGGTAATCTGGCTGAAGTGGCCAGGGGCGGACTCCCGTGCGAAACGGGCCTCGCTGCCGTCAATGGCGGCAATCAAACGAGGGCTGTCAAAGCTGGGCTGACGCGACATGTCGATGTGGTGCAGTCCAAGGGCTGCATGAAATAAGCGATGAGCAAAGCCGGGCGGCGCGACGCATTATGCGGTCCTGCCGGCTGGCATGGCAGCTTGCACCGAGACGAATAGCACCCATCTTGACTTGTCCATGAAACGACCAAAAATTGTATCTGAACTACAAATGCGGAACCGATTTGTTGAAAATCTAAACACTGATCCGATCAGGTGTGTGAGATGAGCTGCCAATTTTCGTTCTATTTCATGGCTGACTGCATTTGTGAATAAAATGTAGTTTTACTACTTTTAGTGAGCAACGACGTGCGAGTTCACCTCCGCCTGACATTTTGTTCGCCCAGTCTGTTTGGAGCGCTTGTGCTTGCCCCCAATCGTCGCTTCGGAGCTTCGCAATGAGTGCGGGCTACCCCTGCTTGGTCGCGGACATAGGTGGAACGAATGCGCGTTTCGGTTGGGTCACGGCGCCGGGTTCACCCGTGCAGCATGTGGCCGTGTTGCCGGTACGCGATCACGTAGGGCCGGCTGCCGCAGTGACCAGTTATTTGGCGCACTTGGCTCAAAGAGGGGATTGGGGCGGTTTGTCGGGTGCCCATCCCTTCGTGCCGCGTTCTGCCGCCTTTGCCGTGGCCACTGCGGTGGAGGGGGATCACGTGATGCTGACCAATAGCCATTGGAGTTTTTCACAACAACAACTGCGACGCGATCTGGGTTTGGACTTGTTGTTGGTTCTGAATGATTTTGAGGCTTTGGCCCTGTCCTTGCCGCGCCTGAACCTTGCCCAACTGCGTTTTTGGGAGGGCTCCCAGGTGTCGGATGCCGTGACTTCGCAAAGGGGCATGTGTACCCTGGCGGTGATCGGGCCAGGCACCGGACTTGGTGTGGCGGGAGTGACGCGAATTGATCGGACTTGGGCGGCCTTGCCCAGTGAAGGTGGGCACGCCACGGTTGCGCCGGCGGATGACTTTGAGAGCGAAATTTTGAACGAGGCCCGGCGGCAATTTCCACATGTTTCCGCCGAGCGCTTGTTGTCCGGCATTGGTCTTCCTGTGCTGCATGCGGCGGTTGCTGCGGTCAAGAAACAGCCTACGGCAGGCTTGAGCTCCGAGATGATTGTGGCGCGCGGACTGAGTGGTGAGGACTCGATTTGTGCCCAAACCCTCGATACTTTTTGCGCCTTGTTGGGCAGTTTTGCCGGCAATGTAGCGCTGATTATGGGGGCCCGCGCGGGGGTGTATATCGGTGGCGGCATCGTGCCGCGCTTGGGTGAGCGATTTTTCTCCTCGCAATTCCGGGAGCGTTTTGAGGCCAAGGGGCGTTTTCGCAGCTACCTGGCGCCAATTCCCACCGCGCTGGTCACGGATACCTTGGCGGCGTTGACCGGTGCGGCGCTGGCCATTGAGCAGCACCGGGCGTGAGGTGCCGCCTGGCGCGGGTGTTCGTATTACCCTGAGTTGGCTTCAGGGGTGTTGACTTTCGGCACACCGGGTTGATTGGGCGTTAGCGATAAGATTGATTGATCACCCTCCGGCCTGCCCGAGCAGGAGTTGTCATGGTTGCGCGCGCCTTGCTGCTGTTGTGGTCTGTGCTGTCCCTTGTGTTGCTGGGCGGCTGTGCTGGTGTTCCTGCCGAGTCGGCCGCGCCTGTCAGCAAGCGCTTTTTTCACGACGAGTTGTTCAAGCCGCTGGACCAGCCCGTTAGTGCCGAGCAGGTATTTGCGCTGAGCCCGGCGATGCAGCACTATCTGGCGGTAGAAATCGCGCCGCAGCTGCGCGACAAAGGGCGCCGAAAAGGGCTGTTGGACGCGCTGTACCTCAAGAGCGAATTGCAGCTGGAGTATGACGCCAGCTACACCCGCAATGCGGCCGAGGCCTTTGCTGCCAAGCGCGGCAATTGCCTGTCGCTGGTGATCATGACGGCGGCACTGGCCCAGCAGTTGAACATTCCTTTGCGCTATCAAAGCGTTTACGTGGACGAGTTCTGGACGCGCAGCGGCGGCGCTTATGTGCTCAGCGGTCATGTCAACGTAAGCCTGGGCAAACGATTGAGCGACTACCGTCAGATACTTGGTGAGCCGGATGTGCTGACCGTCGATTTTCTGCCCCCGGAAGATCGCCGCTTTCAGCGCACGCAGCTGCTGGGTGAGCAAACCATTGTGGCCATGTACATGAACAATCGGGCGGCCGAGAACTTGCTGGACGGGCGTCAGGACACTGCGTATTGGTGGGCGCGGGAGGCGTTGGTGCAAGACCCCAAGATGCTGTCTGCATACAACACCTTGGCGGTGATCTACCGGCGCAGTGGTCATTCTGCCGAGGCCGAATGGCCACTGCGCCATGTGCTGTCGCAGGAGCCCGCCAACTTGCAGGCGCTGTCCAATCTGTCGCTGATCTTGAGCGACCTTGGTCAAGTTGCCGAGAGTGAGCAGATGGCTGCGCGCGTCAAGGAGTTGCAGCCTTATCCTCCGTACCGTTATTTCGATCTGGGCATCCTCGCCATGCATGCGGCGGATTTCAAGGCGGCCAAATCGTATTTCGAGCAGGAGATTGCGCGCTCAGCATATGTGGCCGAATTTCATTTTTGGGCCGCTTTGGCCAACTTCGGTCTGGGCGATGTGGCTGCGGCCCGCGAGCAGATGGCGCTGGCGCTGGAGAACAGCAATTCACCCAAGGAAAAGGCGACCTACTCGGCCAAACTGAATTGGCTGAATGCGCAGCGTGTCCGCGTGCATTGAACGTTATGAAAGTGATGGGGTTCAGCCCGGCAAGGGGGCTAAACCGTGGCGGGCGCGGGCCCGGGCGCAGGCCTCGTCGCCGATGCCCATGGGCGCACGCAAGCCGAATTCACGGCAAGGGGCCGGACGCCACTCGTAGATGCCGCAAGACGCCTTGCTGCCAACATGGCCGGTCAGCGCCGCGCATCGCGGCTGCAGGTGGTCGGTGCCCCGCATGCGGGCCAGGCTACCGTTCAGCTCGACGCTCAAGCCATCCGGAACGCAGCCGCCTTCGCTTTGCAACTCCTGGCGAGCGAAGTCGACCCGAAAGCTGGCGCAGCAGGCGCCACATTGGGTGCAGGGATTGGCGTTTTCAGTCATGAGGGCTCAGTTAGATGTTGCGGGCTCGCGCACTACGGTCACGCTGCAGTCGGATTGGGTCACCACTTGGGCCGAGACGCTGCCCAAGTAACGCCTTAGCGCCGAGGCACCTCGTGCGCCCATGACGATGTGGTCGGCGCCGTTCTTGGCAGCGAAATCGATGATGGCGGTGGCTGCGTCGGGGGCTTCCAGCACATGAAAAGTCAGCCGCCCGTCTTCGAGTGCCAGTGCCTTGCTGATCGGCCGGGCCCAATGCTTGAGCGCAATCAGCTGCTTGACGTGCAGGCTTTTGCCTTCTTTGTCGGTCAACTCGTCCATGCCGATGCGCGCGGTTTTCATCACGCTGACGCAGGCCAGGCGGGCGCCAGGTTCGGTCTGCACGATGCGGCGCACGGTTTCACGCAGTTGTTCGAGCAGGGCGGCCGTGGCGTGCTCGATGTCGACAGCGGCCATGATGATGGGGCTGCGAGAGACTTGGCTGCTAGGGCTGACTTGAATGCTGGGTTCCGCACCCAGGGCAAAGAACCAGCGCTTGAGCGTCTTCACGCTGTTGCTGGTGTGCATGCGTTCGGCGCGCTTGGTCAGCACGACGCCATCGGGTTGCTGCAAGTCCAGCGCCAGTTGGGCGGCACTTTGGTAGCGGCGCTCGGGTTTGACTTCCAGGCAGCGCAGCACCACCTCCTGGAACCATGCGGGCAGATCGGCATTGATGGCGCGGGGTGGAACGGGCTCGATATAAAGCCGGCGCCGCAGGCCGCGCACGGAGTTGGGCTGTCCGAAGGGGCGCTCACCGGTGGCGAGGTGGTAGAGCATCACGCCAAGGGCGAACAGATCGCTGCGAGGGTCGTTGCGGATGAATTGCACCTGTTCGGGCGACATATAAGGGCCGGTGCCCATCGGCAGGGAGAATTCTTCTTCCAACAGATCGGGCAAGTGCTCGTGGCGCGACAGGCCGAAATCGACCAGTACCGCTTCGCAATTGGCGAGCAAGCCGCCGTTGACGTTGCTGGCGCTGAGCGGGCGCCCATCGCTGGACTTGAGTGGGCGCAGCAAGATGTTGCTGGGCTTGATGTCCAGGTGCACCACGTGCTGACGGTGCAGGTCTTGCAGCGCGGTGCAGACCAGGATACCGATCTGCACCACCTCATCCAACGAGAGCGGCGCTTCGTCGAGGCGCGGGCGCAGCGATTGGCCTTCAACCCGCTCCATCACGATGTAGGCCTGGCGTGTCCAATCGCCTCGCGCCACGTAGCGCGGCACGTGGCGCCCCTTGAGTGCGGGCATCAGCATCTGCTCGACCTCGAAGCCGACGATGGTGGCGGGGTCTTCGCCACCCTTGATGCGGGGCACTTTCATCATCAGCGGAAAGGTCTCACCGGGCAGCGGCTCCAGGCGCGTGACGCTCCACAAATTGGCCATGCCACCTTGGTGCAGGCGCTCTTCGAGGCGAAAGCCGTCCAGAACCAAACCGGGTTCCAGGCTGCTGATGGGGGGGAGTTGGCTGATGGGGCCGGCCTTGCTGTCGGGCATGGGTCTTGTCTCCCTGACTCTCAATCGGACTGACGTTGTTGGGATTTGACAGGTCTTCTCGCTTATTGCCCCTGGCTCAGGCGCTGAGCCAATCGTTCGGGTAGGCCGGCGGCCCGGATGCGCTGGGCCGCAGCTTCAATATCGTAGGGTACGCGCTGGAAGCTCAGCTCGCTGCTGACGCTGTCGAAGATGGCGTAGCAAGCCGCTGGGTTGCCGTCTCGTGGCTGGCCGCAAGAGCCCGGCACCACCAGCCATTGGCGATTGGGCAGCAGCGGAATGGGGGTGCCCGGCGCGGGCGTGAATTCACCCGCCTTGCCCGTGCCGGAGAGGTGGTAGAGCATGGGCTCGTGCATGTGGCCGCAGAAGGTGTAGCGGCACTCGGTGGCTTGCAGGCTGCGCATGGCTTCCATGCGGCCCTGAATGTATTCCCAGCCAGAGGGGGCGTAGGCGTTGGCGTGCACGTACAGGCGGTCGTCCCGGATGACGCTCATGGGCAGTTGGGCCAGCCAGTCGCGTTGTTCGGCGCTCAGTTGCGCGTGGGTCCAGGCCACTGCCTCGCGGGCTTCTTCATGCATGGTGGGCGCAGCGCCCTTGATGGCAGCTTGGTCGTGGTTGCCCATTACGGCGATGGCACCTGCGTCCACCAAGGCGCGTACCCGGTCCACCACCCAAGCCGGGTCCCCGCCATAGCCGACAAAATCACCCAGCAGGGCGTAATCGCCCACGCCTTGGCCTTGGGCATGCTCCAACACCGCAGTGAAGGCTTCACGGTTGGCATGCAGGTCGGAAATCAACGCAATTTTCATGCGCCAAGCATGCCATGAAACCCTGACGGCGGGCTGATGGTGGGCTGCCCGTCGCTGGCATGACTTCACTTGGCTGCGCCAAGTGAGCGGCCCCCGAACGGTCTGCACGCCCTGGTGGGCGTCTGTCTCGGCCTTCAGCCGATCCGGCCGAGCAAAAGGTACTCCATGAGTGCCTTTTGCACGTGCATGCGATTCTGGTGGCTGCCTGTCACTGGCGTGACTTCACTTGGCTGTGCCAAGTGAGCGGCCCCCGAACGGTCTGCACGCCCTGGCGGGTGTCTGTCTCGGCCTTCAGCCGATCCGGCCGAGCAAAAGGTACTCCATGAGTGCCTTTTGCACGTGCATGCGATTCTGGTGGCTGCCCGTCACTGGCGTGACTTCACTTGGCTGCGCCAAGTGAGCGGCCCCCGAACGGTCTGCGCGCCCTGGTGGGCGTCTGTCTCGGCCTTCAGCCGATCCGGCCGAGCAAAAGGTACTCCATGAGTGCCTTTTGCACGTGCATGCGATTCTCTGCTTCGTCCCAGACGACGGATTGGGGGCCGTCGATGACTTCGGCGGTGACTTCTTCGCCGCGGTGGGCGGGCAGGCAGTGCATGAAGAGGGCGTCGGGTTTGGCGACGTTCATCATCTCTGCGTCCACGCACCAGTCGGCAAAGGCTTTGCGGCGGGCGTCGTTTTCGGCCTCGTAGCCCATGCTGGTCCACACGTCCGTGGTGACGAGGTCAGCGCCGCGACAGGCGTCCACGGGGTTGTTGAAGACCTTGTAGCAGTCGCTGTTCGTGATGCCCGCCACTTCTGCATTGACTTCGTAGCCACTAGGCGTGCTGACGTGGACGGTGAAGCCCAGAATCTCGGCGGCCTGCAGCCAGGTGTTGGCCATGTTGTTGCCATCACCCACCCAAGCAACTACGCGGCCTTTGAGGCAGTCCACGTCCACGATGCCGCGGCGGTTCATGCCATGGGCTTCGATGAAGGTGAACAAGTCGGCGAGGATCTGGCAGGGGTGGAACTCGTTGGTCAGGCCGTTGATAACGGGCACGCGCGAGTGTGCCGCGAAGCGCTCGATCTTGGTCTGCTCGAAGGTGCGGATCATCACGATGTCGACCATGCGGCTAATCACCCGAGCGCTGTCTTCGATGGGCTCGGCGCGACCCAGTTGGCTGTCGCCCGTGGTCAGGTGCACCACCGAGCCGCCCATCTGGTACATGCCCGCCTCAAAGCTGACCCGCGTGCGGGTGCTGGCTTTTTCGAAGATCATGGCCAGGGTGCGGTCCGCCAGGGGCTGGTAGCGCTCGTAGTTCTTGAAGCGGCGCTTGATGATGGCAACGCGTTCGAACAGGTGGGCGTACTCTTCGGCCCGCAGGTCTTTGAATTGCAGGTAATGGCGAATCAGCTTGGCTCCGGGCTTCATGGCTGGCCCCCTTCGGCGTCGGACAAAAAGGCCTTGATCAAAGGACACAGGATGGCGGCAATCTGTGCAGCTTCATCGCTGCTCAGGATCAGCGCGGGCACCAGGCGAACGACGCGTTCGGCGGTCACGCTGATCATCAGGCCTGCCTCGGCTGCGCGGGCAAGCAGGGCGCCGCAGGGGCGGTCCAACTCAATGCCCAGCATCAGGCCTTGGCCGCGCACTTCCACCACGCCAGCCACGTTTGCCAAGCCCTGCTGAAGGGCGGCTTTCAACTCGGCGCCGACTTGGGCTGCGTTGGCCATCAAGTCGTCTTCAACCATGATTTTCAGCGTTTCAACGCCGGCTCGCATGGCCAGTGGATTGCCGCCGAAGGTGGTGCCATGGTTGCCGGGCTGCATGACTTTGGCCGCGCGTGGGCCGCAGACCACCGCGCCAATCGGCACGCCGGAACCCAGGCCCTTGGCTAGCGGCATGACATCGGGTTGAATGCCCGCCCATTGGTGTGCAAACCACTTGCCAGTGCGGCCAATGCCGCACTGCACTTCGTCCAGCATCAACAAGATGTCGTGCGCGTCGGCAACCCGACGCAGCGCTTGCAGAAATTCAATGCGCGCCGGGTTGACGCCGCCTTCACCCTGGATGGTTTCCAGGAAGATGGCGGTGATGTCGGGGTGGGCTTTGAGTGCTGCTTCAACCGCGTTGATATCGTTCAGCGGCACCCGCACGAATCCGCCCACCAGGGGGCCGAAACCCGCATGGATCTTGGGGTTGGCCGTGGCAGACAGCGTGGCGATGGAGCGGCCGTGGAAGGCGCCTTCAAACACCAGCACCTCGGGGTTATGGTTGCCTCGGTCGTGGCCGTATTTGCGGGCGATCTTCAGCGCGGCTTCATTGGCCTCCAGGCCGCTGTTGCAGAAAAAGGCAACGTCCAATCCCGACAACTCGCACAGCTTGGCGGCGAGTTGCTCCTGCAGGGGGACGTGGTAGTAGTTGCTGCAATGCATCATTCGCGCAACCTGCTCCTGCAGGGCTGGCACCAAGCGCGGGTGGGCGTGGCCCAGCGTGTTGACCGCAATGCCACCAAGCCCGTCAAGGTATCGTCGGCCGTTCACGTCCCAGACCCAGCAGCCTTGACCATGCGACAAGGCAATGGGCAGGCGGCCATAGGTTTGCATGACATGAGGTTCGGACGGTGCGGCGACGGGCGCGTTCATCAGCTCTCCAAAATTGAGAAGGTGAAAAAGGGTGGATAGCTCGGGCGGTGGCGGTTTGCCGCAGCCTGTTTTTCGGGGGCAGGCGATGCCTGAGGGGTCCGGAGCTGGGTTGATTCTACGGTGCAGCTTTGCACGGTCGCGGTGGCAATGCACATGCTTGCATGCACTTTGCGCATGGCGCGTGCTGCAATGCAACACATCCAAGGCACAATACGGGCCGTCGCCGAATCTGCTGCAAAACAGAGGTTCTCGCGGCAGCCGAGTCTTTTGCAGTAGCCGCCACACCCATGAGTCAGCCCCTGAAGCCGATTGAAAAACCGAAAGAAGTCTTCATCCAAGGCCTGACTGCGGATGGCCGGACATTTCGCCCCAGTGATTGGGCTGAGCGTCTGGCAGGGGCGATGTCTTGTTTCCGCCCGGGCGGCGCGCGCGGCGGCATTGGCGACTACATCGGTTATTCACCCTTGTGTGTGCCCCGAGTCATCAACGGCGTGAAGTGCGTGATCGTGAATGAAGAGCTGAAAAAGTTGGAGCCCATGGCTTGGGACTTTGTCATGAACTTCGCACGCGACAACAATCTGCAAGTGGCCGAGGCTTGCCTGCTGCCGGACGCGCCCTCGACGCCCTGAAAATTCTTGCAGTTCTTGCCGTAGGGATACCGCGTTAGTTGCGCGTCAAAATCAATGTGGCCGTGCCCTGCGTGCAAGCCACAGCGCGACCAGCTCTCCCAAGCCTAACAATAAATCTCGCCAGACAATCCAGGATTGCGGATGACGCGGCGATGAATTCTTTTTGAAATTGGGCATGAGGTGGGATGGTGCGTGAACCAATCCGCGCAGACTAAGCATTAGCTGTGACATTTCTGTGTCAGGCGCTGGGGTAAGTGCGCAACGGTTGCGCTCTCGATTGAGGCTATGCTTCCGCCCGGCTTGACCCTGTGTGGGAGCCAGACACCCACTGGAGAGCCCTGCGCGTGAGCCCCGTCGCTGAATTGCCCGAACTGAAGGCACTGGATCGCTTGTGTGAGCAAGGCGCCCCGTATTTGCAGCGCCACCACCTGTGTGACGTGCAGGCAGGCGGGCGTGAACTGCCCGTGGTGGCGGTCACCCTGGGCAATCCGAGTCCGGCGGTGCCGGCGGTCGGTTTCTTTGGCGGCGTGCATGGCCTAGAGCGCATCGGGGCGGAATTGGTGATGGCGTTTCTTGCCAGCCTGGTGTCTCGCCTGCGCTGGGATAGCAGTTTGCATCGGTTGCTTGAGTCCTTGCGGATCGTTGTCATGCCTCTGGTCAATCCGGGCGGGTTGCTGCGGGGCACCCGGGCCAATCCGCGTGGCGTTGACTTGATGCGCAATGCGCCGCTTGAATCAGCGGGTAGCGTGCCGCCTTTGCTGGGTGGGCAGCGTCTCAGCGCCAGCCTGCCTTGGTACCGGGGCGAGGCGGGGGCGCCCATGGAGGCTGAGAGCCAGGCCTTGTGCGATTGCGTGCAGCGGGAGTTGCTCTCGCATGCGCATGTGTTGACCCTGGACTGCCATTCGGGTTTTGGCTTGAGTGACCGCATCTGGTTTCCATTTGCGCACACGGCCAAGCCGATTGAGCATCTCGCCGAGATGCACGCGCTGTGTGAAATTCTCGATCAAACCCATGCCCAGCATGCCTATGTGTTTGAGCCGCAGAGCCGCCAGTATCTGACCCACGGCGATCTGTGGGATTTCCTTTATACGCAGGCCTGTACGCAGCCGGGGCGGGTGATGCTGCCCCTGACATTGGAGATGGGGTCTTGGCTTTGGGTGAAGAAGAATCCGCGCCAATTGTTTTCCAAACACGGCATGTTCAATCCCTTGATCGCTCACCGCCAACAGCGGGTCTTGCGGCGTCATGTGGCCTGGATGGACTTCATCATGCGTGCAGCAGCCGGGATGCCCCGGTGGCTGCCCCTGCCGGCGCAACGGGCAGATCACGAGGCGCGCGCCATGCTGCGCTGGTACCGGCGGGAGTCGGTGCAATGAGTGGAAATCAGGCGTTAGCAGCCCCCACCTGGGTCTTGTTGCGCGGGTTGGCGCGTGAGAGTGGGCATTGGGGGGCATTCCCTCAATTGCTGATGCGGCAGATTCATACCGAACAGCCGCAGGCTCAGCTGCTGATGCTGGATTTGCCAGGCAATGGCACTTTGTATCGGATGAACAGCCCGACGCGTGTGTCAGCCATGGTCGATTTTTGCCGTGCGGAGTTGAAGCGCCGGGGCGTGCAGGGGCCCGTTCATCTGCTCGCCATGTCGCTTGGCGCAATGGTGGTCAGCGACTGGTTGAGCCGGTTCCCGCAGGAGGTGAGTGCCGGGGTGTTGATCAACACCAGCTTCAGGCCCTTCAGCCCGTTTTACCGGCGCCTGCGCCCGCTCAATTACTTGACGTTTTTCCTGCTCAGCCTGACGCGTTTGAGCGCGCGTCAACGTGAGGCCAAGGTGCTGGACATGACGACCCGGCTTCAGGCTCGGCCCGAAATGGTCCTGGATGAATGGGTGGCGCTGCGCAGCCTGCACCCGGTGGGGTTGGGAAATACGGCACGCCAACTGTGGGCGGCCTCGCGTTTCAAGGCCGAGGTGTCGCGTCCGGAATCACCGGTCTTGTTGCTGTGCAGCAAAACGGATGGCCTGGTGGATTGGCGCTGCTCTCAGGCGATCAGCCGTGCCTGGGGTGCGCCCTTGCGTCTGCACGCGCAGGCCGGGCATGACTTGCCTCTGGATGATGGCGCGTGGGTGGCGCACACTGTGGCCGATTGGCTGAAGATGCGTCGGATGAATGGCTTGGGCGAGGGCCGATGGGATTGAAGGGCCAAGCCGAGAGGTCTGAGCGGTTATCAAGAAAAAGGCCCGCTGGATTTGCATCCAGCGAGCCCTTGTCCATTGCACCAGTACTGGTATTTAGGCGGCCAGAGCCTTGATCTTCGCCGACAGGCGGCTCTTATGGCGAGCAGCCTTGTTCTTGTGGAAGATGCCCTTGTCAGCCACCGAGTCGATCACGCTTTGGGCGCTTGCGAACAGTTCAGCAGCCTTGGCCTTGTCGCCAGCGACGACAGCCTTTTGCACGTTCTTGATGACCGTGCGGAATTTGGAACGCAAAGCCGTGTTGGCTGCGTTGATCTTGATGTCCTGGCGGGCGCGCTTGAGGCCGGATGCCGAACGGACTGTCTTCTTAACTTTGGAGCTAGTTGCCATGCTGTGATTCTACCCAGTTGGTGCAAAGACCGCGAGTGTAGCACTTAAATGTTGGCTCATCAAGGTTTGGGTCGCAATGTTACTGTTTTGGCCTCAATTTTGTCTTGTGCGACCCTGATAATGCTGCGCCCCTTGCGCCTATTGGCGTTTGGCGAACTTGCGTTCAAACCCCACGAACTTCGGCCTAAATGATCTGCCCATGAATTTGTTGCGCACTGCTTCCTTGATTTCCGCATTGACCCTGGCGTCGCGCATCACCGGTTTGGTCAGAGAACAGATGACGGCGGCCTTGTTCGGAGCGTCAATTTATTCCGACGCTTTTCTGGTGGCCTTCCGGATTCCTAACATGCTGCGCCGCTTGTTTGCCGAAGGCGCATTCTCCCAAGCCTTTGTCCCTTTGCTGGCGGCGACGCGGGCCAAAGATGGTGAGGCGGTGACCCATGCGTTGATTGATGCCGTGGCTACCGTGCTGCTGTGGGCCTTGTTGGCCACCTGCATCGTGGGCGTGCTGGGGGCGCCCTTGCTGGTGTGGTTGCTGGGGTCGGGCATGCCAACTGAGGGCCGGGAGGCCTCCGTGGTGATGACGCGCTGGATGTTCCCTTACATCGGTTGCATGTCCTTGGTGGCCCTGTCTGCTGGCATCTTGAATACTTGGGGGCGCTTTCTGGTGCCAGCCGCGACGCCGGTGTTGTTGAATCTTTCCATGATCGGCCTCGGCTATGGCTTGGCGCCGGTGATGGCGCGGCATGGTTTTCCGTCGATCTACGCGCTGGCTCTGGGTGTGGTGCTGGGGGGGGGCTTGCAGATGGCGGTCCAGTTGCCGGCCTTGAAGCGCATCGGCGTCGTGCCCCAGTTCGGTCTGACCCTGCGCAAGCTGCGTCAGGCGGTGACCCATCCGGGCGTAGGCGCAGTGTTGAAGAAAATGGGCCCCGCCTTGGTTGGGGTGGGTGTGGCGCAGTTGTCGCTGGTCATCAATACGCAGATCTCCAGCCACATCGCGGTGGGAGCCACCTCATGGCTCAATTACGCCGATCGCTTGATGGAGTTTCCAATGGCCTTGCTGGGTGTCGCCCTGGGTGCGCTGCTCACGCCGCAATTGTCCGCCGCGCAAGCGGTGGGGGATCGTGCCCGGTATTCGGGCATGCTGGATTGGGGCTTGCGCTTGGTCTTGGTCTTCGGCCTGCCTTGCGCGGTGGCCTTGGTGGTGTTTGCAGATCCCTTGGTGGCCGTGCTGTATCACCGCCGCGCCTTTCATGCGGTGGACGTTGCGCAAACCGGGCAAGCAGTGATGGGTTGGGGCGTGGGTCTGATGGGGCTGCTGGCCGTCAAAGTGCTGGCGCCGGGCTTTTATGCCCGACAGGATATGCGCACACCGGTGCGCATCGCCGTGGGCGTCTTGATCTTGACGCAGCTGTTCAATCTGGTGCTGGTGCCGTGGGTGGGGGTGGCTGGCTTGGCTTTGTCGATCGGCCTGGGTGCCATCGTCAATGCGCTGTGGTTGTTGCGCGGCCTGCGCAAGCTGGGTAGTTATTCGCCCGAGGCGGGGTGGTGGGGGCTGACGGGTAAAGTGCTCGTCGCCAGCGCGGCTATGGGCGGTTTGCAATACCTGTTGGCCCAGCGGGTGGACTGGATTGCCCTGGGCAAGACCGAGGGCCTTCGGGCGTTGTGGATGGCGGGCAGCCTGGGAGCTTCGGCCGTGATCTATTTCGCCGTGCTGGCCGTGTTCGGCCTGCGCTTGCGGCAATTCATGCGGCGCGCTTGAGTCTGTGTGTTTTCGGCGTTTGGGGTGTTTGCTGTAACGACGCACTGCGCCAAGCTTGGTTCAAACCCCTCTAAACTTCGATCATGCCGCACCATTTGCGCCTGCACACGCCGTCACCCTTGGAGTATTTCAGCAGCCTGGTTGCCGAGGATGCGGGGCTGAACCTGCTTGAGGCTGCCATCGCGATTGCGCAGGACGAAGTGCCGACGCTGGACGTGCAGGCGGCATTGGCTGAAATCGACGCCATGGCGCAGCGTTTGCGCGCGCGCTTGCCGTCCGACGCTTCGGCCCGGCACAAGTTGCAGATGTTGAATCGCTATTTCTATGAAGAATTGGGCTTCGGCGGCAACATCAACAACTATTACGAGAGCGGCAACAGCTTTGTTCATCACGTGCTGGCGACCCGTCGCGGCATTCCGATCACGCTGGCCCTGATCTTCAATGAACTCGCGACTCAAATTGGTTTGCGTGTTCAGGGCTTGGCGTTTCCGGGGCATTTTCTGATCAAGCTGCTTTTAGGTAACGGTGAACTTGTGCTGGACCCCTTTACCGGTAAAACTTTGTCGCGCAACCGGCTTGACGAGTTTTTGCAGGCTTTTCGGCAAAGCTCGGGTTTGACGGGCGCAGTTGATCTGCCGGTTGAGTTGTTTATGCAAGCTGCCGAGCCGCGGGAAATCTTGGCTCGCATGCTGCGTAATTTGAAAGAAATTCATCGCGCGGCAGACGACTTGCCGCGCATGCTGGCCGTGCAGCAGCGCCTGGTGGTGCTTCTGCCAAATTCCGCAGCCGAACGCCGCGACCGTGGCCTGGTGCTTGAAGCCCTGGGGCACTGGCAGGCGGCGGCGGAAGATTTGGACTTTTATCTGCAGCATGAACCGCAGGCACAAGACCGTTTGCGCCTGAAGCAGCGACTGGCGCAACTGCAGGCGCGTGGAGCGCCGCCTTTGCATTGACCCTTTGCGCACTAGAATCGCCGCCGCCGGGGGCACAGATGCGCGCTCCCGTGCCCACTCCTGACGCTGGTCAGGTCACAGGATTTTTTGTTTGAAGCAGATCCCACTCGCCATCGGCCCTGAGCCGATGTTCACCTTTGACAACTTTTTGCCCGGCGCCAATACCGCAGCCTTGGCGGAGTTGCGGGCGCTCCGCCCGGGCGCTGCCTTTGCCGCCACCGTGCCGCCGATTTTTGTCTGGGGTGGTTCCGGCTGTGGCAAAACCCATTTGCTGAAGGCCCTGGCTGAAAGCTGGCAGTCGGCCGGGCTTCAAGTGGGGTGGTACGACGCCGAAACGCCCTTGCCTTGGGAGTTGCCCAGCCAGCCCAGCCTGCTGCTGCTGGACGATTGCGAACGCTTTGATGCCGGCCAGCAGCATGCCGCTTTTGCCTTGTTTGTGGAGGCTGCCACTCAGGGCTTGACCATCGTGGCCAGCGGCAACGCGCCGCCGGTGGACCTGAGCTTGCGTGAAGATTTGCGCACTCGCTTGGGCTGGGGGCCGACCTACGAGTTGCAGCCCTTGTCCGAACAAGACATGCGGGCCGCGTTGCGCCAGGAGGCGGAGCGCCGGGGCATTCATTTGTCCGATGACGTGATTGATTATCTGCTCACCCGTTTTGCACGCGATCTCAAGCACTTGATGCGCTTGCTGACCCGGCTGGACGAGTTTGCAATGTCTACCAAGAGAGCGGTTACCGTGCCGCTGTTGCGCCAGATGTTGGCCGATGAAGGATTGAATACTTGATGAATTTGACTCTGTTTGACCTCGACGGCACCTTGATCCCGACCGATTCAGACCATGCGTTCGGCAGCTTCATGATCGACATTGGCTGGGCCAACGGCGATGAGTGGCGGGCCCGCAACGACGAATTTTTTGCCCAATACCAGGCGGGTCAGCTGAATCTGGGTGCTTATGTCGAATTCGCCACCTCGGTCTGGCGCAATCGCCCCTTGCCCGAGGCCCATGCGGCCCGCCAGCGCTTCATGGACGAGGTGATGCAGCCTCAAATCCAGGAGGTGGCGCGGGCACTGGTGCAGCAGCATCAGCGGGCAGGCGACTTGGTGGCGATCGTCACGGCCACCAATGAATTCGTGACAACACCCATCGCCGCTGAGTTTGGCGTCGAGCATTTGATTGCCGTCCAGTTGCAGCGCGACGCGCAAGGCGCCTATACCGGCGCAGTGCAAGGGGTGCCGTCCTTCCAGGCGGGCAAGATCACGCGGGTGCGGGACTGGTTGGCCGGCTTGGGGCGACAATGGGAGGATTTCGAGCGCATCACGTTCTACAGCGACTCGACCAATGATCTGCCCTTGCTGGAGTTGGTCAGCCATCCGGTTGCCACCAATCCCACGCCAGCTTTGGCCGAGATCGCCTCGGCGCACGGCTGGACCACCTTGAAGTTGTTCCCATGATCAAAAAATTCTTAGACAAGCTGCTTGGCAAACCTTCGGTCGCGAAGGTGGCTGGCGCCGCCAAGGCGCACAAGGCACCTGCCGCAGCCAAAGCGGGTAAAACTTCGGGCAGTCCGTTGGGCAAACGATCGGAGGTTCAGGTCGGGGAACACCGCATTGATCCCAATCTACTGGATGAGCGTGCGGTGCGCGTGGTTCAGACGTTGAGCGACGCGGGTTATGAGGCCTACATTGTGGGCGGCGCGGTGCGGGACCTGTTGCTGGGCATGCGCCCCAAAGATTTTGACGTGGCCACCGATGCCACGCCGGAGCAGGTCAAGGGCTTGTTCCGCCGGGCCTTCATCATTGGCCGTCGCTTTCGCATTGTCCACGTGGTTTACGGGCGCGGGCGCGAGCATGAGGTGATTGAGGTTTCGACCTTTCGCGCCTTGCTGGTGAATGACGATGCCGATCAGGTGGCCGGTAACGAAAAGACCTCCAAAGAAGAGTTGGCCGGCAAAAGCCATGTGGTGGATGCCAGCGGTCGCGTCCTGCGCGACAACGTCTGGGGGCCGCAGATTGAAGATGCGGCGCGCCGCGATTTCACGGTCAACGCTCTGTATTACGACCCGCAGCGAGAACTGGTGGTCGACTATCACGGCGGCCTGGCTGACGCCAAGAAGCGCGTGCTGCGCATGATCGGCGACCCCGAGACCCGCTACAAGGAAGACCCGGTTCGCATCGTGCGCGCGGTACGCTTCGCCGCGAAGTTAGGGTTCGAGTTGGAGGCCAAGACCCGTGCGCCGATCAAGGCCTGCGCGCAGTTGTTGGCCAACGTGCCGGCCTCGCGCTTGTTCGACGAAATGATCAAGCTGTTGCAGACGGGGCACTCATTGGCCAGCCTGGCCGAGTTGCGCAAGCAGGGCTTGGCGCGCGGTGTGTTTCCCATTCTTGACGCGATGCTGAATGAGCGCGGCGAATTGCATGAAGGCGTGCGCGGCGACTTCGTGCGCATGGCGCTTGAAGATACCGACCTGAGGGTGTCCGAAGGCCGCGGCGTGTCTCCGAGCTTCATGCTGGCTTGCATGCTGTGGTTTGAGGTGCGTGAACGCTGGGCGCGCATTCGCGACAGCGGAGAGGGATCTGTGCCAGCCTTGGCGCAGGCGGTGGATGCGGTGTTTGATGCCCGCATTGGCGATATTTCCGGTCGTGGCAAGTTGGCGACGGACATGCGCGAAATCTGGATGATGCAGCCTCGTTTCGAGCGGCGCACCGGCAGCGGTGTCTACACGTTGATTGAGCAGCCTCGTTACCGTGCGGGGTTTGACTTCCTGCGTTTGCGGGCCGATGCGGGTGAAATCAGCCCCGTGCTGGCCGACTGGTGGGAAGACTTTGCACTGGGCAGCGACGACGACCGCGCCGCCTTGATCGACGAGGTGCGCGAGTCTGAAAAGTCGCAGCGCCGGGGTGGCAAGGTTCATCAACTGCCCCGCAAGCCGGCGGCTGAGGGCGCGATTGCGGCTACCGAGGATGATTCATTCGAACCGGAGTTCGACGCCGTTGCGGCGCCCGCCAAGAAGCGCCGCCGTCGCCGCAAGCCGGCGGGCAAGGGCGCTTCTGCCGGGGCATCGGCAGGACCTTCGGCCGGAGCGGGTTCCGCCGAGACGGTTGCCGCTGCTGATGGCGGTGGTGGGCGCAACGGCGCCGCGTCCTGAAATTGCGGGTGCGCTGAATTCGTGTCCAGGGGCGATGCAAACCCGCCGGTTCCAGCCTCAGTGGCTGCGGCTAAAGCTGCGGCTCAGGCAGGGGGGGGGAGTCACCTTGCCTATGTGGGCCTGGGGGCCAATCTCGGCGATTTGCCCCGCACCCTGGCGCTGGCCTTGCATGACCTGGCGGCGCTGCCGGCCACCCGCTTGCTGGCGGTTTCTGGCCGCTACCGCAGTGCACCGGTGGACGCCGGCGGGCCGGATTACCTCAATACAGTGGCTCGCCTGGAAACCGGCTTGGCCCCGCTGGACCTGCTGGATCGCTTGCAAAGCATCGAGCAGGCACATGGGCGGCTGCGCCCCTATGTCAACGCACCGCGTACCCTGGACCTGGACCTGCTGCTTTACGGCGACACGGTCATAACAACCGAGCGGCTGACCCTGCCGCATCCGCGCCTGCATCAACGCGCCTTTGTTTTACGGCCGTTGCTGGAGTTGCAGGAAAACCTGTTCGTGCCCGGCCTGGGGGCCTTGCGGGATCATCTCGCCGCGGTGCAGGATCAGCCCATCGAGCGGCTGCAAGACTGAGGCACCTCCCTGGGCGACAGCGCCTCGGTTTTGCGGCATTCTTGCCGACCGAGGGTGGCTGCGAATTCCCGGGTGTGCGCACTCCAACTACACTTCGCGCCTGCTGCAAATGTCGCAGCGATGAATTATTTATGAAATTTGTGCGAAGTTTCCCTGAATCCAGGGTCTTGGCTCGATTGGAGTTGGCGTGTCTTTCTTTTCAAAATTGCTGCCCCGCGAGGGAAATTTTTTCGAGCTCTTCAATGAGCACGCTGGGCAGATCAGCGAGGGCGCTCGTGCCTTCATGTTGATGATCCAGAACTACAACGACCCCGTGTTGCGGGAGCGTTACGCCGATGAGGTCAACAAGGCCGAACACCATGCCGACCGTGTGACCGCCGAGGTCAACCGCATGCTGCACCGGACCTTCATTACGCCACTGGACCGGGAGCAGATTCACGGCTTGATCAACAGCATGGACGACATTCTCGACCTGCTGCAAGACGCGACCGAAACCATGTCTTTGTACGATGTTCGCAGCATCCCCGAGGAAGTATTGCGACTGGGTGAGTTGAGTTCGCGTTGCTGTGAGCGAGTGCAACATGCCGTGTCTTTGCTGCCCAAGTTGCGTGAGGCTGAGGCTGGCGAAGCTGCCATTCGGGTCTGCGAGGAAATCGACCGCCTGGAGTCGGATGCCGACCGTGTCATGCGCGCCGCCATGTCACGCCTGTTCCGTGAACAGGAAGATGTGCGTGAACTGATCAAGCTCAAAACCATCTATGAACAGCTGGAATCCATTTCCGACCGCTGCGAAGACGTGGCCAACCTGATCGAGGGCATCGTCCTCGAAAACGCCTGAGTTTGAACGAGATGGATGCAGTTCAGGTTTCTTTCTGGGTGGTTGCCTTGTTGGTGGTGCTGGCGGTTCTGTTCGACTTCATGAATGGATTTCATGACGCCGCCAACTCCATCGCAACCGTGGTGTCCACCGGGGTTTTGAAGCCCCAGCAGGCGGTCATGTTTGCCGCTTTCTTCAATATCGTGGCGATCAGCATCTTCCATTTGCAGGTGGCCAAGACCATCGGCAAAGGCATTGTTGACCCTGGTGTGGTGGACCATCACGTCATTTTTGGCGCGTTGATTGGCGCGATCGCCTGGAACGTAATCACCTGGTGGTACGGCATTCCTTCCAGCTCCTCGCACGCTTTGATCGGCGGCATTTGCGGTTCGGTATTGGCCAAGGCCGGGTTTGGCGCGCTGCAGATGGGCGGCATCTTGAAGACGGTGGCCTTTATTTTCGTCTCGCCGTTGCTGGGTTTTTTGCTTGGCTCCTTGATGATGGTGATGGTGGCGTGGTTGTTCCGCCGCAGCTCGCCGGTTCGGGTGGATAACTGGTTCAGGCGCCTCCAATTGGTGTCTGCCGGGCTGTACAGCCTGGGCCATGGCGGCAATGACGCGCAGAAAACCATCGGCTTGATCTGGATGCTCTTGGTGGCTTCCGGTTTTTTGTCGGCTGAGGCTGTGGCGCCCCCGAACTGGGTGATTTTTGTGTGCTACGTCGCCATCGGCATGGGCACCATGTTTGGCGGCTGGCGCATTGTGCGCACGATGGGTCAGAAGATCACCAAGCTCAAGCCGGTTGGCGGGTTTTGCGCAGAAACCGGCGGGGCGATCACGCTGTTCCTGGCCACCTCGCTGGGCATTCCGGTTTCGACCACGCACACCATCACGGGTGCCATCGTGGGGGTCGGCTCGGTTCAGCGGGCGTCTTCCGTGCGCTGGGGTGTGGCGGGCAACATCATCTGGGCCTGGATCTTCACCATTCCTGCGGCGGCGTTGGTGGCTGGCATTTTCTACTGGCTGGGGTTCATGCTGTTCTGATTGGCGCGCTTGTTAAACGTTCAATGAACAAAAAAAAGGCAGCTGGATCCAGTTGCCCTTTTTCATTCCGCGGCCTGAAGGGTGTGGAGTTTACTGGCTGATGGCCTGAGCGGCCTCGACCTGGGACTCAAAGTAGCGTTGGGCGCTGAAGGCAATCGTGCTCATCAGGCAGGTGCCGCCGATCAGCAAGCACAACACCACGCCGATGATGACGGCCCAGCCGCTGGCGGGCGACTTGTTGCCGCCGTTGTGCTGAACGTCCCATTTTTCGTCAGCGGTCAGCCCGTAGATGATGCCGCTGGCCATGGCGATGACCAGCATCACGCCCAAAATTGGCATCAAGAACCAGGCCAACCGGTCATCCTGCCCCAACTCGCCCATGCGACGCACGCCGTAGAGCCCCACCAGCGTGGGCCATGGAAACAGCCATGCCAGGCGGTCAGAGCTGCCGTAAAGGTAAAAGCGGTGCATGCCCACGCTGCCGAGCAAGAGTGCCGCCCAAGTGGCGACGGTTTTGGATTTGAGCGGTGCGTGGGCCGGGGATGCAGATGCGGGTTGCCTGCTCATGCCTGCCCCTCCAGGTTTTCCGGGTTGCCGGCGTTGCCCAGGCCCAGTTGGCGCTGCATCATCACTACGTCGAGCCAGCGGCCGAACTTCCAGCCCGCGTCGCTCAAGACGCACTTGTGCTCGAAGCCTAGTGCCTTGTGCAAGCCCATTGAGCCCAGATTCGCGGAGTCGCCAATCACGGCCAGCATTTGTCGTGCGCCGGCTTGCTCGCACCGGGCGATCAGTTCCGCCAACAGCAGGCGGCCCACACCTTTGCCTTGTGCTTGGGGGGCAAGATAGATGGAGTCTTCCACGCAGAAACGGTAGGCCAGGCGAGGGCGAAAGTAGTTGGCGTAGGCATAACCCATGACTTCACCGGCTTGCTCCGCGATGAGCCAAGGCAGCTGGCGACCCAGCACCTCGGTCCGGCGTCGCGCCATTTCAGCGATATCCGGCACTTCGGTCTCGAAAGTACCGGTTCCTTCTTGTACCGCAATGGCGTAAATGGCCTGAATGGCGGGCATATCGGCTTCCGTGCTAGGCCGAATGAGGGTGCTGTTGAGGATTATTGGGTTTTCTGTTGGCATATTTGTCGTGATCCGCTCAGCCGAGTTTATAATGCTGGGTTTTGGCGCTGGTCGGTTGGGCGGAAGGGTTCTTGTGAATTCTTCGGTTTTTCCGGCGTATCTACAGGGCCAAGCAGGGTGCTTGGGTTTGAACAGTCGACGCGGGTCGCAGTTCGTGTGCCGTCTCATGAATTCCATGGGACTTCAGCACGGCATTGTCCGCCACATTGATCAGGCCAAGCGCCACATTCCGATCTACTCGCCCTGAGTGTCTCCTGGTGCGGTGGACAACAAAATTCATCTTAGGAAACATCATGGTTGTTATTCGTCTGGCCCGCGGCGGCTCCAAAAAGCGTCCCTTTTACAACATCGTCGTGGCCAACAGCCAACAGCGCCGTGACGGTCGCTTCATCGAAAAAGTCGGTTTCTACAACCCCGTGGCTTCCGGCGCTGCTGAATCGCTGCGCGTTGCCGTTGACCGTGTGAACTATTGGGTTGGCGTTGGCGCCCAGTTGTCGCCCACGGTTGACCGCCTGGTTGTTCAGGCCAAGAAGGCTGTCGTCGCTGCCTGAGTGACTCGGCCATGACACGTATTCCCGCTGATTCCCGCGTGACGCCAAGCGCTGCTGAAGATCTCGCTTGGCCCGAAGACGCGATTGAGGTCGGGAATATCGTGGATGGCTGGGGTGTCAAGGGCTGGTTCAAGGTGCAAGCCTACGCCAGCGACCCCCAGGCGCTGTTCTCGTCCCGCCGTTGGTTTTTGCGGTGGCCCGAGGGTGGCGTTGCCTCCGCGGCGGGTGCGAAAGCGCTGCCGCGGGTGCTGAAAATTCTCTCGATTCGCGAGCATGGCGAAGGCCTCGTGGCCAACGCACAAGATATCGCGGATCGCAACGGGTCTGAAGGCTTGCGCGGCGCGCGCATCTTCATTTCCCGTTCGGCTTTTCCGGCCGCTGACCCCGATGAATACTATTGGGTAGACCTGATCGGCCTGTCCGTCGTCAACCGCCAAGGTGAGACCCTGGGGCAGGTCGAGGGCTTGATCGATGCAGGTCCGCACAGCGTGCTGCGCATCATCCCGCCGGGCCTGACCGCGCCCGTTAAGCCGGATCAAGAGCGCCTGGTGCCTTTTGTTTCGGCCTTTGTGGATGACGTTGACCTCGATCAGCGCGTCATCACCGTGGACTGGGGCCTGGACTTCTAAAGTCCGTTGAGCCGCCAGCGCACCATGCGCTTCGACATCATCACCTTGTTTCCCGACCTGTTCGGGCCACATCTCAGCCAAGGCGTTACCCGCCGGGCTTTTGAGAGCGGCCAGGTCGAAACCCAGCTGTGGCAGTTGCGGGACTTTGCCGACGACAACTATCGCCGTGTGGACGATCGACCCTATGGCGGCGGCCCCGGTATGGTGATGCTGGTTGAGCCTCTCGAGCGCGCGTTGGCGGCCGTCAAAACGCAGCGCCAAGTGGTTGGGGCTGATCAGGCTGCGGCGGGGGGTGTTCCTGCTGTGATCCACTTCAGCCCGACCGGGCGACGCATTGATCAAGCCTTGCTGCAAGAGTTGGCGCAAGGGGCGGGCGGTGTCTTGTTGTGCGGGCGCTACGAGGGCATGGACCAGCGTTTTCTGGATCGCCACGTCACGCTGGAGTTGAGCCTGGGTGACTTTGTGTTGTCGGGCGGTGAATTGCCCGCACTGGCTTTGCTGGACGGCATCGCCCGCTTGCAGGACGGTGTGCTGCACACGGCCGAAAGCCACCAGCAGGACAGTTTCTCTGACGGCTTGCTTGATTGTCCGCATTTCAGCCGGCCCGAAGTGTTGACCGGCCTGCCTGGGCAAACGCAAGACTTGCCGGTGCCGGCGGTGCTGTTGTCTGGGCATCACGCGCACATCGCCCGCTGGCGCCGTGAGCGTTCGCTGGAAATTACTTGGCAGCGACGGCCTGAGTTGATCGCGGCTGCACGGGCGGCGGGGCTTTTGAGCAAGGCCGACGAACGCTTTCTCGGTGAACTGGCCCAAAAAGCCCAAACTGACTAGGCAAGTGTTGCAAGGCGCGCTATACTGGCGGGCTGTCCGATCCTCTGGCGGGTCAAATTGACTTGGTTTGGCTTGGGAGTTTTTGCGAATTTCGCGAACTTGCAAGCCTGTACAAGTTGGTTTTTTGGGCTTTGGCTGTCAATGTCGACGGTTCCAAGGCGCTGGCGCCGCCACGATCATTAGGAGAACCCTGTGGATTTGATCCAAACCCTTGAGCAAGAAGAAATTGCTCGTCTGAACAAGACATACCCGACTTTCGCTCCTGGTGACACCGTCATCGTGAGCGTGAACGTTGTTGAAGGCACACGCAAGCGCGTTCAGGCTTTCGAAGGCGTCGTGATTGCCAAGCGCAATCGCGGTCTGAACTCCGGCTTCATCGTTCGCAAAATTTCGAACGGCGAAGGCGTTGAGCGTACGTTCCAGCTGTACAGCCCTTTGATCGCTTCGATCGAAGTCAAGCGCCGCGGTGACGTCCGTCGCGCCAAGCTGTACTACCTGCGCGAGCGTTCGGGCAAGTCGGCTCGTATCAAGGAAAAATTGGGCTGAATCGCGGATCTTTGATCCCGTTTCAAACCCTGCAAAAGACCGCCGGATGCGCAAGCTCCCGGCGGTTTTTTCTTGGGTTTATGGCTCGTTTGTCTGCCATCATGAATTTCTATGTCCCGGCTCCCGATCCTGAACCCTAAAGTCGTCCCCGTCTTGAGTCGGGACAGCCATTTACCCCCTGTAGCGCCCGCGTTAATGCAGGCCGATGCGGTGCGCGCGCGGTTTGCCGCACCGCCGGAGTGGGCGCCTGAATTCCAGGGCGACGGCCCGGTGCCTGGATTTGAGGGCCGCCAAGCCGCCTCCGCGGCGGTCTTGGTGCCTTTGGTGATGCGGCCCCAGGGTCTGCAACTGTTGCTGACCCGACGTACCGAACATCTGCGCTCCCACGCGGGTCAGATCAGTTTTCCCGGCGGGCGGATCGAGCCTGAGGATGCGGGTGTCGAGGCGGCCGCCTTGCGTGAAACCCAGGAAGAAATTGGGTTGGACCGCGCGGCCATCGAAGTGATTGGGCGCCTGCCGCTCTACACCACCGTTACTTCATTTCAAGTGACGCCGGTCGTGGCCCTGGTTCAGCCGGAGTTCACGCTGACGCTTGATGCCTTCGAGGTGGCCGAGGCCTTTGAGGTGCCGCTGTCGTTTTTGATGACACCCGCTCACCATCAACGCCATCGCATGGTGTTTGAGGGCGGCGAGCGATTTTTCTACTCGATGCCGTGGACGCAAGAAGACTCGCAGGGGGCGTTGCGTGAGTACTTCATTTGGGGTGCCACAGCGGCGATCTTGCGCAACTTCTATCGCTTCCTTTCGGCGTAGGGCGAAGTGCCCGCTATCATCTCCGGCCATGAACTTCTTCGCGGTCCTTCTGGCCTTGCTGTGTGAGCAGCTGAAACCCCTTCGCCATGGCAATGGCATCCATCAAGGCGTGATTGCTTGGGTCCGCTGGACCGGGCGCAACTTCGACGCAGGCCGGGAAAACCACTCCAAAGTGGTGTGGGTCATCACCGTGCTGGGGCCCGCGCTGCTGACCGCGCTGGTATATCTCGCGGTGCGACACTTCAGCCTGCTGCTGGCCTTGGTGATCGACGTGGCGGTGTTGTACCTGACCTTGGGCTTTCGCCAATTCAGCCACTACTTCACAGACATCCGTGATGCCTTGGAGCGAGGCGACGACCTGGAGGCCCGCCGGCTTTTGTCTGAATGGCGTCACTTGGATGCGAGCGAGTTGCCGCGCACAGAATTGGTCCGGCACGCCATTGAGCATTCGCTGTTGGCGGCGCATCGCCATGTGTTTGGGGTGTTCTTCTGGTTCATCTTGCTGTCGACCCTGGGTTTGGGGCCGGCGGGCGCGGTCTTGTACCGCATGGCTGAATTTGCTGGGCGCTATTGGGCCTTCAAGAGCCGCACCCTGGATGCGCCCACCAATCAGCGCTTGATGGAGTTGTCACGCCGATTGTTCGGCCTGATCGACTATATGCCGGCCCGCCTGACGGCAACCGGGTTCACCATCGTGGGCAATTTCGAGGAGGCGGTGAACGGCTGGCGGCGCGACGCTCGCCTGTGGTTGCACCCCAATGAAGGCATCATCTTGGCTTCTGCCGCTGGCGCTTTGGGGCTGCAACTGGGTGGCGTGGCGGCACCAGGTGTGACACCCGACCGCAGCAAGACCTTTTCATCAGGGGTGGACGCCGATGCCACCGGTGCGGACGGCTCCACACCCGGTCAACCCCCTCAGCTGGGGCACTTGCAGAGCGTGGTGGGCCTGATTTGGCGCTCGGTGGTGCTCTGGATGCTGTTGCTGGCCTTGCTGACGCTGGCCAATTTGCTGGGTTGACGGATATTTGCCCCGGAGTCGCTTGAAAAACCCTTTATAAAGCTTGGGATTGACTTGCGGCAGGTGCACAATGTCGAACATAGCTCTGTCAGCGTGACACTGGCCTGCCTAGCGCCTAAAGTTTGCTGTGAACTGGTCGAAAACTGGGCGAGCGCCATCAATTTCCGCCAGATGTCGTTGTCGACATCTTTGTCAGGTGGGCGGCACTCGCAAAGTCTTCCTCGTGGAGGTTTGCCATGATTGCTTCGATTTCCAATGTGACTGACTCAGTGGCGGCTTCGTCTGTGCGCCCTGCAGTTGACGAGTCTATTCGCAGACGAGACACCGCGCCCGCCACCGCACCGTCGGCAGAGGGCAATAATTCGGCCGTGGTTGAAATTTCGAGCGAAGGCGCAAGGCGCGCCGCCCAAGCCATCAAGGCCCAGAGCGCCGGGGCGACGGCGACAGATTCTTCCGATGCCGCTTCTGCTTCGGCCGCATCGTCGGGCCAAGCCATCCAGGTGTCTGCCGCAACCGCATCGGCCGCTTCGGCAACAACGGCCACCAACAACACGTCCAGCACGGGCGGCAGCAAACAGTACCAAGACGCTGACACCAACCATGACGGCGTGGTCAGTGTGCTTGAAGCCCGGGCCTACGACTTCAAGCACCCCAGTATTCCGGCGCCCGATTTTGGCGGCGCGCCTGCAAAAGGCCGTTCAGCCAATGCCGAGGTGAAGGTGTATGAGGCGTTGGCGCGAGCAGGCCAAAGTCATGCAAACAACGTAAACAGCGCCAATAGCACCAAAAACGGCGTACATCAGGGCGCGAACCCGAACACTGCGGTGACCAGTGGGGCTTCCAGCGCCTGAAACCGTCAATACGGTCATCATGCCGTTCGCATAAACAAGGCCCGCAGCAGCGGGCCTTTGTTTTGAACTATCGGGTGCTGAGCATTCAGCCGCCGATTTGAATCCCGGCGATGGCCCACTCGCGGCTTTCATCCAGGGGGCGTACCAAGTGCCAGATTTCATCAAAGTTTTCGGCGGCTGCTTCACTTTGCTCGCGGATCAAACCCCAGAAACGCACGCTGACGATCTGCTGGCCATTTTCTTGGGCGCGATCCACCACCTTGGCATCCAGTTGCAGCACATCGGTGCGCTGGGCTGCGCCTTTGCGGTCCAGCAACTCTTGTTGCACGACACCGAACATTTCCGGCGTCGTGAAACGGCGCAAGTCGGCTTGGTCGCCCGCGTCATTGGCCGCTTGCAGGCGGATGAAGACGCGCTTGGCCAATTGCTCGAACCCGGCGGCGTCAAACCCATCTGAAGCAGCGGGTGCCGATGCGATGGCCGCACCCGCCACGGTGGGTGCTTGGGTGGATGCAGCTGCCTGTACAGCGGGTGCCGGCGAAGCGGTAGCGGTTTGAGGCGGCGTTGCGGTGTTGAACGTCGCGCCCGTGCCCATGCTTGTACCCGAACCTGCGCCCGCATATTGCAAGCCTGCATCCTGTGCCTTGGATGCTGCAAAACGGCGCATGACAAAACCGAAGACCACAAAGGCCAAGCCTGCCAGCAGCAGCATCGTCATGCCATTGGCCAGGGCCCCGCCCATGCCGAAATGACTGGCCAGTGCGGCAATGCCCAATCCAGCGGCCAAACCAGCCAAGGGGCCGGCCCAACTGCGCTTGGGCGCGGCGGCGGGTGCAGGCGGCGGCGTGGCGGGGGCAGCTTGCTGGGGGGCGGGCGCTGCTTGTTGCGCAGGCGTGGCTTTGCTGGCGTCATGACTTTGCGTGGGCGTGGCCCGCTTCATGCCGGACGAGGCGCCACCGCCCAAGCGCTTGGCCTGGGCGTCGAACGATGCGACGCTGAGCGCGCAAACCGCGATGAGGGCAGACACAAGAACACGTTTCACAGATTCTCCTCTATGGCCTTTTAGGCCTGGTTTCTCGCCCCCGAAAGGGCCTTTCGCGGATGTTCAAAGAACTCGCCGCTGCAGTGAGATGGGGGCTTGCCCTGGTTTTTCAAGCCAGCAGGGTGCGCAAATCGCCCATGCATGAGTGTTTGAATACTGACGTTCAGTCGCTCCGCACATCCATCAGGGGCTCGATGCCGAAATTCTCGCGTTGAAGTACGCGCAGGACACGGGCGGCCGCTTCTGCCGGGCTGGTCAATTGGCCTGTCGCCTTGAAATCGGCAAACACCGCCACGTCCGGGAATTTCGCGGGATCACCGCTGCGCAGCTGCAATTGCATGTCAGTGTCGATGATGCCGGGCGCCAGGGACACGATACGCGCGCCGCCTTGGGGTTTGGCGGCTTCATCGAGCGCCATGGCGCGAGACAGGTTGTCCATCCCCGCCTTGGCCGCGCAATAGGCCGCCGAGCCTGCCATGGCGCGGCGCCCCAGGCCGGAGGAAATATTCAAGATGCGCCGAGCACCGCCTAGCGCCGCAGTGCCGCGCAAAAACGCACTGCTGAGCAGCAGGCAGGCCTCCAGGCCGACGCGCAAGGCACTAGACAACTCTTCCAGCGATACTTCGTCCACGGGCCCCGGCGTGGCCACGACGCCGGCGTTGTTGATCAGCGTGGCGTGGCTGAATTGACCCGGCGCCTGAACTTGTAGCCAAGCCAGCAGGCGTTGGGCCGTGGGCAACGGGTCTGCCAAGTCGCAGGTCCATTGTTCAAGCGCACTGCCGGTTGCGGCAGCGGCCTCTGTCAAGGCCGCGCTGTGCTTGCGTGAGATGCCGATCACCAAATGTTCGGGGGCCAGCAACTGCGCGGCAATGGCTTCGCCCATGCCACGGGAGGCGCCGGTGATGATGTACAGCGCGTGAGGTTTCATGGGGATTCCTTCGGCAACGAGCCAGGGTAGTTGGAGAAGTATCCAGGCTTTAAAAGTCTGGCGCACATTCAAATCGAAGGTCCATCTCGGCCAGGGTCAGTTGCCAGGCATGCAAACGCATGGATTCTTGCGTTGACGTCCCATACAGGCCGTCCCCCACAATGGGATGCCCCAGGGTGGCCATATGCACGCGCAGTTGATGCGTGCGGCCGGTGACGGGCTCCAACTCGACCCGTGTGGTTTCGTTGTTAGTTGACAGCACCCGGTAGCGGGTGATTGAGGGCTTGCCGGTTTCAAAGTCAATTTTCTGGCGAGGGCGATTGGGCCAATCTGCAATCAGTGGCAGGTCAATTTCTTGCCAGTCGGCGAGGTTTGACGCGGCGAGCCGCCCGGCCACCAGCGCTATATAGCGTTTGTGAACCTTGCGGGCCTCGAAGCTCATACTCAAGCGGCGCTGCATGGCCGGGCCTCGGGCCATCAACAGCAGCCCCGAGGTTGCCATGTCCAGCCGGTGGACGATCAAGGCCTCGGGGTAGTGCAGCTGCACACGGTGGATGGCGCAATCTTGCTTGTCCTCGCCACGACCCGGTACCGACAGCAAGCCGCTTGGCTTGTTGATCACGAGCAAATCGTCGTTGATGAAAACGGGGGCGAACGAGGGCATGCGTGGCGATGCCGTTCAGAACCGATCGACCCAACCGGATTGCAAGGCCGACTGCGGGTTGGAGCCCGCCGCACGCACCGCCGTCAACGCCTGTTCACGCGACTGCCCGAGGCTCTTGAGTACGCACGCTGCAACCGTGCCGGTACGCCCAATACCTGCCGCGCAATGCAGCAAGATCCGCTCACCCAGGCGCAGGCTGTGCGCAATTTGCTCGACGCCGCGCGTAAAAGCGGCAGGGTCGGCGCCAAGGCCGAAATCCCGCATCGGCAAATGCTGCCAACGAAAGGGCAAACGTCCCTCGGCAATCGCCTTGTGGTACTGCGGCGAGAGTTGCGCCACCTCTTCCAAGGGATTCATGCACACCACCAGATGCAGCTGATGCAACCTGGCTTCATCGAGAAAAGCACCCCATGACTCCAGGCGCCCGGGCATGGAGTGAAGGTACAGGCGGCCAGCTGATGCCGGTGGTACCGACGGCGCCGGCGCAGGCGCAGGCGCATCATGGATCAGCGTGAGGGGGAGGGGGCGAAAAGGCATGGTTGTGAGGTGGGGCTATACCTTGTTTGGACGTCGAAACCGATTGTGCCTGCGTTGAATTGACAAGCAGTTTGAAGACTCTGCGCCGGTCTGCGGCACAAGGAGCCTTTGATCACTGTGTCGATGAGGTCCGGTCAGTGTCTTGACTCACGGCAGGGGCCGATGGACACGCCAGCAAGTCGTTGCGCCTCAGCCAACGCCGAAAAAGCCATGTGCCAGCGAGCACGAGGCACAGCCCCAGCACCACCAAGCCCCAGACCAGTGGTCCGGGGTGGGCCAGAGCCGCAGTGATGCGGTCCAGAAAAAAGGCCATCACCAGGGTGGAGGGCGACATGCCGATGGCGGTGCCCAAAAGCATGTCGCGCAAGCGGATGTGGGTGGCGCCGGCCACCATATTCACCACCGCAAAGGGTGCGATTGGCATCAGCCGCAGACCGATCACGGCCAGCAGGCCGCGCCGGCCCAAGGTGTCGCTGAGCTGATTGACACGCGGCCCGCCGAGCCGGCGCAAGGCCTCATGCCCTAGCAGCCGCCCGATGCCGTGGCTGATCGTGGCACCCGCCAAGGCGCCCGCCAGCGCGTACAAGCAGCCGGGCAGCGGCCCCATGGCGGCGATCACCAGCAGGGTGAGCAGGCTCAGTGGCACGGCCAGGGTCAGAGCCAGCGCAAATGCGGCAATCAACACCAAGGGCCCGGCGCTGGCGCCAAAGGCTTGCAGCTGCGCCAGCAACTGAGCGGGCTGCAGCGCATGCAGGGCGTTGCGGAGCGGCCCGCCGGACCAGGCCAAGGCCAGCAGCAGTAATACGGCTATACACAAGACCAGGGCGATCAGGCGGCGCTTCAGGTGGCTGTTGCGCCCATCGGGTTCATGCTCGGGGACCATTGCCGGGCATTATCGCGGCACGCTGGGCTGGGGTTGCTGAGTGGACGCTGGTGTTTGCACCATGAAGGCGGGTGCCGTGCTGTCTTGTGCAGGCCACGGCGTCGATTCGGTTTCATCGGCGTGGCTGTGCAGAAATGCGCGTAGTTCATCCGCGAGACGGCCCACGTGCTGGGCCTCGAAAATTGATCCATGCAGGCCGCTTACTTCACGCGTTAGCAGTGTCTTGGGCATGGCGCGTTGCCAGGGTTTGAAGAGCAGGCGATTCCAACTGGCCAAGCCGGTGGACTTGATGAGCAGGACTGGTCCTTCAAAGCGGGGGCAGTGATAGCCGCGCAGGGCCAGCACCTGGCTGATCAGGCCGGGGTCGCTGAACATGGCGCCCAGCCGCCGGCCATTCATGCTGAGTTCTTGCACATGCAGCTTTTGAACCAGCCAGCCCAAGGTGCGCCAGGAGGCGGCTCCGCCGAACATCGCATCCGGGTGAATGGTGTCTAGCAAAATGAGGCCGCGCACGGGATGGCCTCTCCGCTTGAGCTCCAGCGCCGTTTCAATCGCGGTGACCCCCCCCACTGAAAATCCGGCCAACCAGCCGGGCGCGTTGTTCTGGGCCAGGATGCTGTCGGCGTAGAGCGTGGCAAATTCCTGCATGGTGCCGGGGGCAGGGTCCAGTGGCGCTTGCAGCATGTAGAGGCTGGCATCGCTTTTCAGGGCGTGGGCGAGGTTTTGCAGGCGCATCACATCGCCGTGTCCCGATGAGGCCAGATAGAGCGGTACGGCGCCCGGGTGCTCACTCATGACTCGAATGATGCCGGGGCGTGCCAAGGGGCGTGCGAGCGCGAGTGCCAGTTGGGCGATGGTCGGGTTTTCGGAGATCAGTTGCAAGGGCAGGCGCCGCCCCAGCCGTTGCTCCATGGCGTCCAAAATGCTCAGCGCTGCCAGCGAATCGCCGCCCAGGTCGAAGAAGTTGTCATGCACGCCGATGGAGACGGCCTCAGTTGCTTCGTCCCCCAGCAGATTGCTGATTGGCTGGCCTGCGGCTGGCTTGAGGGCCAATTGCCATTGTTCCAGCAAGGCTTGTTCCAAGGCATTGGCGGCCTGGGTCACCGCCGCATCGGGTTTGGTGTTGTTGGCTTGAGGGCGTGGCAGGCCAGCGTGATCGATCTTGCCATTCGCGGTCAGGGGCAATTCGGGCATCAAGGTGTAGCTGGTGGGCCGCATGTAATCGGGCAAACGGGCACGCAGGCCGGCCTGGATATCGGAGAGACCCAGCGGCGCTTCAGCGGCAACCCAGGCGTGCAACAGGCTCTTGCCGTCAATCTCCACTATCTGCACCACGGCTTGTTTGAGGCCTGGTATGGCCAGGCAGGCCGCCTCCACATCGCCCAGCTCGATGCGGTAGCCGCGCAGCTTGACTTGCCGGTCGCGGCGCCCGGTGAAGTGCAGTTGCCCCAGTGGATCAAGCCAGCCCCTGTCACCGCTGCGATAGATGCGTTGCCCCTGAACAAAAGGGTCGGGCAAGTAGGCTTGTGCGTTCAAGTCAGGGCGTCCCAGATAGCCCCTTGCGATGGCTTTGCCACCGATATAAATATCGCCCGTCACCCCGAACGGCTGAGGTTGCATGGCGAGGTCGAGCACATAGATTCGGGTGTCGTCGATGGGGCGGCCGATGGGCAGTTCTAAGGGGAGTTCATTGGGTAGACCGACAGGCAGTTCGGCCAGACCGTCGTTCTGCAATTCTTCAGCCATATTGCCTAGCGCTAGAGGCGCACACGGCCAGGCGGTGGCGAAGATGGCGGTTTCTGTCGGGCCGTAGACGTTGTAGAGCTGCACGCCGGTTTCAGTCACAAAGCGTTGGGCCAGTTCGGGGGGGAGCACCTCGCCGCCACAGCAGGCGACGCGGAGCTTCAGCGTATCGGTCTTGTTGCGCCAACCCGCAAGCAGGCCGGGCAGGGTGGTGGGTACGAAGGCACTGAAGGTCGCGCCATGCTTGAGAATGAACTCGGCCAAGCGTTGCGGCAACAGGCGACCCGCCGGTGGCAGCGCAATGCTGGCACCCTGGGTGAGCGGCAACAGCAATTCGATCAGAGAAGGGTCAAACCCGAGTTGAGTGCCCTGCGCTGAACGGTCGGCGGCACTGATGCCCCAGGCGCGCGACAGCCAAGCCAGGCGGCGGGACAAGGTGTCGTGATCGATCATCACCCCCTTGGGCCGCCCCGTGGAGCCAGAGGTGAACAGCACGTAGGCCAAGTCCTCCGGCCGGGCCTTGGCCCAGGTCCACAAAGATTCGGAGTGCACGGCGTCGAGTGCACCGGGCTCCAGCGTATTTTTCAGCGCATTGTTGGATGCAGGCTCGCCGGGCCGGGTGTCGCCCACCTTGGGCACCCGCAGGCAGCGGCTGTGCAAGTCGGGCAAGCCTGCGGGCATGGATGAATCCACCAGGAGCGCCACCGCTTCACTGTCAAACAAAATGCCTGCCAGCCGCGCATGGGGCAGCAGCGGGTCCAGCGGCAGAAAGGCGGCGCCTGCACGGTTGATGGCCAGCAAGGCCACCACCATTTCAGGTGAACGCTCCAAGGCCAGCGCCACCACCTTGTTGCGTGTGGCCCCCAGCTGCCGCAATTGACCGGCCAGGGTTTCAACGCGCCGGGCCAGCGCGGAGTAGCTCATCTGGACCGTGTGTGCGCCTTCGTCCCAGATCAGGGCGCAGGCTTCGGGCCGCAGCGCCGCCTGGTGTTCAAACAGGTCGATATAGGGTTGCGGCGTGTCCAGCTGGGCAAGGTTCTGGTGCAAGCCCTCAAGCAAGGCCCAGCGCTCTTCGGGCGGCACCACTTCAAACTGCTGAAGCGTGTCGCGTGGTTCTTGCACGAGGGCTTGCGCCAAGTGCCAGATGCGGCGCCCCAGCATGGCGGACTCGGCTGCGCTGAAACAGTCGCTGCTGGCTTCCAGCACCATTTCCGCGTGCGCGGCATTGTCAAATTCGCACACCGTCACCGCCAGTGGGTAGCGGGCGCAGCCAGAGAACAGCTGGCGCGAGTCCTGCAAATGGGCCGCGCCGAAATGCAGGTCGTAGTCTTGCCGCTCGAACGAGAGCAGCACGTCCACCAGGTTGTCGCGCCCCTCGCGCATCAGCTGCAAACGGTGGCACAAGTCGCTCAAGGGGTAGCGCGGGTGGCGCAGTGCACCTTGCATCTGTTGACTGACTTGGGCGAGCAACTCGGCTGCGGTGGCTTGGGGAAACACCTCGATCTTGATTGCCAGAATGCCGACGAACATGCCGGGTGTCTGGCGGTATTTGCGCCCCGAACGGTTCAGGCTGGGCACGCCGATCAACACCGACTGACGCTCTTGAACCCGTGAAAAATACAAAGCCAGCGCCGCCAGAAAGCAAGTGAACGGCGTAGCGCCCAAGATCAATGCTGCCCGTGTGAGTGCGGCGTAGTCAGCGTGGGCCAGCCCTTGATTGATGACGTGCGCGGGCGGCAGCGCTTTAGGGCGCTCGGGGCCCTCGGCCGCCGGGCCGTCCTGGTTGCGAGACCTGCGCGTTGAAATCAGGGGTTTGGGCAGCGCGCCGAGATGCTGGAGCCAATACGCAGCGTCGCGTTCGAACAAGGCTGAGCTTTGGTATTGGCGTGACTCGTCAATGAAGCTCGTATAGCTGATGATGGGCGAATTGACGCCGGCTGCGGATTCGGCCGGCGCTTGCGTGCCGCCACTGAGCGTGGGGGGGGGCAGCAAACGATGCAACTCTGGGTCCGTGTCAGAGCCAAGGTCAGAACAAAAGTCTGAGGTCGGCGCATCGGCCAAGCCTTGGTACAACTCCGACCAGGCGCGCATGATCTGAGTCGTGCCCCAGCCGTCCATCACCAGGTGGTGAAACTGAATGGTCAGGCCGTGCAGATCGTCGCTGGCCCGCAGCAGTGCAAAACGCCAGGGCGGTTGACCGTTCAGCACAAAGGGTTCTTTGATTCGGGCGTCCCACCACCGGCGCATGGCCGCTTTGGCGTCAGCCTCGCTCAAGGCTTGGGGGCCGAGATTGAGGTTGACGACTTCAAGTCGAGGCTCGAAGTAGGGCAGCAGGTGCTGGGTACCGTCGGCCAGGGGGGCTAGTCGCAGCGCGTCGTGCTGGGCGACCAGCAAGCGCAAGGCGTGCTGAAAGCGTGGGAGGTCCAGTCGCCCGAGCAAGAAGGCGCCACCACCAATGTTCAGGTGTGTGCTTCCCGGCCACGCGCGTTGATCCAGCCACACCTCGCGCTGGCTGAGCGACAAGGGCAGATGGTGCTGATCTGGGTTCAATGTGCTGGTTTGAAATGATCCCATCGACTGATTTTTTCCATGGCGTAGCGGTAGCCGACCTCGGCAATATCGGCGCCTTTGGCGTAGGCCATCAGCGAAAAATCTGCCACGGGCGGCTCCAGATAGTGGTCCGCCTGCGAGATGGTGCGAAAGCGCTGATTCAGCCCGCCCACATGGCCCGCGCTGTACAAAATGTCGGCAATGCTGGGTGAGGCGGGTGCCTTGTCAGAAAAAAAGCGGCGCAGCGTGCTCATCACCGTCAGGCGTTGCAGGCCGGGGTCGGCGCTGAGGTTTTCGCGCACATCAACGTCGATGGCGATGATGTGGCCGTTGCCTCGCCGCCGCTCGAGTGGGGTGCCCAAGCGCATGCGCATGGCCTGTACCGGCACGTTTTCAAGAATCGCACCGTCCACCAGCAACTCTCCGTCCAGCAACACCGGGGGGAACAAGCCCGCCGGCGAATTGCTGGCCAACACCGCACGCCACAGCGGGCCGCGGTCTTGCACGGTGGTATTGCCCTGGGTCAGATTGCAGGCTGCGGCGAAATAGGGGCGCCACAAGCCTTCAATCAGCCGTTCACCAAACATGCGTTTGAGGTCGCGCTCCACGCGACGCCCCCCGACGATGGAAATCAGCGGCAAGGTGGGCCGTTCACCGCCCGCCGCGAACTTTTGGGTGTTCTGCAGGATTTGATCCAGGCTCATGTCGCAGGCGACCTGCGCGCCAATCAACGCGCCCATGCTGTTGCCGCCGATCAGGTCCACAGGAATGTGGCATTCGGCCAAGGCCCGCAGCACGCCCAGATGCGCGAAGCCACGGGCGCCACCGCCGCCCAGCACCACGCCAACGGCGGTGCCGGTCAGAAAGCGCGCGACACGTTCTGCGTCATCGCGTCGACCGCGCCGGATGGGGTAGATGCGCTCTAACTCACGCGCCTGCATCCACGGTTCGGGCAAGACGGGTTCGGCCGCCTGCTCGGGGTGCATCAACACCAGATGATGCCGTTTAAGGGCGTAGGCAGGCTCGCGCATGAGCGCCCGCTCCAGGGCGCTGAGCCCCGGCGCGTCGGTGGACGCGGCCACATACACCAACTGGTCGGCCTGGCGCAATGAAAAACGGCGCCATTCATTGTCCGCGTCACTGCGTGTATTGCCGTCAACATGCTGCGTTACTTGCTCGGTGCCATCGGGCGCCCGAGTTTCGTAGAGGATGAAATCGTAGGCATCCTCCAGATGGCTCAAGTCGTGATGGCCCAACATCTCGCCGTTGAGGTGGGTGTGCCGGCCGTCGGGGCTGCGGTTCAAGTGCGCGGTGCGGCCCATGCGCGCTAGCGCGAGGCTCAGGTCTTGCGCCAATTCACTGCAATCACAGCCCATGTGCAGCGGCAGCAGGGCGTAGGTTTGCGCCATGCGCTGGTCGGTACCAACATCGGTGGCGTTGCGCATGCGGTCGTAGACCGCCTTCAGAAAAACTTGGCTGAGTTCGAGCGGAAATTGCCGGAGCAGGTCTTCATAGGCGCGCCGACTCAATGAAGCAAGGCGTGAATCGCGCAGGGCGGTCACCGTCTGCGCGCGGGCTTGTTTGAGAATCATGCCCAGTTCACCGACGCTTTGGCCGGGCTGAACTTGGTTGTAGAGCAGCAACTGACCGTTTCGGTCACGGCGGGAGACCCGCAGGCCGCCGCTGATGACGAAGACGATGCTGTCGGATTCATCGCCCTCGCGGAGGATTTCTTCTCCCCCATGCGCCCAGCGCTCTTCCATCACCCTGGCAAGGGCCTGAAGAATTTCTTCCGTCAGGGCGCCAAATACTGCGCTGGCACGCAGCACCTCGACGACGCGAACGCCAAAACTCAGCGAATGCTCCATGTGCCGAGTCTAGATGCGCCGGCGTCGGATGCAGTCCGTCAAATAGTGAGCAAAAGCAAGCCAATCATGGCTTGCTGGCATTGCCTGGCCGTGGCATTCAAGGCCACAGGAGTGCCGCGATCAGTCGTGCAGCAAGGCTGTGCGAACGGCTTCCATGCTGTCTCCCAGCTTGGACTGCGCAAATGCCTTGCACTGCTCCAGCGTGGAGTTGTGCTGCACGCCAAAGGCGGTGGCCGTTTTAGCTGGCTTGAGGGTCAAGACTTTGCCGGCACGGGGCAGCATCTCGGTCTGGGCGGTGACGATGCAGTTTTTGTCTGCGTCAAAGCCGCCTTCCACCGCCGTGGCGAAGCCCCACTTCTTGGCAGGAAAGAACTTGTAGAACTTGATCGACCCCTTGCTGTCCCAGAGGGCTTGTGCGCTAGCTTGGTTCATCAAAAGATTGGTCGAATGGTCGACCACGAGGTAGACCGGCTCGGCGGCAAATGCCTGCGCGGCGCTGGTCAGAAGCAAGGCAGCGAACAGTCGGGAAACTTGCATATTGGATTTCCAGGATTCTCGTGGGTTGAACGAAGCGATGTGGACTTTGCCGCAGTAGGCAATGGCGCCATTGCGTCGGATTGTAGGGACAGCTTCGATCCAGAAAAACGCTAGGGAAAGTACCGTGTGACGATCAAGCTACTGCAGCAAAAAACTACTGACCCTGAAGGTGATGAACGAGGCCAGATACGCCAGCGTGAACAGATAGCCTGCCATCACCAGCGGCCATCGCATGCCACCTGTTTCCCGGCGCGTTGCCGCCAACGTGGCCATGCATTGCGGCGCGAATACAAACCACGCCAACAGTGACAGGGCCGTCGGCAAAGACCAAGTTTGCGCAATCAGGGGTGACAAAGACTGGGCCGCATCCGTCCCGGTGGCCGAGAGAGCGTAGACGGTACCCAGCGCGCTGATCACCACTTCACGGGCCGCCAGGCCCGGCACCAGGGCCAGGCTGATCTGCCAGTTGAAGCCGATCGGCTCAAAGATGGTGGACAAACCCCGGCCCAGGTAGCCGGCGACGCTGTATTCGATCGGGCTGCCCGTGGCGCCCGGCGGCGGTGCCGGGAAGCTGGACAACGCCCACAAGATGATGGTGAGGCTCAGGATGATGCCGCCGACACGCTTGATGAAAATCAGGGCCCGCTGCCACAGGCCAATGGCGATATTGCGCGGGCTGGGCCAGTGATAGCTGGGCAACTCCAGCATCAAGGGGCGCACCTGTGTCTTGGTGGTGAGCTTTTTCAGCACCCAGGCGACGGCCATGGCGCCGACGATGCCGGCCAGATAGAGCCCGAACAACACCAGGCCCTGCAATTCCAGGCCTCCCCAGACCTGCCTCGGCGGGATGAACGCACCGATCAACAGGGCATACACCGGCAGGCGGGCAGAGCACGTCATCATCGGCGCAATGAGGATGGTGACCAGGCGGTCGCGCGGGTTGGCGATGCTGCGCGTGGCCATGATGCCGGGAATGGCGCAGGCAAAGCTGGACAGCAGCGGAATGAAGCTGCGCCCTGACAAGCCGACGCTACCCATCAAACGGTCGAGCAAGAAGGCGGCACGCGGCAGATACCCCGACTCTTCGAGCAAAAGAATGAAGAAGAACAGGATCAGGATTTGCGGCAAGAACGCCAGCACGCTGCCCGCGCCGGCCAAAACGCCGTCGACCAGCAGGCTTTGCAGATAGCCCGCAGGCATCAGTGCGGTCACATGGGCGCTGAGGAGGTTGATGCTTTCTTCGATCCAGCGCTTGGGAGGTTCGGCCCAGGAAAACACGGCCTGAAACAGCAGGAACAAGACCACGGCCAGAATCAACGGACCGGCCACCGGGTGCAGCAAGGCCCGATCAGCCTTGTCGCTGGCCAAATCCGGCAACTGCTTGTCGAGGTGCAGGTCTTGCAGAATCTGGCGCACGATGGCGTGATCGCCTTCAGCGCTGTGCGGTGCGGCGTTGGCTTGGGTGTTGGCGGCGAGCGCCAGCGGTTCAGGGCTGAGCCAGACATCTTTCTGGTCGAGCAGGGCTTTGAGGGTATCAACCCCTTCACCATGGGTGGCCACCGTGCTGACCACCGGCAAGCCCAAGGCTTTGGAGAGCGCCTGTGTGTCGATGACCAAGCCGCGCTGGGTGGCCAGGTCGCTCATGTTCAACACCGCCACGCAGGGCAGGCCCAAGCGTTTGACGGAGAGCAGCAAGCGCAGATTGCGGCGCAGGTTGGTGGCGTCCAGCACGCAGATCACCAGATCGGGGCGCTTTTCGCCCTGCGCGCGGCCGGCCAGTACGTCACACGTGACCCGCTCATCGGGCGAGCGTGCATGCAAGCTGTAAGTGCCGGGCAGGTCCAGCAGGCGCAGCGCACGGCCGGCGGCGCTGACCAGGCGGCCCTCTTTGCGTTCGACCGTGACACCGGCGTAGTTGGCCACTTTCTGGTGGCTGCCAGTCAGTCGGTTGAAGAGGGCGGTTTTTCCACAATTCGGGTTACCGACCAGGGCCAGCAAGGGCCCACCGCGGTGCACATGGATGACGGATTCACGCATTTTGGGCTCGGGCTCGACTCACTTTGACGCATTCCGCTTCGGCACGACGCAGGGCAAATGTCGACTGCCCGATCCGAATTACCAAGGGGTCGGCGCCGGGCAGGCCGCGGGCCATCACGCGCACCGCTTCGCCCGGCAGAAAGCCGATCTCTTCCAGCCACTCGAACCATTCCGGTGCATGGGCGGGAGCCAGAACCTCCTGCACCAGCAAGGGCTCACCGATGGAGGCCAATGCGAGACTGGCGGGCGGAGCTTGAGTCATATCTCTCATCCTGGCGCGGAAGACGCGCGAATCACGAATGATTCGCATTGTAGTCTTTGATCGACGATCGCGTTGTTGACAAACGTCAAGAGATATGAGGCGGCACAGCAGCATGAAATGGCTTGTCCACCCGGGCTTGCCGCTGCCGGCCTCGGCGATGCGCAAACGTTTTACATGTTTTGGTGATTCGACACGGCAGTCGATACACTGGCGCGGCTTTTGCTTCTTAAAATGGATGGCTCGCCTGCGTGCGCGGCGAGCGATTATTTGCTGATTTCCCGCTGATTTTATTGATCGGTCCGCCTGCCCGCCGTTTGGAGGGCGCCTTCCGTGTTCCACGTTCTGCCCAACCTGCCAACGCCATGAATGCTTTTTCCTTGTTTTCTCGTACCGCAATTGCGCTTGCCGTGACGGTCGCGGCTCAAGTGGCGCAGGCCGAGGCCCAGCCGGCTGTCATCTTTGACATGGGCGGCAAGTTCGACAAGAGCTTCAACGAGGCTGCCTATCGTGGCGTCGAACGCTGGAAGAAGGAAACCGGCAAGACCTATCTCGAATTCGAAATCAGCAATGACACCCAACGCGCCCAAGCCATCCGCCGTATGGCCGAGCGCGGCGCCAGCCCCATCATCAGCGTGGGGTTTGCCCAGGCGTCTGCGCTGGAACAAGTGGCCAAAGACTTCCCCAAGACCCAGTTCGCCATCGTCGACGCCAAGGTGAATCTGCCGAATGTTCAATCGCTGCTGTTCAAGGAGCATGAAGGCAGCTATTTGGTGGGTGCGATGGCGATTTTGGCCAGCAAGACCGGAAAAGTCGGTTTTGTGGGGGGCATGGACATTCCTTTGATCCGCAAATTCCAGTGCGGGTATGAACAGGGCGTCAAGGCGACGAATCCCAAGGCGGAGGTGTTTACCAACATGACCGGCACCACCTCAACGGCCTGGGCAGATCCCACCCGCGGGGGCGAATTGGCCAAGGCGCAGTTCGCCAAGGGCTCAGACGTGGTTTTTGCTGCGGCGGGTGGCACGGGTACCGGGGTCTACCAAGCCGCCAAGGACGCTGGCAAGCTGGCCATTGGCGTCGATAGCAACCAAAACCACATGCAGCCGGGCACCATGCTGACCTCCATGGTCAAACGGGTGGACGTGGCGGTTTACAACGTACTCAAGGGTTGGAAGCCGGGCCTGAGCGATCTGGGCCTCAAAGAAGGGGGCGTGGACTATGCCCTGGATGAATACAACGCCAAATTGGTGTCGCCCGCGCTCAAGGCCAAGGTCGAGGCCATCAAGGCCGACATCATTGCGGGCAAGATCAAGGTGGTTGACTACATGGCCACGGGCAACTGCAAGTATTGAGATGGGGCGTGACGTCAGGCAGGCGCTGACCTCGAGTCCGGCGGTGTTTCAAGTTTTTCCATTTTGTCCATGACATCTACTTGTGATGCGGCGCGTGCGCCGTCTGCAGCCCGTCCTGCAGTTCAACTGCATGACATCTCCAAGCGCTTTGGCGCGGTGCAGGCCAATCGTGCCGTGTCGCTCAGCGTTGCGGCGGGCACTGTGCATGGTTTGGTGGGTGAAAACGGAGCCGGCAAGAGCACGCTCATGGCGATCTTGTATGGGTATTACCAAGCCGACTCGGGTGACATTTCCTTAGACGGCAAACCGGTCCATATCGCCAATTCACACCAAGCCATTGAATTGGGCCTGGGCATGGTGCATCAGCATTTCATGCTGGTCGACACCCTCAGTTGCCTGGACAACATCATGCTGGGCGCCGAGCCCGGTTTTTTTCTGCGCCGCGCGGCCCGTGAGGTACGCCGAGAGCTGGAAGTCATGATGGCCGAGTCCGGCCTGCATGTGCATCTGGACGCCCTGGTGGGCGATTTGCCGGTGGGTGAGTTGCAGCGCCTTGAAATTCTCAAGGCCTTGTACCGGGGCGCCAAGGTGTTGATTCTGGATGAGCCGACCGCCGTGCTCACCCCGCAAGAAACCACGCAATTGTTTGACACCTTGCGGCGCATGAAGGAGAAGGCGGGCCTCACGATCATCCTGATCACGCACAAGCTCAAAGAGGTGATGGCCTTGTGCGACGAAGTCACGGTGATGCGGGCCGGGCAGGTGATTCAGACCCGCAAGATCGCTGAAACCAGTGAGGCCGATCTCGCGCAAGCCATGGTCGGGCGCAAAGTCAATCTGGGGCGGCGCGCCGATGCCAAGCCGGCCGGCGAGCCGATTCTTCTGCAGGCGCAGGGCTTGAGTCTGCGTGCCGCCAATGGTGTCCCGGCGCTGCGCGACGTGAGCCTGCAACTGCGCGCCGGTGAAATCGTCGGCGTGGCGGGGGTGTCGGGCAATGGGCAGAGCGAGTTGCTGGAAGTGTTGGCCGGCATGTTGGCGCCGCAGGCGGGCCGCTTGCAAGTGGGCGACACACGTTTTGATGCTGCGGAGGGGGGCTGGCTTGATCCCCGCCAGGCACGTCACCTCAAAGTGGCGCATGTGCCAGAAGACCGACATGCGTGCGCGATGGTGATGAATTTCCCCGCTTGGGAAACAGCGGTCTTGGGGTACCACGAACTACCCAGTTATCGCAGCGGTCTCGGTGGCTTGAGCATGAATCATCGCGAGATGCAGCGGCAGACCGAGGCCATGCAGGCGCACTTTGATGTGCGCCCGCGAGACGTCAGCCTGGGTGCCTCCAAATTTTCGGGCGGCAATCAGCAAAAGCTGGTGCTGGCACGTGAAATTGGCCAGGCGCCCACAGTCTTGCTGGTGGGCCAGCCGACGCGAGGCGTGGACATCGGTGCCATCGAATTCATTCACGGGCAGATCCGTGCGTTGCGCGACAGTGGCTGCGCGGTGCTGCTGGTGAGCAGCGAGTTGGATGAAATCCTGGCGCTGGCCGACCGCGTGGTGGTCATGAACAGCGGACGCATCACCGGCGAGTTGGCAATTGAAGATTGCGATGAAAAGAGATTGGGGCTATTGATGGCAGCACAGCCGGAGTCTGTGGCATGAGCGCGCAGGCAAATCAAGCAATGCCGCGCTGGGTGGACCTCGGCTTGCTGCCCTTGTGGAACCTGTGCGTTGCCTTGGCCGTGGCCGGCCTGGTGGTGCTGGCCATTGGCCAGAGCCCTTGGCAGGCGCTCACGGTGTTGATTCACGGCGCGCTGGGTGAAGCGCGGGGCATCGGTTACACGCTGTACTACGCCACCACTTTCATATTCACGGGCTTGGCCGTGGCGGTGGCCTTTCATGGCGGCTTGTTCAATATCGGCGGAGAAGGGCAAGCCACGTTCGGCGGATTGGGGCTGGCGTTGGTCGGGCTCGCCCTGGGCCCTCATGGGCCGGCCTGGGTCGTGCTGCCCCTGATGGTGCTGGCAGCCGCGCTGTTCGGCATGGTCTGGGCGGCGATACCGGGCTACCTGCAGGCTTGGCGGGGCAGCCACATTGTTATCACCACCATCATGTTCAATTTTCTGGCCAGCAGTCTAAGCGTTTACTTGTTGGTCAACTGGCTGCGCCCGATCGACAGCATGGCGGTAGAAAGCCAGTCCTTTGCGGACAGTGCACGCATGCCCAGTCTGCACAGCCTGGCGGCGTGGGTGGGTTGGGAGTTGCCCTCGTCGCCAGTGAATTTGAGTCTGGTGCTGGCGCTGCTGGCATGCGTTTTCGTGCACTGGTTTTTGTGGAAGAGTGGCGCCGGGTTTGCGTTGCGCGCCGTCGGAAGCTCCGCTCGGGCTGCGCATTACGCCGGCATCAAACCGCGCCAGCAGGTGCTGATGGGCATGGCCTTGTCCGGCGCGTTGGCTGGCTTGGTGGCGGTGAATGAAATTTCAGGCGTGCAAGGCAAGTTGACGCTGGACTTTGTGGCCGGTGCGGGCTTCACGGGCATTGCGGTGGCCTTGATGGGGCGCAATCATCCGGTGGGCATTGTGTTGGCTTCTCTGCTGTTTGGCATCCTGTACCAGGGTGGGGTGGAGTTGTCGTTCGAGCTGCCGGGCTTCAGCCGTGACATGGTGGTGACCGCGCAAGGTTTGATTGTCTTGTTCTCGGGGGCCATGGCCACGGTCAGTACACCGCTCTTTGCCCGCTTATTCGGGCGTCCAGCGGCCAGCCCGGCCGCCGCGCAGGTCAAAACCACGGAGGCCCAGCATGGATGAGATCTTGATCGGGTCCGTCATCGCCTCCACCCTGCGGCTGACCACGCCTTTACTCCTGTGTGCCCTGGCGGGCCTGGTCAGCGAGCGTGCCGGGGTGGTGGACATCGGCCTGGAGGGCAAGATGCTGTTCGCCGCATTTGCGGCTGCGGCGGCGGCCAGCGTGGGGCATTCAACCGCCTTGGGCTTGGCTGCAGGCATTGCCGTGGCGACGGCCATGTCCTTGATCCACGGCTTCGCCTGCGTCAGCCACCGGGGTGATCAGGTGGTGTCGGGCGTGGCGCTCAATATGGTGGCAGCCGGTCTCACCACTGTACTGGGCATCGCCTGGTTTGCGCAGGGCGGCCAGACACCGCCAGTGGACGCCAGCATCCGCCTGACCGGCCTGGTGCCAGGGTGGAGCGAGCCTGCAGCCGCGCAAGCCGCGCTGGGGCCCTGGCTGGGGGCCTTGGTGGGACATGGTTTGTTGAGCCACAACGCGCTGGTTTACCTGTCATTGGCCTTGGTGGGCGGGGTGTGGTTTTTTCTGGAGCGAACCCGGCCCGGCTTGCGCCTGCGCGCTGTGGGCGAGAACCCTGCCATGGTCGACGCTGCGGGGGTGTCAGTGGCAAAGCTGCGTTATGCCGCTTTGTCGATCAACGGGGTCTTGTGCGGCTTGGCGGGCAGTTATCTGACGCTGGCGCAAAATGCGTCCTTCTCTCCCAATATGACTTCGGGGCGTGGCTTCATCGCTTTGGCGGCACTGATTTTTGGCAAATGGCGCCCTGTTCCAACGCTGTTGGCGTGCTTGCTGTTTGGGTTTTTGGACGCCATGGCGATCCGTCTGCAGGGCAGCAGCCTGCCGGCAGTATTGGGCGGTGGTGAAGTGCCCGTGCAGGCGATTCAGGCCTTGCCCTATCTGCTGACGGTGATTTTGCTGGCTGGCTTCATTGGCCAGGCTGTGGCCCCCAAGGCCCTGGGCCGGCCTTATGTGAAAGAACGCTGAGGTTTCGCAGCCATGAACTTGTCGATTGATTTGCAGCAGCGTCTGCTTCAGGCCGCCTTGGCCGCCCGCGCTTACTCGCACGCGCCTTACTCCCGGTATGCGGTGGGGGCGGCGGTGCTGGACGAGCAGGGGCGCATTCATGGTGGCGCCAACATCGAGAACGCCGCCTATCCCCAGGGCTGGTGCGCCGAGGCGACTGCCCTGGGCGCCATGGTGATGGCGGGAGGGCGGCGGGCCGTGGCGGTGCTGGTCAGCGGCCCCGGCCCGGAGATCATCACCCCCTGCGGCGGCTGCCGCCAGAAGTTGCGCGAGTTTGCCGCGCCTGAACTGCTCATCATCGCCGCCGACCCGGGCGGCATTCGTCAGCACTGGACATTGGCTGAATTGCTGCCCTTCAGCTTCGGCCCCGATCACCTCAAATTTTGAAAGCACATCGTCATGATTGACAACAAAGCCTTGGACGCCCAAATCGCACAGAGCGTCGCCCACTTGAAGCAATTGTTTGGTGCCGCGCCCGCTGTGGCGGTGGTGCTGGGTTCGGGGTGGTCGGGTGCGGTGAGCCTGGTGCAGGACGCTCAGCATTTGAGTTATGCCGAGTTGAGCGCATTCCCGCAGCCCAAGGTGGAAGGCCATGTGAGCGAAGTCGTGGTCGGGCACATCGGCGCACAGCGCGTGGTGATGCTGCGTGGCCGCGCCCATACCTACGAGAGCGGTGAGTGCACCGGCATGGCAGGCGCCCTGCGAACCCTGCAGCGTTGGGGGGTGAAGGTGCTGCTGCAAACCAATGCCTCGGGCTCCTTGCGGCCCGCCATGGGCCCGGGCAGTTTGATGCTGATCGCTGATCACATCAACGCCCCGCAACGCTCGCCTTTGGTGGGTGAGCCCGGCAGCGAGCGCTTTGTGGACATGAGCCACGCCTATGACGCCGAGTTGCGTGCTCATGCCAAGCAGATCGCGCAAGCCACTGGTCAAACGCTGGGTGAGGGCGTTTATGTATGGGCGCTGGGGCCGCAGTTTGAAACCCCGGCTGAAATCCGCATGTTTGCCGCCTGGGGCGCTGACGCGGTGGGCATGAGTACCGTGCCCGAAACGATTCTGGCCCGCCATTGCGGGCTGCGGGTGATGGGCTTGGCCTTGATGACCAATATGGCGGCCGGCCTGTCTGCCGAGGCCTTGACGCACGCGCTGACGCTGCAGCAGGCGCAGGCTTCGGGCGATGGCGCGGCGCAATTCCTGGGGGCCATGGTGGCCGGCATGGCCACGCTCCCGTCCCTGCAATGAAGCTGCAAGACGCTGCACGCCAGGCCTTGCGTTGCCTGGATCTCACCAGCTTGAACGACGCCGATACGCCCGCTGACATCGTCGCCCTGTGCCAGCGCGCGCAGACGCCCTTCGGCCCCGTGGCTGCCGTGTGTGTGTGGCCGCGGTTTGCGGCCCAGGCTCGCGCCGCCTTGCCACCCGCCATCAAGGTGGCGGCGGTGGCCAATTTTCCGGCGGGTGCGCTGGATACAGCGGGTGCGCTGGCCGACATCCATGTAATCCGCGAGGCCGGTGCCGATGAGGTGGATGTGGTTTTGCCTTACCGCGCCTTGCAAGCCGGTCAGGCGGCCGAGTGCGCTGCGTTTCTCCATGCAGTGCGCGAGGCTTGCGGGCCGTTGACGCTCAAGGTCATCATTGAAAGCGGCGAGCTGAAAACACCCCAGTTGATTGGTTTGGCCACGCGCCTGTGCGTGGCGGCCGGGGCCGATTTCGTCAAGACCAGCACCGGCAAAAGCCCGGTCTCGGCCACGCCCGAGGCGGCGGCGGTGATGTTGGCTGAAATAGCCGTAGCCGAGTCGGCGCCGACCGGGCCCCAGTCTGGGCGAGGGGTCGGATTCAAGGCCTCAGGTGGCATTCGAACCGTGGTCGACGCGCAGGCTTACCTCGCCCTGGTTGAAGCCCGCTTGGGCACGGCAGGCTTGCTCCCTGGGCGCCTGCGCTTTGGCGCAAGCGGCTTGTTGAACGATATCGAAGCCCAGCTGCGCGGCGACCCCGCTGCTGGCCATGCCACGGCCGCCGCCGCTTACTGAGCGCGAGCCGGTGCGCTAGACTGCTGGCCCCATTCCCTGCGATTGAACGGCCTCGTTCTCTCCACAATTCCACCCCGTCATGTCCGATACCCCTGCCAAGCCTGAAGCCGCTGACCCTGCCGTGCAGGCGTCCTCCGAGCCGCAAGACGCCTCTTTGCGCCAGCGCGCCATCAGGAGCTTTGTCGTGCGCGCCGGGCGCATGGGCTCGGGCCAAGTGAAGGCGTTGGCGGAGCTGGGCCCGCGCTTTGTGCTGCCCTTCACGCCAGCGCAAACCTTGGTGCCGTCCGCTGTGTTTGGGCGTCAGGCGCCTGTGGTGTTTGAAATCGGCTTCGGCATGGGTGATGCAACCGCCAAGATCGCACAGACGTTGGCCGATCACGATTTCATCGGCTGCGAAGTACACGAGCCCGGCGTGGGCGCCTTGCTCAAGCACATCGACGAAAGGCAGCTGAGCAATATCCGTATCTTTCAGCACGACGCGGTGGAGGTGCTGGAGCAGATGATTGCGCCGGCGTCGCTGGAGGGGGTGCATATCTTCTTCCCCGATCCCTGGCACAAGAAACGGCACAACAAGCGGCGCTTGATTCAGCCCGAGTTTGTGGCTCGCCTGGTCAAGCACATCCGGCCAGGCGGCTATCTGCATTGCGCCACCGACTGGGAGCCCTATGCGCAGCAAATGCTGGAGGTGCTGGGCGCTGAGCCGGCTCTTGAAAACACGGCCACCGCTTACGCCGAGAAGCCTGCCTACCGGCCACTGACCAAGTTCGAAAATCGCGGCATCAAGCTAGGCCATGGCGTGTGGGACCTTGTTTTTCGGCGCAAATCATGAGCGGCGTCACCTTGCGGGGCAAACATGTGCTGCTGGGTTTGTCGGGCGGCGTCGCTTGCTACAAAAGCGCAGAGCTGGTTCGCTTGTTGATCAAGGCTGGTGCGACGGTGCAGGTAATGATGACCGAAGCGGCGGAGCACTTCATCACGCCGGTGACGATGCAGGCGCTCTCCGGCCGGCCGGTTGTTCGCAGCCAATGGGATGCCCGTGAAGCGAACAATATGGCGCACATCAACCATGGCCGCGAGGCCGATGTGATGTTGATTGCGCCGGCCAGTGCCGACTTCATCGCCAAGCTGGCGCAAGGCCGTGCCGATGAGTTGCTGAGTTTGACCGCCTTGGCTCGCCCCTTGGCGCGCGGCCCCTTGTTGGTGGCGCCAGCCATGAACCGGGAGATGTGGGCGCACCCCGCCACGCAACGTAACGTCGCCATCTTGCGGGCTGATGGTGCCCTTATCCTGGGGCCGGGCGAGGGCGAGCAAGCCTGCGGCGAAGTGGGCGACGGGCGCATGCTCGAGGCCGCTGAGTTGCTGGGGGAGTTGGAGGCCGCGCTTCAGGCCAAGCCCCTGGCAGGCCGCAGCGTATTGATCACAGCCGGGCCGACTTTTGAACCCATCGACCCGGTGCGGGGGCTGACCAATCGGTCTAGCGGCAAGATGGGCTTTGCGATTGCACGCGCGGCGCGCGAGGCCGGCGCCGAGGTGACGCTGATAGCGGGCCCCGTGCACCTGGACACGCCGCGCGGTGTGCGGCGCGTGGATGTGCAGACCGCCTTACAGATGCACGAGGCGGTGCTGTCGCAGGCAGCGCAATTTGATGTATTTGTGGCGACGGCGGCGGTTGCCGATTGGCGGCCGGCTCAATTGACTGAGCACAAGATCAAGAAGAAGGCCGGCGACAAAGCGGCGCCCAGCTTCGAGCTGACTGAAAACCCGGACATCTTGGCGGACGTTTCAGCGCTCTCGGCCACCGCTGGTCAGCGTCCATTTTGCGTGGGCTTTGCGGCGGAAAGCCAAGACCTTTTGAAGCACGCGCGAGAAAAACTCGTGCGCAAAAAATTGCCCTTGATCGTGGCCAATCTGGGGCCGGCGACCTTTGGCCGCGATGACAACGCCTTGCTGCTGGTGGACGCGCAGGGCGAGCGTGAACTGCCCCAAGACGACAAACTTAATTTAGCCCGTGAACTCGTTCAAGAGATCGCCCGCCGCCTGCCTGCCAACTTATGACCCAAGCCACTGTTGATCTTCGCGTGCTCGACGCCCGTATGGCCGAGCAAATTCCAAGTTATGCCACGCCAGGCAGCGCCGGCCTCGACCTGCGCGCCTGTCTGGACGCACCCGTGACCCTGGAGCCCGGCCAGACCTTTTTGGTGCCGACGGGCTTGGCCATCCACGTCAAAGATCCCGGCTTGGCTGCCCTCATTCTGCCGCGCTCCGGCCTGGGCCACAAGCATGGCATCGTGCTGGGCAATCTGGTCGGGTTGATACTTTCCAATGAGCTGCGGGTGTAAACGACAGCCGGTCCCCTCTGTGAGATGAGGCCTTTGGGCTGGACGGCGCGGGGAGGCTGTCAACGAGCTGCATGTCAACACAGTTCCGCCTGCCGGCGTGATCAGCCGCTAGATCGAGAACAAACTGATGCATGATGGGGCGCGCAAATGGCGTACTTGAACTCCGCTGTGGAGTCGGCTGGCACGCAAAAGTCCGGCGGCAGCTAACCTGCGTAGAGCCCACCCGGCAGGCCGTGATGGTCGGTTGCGACACCCCGTGTGGGTTGCCCAATTTGCTGTATCTACGCGTATGCAATCTTCGAGTTGAACAGCCTTCGATAGCGCGAATCAGAGGCCAACTACTCTAGTATATTTGAGTGCGCCGCCATACTGTGAATGTTGACCCCGCAGTGAATCTGCTTTTGCGGTCGATTTCATTTACTATACTGTGTAGCCTCTTGTATAGTAACATCTGCCTATCGATTGAATGCGAGTTGTTAATCGATATTCGGAAGTGAAATCTACAATATTTCGATGCTAGTCTTTATGAAGATGCATCCGCAAATCGAGCATCGAATTTCGGATGAATTCGTCGATTGAAAATATTTTGGCTAGAGTTGGTGCTGTGCCTAATCGCGAACTCTCGTGCGTACTTCGGATTCTTTGGCGAGGCGCGCTAGTTCAGCTTGGCGGATTGCAATCTCTCTGTCTAATTGTCTAAGCCTTTCGGAGCGGTCCGTCAGTTCCTTATGCTCCGCGCGCTTGCGGTCAGCCCGCCGCTTTTTCTCCCTCCGTATATACGTTCTGGTGGTTGCAATACTGGCGTGACCCAATAGTTCTTGCGCTTGGAGAAGCAGGGTCTCCTCGTCTGGCAGGGGTGCCCCAGTTTGCTCATACATATCAATCAAGCTCTCGACGCGATCAGTGGCACCCTTTGATCTCAGGTTGTGAAGAGAGGCGCGCTTGACCCCAGCCTGCTTTTGCTTCGATGAGAACAGGTTTGTCAATGCATCTGCGTGTATTTTTCCCCCAGTCCTCCAAGAGAGAAATATGGGGAGATCCGATCGATCGGGCAGAGACCTTCGTTGGAGCATCTCGGCGCGGTTTGCCTCGATGAACGTCCATGTGTCTATGACGAGCTGAGGATCCACGATGGTCTCTCTTGCCTTCATTCCCTTGGTGATGTGCAGGGAGATCGTCAATTCTTCGCCACTACTGCATGCTGCCTTTGCGGCACCGAGCGATGGCAATTGGCTGGCCAGTAAGGCGGCAATCTCATGTCGTCGCATCAGCGTGTTCTCAGCGAATCGCCCAATTAGACTGTTCCGTTCGGCGAGATAGGGATTCTGCTCGTTCGCGAGGGCAACGAAGAGTTCATCTACTTGACCAGCGGTAGCATTTCGCCGGTCAGACTCTCCAACAGTCCGATAGAGCAGCGGAAGCTTGAAATGGGCCGGCGTCCCGTCACTGTGCCACCGAGCAATCTCTACAGGTACCAAGAACGTGGACTGGTCTGCCGGCGATAGCGGCCCAACGACACCTTGAATTCGCCCCTTCTTTTCTGCCCAAATTAGAAAGTGGTAAATCACAGCGAGCTGCTGGTTGAGATAGCCACGTCGAGCGTTTGACGGGTTCTCGCCTGCCTGTTCATTTCTCCAGCGCCGAAGTGCGACCTCGTTCGTCTGCTCCCAAGAAAGGCCGCCCGCGTCCATGATGTGCACATGGGTTCGGAGGTACTTGCTCATCTCGTTTACTGACGCTGGGCTCAGTCCCCGCATTACTGTGAGTTCGCGAAGGTAGTCCGACTGCACCTCGAGGATGCCATCATTGGTCATAAGTAGCGGAAGGTCGGGATACACCTTGCCATCGATCACACATGAAGAGTCGGTTTTTGCGACAAACGTTGTCAGCATTGCTAATCTCCCTTTGAAGCGCTGCGCGTTACCAGCTTGACGCTGCGGGATCCGGTCAACTCGCGCAGTTTTGCGTTGAGGGAGTCCACAGACGCGCGCAATGCGCTTGACTCCCTCTGTGCGTCAATCCTGTGCTGCCGTTCTTGGTGATACCTGCTCGTGAGCATTTTCGTCAGAGTCTCGAGGTCACGGATGCGAGCACCATCTCCTGTTGAGGTCGCCGACCATCGTTGGATGCCAGCACGAATGAGGCTCTGCGCCTCATCGCGTCGCTGGTTGTTCAGCTTCTTATATAGGACCGGGCGCGTGAACGCCTTGATGTTCTTGGATTCATCGGTCCATTCGCAGAATTCGATCAAGGTCTGTGGGAAGAAGTCGGGCTTATCGCTGTCCAGGCAGAGTCGGCGGAGCTCTTCCAGCTTGTTTACGATGGCTTCATCGGTCCAGCTCGATTTGCTGTCGTTGCTGCTACGGGGTGTCATTGCTTTGATCAATCGGTTGAGAAGAATGTGACGATGCGCTCGAGCTTCGGGGCATCAAGGCGTGCGCGGTCCCTGATGATCGAAGGAACTTCCGAATCAGCGGCCGCACGCGCCTCAGCGGCGATTGAGGCCCAATGAGTCCGATGTTTTTCATCTGTCGCGTTGAACGGACAGCATGCGCATTGGGCCGGGCGGGCAAGCTCTGGCTTCTTGACGTGTCTACCGGGAACCTCTGGATCCGGTACTCCGCACATTGCCCGCTTGTTATCCCGCTCTCGATCGCCGGCGGAACACACCCCGCCCGGGGTCGGCGTAAGCATGCGAATGCCGGCTTCAACATGCTGCAAAAAGATGCGGTCAGCTTCCTGGGGCGAATTGACGAACTCGATGGTGGCTTTGACCTGTGCACGAATCTTTTCCGCCCAGCGATGCCAGGTCCGACCGAATGAGCCGTGCAGCTTGATTCGCCCGAGGGCGGCACCGACCAACATCTCCTTCGAAAACTCCGCTTGGGCTTCTCGCATGACCGTCGTTCCGACTTTCTCGGTCACGTATTCCCAGGTCATGCTCAGGCCGCTGTGGCACAGGAAGCCGGACAATGCAGGCAGGCTTCCCAGACGGTATCGCCACATAAAGGTGACGGCGAAGAATCGACGGAACTGACGCACCTGCAGCGGTGCCGACAGCGGATTCTTAAGGGCCAAGGCCGCGAATCTGTTGAGATCCTGGTTGGGCTTGACAACTGAAATCGCGTCTCCGAGCGGCTCCCAGTGAGAGAAGAGTAGATTCGTGCCGTTCATTTCCCGGCCACGCGCGCTCCAGCGGTCCAACACGGCTACCGCATCTGCCGTCGTTTTCACTGTCGGTAGCTTTTTGTCGCGGCGAAGGGACTTCGCAATGTGTGACTCAAACCATAGGTTCCCTTCTTCTAACGAGATGCAGTCTGTGGCCAGGGAGGTGAGCTCGCTCTCACGACGTGCCTGGAAGACTCCGATCACGATTCGGGCTGCAGCCGGAATGCAGTACCTAAGCGCTTCAAAGAGGCTCAACCCGGAGTCTCGTGAACTGTTGGTCAGATTCCAACGCAGCGGCCACGGGCCGCCGCTCTCGACGGGCGTGTTGAGTGGATGCTGAGCTACGTACTTAGCGAGGTTGGCCGCAATTCCGTGATCCATTCGGTCGGGCGCGCGTCGACCGTCCGTCTTCGCTTCGATTGGAGACATTGCCCCCTGCGAGATTAGGAAGCCCTCAATCCGCTCAAGGGAGCGGACATCTAGCCATCCCCCATCAATGAAGCGCTTCATGGTGCCAATGCCAGTGCCGGTCATCTCGGCCAGTTGGACCATGGAGTAGGGCCAGGTCGTGGCCCAATGCTGTTCTTTTGAGAGCCGTCCACGCAACAAGATGGCGAGTCGCGTGTCGTCAACTGGCGTGGCCGGGCTCAGCCATGCACTAGCGGCAGTTCGGCTACGAGTTGTGAACTTGCCAGCAAGAATGGCCCTGGCGATGGTGTAACCCTTCCCCGTTTCGTTCCGGATCACCTTTATGCAGCCATGCGGAACAATGCCCCTGGAGTCTTCCGCTGCGAGGAATCGCGACATCGCCCGCCGAAGCTCCTGCACCGCCAAATCAGACTTCCATCGATCAAGAGAGCCTGCGCGAAGGCACTCGGCCTCATGAAAGGCTTCGACGTCGTCAAATAGGTCGAGCACACGTGGGCCGTGCTGATAGATCCATGCCAGGCTGGTGTCAAGCAGCGCCATGGCTTCCGCCGGCGGAATATTCTTCGTATGCCCTGCTGGGCGCAGTCGCGATGACCCCGGCTTATCCGCCTTCGTTGGGAGGGGGACAAAGCGAAGGCCGGCGTCATTGAGCTCACGATTCCACTTGTGCAGGTACCTGATTGCCTCGACGAATCGTGAATGCGTAGCACGAGTGACGGGTTTTGGCGCTGGCAGTGGTCCCTTTGTGGGCGCTTGCCAGGATGGTGGGCGATAGCCTCGGCGCGCACTGACCCTCGCGAGTAGTTGGCTCGCAGCCTTGTCGCTTGAGAGACCGTGGAATGTGATGAATATCGCCTGGCAAATTGCCGCGACGTCCAGGGTCTTTCTCTTCGGATAGAGCTTGTCCGTGACGAAGGGAAGATCCCCTTTGGCTTCCCTGAGGTAGCGCTTCAGGCGGTCTACGTACTTCAGCGCGTGGCCTGTACCCAGCGAGATATCTGAGCTGAATTTCTCGATAAGGTCAGGGGTCATGCGCCCGAGGTCGAAGATGCCGTGCAGGCGTGCCCACTTCAGAAATATGAGAAGGCGGTCGACGACGGAGATGTGTGTTTTCGCTGTGTCAAGCGAGAGACTGCGATCATCTCGAAGCAGATAGACATAGGACGTCACCAGTTGGAGCCAGTCTGCGTTGATTGGATCAAGCAGACTTGTGCCGTCAGGCAAAACTACGTCAAGATCTAGCACCTCTGCGGCGGAAATCCGAGTGCGTTCGGTATCCCAAATGAGCAGACGGCTGCTGGTGGATTCCGTATCCAGCCACGGGCGGGCCTGCAATGGAACCAGTGTGTTTGTATGCTCGTTGAGCAATGCGGAATTGCTTCTGACTCGGTTGGCTTGCATGAATGAATCACCAAAGGGGTGGAAAGTTGGGTTTTGGGCGAGAGGCGTTGATGGCATGGGCCTCACGTAGCTTGGGTGCCCAAACACTGCGTGTTCCACGAGTCTTGACCTCGTTGACAAGCAGTGACCAGTACAGCCACCTGGTCATCCAAGCTTCCGGACGATGGGTCTGTAGCCAGGCCTCGTGAGTGGCGAGGTGTTCTCCGAACGCAAGCAGATCGGCGAGGTCTTCGGCTTCAGTAGACAGGCGTACCTTTTTGCAGTTTGGACATGCCTCCAGGCTCATGCATCCAGACGGAATAGGGGGCTCTTCAGAATCAACAGGGCGGATGCAGAGCACGCCTAGACCAGTCTTGATGGCGTCATTCAGTCCATCTGCCGACGCCGCTGGCTGGGACTGAGAGTTGTGAATCGCGACGTGTTCAAGTCGTTCCTGAAAGGTCCGAATTGCGGTCATGTGGTCAGCATGGTGTGCCGCCCGTTTGTTACCTGCGTAGTGCCTATTGGTCGTATTCGGGTTCTTGTGACCGGCGGCCGCTTGGGCTTCTCGGACGCTGGCGGAGTGTCCGCGCAGGACCATCAGTAGACTGGGCCGGATGGCAGACGGTGCGGGGATTGGGTGATTGCCGAAAGCCAAAAGGGAAATCGCGTCAAACGCAATCCTGAAAGAGGACTTGGTCATCGGCGCTACGAACGGTGTTGGAGCTTCTCCGACGTGACCTGCTGCATGGTCAAAGACAAGGGGTTTGTCGGCGGTGGGCTTTCCCACAAATTGAGTGTGACGCCCGACCATCTCGCGAAGCTTCAGCAGCGCGGCGCCGGCGGAGGTGGGCTCGTCGTTGCGAGAGACCGCGAGGTCCTCCTCAACCAATGATCCTCCTGCGCGTTCCTTCCAGTTTGCGATTGAGAGCCAACGGGGATCATCGGTGGGCAGCACTTGTTCCCACGGAAGGCTGATCAGCGGCGATGTGTTCATCCCTGTTTCCAGCATGAGCAGAACCGCCGTCGATCCGACGCACAACCTGCTTGGCGTCATCAGTCCACGGAGTGCTTCGAGGGAGTCCATCTCGGGCAGGTCGAACCCGGCCATACCCGGCCGCACTCGGTAGGCCACAGCCCTCAGCTTCAGGTTGACTTGTGCGCGGAGGGCAGGGCTGAGAGAGTGGAATCTCGACGCCGCTCCGGCCATGTAGGTCGACTCAAGCAGAGCGAGGAATTTCGCAAGGCCTTCTTCCGTGGTCGGGAAGAGGCTTGCAGTCCGGCGTTCAAGAATGTGGTCTCGTCCTCCCTTGGTGGCCGCCTTGACGAAGTCGGCAAACCATTCGTCCATAGCCGGGTCGGCTGCATTTCGGGCGGCAGCAATCGGCGACTGCATTGCCTGCCAAGCCATGTACGATCGATCAAAGACGGATCTGGCAGCGGACTTGAGTCTTTCGAGGCACTCGCTTTCCCCACGGAGCAGAGTCACCGAGAGTTCGGCGTCGCCCTTGGGTGATGGCATGGACAGCCGCTGCAAACCACGCAGTGCGGCAGCTTTGCGTACTTCTGGGCCCCTCAGGTCCGTTGCTCGGTCGCTCTGATTCCCGATTGCCTCAAGAAGGCTTGGCCGGACGTCGGTTTGTTCTTCATCTCTCCGCTCGAGTGGGAGGCCGAGCGTATGTGGCCAGAGTGCGCGAGAAGCCAGGCAGGATAGGGCGCGGTTGGTTTCACCGATCTTGACGGCAAGCGTCGAGGATCCGCTGCGATAGTCCTTCTTGATTTGCGCCCAATAAGCCAGTTCTACAGCATGGGCGACTGCCGCATCGATTGAGCTGATGCTGTCGGAGTTCAGTGCCGCGATGACCCGTTTCGCTTCGGGGATGCTGGCGCTGCTCGCGAAAGTCAGAACCGCTTTTGTCGCGTCTGCCCGCGATTTGGCGGTGTCGAAAGCGAGGGATTCGGTGTGCGTCTCAACCGCCTCGACCACTTTAGACAGATAGGTGCGGTCGAGCCCCGGGATCGTGTCAAACGATGCGAGTTTTCGTCCGTTGCGCTGAGCTACAAGTCTTGGAGCAGCGGTGGCGGTTTCCTTCGAATTCGTGACGGGGAGGGTCTTTGTGGTTCGCGGTCTGACCATGTGAAGCTCGTTGTTCGTTTACTAATGTATTTACAGAAGTAAACACCAAAGTAGGCACGATTGTCAATACCATAGAGTCATGGACGATTGGTGGATACAGCGAATTGAGGGGCTCAAGCAGCAGGCGAAGCTGTCTGATGTTGCTTTGGCGAAGCGGTTGGACATTAGTCCGGCCATGCTGGCGCACGTTCGCGTGGGGCGCCGTGCGCTTCCGCTCCAGGCGCGACTGAGGCTCTTGGATGCGCTGGGCTACGTCATTACTCGTGACCTACTGCTTCGGGTCCTGCCGGAGGAGGTAAGGGCGGCGGTCGTTGACACCAATGCTGCGATGACTGAGGCTCATTACCGGCCGAAGGAGACTGGTGCCGACGACAGCCTGGAACTCCCGCCGGAGTGGCGCTGATGCGAAAGTTAGTCTTCTAGGCTCCCGGGGTCTTGACAAAGTTATGCGATATAGCAAACATCGCATACATGACATCGCAAACTGACTTCCCGGCCGTCCTGCGCGCCATTCGCGCCACCCTAGATCTGACTCAAGAGCAGCTCGCCGAGCGACTTGGGGTTTCTTTCGCCACGGTGAATCGCTGGGAGGGCGGTGGCAACCGGCCCCAGCGAGCCGCGCAAGAGGCCATCCACGCCCTGGCGATTGAGGCGGGGGTCGACGGTGCCGCAGCTAGCCTGCCATCCGCCGAGGCTGCCTCGCAAGTCACCCGACGTCGTACTGGCCGGGCTGCAGCAGCGCCCACTACAAAGCCTATGGAGCAAATGCTCTGGGATGCGGCCTGTTCGATTCGCGGAGAGAAGGAGGCGGCCAAGTTCAAGGACTTCCTCTTGCCGCTTCTGTTCCTTAAGCGCCTGTCCGACGTCTTCGATGACGAGATCGCCCGGCTCGCCGAGGAATACGGTGACCGTGCCACCGCGCTGGAGATCGCCGAGTCCGACCACTCGTTGATGCGCTTCTACCTGCCGCGGGAGGCGCGTTGGGCGGTGATTAGCGGACGCGAACGCTACGAGTGGTCCCTGGACGACAAGGGCCGAAGCACCGCGCCGAAGGATCTGGGCGAGCACCTGACCAAGGCTGTGCGTGCCGTCGTGAAGCAGAACCCGTCCCTGGGCGGTGTCATTGACATTGAAGACTTCGCCGCCGAACGCAATGGCGAGCGCGACATCAACCCGGCCAAGCTGCGCGGTGTGGTCGAGACCTTTTCTGACCCGCGCTACCGCCTCGGCCTGGCCGACGTACAGCCCGACTTCCTCGGCCGCGCCTACGAGTACCTGCTGCGCAAGTTCGCCGAGGGCTCGGGCCAGAGCGCGGGCGAATTCTTCACCCCGACCGAGGTCGGCTTCCTGATCGCTCACCTGATGCGGCCGCGTCCGGGCGAGACCTGCCACGACTACGCCTGCGGCTCGGCGGGCCTGCTGGTCAAGCTGCAACTCGTTGCCCGTGAGCTCGACCCCACGACCAAGGTTCCGCTCAAGCTGTCGGGCCAGGAACTGCAGGCCGAGAGCTACGCCGTGGGTCAGATGAACGCAATCATCCACGACATGGACGTGGAGCTGGCGCGCGGCGACACGATGATCAACCCCAAGTTCCGCACGGCCGAGGGCACGATCCGGCAACACGACATCATCGTCGCCAATCCCATGTGGAACCAGCCGTTCGCCCCGGACATCTTCGCCAACGATCCGTTCGACCGCTTCCGCACCACCGGCGGCATCACCAGCGGCAAAGGCGACTGGGCATGGCTCCAGCACACGCTGGCCTGTCTGAACGACCATGGCCGAGCTGCCGTCGTGCTCGACACTGGCGCTGTGACGCGCGGCTCGGGCTCGAAGAACGAGGACAAGGAGCGTAACGTCCGGAAGTGGTTCGTCGACCGGGATCTGATCGACGGCGTGATCCTGCTGCCCGAGAACCTGTTCTACAACACGACCGCAGCGGGAGTGATCGTCGTGTTGAGCAAGCACAAGCCGGCGGCGCGCCAAGGCAAGATCGTGCTGCTGAACGGGAACAAGCGATTCAGCAAGGGCCGACCCAAGAACTACCTCCGCGAAGAGGACATTCGCCCCCTGGCGGCGATGTATTTGCGCGGAGAGCCCGTCGAAGGCGAGGCGGGGGTGATTTCCACTGAGCAGGCCCAAGAAGCGGACTACAACTTGAGCCCGAGCCGCTGGGTTGCGCAGGCTACCGACGCGCTCACGGCCGACATCCCCGCGTTGATCACGAAGCTCCGGGAGCTTGCTTCGGAGGTGCATGCGTCAGATCAGCGTGTGCTATCGCTTCTCGGGGGGATCGCACCGTGAGCAATTGGCGAGGCACCACGTTGGGCGACGAAATTGACCTCGCCTACGGGAGGGCGCTTCCCGCGCACTCTCGACATCCCGGGGTCTACGGCGTGTTCGGTTCAAACGGTCTTGTGGGCACCCACGCCGAGGCTTGCGTAGATGGCCCTGGGATAGTCGTGGGAAGAAAGGGCTCGGTAGGAGAGATCGTCTACTCCAGCGATGCGTTCTGGCCCATCGATACGACCTACTACGTCGTGAACAAGGGTGACCACAATTGGCGTTTTCTGTTTCACCTGCTTCGGCACATCGACCTTACCGGGCTGAATAGCCATAGTGCAGTTCCGGGCCTGAACCGGGAAGACGCCTATTCCATTTCGGTCAGTTGGCCCTCTCGGGATGAGCAGGACGACATCGCTCGAGTACTGGACAGCCTTGAGAACGGCGTGCGGCTTGAAACCGAAGCTCTCGCTCATGCGCAGGACCTCAAGCAGGCAGCGATGCGCGAGTTGTTCATGCGTGGCCTGCGCGCGGAGCCGCAGAAGGAAACTGACCTTGGCCCCATTCCGGAAAGCTGGGTCGTCGAACCGCTGCGTGCCCACCATTCCGTGGCTTCCGGCGGCACTCCATCGCGTAGTAACCCGGCTTATTGGGTAGGCGGAAAAATCCCTTGGGTCAAGACGGCCGAAGTGGACTACTGCGTGATCGAAAAAACAGAAGAACACATTACTCCTGCGGGCTTGGCCGAGTCGGCCGCAAAACTCCTTCCGGCAGGAACACTACTGCTAGCCATGTACGGCCAGGGCGTGACGCGAGGAAGGGTCGCCATCTTGGGAATCGATGCGGCCTGCAACCAGGCATGCGCAGCGATTCGGGCTAGTGACGACCGCATCGAGGGAAAGTACCTGTACCACTACCTCGTATCGCGCTACAGCGCCATTCGCCAACTCGCGCATGGTGGCCAGCAACAGAACTTGAATCTAGACATTGTGCGAGACCTGCCAGTGGCGTTCCCCGCTGACAAGACCGAACAGAACGAGATAGTCGCCATCCTCAACGCCATCGACCGCAAGATCGACCTGCATCAGCAGAAGCGCGCAGTACAAGAGGCGCTCTTCAAAGCCCTGCTCCACAAGCTGATGACCGGCGAGATCGCGGTCGACGAGCTGGATCTTTCGGCGCTTTACCGCGCTGCAGTCATCTCCGAGGAGGCCACCGCATGAGCGCACTGAAGATCGGCGAAGCCGGCACTGTTCAGTTCCCGATGGTCAACCACGCCGTCGAGATCGGCTGGACGGCGGTGACTGACACGGATGCCCAGGCCTTGCGCGGCGGCGTGGCCGGCGGATTCTTCCGCAGCGTCCTCGAAGCCAAGCTGGCCGAGTTCAACTCGTGGCTTACCGTCGACATGGTGCGATCGATCATTGAGCGGCTTGACGCGCTGCTGCCAAACATCGAAGGCAATCGCGAGATGTTGGCCTGGATGCGGGGCGAGCGCCAGTGGTACGACGAAATCGAGAAGCGCCACCGTCCAGTGACCCTAATCGACTTCGAGACAGTGGCTAACAACGCGTTCAATGTGACCTGGGAGTGGGTGAGCAAGCCGCCGGCGCGTACTAAGGGAAATCGCGCCGATGTGATGTTCGTCGTGAATGGGTTGCCGGTTTGCATCGTCGAGCACAAGAACCCCAAGGATGGTGACGCCATCGAGCGCGCGATCAAGCAGCTTCGGCGCTACGAGCTGGAGACACCGGAGCTGCTGGCCGCGCCGCAGCTATTCAACGTCACGCACCTGCTGGACTACTGGTACGGCGTGACATGGAACGCGAATCGGCGCGACATGGCGCGCTGGAAGCAGTCCCGCGAAGAGACCTATCGCTTCGCGGTGCAAGCGTTCTTCGAGCCCACCGACTTCTTGCGCACGCTGCAGCACTGGATCTTGTACTACGTCCAGGACGGCGAGACGCGCAAGTCCATCCTGCGACAGCACCAGCGGCGCGCCATCGACGCGATCACCGAGCGCTGCCTCGATCCGGTCAAGAAGCGGGGCCTGATCTGGCACACCCAGGGTTCGGGCAAGACCTTCACGCTGCTTACGGCCGCCCGGCAGATCTTGGAGGACAAAGCCCGCTTCGACCACGCTACGGTGATACTGGTCGTCGACCGCACTGAGCTTGAGGGCCAACTGCGCGGCTGGGTCGAGCGGCTGCTGGGCGAAATGCAGCAGAAGGACATCGCCGTCAAGCGCGCCCACACGAAGGCCGAACTGCAGGCGCTGCTCGATGCCGGGTTTCGCGGCTTGATCATCGCCATGATCCACAAGTTCGAGGCGATCCGCAAAGACAGCTTCACCGCCTCCAACGTCTACGTTTTCATTGACGAGGCGCACCGCTCGGTGGCCAAGGATCTGGGCACGTACCTGATGGCTGCACTGCCTAACGCCACGCTGATTGGCTTTACCGGGACACCGATCGCTCGTACCGCGCAAGGGGAAGGTACCTTCAAGATATTCAGCCCGGACGACGAGCAGGGCTACCTGGACAAGTACCCGATCGCAGAATCGATCGCCGACGAGACCACTCTGCCCATCAAGCACGTGATGGCACCGAGCACGATGACCGTACCGGTTGACCAACTCGACAAGGAGTTCTTCGCGCAGGCCGGTAGCGAAGGCGTGACCGATGTCGAGGAACTGAACAAGGTGCTCGACCGCGCGGTGGGGCTTCGCACCTTCCTGTGTGCCGATGACCGTATCGAGAAGGTTGCCGCGTATGTCGCCGAGCACTTCAAGGAAAACGTGCTGCCACTGGGCTACAAGGCATTCGTCGTCGCGGTGAACCGCGAGGCCTGCGCCAAATACAAACAGGCACTGGACAAGCACCTGCCACCCGAGTGGTCGGTTCCGGTGTACACGGAGAACGCGGCCGACGCCATCGACCGCCCGCTGGTGGCCCAGCTCCAGCTCACGGTGGAGCGTGAAGAGGACGTGCGGCTGCTGTTCAAGAAGCCTGCCGAAGACCCGAAGATCCTCATCGTCACCGACAAGCTGCTGACCGGCTACGACGCGCCGCCGCTGTACTGCCTGTACCTCGACAAGCCGATGCGCGACCACGTGTTGCTGCAGTCCATCGCGCGGGTGAACCGGCCCTACATCGATGCGAAGGGTGTCGCCAAGCGTATCGGCTTGGTGGTGGACTTCGTCGGCGTGCTGCGCGAACTGAAGAAGGCGCTTGCGTTCGACTCCAGCGACGTCGGCGGTGTGATCGAAGGCCTGGATGTTCTGCTGCATGACTTCGAGCAGCGCATGGCCGCAGCAGAGAAAGACTATCTCGATGCAGGCGAAGGGGGCGGCGCCGACGAACGGCTGGAGCGTCTGGTGTATGGCCGCTTCCTGGAGCCTGAGGCGCGCAAGATGTTCTTCGAGGCCTACAAGGAGATCGAGGCTCTGTGGGAAATTCTCTCGCCATCGCCTGAACTGCGCGAATACATCGAAACGTACAAGCACCTGAGCCAGCTCTATGCGGCCGTGCGCAATGCCTATGCGCCCAAGGTCGGCTTCATAGGGGATCTTGCCCACAAGACCCAACGCTTGATCGAGGCCAGTGCAACGCAGCAGGGATTGGGTGCGTTTACCAAGAGCGTCACATTCGACGTGAAGACGCTCGAATCCCTGCGCGGAGACAAGGGTTCCGACGAGGGCAAGGTATTCAACCTCGTGCGTGGCCTGCAGGGGGAGATGGATGACGACAGTGCCAAGGCAGCTTTGCTGCAGCCGCTGAAGGAGCGCGCCGAGCGCATTCTCAAGGACCTGGAGGAGCGCAAGACGAATGGACTGGCTGCGATGGACCTGTTGGCAGCTTTGGCCGCTGAGAAGGACGCGGCATTGAAGTCTGCTCAGGACAGCGGCTTGTCAGCGCGTGCGTTCGCAGCTGCCTGGACCCTGCGCAACGATGCGGTCATGTTAAGCGCCGGCATCGATCCGATGGGCCTCGCTAAGGAAGCCGAGGAGCAACTGGCGCGATTCCCAAATGCAGCGGTCAATTCGGACGAGCAGCGCCGGTTCCGCGCCGCGCTTTACAAGCCCTTGCTGAAGCTTCCCCAGGACGAACGCGCCCGGGTCGTCGACCTGGTCGTGAAGGTGCTGCTGGAGACAAGTGCATGAAGTCTTCGCTATTTCCTATCCAGGATCTCAAGCGCCGAACACTCGGCTGGGCCACGAGACTCCGAGTGAATCCGAAGGTCATCCGCGTCCAAGAAATGCGCAAGAAGTGGGGGTCTTGTTCTTCGGCGGGTACCGTGACCCTGGCCAACGATCTTGCTGAGCAGGACCAGCGGTTTCAGGACTATGTGATCGTTCACGAATTGCTGCACCTGAGGCTGTCGACGCATGGGCGGGTATTCAAGGCACTGATGAGCGCCTACGTCCCTGGTTGGCAAGGAATGGAACAGCGTCGCATCCGGCATACGCGCCCTGGTACTGCCGACGTCCGTGCGGCAAAGAAAGCGGGTGGTGCGTGACGAAGACCCCGGACAGCAAAGGTGTGAGATCAACGTCAATCAGCCCGAGGGAGGGCATCAATAAATGACAGAGCAACACGACGAATCGGCTCCGGCGCCATTGCGGGTTCTGACGCTGGATGGAGGCGGGGCTAAGGGCTTCTACACCTTGGGAGTGTTGAAGGAGGTCGAGGCCATGATCGGCTGCCCGCTGCACCAGAGGTTTGACCTGGTTTTCGGCACGAGCACCGGCGCGATCATCGCGTCACTGATAGCGCTCGGCCATAGCGTCGACTCCATCCTCGAGCTATATCGCAAGCATGTGCCCGCCGTGATGTCGCAGAAGAAGGCTTCGGCCAGGTCGGCGGCGTTGAAGAAGTTGGCGAGCGAAGTCTTCGGCGACGCGACCTTCAGCGACGTGAAGACCGGCATCGGAATCGTCACCGCCAAGTGGCTGACCGAGCGCCCGATGATTTTCAAGGGCAGCGTTGCGCAGGCTCATGGTCGGATCGGCACATTCGTTCCCGGCTTCGGCGTGAGCATCGCTGACGCCGTTAAGGCGTCCTGCTCGGCTTATCCCTTCTTCGAGCGCACGATCGTCCGGACCTCAATGGGCGAAGATATTGAGCTGATCGACGGCGGCTACTGCGCGAACAACCCGACGCTGTATGCGATTGCAGATGCTGTGCAGGCGCTCAAACGCGAGCGCAAAGACATCCGACTGGTCAGCGTGGGCGTAGGCATTTACCCAGACCCGAAGCCGGGCCTGCTGATGCGGCTGGCGAAGAAGTACCTTGTCAGCGTCCAGTTGCTGCAGAAGACCCTTGAGATCAATACGCAGTCCATGGATCAGTTGCGTCAGATCCTGTTTCATGACGTGCCGACCATCCGGATCTCCGACTCCTACGTCACGCCCGAGATGGCCACTGACCTGCTTGAGCACGATCTCAAGAAGCTGGGCGTCCTGTTCCAGCGCGGACGTGAGTCGTTCTCCTCGCGAGAGAAGCAGCTCCGCGAGTACTTGATGTAGACAAGGGAAAAAATGCCAATACCAGAATCACAACTCGAAACGTGGTCGCACCAGGGCTCCATCACCCAATCGAGCAACACCTACAACACGATCAAAAACGTCCTGGAGGCGAACACAACGCCCTACGCCGGCAAGAGCTTCAAGGTGTTCCTCCAAGGCTCCTACGGCAACGACACCAACATCTATGCCGAGAGCGACGTGGATCTGGTCATTCGTCTCGATGACTGTTTCTTCAGTGATCTCGACGACCTGCCGGAAGAGGATAAGGCCGCCCATAAGCAGGCCTTCAGCGACGCGACCTACACGCACGTCGACTTCAAGCGCGACGTACTGTCGGTGCTGACGGCACAGTACGGATCGGCGGTCAAGGCTGGGGACAAGGCCATTGCCATCGATGCCAACGGATCGCGCCGGAAATCTGACGTCATTGTGGCAACGCAGTTCCGCCGCTACTCCAAGTTCCGGTCGACATCCGACTCAACGTACGTCGAGGGCATCTGCTTCTTCAACGCTGCAGGCGAGCGCATCGCGAATTACCCGAAGTTGCATTCAGCGAATCTGACCGCAAAGCACCAGGCGTCTTCCAAGTGGCTGAAACCCATGGCGCGTGTGTTCAAGAACATGCGCAGCAGGATGGTCGATGATGGACTGATCAAGGCCGGTGTCGCGCCGTCGTACTACGTCGAAGGCCTTCTGTACAACGTGCCGAACGACAAGCTCACATCAAGCTACCAAGACTGCGTCGCCAACACTTTGAACTGGTATCGCCAGGAGGCTAAGAAGGTCGATCTGGTGTGCGCGAACGAGCAGTACTATCTGCTGCGCGACGGCTATCACACATGTTGGCCTCAGGCGAAATGCGATGCTTTCGTTGAGGCTGCAGTTGATCTGTGGAACAAGTGGTAGCTGCCTTGGTTGCCGCCTGCTAGGCGGGGAGTCTTTTCGCGCAGCGCGCTCACTCACGTCCTAGGAGTGGTCTTTGCCTTGCTGCGCCGATGCATGGCGAATCGCAGCAAGCCGATCCATTTCCCGGTTGGCGATGTCTCTGGTCTTCTCTCTTTCCGCCGCCTCTGCTTCAGACTGGATCCGTGCCAGGCGATAGGCCTCGGCGGACGACTTCGTGAGTTCGTCCTGCCGGTCGAGCCAGGCCGCGATTCGTTTGTCGTAAATCGTAAAGATGAGGCCCAGCAGGGTGAACCCGGCGAGAGCGAACACGGCATAGAACCACCAGCGCATGACTTGGCTGGCCCGGGCGCGGTAGTCGCGAGGCGGTTCGAGTCGATCCAGCGCCCACATGCCTTGCCGTGCTTGTTGTGCGGCCTTCAGTGCCGCTTCGTACTGGTCTCGCTCCGACTTGCCTTGCGCGTCGAAGTAGTCGTGCCATGCCAGCCCGCGCCTCACTAGTTCCAAATTCACCAGGTTCCCATGCGGCTCGATCACTTCGGCCTGGATAGTCCCGTCCTCACCTTTGCCACGCAGACTTGCGGTGACTTCTCGGCCGAGCACCAACGCCGCGAGCGCCGATTGCGCTTCGTCGCCAAAGGGTTGCCCAAGTTCGGGCGTGTCGATGAACGCCAGTTGCAATCTGTGCTCGCGATGCCGTGCGTCGACCAGCGTGATGACGTCACCGCCCGACACGCTGAGGACTTGGCCGCGAACCGTTGTGTCAGCCCATGCCGGCCCAACGAGTCCAAGCGCTAGCACGTAAGGCAACGCAGCCCGAACGGCAAGCTCAAACATCGCGTCTCCTTTGATCGGTGTGAAGGGGCATTGCTGCAGCACAGGTCAACGCTTCACCCCATTAATGTTCGAGGCCATCCTCGGCCTTCGACATGGACGCCGGCACTGAAAGGTCCGCAGCCGTCGGAAACTCACCACCATGTCGAGCCGCATCGAACCGGCGCAGTCGATCTTCAAGTAGCGCCTGCCTTGTTGCCGTGTTGCTCACCCGCAGCCAAGGTCCCAGCGAGGTCTTCAAACAGTGCTGGCACAAGTCGATCTGAACGTCGTTACCGTCACCAAAAATGGAGCCGTAGCCAGCCTTCAAGTCGATGCTGACGAATTCCTGGAACTCGGCCTCGCCGAGCTCTGCCAAGAGGTCACAGCGATCGCAGCGGAACTGCTTGACGAAGGATTCGGGACGCACGTCATTGATCTGCACAGGAACTCCATGGGTTGGGGTGGTGGGGCCAAGGCAATGACGACTCGGCTGGACGTCGGCCGGGACCTGCAGGCACCCATTGAACGCCACAATCGGCGCCGAAATCCATCATAATCACATTATGAATCAATGACTTACGAAACATTCTCCGATGCGCCGCCTGTATGAATTCGATGCTGGATGCGTGCGCCGAGCGATGCCTGTCTTAGGGTGTGTGTTGCGGCCTACGCCGTTTGGAGTGTCCATGTCTGACTTGCTGGTGTTGCCTCCGCCCAAACGCTCCCGCTCGAGGCGACTTCGCAAGAAACTGCGCATCGGCGAGTTCCAGGAGCTTGGCTTCGAGTACGAGCTGACGTGGCGGGTGACGCCTTCCATCGATGTGCAGGATCGATTCATTGACCGATTGCTCGACGAGGTCATTAAGCCCCGATCGCTGAGCTTGGGCGGCGGGGTCAACTGCGGCTTCGTTACTGCGCACCGCGGGAATGTCACGGATACCGATCGTGCAGCCTTTGACAGCTGGGTCCGTCGATGGACCGACCTTACCTGCATTGAGGTCGGTCCGCTCCGGGATGCCTGGTACGACGAGGTGCCTCGACTGCCGGCCTCTCGACCAAAAACTGTGTCCGACTTCGAAAATGCAGGGGCCAAGGCGGCACTTCTGGACAAGTTGGGCCGGATGATTGAGGAAAGCGGCGGGGTCTGGGACAGGGCCGCGCTCTCGGCTTGGCTGGATACCTGGCTTGCAGAACCGCTGCCGGAGCTCGGTGGCACAACGCCGGCGCAGGTGCTGGTCACCAGGGACGGCCGGCGCCAGGTGGAAACCATCCTTGAGCGAATGCGTGGAGGTCTGCCCGGCTAAGTACGGCGACGGAATCCATTCCATGGACTGGGGGAGGCCGTTGACCTTCCTGCCCGCTATTCAAAATGCTGTGCTGCGTAAGCTCGACCGGCTGGCGCAATGGCAACACCCGGATACCGTGAAGCGGAGTTCAGGCGTCACCGACTAGCGATCAGAATGCCGTCTCGTGCCAATGCTTGCTCCGAAGCTGGGCCAAGAAGTCTTCATGCTGCGGCAGCGGTGAGCGAGATCTGCGGCGGAAAGCCCCGTGCACACTCTAAACTAACCGTCGGACGGCAGACCGCAGTCAGCTATCAGGTCCACGAAGAGACCCAGGGAGGAGATCAATGGACGCCAACGCGATCGCGCTGCTTGACATCTTCGAGAAGAAGATGCGACTGGAAGTGCCAATGTTCCAGCGACAGTACGTCTGGAAGCAGGAGCATCAATGGGCGCCGCTGTGGGAGGATATCGCTCGAAAGTTCGTGGAGTTCATCGAGGGTCGAACTGACGCGCCAGTTCACTTCCTTGGCGCAATGGTGCTCGACCAGCGGCAAACGCAGACCGGGCGCGTCGAGCGGCGCAGCGTGATCGACGGGCAACAGCGGCTCACGACTCTTCAGATCTTCCTCGCGGCATTTCGCGACTTCTGTCGACGAGAAGGGCTGGGCGACTTCGCCGACGAGTGCGAAAAGTACACCGTGAACACTGGTCGCATGGCCGAGCCAGAGGTTGAGAAGTACAAGGTCTGGCCGACGTTAAGCGACCGCCAGCAGTTCATTGATGTCGTTGACGCTGGGTCACGAGATGCGCTGGAGAAGCTCCATCCACTGACGAGACGCAAGTATTCGCGGAAGTTCGAGCCGCGCCCTCGGATGGTGGAGGCCTATTTTTTCTTCTACGACAGTCTTGCAGAGTTCTTCAAGGGAAACCCGAACGAGCCGCCGCTGGGGGCAGAGAAGCCGTTGGCTGATCGCCTTGAGGAGTGCTTCGAAGCTCTCAAGACAGCGCTGAAGGTGGTTGCCATCGATCTTGACCGAGACGACGACGCTCAGGTCATCTTCGAGACGCTCAACGCGCGTGGCGAGCCGCTCCTGCCGGCTGATCTTCTTCGGAACTTCATCTTCCTTCGGGCCGCTCGGAGGAACGAGGAACAGGAGGCGCTGTACAAGAAATATTGGGCGGCGTTTGACGAGCCCTTTTGGCGCCAGGAGGTCGTACAGGGGCGCTTGGTGCGTCCACGCAGTGATTTGTTCATTCAGCACTTTCTTGCCAGCAAGCAAGCCAGAGACATCCCAATTAAGCACTTGTTTGTCGAGTACAAATATTGGGTCGAGCGCAGCGCTCCCTACAAGTCGGTTGAGGCGGAGCTCGCAGCGCTGGCGAAGCAAGGCAAGGACTTCAGGCGACTTGTTGTTCGTAGCGATGCCGATGCGCTCGGGCCACTCGCCCACTTTCTGGAGACGTTTGATGTAAGCACCGTCTTCCCACCTCTTCTCGCCATGCTCGATCTCGGAGCGAGCGACGATGAGATGCGCGAGGTGGCACGCATGCTCGAGAGCTATCTCCTCCGCCGGACTGTTTGCGTCTCGGACACCAAGGCATACAACCGTGTCTTCATGGGGCTTACGCGGGCGATTCGCCGAGATGGGGGCACTGCTGCGGTTGTGCGTTCGCACCTGGCCAGCCTACAGGGCGCCACTGATGCGTGGCCGAGCGATGAACGATTCTCGGAGGCCTGGATGACTGGCCACGCGTACTCAGTGCTCAACAACCCAAGGATCGTCTACATCCTGAGCAAGCTCAGTGAGACCTATCGAACATCCAAGACCGAACAGGTGAAAGTGAGTGGGCAACTGACGGTAGAACACCTGATGCCGCAGGCCTGGGTCGCTCACTGGCCACTGCCGGACGGAAACAAGGGCGTCGATAACCCATGGTCAGTTCCGGCAGATGACCCAAGGGCGCTGGCGACACGCGCTCGAAGCGCGATTGTCCAAACGTTCGGCAATCTCACCTTGATCACAGGTGGTCTGAACAGCTCGATCTCGAACGGCGACTGGGCAACCAAGCGGACCGCCATTGAAGCGAACAGCTTGCTGCCGATAAACCTTCAACTGCGGAACGTTGAAGCGTGGGACGAAGGAGCCATAGAGCGGCGTGGCCGCGACTTGCTCTCTCGGGCGCTCGCGCTCTGGCCGAGAGAGTGAGTTGATCATCAGAAAGATGGCCGGCGTGTAGACACCAAAGAGAGCAGGTTCAAGATGTCCGAGAAGAAGACGATCAAGCTTGGTGACTTAGAGGCACGACAGGGCAGCCCTCGCCAAAACTTTGCGGAGGGGCGTTATGTCACTACGCGCAGCGCGCCTCGCAGTGGGGGCCTGTCGACGGTGTACCAGGCGACCGACCTTGAGACCACTACCAAGGTCGCCGTGAAGGTGTTTCGTAGCGAGGGACGCACGGACGACGTCATCGAAGAGTCGTTCCGTCGCGAGGTTCAGGCTCTATCCGATCTCAGCCACCCGCACATCGTCCGGATCCTTGACTCCGGTCGTGACGAAGACCACGGGGTGCACTTTGTAGTCATGGAATGGGTGGAGCAGGACTTGAGCTCCGTGATGGCGCCAGCGAGGTATTCCGACTGGGGGAGCTACTACGCCAGCGTGGGCAAAGGTGTGCTGGACGCTTTGGCATTCGCACACACACGCTCAACCGCTCACCGCGACGTGAAGCCCTCAAACGTCCTGGTCACCGAGCAAGGGGTGGTAAAGCTCTGCGATTTCGGGATCTCCAAGATCCGTACGTTCCTGGCGCCTGGTGTCACTCTGGCGCGATTCGCATCAGCACCTTACTCACCGCCGGAGGCGGACGACGGAAGCTATAGCTACAGCCGCGATGTGTTTGGTTTTGCGGCCATGAGTGTGGCCGTCCTCACTGGGAAAAAGCCCAATGAGTACGCCGATCTCGGTGCGCTGCTGGAGGAATCTCCCATCGAAGAGCCGATCCGGCGCGTCCTTCGACGGTGCTTGGATCTGGAGCGCCCGGAACAGCGGCCCGCCAACGCCGGCCTGCTCCAAGCCGAACTCGAGCAGGCGGCGCCGGCGCCCGCGCGGGCAGCGCTCCCGGCAGTCCTGCTGGCACTGACAAACAAAGTGCGCAGTACGGTGGAGTATGACAAGGGGCTCCGCGGAGCAATGGCAGAGCGCTTCGTCGAGCGTGATCTGGAAGGTGCACGGATGGAGGAAATTCCAGCCGTCCCTGACAAGCCAGGTCGGAGCTTCCGCGCCTACGGAGGCACCTATGGGTACATCGCCGTGCGCGAAGAAGCCGGCAACCGGCTGCTGTTGGTGTCGGCGCTCGAATACCAGCCGTCAGATCTAGAGCGTCGGCGTAGCAATGCTGCGGACCCCGAAGTGAGATTCGCCCACGCCGGTGCGACCAACCAAGCTTCCAGCGATGCGCTTAATGCATTGCTAGATCGCCTTCTCGCCTTCACGGCAGACCAGAAGGAGCGGTGGCTTGAGCAGCGGGGGCAGGAGCTGTATCGGAAATGGGTGGACCTGCTCAGCGCGAAGACCGAACTTGAACGGGGTCGGCGCCTCAGGCTGCCATACGTGGACCGCGGGCCGGCAGGTGAGTTCGTGCGTCTGAAGATGAGGCCAGGAGTGGATCCATCGGGAATGGTCGGTCAGGATGTATTCATCCCGGCTGGCGAGCAAGGTGAGTTCCGAGGCAAGGTTATATCCCGCACCGACGACGGCATTCTCCTGCGACCCAGCGTGCGCAACCGTATGGACGCGGGCGCAACACCGGAAGAGGGCGTCGTAGAGACTGACACCACCAAGACCGATGCTGCGTTGGACAAGCAGAAGGCAGCCGTGGATGCTGTGCGATACGGTCGCTCGGTGAACCCAGAGCTCGGCGGCTACATCGTCAGCCCAGACAGCGTCCCCGTTCCGCCGACGGAAGAGGTGCAGTTCATTAACGCGCAGATCGATGACGACAAGCAGGACGCTGTGCTCGTTGCGCTCTCCGGTCCGCCTCTCTTGCTTGTGGAGGGGCCGCCAGGAACGGGCAAAACCACGTTCATCACTGAGTTGGTCCTTCAGACGCTGAAGGCAAACCCCAACGCTCGCGTGCTCCTCACGTCGCAGACCCATGTTGCGCTGGACAACTCGCTGGAGCGGATCGTCGGGCAAACCGCCATTCCGGTGGATGCCGTCCGCATCGGACAGGATGACGATGATCGCATCGCCGCATCCACCCGCAAGCTCATGCTTGACACGAAGCTTCCCGAGATGCGCAAGCGTGCGCTCGCCGCCGGACGTGCTTTCATGGAACGCTGGGCCCAGGAACACGGTCTGAACGTGAAGGACATCCGCCGTGTCATGGCAATGGAGCGTCACGGCAAGCTCAAGACGCGGCTAGAGGCAGCAGAGCAAGGCTTGTTGGAACTAGAGTCACAGCTTGCCAAGTCGGCACGTGCCGGCTTGAGCGCGGAGGAAGAATCGGAACTTGAGGATCGATTCAAGGGGCTGAGCAGTGATCGCGACCTGCTGGAGGGACTGCTCAAGGAGTCGTGGAAGGATCTCTCCAGCCACATTGAGTCCAAGGATGAACTGAAGGAGTTCGCCGAGTGTTCGGCTACCGATCTCCACGGGTGGGCGGAGGCCTACTCGGACGGAACGCCTGCAGGGGGGCAGCTCAAGGAACTGCTTCAGGTCCACACGGATTGGGAGGCGGCGTTCGGCCGCAGTCGCGATTTCCAAGCCGCAGTGATCGCAGCCAGCCAAGTCGTGTCTGGCACTTGCCTCGGTGTGATGAGCATCCCGGGGCGCTCAGAGATCACCTACGACCTGTGCATCGTGGACGAGGCGTCGATCGCGACTCCCACCGAGGTGCTTGTGCCGATGTCGCGGGCTCGTCGAACTGTCCTGGTCGGGGACAGCAAGCAGCTTTCGCCCTTTCAGGATCCGGACCTGCGGACTATGGGGCTTCTGGAGCGCTTCGATCTCAAGCCGGACGATCAGAAGGCGACCCTCTTCAATCACTTGGCCGCCAATCTGCCCACTGCGCTGAAGAAGTCGCTTACATCGCAGCACCGCATGCTGCCCGCTATCGGGGACCTGATCTCCGAGTGTTTCTATCGTGGAGAGCTGCGCAGCATTGAGCGTGCACCGGCGGCTCACTTGGCAGGCGTCATGCCGCGGCCAGTGACTTGGTATTCGACCGTGCGCAAGTCGAATCGTGGATCAAGCCCGCAAGCCAAGTCGTACTACAACGACGCAGAGGTTGAGATCGTCATTGGGTTGCTCACGCGTATCGATGCTTGGATGCAACGGGGGCGCTACAAGGACAAGCGGGTGACGGTGGCGGTCCTGACGGGGTACGACCAGCAACGGGCACGACTGCAGACTGCGGTGCAGACGAAAGGTCGGCAGTGGAAGAGCTTCTCGGAGACTTTTGTCAACGTTGTGGATGCATTTCAGGGGCGCGAGGCCGACATCCTGGTGTTCTCCGTTACCCGCTCCGACGCAAAGGGGCTGGGCTTCCTGCGGGAGATGGAGCGCATCAACGTAGCGCTGTCTCGCGGCAAGGAGCTGCTCGCTATCGTCGGTGACCATGGCTTCTGTCAGGCGGCTCAAGGGTCGACAAACCCTTTGCGTGACGTCATCGACTACATCCGTCGCAACCCGCAGACTTGTGCACTCGAGGAGGTACTGCCATGAGCCTCGAGAGCGTTCTGGAGGTAGCCGCGCGCGCCAGGTCGGGCTACGACTTGGTCTCGTTTAAGGAAGCTGGGCTGCCAGTGTTTGTTCTCAGGCTGCGCATTCTTGTCCTTGAACGCAAGCCGATAAGCCCCATCGATGAGGCCGTCCTGCGGGCCGTGCGAGCCGGCCTGACTGCACCAGCAAGCATCTATGAGTTTCTGGGACTGCCCAAGGCTGTGCTCACTCCGGTCCTCGTTGCGCTGAATACCACGGAGCTGATCAATTACTCCCGCGGAGCTGGTGACTCAGACGCCAAGGTGACGCTTTCAACAAAGGGGCGCAATGCGTTAGCAGAGGCCTCGACCATTAAGCCTCAGGAGCGCCCGATCGAGGTTTGCTTCGACGCGCTGACCAAGAGATTGCTCCTGCTTCCGCCCGAGCAGTTGCTCCGCGGCCGGGACATGCGGGATCATGGGCTGTTTGAGGTTCCGATCGGGACGTCTAAGCGCCCGGATGTGGAGGACATCCCACTTCAGGACTTCGACAAGGTGCTGGAGCGGCATGCGTCACTGTCGCCAGACTGGAACGGCTCGCTGCTCGCCATACGCCGGATCGAACGGCGTGAGCTGCGGTATCTTGCCTGCGCAATGCTGTTCTACAAGTCCACGATGGCCCCACACGATGTGCAGATAGGCTTTTGGCGGGAGGATGGGCAGTCGATTCAGCACGAGGTGGCGTTCGCAGCAATCGGCGGGCCTGAGCTGATTGGCGCACGCACGCTGCCGGAAGAAATTCTGATGCCACCTGAGGTGTCACTGTCCGAATCTTCCGCGGTCTCCGAAGGTGGTAGCACTTTCGTCAATACGGGGGCGGGCCAGGTGTCCCACAAGGTCAGTTCAGCACCGCAGCCGCCTGAAGTTGAGACGATGCAGACTTTGCTTTGCCACGAACACCCGGCTCATTTGAAGAAGGCACTGCTGTTGGCAAAGAAGAGGCTTGTGATCGTCTCGCCGTGGATTCGGGACTCGGTAATTGACTGGGGATTTATCTCTTCACTTGAGGCGCTGCTGAGGAATGGTGTGGAGGTCCACATCGGATTCGGCATCGAGAAGGCTGACGGGCCGAAGAAGAATGCAGCGAACGAGAAGGCGGACATCACCCCAGGTGCAGAGCGCGATCTAGGCGATCTCGCAGATAGGTTCAAGAACTTCCATTTCGTCTATGTCGGTAACACGCACCGCAAGTCGTTAGTTTGTGATGACCAATTTGCGGTAGTTACGAGCTTCAATTGGCTCTCATACAAAGGGGATTCGAAGGGGCGACCGAGAGATGAGCGCGGACTGTTATTTCGTAAGAAGCAGCACGTCGAAAAATTGGTGGCAGAGGAATTGGAACTGCTCTCCAAAGGCACTCGAATTGGGCGCAAAGTGCACGGCCGATAGTACGCATGCACGGCTACTGAGGTCCGCAAGACGCGGTCCGACGCAATGTGCGCCCCAACCCAGCCGCCCGGCCGGTTTTTCTTGTGGCCAAACGTTCACCTAGAGATCATTGCAGGTCAGTGACCAATGCCTGTCGAGCCGAAACCTCCTTGTCCGCGTTCGCTCGGTGCAGTGAACTCGTCGACGACGATAAACGTAGGACGGACAACCGGCAGGAATAGCATCTGTGCGATTCGGTCGCCCGGATTGATCGTGATATCAAGACCAGAGTTGACTGGATTTCTGTTCCAGGCGCTCACAAAGCACTGCGCCGTGTAGTCTGCGTCAATGAGCCCGGCACTATTCCCGAGTACCAGCCCCTTTTTGTGCCCGAGTCCGGATCTCGGAAGAATCACTGCGCAGAGATCGCTGGAATTCATGTGCAGCGCGATCCCGGAAGGGATAAGAACCGCAGGCTCCTGCGGTCTTAGTGTGATCGGCTCGTCGATGCACGCCATCAGGTCAATTGCACCGGCAAGCGCGGTCTGGTACTGCGGCAGGCCCCACTGACGAAGGCGACCGTCCATGATCTTGATTTCTATAGTGGGTTTCATTTCTCTCGCCATTTCAAAAGATCTTCGACCAGAATGTAACCGTCGGCAGAGTTGCTCTGGTCTTGCCTGCGTTGGGTACCGGGCAGAGGAAGGGCTTCGGGTCTTGGCAGTCCTAGTGTTGACCTTGGCAAGGGTGTGCCGCCCAGCATTTCACCGAAAGCGTTGCATTTACAGATGTGCGCTCATTGGAAAATTGATCGACAGCGACTACCAAGGCCAGTTGATGGTCAGTTGCTGGAATCGCGGGCAAACTGCCTTCGTCATCCAGCCACTGGAACGCATTGCGCAACTGGTGCTGGTGCCGGTGGTGCAGGCCGCATTCCGCCGGGTGGATGAATTCTCTGACGCCTCGCAACGCGGCGAGGGCGGCTTCGGTTCAACCGGCAAGCATTGAGGGCCGCGGGGAGGTGGCCCCGCGGGCAGGTTTTAGTGCAATGCCGTATCCGGTGGGGCGCCGCCGATCACGCTGAACACGGCCTCTCCCAAGGTGCCGGCTTCGATTTCGGCGTCAGTGGCCTCACGCACGTCCACCACCTTGAGGTGCATGCGCAGGCCAATACCGGCCAGCGGATGGTTGCCGTCCAGCATGACATGCTCCGGGTAGACGTCGGTGACGGTGTAGATCATGTCAGCGGGCATGTCTTCGGTGGCGGCGCCTTCGGGCAGGCCTTCAATCTGCATACCGGGCTCGACTTCGTCGGGGAACAGGGTGCGCGATTCAAAGCAGACCAGGTTCGAGTCGTAGTCGCCAAAGGCGTGCTCGGGTTCAAGTGCCAAGCTACCTTGGTAGCCTTGCTGTTGATCAAGCAGGGCCTCTTCGACTTTGGGGAAAAGGTCTTGGCCGCCGTAGAAAAACTCCAGGGGCTCGTCCAATTCGTCAATCAATTGACCTTGGGCATCTTCAAGTCGCCAGGTCAGGCTGACGACGCAGGGGGCAGAAATTCGCATGCCCGTATTGTTTCATATTGCGTTGCCTCAGTCGTTTGGCGGGCTTTGCGCGGAGAATGGTGGCCATGGATATTTCAATTGCACTCCCCTTGCTAGGCGGCTTGTCGCCAGCGCAATTCATGCGCCGTTACTGGCAAAAAAAGCCGCTGCTGGTTCGCCAGGCGATGCCAGGCGTCAAACCACCAGCCACCCGCGTCGAGCTGGCCGCACTGGCGGCCAGCGAAGATGTGGAGTCGCGCTTGGTCAGCGCGTTTGACGGACGTTGGTCCCTGCGTCAGGGGCCGATTGCCAAGCTGCCGCCTTATGCCAAGCCGGCCTGGACCTTGTTGGTGCAGGGGCTGGAGCAACATGTGCCCGCCGCTTACGAGATGTTGAAGGATTTCCGTTTCGTGCCCGAAGCGCGGCTGGATGACTTGATGATTTCCTACGCCAGCGATGGCGGCGGCGTTGGCCCGCATTTCGATTCTTACGATGTGTTTTTGATTCAGGTGCAAGGGCAGCGCCGCTGGCGCATTGGCCGGCAGCCTGACGCGCAGTTGCGTGATGACGTGCCCTTGAAAATCATTGCCAACTTCGAGCCCGAGCAAGAGTTTGTGCTGGACGCGGGCGACATGCTGTATTTGCCGCCGGGTTGGGCGCATGACGGCGTGGCGATCGGAGAATGCATGACTTGCTCGGTGGGTTTTCGCACGCCTTGGCGGGCAGAATTGGCCAAAGATTTGTTGAGCCGTTTGATGGACGACGAGGACCAGCATTACGCCAATAAAATGTATGCCGACCCCAAACAGCCTGCCACGAGTACACCGGGGTTGGTGCCAGCGCAGTTGCTGGAATTCGCACGGGATGCGGCAGAGCGTGCCCTGCGTGAACCCTTGGCGCTTGAGCGTGCACTGGGCGAGGCCATGACCGAACCCAAACCGCGGGTTTGGTTCGATGCCGGAGCGCCGCTGCCTGAGGGGTGCAACGCGGCACTGGATCGGCGCAGCCGCATGTTGTATGACACCGCGCACATCTTCATCAATGGCGAGTCTTTCCGCGCCAGCGGGCGTGATGCCCGATTGATGCGTGAGTTTGCAGACCACCGCGTGTTGACGGCTAAACAACTGGGGCAGTTGTCTGAAGGCGCGCGTGATTTGCTCGAACAATGGGCCGAAGACGGTTGGGTGCGCCCGGCTTGAAAATATTCGCCAGCAATGGGGGGCGCCTGGCCCTGCCGTCTCACCGTATCCCCCTGTGATTCCCAACGGGGGCTTTCCCCTCATGTGCAGGAGAGCTTATGGCGGATGACTCAGAGAACCAAGCCGAGATCAAAGCGGTCGTACCGCCTGCGTCGCCATTGCTGCTGGGTGCCTTTGAGGGGCGCCAGGCATTTTTGTCTGTGCTGGCGGCGGCGATTGTCGAACATGCCCGGCCTGATGGTTGCCGGGAAATGTTCTGGATGGATGCGAGTTTCTCCGACTGGCCCTTGTCCGATGCCTCTGTGCTGGCGGCTTTGCGTGGCTGGGCCAAGCCGGGCCGGCGTTTGCATTTGCTGGCGCAGCAGTTTGATGAGGTGTCTCGCCGTCATCCCCGTTTTGTGCAATGGCGGGGCCGATACGGCCATTGCGTGACGGCGCATGCCTGTGACGTGGATGCCTGGCCGCAAGGCCATTCGGCGCCGGCCGCGATGTTTTTGGCCGAAGGTGCTGACCTGACTTTATCAGTCAGTTTGCGGGATACGATTCGCTGGCGAGGAGTGATTGCAGCGGACCGGGTGTCTGCCCATCATTTGCGTGTGAAATTTGACGCGAGCTTGCAACGATCTTACGAATCATTTGCTGCAACAACCTTGGGGCTGTGATTCGTGACAAAAGTACCGGCTATACTTGTAGGCTAGGCGATGGAAGCGCTCGAGGTTTCCTCGTCTTGTGACGCCGAAGTACGCGGTTGATCGATTCTGACTGAAGTTATGAAGAATTGAAACCACCGTGATGCTTCAAAAATTACCGGTAATTGCATCGTCGTTTAACGAATTTTGAGGACAAGTATGAACAAGTCGATCCTGTTGGCTACCCTGTTGGCTGCTGTTGCCCTGACCGCTTGCGGCAAGAAGGAAGAAGCCGCTGTTGTGGCTCCCGTGGCTGAAGCCGCTTCGGCAGCCGCCAGCGCTGTTGACACCGCTGCTTCCGCTGCTGCTTCCGCAGTCACCACCGGTGCTGAAGCTGCTGCTTCCGCCGTGGTTGACGCTGCAGCTTCTGCTGTGGACGCTGCCAAGAAGTAATCGACTTTCGTCGGTTCTCTTAAAAAACCGCCTGGCGCAAGCCCGGCGGTTTTTTTATGCGCGCTTCGGATGCGCGATGGTGTGACGGTGCAGGCGCTCAGCCCAAGTCAAACCAGGGCGACCCTCGGGCCTGATGCGCGACCGGGATGTCGCTCAAATTGCGGCCTAAAACATCGGCGATCGCCTGGGCAGCGAGCTCCGGGCGATTGTTGCGTTCGCTCAGGTGGGCGGCAATCACTGTGCCCAAACGCGGGTGCATGCATTGCATCAACAGGTCGGCCGCCTGATCGTTGGACAGATGGCCATGGGTGCCCGAAATGCGTTTTTTCACGCTGGCGGGGTAGCTTGAGCCTTTGAGCAATGTGGCGTCGTGATTGCATTCCAGCAGCAGCGCATCACACGCTTGCAGGGCTTGGATCACGCGGGCACTGGTGCAACCGAGATCGGTGACCAAGCCCAGGTGGCGTGCGCCGTCGCTGCAGCGCAGGTGCAGAGGCTCCTGGGCATCATGCGGGACAGCGAAAGGCTGCACCTGCAGATCACCGAGCGCGATGCCCTCGGCGTCACGGGCGAAGTGAAGCAGCGTGTGGTCAAAGTCGGGGTTGCCGATGGCGCGCCAGGTGCCGCGGCTCGTCCACAACGGTATGCGGTGGCGTTGGCTCAACGCGAGTGCGCAGCCCACGTGGTCGCCGTGCTCGTGGGTGATGAACACGCCGTTCAGTTGGTCAAGGCCGCTGCCTGCACGCTCCAAGCGGCGGGTCAGCTCGCGCAGGCTGAAGCCGCAATCCACTAGCAACTGGGTGCGGGTGATGCCCTGGCTGGCTTCCACCAAAGTGGCATTGCCGCCGCTGCCACTGCCGAGACTACAAAATCGCATGGATTTTCGGGCGTTGATTGCCTTGACGCATCATGGCCAAAATACAAACGCCACCGGCCTGAAAGGCGGTGGCGTTATTGGGGTGGAACGGGTTGTCAGGCGCAGGGTCAGTGACGAATCAGCGCAGGTCATCCATCAGCAAATTGAGAATGCGCTTGGCAATCTCGTTAGTCTGTTTCTGGCCTTTGTCGTCCAGAACCGAGACGGTGCTGCGCTCGCCTTCGGACTTGACGGCTACGCGGTAGCGCACCTTGGCTGCACCACCCTCATCTTTGCTGAACAGGCGTTGGAAGAAATTGGGCTCGTCCTTGCCGGCTTGATTGGGATCGGCGTAGCGCAGGAAGAACAGCCCCTGCTTGCGGTCGCGGTCTTCCACGGTGAAGCCGTGGCGATCCAACGACTGGCCCACACGGCGCCAAGCGCGCTCAAAGCCTTCGGCCACTTGCAGTTCGTCGGGTACGTCGGCCAAGCTGCGATTCTTGGGGGCATCCACGCCAGCGGCGGCCACTTGAGCCACAGGGGCGGAGGCTGCGACCAACGCGGCCTTGGCAGCTTCATCTTTGGCGCCGAGTTTCAGCATCAGGCGCGAGAGCATTTCACTCTCCAGCAATGGATCGCTGGGGCGGGCTTGCCAGGCGGTACTTTCTTTTTGCTGGTTGGTGTAGACCTCTTGCACACCCTTGTGGGAAATATAGATGTCGGTGCCACCCTTTGCATTGCGCTCGACGCGGGTGCGGAACATGTCGCGTTCACCGGACGAATACAAGTTGTCGAACACCTTGCCGATGGTGGAACGGATGATGTCCTGCGGAAGCTTGGCGCGGTTCTCGTTCCAGTTGGTTTCCATCAGGCCTACGTCGGCTTGCTCAGTGGTCAGCTCAAAGCCGCGTTCCGTCCAAAAATCTTTCACGGGTTGCCACAGTTGCTCAGGGCTGAGGTCGGTGTGCAACCAGCGCACGTTGCCATCACGCTCCAGGCGGATATTGCCTGCAGCGTTGAGTGCTACCGTGTTGTTGGCCGCCGGTGCCATGCTGGCCGAGGCGGCCTTGCCGGCGGCGCTTTGTTGCAGCGCCGCTGCGCTGACCACGCCACCGCTTGCCGGGTTGCGGTTGTCGCGCGCCAACTGAGTCAGGTCAGGCGGTACGTCCAGGCCGGTGGTTTGTTTGGCACCGCTGCGGTAGTCCACCTTGTCGGAGGAGATCACTTTGTCGATGGACGAGCAGCCGGCTGCCGCCAACGCGCTCACCAGGATCAGCGAAGTCAAGCGCAGCGTGGGATGCTGCAAGGGAACATTTGAGGAACGAGTCACGCTAGACATCTCCGGGGGTCAAGGCTGCGGCTGCGGTGAGCGATTGAGGCAGCGGCTTCAAGAAAACGGTGGGGCGATTAGAGCAGATGACGATGGGCCGTTTTGCAAAGGCTTGTAAAAGCCAAACAAGGGCAGGGCGCATGTGCGCCGCCGCACTCAAATCAGGCCGCTGTCTTTCATGGCTTGTTCGACCAGGGCCTGACCGGCCGGTGTTAGGTCGGTGATGGGCAGGCGCATGGTCGGGTTGATGCGTCCCAGCTTGGCCAGCGCCCATTTGGTGGGGGCCGGGCTGGACTCGCAGAACAAGTTCTTGTGCAGGCACAGCAGTTGGAAGTGGATGCGACGCGCCGTGGCAATGTCGCCAGCCAGGGCTGCCTTGCACAATTCATGCATAGCGCGGGGAGCCACGTTGGCCGTGACGCTCACATTGCCGTGACCGCCCAGCAGCATCAGTGCGATAGCGGTGCCGTCGTCGCCGGAGTAGATCGAGAAGCCTTTAGGGGCATTCTTGATCAAATATGCAGCGCGTTCGATATTGCCCGTGGCTTCCTTAACGCCGAACACGCCGGGCAGCGAAGCGCAGCGCAGGGCAGTTTCAGGCGCCATATCGGCCACCGTGCGACCGGGCACGTTGTAGAGCATCATGGGGATGTCTACGGCTTCGGCGATGGCCTTGTAGTGCTGATAGATGCCTTCTTGAGAAGGCTTGTTGTAGTAGGGCACGACAGACAGTGTGCAGTCGGCCCCGACTTCTTTCGCATAACGGCTCAGCTCAATGGCTTCAGCCGTGCAATTGGCGCCGGTGCCGGCCATGATGGGCACCCGGCCTTTGGCATGCTCGACCGCCGCGCGAATGATTTCGCGGTTTTCTTCCATGCTGACCGTGGGCGACTCGCCGGTGGTACCGACGACGCCAATGCAGTCGGTGCCTTCGGCAATATGCCAGTCGATCAGTTTGCGCAGAGTTGGGTAATCTACGCTGCCATCTTCAAGCATCGGCGTCACGAGCGCGACGATGCTGCCAACTAGTCCGTTCATTGAGCATTCCTTCTAATCGGCTGATTCTACTCAGCCGGAGCCCGCTTTATCGGCCGGGTAGGGCATATCGCAGGAAAACCCCGTCATCCGCGGGCGGGGCGCGAACTGCGGCAACGCGCTGGACGTAGCGGCCGTTGACCGGCGGAGCAATTTTTGTGTCACCGGGCGGTAACTCGGCGCCGGGCTCGAAGCCGTCTTCATAGCCCACCACACGCAGCCCCTGGCAGATTTGCAGCAATTCGCCGGGACGCAATAAAAACTCTGCGCGAGACGGCCGGCCGATGACATGTTGCCCCAAGGCGAAAGTCTCGTAGATCAGCCAGCCGCCCGGCGCAACGGCGGCCAGGATGCGGGGCAACAAAGGGCGCCAGAGGTAGTTTGTGACCAGCACGAGGTCAAATTGCCGATCCGCCAAGGGCCAGGGGCCGCCCTCGAGATCGGCTGTGATGATTTCGGCCAATGGCTGAAGCGGTGCCGTGGCCGCTGCGTCACGGTCAACACCCGTGACCCGCAGGCCAGCCTGGGCGAGCCAGCGCACATGGCGGCCCGAACCGCAGGCCACGTCAAGCGCCCGCGCACCGGGCATCAAGGTCTGAGGCCAGCGCAACAACCACGGCGATACCGCAGGGGGCAGCGATGCAGCGGGCGTTGGGTGCAAGGGATGCGTTGTCAAAAGCAGGCCCAAAGTTGTTCAGAAAGCGTGACCATCAGTTCAGGCCGCACATAAGCGAAAAACACCAGGCCCAGCGCGGTGGCGCACAAGAGCCACAGTCCAAGCCGCCACCGCGCTTTCATGCCGGCACGGCTTGGCGGGGAATGGCGGTTTCACGCACCGGCAGATTGACCAGTGCGGCCATCACCCCCAAGGCCACCGCCAGCCACCAGACAATGTCGTAACTGCCCGAGAGGTCGTACAGCCGCCCGCCCAACCAGACGCCCAGGAAGCTGCCGATCTGATGGCTCAAGAACACAAAACCGCCGAGCATAGACATGTGCTGCACACCGAAGATCTGCGCCAGCACCGCATTGGTGGGCGGCACCGTCGACAGCCACAGCACCCCCATCACCGCCGAAAAGATGTACACGGAGTTGGGCGTGAGCGGCACGTTCAAAAAGGTGACGATGGCCACGGCGCGCAAGGCGTAGATGCTGGACAGGATGTAGCGCTTGGGCATGTGCTGGCCCAGCGAGCCCGCCGCATAGGTGCCGACGACATTGAACAGGCCAATCAGGGCCAGCGCGTAGGTGGCCACTTGCGGGCTCAAACCGTGGTCCTTCAAGTAACTGGGCATGTGCACGCCAATGAACACCACCTGAAAGCCGCAGACAAAGTAGCCCAGCATCAGCAGTTGGAAGCTGCGGTACCCGAAGGCCTCGCGCAGCGCCTGGCCAATGCTTTGGTGGTGGGGGTGCAGCGTGGTCGCGCCCTTGGGCTCGCGCAGGCCCAGTGCCAGGGGGATGATGAACAAGGCCGCACCGCCCAGAACGAACAAAGCGTTTTGCCAGCCAGTGTGCCCGATCAGCCAGTTGGAGGTGGGCACCATCAAGAACTGGCCAAAGCTGCCTGCCGCTGCGGCCACGCCCATCGCCCAGGAGCGTTTATCAGGGGCGACATTGCGGCCAATCACCCCGTAGATCACCGCATACGTGGTACCCGATTGTGCGATGCCCACCAGCAAGCCGGCGCTTGCCATGAAGGCCAGCCCCGAACTGGATACACCCATCAGCACCAGGCCCAGCGCATAGAGCAGGCCGCCCATCACCAAGACCCGGAAGGGGCCAAATCGGTCGGCCAGCATGCCGGTGACCGGGCCGGTAATGCCCCAGGCCAGGTTCTGTACCGCCAGGGCGAAGGAGAAGGTCTCGCGCGTCCAGCCGCGATCCATGGTGATGGGTTGCAACCACAGGCCGAAGCCGTGTCGGATGCCCATGGACAGGGTCACGATCAAGGCGCCGCACAGCAGCACTTGATTCATGGAGAGTTGGGCCGAGGGCTGGGCGTTGGGTGGGGCGGTGCGTGTCATGCCGCGACTCTAGCCGGGTTTGAAAAGCCCGGCCGGCCAGCGGACAAAAGCGGGGTGAAAGGCTGCGGCTGTGGCCACGTCACCATCAGCCGCCAGCTCACCAGTGCGCTGGCTCATTGGCTCATTGGCTGAGGATCCGCCCCTGTTTGACACGCATCTGGATGTGGTCCAGGGTTTCCAGCTCTTTCAGCGGATTGTTTTTGAGCAGGAGGAAGCTGGCCTCGCAGCCCTCGTCGAAACAGCCAATTCGCCGCTTCGGGAAGAGCGCCTTGGGCGTGTCGATCGTGGCGATGCGCAGCAAGTTGGCGCGCTCAATGACACCCAGCGCATCAAGTTGGCGCAGTTCTGCCAGCGCCGTGCCACTGTAGAGGTCGGAGCCCAGCAGCAGCGGCACCTTGGCCTCCTGCAGGCGCTGCAGATTGTCCGCTTGCAGCAGCCGCACGGCGGCCAGCGTGGCCTCGGGCATGTCGAAGTAACGGGAGGCGGCAATGGCGGTGATGACGCTGACGCGGCGGCGCGCGGCCTCGGCACTCGCTTCAGCGGAAATGCGGTAGCGCTCGGCATGGCTGCCGTCAAAGAAAACCAAGCCAGGCAGACGCGCCAGCATGTCCACCCCGGCTTGCACGGCCAGGTTGAAGTCGGCCGCGGTATCCGCCTGCGCCACTACCTTGAGCCCGTCTTGGTGGGCGCGTTTCACGATGGCCGGCACGACCTCGGGCCGCAAGCCCAGGCGCCCCCATAGTTTGGGGTCGTTGCGCAACTCCGGGCTTTCGCTGCGGCTGATGATCAGCTTGACCCAGTCGGTCTTGCGCGGTGTCACTTGTGGCCATTTTTTGTCCACGTCCGCGGCGCTGTCCATCACTAGCACTGCTTTGTCGATGAATTCGTCCGCCTTGGCTTTGCCTTCATCCCCAACCAGCTGCGCCAGCGGTTGGCCGTCGGACGAGGTGATGCAAACCGTGCTGAAAATCACCTCGGGCGAAGCCGCCTGTGTGGCAATGGGGCGTATCTCCGCAATGGCTTTGGGCTCGCCGCATTGCATGGCCGCGTAGAACACGCCATCGCGCAGATAGCTGGGGGCGAAGCGCGCAAAACCCCACAGGGTTTGCAGGTTGTGGTTGTGTGCATCGGCCAGCGGCGGCAGCAGGAACAGGCCTTTGAAGTCCATCAATCGTTGCGGCTTGCCCTTGGGCCTTTTGTGGGTGAAGCGGCCATCTTGCACATACAAGGTGCCTTGTTGAAAGCCTTTGCCGTCAAACCACTGGGCGTTTTTCAGCACCATGCTCAAAGGAGCGGTGGCGCTGAAATAGGGCGTTTCGGGGTCGGGCAGGGGGGCGGGTACGGGGTTTGCCGGGGCTGCGCAGGCGGGCCGGGCCGATAGGCTGGTCAAACCGATCAGGGCGGCCAAGGCGGCCAGAGCGGTACTCAGGCGAATAGCGAGTGGCATTGCGGTGAGGAATCGGGAGCTCATGGGGTGGGCATGCTAATCCACCCTGGCCCGGCACCCTAGAATCCTGCCCATGGCGACCAAAGCAAGCAATTCTTCCAGTTCATCCCCTTCGTCCTCTCCCGGCAGCTACGGTGAGGCATCCATCCGCGTGCTCAAAGGCCTGGAGCCAGTCAAGCAGCGCCCGGGCATGTACACCCGCACGGACAACCCGCTGCACACGATTCAAGAAGTGATCGACAACGCGGCCGACGAAGCTTTGGCGGGTTTCGGCAAGCGCATTGACCTGATTCAGCACAGCGACGGCTCGGTGACCATTGCCGACGACGGCCGGGGCATTCCCTTCGGCCTGCACCCTGAAGAAGGCGTGCCCGTGGTGGAGATCGTCTTCACACGCCTGCACGCGGGCGGCAAGTTCGACAAAGGCTCAGGCGGCGCCTATAGCTTCTCCGGCGGCCTGCACGGGGTGGGCGTGAGCGTGACCAACGCACTCGCCAAGCGCCTGGAGGTGACGGTGTGGCGTGAAGGGCAGGTGGCCACGCTGGCCTTCGAGAACGGCGATGTGGTGGAGCCCGTGACGGCACGCAAGGCTGAAAAGAGCGACCGCAAGCAGGGAACGACGGTGCGCGTTTGGCCCGATGCCAAGTATTTTGAAAGCGCCGATCTGCCTAAACATGAGTTGGTGCATTTGCTGCGCAGCAAGGCCGTGCTGATGCCAGGTGTCATCGTCACGTTGACCCAAGAAAAAACTGGCGATGTGCAGACCTGGACTTACAAGGCCGGTCTGCGCGACTATCTGATGCAGACGCTCAACGCCGAGCCCTTGATCACGTTGTACGAGGGCGAGCAATACGCCGGCAAGGCCGAGACCGAAAACTTTGCCGAAGGTGAAGGCGCCGCCTGGTGCGTGGCCTTCACCGAAGAAGGTGCGCCGATGCGCGAGAGCTACGTCAACCTGATCCCCACCGTGGCGGGCGGTACGCACGAGTCGGGCTTGAAGGACGGTTTGTTTGGCGCCATCAAGGGCTTCATCGAGCTGCACAGTCTGCTGCCCAAGGGCGTGAAGCTGATGCCCGACGATGTGTTCTCCCGCGCCAGCTTTGTGTTGTCCGCCAAGGTGCTGGACCCGCAGTTCCAGGGCCAGACCAAAGAGCGTCTGAACAGCCGTGACGCGCTGCGGCTGGTTTCCGCTTATGTCAAACCTGGCTTGGAGTTGTGGCTCAATCAGCACGTGGACCAGGGCAAGAAGCTGGCGGAATTGGTCATCAAACAGGCTCAGACCCGCCAGCGCGCCGCACAAAAGGTTGAAAAACGCAAAGGCTCCGGCGTGGCCGTACTGCCCGGCAAGCTGACCGATTGCGAGAGCCGCGATCTGCTGCACAACGAGGTGTTTCTGGTCGAGGGCGACTCCGCCGGTGGCAGCGCCAAGATGGGCCGCAACAAGGAGACGCAGGCCATTCTGCCCCTGCGCGGCAAGGTGCTCAACACCTGGGAGGTGGAGCGCGATCGCTTGTTCGCCAACAACGAAATTCACGATATTTCTGTGGCGCTGGGCGTCGACCCGCACGGCAAGAATGACTCGCCCGACCTGAGCGGCCTGCGCTACGGCAAGGTTTGCATCTTGTCAGACGCCGACGTTGATGGCTCACACATTCAAGTGCTGCTCTTGACCCTGTTCTTCCGCCACTTCCCCAAGCTGGTTGAGGCCGGCCACATCTACGTGGCACGCCCGCCCCTGTACCGGGTGGACGCCCCAGCCCGTGGCAAAAAGCCCGCCGCCAAGATCTACGCCCTGGACGAGGGCGAGCTGACCGCCACCCTGGACAAGCTGCGCAAGGAAGGCGCACGCGAAGGCAGTTGGAGCATCAGCCGCTTCAAAGGCCTGGGCGAGATGAGCGCCACCCAGCTGTGGGACACCACGCTGAACCCGGAAACCCGCCGCCTCTCGCCAGTGTTTTATGGTCAGCTGAGCCTGGGTGAAACGGAAGTCGCCATCAACAAGCTGATGGGCAAGGGCGAGGCTGCCTCGCGCCGTGAGTTGATGGAAATCAATGGCGACTCCGTCGAAATCGACATTTGATGCCATGACGGATTCGCCGCGCATCCACCTCCGCCCCACCATGTTGTCCGACCTGGACTATGTGGTGTCGGTCGAGCAGGACGCCGTCAATCGCCCCTTCATCACGCCCTGGGACCGGGTGCAGCATGAGGGGGCCTTGCGCTTTCCGGATTCGCGCCATTTCATCATCGAAACCTGTGAGCAGGGCCAAGCCGCGCAAAGGGCCGGTTATGTCATTTTTCAGGGTTGCCGCAACCCACATGGTTCGGTGGAGCTTAAGCGCATCGTGCTGATGCCCAAAGGGCAGGGGCTGGGTCGTGCCTGCGTTCGTCTGTTGAAGAAATTGGCCTTCACACAACTGCATGCACACCGGTTGTGGCTGGACGTGAAGGCCCTCAATCAGCGCGCTTTGAAGCTCTACCAAACCGAAGGCTTTGTCGAAGAGGGCCGCTTGCGCGAGAGTGTGCGCGTGAACATCGAAGGGGCCGACGGCTACGACAGCTTGATCGTTATGTCCATGCTGGACCGTGAGTACCAGGCCCGCGTTGCGCTGGGCGAGGAGCAGGGATGAGCGTGCGCCGCCTTTCGACGGTCATCACGGTGGCGCTGTTGCTGGGCATCACCGCTCAGGCGCCTGCACACGCTGAGCTGTGGAGTTATGTGGACGGTACCGGCGTGGCCCACCTGGCCAATGCGCGCTTGAACGGCCAATACAGCCTGGTGCTCGGCGACGCGGGCGGCAGCGGCGCAAGCCCCGGAGACAGGCGGGTGCCCGGCAAGACGGATGGCAGCCTGGGCTTGATGGCCTGGCTTGAAATTGCCCCTGAGGTCAAGGCGGTGCAGCCCTTTTTGCGCGAGGCCGCCGCCACCCACGGCGTTGATATGGAATTGCTGAAAGCGATGATCGCCGTTGAGTCGGGCTACAAGCGCGACGCCTTGTCGCCGCGCGGGGCAGTCGGGCTCATGCAAATCACTGCCCCTGCTGCTTTGCGTTATGCCGATGCGGGCACGGCCAGCCTGGAATCCCGCTTGCTGGACCCGCGCACCAACATCATGACCGGTGCCCGCATGCTGGCCGATCTGATTCGACGTTATGGCCGCATTGATGCGGCCCTGGCCGCCTGGAATGCGGGTGAAGGCGCGGTGCGCCGCGCGGGCGGCAATATGCCGCCCATCGCCGAAACCCAGGCCCATGTCCATTTGGTGCTTGAGCTGTATTGGGCCCTGTTGCAAAACAGCCTGCCCCTGCAAGCGCAGCACTTGAAGATTCACTCTCCCTGACCATGAACCAAACCCCCATTGATTTTGATGCCGAGGAGCCGTTGGCACCAGCGGCCGCGCCTACGCATTCAGCGCTCCCAACGCCTCCTCTCCCTCCTGCCCCTCCGGCGCCACCCATCCCCTCGGGGGGCGCTGCAGATGAGCCTAGCGATGCCTTGACGCTGGGCCACTATGCCGAGCGCGCCTACCTTGAGTACGCCCTGTCCGTCGTCAAGGGCCGAGCCTTGCCCGACGTCTGCGACGGCCAAAAGCCTGTGCAACGCCGCATCCTCTACTCGATGGAGCGCATGGGCCTGAGCTTCAGCGGTGCCACCGGGGCCAAGCCGGTCAAGGGCGCGCGGGTGGTGGGCGATGTGCTGGGCCGCTTTCACCCGCACGGGGATCAGTCGGTCTACGACGCTTTGGTGCGCATGGCGCAAGACTTCTCGCAGCGCTATCCGCTGATCGACGGTCAGGGCAATTTCGGCAGCCGTGACGGCGATGGCGCGGCGGCCATGCGATATACCGAGGCCCGCCTCGCGCCCATCTCGCGCCTGCTGCTGGATGAAATCGATGAAGGCACGGTGGACTTCGCGCCCAATTACGACGGTTCCACCCAAGAGCCGCGTCAGTTGCCGGCTCGCCTGCCTTTTGTGCTGCTCAATGGTGCCAGCGGCATTGCCGTGGGCATGGCCACCGAGGTGCCCAGCCACAATCTGCGCGAGGTGGCCGCCGCTGCCGTGGCCTTGTTGAAGAACGAACACCTGCCGGACGAGGAGTTGTTCACCCTGCTGCCGGGGCCGGACTACCCGGGCGGTGCCCAGTTGATCAGCTCGGCCGAAGATATCCGCTCGGCCTACCAGTCAGGGCGTGGCAGCATGAAGCTGCGCGCCCGTTGGAAGATCGAAGACCTGGCCCGGGGGCAGTGGCAATTGGTGGTCACGGAGTTGCCCCACGGCACCAGCTCTCAGCGTGTGCTGGAGGAGGTGGAGGAGCTCTCCAACCCCAAGGTCAAGGCCGGTAAGAAGGCCTTGAGCCAAGAGCAGCTGCAACTCAAGGCGAGTTTGTTGGCGGTGTTGGACTGCGTGCGCGACGAGTCCAGCAAAGACGCCCCGGTTCGTCTGGTGTTCGAGCCCAAGAGCCGCACCGTCGAGCAACAAGACTTGATCACCACCTTGCTGGCCCACACCAGCCTGGAGACCTCTGCCTCGGTCAACCTGACGATGATTGGCGCCGACGGCCGCCCGACTCAGAAGAGCCTGCGGCAGATGCTGACAGAGTGGCTGGGCTTTCGCCAAGCCACGGTGCAGCGTCGAACGCAGCACCGTTTGGACAAGGTATTAGCCCGCATCCATGTGCTCGAAGGCCGGCAGCTTGTGCTGCTGAACATCGACGAAGTCATACGCATCATCCGCAATGCCGACGAGCCCAAACCGGCGCTGATCGAGCGCTTCCGCCTGAGCGACCGGCAGGCCGAAGACATTCTTGAAATCCGCCTGCGTCAATTAGCCCGCCTGGAGGCGATCAAGATTGAGCAGGAGCTCAAATCCCTGCGTGAAGAGCAGGGCAAGTTAGAAGACATTCTGGGCAATCCCGGCGTGCTGAAGCGCACCGTGATCAAAGAAATCGAGGCCGACGCCAAGCAATTCGGCGACGAGCGCCGCACCCTGATCCAGGAAGAGAAAAAAGCCACGGCCGAGGTTCGCATCGTGGACGAGCCGGTCACGGTGGTCGTCAGCATGAAGGGCTGGGTGCGTGCACTCAAAGGACATGAGGTCGACCCGGGTGCCTTGGCCTTCAAGTCGGGCGATCAGCTTTACGGTGTGTTCCCGTGCCGCAGCGTGGATCCGCTGATTGTGTTTGGCAGCAACGGCCGGGTTTATTCAGTGCCGGTCTCCGTGCTGCCTGGCGGGCGTGGCGACGGGCAACCTATCACCACCTTGATTGAGCTTGAATCTGGCACTCAAATTGCGCATTACCTGGCCGGTGCGGCAACCCAGCGCCTGGTACTGGCTGGCACCGGCGGCTTTGGTTTGATTGCCACGGTGGCGGACCTCATCAGCCGTCAAAAAGCGGGCAAGACCTTCCTCAGCGTTGAAGGGGATGAGAAACCGTTGCCGCCCGCGCTTGTGCCGGCGACCGAAGTGCTGGGCGTGCAACTGGCCTGCTTGTCGCTGCAAGGCCGTTTGCTGACCTATTCGCTCGATGAGTTGAAGCACCAACCCAAAGGCGGTCGCGGCTTGACCTTGATCGATCTGGAGCCCAAAGACGCCTTGCTGAGTGTGGCCGCCTTCACCCAAAGCCTGATGGTCGTGGGTACCGGACGCGGCGCCAAGCCCAAGGAAGAACTGCTCAAGGGCGTTGGCTTGGCCAGTTATGCCGGCAAACGTGCGCGCAAGGGCCGGGCCGTGGACGCCTTCCAGAAAGTCTTGCGGGTGCTGGTACCTTGAACTGAAAAACTGGGGTCATGAAAAACTGGGGTCAGAGTCGATTTAATTGAGCTGATTAATTCGACTCTGACCCCATTATTTTGTCCAGCTGGCGTAGGGGTGGGTTGCGAGCTGTGAGTTGAAGTAACGCGTATCTTCAGTGACCTCAGCGCCCAGCCAGGGCGGTGCTTCAAAGGCTTGATCGGCCGATGCCAACTCAATCTCGGCGACGATCAGGCCAGCGTTGGCGCCTAGGAATTCGTCCACTTCCCAATCCATGCCGGCAAAGTGGATCACGTGGCGAATCTTGTCGATCAGCGGGCCGTCGCAGAGGGCAAGCATTTCTCGCCCGTCCGCCACGGGAATCTCGTACTCGTACTCCGCCCGGCTGGCCCCAGCGTTGCGACCTTTGATGGTGAGCCAGGCTTGCTCGCCCACCACCCGCACACGCACGGTACGTGCGGGGTCACGGCTGAGGTAGCCCTGGCTGAAGCGGCGCCCGGCGGCTTGCTTCCAGGCGTCAGCGGTGACGAGGAATTTGCGCTCGATCTCAAAGCCCATGTTGCAAGTGCCTTCAGGCGCGATGGGCCAGAGCCGTGGCGCATTCGCGGACCAGGGCCGGGCCTTGGTAGATCAGTCCGGTGTAGATTTGGACCAAATCTGCGCCGGCGTCGAGTTTTTTGAGCGCGTCGCCGCTGCTCATCACGCCGCCCACGCCGACGATGGGGTAGCCGGCGCCCAGCGTTGCTCGCAGCAGGCGAATAACCCGATTGCTGGCCTCGAACACTGGCTTGCCTGAAAGCCCACCGGTTTCTTCAGCATGCGGCAGGCCTTTGACTGCCTCGCGGGCAATGGTGGTGTTGGTGGCAATCACGCCGTCGATGCCGTTGGCTTTCAAGGTTTTGGCAATGACGCCGACCTGGCTCTCGTCGAGGTCGGGGGCGATCTTCACGAACATGGGCACGCGGCGTTGTTGCTGCTCTTCCAGCTTGAGCTTGCGCTCTTGTAACGTGGCGAGCAGGGCGTCGAGCGCGGCGTCGCTCTGCAAGGCCCGTAGATTTTTGGTGTTAGGGCTTGAAATATTGACCGTGATGTAGTCGGCGTGGGGGAATACGCCTTCCAGGCAGATCAGGTAGTCGTCCACCGCATTTTCAATCGGCGTGGCGGCGTTCTTGCCGATGTTCAGGCCCACCAAGCCGCCTGCGGCGCGAAACGTGCGGGCGCGCTGCACATTGGCCAAAAAGCTGGCCAGGCCTTCATTGTTGAAGCCCAGCCGGTTGATCAAGGCTTGTGCTTGCGGTAGGCGGAACATGCGCGGCTTGTCGTTGCCGGGCTGGCCTTTCGGGGTGACCGTGCCGACTTCGATGAAGCCGAAACCCATGGCACCGAGACCATCGATGCAGCGGCCATTTTTGTCCAGGCCGGCGGCCAGGCCGACGCGGTTGGGGAATTTCAAGCCGGCCAAGGTCAAGGGATCGTTCACCCGGGGCTGCGACCACAGGCATTGCGCCGGTGTGTTTTGCAGCTTGGCGATGCTGGCCAAGGTCAGCTCGTGGGCGTGCTCGGGGTCGATGCCGAACAGGAAGGGGCGGGTCAGGGCGTAGGGAATCAATGACATGCGTGGATTGTCGCATCGTCGCGTTAAGCCGCAGGCACCGGATGCCTGCCCGGCGCCCACTTTGTCAGGCCACGTTGGGTTCTTCGACTTGGTGATGGACGCGAATCATGTCGGTTAATTTGTCGGTAGCCAAAATCTGTTGGAGGTTGAGCAGGAGCGCATGGGTGCCGTTTACGTTGAGCATGCCCTGCACAAATTCACGCGCCACAGAAACGCCCATGCTTGGCACGACTTCGATGCTTTGCGCGGGCACCTCCAGCACCTCGTAGACGGCATCCACCAACAGGCCGGCGGTGAAGCGCGCTTTGCTGCCGTCCATGGCAATGATTTCAACAATCACGATGGCGGTGCGACGACCTATCGGTGAACGCCCTCGATCGAACCGTGCGCTCAAGTCAATCACGGGCACCACGGCGCCCCGCAAATTCATCACACCCATCACAAAGTCTGGCGACTGCGGAATCGGCGTCAGGCGTGCCATTTCAAGAATCTCCCGCACCGCCTCCACGGGAATGACCATGTCTTCTCCAGCACAGGCCAGGCGTAACAGTTGCCTAGCTTGCCCCGACTCAGGGGTGTGCGCATCTCCTTTGAGTGCCATGGCAGGCCCCTCAGAAGGGCTTGAAGTGGCTTTCGTCCACCTCATCGCCGCCACTTGACTTGCTGCCGGCTTTTGGGGCGCTCCAGGCGGGAGGCGAAGTCTTGCCGACGCGTTGGCGTGGCCGCGTCTCGGTACTGCTTTGCGCCGCGCTGCGGCCTCGGCCGCCACCGCTGCGACCACCGCTGTCGCCGTTGTCAGCCAGTTGGAAGTAATTCATCAAATCCTGCAACTGAGCGGCCTGGGCCGAGAGTTCTTCTGCCGTGGCAGAGAGCTCCTCCGAGGCCGATGCTGTTTGCTGCGTGGCACTGGAAAGGTGGTTCATCGACCCGGTGATTTGGCTGACACCGCCTGATTGCTCCCCGGAGGCTGCGGCGATTTCCTGGACCAGTTCACTGGTCTTTTGGATGTTCGGCACCATATTTGTCAGCAGCGTGCCGGCTTTCTCAGCCATTTGCACGCTGGAGCCAGCGAGTGCGCCTATTTCCTGGGCGGCGACCTGGCTGCGTTCGGCGAGTTTGCGGACTTCGGCAGCCACCACGGCAAAGCCCTTGCCGTGTTCGCCCGCGCGGGCGGCCTCAATGGCGGCGTTCAGGGCGAGCAAATTGGTCTGGTAGGCGATGTCATCGATGATAGAAATCTTCGACGCAATGGACTTCATTGCGTCAACAGTCATGCCCACCGCCTGTCCGCCATCCATGGCTTCTTTGGCCGCCTTGTTGGCCATGCCGTCAGTGACGTTGGCGTTGTCCGCGTTTTGCTTGACGCTGGCGGCCATTTCTTGCAGCGCGGCGGTAGTTTCCTCGACATTTGCGGCTTGCTGGCTGGCGGAATGCGACAGCGATTGCGAGGTCTGCGAAACCTGATCTGCCGCTGCGGTCAGTTGATCTGCCGCAGCGCTGACTTCGCGGATCGTGCCACTGACGGTTTCGACCAGGGTATTGAATTTTTCACCCAACATGCGGAAGAAGGATTCTTTGCCCTCCAACTCGATGCGGCGTGAGAAGTCGCCCTGCGCGGCGCCGTCCACCATGGCGCTCACTTCAACTTCGGCCGCCACTTCAGCGGTGCGGTCCTTCCATTCCACAACCGTGCCCAGGCGCGTACCTGCGGCGTCGTGGATGGGGTTCGCGATCAACGAGAAGTGAAGGGTGCCGACCTTGATGTTGGTGCTGTACTCACCCTTCAACCCGGCTAGCAGATTGCGTTGGTGGCCGGGGTTGCGGTGGAACTGGTCGAAGTTCGACCCGACGATGCGGCGTGCGTCGAATTGCGGCAAGACTTTGCGCAAGTCCGCCTCGTTGTGGAGCATCATCTTCGCCACCGACTGGTTGTTGTAAATCACGATGCCGTCGGTGTCTGCCATCATCACATTGGTCGAGCAGATGTCCAGCGCCTGCTTGATGCGGGCGTTCTCTGCGGCCATGCGCTCTTCGGTTTCTTTGGCAGCCAACTCGGCGGTCATGTCCCTCCACTCAACCACGGTGCCCAGGCGTTGGCCAGCGGCGTTCATGATGGGGTTGGCGATCAAGGAGAAGCGCAGCGCCCCGACCTTGATGTTGGCGCGGTATTCGCCGGTCAATTTGCTCAGCAAGTTACGCTGGTGTGCCGGGTTCTTGTGGAAGGCGTCGATGTTCTGGCCGATCAATTGCTTGGCGTTGAAGGCTGGCAGCTCACGGCGCAGATCGGCCTCGTTGTTCTGAAGCATCGTCAGCACCGAGTGGTTCATATACGTGATGTGGCCCTCGGGGTCGGCCATCATCACGTTGGTTGAGCAGATGTCCAGGGCCTGCTTGATGCGGGCGTTGTCGGCGGCCATGCGCTCCTCGGCTTCCTTGGCAGCCAGCTCGGCGGTCATGTCCTTCCACTCAACCACGGTGCCCAGGCGCTGTCCCGAGTTGCTCATGATGGGGTTGGCAATCAGCGAGAAGCGCAGCGACCCGACCTTGATGTTGGCGCGGTACTCACCGGTCAGTTTGTTCAGCAAGTTACGTTGGTGGGCTGGGTTCTTGTGGAAAGCGTCGATGTTCTGGCCCATCAACTGTTTGGCGTTGAATGCGGGCAAATCCTGGCGCAGATCGGCTTCATTTTTTTGCAGCATCGACTGCACCGATTGGTTCATGTAAGCAATATGCCCTTCGGGGTCGGCAATCATCACGTTGGTGGAGCAGCTGTCCAGTGCTTGCTTGATGCGGGCGTTTTCGGCTGCGACTTTGTGGTCGCGCTCTTGGCGCTCTCGCAGCGCGGTTTGCATTTGCAGCAAGCTCGCAATCAGATCGGACAATTCGTCCTTGCCTTCTACTTGGATGTCGTTGTTCAACTGGCCTTGACCAATCGCATTGGCAAACTTGCCTGCGGCGAGGACAGGGCGGGTAATGCTGCGCGCCACCCACCAGCCCGCTGAGAGGGAGAGGACAACGGCCACGGCGATCAAGCCCAGCGCAAGCAAACGCATGCTGGCCACTGCGCTCGTGCTGTTGTCGTTGCCGGACTGAGCCAACTTCAGATTGATGTCGAGGACTTCGCTGAGAATTTCGTCGGCCCTGTTGAAGGCCGGGCGGCCTTTGTCCCGCATGGCGTCGCTGGCTTCATTCGCCTTCTTGTTGGCGATGAGTTGCAGGATGTCTTTCTCAGCCTCCAAATAGCTTGGCCATAGAGCGTCGAAGCGCTTCAACGCGTCGACCTCGTCCGGTGTCAGGTTGGTCTTGCGATATTTATCCAGCCGGGCGCCCAATTTTTTCAGACGCTCCCCGTTCTCGTTGAATACTTGCTGCTCGGTTTGAACATCAGGCTGGCTGATGGCGCGATAGACGGCGCGATTCATTTGCAAAGCCAGCGACTTCGCCTCGGATACATCAACAACTGGCGTGAGTTGGTCGTTGAACATGCCGTTGATCATGCCCCCAAGCTTGTGCATGTTGACCAAGCCCAGAACGCCCAGCGCCACGCTCAGTAGGGCGCCGATGAGGGTGGTCAACATGATGCGTTGCCCGACCTTGATGTTGCTGATCCAGTTCATGTCTTCTCCTTGAGCAGTGCTGTCTTCTCGCGTCAAAATCAATCACGACTCGTGGCGTGCCGAGCGCAGCGCAGCGCCGGGCGGCGCTGCGCATGACGTGCTACGCGCGTCGCGCCATTCGTGTGCCGTGTCTTGTCGTCTGCGCCGAGCGCATCAAGCCTTGTACATCCAGGACCAAGGCCACGTCGCCGGAGCCAAGGATGGTCGAGCCCGCTAGGGCGCGCACATGTGCAAATATTTCAGGGAGTGGTTTGATGACCGTCTGGTGTTGCCCCATCAGACGATCCACGATCAGCCCCACACGTTCGTCTCCATAACGCACCACCACCACGCTGCGCCGGCGGCTGAAATCGGGCTCGACCTGGTAGAAGCGCGCAAGGTCCAACCAAGGCAGTACTTCCCCGCGCAAATTGAAGGTGCCCGACACCCGTTGGTCGTCTTTGCGGTGCTCGGCCGGCACATCAATGCATTCCGCCACCACCGACAGCGGCAACACGTAGTGCGCGCCGCTGACCATGGTGAGAAAGCCATCGATCATGGCCAGGGTCAAGGGCAGGCGGATCTGGGTCAGGGTGCCCCGACCCGGCTCGCTGGTGAGTGCGATGGTGCCCCGCAAGGATTCGATATTGCGTTTCACCACGTCCATGCCCACGCCTCGCCCGGACAGATCGGTCACCTGCTCCGCCGTCGAGAAGCCAGGCAGAAAAATAAGTTGCCACACCTCGTGATCGGTGAGCTCCTGCGTTGGGTTGATCAATTCGCGCTCAATGGCTTTGGTCACGATGCGTTCGCGCGCTAGGCCTCGCCCGTCGTCACTGACCTCGATCACAACGGCACCGGCTTCATGAAATGCATTCAAAGCAAGGCGCCCTTGCACGGGCTTGCCGGCTGCGAGGCGATCCGCCGCCGCTTCCAGCCCGTGATCCATGCTGTTGCGAACCAGGTGCATCAACGGGTCAGCCAGCCTTTCCACCATCGACTTGTCCAGTTCGGTATCGCCGCCTGACACCACCAAGTCCACCTCTTTGCCCAGTTGCTTTGAGATGTCGCGCACCACGCGTTGAAAGCGCCCGAAGGTTTCACCGATGGGCACCATGCGCAAGGCCAGTGCGCCATCGCGGGTGTCTTGCATCAAATCAACCACGCGGCGGGTGGCTTCCATCAAGACGTCCGTGCCCTCTTGATGGGCCAACATCTGTGCCCCCGATCCAGCGATCACCAACTCGCCGATCAGGTCAATAAGGTGATCGAGCTTGTCCGCCCGCACCCGAATGAAGCGCGTCTCATCGCCGGCCCGCCGGTCTCGGCCACCTTCCCGGCGATCACCTTCGCCGCTGCGCCGGTTCGCGCCCGCGACCACCGGCGCTTCGGTGCGCCGCTCGATCCGCGGCATCACCAGAGCGACCGGTTCAGAGTCTCCCGGCAGCTCAATCACGTCTTCACGCAGATCGAAGTGGTGCCCTTGCGCCAGCCAACAGTCATACAGTGCGGCGCGCGCAACAGCGTCTATGCCGCAACGCAACTCCGCCAGCGCTTCGAACTCGCTGGGCTTGGCATCCGGCGCCAGAATTTGCACGTCACTGTCATCAGTTGCAAATTCAAAGACTCCGGCGATTTCTTCCTTCCCGACCTCGGTTTTGAAGCGAACTTCAAATCCAAGATAGCAGGCTTCAGCGTCAATGGATTCCAACGCAGGAATGGCGGTTGTGAGCGTTCGGATGTGTCGTACTTCGCCCAGCTTGCTGAGGTAGCGCATGAAGGAGAGCGGGTCCAACCCATTGCGCAAAGCGTCGTTCAAGAAACGAATGGACAGATGCCAAACGGGCTCGACCACCACCGGCTCGGCGGCATCCTGCGACGTTATGGCCGGCGCTGAATCGGCCGCCGGTTCGGCGGGCGGCGCGCTGCCGCCATAGAGGGCGCGCAGCCGCACGGCCAAGGCGGCTCCGGTAGCTTCGGTCTGCGGTTCGGAGGCGTCGAGATGAACTTCTGAAAGCAGGCGCTCAATCTGATCCCGACTTTCCAGCAACGCGGCGGCAGTGGGCTCATCAAATGGGCGCTGGCCCGATCGCAAGGCTTCCAGCAGCGTTTCAGCCTCATGGGTAAAGGTGACGACCCGATCAAAGCCGAACAGCCCAGCCGTGCCTTTGATCGTGTGCGCCGCCCGAAAAGCTGCATTGAGCTGTTCCGCATCCTCGGGCGCATCCTCCAGGGCCAGCATGGCTTCTTCGAACTGGCGAAGCATGTCCTGCGCTTCGTCAATGAAACCTGCCCTGGCCGTGGCCAGTATTTCTGCATCGTCGTCACTCATTGACATGAATGCTCCCTTCGACGGGGCTTTGAGCCGGTGCGTGGAGTGCGGTCATTTCGCCAGTCAAGCCATAACAATCCAATGCGGACTGAACGGTAGGGCTGATGGCTTCAAGAGTCAGGCCGTACCCCAATGCCCCCACGCTGTGGCGCAGCGCAACCAGCAACTGAAGGCCGGCGCTGTCAATGTCCTCCACGGCGCTCAGATCCAGCGCAAGAGGACCCCTGAGGGTTGCCAATTGCTCCAGCCACCGAAGCTGTGTTTCAGCTGCGGCAGTTACTGTCAATTCCCCCCCCAGCTTCCACACCGTGGAGGTGGTGTCGCTGCCCATCTGCGTGTCCATGATGAGTGGCGATCAGACGCACAAACGATTGACCGCATCCACCAGTTGCGCGGGTTGAAAGGGCTTGGTGACCCAGGCTCTGGCACCGGCGGCACGCCCCTCGGCCTTTTTTGCCTCCTGTGACTCGGTGGTCAGCATGATCACGGGTGTGAATTTGTAGGCCGCCATCGATTTGATCTGCTTTAGGAAGGTCAGCCCGTCCATGTTCGGCATATTGACGTCACACACGATCAGATTGACCTTGGTCCCATTGAGCTTTGTTAGCGCGTCTTGACCGTCCGCGGCCTCAATCACGGTGTAACCGGCTTTTTGCAGCGCCAACTTGACCACCATGCGAAAGCTGCTGGAGTCATCGACGACCAAAATGGTTTTACTCATGGCTACCTCTATCCCTGTTTTTGAATATTCAAAATGATCAGCAAAAAATTGCTGTGCAACGAGTTGCTATAACTGGTTAAGTAACTTGTTATTTAAGCGGTGCTATCGATGGCTAAAAAAAGTCAACAGTCTCGGGGTTAGGAGCCTTCAATTCCCCTGCATGTGCTTGCCGTTGTTCTTCGGTGGTGTAGCGTGCGGACAACTCGTCAAGCCATTGTTCAGCATCGGCTGGGCCGCAGTGCGTCATTGCAGGGGCTTGTTGGAGATAGCGCTGAACGTCACTTTTGAGCACCAGGAGCATTTGGCTCAGACGATCGCCAAACTGCAAGGCGTGCATCGCCTGCATGCAGTGGGGTTCGAGTTGGTTCGCAAGTTCGGTCAAGGTCTCGTTGTCCGCTTCGGTGGCAGGCGCCACGAGACGGTGTTTGATCTGAGTGACCCCTTCATCCAAGCTGGAAACGCTGCTCAGCAACTCATGCGAGCCGAACTGCAGCACCTGATTCATGGCGTCGAACTGGTTCAACCAGACTGGAGCAATTTTCTCCAGCATCAATAGGCTGCCGTCGATTGAAGAGCGGCAGGTTTCGGCATTTGGGGATGGAGTTGAGTCGCCGGCGTTGACGGGTTTGTTGGCCGAGTAAATGGCGGGTGGAGAGGGGGCGCGCACGGCAGTCCGCTTCATCAGCCAGACTATCGCACCCAGGCTACACATGCCCACCCATTCGCCTCGCCAGAGCATGAGTAACAGCGCGGCGACCATGAAACCAGTCGTCAGCAGGCGCCAATCGGCGACCGCCAACATGCGCCGTCGGCGCGGTGCTTGAATCTCACGGTTGTCCCTGCGCTCACGCATCAATCTTGTCCCCTGGCAGCAATGCCAAAACGGCTTCGAACGGCGGATGAAGCGGTTTACCAAGTCTTGGCTTATCGCTTTTCTTGTGCCTGATTAGCTTTCAAATATGCATCGGTGTCAACTATCTAATGCCTTACTTAAGCGCATCTGATGTAAGCTTGTTGGCAGAGATTGAGTCGTCGGCAATAGGTGTCCCCAGCGATTGTTTGGCGACGGTGTTGTTGTGAGATTCGTTCCTGTGCGGGTCAGTTCGGCGAACAAAGATCAACCAACAGGCAATAGGCGGGCAAATCGATCATGGCAGGACTTTCTGACCCGTCATTTTTGGCCGTTACCGAGCACTTCTACAAGGTATCTGGCATACGCCTGACGGAATCAAAGCGAGCCTTGGTGGTCAGTCGGCTTCAACGCTTGGCGCTTGATAGCGGGATTGCGGATCTGGATCGGTTCGTCGATGTTCTCGTCAGAGGGCAGTTGCCCAAGCATGTTGAGGTGATGCTGATTGACAAGCTCACAACCAACGAAACCTATTTCTTTCGAGAGCCTGCGCATTTTGACGATTTGACCCGTCGAATTTCACAGGCCCAGGCCGTGAACAGAGAAGGGATGGTGGTCTGGAGCGCAGCCTCATCTTCGGGGGAAGAGGCCTACAGCATTGCCATGTTGCTGGCGGATCAATTGGGGAATATTCCCTGGCGGGTTTACGGCACCGACCTTTCCACCAGCGTGGTGGAAACGGCACGGCAAGGTCTATATTCCATGGAGCGTGCCCGTAATGTTCCGGCACCCTATCTGAAAAAGTTCTGTCTGCGCGGGGAGGGTGCTTATGAAGGACAACTGCTCATCGAAAGGTCTTTGCGGCAGCGTGTCGAGTTTCAGTGCGCCAATTTGCTGCACACCTTGCCGAAGCTGCCGATGTTTGACGTTATTTTTTTGCGCAATGTTTTGATCTACTTTGAAGGCGATGCCAAAGTGCAGATCATTCGCAATGTACTGACTCAGCTTAAGCCAGAGGGAGTCTTGTACACGGGACACGCGGAATCTTTGTCTGGGTTGGGGTTGCCTTTGCGCGCTGCCGCGCCGGCGATTTATCAACATGCCTGATAAATTTTCTTTGCCTTCTGCCACGGTGGGTTGGAAAAGTGGTCCCGGCCCCGTGATCCAACTGCTGCCTGGACAGTTGCACTTTGGCAAAGATGTTCAATTGAAGACGCTGCTGGGGTCTTGTGTTGCCTTGACACTGTGGCACCCCAAACTGAATGTTGGTGGCATGTGCCACTACTTGTTGCCCAGTCGTTTGCGCCGTGATTTCGATGAACCGCTGGACGGCCGCTATGGCGACGAGGCGGTGCAAACGCTGGTGTCTGCCCTGCAAAACTCTGGCGCGAAGTCGAGTGACTTTATTGCTCATCTATATGGGGGAGCAGACACGATCCCGGACGCCCTTAAAGTGAAATTCAATGTAGGCGAGCGCAATATCGAGCAGGCTTGGCGCCTGATCGATCAGCATGGTTTTCAACTGGACGGGGTGGACGTGGGCGACAACGTTCCCCGGCACGTCAGCATGGACTTGAGAACGGGCCTGGTTGGGGTGAAGCGCGGTCAGCCGGCTCAGTCAGGAAAAAAATAACGTACAGAAAATGTTGAGGACATGACAAATTCCATACGTGTTGCCTTGATTGATGATTCGGCGGTGGTGCGTAAACACTTGGCGGCCTTGCTTGAGAAAGCAGGCATGAAGGTCACCATCACTGCCAGTGATCCGCTGTTCGCCTGGCCCAAGCTGGAAGCGGATTGGCCAGATGTGGTGGTGCTGGACGTTGAAATGCCTCGGATGGACGGCTTGAGTTTTTTGCGCCAAATCATGAGCAGCCACCCACTGCCTGTGGTGATGTGCTCCACGCTTACCGAGGCGGGTTGTCAGACCACGATGGAAGCCATGTCGGCCGGAGCCGTGGGCTTTGTCACGAAGCCCAAGTTGGGCTTGCGTGATTTTCTTGAAGATGAAGGCAACGGTCTGGTGGCTGCCGTGCGTTCTGCCGCGCGGGCCAATGTTCAGGCCGCCAGTCGTTTGATCCGCCCGGTGGGTGCGGAGCTGGGGGCTGGTGCAGGTGCAGGTGCGGGTGCGGGTGCGGGTGCGGGAGGGCAAGCGTTGTCGCGTTCTGCTTTGGCGCCCCGACAGTCCTCGATGCCTGGCTTGCTGGCCGCGCCGCCCGGGGCCATGGCGATCACAACAGACCGCGTGATCGCGATTGGCAGTTCGACAGGGGGGGTGCAGACGATTGAAAGCTTGTTGGCCAATCTGCCTCGCACGGCCCCGGGTATCGTGCTCGTACAGCATATGCCGGAGCGTTTCACCAGCGCCTTCGCCTCGCGCTTGAACCAGATGACCGAGTTCGAGGTCTTGGAGGCGAAAGATGGCGACCGGGTCATCAACGGGCGGGTTTTGATCGCACCGGGTGGACGCCATATGCAACTGAAGCGGAGTGGTGCGCAGTACGTGGTTGAAATTCGTGACGGCCCCTTGGTCAACCACCATCGTCCGTCTGTCGATGTGTTGTTCCGTTCGGTTGCGCACTGCGCGGGCAAGAACGCCGTCGGCATCGTGCTCACGGGCATGGGGGACGATGGCGCACGCGGCTTGTTGGCGATGCGGCAGTCCGGAGCCCGAACGCTGGCTCAGGACGAAAGCAGCAGTGTGGTCTACGGCATGCCACGGGTCGCCATGGAAATGGGGGCAGCGGAGCGCAGCGTGGCATTGCAGAACATGCCACAGGTGTTGATGGAACTCTCGGCCGTGTCGGTCTGACAAGTCAGGATGGCGCGCATGGTCCAAGAAAAATCACCGGACGGAGCTTCCCCAATACTTTGGCGGCGCCTTTTGTATGGACGGACGGTGGCAAATGGATCAGCGCAGCACTTTTTTGATCGATTTCAGCAATTCCATTGGGCTGAACGGCTTGGTCAGGTAAGAGTCCGCCCCGGCAGACACGCCTGCCGCTTTGTCGGCCACCTGGCTTTTGGCAGACAACATGATCACGCGTGTGCGGCTCAGCCTCGAATCGCTCTTGACCTGTTTGCAGACTTCAGTGCCATCCATGCCACCGGGCATCATCACGTCGAGCAGAATCAAATCGGGCGTGACGCGTTTGGCGCTGGCCAGCGCGTCCGGACCGTTGGAGGCTTCGTAGATCTCGTAGTCTTCGAACTCCAGCGTCACTTTGATGAGCTCTCGAATTTCGGACTGATCTTCGACAATCAAGATCTTTTTCATGGTGTTTTCGTTCTACTTTGATGCAGATGCGAAATAGTACTATGGATAAACCTAACTACAAGATACTGAATTTTTGGGCGGCATGGCCGAAATCGCAATATCGCAGTCTCAGTTCAAATTTTGGAGCGCCTTGATGATCAAAACGCCTTGGTCCGACCAGTCGTCCATCGAAGCAGATCGCTTGGTTGTTGCCTTACTGGGTATGCAGTGTGTCTATGCGCTTGTTCTCGGCTGGACGACTGCGCACTTGAGTACCGCGCTCATGGCCGTGGCAATTTTGGTGGTTATCGCGATAGGTTTGCTTTGGAAACGGTTGCCCGGCCCTTGGAATGCGCTGATCTTGACTGCCATGTTGGGGGTTTCCGGTAATTTGGAGGTCTACTTGGATCCCGGAAATTTTGTGGCGCACGAAGGAATGTTCGTCAGCCTGTGCGTGCTACTGCTCTATGAAAATTGGCGGCCGGTGGTTTTCGCCGGGTTGTTGTTTATCGGCTCCCGATTGGCGTTTCAGGGCTGGTGGGATGGCGGTGGTATGGCGCTGACATCGCAGAAGGTGCTGATGTCCAATGCGCTCAGCGATGTCGTCATGGTCAGTTTTTTGACCGCGCTGATGGCGGCCTATTGCGTCAGGCAGGCCAAGCGTACCCAAGATAGTTTCGAGATGGAGTTTTTGGTGCGCGCCATGGGCAAAGATGGGCCTGTGCGCTTGCATATGGATGCCATCCGTGTTCAATCAAACGGCGCCACACGTCTGAAAGATGTGCAAATTCGCATGGCAAACACGCTGAAACAGGTGCGAGAAGTTATTTTCAGCGTGCATTCGGCGGCACAGGAAATGTCTGGCAGCAGCGCGGAGCTCAAGTCGCGTACCGACACCACCCACCAAGGCCTGGCTGATTCGGCCATGAGTCTGGAGCAGATCAACGTGATTGTTCAAGAAAGCGCCCGCGCGTCACGCGAGGCCCGGGAGTACGCGAATTCAGCCTCCGTTTTGGCCAACCGTGGTGGCGACGTGGTGAGCCAGATGGTCAGCGCCATGCAGGAGATTGACGGGTCCTCTCGCCGCATCACCGACATCATCGGCGTGATCGACAGCATCGCGTTTCAGACCAATATTTTGGCGCTCAATGCGGCCGTTGAAGCGGCACGTGCGGGGGAGCAAGGCCGGGGTTTTGCAGTGGTGGCCTCTGAAGTGCGTTCACTGGCCAAGCGCTCATCGGAAGCCGCACGTGAAATCAAGGGACTGATCGGTGCCTCCGTTGCAAGCGTTGAGCGAGGAACTCGTTTGGCTGATGATGCCGGCAAGGCCATGGGCGAGTTGGTGGCCTCTGTGAAGCAGGTGGGCCAGGTGTTTGAAAATCTGACTGCGGACTCGTCCGAACATGCTCAGGGGATTGACGTGATCACCTCCTCGGTTCGTGAACTGGGCTTGGTCACCCAACAAAATGTCCATGTGGCGGAGCGTTCTGGAGAAATGGCCTACGAGTTGCAGATCCAGGCCGCCAAATTGGCCGAAGTGCTCAGCGCTTTCCGCTTAGGGGACGATGACGCCGTTGAGCGAATCCGGGATGAGGCGCAGCAGGCTGTGGCGCGTGCTCAAGAGCAGCGGTCGATGAACCTCACTGGCCCGACTGTTGCAACGGCAGTGGGAGCGGGGGCTGCCAGTGTCGATTTTTTTTGAAAATTCAAGGCTGCGGATCTCCGGTGCGCCCAAAATTTTGGCGTCAATCTCATCTAAATATGTCCGCAGATGCCCGCATCGACAGGGAGGCTTCAACCATGAATCATCGGTGTGAAACGGGGCAGAAACTCCGCGCAGGTTGGGTGCTTTTGCGCGCCGTCGTGGGTTTGTTCTGCGGGTGGCTCACGGTGACGGCGGTTGCCGCGGCTGAGTATCGTTTTTCTCCGGTCAACCAGTCGAATATATCGACTGCGGCGGCCTATTGGAATCCAATAGTGGCTTATGTCTCTGAAAAAAGTGGCGTCAAGCTGAGTTTAAAAATTGGAAGAACCTCGGCCGATACCACGAGTTATGTGCTCGCTCAGGAGGTGGAATTTGTTTTTTCCAACCACTTATTCAGCCCCGACAGAGAGGCTTTGGGTTGGAAAGTGTTTGGGCGGCGCAATACCCCAGCGGTGCGTGGTCAGTTGGTGGTTTTGGCTGACTCGCCTATCAGCAATGTTGCCGAGTTGGAGGGTAAGGATATCGGCTTTCCGGGGCCTGAGGCATTTCTTGCTTACAAACTGCCTTATGGCTATTTATTGAATCAAAAAATCAATGCGCGCCCGGTTTTTGGCGGCAATATGGACGGCGCATTTGCGCAATTGATCAGTGGTAAGGTCACGGCGGTGGGGGCAAATTCTCAATTGGTTGAGGCCTACACCAAGCGGGAGAACAAGTACTTTCGCGTGCTGTGGTCGTCAGAGCCCATGTTTGACTTGGCATTGATGGCATCTTCCAAAGTCCCTGAAAAGGAGGTTGAAGCCGTGGCACGTGCATTTTTGGGGATGCAAAAAGACCCCCATGGCCGGGCGATTCTGGCGCAGGTCAATCAATTGATCGGCTTGGCGCCAGATATCCACTTCATCGCGGCAGACAGCAAAGACTACGCGTCTTATCGCCGGTTTTATCAGACCGCGCCCGTGCAGGTGCGCTGAAGTCTGGGGGGGCCAGCGCCATGAATTTGAGCAGGCTGCTTCCCAAGACACTCGTCGCACGTGTCTTTTTGCTGTATTCCTCGGCCATGCTTTTGTTCGTTGGCGTGGGGTTTGGCCTGTTCGTCGCGCACATCGCAAATACCACGTTGGATCAGGCGGGAGAAGAGGCCGAGGCGATTCTCGCGGTGGTCACTCCAGCCATTTCAGACTCCGCTGTGATTGGGGATTACGACAGCATTCAGCGCAGCTTGAATCGTTTGGTTACTGTGCCGATTTTCAACCGAGCTCGTTTCATCGACATCAAGGGCGCGTTGTTGGAGGTCAAGTCCAACGAGAGGTTGGGGGTTGAAGCGCCGGCCTGGCTGATTGAGCGTTTTCGGAATCGATTGGACGAGGCCAACGCCACGGTGGTGGTGGGGGGCAAAGATTACGGCGTGCTGCGTTTGACCTTCGGGGTTGAACGGATCGCCGCAGACATCTGGCGTGAGACTTTGTTCGCCATGGTGCTGGCCTTTGTCGGTTTGTGCAGCGGTGTGATTCTTGTCTGGTTTCCGTTGAAGCATTGGCTGGGGAATTTGGGCCGCATTCAGGCCTTCGGCGAAGAGCTTGGGCAAGCTGGCGGGCATCTGAGTCATGTGATTGATGAGGCCGCGCCGCTTGAATTCCGCCAGACTTTTGAGATATTGAACAAGGCGGCTGTGTCCTTGCAGGTTGAGCGTGCACAGGCTGCCGTGACGCTGGATGCGATTGCGGATGGTGTGGCCACCGTCAATCTGGATGGCTGTGTGGTGCTCGCCAACCCGATCTTGTGTCGCATGCTGGAAAAGACCAGCGCGGAGATTTTGGGGCAGCCCCTCAGCGCCTTGCTGCCTTCATTGCTGGACGATGGGCGCCTGATGGGGCCCTGGCGCGGTCGGCGCGTGCAGTCCTCGTCCTCCCGGCGGGCGTTGCAAGTTCTTGAAGCCAGTTTGGCCGTGGTGCTGTCCGACGACGGTCATTCAGCCGGGTGGGTACTTGCCCTGCGCGATGTGACCGATCAACAGCAACTCGAAGACCGCTTGAGAAGCGAGTTAGCTGCGCGCTCGAACGCTATGGCGTCTATGCGCCAGGTGTTGGAGGGCGCGGAAGCCGCCATACTTTTGAAGGCGGACCGAGACTCTGCTGATCAGGCCTCTGAGATTGAGTACCTATCGTGCCTTGTTGCTGATCTGGTCGATCGCCTGCAGGCGCAGGCGAGCCAACTTAACGCGATTTTTAGCCTAAGTCCGGACGGATTTGTGTCTTTTGACGATCAACGCCGGGTGCAGTTTGTCAGCCCCGCATTCGAGAAATTGACGGGCATCGGCGGTCAGGCTCTGTTGACGCATGACGAAAAGACGGTTGAGGCGCTTATCGCTGGCAAGCAGTCGCAGCGCGCCGCCAGGCCCTTCCATTTTGTTGATTTGACGCGGGCGGTGGCGCAGGTGACGGTGGCCGGGCCGCCGATGCGTATTCTGGAATTGGCACTTCACCGAGGCGAGGGCCACGAGGTTTCGCAGGTGCTGCATGTGCGTGATATCACCCACCATTTCGAGGTGGACCGCATGAAGAGCGAGTTCTTGTCGACGGCGGCGCACGAGTTGCGCACGCCGATGACCAGCATTCATGGCTTCACCGAGTTGCTCATGATGCGCACGCCAAGCCCAGGGCGGCTTCAAGACATGCTGGGGCGTATCCATCGGCAAAGCGTTGCCATGAACGCCATCCTTGATGAGTTGCTGGATCTGTCACGTATTGAAGCCCGTCGCGGCGCTGATTTCGTGCTGGTTGATGTGGACCTGATCGACTTCGTGCGGCAGACGGTGGGCGACTTCCGCCCACCTGACGGTCGGCCTGCACCGCAGCTTCAGCTTGATGGCGACGATTGCTGCGTGCGTGTGGACCGAGGCAAGATGCAGCAAACCTTGCGGAATCTTCTCTCAAATGCCTACAAGTACTCTCCCGAAGGCGGGAGCGTGGTCTTGCGCATTGAGTGGCCTGAGCCAGGGCAAGTTTGCCTGTCGATTCAAGACCATGGAATTGGCATGAGCGCGGAGGAGCTTTCACATGTGACCGAACGCTTTTATCGCGCCGACAAATCGGGCGCGATTCCGGGCACCGGCCTGGGCATGAGTATCGTCAAGGAGATTGTCGAGTTGCATGGGGGGCAGCTGAAGCTTGAAAGTCAAGTCGGGCAGGGGACAACGGTGAGCGTGTTGCTACCCACAATAGAGGTGCCCGCCATCACCTCGCCGGCCTCTCTTTTGATGTGAGCACAACACGCAACGTCAAACCAATATGTCGAACGAAGTTGCCAATCAAATCTCTGTCGATCAATTGCGGGTAGGCGTGTATGTCTATCTCGATGTCGGCTGGATGCACCATCCCTTCAACTTCAACAATTTCAAAATCCGCACCGAAGAGCAACTGGCCACGATCCAGGGTTTGGGCCTGGGGCTTGTTCGTTGGGACCCGGCGCGCAGTGATATCAAGCCGCTGGCGAAATCTGAAATTTCGGGGGCTGCCGCGGTGCCACAGGTGCCTACACAAGAAAGTGAGGCGGCCAAGGCGGAATTGGCGCGGTTGATGGCGGTCAAGGAAGAGCGCATTCGAAAGCAAGCGGAGCATCGGCAGAAGATTGAAAAAGTCGAACGTGCGTTTGCCAACGCCGCCGCTGTGATCAAAGGAGTCAATAAATCGATTTACGCGCAGCCTCAGCAAGCCATGGCTGACACGGCTCAATTGATTGCGGGCATGGTGGATGAGTTGCTGGGAGCGCCTGATCTTGCCATTCAAGTCATGGCCGACAAGCCGGGGAACGAAGATGTCTATCTCCATTCGCTCAACGTGTCGGTGCTGGCCATGGTGTTGGGCAAAGAAATGAACATGCCAGCCGAGTTGATCAAACTGGTGGGATCGGCTTCGATCTTTCATGACATCGGCCTGAATGATGTGCCGGACCGCATCCTCCATGCCACGGGGCCGCTCACGAAGGCTGAGCGTGAATTCCGGGAACTGCACACTCAATATGGGTTTGATCTGGCTCGAAAAATTGGCCTGCCGGTGTCTGTTGCCAATATCGTGGCTCAGCATCATGAGTTGTATGACGGCTCGGGCTATCCCAAGCGGCTGAAAGGCGACGCGATTGATCCGTTGGCCCGCCTGGTTTGTGTGATCAACGCCTATGACAATTTGTGCAATCCGGTTCAGGTCGCCAATGCAATGACGCCGCACATGGCTTTGTCATCCATGTTTGCCCAGCAACGCAGCCAGTTCGATGTTCGTTTCTTGCAAGCCTTCATCAAGTTCATGGGCGTGTATCCACCGGGAACCTTGGTGGGACTCTCCAACGACGCCATTGGGTTGGTGGTGCGCGTCAATTCAAAGCGTCCCTTGCGACCTACGGTCATTGTTTATGACGCGGGTGTCCCCAAGAGCGAAGCCATGATGCTCGACTTGGACGAGGAGCCCGACATCAACATCACCAAGGCTTACAAGCCGAGCCAGTTGCCACAGTCGGTCTATGAGTATCTGGCACCGCGCAAACGGGTGAATTACTACTTCGACGCGGGGGCTGGCGCATGAGTTGGGATGCCGCCACGCTCGACCGTGTCATGCGGGATCAGACCGCCGAGATGCTTTTGGTGGTTGACCCAACCTCCCTATGCATTGTGGCGGCCAACCGGCAAGCCGAGGTGATGTTGGGCTATGAGGCGGTGCCGTTGATTGGGCGGGCCATCACCGATGTGGAAAGCGGTTTGGCTGATATCTTTTATTGGGAGGACGTTCAGCGGGGCGGTGAAGCGGACATCGACGACGCAGAAAGTATGTACGTGGGGGGGGACGGACTGGCCATTTCGGTGGTGAAGACCATCCGGCGCTTGCGCTCGGACGACGGCGATTTGCTGGTGCTCAGGGTTCGGGATGGTGAAAGCCTGCGCCGGGCCGAGACCAAGCTTGAACAGATGTCATCCCAGCTACAAGCTACGCTGGAGTCGATTTGGGACGGCATTTTGGTGCTAGATGTGGCCGGTCAGATCGCCAATATGAATCGTCAGTTCAGCACCATGTGGGGCATTCCCGAGTCGGTCATGCTGGGCGACAGCGATGCCATTAAAGCTTGGTTGCAAGCGCAGGTGGATGGGCAAGAGCCCGTGTTGCCGGATGTTGATTCAACCGCGCGAGACGAGGGTGTTGAGGGGTTTGCCATTGTCAAACTGAAGTCGGGCAAGTTGTTTGAGCGGCGTGCCCGCGTGCAGCGGGTGCACGATGACGTGGTCGGACTGGTGGCCAGTTTCCATGACATCACTGAACTGATGTCGGCCAAGCGGGAGGCTGAAGCAGCGTCTCAGTCCAAGAGCCAATTCCTGGCCAATATGAGCCATGAAATCCGTACACCCATGAATGCCATCCTGGGCATGCTCAAGTTATTGCAGCGAACCGAATTGACGGCACGTCAGCATGACTACGTCACCAAGACCCGCGGCGCGGCGCGCTCATTGTTGGGCTTGCTCAATGACATTCTCGATTTCTCTAAGATCGAGGCGGGCAAGATGACACTGGACCTCCAGCCTGTTGTGCTTGATCAGGTGTTTGGTGATTTGAGCGTCATTTTGTCAGCCTACGTTGGCGCCAAGCCGGTTGAACTCCTGTTTGACATGGATGCCGCCTTGCCTCATTTGTTGATGCTGGACGCCCTGCGCTTGCAGCAAGTGTTGGTCAATCTGGCTGGCAACGCCATCAAGTTCACCGATCAAGGGGAGGTGGTGGTGAGCGTCAAGGTTCTTACCGTGAGCGCGGATGCCGTGCAGTTGAAATTTGCGGTACGCGACACCGGCATCGGTATCGCGCAAGCGCATCAGGAGAAGATTTTTTCCGGATTCACACAGGCGGAAGCCGGCACCACCCGCCGCTTCGGGGGCACTGGCTTGGGCTTGGTCATCAGTCAAAGTCTGGTGGCTTTGATGGGCGGCCAGTTGCAGCTTGAAAGTTGCCCGGGGCAGGGAAGCGTTTTTTCGTTTGAGTTGACGATCGCCATACCTGGCACCCTCGGCACAGCCAATGCAAGCAGCCAACTCAGCGACAGCAATGGGGCTGATGTACATCAGGCTGCGCAGTCGGAAGATGCTTTGGCGGCTGCGCCACTGAGGCTGTTGGTGGTGGACGATCAGCCGCTTGCCCGTGAACTGATCAGCAAGCTTGGTGGCGGCCTGGGCTGGCAGGTTGAGAGTTTCGCCAGTGGCAATGCCTTGTGTGCGAGCTTGAGTTCGCTCGCGCAAAAAGGCGCCCGTTACGACGCGGTACTGCTGGATTGGGATATGGCGGGCATGGATGGTCTGGAGACGGCGCGGGCCCTGCGAGCCAACCGGGCTTTGGGTGATGTGCCGATCTTGATGATGGTGACGGCCCATGGTCGGGAAGAGTTGGCGCACCGCGACGAGTCCGGCTCGTCACTGGTGAGCGGGTATTTGTCCAAACCGGCAACGGCGTTGATGTTGCGTGAGGCCGTTGCGGGTGTGTTGGGCGAGGCGGGCGGTGGTGCCGTCCTCCAGCAGCTGCCGTCGACTGAACAATTGCTGAAAGAGCTGCGCTTGCTGGTGGTTGAAGATAACCTTGACAATCAGCAGGTCGCGAAAGAATTGTTAGAAGATATGGGCGCTTGGGTGAAGCTGGCGTCTGATGGTCGGGAGGCGGTCGAGTTGCTGCAGCGGGACCCGGCAGGATTTGATGCCATCTTGATGGATGTTCAGATGCCCGTCATGGATGGGCTCACGGCAACGCGCATCATTCGCCGAGAGTTGAATTTGCGTGTGCCTATTCTGGCCATGTCGGCCAGCGCCACGGAAGCCGACCGGGACGAATGCCTGGGCGCTGGCATGGACTCGCATGTTGGCAAGCCCTTTGAGATCGAACATTTGGCCCGCGTGATTCAGCGTCTCACCGCCAAGGAAACACCTGTGGAAGAGTTCTTCGAATTGCCGACGCTCAAAGTCCCTGCGTCCTTGTTGACGGAAGTTGCCGCGCAGGGCATTGATGCGCAGGACGCCATGGACCGGTTCATGGGCCGGACGGATATGTATCAGCGATTCGCACGCTCCTTCGCCGCCAGCGCGGCGACATTGCCCGCGACGCTGGGCGCTCTGCTGGTGGCCAACGATTGGGAGAGCGCGGTTTTGCAGATTCATACCTTCAAAGGCATGGCGGCGACCCTGGGCGCCAAAGATCTGGCGGCCCTGGCGTTGGACGGCGAAAACCTGATGCGCGATAGCGATCTGCGTGCGCGAGAGTGGCTGGCGGCGGCGGCACCGCGAATCGAGGTCCATGTGGGGCACATCATCCAGTTGGCTGAGGCGCTGAGCGGTTTGCAAGCCGATGCGGAGGGTGGGGCGTAAAGTATCAGGGCGTGGCGTCAGCCCCTTGCTTGTGTCGGCATTGATAATGTCGCGGAAACAGGAGACTTGGCATGCAACCCTTGGATGATCCCCGCCGCGACCGTGAAGTCGGTTCGCGCGATGAAACCCGCGACACCACCCGCACCGACGACACCCGGATTGGCGCTGTGCGCCCCTTGATTTCGCCCGCATTGCTGCTGGATGAACTGCCCCCGCCCGATGCCGCCCTGGAGTTGGTGGAACGTGCACGCCGCGACATTTCGGCAGTCTTGCATGGGCAGGATGACCGCCTGCTTGTGGTGGTCGGACCGTGTTCGATCCACGATCATGATCAGGCCATGGATTACGCCCGCCTGCTCAAGTCGTTGGACGATGAACTCAAGCAAGATTTGTTGCTGGTGATGCGGGTCTATTTCGAGAAGCCCCGTACTACCGTCGGTTGGAAAGGCTATATCAACGATCCGCGAATCGACGGCAGTTTCCACATGAACGAAGGTTTGCGTCTGGCGCGCAAATTGTTGCTTGAGGTGACCAGTCTTGGCTTGCCCGCGGGCACCGAATTCTTGGATTTGCTGTCGCCGCAATACATCTCCGATCTGATCGCTTGGGGGGCCATCGGCGCCCGCACCACAGAGAGCCAGAGCCACCGGCAACTCGCCTCCGGCATGAGCTGCCCCGTGGGCTTCAAAAATGGCACCGACGGCGGTATCAAAGTGGCCAGCGACGCTGTCTTGGCAGCCAGCGCCAGCCACGCCTTCATGGGCATGACCAAGATGGGGGCTGCCGCGATTTTCGAGACGCGCGGCAACGACGATTGCCACATCATTTTGCGGGGCGGCAAGGCGCCGAATTACGATGCGGCCTCCGTCGAGGCTGCCTGCGCTGCTATGCGCAGCGCGGGCCTGCGTGAGCAGGTCATGGTGGATTTTTCTCACGCCAATTCCAGTAAAAAGTTCGAGCGGCAAATTGAGGTTGGCCAAGACGTTGCGACGCAAATCGCCGGTGGCGATTCACGCATCACCGGGGTGATGATCGAGAGCCACCTGCAACCGGGCCGCCAAGACCTTGCTGCGGGTCAGACCAAGGCTGATTTGCTGCCGGGGGTGTCCATTACCGATGCCTGCCTGGGATGGAGCCAGACCGAGCCGCTGCTGCGCAGCTTGGCGGCTGCGGTGCGGGCGCGCCGACAGCGCTAGTCAGGCTGACCGGGCCCCGGCGCATCGATTGCCGGCTCCCTTCGGTTCAGGCTGCTGGCGCCGCCTGAACCTGGTTTGGCGCCCGCCAACGGCGCGTCTGTCGCACCGGGGTGGGGCGCGAGTGCCGCGCTGCCTAGAGTTCAGTCATTGCAACGTCAAATGGAGACAAGCGATGACACGAACATACAGACTCGCCCTGATGCTGCCCCTGATGGGCGCGCTGCTGGGGGCCCAAGCAGCCCAGGCCGCAGACATGACCTTGGAGGTGCAAGGCATCTCTGCGAACGAGGGACAGATTCTTGTCGCGGTTTTTGCCGAGACGAAAGATTGGCTGCGCCGCCCGGTGCTTGTGGCCCGTGCTGACGCTGCGGAACAAAAAAACGGCACGCTATTGATCCAGCTGCACGACTTGCCGGAGGGCGTTCTCGCGCTGAATGTCACGCACGATTTAAATGGCAATGGCCGCTTGGACATGAACGCCATGGGCCTCCCGATCGAGCCCTACGGCTTCTCCAACAATGCGGTCGGCATGTTCGGCCCGCCGAGCTTTGAGAAGGCTGCGTTCTCTGTGACCCAGGGCGCTCGCATCGCGGTGCAACTCAACTGAGCGCGGCGGAGGTGATGATGCAACGACGTGATCTTCTCAAGGCGGGGCTGCAACACGTCGCAGGCCTCGGTGCTGTGGCGGCATGGCCCGGCGCGTGGGCTCAGGGCGACGGGCGTGATGTGTGTGATGTGCACGATGCGTGTCCTCAAGGCGCCTTCACCCAAGCGCCGGAATTGGCCCCTCTCTTTGGCTTGCCGGTGGATGAGTTGGATGCGCGGGATCTGGTCGTCGAAGGCCGTTTGCCCGTCGGTTTGCGCGGGGTGTATTACAAGAACGGACCTGGCCTGATGGCCCGTGGCGGGGAACGCTATCAGCATTGGTTTGATGGCGACGGCCTGGTGCAGGCCTGGAGATTCACCGACCAGGGGGTGAGCCATTGCGCCCGGTTTGTGCAGACGGCAAAATTTCGGGCGGAGCGTGCTGCGGGCCGCTTTTTGGTGCCCGGGTATGGCACGGCCATTCCGGCTCGAATGCCGGTACGCGGGCCCGACAGCTTGAACACCGCCAACACCAGCGTCTTGCTGCAGGGCGACAAACTCTATGCCTTGTGGGAGGGCGGTAGCGTGCACGAGTTGGACCCGCAGACTTTGGCCACTCGCGGGCTGAAGACTTGGTCGCCGAATTTGGCCGGAATGCCTTTTTCCGCACACCCCAAGGTTGAGGCCGATGGCACGGTGTGGAATTTCGGTACCTCAGGCCACCACATGGCGCTGTATCAGCTCTCGGCGGCGGGTCAGGTTTTGCGCAGCACGGTGTTTGAGATGCCCAGCGCCTGCGCCATGGTGCATGACTTTGCGGTGTCTCAGCGCTGTCTGGTGTTTTTGCTACCGCCGATTGAACTGGATCTGGCCGCACTCAAAGCGGGCGAAAGCATGGTGGGCGCGATGCGATGGCAGGCCCAGGAAGCGACACGGATCTTGCTGATCGACAAGGCGGACTTCAATCAACGCCGGGTGCTGGAGATTCCGGCCTGCATGGCCTTCCACTTCGGCAATGCCTGGGATGACGGCCAGCAATTGCATCTCGACTACGTGCAAAATCGCGACCTGCCAGCTGCCAATCAGGTGTTTCGCCAAATCATGCGCGGTGAACGCCCTGGCGCTTCGGAAGTGCCCGCAACGCCCCGCTTCATGCGCATTGACCTGGCCAGCGGGCGCATCGAATTGCAGTCCCGCGACGAGGCGGTGGAGTTCCCTTCGGTCGACCCCCGCTTTGTCGCACAGCGCTACCGGCACGTCTACTACCCAAGTTCGGTGGACCTGGGTGATCGTTGGGGCTTTGATGGCTTGCTGCATGTCGACATTGAGAGCGGCCGGCGCGATCGATTCAGCTTCGGCAAGGAGGTGGTCGTTGAGGAGCATGTGCTGGTCCCCAAACCGGGCCGCCGGCAAGAGGGCGAGGGTTGGCTGCTCGGCCTGTGTTACGACACCCGGCGCCAACGCAGCTTTGCCAGCGTATTCGACGCACAGGCGCTGAGCGCCGGGCCGCTGGCCAAAGTCTGGTTGCCGTACTGGGTCACTTACGGCTTCCACGGTAAGTTCTATGCCGCTTGATTCAGGCATTAGCCCCTGGGTACGCCGGGATGTTTGGGCGGGCCCTGGGACTGGGGATAATGGTGACATTCCCATCCCCTTCATCCCCTTCATCATGACTCAAGACGAACTCAAGACCCTGGTCGGCCAGGCGGCTCTTCAATATGTGCAGCCCGGTACGGTTATTGGTGTGGGTACGGGCTCCACGGTGGACAAGTTCATCGACGCTCTGGCCTCCAGCGGAATTCAGATTGCAGGCGCCGTGAGCAGCTCGGTGCGCTCCACTGAGCGCATGAAGTCGCTGGGCATCGCCGTTTTGGACGCCGACAAAGTGACTGCTTTGGGCGTCTATATCGACGGCGCTGACGAGATCGATCACGGTGGAAACATGATCAAGGGCGGCGGCGCCGCGCTGACGCGCGAGAAGATCGTGGCCGACTTGGCGACTCAGTTTGTTTGTATTGCCGATGAGAGCAAGCTGGTGGATGCCCTGGGCAAATTTCCGCTGCCCGTGGAGGTGATTCCCATGGCTGCTGCGCAAATTGCGCGCCGCTTTGCGGCCATGGGTGCCGAGGCCACGCTGCGCGCCGGCGTGGTGACCGACAACAGCTGCCACATTCTGGACGTGCGCGGCCTGACGATCACCGCCCCCCTGGCGTTTGAAACGGAAGTGAATCAGTGGCCCGGCGTGGTCACCGTGGGCGTGTTTGCCCGTCACCGTGCCAGTGTCTGTCTGCTGGGCACTGCCAGCGGCGTGAAGACGTTGGCTTTCGGGCAATAAGTCGGCAGCGTCTTTTGACGTTGAGCGTTCGATTTAAAGCTTGAACACGCCGATCGCCTGCGTCAGCCGGCCTGATTGATCCCGCAGGCTCTCTGCGGCGGCGGCAGATTCTTCGACCAGCGCGGCATTTTGCTGCGTCATTTGGTCGAGTTGGCTGACCGCTGCATTGATCTGATTGATGTCGTCGCTTTGCTCGCGCGAAGCGGCGCTGATCTCGGCGATGACGTCCGTCACGCGCTGAACACTGGCCACAATGTCGTCCATCGTGCTGCCCGCCGCTTGAACCAGATGGGTGCCCGACTCCACACGCTCGGCGCTGGCGTTGATCAAGGTCTTGATTTCTTTGGCTGCCTCGGCGGAACGCTGTGCCAGGGAGCGGACTTCGGCAGCGACCACCGCAAAGCCGCGGCCTTGTTCGCCCGCGCGCGCCGCTTCAACGGCGGCATTCAGGGCCAGGATATTGGTTTGAAATGCAATGCCGTCGATCGTGCCGATGATGTCCCCGATGCGGCGGGAACTGGTGCTGATTTCTTCCATGGTGCTGACCACTTGAGCCACCACGGCCCCGCCGCGCCTGGCAACTTCGGAGGCGGAGCTTGCCAACTGGTTGGCGGTGACTGCTGCCTCGGCGGTGTGCTTGACGGTGCCTGTCAGCTGAATCATGGACGCAGCAGCCTCCTGCAGATTGGAGGCTGTTTGTTCCGTACGCGAGGATAGGTCCAAATTGCCGGTGGCAATTTCGTGGCTGGCTGTGCCGATGCTGTCCGTGGCGTTGCGTAAGTCACGCACCAAGCGGGTCAATTCCTGTTGCATGGTGTGTTGAGCGTTGAGCAACTGGCCGGTTTCGTCCTGACTGTTGCCCACGCTGATCCGCTGGCGCAAATCAAATTGTGCAATCGCCTGTGCCGCTTTTGCGGCTTCTTTCAAAGGGCCGGTGATTGACCTTGTGAGCCAGGTGGCAAGGGCCGCACCGGTGACCAGCGCGCACAGCGCAAATGCAAGTAAACCCAGGCGGGCCCGCTCGTTGGTGGCGCTGTTGAGCTTGGCGCTGGTATCGAGTTGTTCCCGCTCCATTTCCACCAGTTGGCGCAGTACGTCCAAATAGCGTTTTGCCGTGGGGGCAAATTCGTCATCGAAAATTTTGCGACCTTTGTCGGATTCGCCCGCTTTTTTTGCCGCCGCAATGGCATCGCGCATTCGAATGTAGTCGGTTCGCACGGTGTTGATTTGGCTCAGCAGTTCACGCTCTCTGGGGGTGTCCAACAGGGCTTCAACCTGCTTTTGAAGTTCAGAGGTTTGCGCGGCTGATGCCTTTGCCATGGGCGCAAAGTAGGTGGCCAGAGAGTTGTCTTCAGCCACCGCAATGGCAGTGGCACGCGTGACGCCGCCAGACACATTTCGGTGCCAGTCACTGGCCAGCCGCTCTGCACTCAAATTGACTTGATAGGTGCGTTCTGTCTCCTCGGCTACGCGCTTGAGTGCCCAAAAACCAAGTCCGGATCCAGCCAGAGATATCAACAAAACAAGGCTGAGCACAAGGCCCAAACGGTGGCCAATGGTGCGACCAGACAACAACGAAATCGACATGAGAGAAAGCTTTCTGAGAAATTCAAACGCTTCAACGGGTTCGCTGCGGGGGTGTCGGTGACCTGCTTGCTGAGCCGAAGGCGTTCGTCAGATATCGGCTTTTATCAGTCGAAGTTGAGCGTTATTTCAGCGTGCTTCATCGGGAGTCAACGTGCATCACTGCGTACCACCGCAAAGCGAGCAGGATCGATGGCATCCAGCAGTGATGATTCAATCGGGCAGGGTGCCCCGGTCACTTGGGCGGCGAGCACTTGGCCGCACAGCGCGGCCCAGGCAATCCCCCGCGATCCCAGGGCCGTGCAAACCGCCAGGCCTGCTTGGCGCGGGATGAAGCGCGCCTGATCCCGGCGGCCGTCGTAGGCCGGCAGCGGCAATCCACCCACCAGGGGCAGGCGGTCGGGTGTGGCCAGTCTCCAGCCCACACGTCCATGCATGGGGGGATTTGCCGGTGCATCGGCATTCCTCTGACCCGACAAGGCCCACCACTGCGCCAGATTGTGCGCATGGTCTTCGGGGCGCAGGCTTGCGTCCAGGGGCTGTGAGAGGGGTTCGGCATCGTTGGTCGCGCCGCACCACAGCCCTTGTTCACGATCGGCGATGGCATAGCCCAGGCCGGCAACCGGCAAGGCCGGCCGAATTGCTGCGGGTGTCAGGTGGCTCAGTTGCCCGCGCAGGCGCAGCAGCATGGGGCTCAGGTTGACGGCTTGTGCCTGAAGCAGAGCGTGCCCTTCCAAACCACCTGCCAGCACCAGCAGCGGGGCCTGGCCCAGTCGTTCTCCCTGCGCGTCCCAAGCCTGCCAGTGATCGCCGTCACGGCTGATTTGGGCGATGTCGGCATTGAACAAAGTGTCGGCCTTCGCCGCCTCAAGCAGGGCGCGAACGTAGCCGCTGGGGGGGAGTGCGCCGCCGCCGGGGTAGAGCCAGGCGGGCTGCTGCAAGGTGAGGCCACACTGCGCGGAGGCCTGCGCTGCCGACAGCGCCTGCACGTAGTCAGGGGGGAGGCCCAGTCGCTCGATCAAGCTTTGCATCTGGGCGAGATCGCGATTGCTTTCAAGCCGCAGCAGCCCTTGTTGCAGCCAGGGCAGGGGCGCCAGGCTGCGCAGGACGCGTTGTGTTTCGAGGGCGGCGGCGCGGTTGAAGCGGGCATGCAGGCCGTCATCCGGATTGAGCGTGCCGTGAAACAAGCCCCCCGGGTTGCCTGAGGCCGACTGCGCTGGGCCAGCTTTGGCATCGATGACCTGCGATTGAATGCCGTGCTGGGCCAGCGCCCAGGCGCAGGCGCTGCCTGCAAGCCCGCCGCCGATGATCAGCGCGGTTTTTGCAGCGGGGGCCAAGGCTTGTCGCCCGGCGGGCTTTTGGGCGTGGTGCCGGGGCTTATGCCGCGCCGTGCACAGCGCGCTGTCACTTGCCAAATTGTGCTCAGCGTCAAGCGTGAAGCCCCCCGCCGACAAGCCTGCGTGCATCAGCGCAGCGGGACTGGCGTCGGCGCCGATGGTGAGCGTGGCGCCGGGCGCGGCTCGCCGAGCCAGTGCTTTGAAGGCATGAGCGTCCCATACCGTATCGGCTTCGTCGGGCGCAGGTGGGTTCAGATGAAAGGTGTCCACCTCGGCCACCAATTCGCGCAGCCACGCATGAACATCGCCCAGACAGAGCAGCAGTTGCACCTGACTTGACTCGAAGCTCAGCCTGTGCAGATTTGGCGTTAGCGGAGGCCAGGCTTCCAGGAGTTGGCCAGTCAAATCGGGCCAAGGGTGGTCTTTCAGCGCGCGCGCCAGATCGGCTTGGCGAGGTGGGTGCTTCTCGATGCTGATGAAGACCAAACGCTGGCAGCGGTGGGGGTCTTGTCGCCAAGCCTGCCAGGCGGCAAGAAAGTGATGACCGAGGCCCAGGCCAGCTTCGAGAATGACAAATCGAGAGGCGTCTGCCCAGCGCTCGGGCAGGTGGGCGCTGGCCAGAAATACACGCTGGCGGGTTGCGACGGCCGCCGCATCGGGGCCTTCGTTGGCGGTTGGGTGCAAGGCTGGGCGTATGGGCTGGGTCTTCACTGCATGACTCTATCGTCGGAATGTGGCGCCAGGCCGGCCATCAGCGGCCATCAATGGCAATGATTGGCCAGTGGACTTTGGGGTCGAAAAAAATGCCCAGGCCTTGCGGGCTGGGCATTTTTATGGGGATTGACACAGATTTTGGGCGAACCGCCTGTTCAGGCGATTGCGCTCAATTTAGCGCTTAGGGCTGGTCAGGCGCGAGCCGCCGCCAAAACCGCCGCCGTTGCCTCCGCCGTGACCACGTCCGCCATTGCCGGCAGGACGGGGAGCGCCGGAGCGCTGGCCGCCTTCAGCGTGAGCCGATTGGCGTTGGCCTTGAGGGGCAGCCTGCCGAGGTGCGCGTTGCTCGCCACCCTGGCCGCCATGACCCGCGTGTGCACCGGGGCGTCCGCCGCCGGATGGGCGTCCTGCACCCGGTCGGCCACCACCGTTGCCACCGCCACCACCGCTGCGTGCATTGCCACGGCCACCGCTGCTGCTGCGGCTGCCATTGCCGTTCAAAATCATGCGGCCCAAGACGATGGGTTCGGCGCGTTCATTCGGGTCGGGGGCAAAGCCGGGCACGATTTCCTTGGGGATCTCGCGCTTGATGAGCTTTTCGATCTCGCGCAGGAAGCCGTTTTCATCGGCGCAGACCAGGGACACGGCTTCGCCTTGCGCGCCAGCGCGGCCAGTACGGCCGATGCGGTGCACATAGTCTTCTGGCACGTTGGGCAACTCGTAGTTGACGACGTGCGGCAATTGGTCGATGTCGATACCGCGGGCCGCGATGTCGGTGGCCACCAGCACTTGCAGGTCGCCGCTCTTGAATTCAGCCAAGGCCTTGGTGCGGGCACCTTGGCTCTTGTTGCCGTGGATGGCCATGGCGCTGATGCCCTGGTCATTCAGGTAATCGGTCAGCCGGTTGGCGCCGTGCTTCATGCGGGTGAAAACCAGCACTTGGTGCCAGTTGCCGTCTTTGATCAGGTGCGACAGCAGTTCTTTCTTGCGGTCGCGGCCCACGGGGTGAACCTTCTGGGCGATCGATTCATTGGTCTGGTTGCGGCGAGCCACTTCGATCAGCGCAGGCTGGTTCAGCAGGCGGTCGGCCAGGTTCTTGATGTCATCGCTGAAGGTGGCGCTGAACAAGAGCGACTGCTTCTTGGCCGGCAACAGCGCCAGCACTTTCTTGATGTCGTGCACAAAGCCCATGTCCAGCATGCGGTCGGCTTCGTCCAGCACCAGGATTTGCACCTGGCTCAGGTCCAGCGTGCCCTGCTGTGCATGGTCGAGCAAGCGGCCGGGGGTGGCCACCAAAATGTCGACGCCGTCGCGCAGGCGGTTGATCTGCGGCTGCATGCCCACACCGCCGAACATCACCATGCTTTTGAGCGGCAGGTACTTGCCGTAGGTCTTGACGCTTTCTTCGACCTGCGCCGCGAGTTCGCGGGTGGGGGTCAACACGAGCGCCCGAATGGCGGGCTTGCCGCGCTTGTTGGTGACTGGGGCGCCGGTGCTGAGCAAATGCAGCATCGGCAGGGTGAAACCGGCGGTCTTGCCGGTGCCGGTCTGCGCGCCAGCCATCAGGTCGCCGCCCTTGAGAACGGCGGGAATGGCTTGGGCTTGAACGGGGGTGGGGGTGGTGTAGCCGGCGTCGGCGATGGCCTTCAACAGGGGGGCGGCCAGGCCCAGGGATTCAAATGTCATTGACTGCTATTTTTTTGCTTTGCGGAACAGGGCGCTCGGAGTGCGAGCGGCGCTGCCCCCAACTGACTAGGCGGTTGAGCCGGGCCGCGTTGCGTTGTTCAACGCCAGTCTTCGGGCCTGCATGGGTGGTTTGCTGCGGCGCTGGATGAGAGCACTTTGCAAGGTACTGCGGGGTTTGAAAAAACGAATGCCGCAGATGACTGGTGTCTGCGGCAACAGGCGCCAGTATAGCGTTGCTGGCTCTTCCCCGCTGCCGAGGCGGGTTTGTCGGGGGCGCGATCTTCGTGAACTTATGGGCGGCGGGGCCCGGCCTGCCGCGAAACTGCGACAATAGCGCTCTTCGAGCTTTGGCTGTGCCTTCGCGGCATTGGCAAATGCTCAGCGAAATCTCTGAGTTCGTCGAATTCAAAAAGCTCGCGGCGGGGCTCGTTCACCCGCAACCAGAACAACACTGCATTTTCCAGGAAGCACCTGCCATGGCGCAATACGTCTATTCGATGAACCGTCTCAACAAGACGGTCCCCCCGAAACGCCACATCCTCAAGGACATCTCGCTGTCCTTCTTCCCCGGCGCCAAGATCGGCGTGCTGGGTGTCAACGGCTCGGGCAAGTCCACCGTGCTGAAGATCATGGCCGGCGTGGACAAAGAGTACGAAGGCGAAGCCATCGCCATGCCTGGCATCAAGATCGGCTACCTGCCCCAGGAGCCCGAGCTCAACCCGACGCAAACCGTGCGTGAAGCCGTGGAAGAGGGCATTGGCGGCGTGTTGGCCGCCAAGAAGCGCCTGGATGAGGTCTACGCGGCTTATGCCGAAGAAGACGCCGACTTTGACGCCCTGGCCGCCGAGCAAGGTGAGCTGGAGTCCATCATCGCCGCCGCTGGTTCTGAAAACACTGACTTGCAGCTGGAGCTGGCCGCTGACGCCTTGAACCTGCCACCCTGGGACGCCATCATCGGCGTGCTTTCGGGCGGTGAAAAGCGTCGCGTGGCCCTGTGCCGCTTGTTGCTGAGCAAGCCCGACATGCTGCTGCTCGATGAGCCCACCAACCACTTGGACGCCGAGTCGGTGGAGTGGCTGGAGCAGTTCCTGCAGCGCTTCCCTGGGACCGTCGTGGCCATCACTCACGATCGCTACTTCCTGGACAACGCGGCCGAGTGGATTTTGGAGCTGGACCGTGGCCACGGCATCCCCTGGAAGGGTAATTACTCCGACTGGTTGGACCAGAAGGAACGCCGCCTGGAAACCGAGCAGAAGACCGAAGACGCTCGCACCAAGGCCATGAAGGAAGAGCTGAAGTGGGTGCGCTCTAACGCCAAGGGCCGGCAAGCCAAGAGCAAGGCGCGTCTGGCCCGCTTCGAAGAGTTGAGCGACGTTGAGTATCAGCAGCGCAATGTCACCAATGAAATCTTCATTCCTGTGGCCGAGCGCCTGGGTAACGAGGTGCTCGAGTTCGAGAACGTCAGCAAGAGCTTCGGCGACCGTGTGCTGATCGACAACCTGAGCTTCAAGGTGCCGGCTGGCGCCATCGTGGGCATCATTGGCCCTAACGGCGCGGGTAAGTCCACGCTGTTCCGCATGCTGCAAGGTGTTGAACAGCCGGACAGCGGCACCGTCAAGATCGGCAAGACGGCCAAGATGGCCTTTGTCGACCAGAGTCGCGCCAGCCTGGAGTCTGACAAGACTGTGTGGCAAGACGTCTCCGGCGGCTTGGACAACATCACCGTGGGCAAGTTCGTGATGCCCAGCCGTGCCTATCTCGGCCGCTTCAACTTCAAGGGCAATGACCAGCAAAAGCTGGTGGGCAGCCTGTCGGGTGGTGAGCGCGGCCGCTTGCACTTGGCCAAGACGCTGGCCCAAGGCGGCAACGTCTTGATGCTGGACGAACCCTCCAACGACCTGGACGTGGAAACCTTGCGCGCGCTGGAAGAGGCGCTGCTGGAATTCGCCGGTAGCGCCATGGTGATCTCCCATGATCGCTGGTTCCTCGACCGCATTTGCACCCACATCCTGGCTTGCGAAGGCAATTCGCAGTGGTTCTTCTTCGACGGCAACTTCCATGAATACGAGGCCGACAAGAAAAAGCGCCTGGGCGAAGAGGGCGCACGCCCCAAGCGCATGCGCTTCAAGCCCATCAAGTAAAGCGACCGTGCAGCCCCTTGGAGCGGCTGATGCGGCAAAGAAAAAGGGAGGCCCTGGGCTTCCCTTTTTGCATTCTGGCCTCGGGGCTTTCACAGAACTTTACGGCTTGCGCATGTGCGCGTTACTTCCGGCGCTGATGATTCAGTCATTCCATCCTGTTGAACGATTGAACCGCGGAGCGAAACATGCTGAACCTGAAATCGAAGTCCTTTGTGAAGCACAGTCTGATTGCCGCCATGCTGGCTGTGAGCGGCACGTTTGCCCTGGCCCAAGCCCATGGCGGGCACGGCGGCCCTGGTGGCATGGAAGAAATGGGCGGTGGCCATGCGGGCATGATGGCCGGCCGCATGACGCATATGCTGGACGCGGCGGATGCCACTGACGCGCAACGTGCCCAGATCAAGCAGATCATGGAGTCCGCCCGTGCCGACTTGAAGACCCAGATGGAAGCCGGCCGCAAGCTCCACGAGCAAGCGCAAGCCTTGTTCACCGCGCCCACCATCGACGCCGCAGCCATCGAAAAATTGCGCCTTCAATTGCTAGCCCATCACGACCAGGCCAGCAAGCGCATGAGCCTGGCCATGATTGACGCAGCCAAAGTTCTGAGCGCTGAACAGCGTGCCAAATTGGCCGAAAAAATGAAGAAAATGCACGAGCACCGCGCCGATCGCATGCAGGACAAGATGGGTAAACCCGATACACCCAAGGCACCGGAAAAGGCCGCCAAACCGATGAATTGAGTGGGCTGCAAATTGACTGAAATTTGCCCGTCATCCCTTGTCTGATTGCGCGACTCGCTTATGCTTACCACTTCATTTCCGGCGCCTGTATCTCGTCCCTCCGGCGTGGCCTCGCGCACTTCTTCTAACCGCAACGTAGCTTCGCCTATGCCTTCACGTTTGCTTCTCATCGATGACGACACGCGGCTGACCACCATGCTCAGCGACTACCTGACGGGTGCTGGTTTTGAAGTCAGTGTGGCGGGGTCGTTAGGGGTGGCGCGTTCTGTTTTGGCATCAGGCGCATTTGATCTACTGGTGCTGGACTTGATGCTGTCGGATGGCGACGGGCTTGATTTCTGCCGGGAGCTTCGCGCGCACGGCCACACGCGACGCTTGCCGGTCTTGATGTTGTCGGCCCGGGGCGAACCCATGGACCGCATCCTGGGCCTCGAGTTGGGCGCTGACGACTACCTGGCCAAGCCCTTCGAGCCGCGCGAATTGCAGGCACGAATCAAGGCCTTGCTGCGCCGCCTGGAGCCACAGGCGCAGGACGACGATGTGCTGCGCTTCGGCCGCCTGGAGATCGATTTGGCCGAGCGGGTTGCACGGGTTGACGGGCAGGTGTGCGACTTCACCAGCCACCAGTTCGATTTGTTGGTGGTGTTGGCGCAAAGCCCGGGCCGTGTCTTGTCTCGCGACCAAATCATGGACGCTTTGAAAGGCCATCCGTTAGATGCTTTCGACCGGTCGATCGATGTGCATATTTCGCGCATTCGAGCCTTGATCGAGGACGACCCCAAAAATCCACGCCGCGTGTTGACCGTGCGGGGTGCGGGTTATCTGTTCGCCCGCAAGCAAGACGCCGAGGCCAGTAGTTGAGTCAACCCAGTGAAGCGGGAGAGGGCCTGAGGCGCAGCGCATGAAATCACTGTATCTGCGCATCTATTTGACGCTGGTCGTGGTGCTGCTGGCCTTTGCCTTTGGTTCGGCTTGGCTGTTTCAGCGGCATTTAGAACAGGAGCGGGGCAATTTCGAGACGCTGGCCGGTGACCGGGTGACGGCCATGGCCGAATTGCTCTCGCGTGCCTTGCCGCCCGCCACTGCGCCCGCTGAATTGCAGGCTGTGGCGCTTGAAGAGTGGGCACAACGCCTTCGTTTTGCCGTTGCGCTGGTTGACCAGAACGGCCAGCGTGTTGCGGCGTCAGAGTTGTTTTTGCGGCGAGAAGAAGAGGCCCGCCTTGGGGGGATTCGCCTGGGCGGCCCGGCCGGATCGCCGCATGGCGACGGCCCTGACGATCGTCCGCCCGGCTTGTTGGATGGTCCCCAAGGCCGATTCGGTGGAGCTGGCGCGCCGCGGCATGTGCCTGACCTGGGGGAGGGCAAAGAGGTTGCTGCGGCCGTTTCTGCGAGTTCGGGTGCCGGTACAAATGCAGGCGCAAGCGCCGCTGTCAGCACAAGCGCTGCTGCGGCGGCCTTGCCCATCCAGGTGAAGTTGGATGACGGGCGGAGTCTGCTGGTGATGCGACCGAGGCGGCTGTTGCAGGCCGCTGCTATGCGTCTTGGCGCGGAAACGCGTGAGATGCATGAACTGCGCGAGTTGCGCGATGCGCGTGAAACACGTGATTTGCACGATATGCGTGGTGGGCCAATGCGTCCGGATTCACCTTGGAGCCTGCCGCTTTTGGGGCCGCGCCCTAACGGGCAAATGCTGCTGATCTTGCTGGTCTTGTTGTTCCTGGGGGTCGCGGCTGGTGCTTATCCGGTCGTGCGGCGCCTCACCCGGCGCCTTGAGTCACTCAAGCAGGGTGTCGAGCGATTTGGGTCCGGCAATTTGGCGTACCGGGTTCAGGACGACGGCAACGATGAAGTGGCAGCTCTGGCCGGCAGTTTCAATCGAGCGGCGGAGCAAGTCGAAGCCTTGCTCCGCGCGCAGCAAAACTTGTTGGCCAATGCCAGCCATGAACTGCGCTCGCCCTTGGCGCGCCTGAAGATGGCGTTCTCCATGCTGGATGAGTCCAACGCGGCGCAGCGAGCCCGTTTGGCCACCGAAATTCATACCAATATTGCCGAACTGGACGCGCTGGTGGAAGAGGTGCTGCTCGCCAGCCGCCTCGAGTCTGGGGTGTCGACCACGCAGGCTGAATCGGTGGACGTATTGGGCATGGCCGCTGAAGAGGCCTCACGCGTCAACGCGGCATTCGAGCCCGCAGAAGGTTTGACCCAACTGAAGGTGATGGGTGAAGACCGACTACTGCGCCGGGCCATGCGCAATTTGCTGGAAAACGCGCGCCGCTACGGCGGGGACGATGTGGAACTGGCCTTGAGCCGCGAGGCGGGCCAAGCGGTGGTGCGTGTGTGCGATCGCGGTCCGGGCGTGCCTGAGCCGATGCGAGAGCGAATTTTCGAGGCGTTTTTTCGATTGCCAGGCCATGCCGAACAGGCTGGCGGCGTGGGGCTGGGTTTGAGTCTGGTCAAGCAGATTGCAAACCGCCATCGTGGTCAAGTGCGCTGTGAGGGCCGTGCGGGCGGTGGCAGCTGTTTCGTCCTCAGTCTGCCATTGGCGGATTGACGGGCTGCGGCTGGGGGTGATCGACACCCACAAATTCCCGTGCGCGTTCGGCATAGCGGTTGAATCGCCATGCGGTGGCTTCCAGCGAGATCCGGCGCCAGGTGACGCGTTTTTCGCCCGGTGACATCACGGGCCAATTTTGAACTTCGTCGAAAGTGCGGCCGCAACCCTTGCAAAGTGCATCGCCCTGGCTGGTAGAGCAAATTGCGATGCACGGCGCGTCTGGCGTGCTGGCGTACCAGGTCAGCCAGGCTTCCTGCGCGGCAGCGGGCATGCTGGACTCGTCGCACTCGGTTTCGCGGTAATACACCATCAGGCCATACACCTCGGCCAAGGCGCGCACTTCGGCACAGGCGCTCAGGCCATCGCGACTGGGGCTTCGCTCGCGCCACCAGTTGATGGCGGTTTCAATGTCGGTGATGTGGATGCCTGCCATGGGGCGATGCCTTTCAGTAGGCCAAACCCATGGCGGCGCGCACTTCCCGCAGGGTCTTGCGGGCGACGGCGCGTGCACGTTCCGCGCCGACTTCGACAATCCAGTGCACTTGCTTGGGGTTGGCCAAATAGCTTTCGGCCCGTTCATGCCAAGGTTTTTGTTCTTTTTGGATGGCTTCGATCAGGGGGCGCTTGCAGTCCAGGCAACCCATGCTGGCGGATTGGCAACCTTGCTGCACCCAGGACTGCGTGCTTTCATCGGAGTAGAGCTCATGCAGCGGCCAGACCGGGCAGCGCTCAGGGTCGCCGGGGTCGCCCAGGCGCACGCGCTGCGGGTCAGTGGGCATCGTGCGAACCTTCTCGTCAACAACCCCCGGCGCGTCGCGCATGGCGATGGCGTTGCCGGCGCTCTTGCTCATTTTCTGGCCGTCCAGACCAGGCAAGCGGGGCGTAGCCGTCAGCATTTCCAGTGGCTCAGGCAGGATGGGCTGATCGGGGGCATACAGGCGGTTGAAGCGGCGCGCCACCTCCCGCGTCACTTCAACATGAGCGCTTTGATCTTCTCCAACGGGGACGCAGGCGGCCTTGTAAATCAGGATGTCAGCTGCCTGAAGCAAGGGGTAGCCCAAGAAGCCATAGGTGGCGAGTTCGCGATTCCTTTCGACCTGATCTTTGTAGCTCGGGATGCGCTCCAGCCACGAGGTGGGGGTGCTCATCGCCAGCAGCGTGAACAGCTCGGCATGCTCGGGCATGCGGCTTTGGATGAAGAGGGTGGCTTGCTCCGGATCAATGCCTGCGGCCAGCCAGTCGACCACCATGTCGTACACATTGCGCTCGATCCAGCCTCGGTCTTGCTTGCCTTGCCCATGGGTGGTCAGTGCGTGCCAGTCAGCCACGAAGAAGAAGCAGTCGTGCGTGGATTGCAATTGAACCCAGTTTTTCAACGCACCGTGGTAATGCCCCAAATGCAAAGCCCCGGTGGGGCGCATGCCCGACAGCACGCGTTGGCGGGCTGGGGGCTGAGGGCTGTTGGGCGGCTGGGGGGCGGAGGCTGCGGAGATGTCTGGCATGGTGCATCATTGTAGGGAGCTACACTGCCGCCCCATGAAAAGCATCGTCATCTTGATCTCAGGCCGTGGCTCGAATATGGAGGCTATCGTGCGTGCGTGCGCCGCGGAGGAGTGGCCCGCCCGCATTGCTGCGGTGATCAGCAACCGGCCGGATGCTGCTGGCCTGGAATTTGCTGCACAGCATGGCATCGCAACAGCGGTGGTCGACCACAAGGTTTTTTCGGGGGAACGCCGGCGTGAAGAATTCGACGCGGCGCTACGGGGCGTGATCGACGGTTTTGCACCCGATCTGGTGGTGCTGGCCGGCTTCATGCGGATTCTCACCCCGGCATTCACCGCGCATTACGTTGGGCGCATGCTCAATATTCACCCCTCTTTGTTGCCGGCGTTCACAGGGCTGCATACCCATGCCCGCGCCCTGGAGATGGGCTGCAAATTCGTTGGCGCCACGGTGCACTTTGTCACGGCAGAGCTGGATCATGGGGCCATCGTGGCTCAGGCCGTTGCCCCGGTGCTGGCCGATGATGATGAAGCGAGCGTGTCGGCTCGCGTGCTCAAGTTGGAGCACCAGATGTACCCCGCTGCCGTGCGCTGGTTTGTTGGAGGGCGGCTGGCTCAGGAGGGCGGCCGGGTGCGCCAACTTGACGGCGTCAGTCAGTCGTTCAGCTGATTTCGTCCGTGGGGGTGAATCGGGCGACGGTCTCCCCCGCAATTTCCAGGTTGCCAAAGAACATGGCGTGTGGGCGCGCCCACAGGCCGCTGTCGTTGTAGAGCGGGCGATAGATCACCAGCGGCTCCTGCGTTTCGCTGTGGCGCGCCACCCCAATGACTTCGTAGGTCCCGCCTTTGTAATGGCGATAGCGACCTAATCGGGTGGCGGGTAGGGGCGTCAAGTCGGTCCCACTGTTTTCAGTGTTTGTGATCATGGTGTGATGTTTGTTTGACGGGGCCTGGAGGGCCTGGGGTTGGGGGGTGGTGCGCATCTTCGCATCGTGCAACGTTGGCTGAGCAACAGACCTTGCGCGACCTCGCCGGGGTGCCGTGCGGGGCGCAAACCTTGCTTCATCGCTCAGTGTTGGCGGAAAAGGGCGGGCTGCTGGGATAATCGCCCGCTATGCACCCAAATGCCCTCCTTGAAATGAGCTGCGAGCTGTTGCGCGCAGTGCTCAAACTCGACGCACCCGCCGATAGCGTGGTGTCCGCTTTCTTCCGCCAGCACAAAGGGCTGGGCCAACGCGAACGTCATGCGTTGGCTGAAACAACCTATGCCGTTTTGCGGCGCCGCCCCTTGTGGCAGCATCTGGCTCAGTCCGGTCGTGGGCCCACCGAACGTCGCCTTGCGATTTTGGCCTGGCAAGGCAACGACACCTTCTTGCGCGGCGCCTTGACCCCGCAGGAGCAGGAATGGTTGGCCCAGGTCCAGGCACTTGATCAGTCCGGGCTTCCTCCCAAGCTGCGCCACAACCTGCCAGATTGGTTGGCTGCCCCTTTGCTTGAACGCTTGGGTGAGGATCAGTTCTGGGCACTGGCGGCGGCGATGAATGAACCTGCGCCGCTTGATTTGCGTGTCAATTCGCTGAAAAACAAACGCGAAGAAGCGCTTGCCGTTTTGGCTACGGCCAATATTTCCGCAGAAGCGACGCCGTATTCGCCGCTGGGGATTCGCATCCCCGGCAAGCCGGCGTTGAATAAGTTGGAGCTGTTCACGGGCGGCGGTGTCGAGGTGCAAGACGAAGGCAGCCAACTGCTCGCCTTGATGCTGGATGCCAAGCGCAGCGAAATGGTGGTCGACTTTTGCGCCGGCGCCGGCGGCAAGACGCTGGCTCTGGGTGACTCCATGCGCAACACGGGGCGCTTGTATGCCTTTGATGTTTCCGGGCACCGTCTAGCGGCCTTGAAGCCTCGCTTGGCTCGGAGTGGCTTGTCCAATGTGTATCCGACTCAAATTGCCCACGAGCGGGATGAGCGCATCAAACGGCTGACCGGCAAGATCGACCGTGTGTTGGTCGATGCCCCGTGTTCAGGGCTCGGAACCTTGCGCCGCAACCCTGACCTGAAATGGCGCCAGTCGCCTCAGGCTATTGCCGAATTGCAGGTCAAACAAGCCGCGATCCTGGCCAGCGCCGCACGTATGCTGAAGCCGGGCGGTCGCTTGGTTTATGCCACCTGCAGTTTGCTGAATGCCGAAAACGAAGAGATCGCCCAGCAGTTTGAAGCGGCACATCCGCAGTTTGCCAAGCTGGACGCCGCGGAGGTGCTGGCCAAGGCCCATGTGGCCCGGGCGGACGAATTGGTTGAGAACGGCTACCTGCGACTCTGGCCGCACCGCCATCACACCGATGGTTTTTTTGCTGCGGTCTGGGAAAAGCGCTGAGTTCAGTTTGAAGAACTTTTGCGGTCAGATCGCCGCAAGACCTTGAAAAATAGCTGCAGATCCAGACTTTGGTCATTAATCGGCCGTATTGCTGCGGAATAGGCTGGGTGAATTAGACCGACTCGCCTACAATCGACAGCTGATTTTTCCAAACTCGGACTTCGTGGCTGTTTTGGAAAATTGATCCTACCCACGAAGGGAACGCCGGCTGACCTGAGGTGCCGGGCACAAGTTGAAGGACCGAATGAACTTCTTGACGACGATACATGACGGCCTGGTGGCCTGGCTCAGCAACGGTTTGCTGGACGCCAGCGCTTGGCAAATCGTGATCTACACGCTGATCGTGACACATTTCACGATTTTGGGTGTGACGATCTTCCTGCACCGTGCACAGGCGCACCGTGCCCTCGACCTGGGCCCGATCCCGTCGCACTTCTTCCGCTTCTGGTTGTGGCTGACCACGGGCATGGTGACCAAGGAGTTCGTGGCCGTGCACCGCAAGCACCACGCCAAGTGCGAAACCGAAGAAGACCCCCACAGCCCGCAAACTCGCGGTCTGAAGGCTTTGTTGCTGACCGGGGTCGAGTTGTACCGGGCGGAGGCCAAGAACCCCGAAACAAGCGCCAAATACGGGACCGGCACGCCGAACGATTGGATTGAGCGCAATCTCTACACCCGCTACTCATGGCAGGGTGTGGGCGTGATGCTGGCGATCAATTTGGCCTTGTTTGGTGCCATTGGTGCAACCATTTGGGCGATCCAGATGGCCTGGATTCCGGTGTGGGCTACAGGCGTGATCAATGGCATTGGCCACTACTGGGGCTACCGCAATTTCGAAGCACCCGATGCGTCGACCAATGTGTCTCCCTGGGGCATCTTGATCGGTGGCGAAGAGTTGCACAACAACCACCACACGTATCCGACTTCGGCCAAGTTTTCGGTCAAGCCGTTTGAGTTTGATATCGGTTGGGGCTATATCCGCGCTTTCGAGATGCTGGGCTGGGCCAAGGTTCGTAAAACGGCACCCAAGTTGCTGACGGGCTCGATCAAGCCTGCTGACAAGCAGACGCTGGAGGCCATCATCGCCAACCGCTACGAGGTTATGGCCAGCTATCGTCGTGGCCTGAAAGCTGCCTGTGCTGCCGAGCTTGAAAAGCTGAAGGCGCAAGGCCAGCAGCACAGCGCGCAATGGGCGCAATTCAAGATGGCCAAACGTTGGTTGCCGCGGGATGCTGACTTCATCCCCAGCGACGTTCTGCCGCAAATTGCCGACGCACGTGCAGCCAGCCCGGTGCTGGATAAATTGGTGACCATGCGTGAAGAGTTGCGCCAGTTGTGGACACGTACTAACGTCTCTGCCGAGCAATTGGTGAGCGACCTGCAAGCTTGGTGCCGCCGCGCCGAGGAAAGCGGTATTGCCGAATTGCGCGCCTTTTCCATGTCGCTGCGCACGGCTCGTATTGCCGCCTGAAGCTCTGTTTGACGCTGGGATTTCTGCTGAATAAGCGAGCCCGGCCTGGCAATAAAATCAAACAAAGATTGAACGTAAAGATCGAGCGACAAGGGCACCCTGCGGGGTGCCTTTTTTTCGTTTGCAATCTAGACTTCAAGCTGTTGATCGTAAAAAACAGGAGTTCATTGTGAGAATGAAAACAAGGTTCTTGATCGCGTCCATGCTGGCCTTGTGTGGGGCATTTCCTGTGTGCGCGGCTGTGGAGGTGCGTTTCGTATCGCCTGAGAAGTTTTCAGACATCAATTTTTCAGCGGGCGATCGCGAGCAGGCATTGCGGGGCTTGCAATCCATTATTCGTGAATTGGGTGAGCACCATTTGCCTGGGTACGACTTGGTGATTGATGTGAACAATGTCGATCTGGCGGGTGAAGTGCGACCCGTGGGGCGCAATATGGACATGGTGCGCGTGATGAGTAATGTGACGAGCCCAGCCATCGACTTGAGCTATGTCTTGAGCGCTGGCGGCAAAGTGCTGCGTTCGGGTCAGGCCAACCTTCGGGATATGAATTACATGGACGGCATCGGTCGCATCGATTCGAGTGAATCACTCCGCTATGAGAAGAAGATGCTGGACGATTGGTTTGCCCGTGAATTCAAGTCGGAGATTTCTGAAGTCAAGGCGCACTCACAAGATTCTGCGCAAAGCGATAAGCTGACCGGTAAGTAAAAAGCGTCCAAAGAGCGGCCTGAGCCTGCGCACAGCGCGACAAGAATGGGCAGCAAAAAGCCCCGCCAGCTTGCGCTGCGGGGCTTTTTGTAGAGGCTTCTGCCGAAGCAGAGGCCGGAAATCGCTGAATTACTTCAGCTTGATTTCCTTGTACAGAACATGCTTACGAGCTTTGGGGTCGAATTTCATGAATTCGAGCTTGCCAGTCGTAGTCTTCTTGTTCTTGTCGGTGGTGTAGAAATGACCCGTACCTGCGGTCGATTCCAACTTGATTTTTTCGCGTGCGCCTTTGGCCATGATTGTGCTCCTTCAGTCTCGGTTCGTGATCAGAGCTCGCTTTACAGCTCGCCCTTTGCGCGCAGATCCGCGACGACTTGGTCGATGCCGACCTTGTCAATCAAACGCAGAGCAGCATTGCTGATACGCAGACGAATCCAACGGTTCTCCGTCTCCAAGAAGAAACGACGGTACTGCAGATTCGGCAGGAAGCGACGCTTCGTTTTGTTGTTGGCGTGGGAGACATTGTTTCCCACCATGGGCTTTTTGCCCGTGACTTGACAGACGCGTGCCATTGACACTACTCCGGTTTGATTTGATGACCAGCCGTTCGAGCTATTTCTTCTTTGTGGCGCGTTTTTGGCGCGATACGTTTGTATGCAAGAAGAAATCTCGACGGCCTCATGACCGCTTCATGCTCGCCAACCCGTCCCATTGACCCGCCTCAAAGAGAGGGGCTCAATGCTGTGAGTGCGGTCCATCCAGCGAGCAAGCCTGCGAGTATAGCCTGAATTTATGCTGCGGTCCAGCGCGTAGACGCCGATGCGCCTAGCACGCCCCGGAGCCCGTTCAGCACAGCCCGCAGTTGGCCTGGGGATTTGCGCGCTTCAGCCTTGTTCTTGCTCAAGAAAGCGCTGGGCGTCCAGTGCGGCCATGCAGCCGGTGCCTGCACTGGTGATGGCTTGGCGGTACACATGATCTTGTACGTCGCCTGCCGCAAAAATACCGGGGACGCTGGTCATGGTGGCCATGCCGGCCAGGCCGCTGCGGGTCACAATGTAGCCGTCTTTCATCTCCAACTGACCTTTGAAGATATCGGTGTTGGGCTGGTGCCCGATGGCAATGAAGCAGCCTTGCAGCGCCAAGTCCTTGCTGCTGCCGTCCTCGGTGCTTTTGATGCGAACGCCGGTGACGCCACTTGAATCGCCCAAGACTTCATCCAGGGTGTTCCACAGGTGCAGCACTACATTGCCAGATTTGGCTTTCTCGGTCAGCTTGTCAATCAGGATGGGTTCAGCGCGGAACTTGTCCCGGCGGTGAATCACATGCACCTTGCTGGCAATGTTGGAGAGGTACAGCGCCTCTTCGACGGCCGTGTTGCCGCCACCGACCACGCAGACCTCTTGACCGCGATAGAAAAAGCCATCGCACGTGGCGCAGCCGCTCACGCCGCGGCCCATGAAGGATTCTTCAGAAGGCAGGCCCAGATATTTGGCGGAAGCGCCTGTGGCGATGATCAATGCGTCGCAGGTGTAGGTGGCGCTGTCGCCGGTAAGCGTGAAAGGCCGCTTGGAAAAATCGACGGTATGAATGTGGTCGAAGATGATTTGCGCCTGGAAGCGTTCAGCGTGCGCTTGAAAGCGCTGCATCAATTCGGGCCCCTGAATGCCCATCACGTCGGCCGGCCAGTTGTCCACTTCGGTGGTCGTCATGAGTTGCCCGCCTTGTGCCATGCCGGTGAGCAAAGTAGGCTTCAGGTTTGCGCGCGCCGCGTAAATCGCTGCGGTATAGCCGGCTGGGCCGGAACCCAGGATCAATAGTGAGTGGTGTTGGGTGCTTGAGCTCATGAGATCACTATGGGGTTGTTTCCTGCAGACACAAGTCAAGGACGCCGAAGGATTCGGGTGTTTTTCGACATGTGATTGCAAGAAGGTATTGGCACAATCGCTGGGTATATTCTAGGTATGCTTCCCGCACTGGCGCTGACGCCGGTGTCAAACCAATATTCGAAGGAGGTTGTTTATGGCCATGTTGTCCAATCTGGACCTGATCCGCAGAGTTCCCTTGTTTTCGCTGCTCACTACCGATCAGGCTCAGTCGATTGCTGACAGCGTGGTCAAGCGGCGCTTCAAGCGGGGCGAATTGATTGTCGAGCAGGGGACTAAATCGAACGCGTTGTTCATTTTGTTGAATGGCCGCGCTCGTGTTTTGACTGCCGACACGCGGGGCCGGGAGGTCATTTTGGCTGTACTGCAACCGGGTGACTACGTGGGCGAGATGAGCTTGATCGACCATGAGCCGCACTCCGCCACCGTGCGTGCCGAAGTGCAGACCGACATGCTGGTGCTGGGGCGCCTGGAGTTTGCGCGTTGCCTGCCAGACACCAGTAGCTTGTCTTACGCCATCTTGCGCGGCTTGGTCGCGCGCCTGCGCAATGCCGACCGCCAGATTGAGTCGCTGGCCTTGCTGGACGTGTACGGCCGCGTGGCTCGTACCTTGCTGGATATGTCTGAAGAAGAGAAGGGGCTAAAGATCATCCGCGGCAAGGTGTCCCGCCAGGACATGGCCAAGGTGGTCGGCGCCTCTCGTGAAATGGTGAGCCGGGTAATGAAGGACCTGGAGGAGCGCGGCGTGATTGAGACCTTGGAAAATGGCTCCGTGGTGATCAAGGAGCGTTTTCCTGATTGATGCGGGGCGCTTGGACATGTCTTGGGTCTGTGGGGCCTGAAACCTGCGCCACAATGGCGGTATGAGTTTTCCCCTGGGTTCCCTGTTGCGTGACGACGAGGTCGGCGCCAAAGACAAAAGTTATCAACGCCAAGGCAAAAAGGGCACTGCAACGCCTCTGGTGCGGCCCAGCCCTTTGCGCACGCCGGCTTGGTTGCTGGTGGGTGCCTTGCTTTGGTGTTTGATCGTGCTGGCAATGCTCAGCCACGATCCTGCCGATGCTGCTTTTTCCAGCTCGGGCACGCACGCTTTGTATGGCAACAGGGTGGGTGCGCTCGGTGCATGGCTGTCTGACATTTTGCTGTTTTGCTTCGGCTACTCCACCTGGTGGCTGCTGTTGGCGGGGCTGCGTGTGTGGCTGAGCGGTTTGGCGGGTCTTTTGCGGGCTGAAACACCCCACACCAACCAACCTGCGTTACGTAGCGCGGCCCTTTGGGCTGTAGGCTTGGTGCTGTTGATGTGCGCCAGTTGTGCGCTGGAATGGACGCGGCTTTATTCCTGGGAGGCACGCTTGCCCGGGCATGCAGGCGGGGTACTGGGTTATGTGCTCGGGCCTTGGAGCATGCGGGCACTGGGTTTTGCTGGCTCAGGTGTTGTGTGGATCGCGGCGTTGCTGGTGGGCTCCGGCTTGGCGCTTCGGTTTTCGTGGCTCCGCGTGGCGGAGTCTTTGGGCGAGCGCCTGGATGAGTTGCGCGAAAAGCGGCAAGAGCGCCGCGAGCAGGCTGAAGATCAACGCGTAGGCGAACAAGCCGCCCAGGAGCGCGAGTTGGTGGTGGAGGTCGAGCGGCAGGTGGTTGAAGAACATCATGTGCCGATCGTGATCGAGGCACCGGTGGTTGAAGTGCCCAAGTCCACCCGGGTTGCCAAAGAGCGGCAAAAAACCTTGTTTGTTGACGCCAGCGATACGAAATTGCCGCAGGTTGATCTGTTGGATACCGCGCCGGTGCGGGTCGAATCCGTGACGCCAGAGTCGCTTGAAATGACCTCGCGCATGATCGAGAAGAAACTGCGCGACTTTGGGGTCGAAGTACGCGTGGTGGCGGCTTCGCCCGGCCCGGTGATCACCCGCTATGAGATTGAGCCCGCAACGGGGGTGAAGGGTTCGCAGATCGTCGGCTTGGCCAAAGACCTGGCGCGCAGTTTGAGCCTGGTGTCGATTCGCGTGGTGGAGACCATTCCGGGCAAGAATTTCATGGCGCTTGAGTTGCCCAATGCACGGCGCCAGACCATTCGTTTGTCTGAAATTTTGGGCTCGCAGGTTTATGCTGACGCCTCGTCTCAGCTGACCATGGGCCTGGGCAAAGACATTGTGGGCCTGCCAGTGGTCGCCGACTTGGCGAAGATGCCGCATTGCCTGGTGGCCGGCACGACCGGCTCGGGTAAATCAGTGGGCATCAATGCCATGATCCTGAGCCTGCTCTACAAGGCGGAAGCGCGTGATGTTCGTCTGATCCTGATCGACCCCAAGATGCTTGAAATGAGCGTCTACGAAGGCATTCCCCATCTACTTGCGCCGGTGGTCACGGACATGAAGCAGGCCTCCAATGCGCTCAATTGGTGTGTCGGTGAGATGGAGCGGCGCTACAAGCTCATGAGCAAAATGGGCGTGCGCAATCTGGCAGGCTACAACAAGAAAATTGACGACGCGACCGAGCGTGGCGAACTTATCCCCAATCCGTTCAGCCTGACGCCGGAAGCGCCCGAGCCCTTGGAGCGTTTGCCCTTCATCGTCGTCGTGATCGACGAATTGGCCGACTTGATGATGGTGGTGGGCAAAAAAATTGAAGAGCTCATTGCGCGCTTGGCCCAGAAGGCCCGGGCTGCGGGCATTCACTTGATTCTGGCCACCCAACGCCCCAGCGTGGACGTGATCACGGGCCTCATCAAGGCCAATATCCCGACCCGCTTGTCGTTCCAGGTCAGCTCTAAAATCGACAGCCGCACCATTCTTGACCAGATGGGTGCTGAAGCCTTGTTGGGCATGGGCGATATGCTGTACATGCCTTCGGGCACTGGCCTGCCGATCCGTGTCCACGGTGCGTTTGTCAGTGACGACGAAGTGCATCGGGTGGTTCAGTACCTGAAGTCTCAGGGCGAGCCCAACTACATTGAAGGCATCCTCGAAGGCGGCGTCCTGGAGGGCGAGGGCGGCGAGGCGGGCGGTGGCGCTTCGGGTGACGGCGAGTCGGACCCCATGTACGACCAGGCCGTGGGCATCGTGCTTCAGCATCGGCGCGCCTCCATCTCGCTGGTTCAACGACACTTGCGAATTGGCTACAACCGTGCGGCGCGTCTGCTTGAGCAGATGGAGAAATCAGGGCTTGTCTCCAGCATGGGGACCAACGGCAACCGTGATCTGATCATTCCCAAGCGGGACGAATAAATCCGTGAAACATCGAATTAAATCTGCCGTCTTTGTACTCGGCTTGCTGGGCCTGGCTGCGCTGGCTCAGGCTGACGCTTTGGTAGCGTTGAAGGACTTTGTGCGTGACGTGAAAAGTGGCCGCACTGACTTCACCCAGACAGTGAGTTCGCCGGACGGTTTGCGTAAAAAAATCTCGTTCGGCACCTTCGAGTTTCAGCGCCCCAATCAGTTTCGGTTTGCGTACACCAAACCCTTTGAGCAACTGATCGTGGGCGACGGCCAGAAGGTCTGGATCTATGACCCCGATCTGAAACAGGCCAGTTCGCGGCGCATGAGCCAGGTCTTGGGTGCAACGCCGGCGGCGCTGTTGGCGGGGGCGAGCTTGGAGCGCGACTTCACGCTCAAGCCCTTGGCGCCTGAAGGGGGCTTGGAATGGGTGCTGGCCACGCCCCGGCAAGCTGATGGCAGTGTTCAATCCTTGAAGGTCGGATTCAAAGGTGCAAGCTTGGCGGCGCTGGAGGTGGTTGACGGATTTGGTCAGCGATCCCGGCTCGATTTTGCGGGCTTTGTGTCCAATCAAGCTATTGCGGCAGAACGTTTTCGCTTCGTGCCGCCAGCGGGCGCCGACTTGATCGAGCAGTAATTCAAGCCCCATTTCCAGCCCCAAGCCAATCCATGGATCTGTTCAGCTCTCAGCCCACGCCGCCCTTGGCAGAGGCGCTGCGTCCGCGCACGTTGGACGACGTGGTCGGGCAGTCGCACCTGCTCGGGCCTGGCAAGCCGCTGCGGCTTGCGTTCGAGTCGGGTAAGCCGCATTCCATGATTCTTTGGGGGCCGCCGGGCGTTGGAAAAACGACGCTGGCACGGCTCACCGCCAGTGCATTCAAGTGCGAGTTCATCGCCTTGTCCGCGGTGTTTTCGGGTGTCAAAGACATTCGTGCGGCGATGGAGCAGGCGCAGCAAAATCTCTCGATGGGCAAGCACACGCTCTTGTTCGTTGACGAAATTCACAGGTTCAATAAATCCCAGCAAGATGCTCTTCTTCCGTATGCGGAGAGTGGCCTTGTCACATTCATTGGCGCCACCACCGAGAACCCTTCTTTTGAAGTGAACTCAGCCTTGTTGTCCCGGGCTCAGGTCTATGTGCTGAAGTCGCTGACAGATGACGAACTGAAACTGCTGCTCGGTCGCGCCCAAGAAATTGCCCTTGGCCATCTTCAGTTTGACGATCTGGCAAGGGATACCATCATTGGCTATGCAGACGGGGACGCCAGAAGGTTCTTGAACCTGCTGGAGCAGGCGAGCACAGCAGCCAATGCTTCTGGCATCACGGCGATCACCGCTGACTTTTTGCAGAACGCCCTGACCCTGAACAGTCGGCGTTTTGATAAAGGCGGGGACAACTTCTATGACCAGATATCAGCCTTGCACAAGTCGGTACGCGGCTCCCATCCCGATGCGGCCCTTTACTGGTTGACTCGCATGTTGGACGGTGGTGCCGATGCTCGCTATCTGGCGCGGCGCATTGTTCGCATGGCTTGGGAAGACATCGGCTTGGCCGATCCACGGGCCATGCAGATCGCCAACGACGCTGCCTTGACCTATGAACGGCTGGGCAGTCCTGAAGGTGAGTTGGCCTTGGGGCAGGCTGTCATCTATCTGGCTGTAGCAGCCAAAAGCAACGCGGGCTACAACGCCTACAACGCTGCTCGTGCCTTCGTGAAGCAGGACAAGAGCCGGGAGGTTCCTGTACATCTTCGCAATGCGCCAACAAAGCTCATGAAGGAGCTGGGTTACGGGCATGCGTACCGATATGCTCATGACGAACCCAATGCCTATGCTGCGGGTGAAACCTATCTTCCTGACGGCATAGAAGAACCAGGGTGGTATCGACCCGTGCCGCGCGGGTTGGAGCTCAAGATTTCCGAAAAAATGGCTTTCTTGAAAAAACTGGACGAAGAGGCAGGTTAGTTTTCACCGCCTCGCAACTCAGTACCTTGAGTCTCTGTGGGCGGCGCCACCCGTTGCGGCCGGTGTGCGTTGCGGTGAACTTCTTATCGTCCCGCGACCTGCTGCTTTGGCTTCGTAGCAGGCTAGATCGGCCTCTGCCAGCCACGCGCTCAAGGTTTGCAGGTCGGGGTATAGGTTGGCCACACCCAAACTGGCGCCGACGCTGAAGTGCTGCTGCTCCCGCTCAATGGATACGCCTGAGATAGCGGCCAAGATGTTTCTGGCAATTCGCAGGGCGGCAGTGGCATCGCAGTGGTTGAGCAGCACCGCGAATTCATCGCCACCCCATCGCGCAACCAAATCGCTGGCACGAACAGCGGTATGGATCGCGTGCGCCACGGCGATCAACATGGCATCCCCGGCGGCATGACCACCCAAGTCGTTAACGGGTTTGAAATGGTCCAAGTCGATGTAGATGATGGCGGCATCATGACGACCGGACAGTGGGTGCACAAGCGCTGCGGCTTCTTGTTCGAACGTTCGCCGATTGGCGAGTTTGGTCAGTGAGTCATGGCCTGCTGACCACTCCAACGCCTGATGCTTTTTGCGTTGATCGCTGATGTCGGTGACGGTCCAGATCGTACCAGCGGCCGCATTGTTCGCGTCAACCGGGCTGGCGCGCATTTGCGCCCAAAACGTACTGCCCTTGTCAGAGCTGTCACGAGTGCCCCGCCGCAGTTCCCAGTCACCGACATAGCTTTGCCCGGCCCTGAAAGCACTCAACGCCTGTTGTTCAATGCGGGCCTGATCATCGGGGTTGGCGTAAATGGACTGCGTGGAGGCGCTGAGCAACTCGGCTTCACTTTTCGAAAGAAGGCGGCACAACTCCTGGCTGACAAGCACAAATGTTCGGTGCCGCGTGAATGCAAAGCCCACGGGTGAGGCTGACAGAACGGATTCGAGCCGCTTCAGCAATTCGTCATGTTTTGCCTCCAATTGAAGGCGCTGCATGCCGACTTGTTTCAAAACTTCTTTCAACTCGCCAATCTCGCCCACCGCGTCAGGCCAACCTTCGGCAGCGGGGTAGCGTCTGTCAAACATGTGTTTTGCCCGCTGCTCCAACAGGCCGAGCGGGCGCAAAAGCCAGTACAGGAAAGTCAGGGTCAGCAGAGACATGATGGCGATCAGCACCAATGCCCGCACCAGGGCCTCACGTCTGGCGGCATGCAGCGGCGTTAGCAACTCGCTCTCCGGTCGAACGCGCCAAACCATCCAATCGGGACCAGGTACGCCCGCAGCGCTGACCAATTCATTTGCTTGCGGAAGTTGAATGCCCGACGGTTCCACGGGTTGGCCCGCGGCCAGCCACGCGGCAAAGGCTTGTGCAAGCCGAGGCTCCTCGCTCAAAGACTTCAATAGGCGCGATTGATTGGGATGCGCAATTACGATTCCGAACTTGTCAGTGACCACGCGCAAAGTATTGTCGTCACTGTCTTGTTGATCGACAACATTGGCCAGCAAATCACGCCGAGTCAAACTGAGGCCGCCGCCAAGTACGCCGTAAACCCCTTGTGCATTGCGAAGCGGCTGGGTGAGGACGATGACGGGTTCCCCGGTCAAGCGTCCCGAAATGGGCGGGGAAAACAGTGGGCGCGCTTCATGGATCGTGGCTTGAAAATACTCTCTGTCACCTAAGAATGCGGTGGGTCTGCGCGTTCCTTTTGTGTCGGTGATGATCAACACTTGGCCATCAGAACGTGCAATGAATACGCTCGAGAACAGGCTGCGCAAAAGCGTCTTGGTTTCGATGAACTGTCGAAGTTCATTGAAGTTCCACAAGGTATCGATGGTGATTTGCGGCTCCGCAAGGCTCAGTGCCTGCTGCAGGTCGACCATGGCGCGTGACAGCAGCATCGCGGTGCGTACGGCTTCAGTCAGCTCTCGGTTGCGAAGATCTTTCAGTGCATCGTGTTCAACCCGATTCATCAGCAGCAAAGTGATTGAACCGACTCCTGCAAACAGCAGCGCAATCATGCTGACCGTGGCCCTCGCTTTGAGCGAGACAAATGAGCGAGTGATGCGGCGCCATGCCATTGTCAGTGTCCTGTGCTCGACAGGGTACGCGCCACCTTAACGGTGCACTTAAAGAGTGACTGCGATGTCATGTTGGATTGGGTCAAAAAGCCGCAGGAAAGCAGGTCGTAACAGGCGCTTTGGGCGGGACGGTTTTGGCACGCATGATGCCGCGCTGTTGAGGCGTTATCTTGCCAGTGAATCGAGGCGGCGGCGAGATCATTGCCCTGTTTTGTGCTTTCTGTGTACGGGTATTTACTATCGAATTCGACGCTGAGTGCCCTCCTACAATTCCGGCGAGCCTGCAGGATTTGATGGCCAACAAGGCCCGCCGACTTTGCGGCGGGTTTTTTTTTGCTCATCGCTAGATGACTGGGCATGAGGCCAGGTGCCCATGCCAAACCGGAGAAGCTTCATGGAAACGTTTTTCCAGCAAATGATCAATGGTCTGGTGCTTGGCAGCATGTACGCGCTGGTGGCGCTGGGGTACACGATGGTGTACGGGATCATCAACCTGATCAATTTCGCGCATGGCGAGATCTTGATGGTGGGAGGGCTGGTGAGCTGGAGCGTGGTGAGTGCCTTGGCGGGGTCGGGGTTGCCGGGGTGGGTGCTGATGCTGATCGCGCTGGTGTGCGCGGTGGTGGTGTGCGTGGTGCTGAACTTCGTGGTGGAGAAGGTGGCATACCGGCCGCTGCGCAATGCGCCGCGACTGGCGCCGCTGATCACGGCGATGGGCATGTCGTTGCTGCTGCAGACGCTGGCCATGATCATCTGGAAGCCCAGCCCCAAGCCGTTTCCGCTGCTGTTGCCGACGACGCCGATTGATTTGGGCGGGCCGGTGATTTCGGTGACCCAGTGCGTGATCCTGGGCTTGACCGTGGTGATCCTGGCGGCGCTGATGTGGCTGGTCAATCACACCAAGCTGGGCCGGGCGATGCGCGCCACCGCTGAGAACCCGCGGGTGGCGGGCTTGATGGGCGTCAAGCCCGACTTCATCATCTCCACCACTTTTGTGATCGGCGCGGCGCTGGCCGCAGTGGCCGGCCTGATGTGGGCGGCCAACTACGGCACCGTGCAACACACCATGGGCTTCATGCCCGGCCTCAAAGCCTTCACCGCGGCTGTGCTGGGCGGTATTGGCAACCTGGCGGGCGCCATGGTGGGCGGGGTGTTGCTGGGTCTGATCGAAGCCATCGGCGCGGGCTACCTGGGAGACCTCACCGGGGGCGTGCTGGGCAGCCAATATGCCGACATCTTTGCCTTTTTGGCCCTGATCCTGGTGCTGACCCTGCGACCCTCGGGCCTGCTGGGCGAGCGCGTGGCCGATCGTGCCTGAATGACCGTGCCTGAAGGAGAACACCTCATGCAATCACAAAAGAACAAACTCTTCGTCTTCGTGCTGGCTGCCCTGGGGCTGCTGGTGCTGCCCTTGCTGGGCCAGCAACTGGGCAACGGCCCGGTGCGCATCATCGACTTGGCGCTGCTCTACGTCATGCTCGCGCTGGGGCTGAACATTGTGGTGGGCTACGCCGGTCTGCTCGACCTGGGCTACGTGGCCTTCTACGCGGTGGGCGCCTACATGTTCGCGCTGCTGTCCAGCCCGCACCTGAGCGAGAACTTCGAGGCCATCCAGGCCGCCTTCCCCGCAGGGCTGCACACCCCGCTGTGGCTGGTCGTGCTGCTGGGGGCCGGCGTGGCCGCACTCTTTGGGGTGCTGCTGGGCGCGCCCACCCTCAAGCTGCGAGGTGACTACCTGGCCATCGTCACCCTGGGCTTCGGGGAGATCATTCGCGTCTTCTTGAACAACCTGGAATACCCCCTCAACATCACCAACGGCCCGCGCGGCATCGGGCAGATCGACGCCATCCACTTCTTTGGCATCGACCTGGGCAAAGGGCTGGATGTGTTCGGCTTCACCTTGCCCTCGGTGACCCTGTACTACTACCTCTTCCTGGCGTTGGTGGTGTTCAGCGTCATCATCTGCTACCGCTTGGAGAACTCCCGCATCGGGCGTGCGTGGATGGCCATCCGTGAAGACGAGATTGCCGCCAAGGCCATGGGCATCAACACCCGCAACCTCAAACTGCTGGCCTTCGGCATGGGCGCCACCTTCGGGGGCGTGTCGGGCTCCATGTTCGGCGCCTTCCAAGGCTTTGTGAGCCCGGAATCCTTCAGCCTGCAAGAGTCCGTGATGATCGTCGCCATGGTCGTGCTAGGCGGCATCGGGCACATCCCCGGCGTGATTCTGGGCGCCTTGCTGCTGTCGGCCCTGCCTGAAGTCTTGCGCTACGTCGCCGGCCCCCTGCAAGCCATGACCGGCGGGCGGCTGGACGCCGCCATCCTGCGCCAACTGCTGGTGGCGCTGGCCATGATCAGCATCATGCTGATCCGCCCGCGTGGGCTGTGGCCCTCGCCGGAGCATGGCAAGGCGGCGCCTAAACCGCAGCCGCAGCCGATGCCAACAACCAAAACGCAAACCGCGACCCACTGAGCGAGGCCCAGCCATGACTTCCACCGTTCTCCATGTCAGCGGCGTGTCCAAACGCTTCGGCGGCCTGCAAGCCCTGTCCGACGTTGGCATCCAGATCCAGCAAGGCCAGGTGTATGGTCTGATCGGCCCCAACGGCGCGGGCAAGACCACCTTCTTCAACGTCATCACCGGGCTGTACACGCCCGATGCGGGCTGCTTTGAGCTGGGCGGGGCGCCCTACACCCCGCAAGCCGTGCACCAAGTGGCCAAGGCCGGCATAGCGCGCACCTTCCAGAACATCCGGCTCTTCGCCGAAATGACCGCCCTGGAAAACGTCATGGTCGGCCGCCACGTGCGCAGCGCCTCGGGCCTGATCGGCGCCGTGCTGCGCACCCCCGGCTTCAAGGCCGAAGAAGCCGCCATCCGCCAGCGCGCGCAAGAACTGCTCGACTACGTGGGCATTGGCAAATACGCCGACTTCAAGGCCCGCACCCTGAGCTACGGGGACCAGCGCCGCCTTGAGATCGCGCGCGCCCTGGCCACCGACCCCAAACTCATCGCCCTGGACGAGCCTGCCGCCGGCATGAACGCCACCGAGAAAGTCGTGCTGCGCGAACTCATCGACCGCATCCGCAAAGACGGCCGCACCATCTTGCTGATCGAACACGACGTCAAACTCGTGATGGGCCTGTGCGACCGCGTCACCGTGCTCGACTACGGCAAGCAAATCGCCGAAGGCACGCCTTACGACGTGCAGCGCAACGACAAAGTCATCGAAGCCTATCTGGGCGCCGGGCACAAGAACCACTAAAGAGCAAGCGACCATGACCAGCAACGGCAAGAACAGCAGCAATAGCAGCAGCAGCAGCAGCAACAGCAACAGCAGCAACATCCTGCTCAAAGTCAGCGGACTCAAAGTGGCCTACGGCGGCATCCAGGCCGTCAAAGGCGTGAACTTTGAAGTGCGCCAGGGCGAACTCGTCAGCCTCATCGGGGCCAACGGAGCGGGCAAGACCACCACCCTCAAAGCCATCACCGGCCTGCAGCCCGTGGCCGAGGGCCAGATCGAATACCTGGGCCAAACCATCCAAGGCCAAGGCCCCTGGGACCTGGTCAAACAAGGCCTGGTGATGGTGCCCGAAGGGCGGGGCACCTTCACCCGCATGACCATCACCGAAAACCTGCAAATGGGCGCCTACATCCGCAACGACAAAGCACAGATTGCGGCCGACATCGACAAAGTCTTCACCATTTT
>NZ_JAQQXS010000001.1 GCF_028595305.1 Roseateles koreensis | reverse complement strand
CCCTCCGGCTTCCTTCAGACTCGCAGTCACCCGCGAAACCCTTGCCTTTGGCTAACTCTTCCCCTTGCCGGGCGAGTAGAGGACTTTCACCTCCGAGTGGGTGCGCCCTGCCGGGCGCACCGCAAAAAAAGGGCGTCCATCGGGACGCCCTTTTCATGGGATGCTGAGCATCAGTCGTGCGCGTAGATGTTCACATCCTTGGTTTCACGCACGAACAACAGACCAATCACCAAGGTCATGGCGGCCACGCCAATCGGGTACCAGAGACCGTGATAGATATTGCCGTTCTGCGCCACCATCGCAAAGGTGATCGAGGGCAGCAAACCACCGAACCAGCCGTTGCCGATGTGGTAAGGCAAGCTCATCGAGGTGTAGCGGATGCGGGTCGGGAACATCTCCACCAGCATCGCAGCAATCGGGCCGTAAACCATAGTCACGTACAGCACCAGCACCGCCAGGATTGCCACCACCATCGGTTTGTTCACCTTGGCAGGATCAGCCTTGCTGGGGTAGCCGGCCGATTTCAGCCCTTCAGCCAACTCTTTACGGAAGGCGGCAATGCCCTTGACCGACGCGTCGTCAAACTTGTAGTCGTTGAGCTTGGTGGCGTTCAAGCCATTGATCACCTTGTCGCCAATCTTGATCACAGCCACCGAACCCACGGGGCCGGACACCGTCTCGTAACTGGCGGACGATTGCGCCAGCGCACGCTTGGCGATGTCGCAAGAGCTGGTGAAGTCCACTTCCTTGGCCACCGGGCTGCCTTGGAACGAGCAAGTGTTGGTGTCCACTGTCAGCGTGATCTGCGAGGTCGCTTGCGCTTGAGCCAGATCCGGGTTGGCCGCGTTGGTCAAAGCCTTGAACAGCGGGAAGTAGGTGACGATGGCCAGCAGCAGGCCCGCCATGATGATGGGCTTGCGGCCGATCTTGTCAGACAGAGTGCCGAAGATCACGAAGAACGGCGTGCCAATCAGCAGCGAGACTGCAATCAGGATGTTGGCCGTGCCCGAGTCCACCTTCAGCACGCTGGTCAAGAAGAACAGCGCGTAGAACTGGCCCGTGTACCACACCACACCCTGGCCGGCGACCACGCCGAACAGCGCCAGCATGACGATCTTCAGGTTCTTCCATTGACCGAAAGACTCGGACAGCGGCGCCTTGGACGTCTTGCCCTCGGCCTTCATCTTCTGGAAAGCGGGCGATTCGTTCATGCTCAGACGAATCCACACGCTGATGCCCAGCAAGAGGATGGAGACGATGAACGGCACGCGCCAGCCCCAATCCGCGAAGGCGGCTTCACCGATCGCGCTGCGGGTACCCAGAATCACCATCAGCGACAGGAACAGGCCCAGCGTCGCCGTGGTTTGAATCCAGGAGGTGTAGGCACCGCGCTTGCCAGCGGGAGCATGCTCAGCCACATAGGTGGCAGCACCGCCGTACTCACCGCCAAGCGCCAAGCCCTGCAGCATGCGCAGGCCGATCAAGATAACCGGCGCTGCAGCACCAATCGTGGCCGACCCCGGCAAGACACCCACGATGAAGGTGGACAAGCCCATGATCAGGATCGTCACCAAGAAGGTGTACTTGCGGCCAATCATGTCGCCAAGGCGACCGAACACCAGCGCGCCAAAAGGACGCACGATGAAGCCCGCGGCAAAGGCCAGCAGCGAGGCGATGAACGCCGCCTGCGGATCCAATTGACTGAAGAATTGCTTGGCGATGATAGGCGCCAAGGAACCGTAGAGGTAGAAGTCGTACCACTCGAACACGGTGCCCAGCGAGGAGGCGAAGATGACCTTCTTCTCCTCGGTGGTCATGGGCGTGTTGGTGGACACTGCGCTTGCAGTTGCCATGTTGAGAAGTCTCCGTAATCTGCTTGAGAACCATCGACCGATGGCCCTTGTCCGCAACTATGGCGCCCTGCTCTGACCTAACTCTGACGTCGCGCTGAATGCTGGCTGACAAAATGGGCTGCAACCCTAGGTTGAAATTTCTTGATGTGAAATTTTCAAACCAACAAGGGTAAGCCTTAGGGTAGCGATGTCACTCGCCTGCGCACTTCAACAAATCAATGCGTACCTCTGCGTACACCGGGGCGCGGCCGGGCTGCGGCTTCCCATTCACCTTGTTCAAACCACGGGTCGCCACGCAGATAGGCAGCCAACATGTCGAGCGAATCCTGACCCCAGAACATGCGGCCATCCACCTCAATGGTGGGCACCCCGAAGACGCCCGCGTTCAAGGCCGCTTCGGTGGCGGTACGCAGGTCTTCTTTCACCGCTTCGCTGGCGGGGTCGCGTTGCGGCTCGAGCACTTCCTGCAAGGCCTGCAAACGCGGCTCGGCATTGGCGTCCGCGCCCTCGCCCTGCCAGACATGTCGAAAGATCGTTTCGACGGTCAGCCGATTGGGCGTGCCACCAACCGGCGCGCAGGCCCAGGCCAAGCGCAACAAGGGCAAGGGATTGAAGGGGTGCGAGGCCGGTACTTGCAGCGGAATACCCAGTTTGTGCGCCGTCCAGGCAATCTGCCGGAAAGTCCACTGGCGCTTACTCTCGATTTCAGCGGGCCCTTTTTGGCCGATGGCGTGCAGCAAGGCAGCAAACAGAATGGGGCGGTACTCGACGCTGTAGCTGCAGCCCTGCAAGGCCTCGGGCAAACGCTCGAAAGCCAGGGCCGCATACGGGGAGATGGGGTCAAAATAAAAACGCAGGTGTTTCATGGCAAAGCCTCCTAGTGTGGCGTTGAACGTGGCTCGTCAGCGGCAACCCGTTGAGCGGAAAGGGGTCTGCCGCCCGCGCTAAGCACGATCGGCAGGGTCGGCGCCGTCAAGGCCCCGAGATATCAGCCGCCGTTGCTGCTGTGAAGACGCCTTGATCCAGCAGGACCTCACGCCGGGTTGGCAATTGAGCCAGGATGGAGCGGCGCGTGGCATCGTCGGCCTTGGACCAGATGGTGATTTCAGGAATAGTGCGGGCACAACCCTGACACCAACCCGTGGCCTCATGCATTTTGCAGACATTGGTGCACGGACTCGGCACGCTGGACACGGCCGGCACGTTGGGTAAAAAAGGCTGACTCATGCTTGCGCCACCTCGATCACCGGTGCGTCGGTCAATGCCGCCAATTGTTCGGGTGTCATCTGAAAAACCCCGTGAGGGTGGCCAGCCGCGGCCCAGATCACCTCAAACCGAAATAACTCACGATCCACATAGACCACCGGCCGGGACAAGCCGGCTTGAGGGGCAAACCCCAAGGGTGAAACGCCGCCGATTGAAAATCCCGTGTTGGCTTTGACGAACTCGGCATCGGCACGCCCAAGGGGCCCGGTGTGCAGGCTGAGTTTTTTCTCATCTACACGCCTGTCACCTGGCGCAATCACCATCACAGCGACACCATCAAGCTTGCGCCGGAATACCACCGACTTGGCGATTTGCCCGACGCTCACGCCCAGCGCCTCAGCTGCCTCTTGCGAGGTGCGTGCCGTAACGTCAAGCCAAATCGGCGCATGGGGATGTTGGCTCGCCTGCAAGGCGGCCTGAACACGAATAAAGCCCTCGGGGCGAGAAGTTTCAGCACTCATGGGCGCATTGTCTCAGGCGCCGCACTTTTCGCTTCCCTCAGGCGGCCAAAATTCCACTCCCGCATAATCCCGCCCCTCCCCGCCTCCTTTTTGCATTTGCATTGCCAGCCATGAACCTCCCCACCATCACCGTCAATGAAGAACTGCGCGCCTACATCGACCCACTGACACCTGAAGAGCATCAGGCGCTGGAGCGCAGCATCCTCGCCGAAGGCTGCCGAGATGCCTTGGTGCTGTGGGGCGATGTTTTGGTGGACGGCCACAACCGCTACGGCATTTGCAGCAAGCACGGCATTCCATTTCAGACCGTGCAGAACACGCGGTTCAAGTCCATGGATGACGTGCATCTGTGGATGATCGACCAACATCTGGGGCGCCGCAGCGTGTCCGACTTCCAGCGCGGCGTGTTGGCGCTGCGCAAAAAAGAAATCGTTGCCACACGGACCTTGCCCGCCGCACCTGCCGAGCATTCCGAACACAGCGGCAACAGCGGTGCCAGCGCCGAACAGCCTCTTGCCGATGCCCAGGCCCCGGTGACGCCGCCGGATCGGCTCAACACCCGGGAAGCCATTGCCAAGGCAGCACGCATCAGCGCGAACACCGTGGTACAAATCGAAAAAATCCAGAAGAGCGCAACGCCCGAATTGGTGGAAGCAGTCAAGGCAGGCACCATTTCCATCAACGCCGCAGCCACCGTGGCCAGCCTGCCGGAAGAAGAACAAAAGGCAGCCGTAGCGGGCGGTAAAAAAGAATTGCAGCAAGCCGCCAAACGCGTGCGCGAAGGCAAGTCAGGCCGTCGCGCGGAGTTGGCTGGCGATGCTGCACCCGATGACGAAAATAGTACAGGTGACCCCAAGGCCGCCGAGCCCCTGAGCGCCGAAGAGCGCGATCAACGCAACCGCGAAGCCCAGGTCAAACTGCTACAAAGCACCGTGCAAGAATTGACCGAAGAAAACAAAGCTTTGAAGGCCCAGGTTGCCAGCCTCACCGCGCAATTGAACGCCGCCACAAGCGCTGACAACGTTGAATAAATCGCCTTGGTGAACGGGCCTGTTGAGGCCCTTCATTGCAGCGTCATCGCTGAGCCGTCATCACTGAGGCCCATCACCCCGCTCGGCAGCGCTGCCAGCGGGTCCCACATGACCCACCGGACCAGTCCATGGGCCATAAATCGGCTGCGGCATGCGCACAGGCGTGATATCCAGATAGACATTGATCACGGTGTACTCTTCGCCCCCCAGCTCGTCGGTGCTCCAGCCGTAGCTACCGCGGCCTTTGTACAGGCGAAACAAGAAGCCCAGCTCGGCCACCGGGTCCCCCGGCTTGGGCAACACATCAAAGGTCAGGCCGCGCACCTCGTTGCGGTTGCTGTCAATCAAGTAGCTCATCGCGTTGGAGATGGTGGAGTCGCCCAGCATGTCGAGGTGGAACAACTCCTCGGTGTAATACGGCTTGAAATCAGCGGCATTGGCATCGAGTTTGTCGCCGCGCAACTTAACGGCCGACGGCGTGGTAACACGTGTCTTGAGATTGAATCGGTCGCCGTGGTCTAGATAGCTCAGGCGGGCGTTGGTCACATTGAACGCGCCCAGGGTCGGATCGGTCTTGACCTCGTTCAGGTCGACCAGCAACGCGCCCTTGCCACCAATGACTTCCACCTCGTCCCCATGCATGATGGCGGCGGTGTTTTCGTCGACCCCCAGACCCAACTTGTAGCCCTTGGCCATCATGAGCGGAATCATCCGCCCGAAACGGCCGCGTTTCAGAAAATGCTGGTCAACAAACAGATCCGGCCCGACAAAGCCCAGGCCCCGGTCGATCTGCCGGCCCTCCACCCATTTGCCTTTCATGATATTGATGACGCTGGGTGCATCACGAAACATCACCGCGCTCATGATGGCGGCGCCGGCCGACGTGCCGGCCACCACGCCACCGCGCCGGTACACGTCCCAGATCGCCTCCAACATGGGCGTGGCGTTCCCCCCGGGTGCCAGCACATCCACGATGCGCTCCTGGGCGCCACCCGTGAAAAACACGCCCCGGGCATTCTTGATCTTGTTGATCAAGGCGGGGTCGCGCACCACCTTGTTAAGGTCGACCCAGCTGAACTTGGGCGCCACGGGCAGCGCCTCGGCCACGGCGCCGCGCCGCTGCAAAAGCTCGATGGTTTGACGTGCGCTCGTCTCCGGGTCTTCAGACGCAGTGCTGAACACCACAAAACGCGCCCCTTTACCGCCGGCCAGGGTGACAAGGCGGCCCCAGACCTCATCGTTGTCAGACTTCAAGGCGCCGCCGATAGCGACGGCAAAGCCTTTGATCGCCAAGGGATCACCAACCGAGCCGCCCGCGGGCAACGCCCCAAGTGATGCAGGAGCAGGCGCAGGTGTCGGCGCACTGGCACTTGATGAGGGTGTGGCCGTGGCTGCAGTGGCAGGTTTGGCCGCCGTCGATGTGGCGCCCCGAATCACCGTCCAAGTCCCGGTCTTGGGATTTGTCGGGGTCAGCACGGGGCCACTTGCCCCGCCATAAGGCGCCTGCGAACCCAACACCGTATCGGCGGCCTGAACCGTGACCGCCGCCCACAGCGAACCCGCAATGCCCAGCCCCAACAGGCAATTCCTCAAACTGAACATTGGCGAGCGCGGCGCTTTCTTCATGAACGGGCGGCGCAAAGGCCGTCTCTGAAATTTGGATAAATACGGGCGGGTCATCGGCGTTTGGTTTGAACTCATGCCGCCCCTCCTTGTGGATGGTAGCCGACGTCCGCCTGCCACGCCCCAATCAGCCCCCCCTAGTTACAAGGATGCGCGGATACCACGATGCCCCCTGCGCCGTACCTGAAATAGCTACCCTGCACCTTGAGCAAAGCTCGCACATGGTCGCGCAACATTCAAGGTGTATTGGCGCGTCCGGAAGCGCCGCACTGTGCCATCCAAACAAGTGCCCCGCCGCACACTCACCCCGCCACAGGAAGCCTCATGATCCCCAAAAATCGTCAAAGTGGTCTCCGTCAGGTGCGCATTTCTTACCGACTTTCGCGCCGGCTTGTCAGCTCCGCTGTCTTGTCCTTGTGCGCGCTTTACGGTGACCTCGCCATTGCGCAGGATGCCGGGGCTGCGCCCAAGACTCTGGAACGGGTGGAGATCACCGGCTCCGCCATCAAGCGCATCGAGTCGGAGGGCGCGTTGCCCGTGCAGGTGATCACGCGGGCGGACATGACCAAAGCCGGCATCACCACGGCCGCGGAGTTGATCGCCATGCTCAGTGCTAACAGCAACAGCCTGACCGATGGCGTCAGCATCGGCACCGGGGGATTCAAGGATCAGGTGGGCTTCAACTCGGCCAATCTGCGAGGCCTGGGCACCTCGTCCACCCTGGTGCTGTTGAATGGCCGTCGAATGGCCAATTTCGCCTCGCCCGGCGATGACTCGGGGGTCGACTTGAACAGCATCCCCGCAGCAGCCATTCAACGCGTGGAAGTCCTGTTGGACGGCGCCTCCGCCATCTACGGCGCCGACGCCATTGGCGGCGTGGTGAACTTCATCACCCGCAAAGATTTTCAAGGGGCCGAAGTCGAGGTCTACGCCGGTACCACCCAAGAGGGCGGCGCGGGCAAGCGTACGCTGTCGCTGGCGGGCGGGTTTGGCGACATCGCCCGAGACAAATTCAATGTCTTCGGGGTGCTCGATCTTCAACACACCGATGCGCTGTCCACCGAGCAGCGCAAGTTCATTGGCGACCTGCACATTCCTGAACGGCTGCCGCATCTGCTTTCGTCCTACGGCTTTCCGAGCAATATCCGGCTGAGCAGCGCGCAACGGGATTACCTGCAGTCCCAAAATTTCATGATCAACGGTCAAGTTATCTCCAGTCGGTTGATCAACCTGAGCGCGCCCGCTTGCAACCCGCCCCACACGCTGTATTTGCCCGCTGGCATCGGCGGTGAAAGCGCCTGCACCTACGACTACATGCGCGATCTGGAGCTTTACCCCAAGACCGACAAAATTAACTTTTTCGGGCGCGGCGTGCTGGCCCTGGGCGGTGGGCAAGAGCTGTTCGCCGAGGTGTCGTTGACCCAGGCCAAGAGCTTTTACACCGGCACCTCCAGCCGCATCACCGGCTCGCTCGATGTGTCCATGATTCCCGCACTGGCCGCGACCGGACTGGCGGACGCCTTGCCTGACGACCACAGCATCACGGTTCGCACCCGCTTGCTGGACGCTGGCCGGCGCACCAGCGAACTCACCAGCACAGGCAGCCGATTCCTCCTGGGCCTCAAGGGCATGGCGGCAGGCTGGGACTACGACCTGGCCTATAACCACAGCGTGGACAAGGTGGCTGACCGAGACCTTGCCGGCTACCTGCTCTACGACAAAACCATGGCCGCCATTGCCAGCGGCCTGATCACTCCGTTTGGCGCACAGTCTGCTGCGGGCTTGGCCTTTTTGCACGACAACCAACTGAACCAAGAAGTGCGCAACGCCACCGGCACCCTGGACGCACTGGACATCAAAGCCAGCCGCGTCGTTGGTCAATGGGATGGACGTGATATCGCGGTTGCAGTGGGCGGAGAAATCCGCCGGGAGGCCGGCAAATCAGCAGCGTCAGACTTGCTGATGTCCGACAATATCCTGGGTGACCCAACACCAGGTGACGCGCAGTTCAACAATGACAGCCGCAAGGTGTGGGCTCTGTTTGGCGAGGTCGTTGTGCCGATCACCCAGGCCCTGGAGTTGCAGGCCGCGCTGCGCCACGATCACTACGACGTGGTGGGCGGCACGACCAACCCGAAAGTCAGCCTGCGCTACGCCCCCAGCGCTGAACTGGTCTTGCGCGCCTCCGCCGGCACCGGCTTCAGAGCCCCCTCTCTGAATGATATGTACCGGTCCGTCAAGACCGGCCAGACCGCGGCCTTGCCCGATCCCGTGTGCATGAGAGAAAACGGCAACGACCTGGCCACCTGCGCCGACTACTGGACCACCCGCACCTATTCCAACGCCCAACTCAAGCCCGAAAAATCAAAGCAATTTGCGTTGGGTGCCGTCTACGCCCCGTACCCGCTGCTGAGCCTGGGGCTGGACTATTGGAATATTGAAAAATCCGACCTGATCAGCACCATCGGCGACGACGTGATCCTGGCCAACCCCGCCAAGTACAGCGCACTGATCCACCGCTACAACGAGCCCGGCCTCAGCGGTTGCGACTACGACGCCAGCGATACCAGCATTTGCTACATCGAACTTCGCAAAGAAAACCGCGGGCGCCAGAATGCGTCAGGCCTGGATGTCACGATCGACTTCAAAGGCTGGGATACCGCGTGGGGTCGATTTGGCAGCAAACTCGTCGGTACCCTCACGCTCGCGTCCAAGAAGCAAACGGGATTTGGCGACGACTTCGTCAGCGACCTGGGCAAGTTCGTAACGAACGGGGTGGTGCAACGCTGGCGGCATCGCCTAACCCTCGACTGGCAAAAAGATGCCTGGAGCGTGATGCTGGCCAACACTTACTCCAGCGGCTACACCGACCAGAACTCAGCCATCGACACCACCACCGGCCTGGTGGTGGGCGCCAACAACGTCAAGGCCTATTCACTGTGGGATTTGTCGGGGAGTTGGGAGGCCACCCCGTCCTTGACCCTGCGCGCAGGCGTCAAGAACGTGCTTGACACCCCGCCGCCTTATTCCAATCAAGCCTACTTCTTCATCTCAGGCTATGACCCGAGCTACACCGATCCACGCGGGCGCTTTGGCTACTTGAGCGCGAAGTACAGCTTCAAATAAAGGCCGTCAGCAAGACCAGTAAGACCTCTGCGGTCACCCGGTCATGGGGTCATGCTGATGCCCAACTCACTCGCCATGCGCAGCACCAACGCCTTGAGCTGCTCAACCTCAGCGCCAAGGCGCTGTTGCTCGGCGCGCAAAAAGGCGTAGTCCTCATCCCGCGCGGCAGCGGGTGCGTGGGCCGAGGCCTCAGCCTGCGCCGCCACCTCGCCACACAGCAGATGGGCCCAGCGCGGTTCACGCGCGCCCGGGGCACGCGCCAGTTTGATAGCAAATGGCGGCGTGCGCTCGGCCAGTTCTTCAAGAAAACCTTCCACCGACGACACATCGGCAAAGCGGTGCAGCCGCTCGGTGTTCTGGCGCAACTCAGCCGCCGTTTGCGGGCCGCGCAGCATCAACAAAGTCAGCAAGGCCAGGGCGGCGCCGGGCACACCCAGGGCTCGCGCGCCATTGTGTTCATAGCGCACCACCCGGTTGCCGCTGACAGGGCTGACCAGATGCATCGCCTTCAACTCCTCCAAGGCGCCCAACACATCGGCCTCGCTGGCGGCCATCACCGGCTCGCGGGCGGTCTTCTGGTTGCAGCCCAGGGTCAAGGCATTCAAGGACAAGGGGTAACTGTCAGGCACCGTGGCTTGCTTTTCCACCAACACCGCCAACACGCGCGCCTCCAGCGCGCTCAGGGTTCGCAAAGTCATCAGAGGCTCACACACCAAAGCCGTCGTCGGCCTGAATCACCGCACCGTTGATGAAGTGGCTCTCGTTCGCGCACAGCATCAACAAGGACGTATCCAAATCGCGCGGCTGCCCCACTCGTTTACGGGGCAATAGATCGATCAACTTCTGGCCCTGTGGCGTGCCCCAGTGATGATGGTTAATTTCAGTGTCAATATAGCCAGGACAGATGGCGTTGACGTTGATGCCGTACTTGCCCCACTCCAAAGCCATGGCGCGGGTCATGTGGATGACGCTGGCTTTGCTCATCGAGTACACACCGATCTGGCTCAACACGCGCAGGCCCGCCATGGAAGCAATGTTGACAATACGCCCGCCAATGAAAGTGCCGGGCGCTGCTCCCTGCGCACGCGCCAACATGCGCTTGCCCACTTCCTGTGCGACAAAAAAAGCACCCCGCGCATTGGTGTCCATCACATAGTCGTAATCATCGGGCCCGACATCCACCAGCTTTTGCGTGGTGCTGACGCCCGAGTTGTTGACCAAGATGTCCAAGGTACCCACTTCGGTTTCAGCATGGGCCACAGCGGACTTGATGCTGTCCAGGTCCGTTACGTCCAGGGCCACCACATGCGCATCGCCACCTTGGCCTTCAATTTCACTGCGCAAGGTCTTGAGCCGCTCAATGCGGCGTCCGGCCAGCACCACACAGGCACCGGCCTGTGCCAAGGTCTTGGCAAACTGCGAACCCAGGCCACTGGAAGCGCCTGTCACCAGGGCCACGCGGCCCGACAAATCAATGCTGTAACTCATGATTTCTACTGCCTCAGAATGATGCGACGACGATAGCACGGGTGCTGGGCTGCGCACAGGCGCCACGGCGCCCTCTTCAGCACGCCAACCTTTGCCAACACCCTATCCGCCAGACTTTGCCCACCCAATCGCCGCCCTGACGGATTGGGACCACAACTCTAGAATCAGCGACAAAGCGACTGCGCGTCAGTCTGCCCTGCTACGCTGCACAGATACGGGTGCCGCCCGGCTGCCCTGCCCGTGCATTTTCAAGTTCCGGACTCGCTGACGACATGCTCTCCACCCTGCCCCTGCACCGACGCCGACTTCTCATTGCCACGAGTGCCAAGCTCAGCCTGCTGGGCCTCGCGGGCAGCGGCATGGCCGCGTTGACAGCCGGCTGCGCCGGTGCCCCCGACTCAGCAACAAAACAGCCCCCGCGTCAGCAAATCTATACCGAAAAGGTTTCGTCGCTGCTGCTCTCAAGGGACAACAAGAACTTCGTCTTCATCGGGCGCGACCACCACTACATTTTGGACGCTCCTCCACAGTTGGTGGCCAGCTTGGCGTCGCCGCTTCACCCCAAAATCAAAGGCTTTATCTCGAGCCTTCATGTGGACGAACAAGCGCAGGTGACGGGCCGTTATCGCCTCACCCTGGAGGGTGAACTCACCATGGCTGAGCGCGATGCGGCCACCGCCTTGGGTTTTGTGCCCGACACCGAGCACGTGCAATCCTTGGTATTGGCCGGCGATATCGTCGGCAAGCGTTATATGCGCGGCACTTTGCGAGAAGGCCGCCAACTCGAGCCGCTGAACCAGGTCTACTCGGTGGAAATCACGGCGGACCAATCGCGTGCGGACGCCGCCGCTGAAAAAATGCTGACTCCCTTGACGGTGGGCACCGACGGCGTGCTGCTGCTGTACTACATCGTGTTGGCCCCGGTGTTGGTGCCATTGGCCATCGTCACCCGAGAGCCTCGGCGTTGAGGTAATTTGATGCGCACCCAACAGTTGCGCACCTCACAGGCATCAAAAAAACGAACGATCGTTCTTTTTTCATCAAGGCTCGCTAGAATCTCGCTCAATTTGACCCACCAGGACTTTGATCAATGACTCCTCAGGACATCCTTGCCCAGTACGGCCCTAGAGAATCCATGGAATACGACGTGGTCATCGTCGGCGGCGGCCCCGGTGGCTTGGCCACCGCGATTCGACTTAAGCAGCTGAATGCGGATTTGTCTGTCGTCGTGTTGGAAAAGGGTTCAGAGGCAGGCGCGCACATCTTGTCGGGCGCCGTGATGGACCCTCGCGCCATCAGCGAATTGCTGCCCAACTGGAAAGAACTCGGTGCCCCGCTGAACCAGGCAGTTACCGAGGACGAAGTGCTCTTCCTCAGCGAAACGGGCGCCAAACAAACCCCGCAATGGTTGATTCCGGGCTGTTTCCACAACCATGGCAACTACGTGATCTCGCTAGGCGCTGTGACCAAATGGCTGGGCGAACAGGCGGAAGCCCTGGGCGTGGAAATCTTCCCCGGCTTCACGGCCGCTGAAGTGATCTACGGTGACGATGGCAGCGTGCGTGGCGTGGCGACCGGCAACCTGGGCGTCGGCAAAGACGGTGAGCCCCACGAGGGCTTTCAACTCGGCATGGAGTTGCTGGGCAAATACACCGTCTTTGCAGAGGGTGCACGCGGCCATCTGGGCAAGCAATTGATTGCCAAATTCCAGCTCGACGCAGGCAAGGACCCTCAAAGCTATGCCATCGGCATCAAAGAATTGTGGGAAGTGCCGGCAGACAAGGCCAAGCCCGGCTTGGTCATGCACACCGCCGGTTGGCCGATGGACGGCGACACCTATGGTGGCGGTTTCCTGTATCACCTGGAAGGCAACAAAGTCACTTTGGGCTACGTCGTGGGCCTGGATTACAAGAACCCCTGGCTGGCGCCTTTTGAAGAAATGCAGCGCTGGAAAACCCACCCCAACATCCGCAAGCACCTGGAAGGAGGCAAGCGCCTGGGCTATGGGGCACGCGCCATCACGGCCGGTGGTTTGCTGAGCCTGCCCAAGACTGTCTTCCCGGGCGGTGCCCTGGTGGGTTGCGATGCGGGTTACCTCAATGCCGCCCGCATCAAAGGCAGCCACGCGGCCATCAAGTCAGGCATGCTGGCCGCTGAAGCAGCGTTTGAAGCCATCAAGGCGGGCCGTCAACATGACGAGCTGGCGGCCTACCCCGCCGCCTTTGAGCAAAGCTGGTTGCACGCTGAATTGAACCAATCGCGCAACTTCAAGCAGTGGTTCAAAAAGGGCAATCTGGTGGGCACCCTGATGACCGGCATCGAACAGTGGCTGCTGCCCAAGCTGGGCATCCAGAGCCCGCCTTGGACCGTCCATCGCACCCAGGCTGATCACACCTACCTGCGCCCCGCCGCCGAGTGCGCCAAGATCGACTATCCGAAGCCTGATGGCAAGTTGACCTTCGACCGGCTGTCGTCGGTGTTCATCTCCAACACCAACCATGAAGAAAACCAGCCGGCCCACCTGACACTGAAAGACACTTCGGTGCCGGTGCGCATCAACCTGGCCACCTATGGCGGCCCCGAGAGCCGCTATTGCCCGGCCGGTGTGTACGAGTTTGTCAAGACCGACGCCGGAGAAGACCGCTTGCAAATCAACGCTCAAAACTGCGTGCATTGCAAGACCTGCGACATCAAGGATCCTACCCAGAACATCGTCTGGGTCACGCCTGAAGGTGGTGGCGGCCCGAATTACGCCGGGATGTAAACTCCCGCGTCATGGATGGCGCCCAGGCGCCGGGCACACGACGCTCAGCGCAGCAAATTGGCCAGGCGGTGTTTCACCCCTGGCCATTCTTCTTGGATGATGGAAAAGTAAACAGTGTCTCGCACCCGGCCATCGGGGCAGATCATGTGGCGGCGAAAAATGCCTTCTTGCGTCGCGCCGATTCGCCCAATCGCCGCGCGTGACTTGGCGTTCAGCACATCCGTTTTCAATTCAACACGCGAGGCGCCCAGCGTCTCGAAAGCATGCGTGAGCAACAAGGTCTTGGCCTCGGTATTGGCCCCCGTACGCTGCGCGGCCGGACTCAGCCAGGTCCAGCCAATTTCCAGCCGCCGGTCCTTGGCGGAGATACTGCCAAAGCGCGTGCTGCCGATCACCCGACCGGTCGCCTCATCCTTGATCACAAACGGCAAAGCCTGGCCCTTGGCCTGCTCCGCCAAAGCGGTTTCGACATAAGCCTGCATGTCCGCCCGATCACGCATCAAGGTGGGCACCCAGGTCCACAAGGCGGGCACCAGCCCGATATCGGCCAGGGCGTCCACATGCACAAGCGCCAACGGCTCAAGGCGAACCCGGCGCCCCGCCAACACGCAAGGCTGAATTTGCAGAGGCGTCAAACCCGTCTGAATTGGGGCGGTAGAGGTTGAATTCATCGTCTTTGAGGGGGTTTGACACGTATCGGATGCAAGCCTGGTTCAAGGCAACAGTCGGTCCATCCAATTGGCCAAGCCCTGCTCCGACGGCGATCCGGATCGGAAGGCCTCGCGGATGCGCGCCCGCTCCACCGCAGAACGGTTTTGACTTAGCTTGGCTTTGGCTTCGCAGCGGGTCACCTGAAGGCGAAAACCTACAATCGCACCCAACATCTTCGCCTTGAAATCGGCCGGCAATTCGTGCCACTGGTCCGCGTAGGCCGGCTCGTTCTCGGCGATCAGGCGCTTGAGCAAGGCGTCCTTGTCGTCTTGCCCAGTCACCCATTCCATACGCCCGTAGACATGAACGGCCAGGTAATTCCAGGTAGGCACATTGCGCTCATGCTCGTAATGCTTGGGTGACACATAGGCACTGGGCCCGTTGAACACCGCCAGCACATCAACCCCTCGAGCGGCCTGGTCGTCCAGCCAGCCCCAATGCGGATTGGCCCGCGCCATATGCCCCTCCAGAGACCAAGTACAGGTGCCAGGCTCGACCCCGCACGCGGACTGTTCAATCACTTGAACCGTCAGCGGGACATGGGTCACAAACGCCTGCCCCTGATCGTCGGCACCAATGAGGGTGGCAAGCGGCGATTCGGCGATCAAATGCCAAATCTCTTTTTGGTCATGCAACTGAAAATGAATGGGGTTGTACATGGCAGTCTGGCACAGCAGCGGTTCAAAGAGTTGTTCAGCAACGCGCCCGCCGGCCCGCCACATCTGAGCCATTGTGCCGTAGCGTTTTGGCCTCAGGCACCCTGCACTACTTCAACTGTGACGCGGGGGCGTACTGACGCAACAACTCTTGAACCCGACCGCGTTGCCGCAACTCGGCGAGCCCAAGATTGAAGGCCTTCAGTTGCCCGGGGACTTCAGGCAACGCCCGACTCATCACCATATGCGAGGTCTTGCTGCCCACCGCCCGAGGGCTGATCACCACCTCGGCCTGTTCAGCAGAGGTAAACCGCGTCTTCAGCAGGAAAACACCGGCTTCCCGGTTCATCAACAAGCCATCGACGCGCCCCAACAAGAGCTTTCGCAGGCTCGCCTCATCACTCGGTGCCCGGTCCACCCGTAGGATGCCCTCGGCCTCATACTGTTGAATCAACGGGCCGTAGTGATAGCCGCTTGTGGCTCCCAGTAGTTTGTCTCGCAGGTCCTCGTCGCGCTGGAACAGCAGCGGTCGACGTTTGAGAAAAAATAGCGCATCGTGAGAAAGAATGACCGGATCGCTGTAGAGAAACTTCTGCGCCCGCTCTGGAGTCAAGCCCCAACCCGGTGAACCGTGCAGATACCCTGACTCGACATCGGCCAAAGCACGTTTCCAGGGCATGATTTGGTATTGAACTGCAAACCCTTGCTGGGCAAACGCTTCGCTCACTACTTGAGCAAATACGCCAAAATGTGGCAGGTCGGCCGAAAAAAATGGCGCCCATTCGCCAATGCCCAAACGGACGGGTTCAACCCGTTTCAACTCGGCGTTAGGTGGCGCGTTAGGTGCCGCGTTAGGCGCAGCATTCGACAAGCACGGCCAAACAAAGGTCAGCCCCGCAGCCGTGGCCCATCGAAGCCTCAAACGTTCAGGCGGTGTCGCCATGTCATGGGAATTCATCGCCGCCATTTTGCGCCAGCCTTGACATGATGTATCACCACCGCGTTGCAGGAATACCGCCGGGTGACGTTCAATCGCGGCCTCAGGCCGCGATTTGGCGGGGCAGCGCTTCTTGCAACCACCGGGTTGCATCTTGTGCCGGCATGGGCTTGGCAAAGCGGTAGCCTTGGCCATAACCGCAGTCCAGATCGCCCAGAATGGTTTGTTGATCCTCGGTCTCAATGCCTTCGGCAACCACCATCATGCCCAACTCACGCGACAAGCCGAGTACCGTGCGCACCAGCACCAGCAACTCGCTACGGCGGCTGATCTCATGGATGAAGGAGCGATCAATTTTCAACACATCAAAGGGCAATTCACTCAGGTAACTGAGTGAAGAATAGCCCGTGCCAAAATCGTCCATACAAAGCAAAAAACCATGCGCCTTGATCTCCGGCAGCAGGCCAAAGGCGACGTCCTTGTTCTCGATCACCGAACTCTCCGTCACCTCGACGCGAATGTCCGTGGGCGTGAGTTCATACTGACGCAACAGAGCGGCAAATTTGTCGGCAATACGCACATCGCGCAACTGAACGCCGGAGACATTGACGCTGACGTACCAGCCCTCGCGCCAAAGGCCTTCCGCCCGCCAGGCCGCCACCTGCCGCATGGTGGACTGCATCACCTGCATGCCGATCCACTCGATCAAGCCGGTGTCTTCCGCTGCGGGGATGAACTCCGCCGGGCTCACCAGCCCGCGTTGAGGGTGGCGCCAGCGCACCAGGGCTTCAAACCCGGCATGGTGGGTCGTCGGCAAAGCAACGATAGGTTGAAAGAATGGCTCGAACTCGCCCCGTTCGATCGCCACGCGCAGTTCGGATTCAAGACGAAAGCGCTGGTCGGCCAACTTGCGCATCGGCGGCTCAAAGAGTTCGAAGCGAGCCCTCCCCCGCTGCTTTGCATGATGCAAGGCGAGATCCGCGTCCTTGATCACGTCATCTGCCGTGGTGTAGCTCCCATCGATCACCACAATGCCCAGACTGGCGCTGACCCGCAACTCCCGGTCATCCAAAGTCAAAGGCGCGTCGAGCAATTGCAGCAAACTCGCCCCCAGCAAGGCCAGTTCGGCCTCCGAATTGCGCCGCAATACCAGCACAAAGAATTCGTCCCCACCAAACCGCGCCACCAAGCCGTCCGAGCCGATGTGCTGCACGAGACGCTGCGCCACTTGGCAAAGCAGCACATCACCTTTGGTATGCCCCAGGCTGTCGTTGAGAATTTTGAATCGATCCAAGTCGACAAACACCGCGCCCAGTCCCTCTTCAGCGGCCCGGATTGACGCCACCCCTGCCCCCAGTTGAGCGAGTTCGTGGGCGCTGATTGGGCCTCTCGACGGACGAAGACGCAGGGCTTGGTGAATTCGCTCCTCCAGCAATTTTCGGTTAGCGAGGCCTGTCACCGGGTCGTGTCGCGCCTCATCGCGCAGCTGGTTTTCACGTGCCTTACGGTCTTCGTTCAAGCCATGATTCAAGGCCGCCACCCAGAACAGGGCATGCAAGAAATTGCCCGCCGGAAACGCGTACAGCCCCCAGTCGCGCAACGGCCCTTCCGGCAAGACAATGGTCAGGGCCTGCAGGATACCGCCCAACATGGTGGCGCCCAAGCCCATGGAAAATAAACGCTGTGCCCGGTCAATTCGCGGCCAGCGCCACAGCAGCAGCGCGATCACCGCCAAGGCCATCAAGCCCAAGCTCAGGGCCGCCATCTGATAGACCCGGTGGTCAAGGAAATACATGGCAAACAAAGCCGCCAATCCGCCGACAGTAATGCTCAGCAAGCGCCGCGCCTGGCCCTCCAGGCGCAGGGCTTCCGCCGTGGCCACGCCCGTGCCCAAGATCAGCAAGCCCACCATCAAACCATGGACGATGGCAAATCGCTCCGGCGCCGGCCAATAGGCAAACCACGTCTGACCGATGCTGAAGTTCTCCAGCAACCAAAGCAGCAAGGTGCTCACATAGAAGATGTAGGCCCCCGCCAAACGCGCCTGCCCCAAAACCCCCAGTGCCAGACTCACCACCGGCACCATCACCAGCATGCCGGCATACAAGGCAAGCAGCAGCCACACCACTTGGGATCGATGACTGAAATGCGCTCGCTCCTGCACAGACAACCAGGGGCGGATGGACTTCACGTCTTGTAGCAGCACCCACACCGGTTGGGCAACCGCAGCGCCCTGCTCCACAGTGACTAAGGGCAGATTGGGAAAAGGGCTGGCCAACATGCCTGCAGCCTGAGGCTGGCTGCGCCCGGCCATGCGCATTTGCAGACAACCCTGCGGCGTGCGCTCAAGCACAGCCATTACCTCCGCGATGGGGTCTTCAATCACCAGTTGCGGCTCGGCCTCATGGGGGGGGTCCAGGCGATATAGCCGGGTCTCGCGATTCATCAACAAGGGACTCAGGGGCGCAACGGTACACCACTGCGCAGACCGCGTCGCCGCCAGCAACTGCGCGGCCATGGGGCCCCGATCGTCATGCGGGCCCCAGCGTTGAAGCAGACCCGGTCCCTCACCGGCATGAGCCAGCCCGACGCCCAAGAACATACCGACAAAGCCCCCAAAGGCCACCCAGCACGCCAACGTGCGAACCCAACCCTGTCCCCAGGAGAGGCCGCCCGAAAGCAAAATCTTCATCGTGACCATGGACCCACCCAGACTTCTTGGACTCGTTTCGGGCTGTGCAGCGCCCGCCCATTTCAAGCCCGGTTTGCAGCACTCACAACACAGGCGACGCCACTTGATTCTTGCCCGCCAGCACGTCCGACCGGGCCATGGGCCGCGCCCCCCCAGGACGGCTGAACTGCACAGCCTGCAATGACTGAGCCGTAAGGGGCTGCACCCCGGCACCCAGATCAGCCTGCAAATCTTCGTGTAAAGCCCCCCGTCCGTCCGTCACACAGACCGGCTCAAAATAACGCGCATAGCGAGACGCCAGCGGCATCAGTGGCCGATACAAAGTGCCCAGCGCCTCGGCGCCTGCGACATGGCTGCGCATGGGCGCACTTGCCCGCAGATGCCAGTCGCGCGCCGCCGTACCCAAGGCGGGAAACGCCTGGGCCAAGTTCGGGCTCAGCGCCGAGAGCAGCGCGTACTTTTGCATTCGCCCGGCATAGCGCCGCAGAAAACCCATGCCGTGGGCCAGCGCGGCACGACACCCGACAAGCCCACGGTCCATTCGTGCAACCAGGCAGCGAGCTTGCTCGGGATCGTCCAGACTGTGGGTCAACAACGTACGCCCATCCATATCACGCAGCCGTATGCCCGGCAACAGGCTGCCCTCTCGCAGACGCGCCTGAAACAGCGGGGTCCCCAGCAAGGGAATGGCCAGGCTCACGAAGCTGGGCAGGGTGATGCTGGGCGTAGCGGCAATAGCAGTCACCTCGTCCAGCAATTGCTGGACATGCTGCGTCACAGGATCATGAATCAGCCCGTAATGAAACGTCATACCCGCGCCCAAACAGCGCTCAATGCGCTCAAGCGTTTGTCCACTCAAATTCTGCTTCTTGCCGAAGCCACGCAACTGTGTTGGATCCAGGCTTTCCACGCCGCTGAAAAAGCCGATGCAGCCTGAAATCCGCGCCGCCTCCAGCATTTCCGGCCGGGCAAAAAAATCCGAGGTGACCAAGGCGGCCCACCCTTGCAATTGCCCGCTGTCATGGAACTCTCGCAGCAAGGCCAGGCGTGCCATCAAGCCAGCCCTTGGTCCGCCCGCAAAATTTTGATCTAGAAACATCACACAGGGTTTGTGCCCCAGCTGCATCAACTGCCGCCGGATATAGCCCAAGTCATGCGGTTGGTACGCCCGCCCTTCGGCGGTCATGGCGCAAAAACTGCAACTGAAGTTGCAATTGCGACTGGCCTCGGCATAGGCCACCCGATGCCCAGGCGGCGCCAAGTCATGTCGCAAACCGGGTTCAGGCGCGATCACGTGGGGCCCAAACAAATCAGCCGCCAGGGGTGCCAGGTCTTCGACATCACCAGGCAACACTTCATCAAAAAACTGGCGGCAATGCAGGGGAAGCACGCGGGCCAGCGGGCCGCCCATTGCCACGCACACCGAAGGGTTGAGTGACTGGGCATAAGCGCAGAGGTGCTTCATGCGATCCAGCGAGGCGTTCAGGCCCGTCAGCACCAACAGGTCAGGCCAGGCCAGCAGGCGCAAGTCTTCCATCGGCCCCTGCTGAAATTCACACGCCACGCGAATTTCGACTTGTCCGGGTTCGAACACGCCAGCCAAGGCCAGCGGTGCAATGGATTGCGGCACGAAATCAGGATTGCCGCGTGCGCCTCGGTTGTTGTCCGAATAGCAGTTGACGATCAACACCTTGGGCTTCTTTGACAATGGCATCAAAACCTGCTCCCTTCGCGCCGACTCAACTCATTCGGTCATACGCTAATTTCTCGCCATCGCTGGATGGCTTGAGAAAAGTACAAATCGCCGATTTCGCAGCATCCGCCTTGATTCCAGGCCCGGGTGCTCGGATCCGGCGTGAAGTAGTCATGGCGTCGGCGTACTGCCTGATTGTGCGAATCGCCAGTCACCCAGTTTGCGCACAAGCGGTCAATCAATTCAACATCACTGTCCGCTGTGGCCGAGATATCCAGGTTCACCAATGCCTTGAATTCCGTCAAGGTAAAGCCCTTCGGCGCCGTCCATTTGCCGGTAACAAGGCGCGGGTGAATGACCGGATTGAGCCGAACAATCGGTGACTCGACACACTGCCCCTCTCGCTCAGGCACCACCGCGCTCAAGCACAGATGGGCAAGATAGGTGTCGATATCCGGTGGCTCGGCAATGATGGTTTTGGCGGTCTTGCCCAAGTCGCGCACCAGGCAGGGCGTTGGTGACTCTACCCGCAACTCGGTCGCAGCGTCGGTATCAGCCGGCAGTAGTTGCGTGCAAGCGGTGCCGATTGAGAGCACTCGAATTTGATCCCGAGGGATGCCGGCTGCAATCGCCTCGGTCACGGCCAGCAACACCGGATTGTTGAAGCCCGTCATCGCGCCATCCCAATACCCAAAGTGGTCGCCCTCAGTCGGTTTGGCGACACCACCAAACCAGCGCACCGGAGCATGGGTGGATGCGTGCACCGCATCATGCAGTTTCAGGCGCAAAGGCGCCCGTGGGAAGCTGGCTGCTTGACTGTTCCAGTTGCTGCGAAATACCTGGGCTTTGTCGAACTGATAGTCGTAGCTGACGATCATGAAGTGGGGGCGGCGCGCCCCATTTGGCGAATCCGTCCACAGGTCACACAGGGCGCGTTGCCCCATGGCCCCGGTAGCCTCGCCAATGAACACCTGCTTGCTGCGCGAGTCAAATCGAGGCCCAAGGTGATGCGCGCTCAAAATGTCAGCAAGGCGGCGGTACCAGGGCAAGCGGCGAAAGAAACGCTCGCGATTCTTGCGCTCATGAAAAAGCTGCACCAACTTGTCGGGCGACACATTTGCGGCCAGCGCCGCCGCCACAAACGAGCCGCCAGAAGTCCCAGCGACCAGATCAAAAAGCCCCAACACCTGATGGCCCGATTGTCCAGGGAACAAATGCTGCAGCGCACAGGCTTGCACTGCACAAAAGGTTCCGCCCCCGTCAAGGCTGAGGATGTTGAAGGTCAACTGCACACCTCCATCGCTGAACCAAATCCGCCGCAAAACCAAGGTTTACGGTGCTCGATCGACTTAGTCCGATTTGCGCAGTTTCGTTGCAAACGGTCAAGCGCCGTTGCGCCAAATTCACATTCACCGGGTCAGGCCTTGCCTTGCGCCGCCAGCGGTTTTACGCAACTCAACGCGTTCCCTGCAATTTCTCACTACATCACCCAACACCTGCGTACGGGATCCCATCAACGCCGTGGTGTGCCACAAAGCTGAGGCACACTTGCTTTGTCTGTGCAGAAACTGGCGTGCCATTGCTCACCTTGGCTTGAATCCTGCCGCTGCGTCCATTCCCGAATCGCCTCCGCCTCACCCGCGGACAGAAATGCACCCACCAGCCCCGCCGCCTATGTTTCGCCTCTTTCTTGCAGCGATTACGCTCTTGCTGATCAAACCCGCCCTTGCCATCGGGATCTCGGAAATCACGGTCTGCTGGGAGGAAGGACTCAAGCCGCCCTATCTAATGCTCAACGAGCAGCAAAAGGTCACCGGGATTGCGGTGGACATGCTGAATGAAATTCTTGAGCACGAAAAGATCAAGGCAATCAACGTGCTGCGACCCTGGAAACGCTGCCTGGAGCAAATCAAGACCAATGAAGTCACCTTGGTTCCAAATGCTTCATTCAACGAGGAGCGGGCTCAGTTTTCGCACTACACCAAGCCGCTTTATGAAACCCATCTGGTTTTGTTCTACCGGAAGGACGTATTCCCCGAGCAGCCACAAGTGAAGACGATGGAGTCGCTTTCAAAATACCGTGTGATCGGCATCAACGGCTTCAACTACCAGCGCTACCAAAAGAAGATCATGATCGACACCGGCGCGTTGGACCGAAAAGCACAGTTCGCCATGCTGGTGGCAGGCCGCGGCGATTTCGCGGCGGAACAGCTTGAAGTCCACCAATACCTCGACAAACAAAACAAGCCAAGGTCGCTTGCGCTGGACTACATCCCCGACCCCGCGCAAGGCACTCAACCTTTCTACATTCTTGTCAGCAAAGCGTTCCTGCAAGGGAATGAGCTTGCCTCCCTTATCGACAAAGGGATTGACCGATGGAAGGCGAAAGGCCTCGACAAAAAACTCGTCGAAAAATACCTAGCCCTGCCGGAAGAATAATCGCCGGGCGAAATGCCGGAGACCACAAGCTGCAGAGGCAGGTTGTAGAAAAAGAAAAACCCTGAAAAGCTAAGTCATTGATTTGACTTGCTTTTCAGGGCTTCTTGTTACTTGGCGGAGTCGGAGAGATTCGAACTCTCGATGCAGGTTTTGCCCACATACTCCCTTAGCAGGGGAGCACCTTCGGCCACTCGGTCACGACTCCAGCACAGCCTTGTATTCTATACGAAGAATTTCAGGCTTTTTGGAAAATCCTGAAATTTAGGCAGGATTTTTATCCAGGTCGAAGGCTTTGTGCAGCGCGCGCACCGCCAACTCCATGTACTTTTCGTCGATCACGACACTGGTCTTGATTTCGCTGGTGGAAATCATCTGGATGTTGATGCCCTCCTCGCTCAAAGCGCGGAACATCTTGGACGCCACACCCACATGGGAGCGCATGCCAATGCCAACGATGGAGACTTTGCAAATCTTGGGGTCGCCCTGCACCTTGGCCGCTTGCGTTGCGGGGCCAACGACGTTCTCCAGCAATTCCATCGTGCGCGCGAAGTCGTTGCGGTGCACGGTGAAGCTGAAGTCCGTTTTACCCTCTTGCGAAACGTTTTGAATGATGACGTCGATGTCAATATTCGCCTCGGCCACAGGCCCCAGAATCTGGAAGGCGATGCCGGGTTTATCAGGCACGCCGAGCAGCGTCACTTTCGCCTCGTCACGGTTGAAGGCAATGCCGGAAACGACGGCTTGTTCCATTTTTTCGTCCTCTTCAAAACTGATCAGGGTGCCGGATTTGGCTTCCTCGTTGATGTCGATATCCCAAGGCGTGAAGCTCGACAACACGCGCAGCGGCACCCGGTATTTGCCCGCAAACTCCACCGAACGGATTTGCAGGATCTTGGAGCCCAGCGAGGCCATTTCCAACATCTCTTCAAAACTGATAGTGTGCAGGCGGCGTGCGTCGGGCACGATGCGTGGGTCCGTGGTGTAGACGCCGTCCACGTCGGTGTAGATCAGGCATTCATCGGCCTTCATGGCCGCTGCAATCGCCACCGCCGAAGTGTCGGAGCCACCGCGGCCCAGTGTGGTGATGTTCATCTCATCATCCACGCCCTGAAAACCGGCAATCACCACCACTTTGCCGGCAGCCAGGTCAGCCCGCACGCGGCTGTCTTCAATGCTCTCGATGCGCGCCTTGGTGTAGGACGAATCGGTATTCAAAGGCACTTGCCAGCCGGTGTAGCTAACGGCCTCGACCCCCTCAGCTTGCAGAGCGATAGCCAGCAAGCCCACGGACACTTGCTCGCCCGTGGAGGCGATCATGTCGAGCTCGCGATTGAGTGCAGCACTGCTCCCTGAAGGTGCCAGTTCCTTGGCCAAACCAAGAAGGCGGTTGGTTTCACCGCTCATGGCCGAAGGGACCACCACCATCTGATGGCCGGCACGGGCCCATTTGGCAACGCGCTTGGCGACGTTGCGAATGCGGTCCGTCGAGCCCATCGACGTACCGCCATATTTATGAACAATCAAGGCCATATGGATTCGCTCAAAGCGAGAGTTGAGGCGTAAGAAAAGAGTTCGCAGGGCCTCACGGGGTGGTCGAGGCGCCCAGACCGGATGGGGCGGGTGGCACCGCGGTCGCAACCTGCGATTCTAGCCGCTGCCTTGCTCGCCGCTGCGGCCGTGTCAATAATGGGGCGTCAGCCCACCTCCGGCGACGGATTAGGCAGGGCGCCAGTGGGCCTTTCGAGCCCCCAATCAGGCTCCGGGCTGGGCGCCAACGCCGAGGGCGCATCATGAACCCAGGTCAGCTGCATTTGCGGTGTGCCAGCGGCGGCGCGATACCTTGCATCCAAGCCCAAACCAACCGCGTAGAGCAACTGCTGCCCCGCAAAAAGACAAGGCCCCACGCGCTGCCAAGCGGGAATGCCTGCTTCCTGATACGCCTTCTTCAGGCTCCTGGGCGCACTGCGCGCTGCTTTTTGAAATTGTTCCCCGCCTTGCCGTGGGCGCACCGTCACAGCGGTCAAATGCGTGGGCGCAACACCGCCCTCAGCCACTGGGTCAACCCGCCACAAGCCGCCCCAGCCCGCTTGCGGATACAAGCCGGGTTGGCTGAGGTCGATGGGGGGCGCCACCCATTGAGCCACCGGCGAATCGCCTTTTGCCGCCTCAGCTGCTGGCGTTGTCTCCTCCCACCGTTTGGCCGCGGGCTTCAAGGTCAAAAAACCACGATAAAAGCAAAGCTGCAGTGCTTGCCGCGCCGCGTCAAATCCGCCGGACCACTCACCACTTTGAGCGACAGCACATTCGGACAACAAACGGGCCACCAGCGTCGCCCGCGCGGGCCGCCCCAGCACCTGGGTCAACCAAGCCCTCAAGACGTTGCTAGCACGGGGAGCGGAAAGCTGTAGTACGCCGCGCATATCCAAACCACATGCGCTGGCCAGACGCGACAAATCCTCTTGGGCGATTTCTCGCTGCAGCGCCAGCGCCTCTTGCGCCCAGCTCGCGGCGTCCGCCAACTTGGACTCCGCCTGAGGAAATGCCTGCAGCAAGCTCGGCCAAACCTGCAAGCGCAGGCGATTGCGCGCATACCGAGGGTCGTTATTGCTGTCATCGTCGATGTAGCGCAAGTGATGGGCTTGCACATAGGCCTGCACATGCTCCCGCGTTTGCGTCAGCCATGGCCGTGCCCAGCAGAGCCCTTTGCGCCATTGTTGGACGGGCATGCCGGCCAAGCCCGCAACGCCCGCGCCGCGCAAGCCCTGCAGCAACAAGGTTTCAGCCTGATCGCGCCGATGGTGCGCCAGCAGCAAAAGACTGACCCCCGCCGCACGCGCCATGGCGTCAAGCGCCGCATGGCGTTGCTCCCGCGCCCAGGCCTCGACGCTGTCTTTGGGCAGCGGTTGCCCGGCGAGCCGATGAATTTGCAGGCGGACCGGCAGACCCTCTTGCGCCCACGCCTCGCATTGCGCCTGGCAATGGCGGGCCCAACCGTCGGCCTGAGGATTCAAGCCGTGATGGATATGCAGCGCCAGCACGCCAAGCGGCGGTTGGCAACCGGCAGCATTGAGTTGCTGAGCAGCCTTCAGCGTGGCGTGCAACAGAGCGCTGGAATCGCGCCCACCGCTGTAGGCAAGGCCGATCAGGGCTGAGGAAGGGCCGGAGCCCGCATCCGGATCAATGGGCTTTGGTGTCACCAAAACGGCCATAGGCTTGCAGGCGCTCATAACGGCGATCCAACAAGTCCTTGGGTTTCAAGTCGCTGACCTGGCGCAACGCATCACTCAAGGCACGCTTCAAGTTCGAGGCCATCTGCTTGTTGTCACGATGGGCTCCGCCCACAGGTTCGTTGACAATCTTGTCGATCAGGCCCATGGCCTTGAGTCGATGGGCGGTGATGCCCAGCGCCATGGCGGCCTCCGAAGCGCGCTCAGAAGACTTCCAAAGAATGGACGCGCAACCTTCCGGCGAAATGACGGAATAGGCTGAGAATTGCAGCATCAGCACTTGGTCCGCCACGCCGATGGCAAGCGCCCCGCCGGAGCCACCTTCGCCAATCACGGTCGCGATGATGGGGACTTCCAGTTGCGCCATTTCGAAAATATTGCGGCCAATCGCCTCTGATTGACCCCGTTCTTCAGCGCCGATGCCAGGATAGGCACCCATGGTGTCGATCATGGTGAACACGGGCAGGCCAAACTTTTCGGCCAACTTCATCAGGCGCAGAGCCTTGCGATAGCCCTCCGGACGCGGCATTCCGAAGTTGCGCAGTTGCCGCTCTTTGGAGTCAGCGCCGCGCTGATGACCGATCACCATGCAGGCCTGGCCATTGAAACGCGCCAAGCCACCCACGATGGCTGCATCGTCGGCAAAGTGCCGGTCGCCATGCAATTCCTGGAACTCGGTGAAGACTTCAGCACAATAATCCAGCGTCTGCGGGCGTTGCGGATGGCGCGCGATTTGGTACACCTGCCAGGGTGCGACATTGGCGTAGACGTCTTTGGTGAGTTGCTGGCTTTTCTTGGAGAGGCGGTCGATCTCTTCAGAGATATCGACGGCCGACTCGCTTTGCACGTAGCGCAACTCTTCGATTTTGGTTTCGAGTTCAGCAATGGGCTGTTCGAATTCGAGGAAATGTTTTTTGCTCATCCTGCGACTTTGTTCAGTGTTGAGGTCTATGAACTGGCTTCAACGCATGCGATTGGGCGTTGCAAAGAAGCCTGTGCTCCGTTGGCTTTCAGGCCGCCGGGGCCGGATCGAGGCTGCGCCAAATGTACCATGTGGCTACCGAGCGGTAGGGAGACCAGGCATCCCCGACCTCCCGGGCTTCAGCTCTCGAAACGGGTTCACCCGAAAAATAGTTCTCGCTGATGCCCTTGAGCAAGCGTGGATCGTCCAGCGGCAGCACGTTGGGTCGCATCAGGTGAAAGATGAGAAACATCTCCGCCGTCCAACGGCCGATGCCTCGAATGGCCACCAACTCGTCAATGATGGCCTCGTCGTCCATCTGCGTCCACTGGCGCACATGCACCTGCCCGGCTTCAAAATGCTGGGCCAAATCCATCAAATAGTCCACCTTGCGGGCCGGCAGGCCTGCACCCCGCAGTGCCACCGCACCCAGCCCCATCAGGGCGGCTGGCTGCACCTTGGTCGGCGCGCCGCCGACCAAGGCTGCGAATTTGAGCCACGCGTTCTGCGCCGAGTTGACCGAAATTTGTTGGCCGATGATGGAGCGTGCCAAAGTGGTGAAGGCGTCCGCCCTGCTTTGCAGGCGCGCCTCACCAAACTGGGGAATCAACTTCTTCATCACCCGGTCGCGCCTGGCCAAATGGCGGCAAGCCTCATCCCAATAGTCCGGGGTCACCCCGGCCTGATTCACGCGCACCACGTCAGGCCCGCGTCCAAGTCGTACCCGTGGGACTGTCTTGCAAGACAACACCCGCAGCCAGCAACTCAGCGCGGATTTGGTCTGCACCCGCAAAGTCACGCGCGGCCTTGGCGGCTGCCCGGGCTGTAATTTTTTCAGCAATGACAGACTCATCGAGCCCGATGCTGCCGCCACCGGCCTGCAAATAGTCACGCGGAGTCTGCTGCAAAAAGCCGAGCAATCCGCCCAACTTTTTGAGCAAGGCAGCGTCCGTCAATGAGCCGCTGCGGTTGATCTCGCTGGCCAACTCAAACAGCGCGGCGATAGCGCCCGGCGTATTGAAGTCATCGTCCATGGCCGCACGGAAAGCCCCCGCCTGCGGGTGCGTCCAGTCAACGTCGATGTCCGGCACATCCAAACCGTCCAGGGCGGTATACAGCCGCTTCAGCGCGATGCGCGCGTCATCAAGATTGGCATCACTGAAATTGAACGGGCTGCGATAGTGCGTGCGCAGCATGAAATAACGCAAAGTCTCAGCGTCATAACGCTTGAGCACGTCTTGAATCGTGAAGAAGTTGCCCAGGGATTTGGACATCTTCACGTGGTCCACATTCAGCAAGCCGTTATGCGCCCAGATGGTTGCCGGCGGCTTGCCGTTGGCACCTTCGCTCTGGGCGATTTCGTTCTCGTGGTGCGGGAACTGCAAATCAGCACCACCGCCATGAAGGTCAAACTGTTCACCGAGCAAAGCGCAGGCCATGGCCGAGCATTCGATGTGCCAGCCCGGGCGCCCCGCACCATAGCTGGAGGTAAATTTGGCGTCAGCCGGTTCTTCAACCTTGGCAGCCTTCCACAGCACAAAATCAAGAGGATCTTGCTTGCCGTCGTCCACCGCCACGCGCTCGCCGGCACGCAGATCATCCAGCGACTTGCCAGACAACTTGCCATAGCCCGCGAAACCACGCACCGAATAGTTCACATCCCCATTGCTGGCACGGTAGGCCAAGCCTTTGTCTTCCAACTTGCCGATCATGGCCAGCATTTGCGGCACGTACTCCGTCGCACGTGGCTCATGGGTTGGCCGCAAGACGCCGAGCGCGCCCAGATCCGCATGCATGGCGTCGACCATTTCGTGAGTCAATTGCCGAATGGGGATCTGGCGCTCCAAGGCCCGACGGATGATCTTGTCATCGATATCGGTGATGTTGCGTACATAAGTCACCCGATAACCGGAAGCCTGCAGCCACCGATAAATCAAATCGAACGCAACCATCATCCGAGCATGGCCCACATGGCACAGGTCGTAGATGGTGATGCCGCACACATACATGCGGACATGGCCGGGTTCGATGGGGACGAGTGGCTGAACCGCACGGGTCAGCGTGTTGTAAATGCGAAGAGACATGAATCTTTTTGGGCCAAAACCGACGGGAAACACAGAGGTCATATGCGCCGGCTTGCAGATCATAGGGTGACGACGGCCAGCCCACCAGAGCTTGGCGAGGCACCGTAGAATGACCTTCAGTATACCGGCAGGCCCACCCGACCTGGGCCCGCACTGACCCTGCCCCAACCGCGCCTTGTGCTCTCCGCCGCTCCGTCTGCGGCAGCAAAGGCCTTGAGCGACTGCCCACATGCCACCACGCTTCGATTGCCATTTTCCGGTGTTCCGGGTGTTCCGGGCCCGGATGTTTCGGTTGTTTCGCCCTTGCCTATTCGCCGCAGCACTGGGGTTCACCGCCGCAGCCAGCGCCGCGGAGCAAGATACGGCTCAACGCTTGTGGTTGGCAGGACAGCGCAGCGCCGCCATTTCATGGGTTGAAGACGGGTTGCGAACGACCCCCAACGACCTGAATCTGCGCTTCACCCTGGGCGTCATGCGGATGGAAATGGGCGAACTCAAGCCGGCCGCTGAAATCTTCACCCGGCTCAGTCAGGATTTCCCGGATTTGGCAGACCCCTTTAACAATCTGGCTGTTATCCACGCCGCCCAAGGCGACCTGGATTTGGCTCAAGCCGACTTGAACCAGGCGCTGACCTTGCAACCCACACATGCCCAAGCCCTGGAGAATTTGGGCGATGTACTGCTGCGCCAAGCGGAACGCGCCTACCAAAATGCCCTGAAGCATCAAGTTGCACCGCTCGCCGCCACGCAAGGCAAATTGAAAAATATCCAGGCCCTGCTCAAGCGCGTGGACACCCCTTCGCCTTGAGTTGCCGCTTGTTGCCGCTTAACGCCTGCGCTTGTCCCACAGCCGCCTCCCGCCATGAGGGACAATTGCGCGCTACAGAACCTCAACGTCAGTGAAAGAACCATGCCCGCAACCGCCACAGACATGCTGATTCCGCTGCGCAAGACCTTGGGCGCGGTCGCGCTTGGACTTGTAGTCGCCACCTCAGCGCACGCTCAAACAATCAAGCTCAGCACCACCGAAGGCGAAATTCGCATCGAGTTGAATGCTGAAAAGGCCCCAAAAAGCGCGGCCAACTTTGTTCAATACGTGAAATCGGGGCACTACAACGGCACCATCTTTCACCGCGTCATTGAGAATTTCATGATCCAAGGCGGCGGTTTCACGGACAAGATGGCGCAAAAACCCACCAAGCCGCCCATCCCACTGGAAGCGGCCAACGGACTGCACAACCTGCGGGGCACTGTCGCCATGGCTCGCACCGGCGATCCGAATTCAGCCACCTCACAGTTCTTCATCAACGTCGTTGACAACGCGTTTCTCGATGCAGAAAACGCCCGTGACAGCCGCGGCTACGCCGTGTTTGGCCACGTGGTCGAAGGCATGGACGTGGTCGACAAGATCCGCGCCAAGCCCACGGGCAACCTGGCTGGCCAGCAAAACGTGCCCCTCACCCCCATCCTCATCACCAAAGCCATTGTGGAGTCTCAAAAATGAGCGCAAAAAAAGTCGAACTGCATACCAACCATGGCCTGATCCTGGTCGAACTGGACGCTGAAAAAGCCCCCATCTCGGTGGCCAACTTTCTGTCCTACGTGAAGAGCGGCCACTATGACGGCACGGTGTTCCACCGCGTCATCAAGGGTTTCATGGTTCAAGGCGGCGGTTTTGCTGTCGGCATGAAACAAAAGCCCACCACGGGCGAGATCCAGAACGAAGCCAACAACGGCCTCACCAACGAGCATTACACGCTGGCAATGGCCCGTACCAATGCGCCACACTCGGCGTCCAGCCAGTTCTTCATCAACACGACCAACAACGGCTTCCTGAACTTCAAGTCCGAAACTCCGTCGGGCTGGGGCTACGCCGTTTTTGGCAAAGTCATCGGTGGCAAAGAAGTGGTGGACGCCATCGAGAAGGTGCGCACCGGTCGTTCAGGGTTCCATGACGATGTGCCCGTTGAAAACGTCGTGATCGAGCGCGCGGTTGAAGTCGCCTGATTCGGCAACTCAAGCCGTGCCATCAGCAGGGTTGGCGTTGCCAACCTTTGCTGAAATGACGGCGCCGGAGAACTGGCGCCGCATTGACTTTTTGTCTGACCTGCACCTCGCACCCGAGACGCCGGCCACCCTGGCCGCGTTGGAGCACCATCTGCAGGAAACATCCGCCGACGCCGTCATGCTGCTAGGCGACATTTTTGAAGTCTGGATCGGCGACGATGTTCGCCATACCGGCTTTGATGCACAGTGCCTGGCCCTGCTGCGCCGAGCCTCCGAGCGCCTGCATCTGTTCTTCATGCCAGGCAATCGCGACTTTCTGGTGGGGCCCGCCATGTTGGCCGACTGCGGCGCGAAGGCGCTGGCAGACCCAACCGTTCTGACCGCGTTCGGCACCCGCTATTTACTCACCCACGGCGATGCCCTATGCCTGTCGGATGTGGCCTACCAAGGCTTCCGAGCGCAAGTACGGCAAACCGACTGGCAGGCGCAGTTTCTGGCACAACCCCTGGAAACTCGCCGCACCCTTGCCCGCCAGATGCGCGATGGCAGCCGAAGCCAGCAGGCCCTGCAGGAGCATTATGCAGACCTTGACGCGCCCGCTTGCATCGCCTGGCTCCAAGCCGCAGGTTGCACCACCATGATCCACGGCCACACCCACCGTGCGGCAGTGCATGAGTTGGGGCAAGGCCTGCGTCGCTATGTACTTTCCGATTGGGATTTTGAATCCCCCGCCCCACGCGCCGATGTGCTGCGTTTGCGGCGGGCCGGACTGCGGCGCATTCAACTTGCCTGAACTGGGATCAATGCGCGTCTGGCAGGATGCATTACGAAACGGCTGCACATGACGTCAAAAGGCCCAGTGGAATTGAACTGGGCCTTTTGCTCAAACAACGATACGAGACCTCAACCCGCCGTCGCCGGCTCCGCTTTCGGCTTGTTGTCGCGAGTTTTCAAAGGCTGAATGTCGAGCACCACCTCCGAGTTGGCATCCACATCCACGCTCAAACGGCCACCATCCACCAAACGCCCGAACAACAATTCGTCGGCCAAGGCACGGCGAATGGTGTCTTGAATCAGTCGTTGCATCGGACGCGCGCCCATCAGGGGGTCAAAGCCCTTCTTGGCTAAATGCTTGCGCAATGCATCGCTGAAGGTGACTTCAACCTTCTTCTCGCTCAACTGGCTTTCCAATTGCAGCAAGAATTTGTCGACCACACGGATGATGATTTCTTCATCCAGCGCCCGGAAGGACACGATAGCGTCCAGCCGATTGCGGAACTCAGGCGTAAACAGGCGCTTGATGTCACCCATCTCATCACCTTGCTGGCGCGAATTGGTGAAACCAATGGTCGATTTATTCATCGTCTCAGCGCCCGCATTGGTCGTCATGATGATGATGATGTTGCGGAAATCTGCTTTGCGCCCGTTGTTATCGGTGAGTGAGCCATGGTCCATCACCTGCAAGAGCACATTGAAAACGTCCGGGTGCGCCTTCTCGATTTCATCGAGTAACAGCACCGCGTGCGGCTTCTTGGTCACCGCCTCGGTGAGCAGACCCCCTTGATCAAAGCCGACGTAACCCGGAGGCGCGCCAATCAAACGACTGACGGCATGGCGCTCCATGTACTCCGACATATCAAAGCGAATCAACTCGATACCGAGGATATAGGCCAACTGCTTGGCCACCTCGGTTTTGCCCACGCCGGTGGGGCCGCTGAACAAGAAGGAGCCAATCGGCTTGTCTGGCTTGCCCAGTCCTGAGCGTGCCATTTTGATCGCGGCGGCCAAGGCATCAATCGCGGGTTCTTGGCCGAACACCACACTCTTGAGGTCGCGATCCAATGTTTTCAACTTGCCGCGGTCATCGCTCGACACCGAGGCCGGCGGAATGCGCGCAATCTTGGCCACGATGTCTTCGACCTCGCTGCGCGTGATCGTCTTCTTCTGCTTGTTCTTAGGCAGAATCCGCTGCGCTGCACCGGCCTCGTCGATCACGTCGATGGCCTTGTCCGGCAGGTGGCGATCGTTGATGTACTTGGCCGACAGCTCCGCCGCCGCCTGCAACGCGCCCAGCGCGTACTTGACGCTGTGGTGGTCTTCGAAGCGAGACTTCAGCCCCTTCAAAATCTCAACCGTCTGCTCGACCGAAGGTTCGGCCACATCCACCTTCTGAAAACGCCGGCTCAGGGCCGCATCTTTCTCGAAGATGCCACGGTATTCATTGAACGTGGTGGCGCCAATGCACTTCATCTGACCGGACGACAAGGCCGGCTTGAGCAGATTGCTGGCGTCCAGGGTCCCCCCCGACGCGGCGCCGGCGCCGATCAAGGTATGAATTTCATCGATGAACAAAATGGCCTGCGGTTGATCCTTCAACTGCTTGAGAACCGCCTTGAGCCGTTGCTCAAAATCGCCGCGATATTTGGTGCCTGCCAGCAGTGCCCCCATATCAAGCGAGTAGACCACCGCTTCGGACAAAACGTCGGGCACATCGCCTTCGGTGATGCGCCATGCAAGCCCTTCGGCAATAGCGGTCTTGCCCACGCCAGCTTCACCCACCAACAGCGGGTTGTTCTTGCGGCGCCGGCACAAAATCTGCACCACGCGCTCAACCTCCAGTTCACGGCCGATCAAGGGATCGATCTTGCCGTCCTTGGCCAATTGATTCAGATTTTGGGTGAACTGCTCAAGCGGTGAACCTTTGCCCTGACCTTCTGCGTCGTCGCGCTCGGCCTCAGGTCCATTGGCGCCGCCCTCTTGCCCCTTACCGCCGGCGGGTGCCTCGGGCGGGTCGCTTTTCTTGATGCCATGGGCGATGAAGTTCACGACATCCAGCCGCGTGACGCCTTGCTGGTGGAGGTAGTAAACCGCGTGTGAATCTTTCTCGCCAAAAATGGCCACCAGCACATTGGCACCGGTGACTTCTTTCTTGCCACTGCCTGTCGACTGCACATGCATGATGGCGCGCTGGATCACGCGCTGAAAGCCCAGGGTCGGCTGCGTGTCAACCTCTTCAATGCCACCCACGGTTGGCGTATTTTCCTTGATGAACTGCGACAAACTCTTGCGCAGATCATCAAGATTGGCCGAACAGGCGCGTAGCACCTCAGCGGCAGAGGGGTTGTCCAGCAACGCCATCAGCAAGTGCTCGACGGTGATGAACTCATGGCGCTGCTGGCGCGCTTCCACGAACGCCATGTGCAGGCTGACTTCAAGCTCTTGCGCAATCATGCGGCCTCCATAATGCACTGCAAAGGATGGCCGGCTCGCCGTGCGGCAGCCAGCACCAGTTCCACCTTGGTGGCCGCGACATCTTTGGTGAAGACACCGCAGACCCCGCGTCCATCATGATGGATTTTCAGCATGATCTGAGTGGCGGTATCCAGGTCATGACGGAAATATTCTTGCAAAATCATCACAACAAACTCCATGGGCGTGAAATCGTCGTTCAAAAGCAAGACTTGGTAGAGCCGCGGAGGCTCTGTTTTTTGGGGAACACGCTCAACGGTGGTCGTTCCATCACCATCCTCCCGCCCGGGCATATGCCCTGGCAAGTGGCTTGGCGGCAGGCCCGGTGGCGCTGGCGGTTGACTGGGAAAATCTGGCATGTCTTGATTCTATAGACAGCAAGTCATTCCTGCTGCTGACCCATTCATCTTGCGACAACTCCGAAAATTGCAAGCGTTGAATTGCCTTGGACAGTCGCCTTTTTCATGCTCAAGCATCACTCGCGCAACGCGCGCCCGTGAAGCCTGAATACGGGCAGATCCTCAATTGACAGCGTGTGGCACGCCCACTAAAAATCAACTTCGATGCACAAGACATCAGTGATTTTGGGATGGAGGAGTTTGAAATGGCACTCGGTACAGTGAAATGGTTCAACGACGCCAAAGGATTTGGTTTTATTGAACCCGAAACAGGCGGCGAAGATATCTTCGCCCACTTCTCAGCAATTCAAATGGAAGGGTTTCGCACCTTGCAGCAGGGCAGCAAGGTCAGCTTCGAGCTGATTCAGGGCCCCAAGGGGCAACTGGCTCAAAACATCACGCAATTGACGGGCGCAACGACACAGCAGCCGCTACAGATGAACCAAGCCGCGTGATCGCGATGGCAGTGAGCGCCAAGCACTGACCGCACAACACAGCCTGCCTTGGTGCGCGGCTCACCGACCCCGGCATGTCCGATGTATTCATCAGGCATGCCGGGAGTTTTAAAACATCAGATTTCAGAGTTCGTCAACAGCGTCGGCGGCGGCGCCCCGAATCGTGTCGCGACCGTGTGCGTCTCTCAGCTTGCCCACGGTTGAATCCAGCGCACGCAGCAATTTGTCCGCGGCGCCGTGCAAGGCATCCGCAACGGTGCCCGCATCATGGCTCACCACAACGGGTTGCAAGCCGGCCATACGGGCTTCGAGCTTGCACCGCTTGTCATGGTCACCCACCCGGACGCCATTGGCATCACTCATATGCGCCTCAATGCGTGTCAGTTGGTCCCGAAAGCGGGTGAGCTTGCCTTTCAATTCAGTTTCAACCCATGCAGCGAGCTGTTCGGTTCCTTGGATATGCTCGTCGGTGTTCAGTTGGAATTGCATGATGTCCCTCCGTATGACTGCGATAGAAAAACCTTGCTGCCAGCGCAGCGCCTAGATGCAAGTCAAGGCAACTTCAGTATAGGGCGGCCATGAGGGCCCGCTTTCGCTCCTCGCACAAGCGCTTGAGCCGCCTCAATCCTCATGAAGAAATATCGGCGTAAATAGCCGGCCCGGCCCGGCCTGCCCCGTCCGCAGAGCGCCCAGTAAAAAAACCCCACAGCTTTGCAAGCTGCGGGGTTTGGATGTGGGCACGGAAGGCCAGGGAGGCCCCTGGCAACTCCATCACATATTGTCGATCATGACCTGGCCAAAGCCAGAGCAAGACACTTGTGTGGCGCCATCCATCAAGCGGGCGAAGTCATAGGTGACCTTCTTGCTGGCGATGGACTTTTCCAACGAGCTGATGATCAGGTCCGCAGCTTCGATCCAGCCCATGTGGCGGAGCATCATTTCAGCCGACAGGATTTCGCTGCCGGGGTTGACGTAGTCCTTGCCAGCATACTTGGGCGCCGTGCCGTGCGTCGCTTCGAAGCAAGCCACCGAATCCGACAGGTTGGCGCCGGGGGCGATACCAATGCCACCCACTTGAGCGGCCAGGGCGTCGGAGATGTAGTCGCCGTTCAAGTTCAGCGTAGCCACCACCGAGTACTCGGCGGGACGCAACAAGATCTGCTGCAAGAAGGCGTCAGCAATGGAGTCCTTGACGACAATTTCCTTGCCCGTCTTGGGGTTCTTGAATTTGCACCATGGGCCGCCGTCGATCAACTCAGCGCCAAATTCTTTCTGCGCCAGGTTGTAAGCCCAATCACGGAAGCCACCTTCGGTGTATTTCATGATGTTGCCCTTGTGCACGATGGTCACGCTGGGCTTGTCGTTGTCGATGGCGTACTGGATGGCCTTGCGCACCAGACGCTCGGTGCCTTCGCGCGACACCGGCTTGATGCCGATGCCCGAGGTTTCGGGGAAACGGATCTTCTTGACGCCCATCTCGTCTTGCAAGAACTTGATCAGCTTCTTGGCCTTGTCGCTTTCGGCTTCGAATTCGATGCCGGCGTAAATGTCCTCCGAGTTCTCACGGAAGATCACCATATTGGTCTTGTGCGGCTCTTTCACGGGCGAAGGCACGCCCTTGAAGTACTGCACAGGACGCAGGCAAACATAGAGGTCCAGCTCTTGACGCAGGGCCACGTTCAAGGAGCGAATGCCACCGCCTACGGGGGTGGTCAGCGGGCCTTTGATCGACACCACGTATTCACGCAGCACTTCCAGCGACTCAGCTGGCAACCACACATCGGGGCCGTAGACCTTGGTGGCCTTCTCGCCAGCGTAGATCTCCATCCAGTGGATCTTCTTCTTGCCGGCATAGGCCTTGGCCACAGCAGCATCGACCACCTTGATCATCACGGGCGTGATGTCAAAGCCGGTGCCATCGCCTTCAATGAAAGGAATGATGGGTTGATCAGGCACGTTGAGGGAGAAGTCGGCATTGACGGTAATCTTTTGACCGCCTTCAGGCACCTGGATGTGTTGATACATTTTATTCGTCTCCGCAGAGCGTCGTAGTGTTGGACAGAAAAGTCTAATTCTAAGCCAGCCGAGCTTTCGCGAAGCTGAAGCTGTCATTCAGAAATTTGATGTTCAGAAGAAGCCTGTGTGATGATCGGCGCCTGATCGGCCGGTGAGACTCAGCGGCAAAAGGCAGCCACCTGCTCCCACACCCCGTGGCCCAGGGCCCAGGCGGACGCGCTGGCCAGACCCAAGCCGCTCAATCGAACGGACCATTGCATGGCCCGCGCGCCGCTGAACGCTCCGCCCGATTGCTGCAAGCGCAACAAAACAGAAGAACCCAACGCGAGGCCCAAGCCGGATGGCAAGGCAAAACTCGCCATGACCAAGCCCCCCTGCACTGGCCCACTGGCGAGCGCGGCAACCAACAGCGCCGATTGCAACAAGCCGCAGGGCCATGCCACCCAGGCCAAGCCGCCGATGGTCGCGCGCCCAGGCACCGACCACGAGGTTCCACCGCCGCGCAGGCCCTCAGCCGAGAGCACCGCAACGGGCGCGGCCCCATCGGCAGCGGCGCGCACAACGCGACGCGAGACCTGTTGCCCAAGCTGCTCCAGCCACGCTGGCTGGCGGCCCCGCCACAACAGGAAAAAACCAAGCATCAACGCGGCAGCATGCAGCAATACCCACACAGGCCGCAGCAAGGCCGAGGTCTGCCCCAGTTGCGCCAGTACATTGACGCTGCCAGCGGCGAGACCGCCAGCCACGGCGTAGCTGATCAATCGCCCGGCCTGAAACCCCCACATAGCAGCGCGGCTCGCTCCTGCTGACGCCGTCAATCCAGCGCACGCGGCACCGCACATGGCCAAGCAATGAGGAACGCCGGCCAAGCCCATAAGCAGGGCCGAGCCCGCCAGGGCTGCATCAATCATCAGATGATTTTAGAGAATCGTGCGCGGCTGCGGTCGGCTTGCAAATAACGATCGAACACCATGGCCACGGCTCGCACAAAGAACCAACCCATAGGCGTTACCTGAATGGCCTCGCCCTCCAGGGTGACCAAGCCTTGCTCTGCCAACTCTTGCAGGCGTTCAAGCTCCGGCTTGAAGTACTCACGCACGTCAACGAGGTGCGCCAGCGCAATCGACTCAAACTCAACCCTGCCCTGGCACATCAGGGCCATGATGACGGCACGCCGCACCAAGTCGTCACGACTCAATGCCAAACCGCGCTCAATCGGCAATTGCCCTTGATTCAAAGCGTCGTAATAGGCGTCCAGCGTTTTAACGTTCTGGCTGTAACTGGCGCCGACCCTCCCGATGGCGGACACGCCCAAAGCGATCAAATCACAATCGGGTTGGGTGCTGTAGCCCTGGAAATTTCGGTGCAGGCGCCCCTGCCGCTTGGCCACCGCCAGCGAATCGTTGCTGAGCGCAAAATGATCCATGCCGATATAGCTATAACCGTGGGCCATGAACCCCTCGATCGCACTGTGGAGCATGACCATCTTGGCACCGCCTGCAGGCAACTGGGTCTCATCAATGCGTCGCTGTGGCTTGAAGCGCTGCGGCAGGTGGGCATAACCATACAGGGCAATACGGTCAGGCTTCAATGCGCCAACTTGCGCAATGGTGCGTGCAAATGATTCGGGAGTTTGCAACGGCAAACCGTAGATCAAGTCGACGTTGGTGGACTCAAATCCCAACTCACGGGCCGCTGTCATCAAGGATTCGACGCTGTCGAAACTTTGCTGACGATGGACCGCTTTTTGAACATGCGGGTCAAAGTCCTGAACCCCAAAACTCAATCGATTGAAACCCAGGCCGCGCAGATGCTGAAGGCGGCCCGTACTGACCGTCCGTGGATCTACCTCAATGGCAATCTCCGCCCCGGCGACGATGCGAAACCGCTCCCGCAAGGCCGCCATCAACATCGTCAACTCAGCGTCGCTCAGAAAAGTCGGTGAGCCGCCGCCAAAATGCAATTGCGACACACCAGCCCCACGCCCCAGATGGGCCAGGGTCAAATCCATCTCGGTGATCAGCGCCTGAAGGTACTCGCCCGCTTTGTCATGATGTTTGGTGATGACTTTGTTGCAGGCGCAGTAGTAACACACCGACTCACAGAAAGGGATGTGGACGTAGATGGATAAGGGCGTGCCCCCGCCAATCTGGGACCCACTCGCCCGCTGAGCCAAGGCCTGGACATATTGCTCGGCGGTATAGGCCTCGACAAATCGGTCCGCCGTGGGGTAGGAGGTGTAACGCGGCCCCGACACATCAAACCGTTTCAGCAAGGCTTCGGTGATGATAGTGGCGGGCGCTTCCAAGTCGGAAGTTGGGCAAGGCAAGGTGATCTGAACCATGGCGTCATGGTGCCAATGAAGACGGCAAACCACTTGATCAGGATCAAGGATGGTGCCAATCATTCGCCTAACAATCCCCCTCAATGCTCGCCGCGTTTGAGAAAAATCATGACGCGTGCCTGACTGGCCATCGCCAAGCATGAAGTCGACGAAGGCAAATCACCACAGTCCGCATCGACCCAACTGCATTGCGCAGATCGCATCACCCATAATCCACTAAATGAACGTCACCGTACCCATCAAGATTGAACCCCTCAAGGTCGCCTGCTCCAGCTGCAATCTGCGGGAACTGTGCCTACCGGTTGGGCTGTCGTCGAACGACCTGGATCATCTCGACGAATTGGTTGCCACTCGCCGGCAAGTTTCGCGGGGCGACACCTTGTTTCGCAGCGGCGACCCATTTTTGTCGCTGTATGCCGTGCGAACCGGATTTTTCAAGACCTGTGTATCGTCCGAAGATGGCCGCGATCAAGTAACCGGCTTTCAAATGGCCGGTGAGTTGCTGGGGCTGGACGGGATCAGTACCGACCGTCACAGCTGCGATGCAGTGGCACTGGAAGACTCCCAGGTGTGCGTGATTCCGTTTGAACAGCTCGAAGAGCTGTCGCGTGAATTCACCGACCTGCAGCGCCAGTTCCACAAAATCATGAGTCGCGAAATTGTTCGGGACCACGGCGTGATGCTCTTGCTGGGCAGCATGCGTGCCGAAGAGCGCCTGGCCGCATTTCTCCTGAACCTCACGCAACGCCTTCAGGCCCGCGGTTTTTCTGCCGCGGCCTTGGTGCTGCGCATGACTCGAGAAGAAATCGGCAGCTACCTTGGCTTGAAACTGGAAACCGTCAGCCGAACCTTCTCCAAGTTTCAGGAAGAGGGTTTGCTGGAAGTCAAACAGCGCCACCTGCGCATCCTGGATCAGGCCGGCCTGCAAAAATTGGTCAACAGCAGCGCTTGCTGAAAATCAAGGGCCGGAGAGCGCCGCAGCAAGTCCCAAGCAAAGCGGTCGCTTTGGCGGTGGCCGTTTTATTGTGGCCACTTACGGGGATGGGCTGGCCCGAGCGCATCAGGCAAAGTAGCCAGCGCCAAGCTGATGCTAGAAGCCAAGCTGATGACGCCCCAGAAGATGAGAAAACTGAGGGTATAGACCGCCTGTCGCGACAGGTCCATGCGCTCAGCACCGAACCAAGTGAGATCACCAGGATCAACGACGGCGAAAACCAGCGCCTCCATCACACCCGCCATCACAAACGCTGGCCAGGCGATCGCCATGGCCCACCGCGCCAACCGAGACATGGGGCGGAACCCCGGCTCGGGTGAAAAATCTTGCTGCGTCGGCACCTCAGATGCCGAGGATTGCTGGGGTGACGACGCCGCCATGATCAATTTCCGCCGGTTGCCGCGTGATTGCGTGCCTTGAGCGCTGGCGCCATCGAAGCTGCCTTGTTCGCGGCTTGCTCAGACGCTTCGCGCTCTTGGGCGGGTGTCTTCTCCTCCAGCACCTGCTCAGGGAAATGCAGGGCCAAAAAGAGCGTCACAAAACTCGCCACCACCACCACGCTCGGCCCCCCTACCACCAACCACATAAAGCCCTCACGCCACCAAGGTCCTGAGGACTTGTTTGTATCGCCTTGCTTCATCGTTTTCTCCTGAGGAGTTCGTTCTTCTTCACCGCTAACACCGTTTGTGGTGTTGTCTCGCCATCAACGTGGCACGACAAACGTCGACTTTTCAATGAGTTCAATCTTGCCCTGAATGGCGCCCGCCTTGTCGAGGGAATGCCCGGTCAAGCCAATCAAAATGTGATGCGCACCAGCCCCTGCCTGGGCCGCCGTCTCGGGCGGCACGCGCAATGCGATGGAGACCCAACGCGCCTCGGTGGGCGCCAATTCAAACGCCACAGGCTTGACCAACTGCAGACCCGCCATGCCACTGACCTGCACGGTGAACTGCTGCTGAGTCTCACTGGCATTCATGACCTGCAGGCGGTAGAGATTCTCGATGTAGCCGTCTTCTACCTGCCTGGACATCACGCCACGATCACGCACCACATCGAGACGCACGGGGCTGCGGAGGAACAGCAAGCTACCCAGCAGCGCCACACACAACACCAGCAAGATCACGCTGTACAGCACCACGCGAGGCCGAAAAATCCGACGCAACTTCTGGCTGGGCGACAAGTGTTGAGCCAGACCGTTTTGCGTGTCGTAGCGAATCAGGCCGCGCGGATAGCTCATCTTGTCCATGACCTGATCACAGACATCAATACAGGCCGCGCACCCGATGCATTCGTATTGCAAACCCTTGCGAATGTCGATGCCAGTCGGGCAGACCTGCACACACAAAGTGCAGTCGATGCAAGATCCCAGGCCTGCCGCCTTGGCGTCAACCTTCTTGCCACGCGACCCTCGGGGTTCGCCCCGTTCTTCGTCGTAGCTGATGATCAGCGTGTCTTTGTCGAACATCGCGCTCTGGAAGCGCGCGTAGGGGCACATGTACTTGCAGACCTGCTCACGCATATAGCCTGCGTTGCCATAAGTGGCAAAGCCATAGAACAGCACCCAAAACCATTCCCATGGGCCAAAACCCAGGGTGAAGGCCTCGGCCCACAAAGCTTTGACGGGCGTGAAGTAGCCTACAAAACTGAAGCCAGTCCACAAACCCAAAGCAATCCAAGTAACCTGCGTGCCAGTTTTCCGCCAGAGTTTATTGAAACTCCAGGGCGATGCGTCCAGCTTCATGCGCGCTTGGCGGTCGCCTTCAAAGCGCTTTTCAATCCACATGAAGATTTCGGTGTACACCGTCTGGGGGCAGGCGAACCCGCACCACAAACGCCCTGCCACAGCCGTGAACAGGAACAAGGCATACGCCGAAATCATCAACAAACCCGTCAGGTAGATGAAATCCTGCGGGTAAAGCACCAAGCCAAAAATATAGAAACGTCGGCTGGCAAGGTCAAACAAGACCGCCTGCCGATCATTCCACTGCAGCCAAGGCAGGCCGTAGAAGAGCAACTGCGTGAACCAGACCAAACCCCAGCGCCACCGGGCAAATAGGCCCGTCACCGCACGTGGATAGATCTTTTTCTGCGCTGCATACAGCGAAACAATTTCGATAACTGCTTCGCGCCCTTCGTCCGACTTGCCTACGTTGGCACTCATTACTGCTTTCTGCTGCGAGACGGCTCGTTACTTGGCGGCAGCCGAAGTGTTGGAAAAACTCCAGACATAGGCCGCGACCACATTGATCTGCTCCGGGCTCAAACGTGCAGCCTGGGCAGGCATCACGTTGTTCTTGCCGTTATTGATCATGGCCATCACGGCGTCTTCGCCCCAGCCATGCAGCCAGATCTTGTCGGTCAGGTTGGGCGCACCGATCGCTTGATTGCCTTTGCCGTCCGCACCGTGGCAAGCCGCACAGGCCGCAAACTTGGGTTTGCCGAGTTGTGCAGCAATGTCGTTGTGTGCACTGCCCGACAAGCTCAGCACATAGTTGGCTACGTTGCGCACATCTGCCGGTGAGCCGACCGCCCCCGCCATGGGCGGCATCACACCGTTGCGCCCGTGAGTGATGGTTTCAACAATGGTCTCGTACTTGCCGCCATAGAGCCAGTCACTGTCAGTCAGATTAGGAAAGCCCTTGCTGCCCTTGGCGTCCGAGCCGTGGCAACCGGCGCAGTTGTTCGCAAACAAGCGCTCGCCAATGGCCATGGCTTCAGGGTCTTGCGCCAATTGTTCAACGGGCTTGCCGGCGAACTTGGCGTAAACCGCACCCATGGCCTGGGTTGCCTCGGTTTGCTCTTTCTCATATTGGCCCACGCTGCTCCAGCCCAAGCTGCCCTTGTGGGTGCCCAAGCCCGGATACATGGCCAAATAGATGCCAGCAAACACCACCGTGATCACGAACAAAATCGCCCACCAACGGGGCAGCGGATTGTTCAACTCACGCAGGTCTTCGTCCCAAGTGTGACCGGTGCTGTTGTCGCCCGCCATCACCTTGTGGCGACTGGCGATGAACAAAAGAATCAGGCAAAACGCCAAGCCACCAATGGTGCCCAGGGCCACGAACAGTGACCATCCATTCGAGAAAAAGTCGCTCATTGAGACCTCCCGCTAACGTCATCGTCGAGCGGCAACTGGGCCAGCTCGTCGAATCGTTCCTTATTGCGGCTGGAATAGGCCCAGCCAACGATCAAGAGAAACACCACCATCGAGACCAGGGTCACGACGCTGCGCAAAATATTGATGTCCATCGCTTGATGCCCTTCCATCACTTGACGGCGGTGCCAAGCACCTGCAGATAGGCGATCACGGCATCCAATTCGCTGTGATCTTTGACTTCTTCGGCCGCTGCAGCAATTTCAGCATCTTGGTACGGCACGCCCACGATACGCAGTGCACGCATCTTGGGCGCCAACTCCGTCGGATCCAACTTGGCTTTTGCCAACCAGGAATAAGCCGGCATATTGGACTCAGGCACCAAGTCACGCGGGTTGTTCAAGTGGATGCGATGCCATTCGTCGCTGTACTTGCCGCCCACTCGGTGCAGGTCAGGACCGGTACGCTTGCTGCCCCATTGGAACGGGTGGTCATACACGAACTCACCCGCCGTGGAGTAATGCCCGTAGCGCAGCGTCTCGGACCGGAAGGGACGAATCATCTGCGAGTGGCAGTTGTAGCAGCCCTCACGGATGTAAATGTCCCGCCCAGCGAGTTGCAACGGGGTGTAAGGCTTGAGGCCTGCCACCGCTTCCGTGGTGGAGCGCTGGAAGAACAACGGCACGATCTCAACCGCCCCCCCCAAGACGACCGTCGCCAACACCAGCGCGATCATCAAGAAGTTGCTGGTCTCGATCTTCTCGTGGCCGCTGACTTTGTGTTCTGTGCTTGCCATTTTGATTTTTCTCCTTGATCGATCAAGCGTGAGCCAGGACAGCGGGAATGCGCACCGGCTCGGCTCGGCCGATCTGCACTGTCTTGATCACGTTCCAGGCCATCACCAGCATGCCGCTGAGGTAAAGCAAGCCACCGATCAGGCGCACAACATAGAAGGGATAGGTCGCCTTGACGCTTTCCACGAAGGTGTAGACCAAGCTGCCGTCCGGATTGACCGCACGCCACATCAAACCTTGCATCACACCGGCAATCCACATCGCGGCGATGTAGAGCACGATGCCCAGGGTCGCGATCCAAAAGTGCAACTCAATGGCGCGCTTAGAGTACATCTCGGTACGGCCAAACATGCGCGGGATCAAGTGGTACAACGAACCCATCGAGATCAAGCCCACCCACCCCAGAGCACCAGAGTGCACGTGACCAATGGTCCAGTCGGTGTAGTGACTCAAGGCGTTGACGGTCTTGATCGACATCATCGGACCTTCAAAGGTCGACATGCCGTAGAAGGACAGTGACACGATCAGGAACTTCAGGATCGGGTCGTCACGCAGCTTGTTCCAGGCACCCGACAGGGTCATGATGCCGTTGATCATGCCACCCCAACTCGGCGCCAGCAGCACCAGCGAGAACACCATGCCCACGCTCTGCGCCCAGTCCGGCAAGGCGGTGTAGTGCAGGTGGTGCGGACCCGCCCACATATAGGTAAAGATCAGCGCCCAGAAGTGGACGATGGACAAACGGTAGCTATAGACCGGGCGACCCGCTTGCTTGGGGATGTAGTAATACATCATGCCCAAGAAACCGGCAGTCAGGAAAAAGCCCACAGCATTGTGACCATACCACCACTGCACCATCGCGTCTTGCACGCCGGCGTAAGCCGAGTAGCTCTTCCACAGGCTGACCGGAATGGCTGCGCTGTTAACGATGTGCAGCAAAGCAACCGCGATGATGAAGGCCCCGAAGAACCAGTTCGCCACGTAGATGTGCTTGACTTTGCGGGTACCCACGGTGCCAAAGAACACCACCGCATAGGCCACCCACACCAGGGTGATCAGGATGTCGATGGGCCATTCCAACTCAGCGTATTCCTTGCCCTGGGTGATACCCAGCGGCAAGGTGATCGCGGCGGCCAGAATCACCAACTGCCAACCCCAGAACGTGAACCAAGCCAGGCCAGGCGCAAACAACCGCGTCTGACCCGTGCGCTGCACCACGTGGAAGGAGGTCGCCATCAACGAGCAACCACCGAACGCGAAAATCACTGCATTGGTGTGCAAGGGTCGCAAGCGACCGTAGCTGAGCCATGGGATTCCCAAATTGAGTTCTGGCCATGTCAGTTGGGAGGCAATAATCACCCCCACCAACATCCCCACAACCCCCCAAAGAACAGCAGCCAGCGCGAAGGCTCGCACCGGTCCATCCTCATAAACGCTTCCGGTGGGCAGCACCGGCGCAGCAGACTTTGCCATATGTTTGGCTCCTTGCAGCTTGACTAACTTATTGAACTTCTAATGACTGACTAGCTAACGTGACGGTCGGGATTCTTGAACTGGGTCAGGTTTTGACACTTGATTTTCATCAACCCCATCCGCATCTTCAAAGATTCGCCCCCCTTCGCGCTCCAAATCGTCCAGTTGGCCGTTGTTTATTGCCCAACCGAATACACCTACGATCATCAGCACCAAGAGAACCGACAGAGGAATCAGCAAATACAAAATATCCATACTCAACCCACCTTCGCAGCCATCGTCGGCTTCGCCAGGCGCTGAGCATTCAAAACAACGAACAAAGAACTGGTGGCCATCCCCAAGCCGGCGGCCCAGGGCGGCAAATAGCCCATCAAGGCCAAGGGGATACACGCCAGGTTATAGACGGCCGACCAGGCCAGGTTTTGACGGATGACACGGCGGGTCCGCAAGGCAAGATCGCGCGCCACCGCCAAGTCCCCCAGGCGCCCGGACAACAACAAGGCATCCGCCGCAGCTCGCGCCAGCATGGCGCCCTGCCCCATCACGAAGCTGGCATCAGCCAAGGCCAGAACGGGCGCGTCGTTGATGCCGTCACCCACCATCAACACGCAGTGCCCCTGGGCCTGCAGTTTCGCGACCGCCACCTTTTTATCGTCAGGCCGCGCGTCACCCTGAAATGAATGCACACCGGCCTGCCTCGCGAGATGACCCACCCGGTCGCCACCGTCACCCGACAACAAGACCGTCGTCAAACCCTGTGCATGCAAACGCTTCAAGGTCTCCTGCGCATCGGCTCGGAGCACTTCGCCGAAACACAAATGCAAGAACCCCGCTGAACCCCCAAAACTGAGTTGCGCACCGCTGTCCTGCACGGCCGCACCGTCTGCCACCCAATCGGGCCGGCCCAAGCGCACCCATCGGCCCTGTGCATCACGCGCCTGAAGGCCCAAGCCGGGCAGTTCTTGAACCTCAGACCAAGCCTCGTCCGCAAAGTCTGCAGCGACGCTGCCCTGCACCAGGGCGCGGGAAAATGGATGCTGAGAATATCGCGCCAAACTGCGCGCGGCGGCCAACATGCGGTCTGCGGACTCAACCTCGTCGGCTACAGGCACGACTGCGGGTTCGGCCCCGTCAATGGACGTCACCCAATGCCGCAAGAGCGCCATGCGGTCTTCAGTCAGGGTTCCAGTCTTGTCCAGCACCACGGTGTCGATGCGGCACAAAGTATCCAATACGTCCAAGCGTACCAGCAACACCCCTCTGCGGGCCAGCGCCCCAGTGGCAGCCAACCAACTGGCTGGTGTCGCCAGCGACAACGCGCAGGGACAGGTCACGATTAGCACGGACACCGCCACCCAAACCGCCCGGTTGGGATCGAAAAAGCTCCACACGGCCGCACCCAAGGCGGCCAATAGCAAGACCACCCACAAGAAATAACTGGCAAACCGATCGGCCAGCAAGGTGGCCGCCGGCCGCTGAGACATGGCCTCCCGCATCAAACGCACGATGGCGTCAAAACGGGTGTCCGCGCCCACGCGCAAGACCCGAATCACCAAGGGTGCATGCAGATTCAAACTGGCCGCAACGACTTCATCACCCTCCGACTTGCGAACCGGCTCCGACTCGCCGCTCAGCAAAGCTTCATTGGCGGTGCTGCTACCACTTTCCACCACGCCATCGGCCGGAAAGGCCTGACCCGCACAGACACGCACGCGGTCACCCACACGCAACCGGACAGGCGCCACCTGAGCGCTGCTGCCGTCCGCCGCCAGGCGCTCCACGGTATCAGGCAAGGCCGAGGCCGCCCTTTCCAACTCCGCCGCTGCACGATGGCGTGCCCGCAACTCAAGATAGCGCCCTGCCAGCAAGAAGGTCACAAACATGGTGAGCGAGTCGAAATAGACCTCCGCCCCAAAGCGCCCATGCGGCTCGAACAAGGCCCCGCTGCTGGCCACAAACGTAACGGCCAGCCCCAGCACCACAGGGACATCCATCCCCATACGGCGCTGCCGCAATTGCTGCCAGGCCCCCGAGAAGAACGGCCCCGCCGAAAAAAGCAGAACCGGCAGCGTCAACACCCAGCAGGCCCATTGGAGCAAACGGGCCAGGTCAGGACTCAAGTCGCCAGGTGCCGCGAAATAGGCTGGGGCCGCCATCATCATGACCTGCATCATCAAGAAGGCCGCCACAAACAAGCGCCACAAGGCCTGGCGTTGCTCCTTCTCACGCAAGACCCGGGCGGGCGCGGCTGCATCGGGTGCCGCCCCATAACCAGCACGTTCAACGCAGGCCAGAATGGCAGCCAAGCTCGTTTGCTGCGGCGCCCAGCGCAGTTTCAAGCGCGCACTGGCGGCATTGACCGTGGCGCCCTGCACCCCAGGCGAGGCCAACAAGGCTCGCTCGATGATGCCTGCGCATGCCGCGCAATGCAGGCCGGAGAGTTGAAACTGGGATTCCGCCACCGACGCCGCAGTAGGCTCCAACTGCGCCTCACCCTGTGGCCCCAGCCAACGCGTGAAGGGACTCAACAGCAGCGGGTCATCCGTTGTAGCCATCGCAGTCATGGAAGCTGGCAGGGTAAAAAGATCGTCATCATGCAGGGTGTATAGCCCAAGACTTAAACCGGCCTAACGCAGCAGGCACGCAGCACCGCCACAGTGGCCTCAGGCAGCATAATCTAGGTGAGCCCCGAGTCAGCCCCCATGATATATATCAAGACAGCCATGCAAAATAAGTTTTTCCGCGTCCTGTGTCTGGCCAGTTGTGGCCTGTGGAGCACACTACCCACATTGGCTCAGGACCAGCCCCAGCACTTGCGGTCAGTGCAACTCACCGCCGGCATGCATTTAATCCAGGCCGAAGTCGCCAGCAGTTTTGAAGAACGGCAGATCGGTTTGATGAACCGGCGCAGCATGCCCGTGGGCGCTGGCATGCTGTTTGTCTTCGAAGAAGCCAACCCCCAGTGCTTCTGGATGAAAAATACCTTGATCCCGCTGTCCATCGCCTTTGTGGCCGACGACGGCACGGTGGTCAATGTGGCCGACATGCAAGCCATGTCGGAGGTATCCCATTGCTCCGGCAAGCCGGTGCGTTATGCGCTGGAAATGAACCAAGGCTGGTTTGCCAAGCGCGGCATCAAACCCGGCTTCAAGATGAGCGGCGGACCCTGGCCCAAATGACGCCGTCGTTGCAGTCTCCATACAAAGAAAAAACCGGCCGAGGCCGGTTTTTTCTTGTTGCAACGCAAGGTCAATGGCTGACGTCAGCGCTCCTGAAAAGCTTCAAGCGAAGTTCGCCTGAGCAAAATCCCAGTTGGCAAGGTTATTGAGGAAGGTCTCTACGAACTTGGGGCGCAGGTTGCGGTAATCGATGTAGTAGGCATGCTCCCACACGTCGATGGTCAGCAGAGCCTTGTCTGCCGTGGTCAGTGGCGTGCCTGCGGCGCCAGTATTGACGATTTCCACCGTGCCATCAGCCTTTTTCACCAGCCAAGTCCAGCCGGAACCAAAGTTGCCGACCGCACTCTTGGTGAAAGCTTCCTTGAAAGCATCGAAACTGCCGAACTTGGCATTGATGGCGTCGGCCAGAGCACCTGTTGGAGCACCACCGCCATTGGGCTTCATGCAATTCCAGAAGAAGGTGTGATTCCAGATCTGGGCGGCATTGTTGTAGATCGGACCGGTCGACTTCTTGACGATCTCTTCGAGCGTCATCGCTTCAAACTCAGTGCCTTTTTGCAGATTGTTCAGATTGACCACGTAGGCGTTGTGGTGCTTGCCGTGGTGAAACTCCAGCGTCTCGACGCTGTAATGCGGGGCCAGGGCGTCCTTGGCATAGGGCAAGGCGGGCAAAAGATGTTCCATGTTTCAACTCCTCGTTCGTTGCAAAAAATTTCGGACAAGCCGGTCTGGCAAGCGGTCGCGCTGGATTGTAGGCAGCTTCCCTGCTACCGTCTCGAATCGCATGGTTAAGCCCCTGCGTGCGTGCCGATAACCTCCAGATCCACCGCACCATCTGCCAAAACAGCATGCACCTGTTGGCCGACCTTCAGTTGAGTGACTGACGTCAAGGCACGCCCCTGCCCATCGTCCAACCAGGCATAGCCACGCGCCAGCACTTGTTTGGGGTCCAGTGCCGCCAACCGCGCCTGCAAGGACTGCAGGCGCTGGTCTTGGGCACGCAAGGCGGCAGGCGCCGCCCGCTCGTGCCGCTGCATCCATGCATCCAAGCCTTGCCGGCGCAGTGCCAGCACCCGAGGCACCACCTGCCCCCATCGCTGGGCCAAGAGGTCGAGCGATCGCCGCTGCCGTGTGATCAAGGCGCTCGGCCGGGACAAGCGCAGCCCGGCCCGGTCCAGGCGTTGATTCATATTGTCCAGGCCCTGCCCCACCCGCCGACTCAAATTCGCCTGCATCACATTGAGCGCATCGAGCAGGGTCTGGCGCGATGGAGCGGCCAATTCCGCCGCAGCGGTCGGGGTAGGCGCCCTCAAATCGGCCGCTAGATCCGCCAGCGTCACATCAGTTTCATGCCCCACACCGCAAATGACCGGTAGCGCGGAGTTTGCGACCGCACGCACAACACGCTCATCGTTGAAGGCCCACAGATCTTCCAGTGAACCGCCGCCACGCACCAGCAGTAACACTTCAATCTGATCCTCGGCAACACGCGCATTGGCCGTCGCCAAGGCCTGAACCAGTGCTGCAGGTGCTTGTTCGCCTTGCACCACGCTGGGATAAACAATGACTTCGACATGGGGCGCCCGCCGGGCCAGCGCCGTCAGCACATCATGCAGGGCCGCGCCCGCGGTGGAGGTGACGACCCCCAGCCGACGAGGGAACACCGGCAAGGCACGTTTGCGCAAGGGGTCAAACAGCCCCTGTGCATCCAGCTTGGCCTTAAGCCTCAGAAATTGTTCATACAAGGCGCCCGCGCCAGCGCGCCGCATGCCCTCTACCACGAATTGCAACTCACCTCGCGGCTCATAGAGCGCCAAGCGTCCACGAACCTCCACCAAAGCACCTTCACCGGGACTGAAATCCAGTAAACCGGCTGCGCGCCGAAACATGGCGCAGCGCAGCATCGCCGTTTGCCCATCGGCATCTTTAAGGCTGAAATAACAATGGCCGCTGGCAGCGCGGGTGAATCCTGAGATTTCGCCGCTCACCGTGCAAACCGCAAAGCGCGCGTTGAGGCTGTCGGTGACCGCCGTCAACAAGGCCGCCACACCCCAAACTCGCCGCAGCGAGGCCCCTTGCCAAGGCTCGCTCATGGCGCAATCCACAGCCAACCGCCTTGCGCCGTGCCCCGTACGTCACAAACACAGGCAGAAACAAGTGCACAGCGATTGGCACAGCAGCCCATGGTCGTTGGCGAGACTGTCATTGAAAATTCACATGCCCATAAATGTTTGTTTTTCAAGTTATTTTTTCCTGCCCAAGATTTAAGCAATTTATTGAAAGCCTTGATTTTTCAAGCGCGTGCGCCCCATTCATGCCACTTGCCCACAAAGTTATCCACAGCAACGGTGGATTGTTTGACGGCCCAACAATGCGCGACATCAAGCCCCCAGCGCCACAAAAAGTTCGACAGGGAAACTCATGATTTGACCTCGGCGGAAAGACCGCCGCTTCAGGCCATAATCGCCCGCAATCATTTGCTTCCCGCGTGTGGCGCCTGCGACGGCATGGTGTCTTTGCGGGTGGATTTTTCGACAGGGGTTGTCTTTGTTTTCAATCATACAAGCCGCAGGCTGGCCGATCTGGCCCCTGCTGATCTGCTCGATCCTGGCCCTCACCTTGATCATTGAACGGCTGTCGACCTTGCGCGCCAGCCGCATCGCCCCCCCCAAGCTGCTGGATGAAGTGCTCAGCATCAGCCAACAATCCTTGCCTGCACCGGAGGTGATTCAACGTCTGGCCGAAAACTCGGCCCTCGGGGAAGTCCTGGCTGCGGGCTTGCGTGCCGTGGCCAACGAGCCTGATCTGAACGACGACAAACTGCGCCAAGTGTTTGAAATTGCCGGGCGACGCGCCATCCACCGAATGGAGCGTTACCTCAACGCCCTGGGCACAATCGCAACGGCCGCCCCCCTGCTCGGCCTGCTGGGTACCGTGGTGGGCATGATTGATATTTTTGGCAGCCAAAGCCCGGGCGGTGGCAACCCCGCCATGCTGGCGCACGGTATTTCCGTGGCGCTGTACAACACCGCGTTTGGCCTCATGGTTGCAATCCCGAGCTTGATGTTCTACCGATACTTCCGCGGTCGCGTCGAAGACTTGGTGATGGAGATGGAACAGTCCAGCGACCGATTGCTGAGCCATCTCAAACGCTTTTTGGCCTGAATGGACGCGTCTTTGTCATGAAATTCAGGCAGCGTCACCGCGAAGAGCCGGAAATCAATCTGATCCCTTTCATCGACGTCTTGTTGGTGGTGTTGATCTTTTTGATGCTCTCCACGACCTACTCAAAATTCACCGAACTGCAGGTGAGTTTGCCCGTGGCCGATGCCGAGAAACTGAAAGAGCGCCCCAAAGAAATCATCGTGGCGGTCTCTGCCGATGGCCGCTACATGGTCAACGCGCAAGCGGTGGATGGGCGCACGGTTGAGCTCCTGAGCGCGGCCTTAGCGCAAGCTGCTGAAGGTAACGCCGACACCGTGATCATCGTGTCAGCCGATGCAACGTCCGCACATCAATCCGTCATCAATGTGATGGACGCTGCGCGCCGGGCCGGGCTCTCTAAACTCACCTTCGCGGCCCAGGCCGGCGCCCATTGATGATGAAAGGCCTGGGGCAAGCCCTTGCCACACGGCTGCAGCAAGAGTGGTGGGACGGGGTAGGCAAGTCATGGCCCTGGTTGTCGATCGCACTGTGGCCGCTCAGCCTGATTTACCGCTTGATTTCAGTCCTGAGGGGTCAGCTGTACCGCCACCATCTCTACCGCACCGAAGCCCTGCCCGTCCCCGTGATCGTGGTGGGCAACTGGATTGTTGGCGGGGCCGGCAAGACCCCCACCACACTGGCGCTGCTCAGCCTGCTGCGTAGCGCGGGGCTTAAAGCGGGCGTCGTCTCCAGAGGCTACGGGCGCAACAGCGACGTGGTAACGGTGCTGTCCAAGTCCTCGCAGGTCCGCGAGGTGGGCGATGAGCCCTTGCTGATCCATTTGCGCACGGGTGCCCCGGTGGCGGTGGGCCGCGACCGCGTGGCCGCGGCCCGCGCACTGCTGCAAGCGCATCCCGAGTTGCAGGTGCTGGTCAGCGACGACGGTTTGCAACACCTTCGCATGCCACGCGCACTGTCGATCGTAGTATTTGACGAGCGGGGCATTGGCAACGGACGCGTACTCCCGTCGGGCCCGCTGCGGCAAGCCTTTCGCAAGCACGTGGCGCCGACGGAGCTGGTGCTCTACAACGCGGCGCTGCCGACGACGCCCCTACCCGGTTTCACCGCAAAGCGAGGCTTTGGCGGCGCTGTCAGCCTGGATGGCTGGTGGCAAGGCGAAGCCGCACAGGTAGCCACCTTGCAGCTCATACGGCAGGCAGCTGCTGCATCGGCTTCCACGCGGCCCGGCCCACAGGTTTGGGCCGCCGCCGGTATGGCTCACCCACAACGCTTCTTCGACATGCTCAGCGCGCTGGGCTTGGCCTTTACGCCATTGCCTCTGCCCGACCATTTCAACTTTGCCGAATTGCCCTGGCAAATGGACGCAGCCCATGTGTTGGTGACAGAAAAAGACGCCGTGAAGCTCGACCCGCGGCGTTGTGCGCAGGAGCGTCCCCACACCCAAGTCTGGGTGATCACGCTAGACTTCTGCCCCGAACCCGCTTTTGATCTGGCAGTGCGAGCGCAGCTGTGCAGCCTCGGCCTGATCGCCGTTTGATTTGACAAGACACTGGACCCGCGATGGATACCCGCCTGATTGAAATTTTGGTCTGCCCCCTGTGCAAAGGCCCGCTACACGACCTGCGCGGTCACCAGGGCCCTCAGAGCCGGGAATTGCTGTGCCGGGCTGACCGCCTTGCCTTCCCTGTGCGGGATGGTATTCCGGTCATGCTCGCAGTCGAAGCTCGCAGCTACGACCCTGAAACCGAAGACAGCAAGAGCTGAGCCATGAGTTTCAGCGTGATCGTGCCGGCTCGGCTAGCGTCCACCCGCCTGCCCAACAAGCCGCTGGCCGACATCAAGGGGCTTCCCATGATCGTTCGTGTGGCGCAGCGGGCGGCGCTCTCGCAAGCGCGCCAAGTGGTGGTCGCAACAGACGCCCCCACCGTTCTTGACGCCTGCCGACAACACGGCGTCAACGCCATCCTGACCCGCGCCGACCACGTATCCGGCAGCGACCGCCTCGCCGAGGCCTGCGAGTTGCTGGGCCTTGACGGTCAAGAAGTGGTGGTCAATGTGCAGGGCGACGAACCCTTGATTGCACCTGCCATGATCAATGAATGTGCCGCCAAATTGCGCGCCAGCCCTGGCTGCGTGATGAGTACCGTCGCTCACGAGTTGGACAGCAACGATCACGGCGCGGCGGAGTTTGCCAATCCGAATGTGGTCAAACTGGTGACCGACAAAAACGGCATTGCCCTGTATTTTTCGCGCGCCCCGATCCCGTGGTGGCGTGACGGCCAAGGCCAGCCGCAAGCCGGATCGGCGCTGCGGCATGTGGGCTTGTACGCCTACCACGCCGGATTTTTGCGGCGCTTCCCGCAACTGGAAGTCAGCCCGCTGGAGCAGATTGAATCACTGGAGCAGCTTCGCGTACTCTGGCACGGTGAGCGCATTGCCGTTCACATCAGCCCTGAGCGCCCCGGCCCCGGTGTGGACACCCCCGCCGACCTGGAACGCGTTCGCAGCCTTTTTTGAGGCGTAAACAGACCCAAAAGCCGTGGGCAAACGCCATTTTGCCCCAGCCGTCAGCCAGTTGTAGGGTGCCTCATGGTATCCTCGCCCGCAGTTGTCAAGGGCGCTTCCCAGGTACGATTTTGGCTCCAAACCAGCTGAAAACCTGCGGAATCGCCTTTTTATAAAGCATTAAGGAGACCCATGCGACTGATTCTTCTGGGCGCCCCCGGCGCCGGCAAAGGCACTCAAGCGGCCTTTATTTGCCAAAAATTCGGCATCCCTCAGATTTCAACCGGGGATATGCTTCGCGCTGCCGTCAAAGCCGGCACTGAAATGGGTCTTGCAGCCAAGAAGGTGATGGACGCAGGCGGCTTGGTCAGCGACGACATCATCATCGGTCTGGTCAAGGAACGTATTGCTCAGCCAGACTGCGCCAAAGGCTTTCTGTTCGACGGTTTTCCCCGCACGATCCCTCAAGCCGACGCCATGAAGGCCGCTGGCGTGAAGCTGGATCTCGTGCTGGAAATCGACGTCCCCGACAGCGCCATCATTGAGCGCATGAGCGGCCGCCGTGTGCACGTCGCTTCGGGTCGCACCTACCATGTCAAGTTCAATCCCCCCAAGGTTGACGGCCTAGATGACGCCACGGGCGAAGCCCTGGTGCAACGCGAAGACGACAAAGAAGAAACCGTGCGCAAGCGCCTGGATGTCTATCATTCGCAAACCCGCCCTCTGGTTGACTACTACTCCACCTGGGCCGCCACGGGTGACGCCGCAGCCCCTCGCTATCGCCGTATCGAAGGTGTCGGCTCGGTGGACGACATCACCAAGCGCGCCTTGACCGCATTGAACTGAGTGGGTCACCGGCGGGCTGTGCCTGGGTCAACGCATGAAACGCGCGATTCACTCACAGCCCCGGTTTTGTCAGGCGGACGCTACGGACTCACAACGCTGTACTGCCAGCAGGAAATTGATCAGGTCGCTTCGAGCGGCCTCTTTTCAATGGTCTACTTGACGTTTACGTTAACGTCAAGTAGAGGTACTGACTTTTCGCGCCCTATCCTTCTTTACTCACATCGGCTCAGCAAGCCCAAGGAGATCACATGGAAATCGCAGGCAAGGTATTTATCGTCACCGGCGGCGCCTCCGGTTTGGGCGAAGGCACCGCACGCATGCTCACCGCCCAAGGGGCCACGGTCGTCATTGCCGACTTGCAAGTTGAGCGTGGCGAAGCTGTCGCCAAAGAATTGGGCGGCGCCTTCGTGAAGGCCGATGTCAGCCAGGAAGCCGATGGCCAGGCCGTGGTCGCCAAGGCCGTCAGCCTCGGCAAGTTGATGGGCTTGGTTAACTGCGCCGGGATTGCCCCTGCCGTGAAAACTGTGGGCAAAGAGGGCGCCCACCCGCTGGCGCTATTTTCCAAAGTGATCACCGTCAACCTGATCGGCAGCTTCAACATGATTCGACTGGCAGCCGAAGCCATGTCCAAAAATGCGCCTGAATCAACGGGGGAACGAGGTGTGTTGATTTCCACCGCGTCTGTGGCCGCCTACGACGGCCAGATCGGCCAAGCTGCCTACAGCGCCTCCAAGGGTGGCGTGGTTGGCATGACCCTCCCAATTGCCCGCGATTTGGCGCGCAACGGCATTCGCAACATGACCATCGCGCCTGGCATTTTTGGCACGCCGATGTTGTTCGGCATGCCGCAAGAAGTACAGGATGCGCTGGCGGCAAATGTGCCCTTCCCTTCGCGCCTGGGTACACCCACGGATTACGCCAAACTGGTTCACCAGATCATCACCAACGAGATGCTCAATGGCGAGGTCATTCGACTCGACGGCGCCATTCGCCTGGCGCCCAAGTGATACAAAAGAGCTGACTTCAGCGCGCTCCAATCACTACAAAGCAAAAGGGCCAGGAGAGCGATCTCCTGGCCCTTTTTGACGGGGAAAACACCCGCTAAACGGGCGTCTCACCGACATGCGATCAACGCTTAGCGCTTTGCACCGCGAGTTTGAATGACCCACAGGCGTGCCAATTCAGCCGAACCGTCAGTGCCCTTGACACTGCGCCAAGTCGCCGCGGCCTTGGTGCTGTCACCGGCCATGGATTGCGCCATGCCAAGGTAGAGCTTGGCGTCTTCAGGACGCTTCAGACTGCCCTTCTCGATGCCATCGGCAATGATCTTGGCACCCTTGGCCGCTTCGCCACGGAATGCATAGGCCAAACCCAGAGACACTTGTGCATTGCCATCCTTGGCCTCACTGGCCGCACGCTCAGTTTCGGTCAAAGTGGCCTTGCCGTCGGTGATGCGCTTATTCAGCAAGTCCAACAAACGCTTGTGACGAGCACCTTCGGCACCCTGACCCAGAATACCTGCGGCCATGCCCTTTTCAACAACCAATTTACCTTCTTCAGGATAGCCTGCCTGGGCTGACAACTGGGCCATTTCGAAGTAGTCGTTGGCATCTTTGAGGTTGCCAGTCGCCAACTTGAGACGCAAGATATCTAGGTTGAAACGGTCGGAGAAGCCCTTCTTCGATTGCAGCCCACCCAACACCTGCGCCCACAATTCTTTGCGGGGGTAGTAGTTCAGCAACCGCTCAACGGCAAACCCTTCAGCAGCGCTATCGCCCTTTTTGAGGGCGGCGCTGAGCAACAGGTTCAGCTTGTCCATCGAGGGCGTACGTCCGGCTTTTTCGTCAGCCGTGATTTCGTCCTGTGTATCCTTGATGATCGAGCCCATATCACCCGACTGGAACTGTGCGCTGGTCAACACCTGCTTCATGGACGCGCTGGTGCCACCTTCCTTGAAATAACGCTGCGCCCATGACAGCGCCTTAGCGTTGTCGCGGTTGCGCAGATAAGTGCCGGCAATCGACTCCATCATCTTCAACTGGTCCGCAGTGCCCAGTTTGCCGCTGGCTTTCATCGCTTCGAAGCCCTTGACCATGGCGTCAGCATCGCCGGCGCCTGAAGCGGCTGCAACGCGAGTGGCTTCGATGTAATAGTTTTCAGTGCCATTGCGGCCGCTCACGCCTTCGGCCTCATGCACCTTGCTCAGGGCTTCCTTGTACTTACCGGCCTTGATCAGGCCGCCAGCGTCTTTCAGGATCTTGCCAACTTCGGGGCGCACACCTTCGGACTGAGCCTGGGCTTGAGCGAATCCAAACTGGCCTTGCGGCGTGGCGTTGAATCCAAAGGCTGCAACACCCAGTGCAATCGTGGCCAGAGTCTTGAGCTTCAAGGCCTTGTTCGTCGCTTTCGTCATTGCTTCGTTCCTCGCATTTACTTTGTCGGGCGGCTGCTCTTGAAGCAGAGCTGTGAACCACCGATTTTCCCAGTCATCCGCGTCGAACCCCAGGGGCCACGCGTTGACGCAATCATTGCATAAAGACCAAAAAAAACGCGCCGCCCTCGCGGGAAGCGCGCTCTTGTCTGCGCATCAAAACCTCAATGCCCAATCGAGTTTGACCAATCGGGCTGATTACTTGACGTACTGCTCGTTGCCGACCATGCCCATCTTCTTCACGCCAAGGCGTTGAGCAGAGGCCATCACCGCAGCAACATAACCATAGTCCACCAGCTTGTTGGGCTTGATATGGACCTCGGGCTGATCGGCCTCGCCAACCACTTCAGTCAGCTTGGTGGTCACGGCAGCCATATCTGGCAGTGCCACGCCGTCCCAGCTCACCGTGCCGTCGAAGTCGATATAGACCTCATGCACCACGGGTTCTTTCAGCGGCTGCTGATTGCTCGGTGGCGGCATGTCCAGATTCACGCTGTGCAGCTGAATTGGAATGGTGATGATCAACATCACGATCAGGACCAACATCACGTCGATCAAGGGCGTGGTATTGACGTCCATCATCACTTCCGGCTCATCGCTGCCGGACGAGCTGCCTACATTCATTCCCATGCTTTAGCTCCTGGCTTCTTCTCAACCGCCCTTGGCGGGAGGTTCGGTGACGAAGCTGACCTTCATGATGCCGGCCCGCTGGCACGCATAAACCACGCGACCAACTGACTCGTAACGCGATTTGTCGTCGCCACGAACATGGACTTCAGGCTGCGGATTCAAAACCGCCACCTTGCCCAGACGTTTGACGAGGTCGTCCGTGTCATTCACCAGGGTTGTGCCCCAGTAAATGTCACCTTCTTTGGACACCGAGATTTCAATGTTTTCCGGTTTGGTCACCCGAACGACGTTGGTCTCCTTGGGGAGATTCAACTTCACCGAATTGATAACCGCCGGGATGGTGAGGAGGAAGATGATCAAGAGCACCAACATCACGTCCACGAGGGGCGTGGTGTTGATGGTCGAAACCACTTCGTCGTCGCCGGAAGAGGATCCGACATTCATTGCCATGGTGGCTTCTCCGGGATTTCTGCTGTTAAGTTGCTCTGGCTAAGCCTGGGCTTAGCGCTTTGCAACTTGACGGTTGCCCATCAGCACGCCGTGCAGGTCACCAGCGAAAGCACGCACTTGGCCCATCACCGACTTGTTGCGGTTCACCAGCCAGTTGTAGCCCAACACGGCAGGCACAGCCACGGCCAGACCGATGGCGGTCATGATCAGGGCTTCACCCACAGGGCCTGCGACCTTGTCGATAGAAGCTTGGCCGGCAACGCCAATGGCGGTCAGCGCTTGCAAAATGCCCCACACCGTGCCGAACAGGCCGATGAACGGCGAAGTCGAACCCACGGTCGCCAGGAAACCCAGGCCGGTTTGCACACGAGCTTGCACGTCGGCCACGGAGCGGTCGATGTTCATCGTGACCCAGCTGCTGTGGTCGATGTTTTCGGTCAGCGCGCCTTCATGGTGCTCCGAGGCTTCGATAGCAGAACCAGCGATGTAGCGGAACGCGCTGCCTTCGCTCAGCGTCTTGACGCCATCGGCCAAGCTGGCCTTCTTGAAGAATGTGGCGCGCACGTCCTTGGCTTCCTTGGCCAGCTTGGTGGTGTCCCACAGCTTGGTGATCAGGATGTACCAGCTGCCCATGGACATGATCAGCAACAGGCCCAGAACGCCCTTGGACACCATGTCGCCGTGATCCAGCATGGCCATCAGGCCGTAGGGGTTGTCAACCTTGTGAGCAGCAGGTGCAGCAGCTTCGGCAACAGGAGCAGCAGGCGTCTCAACAGCAGCCGACGCAGCGTCAGCTGGCTTTTGTTCTTGAGCTTGGGCGGGCGAGAAGCCCATGGTCGCGGCGAAGGCGATAGCGGCGATCAGGCCGGAAATACGAGAGAACATGAAGTCAACTCCTACGGAAGAAATCTGAAACTGGTTTGAAAGAAAAGGGTCGGGTTGTGCCTGACCCTTTGTGGGGGCTGATTGATTCTTGAACTGTGCCGACGACAGAATCAGTCCGTCTGACGGAATTGGAACTCTTGCTCGATCACCACATCGCCCGGGCACTCATAGGTGTCACGCAACGTGGATTCGATGGCCGAGACCAGTGCGCGTTGTGCCTTGCGGTCCACACCGGCACGCAGGCTGGTGATTTCCACAGACACCACACGACCTGACTTGACCACTGCTACGGCCTTGAACAGCGCGTCGCCGCTCAAGTTGACCGAAGGCATTTCAGGCTTGCCCATCTTGGTACACACAGCACCTGCGCGCTGGGGCCCGACCCGCGGCGCCGGTGGCGGTGCTGCAACGGCAGGTGCCGGTGCAGCTTTTGCCACTTGCTGAGGCGGCGCCACTTGCGTGGACTGGATGGCAGGCGCATTCACCGGCGGCGGTGCAGTCACCTGAAACTCAGGCGGCGGCACGAACGGTGGTGGCGGTGCCTTCAGATCCGGCGGCGGTGGCACAACCTTTTCAGGCGGCGGCGGCGGCTTGACCTTTTCTTCGATGACCTTGGTCTCAATCGGACCCTTCACCATTTCCACAGCCTTGCGGGCCAGGCCGCTGGCCAAAGCCCACGCAATAAACACGTGAATCAGCACAACGACGCCGATACCCGTGTAGCGCGAGGCGCCGTTCTTCTCCTGCGCAAAGTTCATGCGCGCTCCTTCATTTGACTGCGAAATACTTTCATCAACACGCTCGGGGGGAAGGAATCAACTCAAAACGCAACAACCCAAACGGCTCGAAACTTTAACTCAGCGCTCATCAAACACGCGCTTGGAGCAAAGCAACCGGTGGCGTCAACAGCGTATGACCAGAGAAGGTGCGGACCTTCATCTGGGACCACCCTCCACTTCGCGCTTGGCGCTGGAGCGACGGCCGCTGCCTGCAGCATGGACACAAATACTCAAAACCCGGGTTCAACTAGAGAGCCCAATCTAACCAACTGTTCGCACACTTTCGCAGCGAACTCCGCTTCGGATGCACTTGCAATCCGCCAGCACATGCTGCAATCGAATTTTGCGGTGCCGCATCATAAGCGAGAACGAAATTGCCTCGATCATGGGGCTTTCCCGCAGCTTACAAGCGACACAGCACGAGACAAGAACCCAACATTCGCAGGGTCTCCGCCTCGTGCTGACAAGTGGTATTTTACTGGTGCAGGGGCAGGAAAAAAGACCCATAAGCTCAGTAGTAACCCCTAACGCCCAAAATCTCCGGGAAAAAGTTACCAGACCGTTCCAGCCGCCTGCGCCGTGGAAAATCTCGCACGGCAGCCAGGTCAAGACTTGGCACCTCTGGGTGCACCGGCATGGGGGTGAGAAGATCCGATCTCGAAAAACACAGCGATGCAGGGCGAGAAAATTGATCTCCGGTGTAACTCAAATGACGGTCACCCGGCTTCTCCGCCCCCAAAAAAAAGACCGCCCCAGGCGGTCTTTTTGTCCAATCAAGCTTGACGATCAGAACTTGTAGGATGCGTTTGCGAAAATCGTACGGCCGCGGGGGTCGTAGTAGCGACCATCCCAACCCACTTCCTGGCCACGGCTGGTTCCAGCCTGGCTGAACACAAACGGTGGGTTGCGATCGAACAGGTTCAGCACGCCACCAGTCAAGGAGAACGACTTGTTCACGGCGTAGGTCGATGTCAGGTCCAAAGTGTAGAACCATGGCACCGGCTGGCGATAGCCAGAACGGGTCGTACCGATGTTTGGACCGGACTTCACGGCCGCATCGACTGCCGAGTCGTTGTAACCCGATTTGAAGTTGACAGTCGCCGTATTGCTCCAATCACCCAAGTCGAAGGTATTGATCCATCGGCCTTGCCAACGGAAGGAGACCGAACCCGTCTGATCCTTGTTCTCGATGTCCGACAGATAAGCGCCGCCGACCTCTTGTTGAGCCTTGGAGACCAGCAGATAGGTCGCGTTCAGGTTGGAGGTCAACTTGCCACCCGCGAGCTTGAAACGGCCGCGCAGGCTGAAGTCAATACCCGAAGTGATGGATTTACCCAGATTTTCATTCGGGAAAATAACGGCCAGCAACTTCTTGCCAGTCAGCGGATCCACGAAGTCCGTGAAATTGCTCGCGTACTTGTTAGGGTCCGCAAACACAACCTGCTCTGTCTTCGAGCCAATCGAGTCGCTGATGTACACAGCCCAATAGTCAGCACCGAACGAGTAGTCGGCAGTCGGCTCCCACAATGCACCAAAGGTGAATTGATGTGACGTTTCCGGCTTCAGGTTCTTGTAACCCATTGCGTACTGCTGGAACTGCGCGCCGTCGTCGCACAGCAGGCCCTTGGCTGTTGCCAAAGCTTGCAGCGCGGTCGCTGCAGCAGAACCATCCGTGCACGAATATGCTCCTGCCGTCACGCCGTAGTTTTGCTTGGGCGCATTAACTTGAGCAATGGATGGTGCCAGATAGCCGGTACCAACCGAACCACGCACCAGCAATTCCTTGACCGGCTGATAACGCACCGCCAGCTTGCCATTGGTGGTATTGCCAAAGTCACTGGTGTGATCGAACCGACCCGAGGCAGTCACTTCCAAGGACTTGGTGAAGGGCATCACCAATTCGGAGAACACACCTTGGGTATCGCGCGTTGCGTTGTATGCCGGCGTAATGCCAGAGTCGCCAAAACGCTGGTCAATCGCCGTGCCCACGCAAGGCAAGCCGCTGGCCGCGCAAGGCTGGTTGTTGGCGTCGGTCTTGTAAGTCACACGGCCGGCCAGGACATCACCGGGGCGAGAGTCCAGCTTTTCACGCTGCAAAGAAAAGCCCAGGCCGATCTGCATGGTGCCGCCGTCCAACTTACCCAGATCATGGGAAGCCTGTCCGTTGAGCGATTGCAGTGTGGACTTGCCACCATTCCAGTAGCCACTCAGCTTCGCGCCGTCAATGGCCTTCTGACCTGCGGCACTCTGGGCACCAAACGGCAAGAAGGGATTGAACTCGGTGAAGGTCGCCGCAGCAACGCCGCTCACGCTGGCATAGCCGCCGCCGAAGGTATCTTTCACCGTGTTTTCAGAATGGGTGAACGACGTGCTGTAGTCCCATCCCGAGAAGCTGCCTTCCACACCCGTTACAAAGTGAGTCAGGTCGATTTCATTGACGTTGGTCCGCTTGCCCAACTCTGTGAAGCGAAGGTTGGCATCCATAGTCGTCGGGTCGAATGCATGCGCAGCATCCACACCCGCGGTACCGATGGGGAAGTAGCCCTTTGATGCTGCCAATGCAATCGCGGTGTTGTATGCCGCTGAACCCACTTGAACCGGCAATTCACCAGGAGGGGGGGCAATGCGCGAGGTGCTCTTTGTATGGCTGACCAGCAACTCTGTCGACCACTTGATATCGTCGCCAAGTTTCTTGTCGAAGGTCACATAGCCGTTGGTACGCTCCCGATCAGGGTAAATTTCCAACTGGCTGGTGAAATCATAACGGCAAGAATTGCCCGACTTCACATGGTAGGCTGGGCACGCGCCGGTAGCAGCCAAGGTCGGGTTGATACGCGTCAGTTGATTGCCATCCGCATCGTACAAATTCAAGTTCGCCGGCACCGACCGCTTAGATGTCGCGTTGGCCGTAGGAACACCGAGGAGAATTCCGTCGGAGTCTGTATGCGTCACCAGACCGGTTTTCGCGAAATCGCGCTGCGTCGCAGCCAAGGTACCGCGCTTGTCGTAACTCAGTGCCACATTGACATTGAAGCCGTCTGCCTCGAAATTGCCAAAGCCCTTGGTCAGGCTGATGCGCTTTTCTTCTGCGCCGGCATGGGTCGGCAACGAAACGCCAGCATTGATCGTGCCTTCGGTCGAATTCCTCACGGTAATGAAGTTGACCACGCCGGCAACGGCGTCAGCACCGTACAACGCCGAGGCGCCGTCGGTCAGAATTTCCACGCGCTCGATCGCAGAAATCGGCAGCGTATTCAAGTCAATCGCGTTCAGGCTACCGGTAACGGTTTGACCACCGAACTTCGAAATGCGGTGACCGTTCAGCAGCACCAACGTCCGGGTTTCACCGATGTTGTGGATAGAGATGCCGGCGAAGCCGAAAGTCTCGCCACCGACTGCACTGCCTTCATTGGTCGAATTCTGCATAGCTGGCAGCTTTTGCAGCAGATCGGTCACGTTGGTCGCGCCAGTGCGCGCAATGTCACTCTTCTTGAGCACCGTGATCGGCAAAGCCGTTTCAGACTCAATGCGTTTGACGGAAGAGCCCGTGACCTCAACCCGTTCCAGAGTCGTTTGAGCCGAGACCAACGTTGTGACACCACTCAGTGCAAGCAAGACGCCTGCGACTACCGGGGTTTTTTTGAACATGAATACTCCTAAGGGAAATTTGCTGTCGATTGACACACTGAGCCCGCAAAAAAACTTCATCAAGATCGGTAGATCTTGACGGTTCAATCCAGAGCCTGAGCGCTATGGTGGATGAGCCCCAACAAGTAATCCGTTAGGGAAACTCCTCACGACTCAATTGGCAAAAATCCCAAATTTCGGAGTAGCGCACTCACAGGACACGTAAAACAAGGGTAAACCCCTTGGTGGTGACCTTAAGGAAGGCCCTTTCCCAGGCCCTGCCCCCTGCATTTCAGGGTCGTTAACGGTTGGTAAATAGCTCGTAACTTGTCGCCTTGAGGCAACAAAACTCCCGTTTACATTCCGCAACAAGGACCTTCACACCGACTGGATACCAGCAACAAGTCGTGGAACTGCCGCCAGCAAGGTCTGGGTGTAGGCCTGTTGGGGGGCGCCCAGCACGGCCTCGCAGGAGCCCGCTTCAACAATACGGCCACGCTGCATCACGGCAACATCGTCGGCCACGTACTCCACCACCCCAATGTTGTGCGTAATGAACAAAAACGCCAGGCCCCGCTCACGCTGCAACTGGCGCAACAGATTGAGAATTTGCGCCTGCACAGAAACGTCGAGCGCAGACGTGGGTTCGTCGCAAACAATCAAACGAGGCTCCACCGCAAGGGCTCGAGCAATGGCCAAACGCTGGCGTTGCCCACCTGAAAACTCATGCGGCCAGCGCGTGAGGCAATCACGGCGGAGGCCAACCTGGTCGATCAATAACTCCAAATTTGCGCGGCGTTTGGAGGCATCCAGTTCAGGCCGCAAAGCCAGCATGCCCTCCTCGAGCACCTCGCTGACGCGCATACGGGGGTTCAAGGACGCAAACGGGTCTTGAAACACAATCTGCACAGCCCGCCTCGCCTGCACCAGGGCAGTACCGTTCAGGGTGAACAAGTCTTGCCCGTCTAGAAGTGCTTGCCCCTCAATCTGAGCGGAGCGCCTGAGCAATTGCACAATTGCCTTGCCCGAGGTGGTCTTGCCACAACCTGATTCACCCACCAGGGCCAAGGTTCTACCCGGGCGGATGACATAACTCACGTCATCAACGGCATTGAAATACCGGGGGCCGTTGCCACGCCAAGAGCGTTGGAGTGGAAATCGCACCCGCAAATTGCGCACGTCAAGCAATGGCTGCGCCGTTGTTGAGGCTCCGTTACCCGATGCTGCAACCCGAGGCACGGCGGGCAAACTCGGGGAGAAAACTTGCGATGCCCCCTCAGCATGGGTGTATAGCAAGCACCGTACCTCGTGGGCCGGGCCAACCGGCCCCAGCGCCGGCAACACCTGCTGGCAGGGCGCCCAAGCACGATCGCAGCGCGGCGCAAAACGGCAGCCCTTGAAATGCGTCCACAGCGGCGGCACGGTGCCGGCGATGGCGGCCAGGGGTTCGCCCCGCTTTGCGGCATCGGGCAGCGCTTGCAGCAACAAACGGGCATAGGGGTGGCGGGGGGCGGCAAAAAAGGTGTCGGCAGGGGCCAACTCGATGATTTGCCCGGCATACATCAAGGCCACTTGGTGCGCCATCCTGGAGACCACCGCCAAGTCATGGGTGATCAAGAGCACGCCCAGCGCGCGCTCGCGTTGCAGGTCGCGCAGCAGATCGAGAATTTGTGCTTGCACGGTGACGTCCAGCGCCGTGGTGGGTTCGTCCGCAATCAAGTAGTCAGGCTCAGCAGCAAGTGTCATGGCGATCATCACGCGCTGCTTTTGCCCGCCACTCATGCGAAAGGGGTAGTCGTCGATGCGGCGCGCCGGCTCAGGGATGCCGACCCGATCGAGCCATTCAATGGCTTTTGCCTTTGCTGCGGCGCCCCGCAGAGGCGTGTGCGCCTCAATGGCCTCAACCATCTGCTCACCGATCCGCATGACGGGATTCAGGCTGGTCGAAGGCTCCTGAAAAATCATGCCGATGCGCCCGCCCCGCACAGCGCGCATTTGGGCCTCGGGCAAGGCAAAAACGTCTTGCTCGTCCAGGAGCAGGCGCCCGCCATCGATGCGGCCGCCTTCGGGCAGCAAGCGCATCAGGGCCAGGGCTGTCATGCTTTTGCCGCAGCCAGATTCACCCACGAGGGCGAAGGTCTGGCCGCGCCGCAAGGTCAGACGCATGCCATCGATGGCGCGCACCAGACCCACTTCCGCGTCGAGGGTGACCTTGAGGTCTTCAATCTTCAACATGACTCAGCCCTCAGCCTTGCGAGACGGGGGCTGCACACGCAACCGGGTCTGGCGGGCGCGTGGATCGAAGGCATCGCGCACACCATCGGCAAACAAGTTCGCGGCCAAAACCAGAGTCACCATGACCCCAAATGCCGCAGCAAAGCTCCACCACACGACCGGGTCTCGGGACATCTCCGAGCGAGCCAGATTGATCATGCCGCCAAAGCTGTTCATGCTGGGGTCTACGCCCACGCCCACATAGGTCAAGACCGCCTCGTACAAGATCAACTCCGAAAAACTCAGTACGACCGTGATCAACACCAGGTGCATCAAATTGGGCACGATATGCCGCAGCATGACGCGGACATCGCTCACGCCAAAAGCGGTGGCGGCCTGCACATAATCCAGCTCACGCAATTTAAGCGTTTCACCGCGTACCAGGCGGCACAGCCCTGCCCAGCCAGTCAAGCCAAGAATGAGGCAGAGCAGAAACATCTTCAAATCAGCCCGCTCGGCACCTGTTTCAAACGCATCCGGGTGGGTATCCAGAAAGACCTGAACCATCAAGACACAGGCGGCGATGAGCAAGACATTGGGAACGGAAGTGAGCAAGGTGTAGATGTACTGGATCACCTCATCGACCCACCCTTTGTAATACCCCGCCAGCACGCCCAAGCCCAGCGCCAGGGGCAAAGTCGCGAGGGTCGACAGCGCGCCGATCACAAAGGCTGTGCGAATACTTTTCAGGGCCTGATAGAACACGTCGTTGCCGGTTTGATCGGTGCCAAAGACGTGGTAATTCGACATCAAGGCCACCACAACCCCAACACACAAGGCCACGATGCCAACGGTGCCCAGCAGGGCCCGCCAAGGGTAGTGGGTGCGGTCGGCCACCAAGGCAAGCCACGCGCGGTTCACACCGCCATGCGTTTTCGACAGGCCCAAGGCCACGCCGGCACTCAACAGCAAGGTGACGCTCAAGCCAGCCGCCATGCCACAGGCCACTCGCCGACCGACATCGGGCGCCCACTGTTGAACAGGGTCCTCCAGGTGCGCACCGCCAAACTGCAAACGGGGGCGGTCATGATGAGGGGGCGTTTGCCCGTCCACCACCGGCTGTGCAGCGGTGGCATCCCCCACCGCCGCCCCCTTGTTGAAGGCCCGATACGCCAACGGCGCCGAGTAGCTGGTCTCACGCATGGCAATCTGGCGCCGCAACAGCGCGTCCAGCAACGAGTGGGTTTGGGTGTCGTAGTGTCGCGGCCCGTCACCTGATGGCAGCGCCAGGCGGAAATGCACGCTGTCCGCCAGGGTCAACAGAAAAAACAAACCCAACAACAGGCCTGCGCTGGCCGCCACCGGGTCCCGCAGCACCCGCAGCCAGTTTGCCCGCAGGCTGGCCTGCCCTCGCACCCGCCACGCGTACGCCAGCAAGGACACCGCCAGGGCCCACAGGGCCGCGTCGGTCCATAGAAGAACAAATTTGAAGTCCACGGCTCAGCCCAGTCGAACGCGGGGGTCAGCCCAGGTATAGGCAACATCGATCAGGGCATTGCTGGCGATGTAAAGCACAGCCCCCACAAACACCATGCTACGCACGATGGCAAAGTCTTGCCCCGAGATCGCCTCGATGATGAATGCCCCCAGGCCCGGAATCCCGAAGAAGCTCTCGAACACCAAGCTCCCCAAAAACACATACGGCAAATAGCTCCCCGCGCTGGTGATGATAGGGATCAAGGCATTGCGCAGCACATGGCGAAACAACACCACCTGCTCGCTCATGCCCTTGGCGCGGGCGGTACGCACATAGTCCTTGGAGGCCTCTTCCAGGAACATGGCGCGATACAGGCGCGCCTCACTGCCCAGGCGTGAAAGCAAAGACAACAGAATCGGCAAGGCCAGAAATTTGATCGCATCCAGGCCGGGCGCATAGCCGTTGATGGGCACCAGGCGCAACACGCGCGAAAAGAAATACTGGCCCACGATGATGTAGAACAGGCTGGAGATAGAAAGCATCAACACGCACAGCACCACACCCCAGAAGTCCAGCGCCGTATGCCGAAAAAAGACCAACAGTAACGCGAAGGCAACACTGACCATCACCTGCAAGGCAAACAAGGGCACCGCCAGTTGGAGGCTGACACCCATGCGCGTCTTGATTTCATGCCCGATATCCACCGCCTGGCGTGCATCCGAGCGACCAAAGTCACCCAGCATCAAAGACGCGGACCGCTCCCACAAAATCGTGTGAGTGAGCTTTTGGGGCCCACTCTGCGCGGCGTCCCAAACCAGCGGCTTGTCATAGCCGCGCTCGGTCTTCCACTTGTCAATCTGCACCTGCGTCACGCGCTTGCCGCCGATGTTCAGACGGGCCATGTCGTCGGGAGTGTTGACCGAAAAAAACAAAAAGAAGGTCAGCAGGTTGATGCCAATCAGCACCAACACCCCATAGCCCAGACGTTTCAGGAGATACAGCAACATTCACGCGCTCCCAACTTGCTCACCCGACGCTGGTGCGCCATAGCCCGGCGCAGCCGCCTGCTCTCGCAGCATGAAACTCCGGCGTGTACGCCAGAAAATCAAGCCGCACCCGACCAGCAAGACACCCAAAGGCCACCACACCGGATGATTCCACTGTGCAATCTTCGCGCTGCGTTGTGCCGTGTCCAGCCGCAGGTAGCGGGTCGCATCCCGCACCACCACGCCGGGCTTGCCGTTGTAGAGCCAGCTCTGGAACGCCGAGCCTGAGTACGACCAGTAGCCAAAGGCCCAGGGCGCGTCCTCACGCACCAGTTTCAGCATGGCGTCCATCACCTGCTGCTTCTCGGGGCCATCTTCCAGGGTCTGCAGTTGGCGAAACAGGCGGTCGAATGCCGGGTTCTCATAGTTACTGGTGTTCTCCCCCTCATGCTTTGACTTCGCGTTGGGCCCGTAAAGCAGGAAGTAGAAATTCTCAGCATCCGGATAGTCGGCAAACCAACCCCACCAGAACACCTGGTGCTTGCCCTTCATGACCTTGTCCTGGAACTGGTTGTAGTCGGTCGCGCGCACCTCCAACTGGACACCCAATTTGGCGAACTGTTTGATCATCCAATCGTTTTGCGCTTTGACTTCGGGCGTCACCACGCGCATGTAGTCGTAGTTCAACACCAGCGGCTGGCCGGTACTCACATCTCGCCCATCGGGGTAACCGGCCTCGGCCATCAAGGCGCGGGCTTCATCAATGGAACGCCGCTCCACCCTGCCGTTGACCAGTTTGTGCGTCACCGGGTTGTGCGCCAGCACTTGACCAGCCTGCCCCAACTGAGCTTCATGCGAGCCAAACACCCCCGGGGGAATCGGCCCGTGTGCGGCCACCCCGCCCCGGCTGCGGAAGATGCGGCCATACCCCTCCTCCCAATCAATCGCAATGGACAGGGCCTGGCGCAGTTTTCGGTTGCGGCGGTCCCGCTCAGGCGTATCGCCCTGCCCAACCACCGGGTCCAGCATATTGAAGCCCAGGTACCAATTGGTGATGTCCACGGTCAGCGGAAACTTGTAGCCCCGCTCATCAAAGCGCTGGGCCACGTCGTCGGAGTCGGTTTTGTCGACCATGAAGTCGACGCCCCAGTCCGCCCGGTCCATTTCTGGCAGGTCGAGGTAGCCCTGTTTGAACAACTCTTTGATGGGCACGATTTCTTTGACCGAGGTGGCAACGATCTTGTCGATGAAGGGCAAGCGCTTGCCGCAATCAGCCAAGCGCCCTGCCTCGGCATCACCCGGCGAGCCCTCGCAGGGATAGGTGTCCACACGGTAGTTGGGGTTGCGGCTCATCACATGGCGCCGGTCTTGGCTGTACTCCGTCATCATGTAGGGGCCGGTGCCCACGGGCCATTGGTTCCAAGACAAGCCCCGCTCATTCATGCCGGGCTGCGCATAGAAGGCATCCACCTCCCAGGGCACAGGCGCAAGAAAGGTACTGGCCAGCCAGTACTTCCACTGCGGATATTTACCCTTGATGAGGATGCGCAAGGTGGTTTTATCGACCGCCTGCGCCCCTTCCAGCGGCCAGCGTCTGAAGTCAAGAAACGGCTTGTCGGGTGCGCTCTCGGGCAGGCCTTTCAGCAGCTTCGCGTTTTCGGTGCGAATCAGTTCAGCGTAGGCTTTCAGGCCCACCACATGTTCAGAAAACAAACCAAATACTGGTGCCTCGACCCGCGGGGAGGCGTGGCGTTTGACGGCGTAGACAAAGTCCTCTGCCACCAACTCGCGGCTGCCCAGTTCGGCAAACTCCCAGGGTGAGCGTTTGTCGCCCAGCTCAGCCCGCGTCATCGCGTGGTAACGCAAACGGCCACCGGCATCTCGGGCAAAAGCGGGGTGCGGCGCGTACTTCAAGCCGGGCCGAATCTTCAACTCATAGACACTTTGCGCCACCTGATTGTCAGGTGCGTCATCAGCCAGGCGATGGCCTTGAGCGTCGAGGTAATACGGCCTCACAACCGCTTGCGCCGCGCGCGGAATCAACTCATAGGGCCGTTTGAGGTAGTGGTAACCGTAGGGCGGCTCGTAAATTTGGTAGGCGTAGACCGACTCCGGCGCGGTGTAGGAGGCGGTCGGGTCCAGGTAGCGCGGCGACCGCTCCTGAAATGCCATGAACAAGGTGTTCTCTTTCTCGGCACCCAAGGGATACGGGCTGTTATTGCAGGCGGACAGGCCCAAACCCATGAGTAGCGCCATACCTAACGACGAGGCCAAACGTACTGGCCGGCCGCGCGCAATCCACCGGACCAGCCTTGTCAGGTCTGCTCGCCAAAGCCACCACTGCCCCCTCATCGCCGCCCCATCCATCCGATGCCCCTGCATCACCAACAAGCTGATTCAAAAAAACACAAAGCCTCTAGATCAGGGCGGCTAATAGGCCGAAGATCACGAGGCGTTGCGATGAATCATAACGGCCTAACCAATCGGTGCCGCGTGCGAAAAGTCAGGGGTCAGTGCGCGTGGTCATGCACGCCCTCGCCGGCATGATCGTGCGAATGTTGTTCATGCAAATGTTCATGCGCATGTTTGTGCTGCGGGTCACTTTGCCAATCCAACAGCACGTCACGGCCCTGCACCATCAAATCCACTTGCGCACCCACCGGCAAGCAGACTTTGGTTTCCACATGGCCGAAGGGCAAGCCCGTCAAAATGGGTGTCTTGGTACGAGCGCGCACCGCCTCGACGGCGGCCTTGAGGTCATACCCACGGTCATTGGGCGCCTTGCTCCAGCCGCCAAAATCACCCAGAACAATCGCCTTTTGCGCGTCCAGAATGCCCGCCTGCGCCAGTTGCAACAAACTGCGCTCGACCCGATATGGGTGCTCGTTGATGTCTTCAAGAAACAAGATGCCGCCCTTGATCTTGGGCAGATGCTTGGTCCCGAGCAAAGAGTTCAGCACCGTCAAATTGCCGCCCCACAAAGTACCGCGCACCGCCAGACCATCGTGCCCTTTTTCGCAGCGAAAGCCAACCGCCTCCAGCAAGCCGTTCATGGCCTCCAGAAAACAATCTTGGGTCACGTCGTCAACCCCTCCCTCTTTGCTGCTGCGGCCGAAGTCGCCATAGGCCATGGGGCCGGCCCAGCTCTGCGCTTTGGCGTGTGCAAGTAGGCCCAGTTGCAGCGAGGTGAGATCACTCATACCAACCCAGCGCGTACCTTGCTCGACGCTTTGGGCCAGGACCTTCCAATCGATTTGGTCCAGCAGGCGCGTCATGCCGTAGCCGCCACGTGTGGCCATGGCTACGCTGGGCGCAGCTGCCGCCACCCGGTGCAATGCGGCCAAACGGGTGGCGTCGTCGCCGGCAAAGCGCTGGTCCCGGGCCTGCGCAGCCTCGTCGATATGCACGTCAAAGCCCAGCTTGGCCAGGCGCTTGGCGGCCCGCATCAAGGGCTGCGCTTTGGCCAGGGCACCCGCGGGGGTGAAAAGGGTCAGGTTGTTGTTCATGGGCGCTTTCAGGCAAGGGGCTCAATCGCTGTGTCAGGACTTTGCTGACACGGCGGGCATGGGATCCGGGTCGAGATGCGTGGCATCTCCTGTGGGGATGGGTTCAGATTCAGGTTCGGGTTCGGCATTGCCGGAGACAAACACGGGTGCCGGCCGATTGGCAGCGCGGCGCTGCCGTGCAGCCTCACGCCGCTGGGCAAAAAATTCACGCAGCAATTGCCCCGAAGCCTCAGCCAACACGCCGCCTTGCACACAGGTGTGATGGTTGAGTTGCGGTTGTTCAAACAAATTGAGTACCGAGCCCGCCACGCCGGTTTTGGGATCGATCGCCCCGAAAACCACGCGCTTCAAGCGTGCATGCAGGATGGCCATGGCACACATGGCACAGGGCTCCAAGGTGACGTACAACTCGCACTCAGGCAGGCGGTAATTGCCCAGCAGCCCCGCAGCATGCCGCAGGGCCACGATTTCAGCGTGCGCCGTGGGGTCGTGCGTGGTGATGGGCCGGTTGTAGCCCGTTGCCACCACTTGACCCGCGCGCATGACCACCGCGCCCACCGGCACTTCGCCCGCCAGCCAAGCGTTATGAGCCTGATCAAGAGCGATGCGCATGGCGTATTCATCAGCGGCCGTAGTGGCTGAAGGCGCAGAAAGGGCAAGTTCCGGAGGATTCAAGGGCGGGCAGACGGCAGTCACCAAGGTGGGTTGCCCAGTGTAGCGGCAGGGCCTGTGTGGAGTGACATGTTCGGGGCGCCCAAGCCAACGCGTCAAAGCACATGCATCCGACACAAATTGAACCCAACCATGCCCAGATCACGGCAATCTTGAAGAGAACGCCACAAATAATCTCAGGTGAGAAATACAACTCAAATAAATTCGAGAATTTTGTTCATCTCGACCAAAAGGTCGATTAATCCCACAGAAAATAGTGCAAATGAAATACTCAAACAATAGTAACTTAACAATGTAATTAAACCAATTCACAGGCACTAATCATCAAATAAATAAAAACCAACACCCATACCATGGCCACACCTTTTCAACGGAGCTGGCATCAATATGGATTCAATTTCATCATCCTATGCAACCCGCGTACCGGAGCTCGGCAAATATGAGCGCGATGTGAAGACGGTCGGGCCTTTGGCCGCCTCCCTCATTGGCGTGGCGGACACCGCCAAAGATGCGGTCAGCAGCACCTACGCGTTCAGCAGCAAAGCACTTGAGGCCCTGGCCCAATCAGCAAGCGAGGGCTACGAGACTGTGTCCCACGGCTTGCACACGGCTGTTGATTCCGTCGAAGGCGCCGTCAGCAACCTGGGTACCGAAGCCGAGGCCGCTGGCCAAGCGGTTGAAGCCTGGGCACGCAGCGGCTTGAGCAGCGTAGAAAGCGCGGCGCACGACACCTACACCGCTATACAAAGCGGAGTGAACACTGTCAGCCAGGCCTTGACGAGTGTGGGCGACGAGGTCAGCGAAGTCAGCAGCGCCGTGGTCAAGGGCGTCGAGTCGGCGGTGAACACCGTGGGCAACTACGCCGGGATGGCCGTGGTTGCCGTGCAAGATTTGGTCTGACTTCACCCCACCTCATCATGCCCAAAACCCTTCAAACCAGCCTGATCGCCCTTGCCGCGGCGCTATTGCTTGGCGGCTGCTCTGTGCTCAGCCCGATTCCCCTTTGGGAATTGGCCAAAGCGGGCAGTTCCGCCGCGGTTTATTCCGCCGCCGAGAACGGCACCAGCGCGAGCGACACGGTGCAGCACAATTTTGCGGCATTCAAACAGATGTGCATCGAATACAACGAGAATATCCAATTGATTGATCTTATCCCCGCTCTGCAGGCCGAGTTTCAGTCACACGGTATTGAAAGCCGCGTCTATCCGCCCGGCAGCACTCAGCCCGCCTGCAATATCTGGTTGAGATATACGGCTGATCTGCGCTGGGATATTCCATTATTCGGCGGCGACTACAAGCCCTATTTGAATCGCGCGGCATTGACCCTGCGTTCTGAACGCGGCACGGTACTGGCCAGCAGCGCCTACACGGTCGACGATTACCTGGAGCTAGGCAAATGGGCGTCCACACGCAGCAAGTTGGCCCCCGTGGTGTCGGCCCTGCTGACCCCTGTCGCGCATTGAGCCTGCCGACTTGATTTCACCGACCTGAACATCAGCGCCGACGCCCCTCCTCTACGGGGCCAGCCCTGATCCACACCCCATATCCACCGGAAACCCAGCGATGCAGACCCTCCATCAAAGCGCCTCGACCCCTCGCCAGAACCGCAGCCTCGCCACGCTGGGCCTGCTGCTGCTCACTGGGCTGTCCACCTTGTGCGGGTGCGCGTCGGCGCCGACCACCATCACACGGGGCCCGCTGACCGCCGCACCCGCAATGACACCCACCTATGTCGAAGCACAGGTGACCGGCGGCATCTACCGACCGGGCATGGCGACGGACTCCTTATTCTCCGCCGAGCGGCGGCCCCGCAATGTGGGCGACACGCTCAAGGTGGATATCTCCGAAATCCTCAGCGCCAGCAGCAAACTGAGCACCGACAACTCGCGTGCCAACGCCCTCACCTCCAAGGGCCCGGGCTCCAACTCCAACAGCCTGGGCAGCGTGCTCAAAGGTCTCATGAATATGGACGTTAGCGCCTCCGGCACGGACTCTTTCAAAGGCAGCGGCAACACAGAGAACAATAGCAAATTAACCGGTCGCCTCGCCGCGTCCGTCGTCAACGTGCTGTCCAACGGGCATCTGGTAGTGGGTGGCGAGCGCAGCATCGCTTTCAACAACGGCGTCAGCACCATGCGCTTCTCAGGCGTCGTGGACCCGCGCGACGTCAAGGCCGGCAATGTGGTGCAGTCCGGCGACGTGGTGGACGCACGCCTTGAAATTGTCGGCCAGGGCGATGTCTCTGAGACGGCTTCACGCTCCTGGCTGCAACGCCTCTTGACGCATCAGTTGACCGTCTGGTGAGTCATTGGCTCCGCTAACGGTGCGCCAGACGGGTTACTCAATCTTCAGCAGTCTCCGCGAACCGTTGGGCCAAGAAGTCGATCAACACACGAACCGATGGCAACAATCCCCGCCGGGAAGGAAACACGGCGTGGATCACCGAGCCCTTGGAACACCAATCCGGCAACAGCCGCACCAAACGGCCGCCGCGCAGCTCGTCCCCCCATCACCATCGCCGGCAATTGCACGACGCCCAGGCCCGCCACCGCGGCAACCAGCAACGCGTGCATGTCGTCAGTCACCAGGCGGGGCCGATGCGGAATATCGGCTACAGCGCCGGCCGGGCCCACCAACTGCCACACATGATCCCGGTCCGCCGGACCATCGCCCAGGCTGGGGAGCTTCTCCAGTTCCGCCGGCACGGTGGGCAATGGAAGGCGTTGGCACAAATCAGGGCTTGCCACAAGGTACAGGTCGCGCTGGGCCAGTTCACGCATCACCAGGCTGGAATCTTCCAGCGGCGGTAGTAGCTCTCGCCCACCTCGGTCACCGAGAAACGGCGGGTCGAGCGCTGGATCAGCCGCACACCCAATCGCTCCTCCAGCAAGGCAATGCGCCGGCTGAGCTTGGACTTGGGCACCGCCAGCGCACGCGCGGCTGGCGCAAAGCCACGATGATCAACCACATGCGCGAAATAAACGAGATCATTGAGATCTTGCATCGGCACCCTTTGTCGTTCTATCAATAGAACAATGCTGCGCAATTTTAAAGACTACCTGCGCGATGAATCCAAATCTACAGTCATCTCACGGTGTTGCCGTCATGACGTTGCCGAGCGCAGCGCATTCGTGACGCTCTCCACCTGATTTCGAAGAATCAAGGAACCAACCCGTCATGCCAAACATCTCGCGAGTCACCGCTACGCTGCCGGTGAGCACCAACTACCTCGTTACCCTGGAGGATGATCTCGGGCATGCTTGGTCGGCCGACGAACCCATCGATGTCGGTGGCGCCAACGCCGCACCTGACCCCACGCGGCTGATGCTGGCAAGCCTCGGCGCGTGTACGGCCATCACGCTGCGCATGGTGGCCGTCCGTCGGCAGTGGCCGCTGGCCGATATTCATGTGACCCTGGAACTCAACCCGAATGGCAAGCCCGCCAGCGGCAACGACATCGTGCGCCGCATCCGGCTGGAAGGTGAGCTGAACGAGGAGCAGCGCGCACAATTGCTAAAGATCTCGAACGCCTGCCCCATGCACAAGTTGCTGACGGGAGAAGTTCGCGTCGACAGTTCGATCGCCTGAGTAAAGGATCCGAAATGGCCGAACAACACGCCGATTCCATCAACGGCAACACCGACGCATCCCTTCAACGTGTCGAAGCCCGGCCGTCTGTCGTGGGCGGCATCACGCTGCGCCGTGCCCTACCCGCTCACGGCCTGCGCACCGTGGGTGCTTGGTGTTTTCTGGACCACGCCGGCCCGGCGCAGTTCGAGCCCGGCCAAGGCATGCATGTGGGGCAGCATCCGCATATCGGCCTGCAAACCTTTACCTGGATGATCGAGGGCGAATTGCTGCACCGCGATTCGCTGGGCCATGAGCAAGTCATTCGCGCCGGTCAGGTGAACCTGATGACCGCCGGGCATGGCATCGTGCACAGCGAAGATGCCGTGGTCGACGGCGGTCGCTTGCATGCCGCACAAATGTGGATCGCGCTGCCCGACACCGAACGCAACCGCGCACCCGCCTTCGAGCACTACCCAACCCTGCCCATCATCGAACGTGAAGGCCTCACGATCACAGTGTTGGTCGGCAACGCGCTGGGCGCGAGTTCTCCGGTGGAAGTATTCAGCCCTCTGGTTGGTTTAGATCTGGTCACCACAAGCGCGGTGCAAACCTCGCTGCCGCTGGAGCCAGGCTTCGAGCATGCGGTGCTCGTGCTGCGCGGCGCAGCGGCGGTGGCGGGTGAAGCCTTGATGCCCGGCACCTTGCTCAAGCTGGATCGCGGCCGCAGTGCGTTGGACCTGCATTGCTCGGCTGACACCCAGATGCTCGTGCTCGGCGGCGAACCGTTTGCCAGCCCACCCTTGCTGTGGTGGAACTTTGTCGCACGTACACAGCTTGAGCTTGAGCAGGCGCTGGCGGATTGGAATGCCGGTGATGCGCGTTTTGCTGCCGTACCAGGCGCGAACTCGCCGCGTCTGGTTGCCCCGACGCTGGCGGGCCTCAAGCTCAAGGCCGGGTCCTGAGACCCTGGCCCCACATGACGCGATATGGCCTCCAATTTTGGGGAGCCTCACCAGCTACGGTATGGGGCCAAAGCCCCCTGCACATCAACGCATCCGGCCAAACTTGCCCGCGTTGAAGTCGTCGATCGCCTGCACAATTTCCGCCTGGCTGTTCATCACGAAGGGGCCATAGCCCACCACCGGTTCGTCGATGGGCTCACCCGCCAGCAACAACAACTTGGCATCGCTGTCGGTCTCGATGCGCAACTCGTTGCCCTGGGCCGACAAAGAGGCCATCTGCGCGGCGCCGAGAACGGTGCCACCGTTGATCCGAACCTTGCCAGCCAAGACCACCAATTGCACCGACCAGCCTTCAGGCTGCAGCAACTCTACCGTATGCCCACCCTGCAAGCGCAGGTCCCACACATTCATCGGCGAGAAGGTGTGAGTCGGGCCATGAGCTCCCTCAAAAGTACCAGCAATCACGCGCACCTGCCCCGCCGCTTGCCCCTCGGCATTGTGCAAAGGGCTGACGGGAATGTCGGCATTCAAAATCGCCTGGTATCCCGGTATGGTCATCTTGTCCCGTGCCGGCAGGTTCACCCACAATTGCACCATCTCGAAGGGGCCGCCCGTCTTGGCATATTGGGCCGAGTGAAACTCCTCATGCAGAATGCCGCCGCCTGCGGTCATCCACTGCACATCGCCAGGACCAATCACACCGCCCTGGCCGGTCGAATCACGGTGTTCGACCTCACCGGCATAGACAATCGTGACCGTCTCGAACCCCCGATGCGGATGTTGGCCCACACCGCGCCGAGCGCTCGTTGGCTCGAAATGGGTGGGGGCAGCGTAGTCCAGCATCAAAAAAGGGCTCCGCTCGACAGCGCCTTCGTTGTAGCCAAACATCCCATGCACGGGAAATCCGTCGCCAACCCAATGGCGGCTCGGCGCACTGCGGGTCGAAAGAACCGTCTTCATCAAAAGCTCCTGCTATTTCGGGGCAGCGAAGGCCGCCCGCATGGTCAGTAGGGTGAGGGTGACAACCCGATCTCAGCAGTCCCTACAGCGTGAACACATCGTTCCATGGCTGAGATGACGGGCGCATCAGCGCATCAGCGCATCAGCGCATCAGCGCATCAGCGCATCAGCGCATCAGCGCATCAGCGCATCAGCGCATCAGCGCATCAGCCCATCTGCCCATCAACCTGTTCGCCGGTCACAACACCGAGCGCAGCGCGGCGTTGAGGTGGTCCACCACATCGGCCCAATCGGCGTCATCAATGATGGTCTCACGCAGCAATTGGGCCTGCGCAGCGGTCCAAAACGCTGCGTCTTCAAGCTTGATTTCCCCAGCCAGAGGCGCGTGCTCGGCAATGAACCGACGGATCGCCTCGTCGTTCGAGGGCAGCCCCAACTGGGCGAACAATTCACTGAAGCGGTGATAGGGCGAGTTCATCAATTCATCTCCTGTAGGCTGCATGCCCTTGCTTCAACTATAGGCGGCAAAACCGACGATGACTTCGGGGAGGGGCATGGTGCAGGCCAACAATTCAGCCTTTGCCCTTGATGGTGACTCACGCTGGGTTTCCTGCGCAAGAACTCCTTGGAGAAGATGGCGCTGGCGACAGTGATCGATGCGTTGCGTGGACTTCTGCTACCACTGCTCAAGTCCCCGACGGTCGGGGAGGATTTTGAAAGCCAATGGCATGCGGGCTCGGGATGGGTTGCCAATTGATGTGAGAAGGTTTCCACCGTACTGGCGCAGCAGGAAGATTCTGCGCGTCGGCGTCACCAAGGCGAGGACTCACACGCTGATCCTGGAACAGGTCTTTCCGGCATGTCCGATCATGGCGGGGCACAACTTGTAGTCTTTGAAGTCGCCATCGATGTGGCATAACTCCCTCAAATGAGAAGGATTCGCCCCCAGCGCGCCCCTGAAACGAAACAAGGACCCGAAGGTCCTTGTTTTTACTGGCATTTTTTGGGGTGGCTGATGGGGCTCGAACCCACGACCGACGGAATCACAATCCGTAGCTCTACCAACTGAGCTACAGCCACCACTGAAACTTGCGGAGCAATCGAATAAAACTAATCTCGATCACTGCGAAGACTCTCATTATAGAACGAATTTTCGTCTGTTTTGAAGGTCTTCAAGAAATTTTGAATTTTTTATGTCGTACACGCAGCAAGCTTGCCCGCGTCGTTGAATCAGCGCGCCGCCGTGGCCATGCTTCACCCGCGGTGGACAAGGCCTGAGGCGTCTCTTTCAGGCGGTCAAGGTTGAGCGGCAGAAGCCGCCGAGACGGCTGTGGCCGGTGCCTTCAGCACCACTTTGTAGTGGCGCTTCAAGGCGGCGAAGTAGGCTTGAGATTCTGCCGCGCTCCAGGCTTGGGCATATTGCTGGGCGGCGCGTTTGGCGTCGATCACAGCCGGGTCGCGGTCTTGCAATTGGTTGAGGCGCAGCACCACGTAGGCGCCCTCGCCCGTGTCCACGCCCACGCTCGTCGGCAGTTTGCTCACATCCGCCGCCAGCACGGCTTCCAAGACCTTGCGCGATAACCCGCTCGCCTTGGCGCGTGAAACCCAGGTGGCCTCACCCAAACCGGCGGCGTCTCCACCCGCCTTCAGAGACTCAAGTCGTGCTTGTCCTGCTTTGACAGCCTCGGCCATCGCCAGCTTGCCCACGACTTGAGCGCGAACCTTGTCTTTCACGTCGTCCAGGCTCTGCAGTTTGGCAGGGTTGTACTGAACCACGCGGGCGGCAGTCATTTGGTTGGCGGCGGTTTCTACGGCCTCGGTGTTGCGTTTGTTGCGCAGCGCGTCGTTGCTAAAAATGGACTCCAGCAATTTGGCCGAAGCGAGCGGGCCGGTTGCACCCAAAGCCGGCGTGCGCTGAACTGTTGCGGTGCTGAGGCTCAATTTCAGTTTGTCTGCCGCAGGCTGCAGGCTGTCGGCTTGCTCATACACCAAATTGCTGAACTGCTCAGCGGCCTCTGAATAACGCTTTTGCGCCAACTGTTTGCGAACCTCAGCCTCAACCTCGGCATGCACCGAATCAAAGCTTTTTTTGTCGCCGCCACGAATGGCGGTCAACTCGATCACGTGGTAGCCGTACTCTGATTCGATCGGGGCACTGATTTCGCCTTTTTTCATGGCAAACACAGCATCGTCGAAGGACTTGACCATCGCACCGTGGCCGAAGAAATCAAGGTCGCCGCCATTCACAGCAGAGCCTTCATCCTGCGAGTTTTTACGTGCCAATTCAGCAAACGCCGACGGGTTCTTGCGTGCCTGCGCTGACAGTTCTTCTGCACGCGCCTTGGCCTTGCCGCGCACCTCAGCGGAGGCTGTCTTGTCGACCTTGATCAAGATGTGGCTGGCGCGGCGCTCTTCGGCAACGGCATAACGCGAAGCATTTTCTTCGTAGTACTTGCGCAGGTCTTCTTCATTGAACGAGACACCGACCTTCAAGGCTTCGAGGTCCAACACCACGTATTGGATTTGCGCGTTCTCGGGCAGTTGGAACAAGCTTGCGTTGGCCGGATCTTTGTAGAAGGCTTCAAATTGCGCATCAGTCGGCGAAACCTTGGCCAGGAAGTCTTTGGCCTCGAAGCGCTGCACCTGCACCTCACGCTGCTGCAACAAGGCGTCGAATGCAGCATTGGCATTCGCGCTGGTGGCCAGGGTCGAGCCTGCCACGCCTTGTGTCACTTGGCGCAATGCCAGGTCTTGACGCAGGCGCTCAACAAACATTTGCGAGCTCATGCCTTGCGCGGCCAGCAAAGACTTGTTGACGGTGCCATCGGGGTTGCGCAAGAAGGCGAACTGCGGGTCGTTCTGGAACATCGATTGCAGACGCTCGTCGTTGACGACGAAATGCTGGTCCTTGGCCGCGGCTTGCAGCACTCGCTCGCGAATCAAACCCTCCAACGCTTCCTTGCGAGCCTCGGGGGAGTCCAGCAGCTTGGGGTCCAGATTGGGCATTTGGGCGCGCAGACGCTCGGCCTGCTGGCGATTCGCGGCATCCCATTCCGTCTGCGTGATCTTGCGGCCATCCACGGTCGCCACGCCTGCGTTGGCGTTGTCCATGAAACTGGTGTAGCCCTGCATTCCGACCAAAGCAAAGGAAGGCAGGATCAGAATCAACAAGATGAATTGGAACAGGCGCGTGTGCTTACGGACGAACTCAAACATCGAAAAACCTCAGACATGCATGCGAATGCGACAAAGGCGAACCGAGGTCCGCCTTTGAATGAGTTGGCATTGTGGGTGAATGCCATGCGCCAAGTTAACACCCCATCCATGCACCGCCGCACTTGACGTGGACACTGGGCCGTTGAACATAGCACGGTATTTGGTGGGTGCTGACGGGCTCGAACCGCCGACCGCCTCCGTGTAAAGGAGATGCTCTACCAACTGAGCTAAGCACCCGCGAAGCCCGTAATTATACGGGATTTAATTCACAGCGTCCTTCAAAGCTTTTCCGGGACGAAATTTTGGCACTTTGGCGGCCTCAATCTTGATGGTGTCGCCCGTGCGCGGATTGCGGCCAGAGCGCGCTTCGCGCTGGGTCACGCTGAAGGTCCCAAACCCCACCAAAGAAACGGAGCCATTTTTCTTCAGTGTGCTCTTGACGCTGCCGATCACAGCTTCGAGTGCACGCGCCGCCGCCGCTTTGGAAATATCGGCTTGCACGGCAATGTGATCGATCAGTTCAGACTTGTTCACTTCGATACCTCTCAAAGGTGGGTAAGCGTGCCCACGGCACGCTCAGATGTTCAGGCCCGCGCTGCACGCAATGCACGGCGGTAGATGTTTCACTGCTCGAAACAATTCAACAAACGCAATAGCGAGCAGAATTTCAAAAGGGGTTGCGGCGCCGACCCGAACGCCGCGAAGCAGCGGATTTTATGCGGATTCAAGACCCGTCAGGGCCAAGGAAAAATCCTGATACAAAAGATCTGACCAATCGACACGCAGCATGCGCCGGTCGCACATTCAGCGCGCTTTGGCGCGAATTTCAGGAAGCGCTTTTTGCAGGTAATAGACCATGGACCAGATGGTCAAGATCACCGCCAGGTAAATCAACCAAGTGCCCCAAACATGCGTGGGGATCAGGTCAAACAGGCGGCCATCAAACAGCAAAAAGGGAATCGCCACCATCTGCACTGTGGTCTTGAGCTTGCCGACCATGTGCACAGCCACACTGCGCGACGCGCCGATCTGCGCCATCCACTCACGCAGCGCAGAAATGGTGATCTCGCGCCCGATGATGACCAAGGCCACCAGCGCATTGACGCGCCCCAATTCCAACAAGACGAGCAAGGCGGCGCACACCAGAATTTTGTCCGCCACCGGATCCAGAAAGGCCCCGAAGGCGGAGGCTTGATTCAGCTTGCGCGCCAAGTAGCCGTCAAGCCAGTCCGTTAGCGCAACCAGCACAAACAGGCCGGTGGCCAGCAGATTCTGATTGACCGCAGAAATGTCCAGGTAGAACACCCCCACGATCAGCGGAATGGCGACGATGCGGGCCCAAGTGAAGAGCGTAGGCAGTGTGAAGAACATGCTGGGCATTGTGCACAACAAAAGGGCATGATTTGCCCTGGGCCGGCAGAGAATGTGGCTTTATTGTTGCGCCGACACGGAGGTGCAGCCACCGCAGTCCTTCACGCGCTTCACCGCAGCCCCAAGTTTTTCAGCCCAGGGCATAGCGCGATACATCAGTCCAGCGTTCGCGGCTTGAATTTGCGCTCGTCGTTGAACAAAAAGGTCTCGGTGAATTTCCAGGGTCGCGGCATGGCGGAGACATCACCATACGGCGCGGCACGGTGTACGGCGTCCATCGCCAGTTGCAAGGTTTCGAGTGCTTGCCCGGGCTTGCGCAACACGGTGATGGCTTTGATGCTGCCGTCCCGCTTCAATTCGACTTCCAACACAGGGATGGCCAACAAGATGGCCGGCACCTCGCCCATATAACTGTGTTCCGGGTTGGCTGCCACCAGACGCTGGGCCGCCTGCTTGCGCAATTCGTCGCCGTTGCGCACCGGCTTCGGCTGCGCGAGCACCACCGGTTTGCCCTCGGCCGAACTGTTGCCGGGCGAAGGCTTGGGGGCTGGATCGCCACGGCCCACAACACCGCCGGCAGCCTCGGATGCCGTACCCACCTGGGGCGTGCTGCCCGCAGCAGGGCGAGGGCCGCCATCCATCGAACAGCCGGACAACAAGGCCGCCAGTCCCAAGCCCAAGGCCACGCGGGACCAAGCGGGCGCAGTTTCAATGCAAGACACGATAAATTTCCTCTGCCAATTCACGGGATATGCCTTTGACCGTCGCAATTTCTTCGACGCTGGCCTGCGCCACGCCACGCACTCCCCCAAAACGCTGCAGCAGTTGGGCCCGCTTTTTCGGCCCCACGCCGTCCACATCCTCCAAACGTGAGCCGCCCGTGCGCACGGCAGCGCGCTTGGCGCGCATGCCCGTGATTGCGAAACGGTGCGCCTCATCGCGTATTTGCGCCACCAGCATCAAGGCGGCAGAGTCCCGGCCCAATGACACTTTGACACGGCCATCCGCGAACACCAATTCTTCGAGCCCCACCTTGCGGCCCTCGCCCTTTTCCACACCGACGATCAGGCTCAAGTCCAGGCCCAACTCTTCGAACACCTCGCGCGCCATCGAGACTTGACCCCGGCCACCATCCACCAGCACCAGATCTGGCAAACGCCCCGTCCCCAATTGCGCCGCTTCGGCCAGTTTGCTGTAGCGGCGAGTCAGCACCTGCCGCATCGCGGCATAGTCGTCGCCACCGGTGATTCCGTCAATGTTGTAGCGCCGGTACTCGCTGCTCTGCATCTGGTGCGACTCGAACACCACGCACGACGCCATCGTCGATTCACCCGCGGTATGGCTGATGTCAAAACACTCGATGCGAAAGGTGTCCAAATCTGGGGCTGACAAATCCAGGGCTTCAAGCAAGGCCCGCGTACGCGCCTGCTGCGAGCCCTCTTCAGACAACAAACGCGCCAAGGCCAACTCAGCGCCCTTGATACACATGTCCTGCCAGATGCGCCGCTGCCCGCGGGGCTGCGCTTGCGTGGTGACCTTGAAGCCGGCTTGCTGGGTCAAGGCCTGCGCCAACGCATCGTCCACCGCCTCACTCACCACGATCAACGAGGGCACTGACGCGTCGAGATAGTGTTGCGCCATGAAGGCTTCCAGCACCTGGCGCTCGGGCGAGTACGCTGTGATTGATCCGGCCTCATCGCCCGCGCCATCAGCGCCGCCGCCCTTGTCGCCATCCTCATCGCCATCCAGGTCGAGCCGAAGCGCGGTGGCCTCTTCCACGTGTTTGGGGAAGAAGGCCCGATCCCCCAGGTGCCGGCCACCGCGCACCATCGCCAAGTTCACGCAAGCGCGCCCGCCATGCACCTTGGCGGCCAGAATGTCGACGTCCCGGTCCCGTCCCGTGGCGCTGTTTTCGTCCATCGACTGCTGCTGCAGCACACTCGCCAAGGCTTGGATCTGGTTGCGGCGCTCGGCCGCCAGCTCAAACTCCAGCCGCTCCGCATGCGCCATCATCTGTGCTTGCAGGCCGTCCATCACCTCCTGAGTTTCACCCAGCAAAAACCGTTCGGCGTTGCTCACATTGCGTGCGTAATCAGCGGTTTGTCCCTCAGGCACGCAAGGCCCCGAACAGCGCCGAATCTGGTATACCAAGCAGGGGCGGCTGCGGTTGTTGAACACAGTGTCTTCACAGGTGCGCAGCTTGAAAACCTTCTGGATCAGTTGCATCGACTCCTTCACTGCCCAGGCACTGGGAAAGGGCCCGAAGTAACGGTGACGCCGATCCACCGCCCCCCTGTAATAGCTGATCCGCGGGTAGGCATGGCCGCTCAACTTGAGATAGGGGTAACTCTTGTCGTCCTTGAACAAAATATTGAACTTGGGGTTCAAGGTTTTGATCAGGTTGTTTTCCAGCAGCAGCGCCTCAGCCTCCGTGCGGACCACTGTGGTGTCGAGCCGCGCAATGCGCGCCACCATCATGCCAATGCGTGTGCCACCGTGGTCTTTCTGAAAGTAGCTGGACACCCGGCGCTTCAGGTGCTTGGCCTTGCCCACATAAAGCACTTGATCCTGGGCGTCAAAGTAGCGATAGACACCCGGCAACCCCGGTAAAGCGGCGACCTGGGCCAAGATTTTTTCGCGCTGCGCAACGGCGGCCCGCTCCATTTCGGCCACACGCTGCGCCTCGGCAGCTTCGATCATCTGGCGCTCGGCGGTCCACTCGGCTTGTTTTTGGGCGCCCAGTTCAGCATCGCTCAAAGGCGATTGGGCAGGATCAGGAGTCTCACTGGCTTGCATGGGACCCGATTGTGCCGCCCCCACAGCAGCCCGACAGCAAGCGGCTCAGCGGCGCCTTGATAATTGCGCCATGAGTTTGCAATGGGATTTGTTTTGCCGCGTGGTCGACAACTTCGGTGACGTGGGTGTTTGCTGGCGGCTCGCACACGACTTGGCCGCGCGAGGTGAAAAGCTGCGTTTGTGGATCGACGACCCCTCCGCACTGCAGTGGATGGCGCCACATCCCAGGCCTGCCAGCATCGAAATCCGCCACTGGGACGCGCCCGCCGCAGGGCTGGCGCCGCCCGACGTCGTCATCGAAGCCTTTGGCTGCGAGTTGCCCAAAGCCTTCGTGGCCCAGATGGCCGTGCAAGCGCGCCCACCGCTATGGCTGAATCTTGAATATCTTAGCGCTGAGAGCTATGTGGAGCGCAGCCACGGCCTGAGTTCGCCGCAATTCAGCGGGCCGGGGCGCGGCTTGACTAAGCGTTTTTTTTACCCCGGCTTCACCTCCCGCACCGGCGGTCTCTTGCGCGAGCCCGATCTGCTGAAATCTCAAGCGGAATTTGATGCGGCCGCCTGGCTGTCGTCGCATGGCGTGCATCGCCGGGCTGGCCAAACTGTGGTCAGCCTGTTTACCTACGCCAACATGGCGCTCCCGGCGCTGCTGTCGGAGCTGGCGCAAGCCGACGTTTTGCTGCTCGTTTGCGCCGGCAAGGTTCAGGACCAAATGACCCGCATGACACTGCCGGCCGACTTGAACTGGCTAGCCCTGCCATTTTTGAGCCAGCCGAATTTCGACCGATTGCTCTGGGCCTGCGACCTCAATTTTGTGCGCGGTGAAGACTCCTTCGTGCGCGCGCAGTGGGCCGGCAAGCCCTTCGTTTGGCACATCTACCCCCAAGACGACCTGGCACATGCACCCAAGCTGGAAGCCTTTATGGCGCGCTGGCTGGCTGATGCTGATGCCACGCTAGCCAATCACTATCGCACCCTGTGGCGGCAGTGGAACGGCCTTCAACCCTGGGCCACCCCAAGCCTGAACCTGCCGGAACTGCTGCGGCTTGGGCCGGCACACGCCCAAGCTTGGCGTGCACATTTGGCGGAACAAGACGATCTCACCAGCCAACTGATCCATCTCGCCCGCAAAACAAGCTAAAATCCGACGCTTTGCCACGCAAGAGGCTCGCCGAGCTGGTTGTTTTGACGACCCGGCTCAGTGGAACTCAGGCATCTAAGGCATCTAAGGCCCAGCGCCTTGGGTACCGTCGGCATTAATTCAAATTGCTGCTTTATTGGCCAGGGACATGAACCCGCCGCGACGGTGACAGGCATATGCCCTCACCCGAACGAATGGCCACCCGCAACATCTGTCCCTCCAATATCGGAACACCCATGAAGATTGCACAAGAAATCCGCGCCGGCAACGTGATCATGCACGGCAAGGACCCGATGGTCGTTTTGAAGACCGAATACAGCCGTGGTGGCCGCAATGCCGCCACCGTGCGCATGAAACTCAAGAGCCTGCTGAACAGCTCGGGCACCGAAGTCGTGTTCAAGGCCGACGACAAGATGGACCAAGTCATTCTGGAAAAGAAAGACTGCACCTACACCTACTTCGCTGACCCGATGTATGTGTTCATGGACACCGACTACAACCAGTTCGAAGTCGAAGCCGAGAACATGGGCGACGCCGTTTCTTACCTGGAAGATGCGATGCCCGTAGAAGTGGTGTTCTACGACGGCAAGGCCATCTCGGTTGAAATGCCCACGTCCGTGGTGCGCGAAGTGACCTGGACTGAGCCCGCCGTCAAGGGCGACACCTCCGGCAAGGTGCTCAAGCCTGCCAAGATCGCTACCGGCTTCGAAATCCCGGTGCCCATCTTCGTTGCCCAAGGCGACAAGATCGAAATCGACACCCGCACGCACGAGTACCGCAAGCGCGTCTGAGCGTTCGCGCTCCAGCACAACAAAAAGGGCATCTTCGGATGCCCTTTTTGTTTGCTGGAACAGCCAACAAACAAATGGGGTCAGAGTCGATTTATCAAACAAATGGGGTCAGAGTCGATTTATTGATAAATCGACTCTGACCCCATTAATTTTTTGACCCCATTAATTTTCAATGCACCTTGTGTGCGGGGTGCTTGGTCTTGGCCTTGTGAGCGCCAGCCGTCTTGGTTTTGCTGGACGACTTACCTGCGGCCGACTTCTTGGTCTTCTTGGACTTTTTGCCGGAAGACGCGTGTGAAGCGTTTTTCTTGCTTGACTTGCTCTTCTTGGCACTGCTTTCGGCCTTGGCGGGGGCCTGGGCAGTGGGCTCGCTGATAACTCGGCCGGCAACGGCTGGCGGCATCGGCTGCGCGGCCTGTTGAGGGGCCTGCTGGGGAATTTGCTGTGCCAAAGCCAAGCTGCTCACCAAACTGGCCAGGGCCAGAACTATCGTCTTTTTCATCAAGAATTTCTCCAGTCGTCTATTCAGCGGAAATTTGCCTGCGCCAATTTTAGGCGCAGCGCTGCCCTACCCTGTCAAATGAACTCACCTTCACGCAACCATTTGGTGGCGACCCATTTTTCACCTGCGCAAACCTGGGCGCCGCCGTGGAGTGTTTGTGTACCGGGGTCCGGCTGGTCATAACTGAAAAACACAGCGTTACCCTTCACCGGTGACACGGCCAGTTGAATGTCCGGGAACACTGTCGCACCGCCCGCCTCAGGCGTATTGAGATAGATCACCAAAGTGCCTACGCGCTGCCCGCCACGCGCAAGAATCGCGGGGGTCGCCACATGGCCAGGATCAAAATAGTCATAGTGCGGCTGATATTCAGCACCAGGGCGGTAATGCAAAACTTGCAGGCCCTCACCGTTCTCGACCGGCCAATTCAAGAGTGCGGCGATGCGTGATTCGATCCGCGCAACACAGGCATCCTCACCGCGTGTAAAGAACATGCCGTCACTGGTGCGGGCGGTGTTGACCTCACTGCCAACGGAGGTGTCTGCAACCGTTTCAGAACGCGACATTCTTGGGCGTGCGCGCGCCACCAAGGCATCGCATTCTTCGTCGGACAACAAGCCCCCAAAAACAACGATGCGAGGCTGCGCCAGGGTCAGTAGAACCTTGACGGTATGCCCCTCCACGACGCACTCCGAACGCTCCGCCGTCAAGTCAGGTTCAGGGAGGCGACCCGAAGGCGGCAACGCCCGCTGCGCTGCTTCAAAACGTTTCAAACCGGGTTGCTGACCTTGCTTGCCCAGAACCGCTTGCACCGCTTGTTCCGCCACATCGGCGTCCCAACCGCTGGCCCGCAAGGCGGCCAGAATCTTGTTCTGGTCATGCCCTTCCTTGAATTGAACGGCGATCCAACGCCGCACTTCCACCGTGACCAACTGCGTCGACATGTGTGCCCCCCCTACTCTGCTCGTCAGGCCAGGCGGCGCCGAAACAACAGGCGCTCAGGCGTCGACAAGGCTGACTCAAAGGCATAGCCCTCTCGATTGAAATCCCGCAAACCCGCCGGCGTGTCAATGCGCTCAGTGATGGCGTAACGTGCCATCAGGCCGCGTGCGCGCTTGGCAAAAAAACTGATGATCTTGTATTGCCCATTTTTCCAGTCCTCGAACTGGCACTCAATGACCCGCGGCTTCAGGCAAGCTCGATCCGCCGCCCGAAAATACTCCTGCGAGGCCAAGTTCACGATGACCGGCACTTGCGCCGCCGCAGCACGCTGATTGAGATGCTCGGCCAATTGATCACCCCAAAAGCTGTAAAGGCTGGCGCCTGATGGATTGGCCAAGCGGGTACCCATTTCAAGCCGATAGGGCTGCACCAGATCCAAGGGGCGCAGCACACCATACAGGCCCGACAGAATCGCCAGATGCTGCTGGGCCCAGCCCAGGTCAGCCAGGCTCAATGTCGGGGCCGATAGGCCGCCGTAGACATCGCCATCAAACGCAAAGGCGGCAGGCTTGCTGTTCTCATGCGTGAATTGTGGCCGCCAGCTTTGATAACGCGCGACATTGAGTCGCGCCAAGTCATCCGACAAATGCATGAGGGCGGCCACCTGGCCTTCAGATTGGGCCCGGAGGATGTCGATCAACGCGCGGGACTGCGCCACGAACTGCGGCTGCGTGCTCAGCGCCTTCACAGCCTCTGGCGTGGGCGTTTCGTAGTCCAGCGCCTTGGCGGGAGAAATCAAATAAAGCATGGCAGCATTTTCATCGACAGCAAAAAACCCGCCGCAGCGGGTTTCACAGAGTCTTCAAAGAGGACAGATTATTTGGCCAGCAACTGATTCACGGCCGACACATCTTCAGCCTTGAGTTGCCCTGAGGCCTGGCGCAGCTTGAGGCCGTTGACCAGCACGTCATAGCGCGCCTTGGCCAAGTCGCGCTGGGTGGTGTAGAGCTGCGTCTGGGCGTTCAGCACGTCCAAGTTGACCCGTACGCCGACTTTGTAGCCCAGTTGCGTGGCATCAAGCGCCAACTTGGAGGAAGACTCGGCGGCCTCATAGGCTTTCACCTGGGCGTTGAGCGATTGCACGCCGAAGAAGGCCCGCTTGGTCCCTTCAGCCACGCTGCGGCGCGCGTAGTCCAGGTCGTTGCGCGCCTTCTCTTCCAAAATCAGGGTTTCCTTGATGCGATTTTGGTTGGCACCGCCGGCATACAAGGGGTAATTGATGCTCAGGCCCAAAGAGGCGGTTTTGGCCGTACCTTCTCCGGCGCCTGTGGCGATCTGAGGATTCTTGATGTTGGTCCGCTCGTTAGAGACGGCCACTGAGCCCGTCATGTCAACCGTGACACCATCATTGGCCCGAGCCTTGGTGGTGTCCAGCTTGGCCACTTCAAGCGCCAGGCGGGCCTTGCGGATCGACGGGTGCAATTCGTCCGCCTGCGTCACCCAAGGGTCCACCGTCACCGGCAGAACCGCAGGCAAGGCGACTGGCACGGCCAATGGCTTCGGTGTCACGCCCACACGGCCCACCAATTGGTCCAGCGTCACGCTCTTGACCCTCAGGTCGTTGTCGGCGGCGATCTCGGTCGCGGTTGCCAGGTCAAAACGGGCCTGGGCTTCACGGGTGTCGGTGATGGTGGCGGTGCCCACCTCGAAATTGCGTTTTGCGGAAGCCAGTTGTTCAGCGATAGCGGCCTTGGCGGCTTGGCTGGTGGACAAAGTGTCTTTGGCAGCCAGCACATCAAAATAGGCTTGCGCCATTCGGACAATCAAGTCTTGTTCGGCCACCTCAAGATCGGCCTGCGCAACGCTCAAGGCCCGCTGTGCCTGCGCGATGGTGGCCGAGCTGGCCGGGTTGTAGAGCGCATATTTGCCAGTCAGGCCGACTTGGGCGGTGGCCGCGTTGAAGTTCAAACCGCTGACAGGCTCGAGACGCTGGCCGGTGTAGCTGCCGCCCAGCCCCAGGCTGGGGCGGCCCAGAGCGTCCGCCTGCGCAGCCTTGTACTGCGCTGAATCCGACAAAGAACGGGCCGAGAGATAGCTCGCATCAAACCCGCGTGCGGCGTCATAAAGCTCTTGCAAACTCTGCGCCTGCACGGCACCGGCCGAGCCAAACGCCAGGAGAAGCGCCAACCCGAGTCGATGGGGGGCGATGCGCAAAGAAGTTGCACGCGATTCAGTCATGAGCGTCCTTGTCAACATGGGTGGGTGCGACCAATGAGTCGTCTGTTAAGGCCGTCAGGCCAGTCAATATCGAGATACCGATGCGTCGATGTCTTGCGACCAAGCATCGATGCCACCGGCGAGGTTATAGACGGTTTCGAAGCCCTGGCGCAGCAAAAATGCGACGACCTGCAGACTTCTCACCCCATGATGGCAATAGCAGACGATGGGCTGCTTGGGGTCGAGCGTGCTGCAGAGCGCCGGCACCTGCGACATGGGCATGAGACGGGCCTCCGCGCCTTCCAGCCGGATGCTGGCCAGCGCAGCCTCCCAGGGCTCGCGCACATCCAGCAGCCGCAAGGGCTCACCCGTTGAGGCACCGCACAGCGCCACCAACTCGCGAGGGCTGATCTGCATCATCGGGTGTACGGCTTGCAGCTCAGAAAGCAAAACCGCTGCGCTCGCCAAAGCCCTGCAGGCGCGGCGCGATGGTGTCGAACAGATCAACGCCGCGGAACTCGTTGTCGCCAACACGCGTCACCAAGCGGGCGCGCATCACGGGCTCGTCGCCCACAATCGCCAGCAAACGGCCGCCCACCTTGAGTTGATTCAACAATTGAGGCGGCACCTCGGCGACGGAACCCGACAGCAAGATGGCATCAAAAGGCGCCTCGCCCGCCAAGCCGTGCACGCCGTCCTGCTCTTGCACGACGACATTGCGCACACCGGAGCGGCGCAGATTTTCCCGAGCCAAAGCCGCCAACTCAGGATTCGTTTCCAAGCTGAACACGCGCTGTGCCTTGTGGCCGAGCAATGCGGCCATGAAGCCGCTGCCCGTGCCGATTTCCAGCACCTTCTCGTGGCGCGACACATTCAAGGTCTGCAGCAGGCGTGCTTCCAGGCGCGGCGCCAGCATTTGCTGGCCGCCCGGCAGGGGCAGTTCGGTGTCCATGAAGGCCGCGCTCTTGTAAGCCGTGGGCACAAAATCTTCGCGCTTCACCACGGCCAACAAGGCCAAAACGCCCGCGTCCAGCACATTCCAGGGGCGAATCTGCTGTTCGATCATGTTGAAGCGGGCTTGTTCGATATTCATCTCAATTCCTCGTCAAAAAGCGACGTCGCATCGCTTGGTTATTTTTGCAATTCTAGTGGCCCGCAAAACGCCAACAGCATGGGCCATCAGGCCTTGCCGCCCAGGAATTTGCGCTTTGCCCACATCGACAAATCATCCAGATAGCAATAGATCACCGGCACCACCACCAGGGTCAGCAGCGAGGACGTGATCACCCCGCCAATCACCGCTTGTCCCATGGGAGCACGTTGCTCGGCGCCCTCGCTCATCGCAAAGGCCAGCGGCACCATGCCAAAAACCATCGCCAGGGTGGTCATCAAGATCGGGCGCAGGCGCACCTTGGCCGCATGCAACAGCGCTTCATTGCGGCCCATGGGCTCGGCGTCGACACCATGCCCATGTTCGCCCTCGCGGGAGCGGATCGCAAAATCAATCAGCAGGATCGCGTTTTTGGTGACCAAGCCCATCAGCATGACAATCCCAATGATGCTGAACATATTCAGCGTCGAGCGGAAGGCCAGCAAGGCCAGCACCACGCCGATGAGCGTCAGCGGCAGCGAGCTCATCAAGGCCAAGGGCTGCAGGAAGCTCTTGAACTGGCTGGCCAGAATCATGTAGATGAACACGATGGCCAAGGCCAGCGCACCAACCGCGTAGCTGAAGGACTCGTTCATGTTCTTGGTCGAACCGCCAAAGCTGTAGCGGTAGCCGGGCGGAAACGCCGTGTCATCCAGCACTTTCTTGATGTCGGCCGACACCTCGCCCGAGCTGCGCCCCAAGGCGTTGGCGTCGATGGTGATCTCCCGGTTCAGGTCCCGTCGATTGATCTGGTTAGGCCCGGTGGAAGCACGCACATCAGCCACCTGGCTCAAGCGCACCGCACGCGGTGTGCCGTCGGCAGCGGCGGCCACATTGATGGGCATGCCGCGCAGGTCGGCGATGGCGTCACGGCTTTCCGGCCCCAGGCGGACGATCACGTCATAGTTCTCGCCATCGGACGCTCGCCAGTTGCCAACAGTCGTGCCCGCCACCAGGGTGCGCAAGGTGGTCGCCAGGCTGCTGACGTTGAGCCCGACATCGGCGGCGGCATCACGCTTGACCTCCACGGACACCGTCGGCTTGTCGGGTTTGAGCGTGGTGTCCAAATCCACCAGCCCCGGGATCTTCTGCAAGCGCACCATCACCTGCTTCGAGAGCCGCTCCAACTCATCCAGATCAGCGCCCTGAAGCGAGAACTGCAGGCTCTTGCCTCCCCCAAGATCGGTCTGGCCGATATTGGTCACCGTGATGCCGGGGATTTGCGCCAGCTTCTCACGCATGGGAGTCGCCAAGTCGTTCACGCTGCGCTTGCGGTCCTTGCGATCCTGCAAGCGCACATACACCGCGCCATAAATCTTTCCAGCCGCCATGCCGCTGTTGATGGTCGTTACGGTGTACTTCACCTCTGGCATGGCGCGCAGTACCGTGTCGATCTGCCGGGCGCGCGCCTCGGTCACCTCCAGGGCCGAGCCCACGGGGGTGTAGAAGTTGATCTGCGTTTCCGACAAATCTGCCTTGGGCACAAACTCTTTGCCCACACCTGAAATCAAGGCGCAACTGCACAGCAGCGACGCCAGGGCGATGGCCAAGGTTTTGCCCTTGTGCCGCAAAGACCAACCCAGCACGGCTTGATAGATGCTCGACAGCCACTCGGTGAAGGTATCGAACGCGCCGGTGACGCGGCCCAGCGTCTTGTCGTACAACGTGACCGGCGGGCCCTTGTGCACGCCATGGGCCTGAGGGTCGTGCCAAATGCTCGACAGCATCGGGTCCAGCGTGAAGCTGACAAACATAGAGATCAGCACTGCAGCCACGATGGTGATGCCAAACTCGTGGAAGAACTTGCCCACGATGCCGCCCATGAAGCCGATGGGCAGAAACACCGCGACGATGGACAAGGTGGTGGCCAGCACCGCCAGGCCGATTTCTTCAGTGCCATCCAGCGCCGCCTGCTTGGGTGAAGCGCCCATTTGCACGTGGCGCACGATGTTCTCGCGCACCACGATGGCATCGTCGATCAACAAGCCCACGCACAGGCTCAGAGCCATCATGGTGATGTTGTTGATGGTGAACCCGAACACGTACATGAACAAGAACGTACCGATCAACGCAATCGGCAGCGTCAGGCCGGTGATGATGGTGGAGCGCCAGGAGTTGAGGAACAAGAAGACGATCAACACCGTCAGCGCCGCACCTTCAAACAAGGTGTGCTGCACGTTCGCCACCGAGACGCGGATGGCGCGCGAGTTGTCGCGATTGACCTCCGTTTTGATACCCTTGGGCGTGACGGCCTTGGACTCTTTCAAGGCCGCGTAGAGGCCGTCCACCACGTCGATGGTGTTCTCGCCCTGGCTCTTCTGCACGCTGAGCAGCACGGTGCGTTGGCCGTTGTAGAGCGCCAGGCTGTCCACCTCCTGCGGGCCGTCCACCACGTCGGCCACCTGCCACAGCTTGACGGACACGCCGTTCTTGCGCGCCACCACGATGTCGCGAAACTCCTCCGGGCGCTTCAAACGGGCGTTGATCTGCACCACCTGCTCTTTTTCGAGCGAGCGCAGATTGCCCATGGGCAGTTCCTGATTTTCACTTTGAACCGCGTTCAGCATCTGGTCGACGGTGACGCCCATCGACTCCATGGCCTGCGGACGCAGGCGAATCTGCACCTGCCGCTGCAGGCCGCCCACCACCGTCACGGAGCCCACGCCACGTACGTTTTCCAGGCGCTTTTGCAAAACCTTGACCGCCCAGGTGGTCAATTCCTGCGTGCTCTGCTTGCCATCTTCAGACAGCACGGCCACATTGAAAATAGGCATGCTTTGCGGGTCGAAACGGGAAACCCGAGGCTCCTTCACCTCGGTGCGCAAGGTGGGTCGCACGAGGGCGACTTTCTCGCGCACGTCCTCAGCCGCCTTGCGGCCGTCCACATCAAGATTGAACTCGATGATGACGACCGAGGTGCCTTCATACGAGCGCGACGTCAGGGCATTGATGCCGGCGACCGTGTTGACCGCCTCTTCGACCTTTTTGGTGACCTCGCTCTCGACAATCTCTGGCGAAGCGCCGGGATAGTCCATCTGCACGACCACGGTCGGGAAGTCGATGTTCGGAAACTGGTCGACCGACAAGCGCTGATAACTGAACAGGCCCAGCACCACAAAGGCCATCATGACCATCACGGCCATGACCGGGTTTTGAATCGATATACGGGTGAACCACATGGTGCGGGCCCGTCCTCAGTGTGCCGTGCCGGAGGCCGGCTGAGCGCTACCCGGGACCTTGTCGTGCCCCAACTCCGCCAAGCTGACCCGCGTGCCGTCAGCCACTTGGCCTGCCGAAATAGCCAGGATTCGCGCGCCATCGCCCAGCCCGCTGTCCGCGCTCACGCGAAGTTCAACCACCGTCTGCCCGGCAATCTCCCCTACAGGGCCCTCTTCCACTTTGATGGCCTTGACCGCGCCGTCCTCAATCTTCAAGACATAGGGCTTGGCCTTGTCCATGCGCACCGCTGACTGGGGCGCCACCAGGGCCTCGTGTTCTTCGAGCAGAAGCTTGCCGCGCGCAAACATGCCGTGCCGCAGTCCCGGCTGGCCATCGATGCGCAAATACACCAGCACCGCGCGCGAGCCGGCCTGCGCCATCGGGTTGATGCGGGCCACCACTGCAGGCACATCGCCCGCCAGGCCTTCAATTTGCAAACGGGCCTTGGCGCCGACCTTCACCGCCCCGGCAAATTCTGGCGCGATGGCGGCCTCCATCTCCAGTTTGGAGAGGTTAACGATTTCCAGGATCTTGCCGTCAATGGCCACGCGCTCGCCCGGCTGGGCCAGCCGCTGCGATACCTGGCCCGAAATCGGCGCCAGCAAACGCGAGTCAGCCAATGATTTGCGCGCCAACTCCACGGCAGCCTGAGCGGCCAGCAAGGTGGCCTGGGCACCGGCTTCGCTGGCCACGGCCTGATCCATGGCGGTTGGCGAAATGAATCCCTGCGCCACCATGGCCCGGTTGTTATCAAGCGTGCGCTTGGCAATGTCCAGTTGCGAGCGGCTGGCAGCCGCTTGCTGCTCCGCCTGGCGCAAACGCCAGTCGAACTCAACGTTGTCCAGTTGGCCAACCACCTGGCCGGCCTTCACCGTGTCGCCCTCGCGCACGCTCAGTTGCGCCAACTCAGCCGCCACCTTGGCCTTGATCACCGCACTGTCCACCGCACGCACATTGCCTGAAATGTCCAGGCTGCTGGTGAAGCGCTGGCGCTTAAGGCTCACTACATCGATATCGGCCAAGACCAATCCCACCGGCGCCTTCGCCCCCATCGCTGCGGCCTCGGCCGCAGCTTGACGCGATTTCATATAACTTTTTCCAGCCAGCCCCATGCCAAGCAACACAACCAGAGACAACGCAATCTTCTGCCAAAGCTTCATGGGCAAACGTCTTTCAAGAGCGGGAGGAAAGGGAAGGAGACGGAGCGGCCAGATCTGTTGTTGGCGCTACCGGTGAACTCAGCAAACCACGCAAGAGCAGATCCAGATGCACCGCCATGACACTGGCGGGATCAATCTGCACCTCTTGAATCTTGCAGGCGCCAAACGCATGTTCAAACAGCACCATGTGCAACATGGGCCCGATCAAGACCGTGACGGTCTCGGCCACTGGCACCTCGCGGAATTCACCGCGCTCAATGCCGCGCCGGATCAAAGCGCACAGCAAGTCGTTGGTGGGCGCGATAACCTCAGTCATGTAGAACTGCGCCAACTCAGGAAAGTTGCCGGCCTCCGCCAGCATGATCTTGCAGATGCCGCCCAGATTGCGGTCGCCAACCTCGCACAGCCAGTCGTTCATGACTTGGCGCAGCAAGTCAACGCTGGAGCCGGTGAAATTGGCCACCTGCACGGCACTGTCTTCGATATGCACCGACAGGTTCTCGCGCACCACTGCCTTGAACAAATCTTCTTTGCTGGGGTAGTAGCGGTACAACGTGCCTTTGGAGACACCGGCGCGTGCCGCCACCTCTTCGCTGCGGGTGGCGGCAAAGCCCCTTTCGACAAACAGCGTCAGCGCCGCGTCCAGCAACTCTTGCGGGCGCGCTTCTTTGCGCCGCTGGCGCGTGCCGGCGCGGCTGGATGAGACCTTGTTCGAAAGGGGGTTGAGGCTCAATGCACGGACCTGATGAATTCAGCGGGCGTCACGAGAGCAGTGCATCGAATGCTCTATTGACTGATCGGTCAGTAATGTATTCGCCCACAAGCCGCCGGTCAACCTCGGCCCTGGCGCATCAAACCCACACACGCCACGGCAACCGCCTGGCCGCCCCACGTCGATTCGTCCGTCACAGGCGCAAGCTATCATCGCGCCCACTTTAAAGAGGAGTAGCCGTGGATCCCGTATTGCTGATCAAAGCCACCATCATGGGCATTGTGGAGGGCTTGACCGAGTTTCTTCCCGTCTCGTCCACCGGCCACCTGATCCTTACCGGCACCCTGCTGGGCATGACGGATGACAAGTCCAAGGTGTTCGACATCGCCATCCAGACCGGCGCCATCCTGGCGGTGATCATCGTGTATTGGCAGCGCATCTCCGGGGCGTTTCAGGACTTTGGCAGCAGCGAGCGGGCACGCCGCTTCATCATCAATGTGGCCATCGGCTTTCTGCCGGCCGCGCTGATCGGCTTCTTCGTCTACAAGAAAATCAAGGTCTTCTTGTTCAACGCACCGGTGGTGGCCGCTGCCTTCATCGTCGGCGGCCTGATCATTCTCTGGGTGGAGCGGCGCGCCAAGCTCACGGTGCGCATCAACGATATCGACGAAATGACCCCGCTGGATGCGCTGAAGGTGGGCCTGGTGCAATGCCTGGGCATGATCCCCGGCACCAGTCGCTCTGGCTCCACCATCATCGGTGGCATGCTGCTGGGCTTGTCGCGCAAGGCTGCCACGGACTTCAGCTTCTTCCTGGCCATTCCCACGCTGGTGGCGGCAGGCGGCTACAGCATGTGGAAAGAACGCGCCATGTTGTCGATGGCGGACACGCCCTTGTTCCTGGTTGGCTTTGTGGTCAGCTTCCTGAGCGCATGGCTGTGCGTGCGCTGGTTGCTGCGCTACATCTCCAGCCACACCTTTGTGCCCTTCGCCTGGTATCGCATCGCCTTTGGCATCGTGGTGCTATTCACCGCCTGGAGCGGCATGGTGGACTGGGTGGCCTGACGCCCAAACTCGGCGGACGCGGCCCTGGCGAATCATCCGGCCTCGTTCGACCTCAGCCCGGGCAAGGACAAGACCGCAGCAAACCTGCGACGGTCGTGTCCCAGTTAAAATGCGCGGATGACGATCACCATCAAATCCGGCGCAGATATCCCGGCCATGCGCATTGCCGGGCGCCTGGCCTCCGAAGTGCTGGACATGCTGACCCCGCATGTCAAACCGGGCACCACCACCGAACAACTCGACAAGCTGGCCCACGACTACATCGTCAACGTGCAGCAGGCGATCCCCGCACCGCTGAACTACACGCCGGCCGGCTACATCCCCTACCCCAAGTCGATCTGCACCTCGATCAATCATCAAGTCTGCCACGGCATTCCCAATGATCGGGCCTTGAAGGACGGCGACATCCTGAACATCGACGTCACCGTCATTAAAGACGGCTGGCATGGCGACACCAGCCGGATGTTTGTGGTCGGCAATGGCTCCATCGCGGCAAAGCGCCTGTGCGCGTTCACCTACGAAGCCATGTGGAAGGGTATCGCCAAGGTCAAGCCCGGCGCCCGACTGGGTGACATCGGGCACGCCATTCAAACTTTTGCCGAAAACGCCGGCTTCTCGATCGTGCGCGAGTTCTGCGGCCACGGCATTGGCCAAGTCTTCCACGAAGAACCGCAGGTGCTGCACTACGGCCGCCCCGGGACGCTGGAAGAGCTCAAGCCCGGCATGGTGTTCACCATCGAGCCCATGATCAACGCCGGCCGCCGCGAGATCAAAGAAACGGGCGACGGCTGGACCATCGTCACCAAAGACCGCTCGCTCTCTGCCCAGTGGGAGCACACCCTGATGGTGACCGAAACCGGCTACGAGGTCTTCACCTTGTCCGACGGCAGCCCGCCGCTGCCCGCCTTCATCACGTCCACAAAGACCTGAGGCCGTGGCTGCCGCCCAAGAAAGCACGCCTGTGACACCGTGCGATCCCCAGCCGTCAGAGACGCCGACGGTGCTGGACATTGCAGCGCTGCGTCAGCAATTCAAGGCTGACAAAAAGCTGATCCTCGACCAGTTTCGCGCCGCCCGATCGACGCTGAGCGCCGGCACAAGCCTGCTGCGCAAGTTGGCGCGGCAGGTGGACCTTCAGTTAAAGGCGCTTTGGGCTGCGGCGGCCATGCCGCAGGGCGCCAGCCTGGTGGCGGTGGGCGGCTACGGGCGCGGCGAACTGTTCCCCTACTCCGACGTCGACGTGTTGGTGCTGCTCCCAAACGGTGTAGAAGCCCACCAATGCACCCCGCTCAAGGCAGGCATCGAAAGCTTCATCACCGCGTGCTGGGACAGCGGGCTCGAAATCGGCTCCTCGGTTCGCACCTTGGGTGAATGCATCACCGAAGCTGCGGCGGATGTGACGGTGCAGACCGCCCTGCTGGAGTCGCGCCTGCTGTGCGGCTCGCGCAAATTGCAGCAGCAGATGGACGCGCAGTTGATGGCCGCCATGGACCCCAAGGCCTTCTTGCGCGCCAAGACGCTGGAGATGCGCCAACGGCATACCAAGTTCGATGAAACACCCTACTCGCTGGAGCCCAACTGCAAAGAAAGCCCGGGGGGTCTGCGCGATCTGCAAGTGCTGATCTGGATTGCTCGCGCCGCCGGCCTGGGCAAGACCTGGCACGAACTGGCCGCCAAGGGCCTGATCACTGCGTTCGAAAGCCACCAGCTGCAGCGCAATGAAGGCCTGCTCAAACTGATTCGCGCCCGCCTGCACCTTGTCGCCGGGCGGCGTGAAGATCGCTTGGTCTTCGACCTGCAAACGGCGGTGGCAGAGAGTTTTGGCTACGCCGGCAGCAAAGCCCAGCGCGCCTCTGAAGTCCTGATGCGGCGCTACTACTGGGCGGCCAAGGCGGTCAGCCAGCTCAATCAAATTCTGCTGCTCAATCTTGAGGAGCAGGTGAATGGCTCTCAACAGGGGCTGATGCGCCCCATCAATGACGAGTTTCTGGACCGTGCCGGCATGCTCGAGGTGGTCAGTGACGACCTCTACCACCGTCAACCGCACGCCATCCTGCGCACCTTCTTGTGCTATCAACAGACGCCGGGCATCAAGGGCCTCTCGGCCCACACCTTGCGGGCGCTCTACAACGCCCGGGGCGTGATGGACGCCAACTTCCGCCGCGATCCGGTAAACCGCGCCACCTTCATGCAGATTCTGCGCCAGCCGGAGGGCCAAACGCACGCCTTTCGCCTGATGAACCAGACCTCGGTGCTGGGGCGCTATTTGTGGGTCTTCCGCGCCATCGTCGGACAGATGCAGCACGACCTGTTCCACGTCTACACCGTGGACCAGCACATCTTGATGGTCTTGCGCAATGTGCGGCGCTTTTTCATTCCCGAGCATGCCCACGAATACAGTTTCTGCTCCTCGCTAGCGGCGCAATGGGACAAGCCGGAGTTGCTGTACGTTGCGGCGCTGTTCCATGACGTGGCCAAGGGCCGGGGCGGTGACCACTCCGAATTGGGCGCCACGGAAGTCAAACGTTTCTGCCGTGCGCACGGCATTAGCAAAGAAGACGGCGAGCTGGTTGCTTTTCTGGTGCAGCACCACCTGACCCTCTCCCGCGTGGCGCAGAAAGAAGACCTCGCCGACCCCGAAGTGATTGCCGCCTTTGCCGCCAAAATGCGCGATGAACGCCACCTCACCGGCCTGTACCTGCTCACCGTGGCAGACATCCGCGGCACCAGCCCCAAGGTCTGGAATGCCTGGAAAGGCAAGCTGCTGGAAGACCTCTACCGTATCACCCTGCGGGCACTCGGCGGCGCACGGCCCAATGCCGACGCCGAAATCGAAGCCCGCAAAAATGAGGCCCGCCACAGCTTGGCCCTGCACAGCATGTTGCCCGGCACTGAAGCCGCCTTGTGGGACACCTTGGAGCTGAGCTACTTTGCCCGGCACGAGGCCAGCGAACTCGCCTGGCATGCGCGCGCGCTGTGGCGCGATGTCAGCAGCGAGCAGCCTAAGGTCAGCGCCCGCCCCTCCCCGGTGGGTGAAGGCCTGCAGGTACTGGTCTACACGCCCGACCGCCCCGATCTGTTTGCGCGCATGTGTGCCTACTTCGACGGCGCCGGCTTCAACATTCTCGATGCCAAGGTGCACACGACCCGCAAGGGCTATGCGTTAGACACCTTTCAAGTCATCAGCCCCGACCTCGACCTGCACCACCGCGATTTAGTGTCGCTGGTTGAAACCAAGTTGACGCAGGCGCTCATGGCCGACAGCCCGCTGCCCGAGCCGCGGCGCGGCCGGCTCTCCCGCCGGGTCAAGAGCTTCCCGTACACGCCGCGCATCGCGCTGCGCCCCGATGAGCGAGGTCAGCGTTGGGTGCTGTCAGTCAGCACCACCGACCGGGCTGGCCTGCTCTATGCCATCGCCCGCGTCATGGCTCGCCACAACATCAATCTGCATCTCGCCAAGATTTCCACCCTGGGCGAGCGCGTGGAAGACACCTTCCTCGTCGATGGGCCTGCCCTGCAGCAAAACAAGACGCAGTTGTTGATCGAGACCGAATTGCTCGACGCCATTGCCCTGCCCCAATGAGCACCGAAGCACAGCCGCAACAACCCCAGCCTGCACCGGCGCCCTCACGCGTGCCCCCCACCGTGATCGACGCCCCGGCGGCCCTGGCGAAGCTGGACGAATTTGATGCCATCATCGACGTGCGCAGCCCCTCGGAGTTTGCCGAAGACCACCTGCCCGGCGCCCTCAACTGGCCGGTGCTGGACGACGAGCAACGGCGCGTTGTCGGCACGCTGTACAAAGCGTCACCCTTCGAGGCCCGTAAACTCGGTGCGGCCTTGGTAGCCCGCAATATCGCCCAACACCTGGACGCGCACGGCGCCGCGCTACCACGCAACTGGCGCCCGCTCGTGTACTGCTGGCGCGGCGGCCAACGCTCCGGTGCCATGCATTGGTTCCTGGGGCAAATCGGCTTCAAATCACGGCAATTGGCGGGGGGCTACAAGGCCTACCGTACCGAGGTGCGTCTCGCGCTGGACGCCATTCCGCTGGACTTTCCCCTGCACGTGTTGTGCGGCAGAACCGGCAGCGGCAAGACCCGCCTCCTGCATGCGTTGCGTGCGCAAGGGGCCCAGGTGCTCGATCTTGAAGGCCTGGCACGACACCGGGGTTCCGTGCTGGGGGCCTTGCCCGATCAGGCCCAACCCAGTCAAAAAGGGTTTGACAGCTTGCTGTGGCAAGCGCTCAAAGCGCTGGATTTGAGCCGACCCATTTTTGTGGAAAGCGAAAGTCGCAAGATCGGCCTGATTCGCCTGCCCGAGGCGCTGCATACGGCCATGCGCGCCACAAAAACATGCTACTGGCTCGAAATGCCCGACGCCGCCCGCGTGCAATTGCTGCTGGAAGACTATGCCCATTTCAAGGCCCAACCCGACCAGTTCTGCACCCTGCTGTCAGGCCTCGTCACGCTGCGGGGCCACCAAAAAGTGAGCCATTGGCAAGCCCTGGCCCGTGCGGGCGACTTCGCCAGCGTTTTCGGCGAGCTCATGCGCGAACACTACGATCCGGGCTATGAGCGCTCGTTGAGCGGGCATTACCCGCAACTCGCCCAGGCACGCCAACTGCATTTGCCCGATGGCGGGCCGCAAGCCCTGAGCGCCGTGGCCACGCAAATGCTGCAAAACCCCTGAAGTGGGCCGGGTCAAGCCGGTGAATAATAGACGTGCAGTTGGGCCGCTGATCCGTGCCCGACTTGACTTCGCTCAAGCTGCACTCCCGCAGCGGCAGGCATCATTCGGACCGTCCCATGCCCATGCTCGAAACTGAAAAAGCCCTGCAGCAATCACGCCAATTCGGCGTGAAACCCATCCCCCTGCTCCGCCCGCTGGGATGGCTGGCGCGCGGCTGGCAAGACTTGTTGCGCTGCCCGGGCGCGTCCCTGCTGCACGGTGTTGTGATGGCGGTTGTTGGCGGTTTGGTCCTGTGGCTGACGCATGACAGGTTCTGGCTGTTGTCCGGGGCCTTCAGTGGATTTTTGTTGGTGGCGCCCATTTTGGCCACCGGCTTGTACGTCATCAGTCGCGACATTGAAATGGGCCGAACGCCCAGCCTCGCCCGTGTGATTGACGCTTGGCGCCCACACGATGGCCGGCTAGTTGTCTTTGGTGTTCTGCTGGCCTTTGCCGGTACCGGCTGGGTGATGACCTCGGCCTCCCTGATCACCGGCTTTGCGCCCCAACCGATTCATACGCCCGAGGACTTTCTGCGTTATGTCGTGCTCAACGACAACTCGCATCTGTTCGAAATTTGGCTGGGCCTCGGCGCTTTGCTCGCGGCCCCCATGTTCGCCTCCACGATGATTGCGGTGCCCTTGATCCTGGACACCCAGATCGGTGTGCTGGGCGCCGTTTTCACCAGTTGGCGTGTGGTGATGGAGTACCCCGCGCCGGTAGCCCTGTGGGCTGCCCTGATCATGCTGCTGAGTCTGGCGGGCATGGCCACGATGCTGCTAGGCCTGGTTGTGGTCGTGCCGTGGCTGGGTCATGCCAGCTGGCACGCCTACCGCGACCTCGTCAAACGCGCCGATTAGGACGACCAGGAACAACCATGTTTGGATTCACCGAACAGCAGATCGCTCAATTCGGCCTGACCTGGGGCGTTGGCGCCTTCATGGTCTACATGATCTTCATCATTTTTCAATTGGCCAGAGAATCTCGCGCGGGCCGCTTTGGCACCTTTGTGCTGTTGCTGGGCCTGGGCTTCGGCATGGTGGGCTTCATTGCCAAAGGCATCATCAAATGGTGGATGAACGGATGAGTGCCGCAGACAAGCTGCGCGCAGCCAGCCGCAGTTTTCGGCACAGCAATTTCGAGGACCTGCAAGCCTTGGTCACCGGCACCTTGTTTGTGGCGCTGGGTGTGGCCTTGTTCAAGCAGGCCGGCATGTTGACGGGGGGCACCGTGGGCATTGCCTTCATGGTGCACTACGCAACAGGCTTGCCCTTTGGCGCACTCTTTTTTTGCATCAACCTGCCCTTTTATTGGCTGGCCTATAAACGCATGGGCTTGGCATTCATGCTCAAAACAGTGACGGCGGTGAGCATGATGTCTGCACTGAGCGAAATCCTGCCCCACTGGATTCAGTTCAGCCAGCTCAACCTCGTGTTTGCGGCCATTGCGGGCGGCCTGCTCATTGGCGCGGGCATGCTGATTTTGTTCCGCCACCGAGCCTCGCTCGGCGGGCTCAATGTGCTGGTGCTTTATCTGCAGGAAAAGAAGGGTTGGCCGGCCGGCATGGTGCAAGCCGGCCTGGACGCCTTGATTCTGCTGAGCGCCCTGAGCTTTGTCTCGCCCGCCCGAGTGGGCCTGTCACTGCTGGGCATGGCCGCCATCAACGCGGCACTGGTGGTCAATCACCGCCCTGGGCGCTACACGGCAGTCTGATCAGCGCGGTCACTGACAATTCGCTCCCTCAAGCCACGCTGCACTGCGATCAGCCAAAGTCGGCCCTATCAGGATGCCGATGAGCGGCAGCTTTGAGGGGCGTCTTACAGGCCGCACCAGCCGCCATGTGCATCAGAGCTTGTAGTCCAGCGACACGCCGTAACTGCGCGGCGCGCCGTACAGGGCGCCGTAGGCCAGGCCGGTGATGTATTTCTTGTCGCTCAGGTTGTCGACGTTCAGGCGCACTGTCATCTTCGAGTTGAGCGCGTACGAAGCGAACACATCGGCGACCGCGTAGCCCGACTGCTTGCCATAGCTGACGTTGCTGATCTCTGACTGCCAGCGGCCGGCCAGGCCGAGGTGCAACTCTGGCAGCGCGGGCATGCGGCTTTCGACGCGGGCTTTGAGTGTGTTGCGCGGCACCCATTCGTAGATGTCCTTGCCGTCGGGGCCGGTCAAGATCAGGTGGGTGTAGCCCAGCGAAACCTTGGTGTCCTTGCTCAGGCGACCGACTGCCTCCAGTTCAAAGCCCTTAGACCGGACGTCCTTGCCCTCGTACCAATTGGTGTTGTAGCGCGGGTCGGTCGTCGGCACGTCGGTGATGAGGCCGGCGTAGGTGGCCAGGTTCTGCTGCTTGGCAGTGAAGAGGGCGAAGGTGGTCATCAACTGCTTATTCAGCCATTCGGCCTTGATGCCAGTCTCCGCGTTCACGCCCTTCATCGGCGCGAGGTAGTGGCCGCCGTGGTCGGTCTGGTCCTGGTTCTGGAAGATGTCCGAGTAGGAGACATAGCCCAGCACGTCAGGCGTGAAATCATAGGTCAGGCCAACATAGGGGCTGAACTTGTTGGTGTCCGGATACTCGGTGTTGGTGGCCGCGCTGCCGTAGATCGAGGCGCCGCTGCGTTCGAGATGCACTGCATTCAATCCGACGATGGCCTTGAGGTTGTCGGTCAGCACCAGGCGAGAGGCCACGTACATGCGTGTCAGCGTCTGCTGACCGCGGGTGCTTGGCGCGCGCACGGCCCAATCGGGTTCGGCGTAGGCGTTACCGCCGTAGGGGAAGGCGGGCAAGGAGTCCCCCATATGCGTCAGCGCAGCGTACGTGTCCACGGCCGTCTTTTCATGCGAACGGCTCAGACCCACCAGCAGGGTGTGCTTGCGACCGAAGGCCGAGAACGGGCCACTGACGTTGGCGTCCAGAACGCTGTCATCCGTGCTGCCCTGGCTGCGGTAAGGCCAGCCGACCAAGCCGGTGTTGTCGTTGTTCAACACGCCGGTGTACGAGTAGGCATAGAGCAGCTTCGTCGCCTCGTTGGCATGGCGGACGTTATAGGTAAGCTTGGCTTCCCAGTCTTGCGTCAGGCGGTGCGTGTACTCGGCAAAGGCGTTGTAGGACTGGGTGTTCCAGTAGGCCCAGTTGGCCGAGGTGGAAGAGCTCACCGGGAAATCGGCCTGCGAGCCCTCCGCGTGCAGCAGCGTCAGAGAACCCCACATCGGCGCATTCTGCTTCGCGTCGACAGCGGTCAAGCCCACGGTCAGCGTGCCGTTCTGCCCGATCTGCCCGTCGACGACCCCATAGATCGTGTTGCGCTTGTTGTGGAGGTCGCGGGTGAAGGAATCCTTGTCCTCGGAAGCCACGACCAAGCGGCCAGCCCAGCTGCCGTCCTGGGTGAATACCTTGTTGTAGTCCAGCTCAGCCCGCTTCAAGCCCCAGGAGCCGAAGCTCACACCGAACTCGCCGCCATCCTCGTTTTTCGGGCGCTTGCGGATGTAGTTGATCGTGCCCGAGGAATTGCCGACGCCGGTGAGCAGGCCGTTGGCGCCACGGATCACCTCGATACTTTCGAAGAGGAAGGTATCCTCGCGTCCGACGACGGTGCCCCAGGAATTGGTCATGCCCAGACCATCCATCTGGGTCAGTTGGATCTCGAAGCCACGTGAATTGAAGGTGGCACGATTGGTCTCGTACTGCTCCACGTTGATGCCGGTGGCCATGGCCAGCGCTTCGTTACTGCCGGTCAGGCCGAAGTTGGTCAGGTCCTCCTTGTCGATCGAGCTGATCGACTGCGGCGTGTCCTTGATATCCATCGCCAAGCCGGTGGCGCCCTTGGAGACGCGGTTGGCGCGCTTGCCGGTGACGACGATCTTCTCCAGCGTGGATGTGCTCTGGGCTTCGGCCTGGGCCTGGGCCTGGGCGACGTCGGCGATCGCAATCAATGCAGCCAAGGCGCAGGCCGTCATCAGGAAGTGAGTTTTCATGGTTTTATTCGTGGGTTCATTTTTGCAAATGCGGATACGACTCTATATTATTTGAGATTGATTCTCATTTAAAATCCGTGAAGTGTTGCGATAATGAGAATTAATCGCGTTTGAAAGTTGCAATGACCACTCCTCCGCCACCGTTCGAAGTCGCCTCCCGCATCGCTGCCAGCTTCATTGGCGGCTGGATCTTTGTCTTTGGCCTGGTGATGCTGGGCATCGCAGCCTTGCTTCGTATCGGCATGCCCTATGCAGATGCCCAGATGGCCATGTACCTGCTGGCCTTCTTGGTCTGGCTCGCGGCCTTTTGCTGGTGCTACGCGGCTGCGAGTGCCTGGCGCGCCTGGCTGGTGCTGCTGGGTGGCGGCGTGGCCATGACTGCCCTGGGCGCTTGGCTGACGCCCTTGTCCATCTGAACCTGCGGAGCTTTTTTACATATGTTTTCGAGCTTTCGTCTTTCGATGAGTTGGCTGCACACCTGGCTGGGCCTGGTGCTGGGTTACCTGCTGATCGTCATCTTTTTTTTCGGTTCCCTATCGGTGTTCGACCGCGAGTTCGACCGCTGGGCGCTACCCGAAACCCGCTTCGCCGCGCAGACCATGCCGTCTTACGACAGCATGCTGGCGCCAATCTTTGCGCAGATGAAGCCCGCGGCGGACGAACTCGAAGCTGCGGGCGGGCGCGTCAAATCGCCGCTGCCAACCGAGCTGAAACCGCTCAACTGGGCCGCCTACACGACGCACCGCGATCCCGTTGTTGGCCTCTATGCCGAGTACGCCGTGCCGGGCAACCCCAACGATGCAGACGACCATGTGCATGGCCACGTCACCGTCGACCCACGCAACGGCCGGGTGCTGCGCGACGACCAGCTGAAGATCGGCAGCGAGTTCTTCTACCCGATGCATATCAGCCTGCACATCGGCTGGAGGAATCTAGGCTACTGGATCGTCGGCCTGGCGGCGCTGGTGATGCTGGCCGCACTGGTCTCGGGCGTGGTTATCCACCGCCGCCTGTTCCGCGAGTTCTTTACCTTCCGACCGAAGAAGCACGTCCAGCGCAGCACGCTAGACCTGCACAACCTGACCGGCGTGGTCGCGCTGCCCTTCCACTTCTTCTTCGCGCTGACGGGCCTGACGATCTTCGCTGGCATATACCTGCCGGTTTCGGAGACGCTGCTGAAGCCGCAGGCCACGGCCGCCGCGATCGCCGAGGCGCAGGCAAAGAACCTGCCCTATGCAGCCTCTGGCGTGCCAGCGTCCATCGCCTCGGTCGATGCAATGGTCATCGAGGCCAAGCGCCGCTGGGCGTCGCACGGCATGGCCGGTGAGGTCGGCTACCTCTACATCAGCCATCCCGGCGACAAGAACAGTTACGTGACCGTCTATCGCGGCGGCAGCGATCGCGTGGCCCTGCTCGGCCAAGCCATCCATTTTGAGGGCGCGACCGGCCGAGTGCTGTTCGAGGAGCCCCAGCCCTCGACGGTGGCGAAGATCAACGAGTTCCTCACCGGCCTGCACCTTCAGCAGTTCGAACATTGGGCACTGCGCTGGTTCTATCTGTTTGGCGGCATGGCGGGCTGCGTCTGCATCGTCACGGGTTTCCTGTTCTTCGTCGAGAAGCGCAAGCGGGCACAGCCGGGACATGCCCGCTGTGCCGATGCGATGGCCGTTACAACAGTAACTGGCATGCTGATCGCCGTGCTGGCCGTCCTGGTGGCCAACCAGCTGTTGCCGCAAGACCTGACTCTGCGTGGTGAGTGGGAGAAGCGCGCGTTCTGGGCCAGCTGGCTTCTTTCATTCGTCCACGCCGCTTGGCGGAGCAAGCCGTTGCGCCCGGTGCAACCGTCGCCGGCCTGGTTCGAACAGTGTTGCGCCATTGCCGTGCTGGCGTTTGCGGCGCTGATGCTGAACAGCATCACCACCGGCGATCATCTGTTGAAGACCGTCTTCATCGAGCACTACTGGCCCGTGGCCGGCGTTGATATCGCCTTGCTGGCTGTCGGCCTGCTGGCCACGGCTACCGCGCGCCGGCTTCGCCTGCGCTGGCCGGCCTTGCAGCCTGGCGCCAGCCAGCGCAGCGCAGCCGCGGAGGAAGGCCATGCGTTCTGAGTCCTTGATCATCTTCGCGGCACTATGGTGCAGCCTGGCCGGCGCTGTCTGGCTGGCGGCCTCACTTGATGTCCACTGGCAGCAAATACGCGGAGCCGAGAGTACAGCGATCGGCAGGAAACAAGTGTCTGCATTGCGCCTGCTTGGCATCACCGCATGGTTCGGCTCGCTGCTGCTGTGCTGCGGCGCCGATCATCTGTCGATGGCCGTGCTCGTCTGGGTGATGTCGATCTCCACTGCCTCGTGCGCCATTGCCTTCATTCTGGCCTGGCGGCCACGCGCATTGCGCTGCATGGTGCCTTGGGCGAGCCTTGAATGACGGAGCAATTCAAAGCCGACTGGCAATTCGCGCCAACAATACGGTTAATAAATGCCCGATCACCGCTGCGATGGCGGTCGCAACTTTTGACAAAGGCGATCATGGCGCGGAAATCCGGTCGTGCGGCGCGGATCGTCAATCACCGCCCGGGCCGCTACACGGCCACCATACGGCAGTCTGATCAGGGCGGTCACGGATCACTCAGAACAAGGCACTGAACCAGCGCAACGCCAGCAGGCGGCGCGTGAGCAAGTGGCTGCGCCCCTGCGGATCGGCCAGATCGTGCAGGATGTCAAAGTGATTGCAGCCCGCAATCTCCTCGCACACAGGCACCGCCCGGCTGCCCCAGGCCTGGCGTATGGCTTGCGTCTGGCGCTTGAACTCCTCGCTCTCCTGCGCGCCCACGACCGCGTAGAACGGTGCCTCGGGTGCCGGAAAATGCACCGGGCTCAAACGACGAACCGCGGCGGCGTCCAGCCTCAAGTCAGCCTGCAAAAAAGGCGTCTTGCGAATGGGGGCCAGGTCGTGAACGCCTGAAATAGAAATCGCCCCTTTGATCAGATGCCGCGGCAAGTCGGCACCCACTGCCTTCCAGTCGCAACACGTCAACATGGCCGCGAGATGCCCGCCCGCCGAGTGACCGGCAATGATGATGCGATTGGGGTCACCGCCATAGCGGGCCGCATTTCGCCAAACCCAGGCCAGTGCCTGCGTTAACTGCAAAGGGATGCGGTCCAAGCTAACTTCAGGACAGAGCGGATAGTTAGGCACCACGACCATGGCTCCTTCCTCCGTGAAGGCGCTGGCCAAAAATGAATAGTCGGACTTGTCCCGCCCCCGCCACCAGCCGCCATGCAGCACCACCAACACCGGCGCGCCCGCCACATCGGTGGGAAACACATCCAGCCGCTCAGAGGGCGTCGGCCCATAGGGCAGATCGAACGCCCTGGCGGCGTTTTCCCGCACAAACTTCGAGGCGCTGGCCATGCGCTCCAAAATCACCGCGCTGTCCTCAACCCGTGCGCGATTGTTGTACTGAGCGTCAAACCAGGCGGAAGAACGAACCTGCATGCAAGACCTTTCAAATCGCTGAAGAATGCACTGTAGCCGCCGACGTCAATCCTGCAGTTTCCGGCAGGCGGAGTGCCTCGTCATCAACACAAACCCCCAAACTCGACGGTAACCGACACCGGGCGAGGATAAACACCAAGTTCGCTCTTTTTGCATGGCAATCCGCCAGGAACTTGCCAATAATCACAGGCAGGCCATTCACGAGTTGGCCTGAATTGACCTGAGTTGGCACTGAAGGCACCCCGGATGGTGCGCAGCCAGTCAATGGGGGCGGAGCAACATGATCCCTGCCCCTAAGCTCTTGCTGCAAGCTGCCGATATACAGCGCAACCACGGGTTTATCCCGCGTGCCCTGCTTTGCCCCCGCAAGTTTGCGGCACCTCGTCTCTAGAAAGGTCCTGGCAATGAATCTGAACAACTATCGACTTGGCACGAAACTTGGCATGGCCTTTGCCATTGTCGTGGCGCTCACATTGGCACTGGGTGGCTTTGCCATCTCACAACTGAGCCGCATCAACGCCAACGTTGAGGATCTGGCCGGCAACTGGCTGCCCAGCGTCAAGGTGCTTGGCGAGTTGCAAGACACGGCCAATCAGTTCCGCCGTCTCCAGGCCAACCACGTCATGGCCATGGACACCAAGGAGATGGACGGCATTGAAAGAGAAATGGCCGGTATCGTCAGCAAATTCGAAAGCCTGCTCAAAACCTACGCACCGATGGTGACGGATGGCGAGGAGCGCCGCGCCTACGAAACGCTCGCCCCCGCCTACAAGGCGACCGGACAAGCCCACGTCAAGTTGTTGAAATTGTCCCGGGGCGGAGAGCAGACGCATGACGAAGCCAAAGCCATATACCGTGGTGAGTCCCGCGAAACCTTTCGTGCGATGAGCGCAGTTTTATCCAAATTGGTTGAAATCAACGCCAAGGGCGCTGACGGATCCTACGACAACGCCAAGACTATTTACGGGCAATCACGCACTTGGGTCATCGTGGCCCTTGTGATCGCGGCGGGCATCGCAACGGCGCTGGCGTTCTGCGTGACCCGCCTCATCACCCAGCCCATTGCGCAGGCTGTGAAAGCAGCCCAACAAATTGCCGAAGGTGATCTGACACACAGCCTGCGCATTGACGGCAGCGACGAAATTTCGCAGTTGCTGAACACCCTGAACGCCATGACGGAGAAGCTCTCCGAAATTGTTGGCACCGTGCGCACGAACGCCGACAACGTGGCCCTGGCCAGTGCTGAAATTGCCCAAGGCAACCAAGACCTCAGCCAGCGCACCGAGCAACAAGCCAGCGCACTGGAAGAAACGGCGGCGTCGATGGAAGAGCTGGGCTCCACCGTCACGCAAAACGCCGAAAACGCCAAGCAAGGCAACCAGCTGGCCATGGGCGCCTCATCGGTTGCGGTCAAGGGTGGCCAGGTGGTCGGCCAGGTGGTCGAGACCATGAAGGGCATCAACGACAGCTCCAAGCGCATCGTCGACATCATCAGTGTGATCGACGGCATTGCGTTTCAAACCAATATCCTGGCCTTGAATGCAGCGGTGGAAGCCGCCCGAGCCGGGGAGCAGGGTCGTGGTTTTGCCGTCGTGGCCAGCGAAGTGCGCAGCCTCGCCCAGCGCAGTGCCGACGCGGCCAAAGAGATCAAGAGCCTGATCTCTACCAGCGTCGAGCGGGTCGAGAGTGGCACTGCCTTGGTCGACCAGGCCGGCGCCACCATGCAAGAAGTGGTCAACTCCATCCGCCGTGTCACCGACATCATGGGTGAAATCAGCAGCGCCAGCAGCGAGCAAAGCTCCGGTGTGGCGCAGGTGGGTGAGGCAGTCACCCAGATGGACCAAACCACCCAACAAAATGCAGCGCTGGTCGAGCAAAGCGCCGCAGCGGCAGAAAGCCTGCGGCAACAAGCGCTGCACCTCGTGCAGACAGTGTCATTCTTCAAGCTGAGGTAAGCACTTTCCCCAAACAAAACGGGCGGGGCCGACTATTCTGAGTCGGCCCCGCCCGTTTTCATGGTCAATCCCGGGGACTCTTTGCCCCTTTGCGCTCAGCGCGACTGCACATAGGCCGCCACGGCCTTCATGTCGGCCGGGTCCAGTTCTTTGATCACGCCGTGCATCACGGGAGAATCGCGGAACTTGTGTTGAATCGCATCCAACTGCCGCACCACATAGGCCGCATGCTGCCCGGCCAGCCGTGGAAAGATGGACACGCCTGCAGCGTTTTCACCATGGCACGCAGAACATGCCGCCACCTGGCGAGCCGGCTCGCCTTGCTCATAAAGTACCTTGCCCCGAGCCAACAGAGCCGGGTCGCCCGGCATCCCCGGGGCAGGCTTTTGAGCCGCGTAGTAGCGCGACAAGCCATCAATCACGGCGTCATCCAGCAAAGTTGCCATGCCCCACATGTAGTCGTGCGCATCCTGCTCGCCCCGTGTCTTGCCCTTGAAGGCCTTCAGTTGAGCATTCAGGTAGGCTTCTTGCTGCCCGGCGAGACGAGGGAACAAGGGGGACGTGCTGGTGCCGGTGGCACCATGACACGAGGCGCAAATCGTTGCAGCCACCTTTTGCGCAGCCTGATCCGCCTGCGCAATGGCATTGGCACCCGGGGCGTCCTGAGCCACGGCCGCACCGGACAAGGCCAGCAACAAACTCGCCACGACCGGGCGGACCCGATATGTATAGATGCTTGAACTCATGATTCAGCCCCTTTTTAGAAAGACACCCAGAGATTCAAAAACACCGTGTTGTTGTCACTTGGGCTGCGCAGGGTCGCTCCGTCATAACCGCTGCCGCTGCTGCCGTTGAACTTGTCATAGGCGGTGTACTGCATCATCAAACGCACGTTTTGCATCGGCAGATAGTCAAGTTCGACGATATTGCCTGAACTGTCGGGCCGCCCGTTCGCGCTGCCGGTGACTGCGCCGCTGGGATACAGCAACGCGTCAGCCGTGCCTGAGCTGGAAAAGTGGCTCAGCGTGACACCGTATTGGTGATCGTAGTAATAGGTGGCTTTGAGCTGCAAAGTCTTCAACACATCGCTTGGATTGGCCGTTGCGCCTTGCGCGAAACTGGAACGGTAGTCCTGCTTCTCATGGATGTAGCGGGCCTGCGCCGTGAAGGTGTGCGGGCTGCCGATGTACTGGTACTGAGCGTCAATGCCTCGGTCGGCGTATCGGTCGGTGCCGCTGCTGGTGTCGGTGTTGTCGACATAACGATCTATCTGCAGACCAAAAACACCCAGCATCAACGAGTTGGCTCCCCACTCCCGGTTGTAAGCAACGCGCACATAGGGGTTGGAGCCGCTCAACTTGGCGACGCCTCCGGGGGTGTTGATGTCCTGTCCGGCGCGCAAAATGCCGAACAGACCATCTGCAGTGCGGTAGGCCGTGACTTCGCCGTACCAAGTGCGGTCGTAAAAAGCGTAGGCCCCCAACCCCGCCACCTGTTGAGCCAAGGCACCTTCAATTTGCGTACCAGCGGTGGGGCCCACGGCAGTGGGTGACCCGGTGAAGGGGTAGCCAAACGCGGGCGTGCTGTTCCAGACGTCTTGCACCGTCGGATTGTTATGCAGGGTGGCGCCGTACAGCAGCTTGACGTCATTGGCGTCCGCGCTGCTCATGCGGCCAACCCAGCGCAGGTCGGTGTTATCAATGCCGCTGTGACCGCTGCTGGTGCCGTCGGTGTTGTAGTTTTGAGAATAGGTCCATTGCACAAAACCACCGACGTTGTCATTCACCTTGCCGGCGAGGAACAAGCTGGCGCCATTCAAGGCCGCCATTCGGTCACGGGCGGTCACCAAGGTGTCGGTGCCCGTGCCGTCGTCATTGTTCTTGATCTGGGTGCGGCTGAGCTGCGCCATCATCGCCACCGGCAGGGTCTGCCGCTGCCCAAAGGTGTAGCCCGACAGCTTGAACCATCGGCCATAGGGCGTGAGCTCAGGAAAACTGACATGGCAGGCCACGCAGTTCTGCCCGGTCTGGCGCGCATAGGCCGGCACCGCCTGGGCGCTCACGCTGCCGAGCGCCAGCACCGCCGCCATCAGCCGCAATGCCCAGCGGCCAGTCGTTCTCTTTGACAGTTCCATGGTAGGACCCCCTGACATGAGTTGAGTTGACTTCCTCGGCGAGTTTGCGCGCAGAACGCACAAAAGCATTGACGGATATCAATCCATCAAAATAAGCCGCTATCCGTTGCGTTTAAGCATTAGGGTTGTCCCGCAAGGTGCCCGCGGCAAAGATTGCGCTGCAAACACCCGGACACATAGCACGGTCACAATAAAAAGTTAAGCCCGCCACTTTGGCGAGTCACATTGAAGTCAACATCGAAGTACGCGTCGAATAATGCGTCGGAGTCAGCGCAATGCCCATGTTCAGCTTCAAGAACGTCTACGTCCGTTTCATTCAATCGCATGGCATGGCGAGGCATTTCCGCAGTCTCGCCATCTGGGACGCCTTTCGCCGGGAGGCCCAGCCCCATGAGATGTCTGACCAGCTCTCGCAGCGCTTGGTGGCTGCAGCCCATACCGCGCCGGAGTCTTTGCTCGCTTCGCTGGGCACGCAACTCAGTGGCCTGAGCGCGGAGCGCGCCAACCTCATTCGCCGCGAAGTCGGGCCCAATGAAGTGGGGCACGAAAAACCCATGCCCTGGTGGCTGCACCTGTGGCACTGCTACCGCAACCCCTTCAATTTGCTGCTGACCCTGCTCGCCGCTGTGTCCTATGCAACAAACGACCTGCGAGCGGCCGTTGTCATCGGCGCCATGGTGCTGCTCTCCACCGTGATGCGCTTCGTTCAGGAAACGCGCTCCAACAAGGCGGCGGACGAACTCAAGGCCATGGTCAGCAACAAGGCCACCGTCATGCGCCGCGACTTGGCCGAAGAGGCCGCTGCCGAGGCGAGGGAGTTCTTCGAGATCCAGCTCCACACCAAGCCCGCCCATCAGGAAGAAGTGCCCATACGGGAGCTGGTGCCGGGCGACATCGTGGTGCTGTCCGCTGGCGACATGATCCCCGCCGATCTGCGAGTCTTGAGCGCCAAGGACTTGTTCGTCAGCCAGGCCGCCATGACCGGCGAGTCGCTGCCGGTGGAAAAATTCGCCCTACCCCGCCAGCCCAGCAACAACGCGCTGGAGCTAGAGAACCTCCTATTCATGGGCACCAACGTGGTCAGCGGCGCCGGGCTTGCCGTGGTGCTGGAGACCGGTGGACGAACTTTCTTTGGTGCGTTGGCCCAACGCGTTACGGCCACTGACCGTGCACCCACCGCCTTCCAGACCGGGGTCAACCGGGTGAGCTGGCTGCTGATCCGCTTCATGGTGGTGATGTCGCCGCTGGTGCTGCTGCTCAACGGCTTCACCAAGGGCGACTGGGTGGAGGCCGCCTTATTCGCGCTCTCCATCGCCGTGGGCCTGACCCCTGAAATGTTGCCCATGATCGTCACCTCCACCTTGGCCAAAGGAGCGGTGGTGCTGTCGCGCAAACGGGTCATCGTCAAGCGACTGGATGCAATTCAGAACTTCGGCGCCATGAACGTGCTGTGCACCGACAAGACCGGCACGCTGACGCAGGACAAGATCTTTCTGGAGCGGCACACCGACATTCATGGCAACAAGTCCGAGGAAGTGCTCAGCCTGGCCTACCTCAACAGCCACTATCAAACGGGCCTCAAGAACCTGCTGGACGTCGCGGTGCTGGAACATGCGGAAGTGCACCGCAGCCTGGACATTGCGGCCAACTACAAGAAGGTTGACGAAATTCCCTTCGACTTCCAACGCCGCCGCATGTCGGTTGTGGTGTCCGAGCGGGACGACCACCATGAGTTGATCTGCAAAGGCGCGCTTGAGGAAGTGCTGGCGGTGTGCACCCGCATTCGCGAAGATGGGCAAGACATGCCCCTCACGCCGGAGCGCCTCGCCGACATCAAGCAACGCACCGCCGCGCTGAACGAGCAAGGCTTGCGCGTTGTGGCCGTAGCGATGAAGGAGGAGCCGCCCCACCGGCAAGCCTACTCAGTGGCCGACGAGTCCAACATGACCTTGATGGGCTATGTCGCCTTTCTGGACCCACCGAAAGAGTCCACCGAACCGGCGCTGACCGCGCTGAAAGCCCATGGCATCGAGGTGAAGATCCTGACCGGTGACAACGAACTCGTCACCGCCAAGATCTGCCGCGAGGTGGGCTTGGAACAGCGCGGGGTGGTGCTGGGCTCGCAGATCGAAGCCATGTCCGACAGCGAGCTCAGCGAGATCGCCGTCAAGTACAACGTCTTCGCCAAACTCAGTCCCGCGCAGAAAGAGCGCATCGTCCGCAGCTTGAAGGCGGCCGGCAATGTGGTGGGCTTCATGGGCGACGGCATCAACGACGCGCCGGCGCTGCGCGCCGCCGACATCGGCATTTCGGTCGACTCCGCGGTGGACATCGCCAAGGAGGCAGCCGACATCATCTTGCTTGAGAAAAGCCTGATGGTGCTGGAAGAAGGCGTGATCGAAGGCCGCCGCACCTTTGCCAACATGCTCAAGTACATCAAGATGACGGCCAGCTCCAACTTTGGCAATGTCTTCTCCGTGCTGATAGCCAGTGCTTTTTTGCCCTTTTTGCCCATGCTGCCCCTGCAACTGCTGGTGCAAAACCTGCTGTACGACATCTCGCAGGTCGCTATTCCTTTTGACAATGTGGACGCCGAACTGCTAACCCAGCCCCAGCGCTGGAACCCGGATGACATTGGCCGGTTCATGGTCTGGTTCGGCCCTGTGAGCTCCTTGTTCGACATTGCCACCTATCTGCTGATGTGGTTCGTGTTCTCGGCCAATACGCCTGAACATCAAACCTTGTTCCAGTCTGGCTGGTTCGTCGAAGGCTTGTTGTCGCAGACCTTGATCGTGCACATGATCCGCACCCGAAAAATCCCCTTCCTGCAAAGCCGCGCCGCATGGCCGCTACTGGGCATGACGCTGGCCGTGATGGCCATGGGCGTTTTCATGGTGATGGGGCCCTTCTCGCACTATTTCAAACTTCAAGCGCTGCCGCCCGTCTTCTTCGTCTACCTTGCCGGCATCCTGATGGCCTACATCGCGTTGACCCAAGCGATGAAGTCGTTCTATGCGAAGCGTTACGGCTGGCAATGAGCCCGGGCGATGGGCCTCGCCCCTTGCCTGACCGGCCCTGACGCGACTCAAACGGCAGGCAAGTAGCGAACCACTTGATCAGCTCACCAGGGATGTCGCCGAGCATGAAGCCGAAACCCCGGGAGAGACTCCGCTGAGGCGGCATCGATGGTATCCAGGTGGGCCCGGGTGGGGGCGTTCATGCCCTGTAAGTACCGCGCCCGCACCCAGTTTCTCAGCGGCATACCGTCACCTACATTCAGCTTTCGCGCCTCTCGCTGTCGCTGCCGATGCCAATGCGCAGCGAGGGCAAGACTCAGTGACGGGTTCCCGCAGAAAGTGCTTTACGCAAGCCGCCCCAGTTGGCGCGAAACAGGTCAGCATCCATTGTGCGCAGTTGGCGAATGATCGGGCGGAACTCCATGTGTGCCAGCACATCCCGCTCCAGATCGACGCCAGGGGCGATCTCAGTCAGCTCTAGACCGTCGGCCCGCAGGTGAAACACCGCACGTTCCGTAACGAACACCACCTCTTGCCCACGAAGGGCGGCATCGCGGCCGTTGAAGGTAATTTGCTCAACCTGCTTGATGAACTTGCGCGAACGCCCTTCCGTCTTGATCGTCAATGCACCCTCCCCAACTTGCAACTCCAGCCCGCCGGCGGTAAAACTACCGCAGAAGATCAACCGTTTGGTAGATCTCGTGATGTTCACAAAGCCTCCGCAGCCAACGGGGCGCCCATTGAATTTGCTGACGTTGACATTGCCTGACGCATCAACTTGGGCCAGGCCAAGAAAGCTGGCATCAAGGCCGCCGCCGTCGTAGTAGTCGAACTGAAAGCTTTGCTCAATGATGGCCTCGGCGTTGTAAGCGAGGCCAAAGTCTCCCTTTTGCGCAGGGATGCCGCCAGTGACCCCACTCTCAATGCTGAGCGTCAGTGCATCGGCAACACCCTCCTCGGCGGCGACCGATGGAATCCCCGCAGGAATGCCAATGCCCAAATTGGTCACAGCGCCTGGCGACAGTTCCAAGGCCGCACGGCGGGCAATCACCTTGCGTTCGTCCAGGGGCATCGGAACAAGGCTGTCTGTGGGAATCTGGATATCACCGCACAACGCTGGGTCAAATTGCGTCGCAATTGTCTGCATGTGGTTCTGAGGCGTTGAGAGCACCACATAGTCGACAACCACACCAGGAATTTTGACAGCCTTGGGATGAAGACTACCCGCCTTGACGATACGTTCAACTTGGCAGATGACGATACCCCCACTGGCCCGAGCGGCCTGAGCAATAGAAAGTTGCTCCAACAACACGCCCTCCTTGTCCAGCGTGACGTTGCCGTGCTCGTCGGCCACCGTCCCGCGGATCAAAGCAACGTCAATCTTAGGGGCCCTGTAGTACAGCCACTCATCGCCGTCGAATTCGACCAGCCGCACCAAATCCTCGGTGGTGCGACTGTTCATCTTGCCGCCTTCCAAGCGCGGATCAACGAAAGTGCCCAACCCCACCTTGGTCAACACGCCGGGCGAGCGACATGCGATCTGTCGCGTGAGGTGCGACAGCGAACCTTGCGGAAAGTTGTAGGCCTCAACTTCACCGTCGAACACCATCTTCATCATCTCTTTGCCGGTCTGGCCAAAGTGCCCCGCCACCACCCGCTTGATCATTCCGGGGTGCGCAAAGTGCTTCATGCCTGCAGCGCCGGAGTTCCCGATCGCACCACAGGCCCAGGTGGAGACGCGCTGAGGATGCCCTGTGTTCAAGAAGTGCTGCTCCACTGCGACCAACAACTCTTCGGGCAAGCTGGTCACGGCCAAACCGCCCAGAAACACGGTGGCATCATCGGCAATCAGGGCGCCAACTTCATAGGGACGAATGATTTTCATGACAAGTTTTTGTATAAAGTTTGTATAACGGGGTAACGCGAGGACTGACGATCGGTCAGCGAATTCGCGCATCAGTGACGCGGAGCACTACTGCCAGCCCCGAATCGCCAGCAGCGCAACCGGTGAACAGGCCAATGCCACCACCACGCAGCACAAGCTCCTCGATCAATTCGATCACCCCGCGCAAACCTGTTGGTGCTTGGGGGTGCCCCCAAATGATGGAGCTGCCATAGTTGTTCATCCGCTCCCACGGGAAGCCGATGTCATGCGCCAAAGCTAAATCATTGACAGCAAATGGGTTATGGGTTTTGACTGCGTCGAGTTGCCCCACATTCAAGCCTGCGCGCCGCAAAGCCTGCAGCGCCGCCGGTCCGGGCGCTGCAGGCATAAAGCCTGGCGCTTCGCGGTAGGTTCCAAAGCTGAGCAACTCGATCTCGATGCCGGGCTCTGCCGAGAATTCTCGGGCTCGAACGCGACTTGTGACGATGGCTCCGGCATTGCCGTCTGCTGGATGAGTTTGCCCACCGAAGGTGATGGAGCCCCCCTCCTTCACAGGCTTGAGCTTTGCAAGGCCCTCTGCCGTGGTCGGAAAAATGCCTTCATCGCTGCTGAGTACCCCTGTGACTTTACGGAAACGACTGTCAGATAGCGGCACATCAACCATGTATTTCCGCTGGAACGCTCGGTTGTCTGCCAGGGCATCCATGTATTGCTCATAGCGCCGCAACTTGAGTGCGTTCTGCTGGGCGGTTGTGAAGCCGTACCGCGCCGCGACGTTCTCGCCGGTCTGCAGCATCGGGTTCTTCGCATAGGGGTCGTGCGCCATGTTGTCGGGCACCCAATGCTCAGTAATGCCGTACCCGCCGCTGCCGCTGGGGTCGGGGTAATAGACCACCGGTCCATTCGACTGGCGGTCAGCCATCACCAGAAGTGCGCAACTGGCGCTGCCTGCATCAACTTCCTGGCTGGCCATCTGCAACGCCCGAACACTCGTGGCGCAGGCCTGCTGAATGGTCGGCCCTGCCACGCGGTCGATGCCCATCAGGCCAGTGACCCAGGGCAAGCCATAGAAGGCACCCTTCTGCGGATTGGTGACGCCAAGGATGCCCAGGTCGATTTGCTCCATCGGGAACTGCCATCGCTCCAATGCAGTACGGCCGCAAATCGCGGCCAACTGAAGCGCATTCAGATTGGCCAATGAGCCCTGCCACTTGGCAAAAGGGGTCGACCAATAGCAACCATAGGGAATGTAAGCACTCATCAAGATCTCCAATTTTCTAGTTAAATTTTATAACTATATTCAGTGAAGCGCAATCGACACAGGGACAAGGACTCTGAACATCACTTCCTCTAAAAACGTCCAACAATCAAGGGTTATTACTCAAAATTTTCGATTGAAATGCACCCCAAAAAAGTGCATGATCCACGCATTGTTTAGTTACGTAATAAAATTATATGGGTGAACATACATCAATCACTGGCAGCCCGGTCGTGCCAGCGGATGGCTTGACCGACGCGCTGGATCTGCTGCAGATCAGTCGGCATGGTGCGGTGCTGCATTTGCGGCTGAATCGACCAGCAAAGCGGAACGCCATCAGTGATGCATTGATTGCCCAACTGCATACTGCATTCCTACACCTACCTGCCGACGTTCGAGCGGTGCTGGTTAGCGGCGAGGGAGAGCACTTCTGCGCGGGACTCGACTTGTCCGCGCTGGTGCAGCGGGATATTGGTGGCGCAGTGCTTCACTCGCGCGGTTGGCACGCGGCTTTCGATGCCGTTCAGTTCGGGCGTGTACCAGTGGTGGTGGTCCTGCATGGTGCGGTCGTTGGCGGGGGGCTGGAATTGGCTGCCGCATGCCATATCAGAGTCGCGGAGGATTCGGCGTACTTTGGCCTACCCGAGGGGCAGCGCGGCATCTTTGTCGGCGGCGGCGGCTCGGTTCGCATCCCGCGCTTGATCGGTGTAGCCCGCATGACAGACATGATGCTGACCGGCAGAGTCTATGACGCCGATGAAGGTGAGCGTTATGGTCTCGTCCAGTACCGTGTGCCTGCAGGCGAGGGGCTCAAAAAGGGCTTGGAGTTGGCCCAGAAGGTAGCAGAGGCCGCCCCAATGACCGCCTTCGCCGTCATGCATGCACTACCGCGAATTGCAGAGCAGTCACCCGCCGAGGGCCTGTTCACCGAATCGCTGATGTCGGCCGTGGCCGCCAGCACCCCGGAAGCGCAGGAGCGACTCGGCGCCTTTCTTAAAGGGAAAGCCGCCAAGGTCGTGAAGTCATGACCAGCGCACAACAAGCCCCGTTCAAACCGGCTCGCGTCGGCGGCTGTGTTGAAGCCGACATCACCGAACTTGAGGGCGGCGCGCGTCTCCTGACATCCCGCGAGCAGCTTGGCTGGTATCCCGCGCGGCTCAGCGACGTGCTCCAGCAGTGGGCAGAACAAACCCCCAACCAAACGCTCATCGCTCGGCGTGATTCGAACGGACTCTGGCTGCGCATCAGTTACGCGGAGATGCTGAGGCGCGCGCGGGCGATGGGGCAAGCATTGCTGGATGCCGGGCTGAGTGCCGAGCGCCCGCTGGCGATTTTGTCTGAAAACGACCTGGAACACGCCACATTGATGCTGGCTGCACTCTGGGCGGGCATCCCCTACACCAGTGTGTCGGTCGCCTACTCGATGGTCTCGACGGACTACAGCAAGTTGCGCCACATTCTTGGCACCATCACGCCCGGCATGGTGTACGCGTCCCACGATGGGTTCGGGCCCGCCATCGCGGCAGTGGTGCCGAGCGACGTGACCGTGGTATTGGGACGTGGTGCGCTTGACGGTCGTCCGACTCGCAAGTTCGACGACTTGTTGAACACGGTTCCCGGAGCCGGTGTCGACGCGGCACATGCCATGACGGGGCCTGACACGATCGTCAAGTTTCTGTTCACCAGCGGCAGCACGAAACAGCCCAAAGGCGTGATCATCACGAATCGCATGCTCTGCGCCAATCAGCAGATGTTGCGTCAATGCATGGCGTTTCTGGCGGACGAACCTCCAGTGCTGGTCGATTGGCTGCCGTGGAGTCACACCTTTGGTGGCAATCACAACCTCGGTATTGCGCTCTACAACGGCGGGACAATTTATGTCGATGACGGTAAGCCCACGCCTTCTGGCATGGCCGAGACGGTGCGCAACCTGAAGGAGATCTCGCCCACCGTTTACTTCAATGTCCCCAAGGGTCTGGAGGAACTCGTCAAAGTCATGGACGGCGATGCCGAATTGCGCAACTCGCTGTTTCGCAATCTCAAAGCTTTCATGTTTGCGGCTGCCGGCCTGTCACAGGCGGTCTGGAAGCGGCTCGACGAGCACGCTCTCGCAGCCTGTGGCGAGCGCGTGCGAATCCTGACCAGCCTGGGCATGACTGAGACGGCGCCGACCTGCACCTTTGTCGTTGGTACCCATGCGCAATCTGGCTATATCGGTTTGCCCTGCCCCGGCGTCGAAGCCAAACTCGTTCCGTCCGAGGGCAAGATGGAGATCCGATTCCGGGGGCCCAATGTGATGCCAGGCTACTGGCGTGCACCGGAGCAAACTGCAGCAGCTTTTGACGAACAAGGGTTCTACTGCACCGGTGATGCCGCGTACTTGGTCGACGAAAATGATGTGTCGCTTGGCCTGTTCTTTGATGGCCGCATTGCGGAAGATTTCAAGCTGACGACTGGCACCTTTGTGAGTGTCGGTCCACTGCGTACCCGCATCGTTCTGCAAGGCCACCCATATGTACAAGACGCCGTCCTTACGGGCATCAACCGTGATCAGCTGGGTGTTCTGATCTTCCCACGTCTGGCGGATTGCCGCGCGCTGAGCGGCCTCGACGAGACCGCCAGCAACGCCGAAGTGCTGCATCACCCTGCGGTACGCGCCTTCTTTCAAGCGCTGGCGGATCAACTCCATCACCAAGGCTCGGGCAGCGCCAACCGCATCGAGCGCATGCATATTCTTGTCGAGCCACCCTCACTCGATCACGGTGAAATCACCGACAAGAATTCAATCAACCTGCGCGCGGTATTGCAGCACCGCGCTTCATTGGTAGAGGCCATTTACGAGGGGCCGCATGCCGACCCCTGGCTGATCCTTCCCAACCGCAACAGCGCAGTCGACGCGCAAAAGGACACACGATGAAGATTCAAGGTCATGCCGCCCTGGTCACCGGCGGCGGCTCTGGATTGGGCGAGGCCGTGGCCCGCGAGTTAGCTCGCCAAGGTGCGAAGGTTGCGATTCTGGACATTAATGCTGTAAATGCAGCCCGTGTGGCGCAGGAAATCGGAGGCATCGCCTGCCCTTGCGACATCACTGACACAGCTTCTTTGCAGTCCGCGATCGATACCGCCGAGGTCGCTCACGGCCCGGCCAGAATCCTGATGTGCATTGCCGGAATCGGCACCGCCAAGCGGGTGATCGGCCGAGACGGTTCGCCGGCACCGCTGGAAGATTTTGAACGTGTCGTGCGCATCAATCTGATTGGCACCTACAACGTCATTCGTCTCGCCGCCGCACGCATTGCAAAACTGGATAGTCTCGAAGACAACGAGCGCGGAACCATTCTATGCACCGCTTCGGTCGCAGCCTTCGACGGACAGGTCGGGCAGGAAGCCTATTCAGCGTCAAAGGCCGGCATCGTCGGCATGACCTTGCCGCTGGCGCGCGACTTGGCCCAGCACGGCATCCGCGTCTGCACGATCGCACCGGGCCTTTTTGCGACGCCGCTGCTGAAGGAGCTACCCGAGGAGGTGCAGGCCAACTTGGCCTCCTCCATCCCATTCCCCAAGCGTTTGGGTAAGCCCGAAGAGTTTGCAGCACTGGCCGCGCACTTTGTCACCAACGTCCACTTGAACGGAGAGGTGATTCGCCTCGACGGTGCGCTGCGCATGGCGCCGCGCTGAATTCCCCTGCCAACAACACACCATAACGGAGACAACTCATGTACCAGCACCGCATCAAAAAGCTGGCCGCTGCGGCCTTGTTCGCCCTGACTGGCAGCGCACATGCCGACATCGTCATTGGCGTCAGCTTGCCGCTAACCGGACCGGCCAGCGGCCTCGGCATTCCGGTTGCCAATGCAATCAAGCTTTGGCCCAGCAAGATCGGCAGCGAGACACTCAAGGTGATTGTGCTCGACGATGCGACCGATCCGACCAAGGGGGTTCAGAACAGCAACCGCTTGACTACCGAGGAACATGCCGATCTGGTCGTGGGCTCGGCGGCGACGCCCGTCGCGATTGCAATGGCCGCTCCGCTGGCCGAATCGGGCACGGTCCAACTGATGCTCTCGCCCGGCATGCTGGCGCCAGGCAAGGATGCATGGACCTTCCGCCTCGCTCAGGCAAATGCGGTGATGGCACATGCGATGCTGCTGCACATGAAAGCCCAAGGCATCAAGACAGTGGGTTTTCTTGGCTACACCGACGCCTACGGCGAGAGTTGGTTGAAGGACTTCCAAGCGGAGGCTGCAGCAATAGCACCCACCATCAAAGTTGTCGCCAGCGAACGATTTGCACGGTCTGATACGGCAGTGACCGGTCAGGCGCTCAAGTTAGTGGCAGCCAACCCAGATGCAATCTTGATTGCTGCTTCTGGCTCGGGTGCGGCGATGCCGCACAAGAGCGTGATCGAGCGCGGATACAAGGGAAAGATCTACCAGACACATGCGGCAGCATCTCGTGACCTGATGCGCATCGGCGGCAAAGATGTTGAGGGCGCATTCGTTGTCTCGGGGCCGGCCGTCGTCGCGGAGCAACTGGCGGCGACCAACCCGTCCAAGGCGCTGGCAATGGACTATGTACAGAAGTACGAGAAAGCCTATGGTCCAGGCTCCCGCAATCAATTTGCTGCCCACGGCTACGACGTGACCTTGCTGCTTGAGAAGATCATCCCGGTTGCACTGAAGAGCGCCAAACCAGGAACGCCGGAGTTCCGCACGGCACTTCGTAATGCCCTCGAATCGATGGGCCGTACCGTGGTCTCGCAAGGTGTGCTGGCTTATTCCAAAGACAACCACTGGGGTTTCACCAATGAAACCGGCGTGATGCTCAAAGTGGTCAACGGCGATTGGAAGGTCGAGTAAACCGCAACGCCATAGATGCCGGCGTTGCGCCGGCCCTGGCATCGACCGGGACGCCCTTGCGCGCGCTCGGTCGAGCCATATTCAGCCTTTTCGGATATCGCATGGACTTTTCCATCTCCAGCATTCTTCTCGCGGACGGCTTGTCCAATGGCGCGGTCTACGCACTTCTGGCCATGGCCACGGTACTGCTGTTCGTGGTGACGCGTGTCATCTTCATCCCGCAGGGTGAGTTCGTCGCCTTCGGCGCTTTGACCCTCGCAATGCTGCAGAACCGACAGGTGCCAGGCACAGTTTGGCTCATGTTGATACTGGCATTTGCCGTTGTCGTCCTGGACCTGGCGCGCGGCCTGAAACTAGCACAGCCGACGCCCCAATTGCTGCGTGGGTCACTGCGCACGCTGGCATACCCACTTGCCATTGGCGGTGTTACCTACCTGATGGCACCCTTGGAGTTGCCGCTTGCGCTGCAGGCTGTGCTTTCCGTGGCACTTGTGGCGCCTATGGGGTCTTTGGTCTACCGCCTCGCCTACGAGTCTCTGGCCGACGCGTCCGTGCTGGTTCTGCTCATCGTTTCGGTGGGTGTGCATTTCGCACTCACCGGGCTGGCGCTCTTGTACTTTGGTGCCGAAGGCTTCCGAAATCCAAGCTTCTGGGATGTGCGCTTCAGTGTGGGCGCAGTAACCCTTTCAGGTCAGACGGTGATCATGTTCGGCGCCTCATTTGCATTGATCGTCTTGCTATGGCAATTCTTTGGTCGCACGGTTTACGGCAAGGCATTGCAAGCCACCGCTGTGAATCGTCTTGGTGCGCAGTTGATGGGCATCTCAACCTCCCGTGCGGGGCGCCTGTCATTCACGCTGGCCGCGCTGATCGGGGCGCTCTCCGGCCTGCTGATTGGTCCGACCACGACCATTTTTTATGACAGCGGTTTCTTGATCGGCCTGAAAGGCTTCATTGCCGCTGTTTTTGCTGGACTCTCGAGCTACCCGATGGCCGCAATCGGCGCGCTCGCGGTGGGCGTGCTGGAGTCCTTTGGTGCTTTCTGGGCCAGCTCATTCAAGGAAGTGATTGTGTTCACCGCCATCCTCCCCGTGCTGTTGTGGCAGTCAATGCGCAACCCGCATCAGGGAGACCACTGACATGGACAAGCGACGCATCTCGTTCGCACTGCTGGTACTCGCGGTGGCGGCCATGCCGCTGGCACCTGTTCCTGAATTGTGGATCACCAACCTCAACTACATCGGACTCTATGCCATAACCTGCCTAGGGCTAGTACTTCTGACGGGCGTGGCTGGCCTGACCTCATTCGGGCAAGCGGCTTTTGTCGGCCTCGGCGCCTACACCTCAGCTTATTTGAGTACGGCCTACGGTCTTTCGCCGTGGTTGGGCCTGTTGGTGGCAATGGTTGTTACTGTGAGCGTAGCGCTCGTCCTAGCGAGCATCACGCTGAGGATGTCGGGCCACTACCTTCCGCTCGCCACCATGATGTGGGGCCTATCGCTGTACTACGCGATGTCCAATATGGACTTCCTGGGCAAGTACGACGGCATCTTGAACATTCCTGGGCTTTCCTTGTTTGGATGGAGGCTGGGCAGCGGGCGTAGCTTCTATGCACTGATCTGGCTCATTGCCCTTGCCGCCGCCGTTGGCGTGGCTCGGCTCCTTGACTCACGCGCCGGTCGCGCGATCCGCGCACTCAATGGCGGCGTCACGATGGCCGAGGCCATGGGGATATCTACGTATCGCTATAAGGTCAAGGCCTTTGTCATCGCGGCCATGCTGGCCTGCACCTCGGGTTGGCTGTTTGCGCACTATCAACGCGCAGTGAACCCATCGTCCTTCTCGCTCTCCAAGGGCATTGACTACCTGTTCATGACTGTAGTCGGCGGTGTAGGCAGCGTTTGGGGTGCGTTCTCAGGCGCAGCCCTCACGAAGATTCTCGAAGACCAGCTTCAGGTACTGCTGCCGCGACTATTCGGTGGTAACGGTAACTATGAGTTGATCGTCTTCGGCATCATCCTTGTCGCGATCCTAAAGTACGCCCCCCTCGGTCTTTGGCCCTATGCCGAGAGATGGCTGCAGCGACATCTACCGCCTGACCGGCGACACCGGGATTGGGGCAGCGCCACCGCGCTAGAAACCCGAAGCAAGCCAACGCCAGGAGAGCTGTTGCTCGATGTCAGGAGCGTGCGCAAGCAATTTGGCGGGCTGGTCGCCGTGAACGATGTCAGCTTCTCGATTCGAGCCGGCGAAATCATCGGCCTGCTAGGCCCCAACGGGGCGGGCAAATCTACAACCTTCAATCTCATCACCGGCGTATTGCCGCTGAGCTCAGGCGATGTCATGTTCCGAGGCGCCAAGGTCAGCGGGCAGCCCTCTCGAGAAATCGCCCGCAGGGGCATGTCTCGGACGTTCCAGCACGTCAAGATGCTTCCTGAGATGACGGTACTTGAAAACGTTGCCCTTGGCGGCTATACCCGCAGTCACGCAGGTGTTATGCAGGCCGTGCTTCGGCTGGATCGCGAAGAGGAGCGTCGCCTTTTCCTGGAAGCCGAGCGTCAGTTGGAGCGCATCGGAATGAAGGACCAAATTCATGAATTGGCTGGAAATCTAGCACTCGGCCCCGCCCGATTGATGGAAATTGCCCGCGCGCTTTGCACCGATCCGGCATTGCTACTGCTGGATGAACCCGCCGCCGGTTTACGGCACAAGGAAAAGCAGGCCTTGGGCCAAGTCCTGCGCCAGCTCAAGGCCGAAGGAATGAGCATCCTTCTGGTGGAGCATGACATGGAGTTTGTGATGAGTCTGACCGATCGCATCGTGGTGATGGAGTTCGGCACCAAGCTGATTGAAGGCACACCTGCCGAGGTGCAGGCCAGCCCTGCGGTACGAGCAGCCTACCTCGGAACGGAACATTGAACCGATGCCCACTTCGACAAGCAATGAATTGATCCTGGATGTCCGTGATCTCCATGCCGGCTATGGCCGTGCAGAGGTTGTGAGCGGACTGAATCTGCAACTCGCTCGGGGTGCTGTGGTGACGGTGATCGGTCCCAATGGGGCCGGCAAGTCAACAACGCTCAACGCCTTGATGGGCGTGTTACCCGCATCTGGTGACATCGTTTTTGATGGCCAATCACTGAAAAATGTCGCGCTAGAAGATCGAGTCATGAAGGGCTTGGCCCTGGTGCCCGAGCGGCGCGAATTGTTCTCAACGATGTCGGTAGAAGACAACCTCATCCTGGGCGGCTACCGACAAATGCGGCTGCGCAATCCCGAATGGATGGCCCAGATCGACACGGTCTACGCATTGTTTCCGCGATTGAAGGAGCGCCGCAAACAGATGGCGGGCACCCTGTCTGGCGGGGAGCGGCAGATGCTTGCAGTGGGTCGCGCCATGATGGGTCAACCCAAGGTATTGATGTTGGATGAACCCAGTCTGGGCCTGGCGCCTTTGGTGGTACGCGACATCTTCCGAACCATTGAGCGCCTGCGAGAAACCGGAGTCAGCATCCTGCTGATCGAACAAAACGCGCGAGCTGCATTGGAGGTGGCCGACTACGCGTATGTGCTGGAGACCGGCGAGATTTCGCTACATGGTCCCGCACGCGATTTGGCTACAGATGTTCGCGTCATTGAATCTTACCTTGGCAGCAAGAAGCATCACTGAAGTCGACCGATGCGCATTGGCGCGCCACCGGCTCAGCGCAGCGGCTCACCGTCGAACATATACGTCAGCCAACCGGACGCTTCACGCTGAAGGTTTGGCGTTCACTCAACGGTCCGACGATTTGCAAGGCTTTATATTAAAGGCGGGAGAAATGACAACGCCGAACGGCTTCCCACAGTCCTTGCGATGGATTTTCGTGGGCGGTTGGCCCGCTCTGCCCGACCAAACGAGACGGGGCGGTCAGTGCTTTCTGCGCCCGAGGCGATTGGATTGGGCACGAATCAAGATTCAACCCTTGCAATTGTCCTAGATGCCGTCATGACCAATATCGACGCAAATTCTTGGCATGATGGCGGGATGACAGCCTCCAAAATCAAGAGATCTCCGTTGGCCGAGGGTGCGCTCGAGTCAGTGATCGGTTATCACATCGCCAAAGCGCGGGTGGCGACCCAAGCGCTGTATGTTCGGCACATTGGCAAACCCTTCAAACTGCGGCCTGTCGAATATTCGGTGCTGATGCTTCTGCGCGCCAACAGTGATCTGACCCCCAAGAAGCTCAGTCGCGCACTGTCCCTTTCCGGCCCCAATTTGACGATCCTACTGGACCGCCTGCAAAACAACGGCCTGATAGAACGAGTTCGCAGCGAGATTGACCGGCGCTCTCAGCAAGTTTTGCTGACGGCTGAAGGGTCAGTGTTCGCAGACGATCTGGCGCGTCGCACTCCCCAAATGGAGGCAGAGTTGGCCCATTGCCTGACGCCTGGCGAGCGCGCCATGCTGGTCGAACTTCTCAACAAGGTCTCCGGGTATCGGCACATCGAAGTTGATGGTGAAGCCGCTGAATGAATGCCTGCGCCCTCAGCCCCCTTCTTAGCTGCCAGTGCCGCGGTCGGTTATCTGAATAGTTCAGGCATTGCTTCTGCATGCCCATGTGACGTGAACAGGATCTACACGCATGTATTGAAGCCGGGGCGCAACAGCCCAGTGGCTACCGCTGACGCAGCCTTCCAAGGCGGATCCTTGGCGCCAATTTCCTGACTTCAAATGGATACCCTGTGGCGAGTTACTTGCCGCTATGGCATCAGCGCCCTACTCCCCATGGGGCCCTAGCCGGCGCCCATGAAAAACGCCATTGATGATGCAAAAAACATCATCAATGGCGCTGGCCTTTTCAATCAAGTCAACGGGTTAGAAATACCCATCACTCCCACTCAATCGTCGCAGGCGGTTTGCTGGATACATCGTAGGTGACGCGGTTGATGCCGCGAACTTCGTTGATGATGCGACCGGATACTTTCTTGAGCAGGCCGTAGGGCAGCTCGGCCCAGTCGGCGGTCATGAAGTCACTGGTTTGCACCGCGCGCAGGGCCACCACGTAGTCGTAGGTGCGGCCGTCGCCCATCACGCCCACGCTCTTGACGGGCAAGAAGACAGTGAAGGCCTGGCTGGTCAGGTCGTACCAGTTTTTGCCGGTGGCTTCGTCCTTCCAGCCACGCAGCTCTTCGATGAAGATGGCGTCGGCGCGGCGCAGCAGGTCGGCGTAGTCCTTCTTCACCTCACCCAGAATGCGCACGCCCAAACCCGGGCCGGGGAAGGGATGGCGATAGACCATTTCGGCAGGCAGGCCCAGGGCCACACCCAGGGCGCGCACCTCGTCCTTGAACAACTCACGCAAGGGCTCAAGCAACTTCAAGCCGAGTTGCTCGGGCAGGCCGCCCACATTGTGGTGGCTCTTGATGGTGATGGCCTTCTTGGTCTTGGTGCCGCCGCTCTCCACCACATCGGGGTAGATGGTGCCTTGGGCCAAAAAGCTTGCGCCTTTGTGGCCACCGTCGCCGGCCTTGAGCTTGGCCGCCTCGGCCTTGAACACGTCAACAAACAGGCCACCGATGATCTTGCGTTTTTTCTCGGGATCAGTGACACCCGCCAGTTGGCCCAGGAAGAGCTCGCTAGCATCCACGCGGATCACCCTGGCGTGCAGCTTGCCGGCGAACATGTCCATCACCATATCGCCTTCGTTCAGGCGCAGCAGGCCGTGATCGACGAAAACGCAGGTGAGCTGGTCGCCGATGGCGCGATGGATCAGGGCGGCAGCCACCGAGGAATCAACTCCGCCTGACAGGCCCAGAATGACTTCCTCGTCACCCACTTGCTCGCGGATCTTGGCCACAGCCTCGGCAATGTAGTCACCCATGATCCAGTCGCCCTTGCAGCCGGCGATGTCGCGCACAAAGCGCGTCAACATAGCCTGCCCCTTGAGGGTGTGTGTCACTTCGGGATGGAACTGGACGGCGTAGTAGCCCTTCTCCTCGTTGGCCATCCCTGCAATGGGGCAACTGGGCGTGGAGGCCATCAGCTTGAACCCCGGCGGCAGCATGCCAACCTTGTCGCCATGACTCATCCAAACCTTGAGCATGCCGTGGCCTTCCAGCGTGGCGTGGTCCTGGATGCCGTCCAGCAGCTTGGTGTGACCATGGGCACGCACCTCGGCGTAGCCGAATTCGCGATGATCGCTCCACTCAACCTTACCGCCCAGTTGCACCGCCATGGTCTGCATGCCGTAGCAAATACCCAGCACCGGCACGCCCAGATCCCACACGGCTTGCGGCGCGCGCAGCTCGTGGTCTTCGTAGGTGGAGGCGTGGCTGCCCGACAGGATGATGGCCTTGGGTGCAAAGCTGCGGATGAACTCGTCGCTCACATCATTGGGATGGATCTCGCAATACACGGCAGCTTCGCGCACGCGGCGGGCGATCAGCTGGGTGACTTGGGAGCCGAAGTCGAGGATCAGGACTTTGTCATGCATGGTAAGGCTGCTTTTTCTCTAAATTCGAATTCAAACGGAGGCTGAGGCCGTAGGGCTGATGGCACGTGTGCGCGTGAAATGGCGCCAGGCGAAGAACAGCGACAAGGCTTGCAAGGCGGCGCAGAAATAAAACGGTGCGCCAATGCGCCAATCACCCCGCGGCATGTGCGACACCAAGCCCAGCAAGGTCGCCCCAACCACAGGCGCCATCACGGCCATCATGCTGTTGAGCGAGGACACGGCGCCCATGGTTTCCCCCTGGGTTTTGGGATCGGCGGCGTTGGAGATCAAGCTTTGAATGGCCGCACTCACGGCGAAGCCCAGCGCATTGAAACCGATGATGGCGTACATCATCCAGCCCTCCGTGGCGGCGCCCCACACCAGGTTGGTCAGCACACTGGACGACAAACCCAGTATCACCAGACGCTGCGGCGAAAAAACCTTCAGCAATTTAGGCAGCAAAAAGCCCTGCACCAGCACGGACATCACACCCACGGCGAACATCGACCAGCCGTTCTCCTTAGGGCCCCAACCGAACTTGAAGCTGGTGTACAGCACCCAACTGGTTTGCAGCACCATCTGCGCCAAGCCGCTCAAGCCGATCACCAGCACGAGCGGGCCCACACCTTTGAGCATGCCGAGCTTTTTCAGTGCCGCCAACGGGTTGGCCTTGCGCCATTCAAACGCGCGGCGATGTTCCGGCTTGAGCGACTCGGGCAAGACGAAGTAGCCATAGCACCAATTGATCAGCGCCATGGTGCCAGCCACGAAGAACGGCAGGTGCAGGTTGATGTCGCCAAGAATGCCACCCATCACCGGCCCGAGGATGAAGCCCATGCCGAACGCTGCACCCAACATGCCGAAGCGCTTGGCGCGTTCTTCAGGCGCCGAGATGTCCGCCACATAGGCATTGGCCACCGAGGCATTGGCCTGCATGGCGCCGCTGACGAGGCGCACGGTGATCAGCATCCACAGCGCCGTCGCCATCGCGGTCACAAAGAAGCTCAGGGCCAGGCCGGAGAACCCAATCAGCATCACTGGCCGCCGGCCAAATCGGTCCGACAAAGCCCCCAAGATGGGCGAGCCGAAGAAGTTGGCAATGCCAAACGCCAAGGCCACCGCACCGTACCAGAAGGCATGATCCGCCTGGTTCGAGGTGAAGGTGCCCACCAGGGGAGGCAGAACGGGAATGATCAGGCCGATGGAGATCATGTCGATCAACACCGCCACCATGATGAAGCCCATGCCAGCCGATTTGCCGGACGGGGCTTCACGCTTGTTCAGCTTTGAACCGCTTTCGCTCACTCTGTCTCCTGGTGACGTCACGCCACTATTGCTGCGCCTTGTTCAGTGAAAAAAGGGGCCGAAGCCCCTTTGCCCACACCCAAGCGATCACTCGGATCGGTAGTTGGGCGCTTCTTTCGTGATCTGCACATCGTGGACATGGCTTTCGCGCATGCCCGCCGAAGTGATTTCAACGAACTCAGCCTTGTTTTGCATCTCTTCGATGGTGCCGCAGCCGCAATAGTGCATCGACGCTTTCAAGCCACCGGCCATCTGGAAGATCACCTGCACCACCGACCCCTTGTACGGCACTTGGCCCTCGATGCCCTCAGGCACCAGCTTGGAGGTATTGGGGTTGTTGGCCGAGGTGTCCTGGAAGTAGCGGTCCGCCGAGCCCTTGGCCATGGCCCCCATCGAGCCCATGCCACGGTAGCTCTTGTAGGAGCGGCCCTGGTACAAGATCAGGTCGCCAGGCGCTTCTTCGGTCCCGGCAAAGGCGCCGCCCATCATCACGCAATCGGCACCGGCCGCAATGGCCTTGGCCAAATCGCCCGAGAAGCGCACGCCACCGTCGGCGATCACCGGCACGCCGGTACCGCGCAGCGCGGTAGCGACGTTGTCGATGGCCGTGATCTGAGGCACGCCCACGCCGGCAACGATGCGCGTCGTACAGATAGAGCCCGGGCCGATGCCGACCTTGACGCCATCCGCACCGGCCTCAACCAGCGCCAGCGCCGCTGCGCCGGTGGCGATATTGCCGCCAATCACATCAACGCCCGGGAAATTCTGCTTGACCCAACGCACCCGCTCCAGCACGCCAGCGCTGTGGCCGTGTGCCGTGTCAACAATCAGCGCGTCCACGCCCGCCTTGACCAGCAAGGACACACGCTCTTCGGTGTCATCGCCAAAACCCACGGCAGCGCCCACGCGCAACTTGCCTTGGGCATCGCGGGCGGCATTCGGAAAGCTGGTCTGTTTGGTGATGTCTTTCACCGTCATCAGGCCACGCAACTCGAAGGCTTCGTTGACCACCACCACACGCTCCAGCTTGTGCTGGTGCATCAAGGCCTTGGCTTCTTCCAGGGAAGCGCCTTCCTTGACGGTGACCAAGCGCTCAGCGGGGGTCATCATTTCGCGCACAGGCAGGTCCATGCGGGTCTCAAAGCGCAAATCGCGCCCGGTGACGATGCCCACCACCTTTTTGCCCTCCAACACGGGGAAGCCGGAGACGCCGTGCTGGCGGCTCAACTCCACCACCTCGCGCACTGTGGCGCTGGGGGTAACCGTGAAGGGGTCCAGAACAACGCCCGATTCGTAACGCTTGACGCGTGCGACTTCGATGGCCTGCTGCTTGGCCGGCAGGTTCTTGTGAACAATGCCGATGCCGCCTTCTTGCGCGATCGCAATGGCCAAGCGCGCTTCAGTCACCGTGTCCATGGCCGCAGAGACCAGGGGCAAGTTGAGGCGGATGTTGCGGGAAAGCCGGGTGGCTAGGCTGGTGTCGCGAGGCAACACATGGGAGAACGCTGGCACCAACAAAACATCGTCGAAGGTGAGCGCTTTTCCTAAAAGGCGCATGAGGGAAGCTCCAGTGGTGGGTAGGGACAGGTCATTGCTGACCCATCCCCCCCTAAGAACCGGACTTGCGACTTTCACCGCATCCGGCTCAAGCACAACAACGTGCGGGTTCGGGGAGCACGTTAGTATATAACACACCCCATTTCCCACACCAAAGCCTCATTCAGAGGCCGGCTTCACAACTGACAACCCGCGTGCATGCAGTTGGTGATGGCATACCGGGTGCAAAAGCACTCGGTTAGATAACGAGTCTGACCCGCCCATCCCCTGGGGTACCAGGTGATGGTCATGCCAACCCGTTTCCTTGGTCATGGCTATGCCGCAGTGAGCGCATTTGCCGTTTTGCGAGCGAAACAACGAAGTCCATTGGGTGCGATACGCCATGCTTTTCAGCAGACGCTGCGCCCTCAATTCCTCGCCGTACGCTTCCCACGCCGGGTCGAAAGGATTGAAGTCCCCTTTGACCTTTTTGTGACGGACAATTTCCGTATCGGCAAGCCGATACAGCCGCTTCCACTTGACTTCACCATCCCCCATCCGAACCCGAGCCGCGAACTCAGAACGTCCGTCAAAGATGGTCCAATACTTCTTGACCACCCAAGCTGCAGACTTCTTCGGATGGATCCGCCGCGCCCAACGCGTCAATCGCCACCAAAGCAGCGAGTCGATTTTGTTGAACGTTTCTTTAGCGACCACCGGCTGATGGTACTGAGCCCAACCCCGAAGGACCGGGTTCAATATCTCAATGAGGTCCGCCTGTTTCACCGTTTTGTGGCTTTTGACGATCTCCCGAACCTTGCCATAGAACGCGCGAACGTTCTTATTGCTAGGCTTAATCAAGAGAGTTCCCGAGTACTTCCGGAAATTCCAACCCAGGAAATCGAACCCATCGTCAATGTGTGTGACTCGTGTCTTAATCGGCGATAGACGCAAGCCTCGTTGTGCAAGGAATGCCTCTATCCACGGCCGAACAACCTCCTCAAGCAAGTCTTTCGACGCGCCTGAGATTACGAAGTCGTCAGCGTACCTGACCACATTGACTTTGAGCTTTTGGACCTTCGACGGAGCCACTTGAGTGCGAATGTATGCACGCAGGCCAGCCTCCAGTCCATTCAAAGCCACATTCGCCAAAGTTGGCGAAATGATGCCGCCCTGTGGCGTACCCTCAATGGTGCTTGTCATCTGCCCCTTGTAGACCACCCCTGCCCTCAACCATTTGCGTAGGATTGTCTTGTCCATGCGGACATGATTCACCAGCCACTCGTGATTGATGTGGTCGAAACAGCCTTCGATGTCCGCCTCCAAGACCCAGGGAGCCGCAGCCTTCTGGGACAAACAAACGAACAACTGACTCATGGCATCAGCCGTCGAGCGATTTCGCCGAAAGCCGTAGCTATTCGGATCACTCAGCGATTCGACGACCGGCTCCAAGCCAAGCAGGTGAAGTGCCTGCATTGCCCTGTCTTTCATCGTCGGAATGCCCAGCGGGCGCTCCTTGCCATTTGCCTTCGGGATGTAGACCCGCCTTAACGGCCTTGGCCTATATCCACGCTGCTGCTTCAAGGCACTGACAGCCTCCCATTTAATGGTCGGCGTCTCCCAAAGTTCACGATCGACTCCCGCCGTCCGCTTGCCTTGGTTCTCAGTCACCCGTCGCACCGCCAAACTTCTGGCGGCAAACGAGCGTGTCAACGACCGTTGCAGAGCTTTCACTCTGCGCCAGTCGCATTCATGCGCTGCCTTCGCAATTCTGATTTGCGTCGTCCTCACGCTCCGCTCAATCTTCTGCCATTGAATGGCATGCCAATCGCTCGGTTCGTGCGAGGACGCAGAATCATCGTTACCGATGACTTCTTCCATGCTTTCCTCGTTGGTGGCCCTTCGAGTGCACACGCCGCCACCCGATGGGCGACGACATGCGCGCCCAAGGGGCAGTTCCAGAACTCAACAACCGACTTGCGACGGTTGCACCAAGTGGAAGTCAGCCTGCTTTCGCAGAGAGGCAAAGTTTGAACCTCTATCCCGACTATTACGGCCGGGCATTCGCTTTTTCCACAATCCCATACCCCCTCACCCGACAGGTCATCTCGCGATTTCCTTGCCTTCGCACCGAGGTGCACAGGCAGATGGTGGGGCTTACCACGTTCCCTGAATTGCCGACATCACATCAAAACTCTGCAATGTCTACCCAGTTAGGGCCTGTCTATCTTGCGACTGCGCGTCGGTGATGTGCCCTCTTTTGCGACAAGGACACCTAGCAGCATGCCTTTTGGCTTTGGCCTAACAGCAGGTTTGGCCAATCAATGCTTACGCAAGTTCAAACGACAGTTCACTTAAGTTACCCATATGGAACTAGCCTAGCCCTTCCCCCGCCTTCCTGCTGGCAGGTTCATACCGTCCTCACGGACAAATATGCCACTAGTGTGGGTGGACGTTGTCCGGTGGGCTTCACACAGAATTGTTACCAATTTTGCATGCCACCGTAGGCTACTGTTGATCACACAACAGGTCATGGCATACCGTTCCCACGGACGCATGACAAGGCAAATCAGAGTTGATCACCCTGAGACGAAGCCTAAAAGAAGGCCTCACGACGAGCGCCCGAAAGCACCCGGTAAATAGCCCTCATAGTGGCTATTGAAACGCACACAGGGAAACACTTTTGGTGTTCCATGCGCACGAATCCCGCAGTCATTCACAGGAAATTCCCCTGCAAACTTCTGATCGTGCGCATTGACCGAAGTCGACCGCGCGTCCAAACAAGCCCTAGGGCTTGAAAGAGCATCCGAAGAAGCCCTTAAACGAAGTTGGAACGAATTCCATCTCCGGCAGAGATGGGTTCAGCCGAAGCTGACCCACACAATCGAGCAGTCAAAAGTCCGCCCGAAACATGAGTTGCACAAAGGCAACCTTCCCATATGACCACGCAAAGGTGGTCGGGTGACACAAACGTGTCGCACCGCAAAGCGGCATTATACGGAATGCCAGCGCCCGCCTTGCCGCGCGGCCAAGAAAAAACCGTTCAAGCTCCACGTTACGCCCAAAATCACGCGTTGAAACTCCCGCCCAGCAAAGCGATCGACCCGGCCGTCTGGCGCACCAAAAGTCACGATTCTGCCTTGGGCGAAATCAACGCTCGAGGCCCATAGCCTTACACTGAGCCCATGCTCCGGCCCACCACTTTCACCCCAACGCAAGGGCTCTGCCGCCTCGCGGCCCTCAGCGCCCTCGGCGCGCTGTTGTTCTGCAGCGCACTGCCCGCCAACGCCCAATGGAAATGGCGAGATGCCGCCGGCAACTGGCAGTTCAGCGATCTGCCGCCGCCCAGCACAGTGCCTGAAAAAGACATCCTCCGGCGCCCAGCCAATGCCCAGGCCGCCCGCATCGTGGTGGTTCCCTATGGCGTCGCCAGTCCAGCCTCGCCGCCCGCCCCTGACTCTGCAGCAAGCGGCCCCAGCAAAGACGAGCTGAAACAACAGGCGAAAGAAAAGCAGCTTGAAAAAGACAAGCTGGCCAAGCAGCGGGAGCAAGAGCAACGCCAAGCAGAACAACGGGCCGCCAATTGCCGCAACGCGCAAGACAATTTGCGCCTGCTTGAAAGCGGCGTGCGACTGAAACGCAGCAACGAGGCCGGCGAGCCGGTGGTGATCGACGACGCCCAACGCGAGGCCGAGATGCAAAGCACCCGCGGCGTGATCCACTCAGAATGCCGTTAATCGGTTGAGCAGTTGATCGGTTAATCGATTGAGCGACTGACGCTTAGCGTGTCGACTTGCCCGCCAGCGGCCGATGCCGCGACACGATGCGCTGCCCACGCGCCTTGTAGCGAACACGACGGGCTTCTTTGGGGTCCACCGTCAGGGGCCGGTAGATTTCAATCCGGTCACGTGCCCGCAGCACCGTGTTCAAAGGCTGAATTCGCCCCCAAACGCCGATCTTCAGCGTCGTCAACAGTGGCATTTGATCGGCAAACGCCGGGCAGGCCAGCAAAGCCTGCTCAAGGGTGCAGCCACTCTCGACGCTGAACGCCGCGTGGCGCACATCACCTGCCTGCGGGCTCCAGACCAACTCGATGTCGATCCACTCAGCGGGCGCCATAGACGGACTCGGCACGCTGGACAAAACGTTCGACAAAAGTGTTTGCCACCCGGTCAAACACGGGGCTGACCACCGCCTCCAGCGCCAGGCTGGAAAAGGCGTAACGCAACTCGAACTCGACCTTGCAGGCCTGTGCCTCCTGCCCCTCAGCCAAGGCCACACCCGGTTTGTTCAACGGGAGAAATTGCCACACACCCTCTAGCATTGAGAACGGCCCGTCCACCAGATTCATGTCAACCCGCCGGTTGTGGCTGTTGTCATTGCGAGTCGTAAAAGCATGCCGCACGCCGGCATAAGCCAAGTGCAGGCGCGCCGTCACCGTCTCGACGGTCGACTCCTGCTGCTGGACGGATAGAACTTCTGCGCGCTCACACCAAGGCAAAAACTCCGGATATCGGTCGACGCCGACGACCAAGTCATACATCTCGCGCGGCGAGTACCAAAGGAGGACAGACTTTTTGACATGCTTCATACAATGGACGGATTGTATTGGCGCCCTGCCTGCCCAAAAAGAATTGAACCCATGTCCACAACCGCTCCCGCCAACCGACCGCCACCCAAGGCCAAAGCTGCCGTCAGCTCCAAGCCCATCGCCGAGAACCGCCGCGCCCGCTTCGACTACCACCTGAGCGAATTCATCGAGGCCGGTGTGGTACTCGAAGGCTGGGAGGTCAAAGCCATCCGTGCCGGCCAGGTTCAGCTGACCGACGGCTATGTGATGAACAAGGGCGGTGAGCTCTTTTTGATCGGCTGCCGCATCAACGCATTGCGCACCGCGTCCACCCACATCAGCCCGCTGGCTGACCGCACCAAAAAGCTCTTGCTGAAAAAGGAGGACATCCGCCACCTGACCGCCAAGACCGAGCAAAAGGGCTTCACCATCGTCCCGCTGAACCTGCACTTCAAGGGCAGCAACGTCAAGGTCGAAATCGCCCTGGCCAAGGGCAAAGACCTGCATGACAAACGAGACACCGAGAAGAAACGCGATTGGGAAAGAGAGAAGGGGCAGTTGATGCGACACGCAGCAACGGGCCGCAAAGGGTAAGCCCCCTCGCCTTTAACTCAAGCCCTCGTCGACCGCTGGCTCAACGCCTGCGCCAAATCGGCCTGCAGATCGGCCGCATCCTCCAGGCCTATAGCAAAGCGCACGATGCGGCCCGGCGCCAGCTTGGAGGGCAAGGCACGGCTGCGGCTCATGTCATAGGGCACAGCCAAACTCATGGGGCCGGCCCAGGAATAGCCGATGCCAAACAAGTCGAGCGCATCGACAAAGGCATCCACCTGAGCCGCGCTGTACTCGGGCTTGAAGATCACCGAAAACAAACAAGCCGCGCCAGCGCTGCTGGTCTGCAGCCAATACGCATGCCCCGGTGAGTCGGCCAGGGCCGGGTGCAGCACTTGAGCCACCTCGGGTCGGCCCTGCATCCACTCAGCCAGTGCACGCGTTGTGGCGTCTTGCGCCCGGTAGCGCAAGGCCAACGTGGGCAGGCCACGCAGCACCAGTTCCACATCGTTCTGACCCAGGCCATACCCCAGGTGCTCGTGCATGTGGTTGAGTCGTTCATGCAGAGCCAAATCACGGGTGCAAACCGAGCCCATCAACACGTCGGCACCGCCCGAGGCGTATTTAGTGAGGGCCTGCATGGAGACGTCAACACCCAGGCCAGAGGCAATCTCGAAGGGATTGAAGGCAATACCTGACCCCCAGGTATTGTCCATCGCCGTCAGCACGCCGTGCTGCTTGCACGCCGACAAAATGCCGATCAAGTCAGGAAACTCCAGGGTGATCGAACCCGCAGCCTCCAGCCATACGAGCTTGGTTTGGGGGCTGAGCAAGGCCTCAAAACCCTTGGCATCCAGCGGGTCGTAGAACTTGTACGCAATGCCAAACTGTGGCAGCAGGGACTCGCTCAGGTAGCGGTTTTGCCCATAGACGTTGTCGGGCACCAGCACCTCATCACCCGGGCGCAACAGCCCCAGGCTGACCAGGGTCACTGCCGCCAAGCCGCTCGGCACCAGCAGGCAATGCGCCGCGCACTCCAGCGTGGCAATGCGCGCCGCCAGCGTGTAACTAGTGGGCGTGCCGTGCAAGCCATAACGGTAGCTCTTGCCGTCACGCGGCCGGTATTGATGCAGATCCGCCGTGTTCTTGAACAAGACCGTGGACGCCTTGAAAACTCCCACGGGATGGGCGTTCCAGCCTTCAGGCGCACGGTAGGGGTGGTGAATTTGCTCCGTAGAGATGGCGCGTTTACTCATGTCAGACCGGCATACCAACCAGATCATGCCCTTCTGCGGCGACGATGCGCACCTTGGTGAACTCGCCCACCTTGAGGATGCGACTGGCCTTCTCTGGCGGCAGGATGCGCACGGTGCCATCAATCTCAGGCGCGTCGGCATAAGTGCGGCCCACCCCACCCTTGCGGCCCAGGGCTGGGGCGGAGTCCACCAACACCTGCATGGTGGCGCCGATGCGCGAGCGCAACTTGGCGATGGAAACGGCCTCGGCCACCTGCATGAATCGCGCCTGGCGCTCCTCACGCACCTGCTGGGGCAAGGCGCCGGGCAAGTCGTTGGCCGAAGCGCCTTCCACCGGCGAGTAAGCAAAGCAACCCGCCCGGTCGATGCGCGCCTCCTGCATAAAGTCCAGCAGATACTGGAACTCCTCTTCCGTCTCGCCAGGGAAGCCCGCGATGAAGGTAGAGCGAATCACGATGTCCGGGCACGTCTCGCGCCAGCGCAGGATGCGCTCCATATTCTTTTCACCGTTGGCGGGGCGTTTCATGCGCTTGAGCACATCCGGATGGGCGTGCTGCAAGGGCACGTCGAGGTAAGGCAAGATGAGGCCTTGTGCCATCAGCGGCAGCACCTCGTCCACATGCGGATAGGGGTAGACATAGTGCAGACGCACCCAGGCGCCATGCGCCTTGGCCATTTCGCCCAGCGCAGCCACCAAGTCGAACATGCGCGTCTTGATCGGCTTGCCGTCCCAAAAACCAGTGCGGTATTTGACATCCACCCCATAGGCGCTGGTGTCCTGGCTGATCACCAGCAACTCCTTGACGCCGGCCTCAAACAAAGCGCGTGCTTCGTTCAACACATCACCGATGGGCCGCGACACCAGATCACCCCGCATGCTGGGAATGATGCAGAAGGAGCACCGATGGTTGCAGCCCTCGCTGATTTTCAAGTACGCGTAGTGTTTGGGGGTTAGCTTGATGCCGTAGGCGGGCACCAAATCGACAAAAGGATCATGTGGCTTAGGCACATGGGTGTGCACCGCATCCATCACCTCTTGCGTGGCGTGCGGCCCCGTAACGGCCAGCACGCTCGGATGCATTTCGCGAACCAAACTGCCCGCATCGGCGCTGGCTGCACCCGCCTTGGCACCCAGGCATCCCGTCACAATCACCTTGCCGTTTTCGGCCAGGGCTTCGCCGATAGTGTCCAGGCTTTCTTTCACCGCATCATCGATGAAGCCGCAGGTGTTGACGATCACCAGATCGGCGCCCGCAAAGGTCTTGGAGGTTTCGTAGCCTTCGGCCCGCAGTTGCGTAAGGATCAACTCGGAGTCGGTCAACGCCTTCGGGCATCCGAGTGAAACAAAACCGATCTTGGGAGCGGCCGCGCCTGTGAGGGTGGCAAGCGGGCTGGGGGTGTGGATGTCATTCATCCCACGATTTTCGCTCATCCCGGCGAAGCGCGCAGTTTCGCATCGATTTACGGCAACCACCGTTGATCTTCAGCGTCAGCGAGGCCCTTCAAATGCCATGAGCAAGCGAGGAAACGCGGGGCGAGAAAATGGCCCACGTTGGCCGTTAACTTGATGCTGCGCGCCCGTTGAACTTCATGAAGGCTCCCCGGGAAACGAACTGAAGGAATACGACGGCGCGTGGCATGTTCGGATCAACGCGCAGTGGCGGCCTGAGCCCAGTAAGCAAATCGGCACGCGGCACGGGCCTGCCGCGCCACCGGCTTATTTCTTGGGTGGAAAACCCGGCATCCCCGGGAAGATCACCCCGGCTTGCTGCATCTGCTCCTGCATCTGCGTCAACAGGTTCTTGGACTGCTCCACGTAGCCGCCCATCAAGCCCTGCAACATGGGCGATTGGGCACCCATGAACTGGGTCCAGAGTTCAGGGCTGAAGGCCAGGCCTTTGCTTTGCTCGGTGAAGCGCGATTGCAATTCGCCGAAAGTCTTGACGTTGCGCTCCAGATAGTCGCCCATCACGCCCTGCATGGCGTGGCCGTAGAAGCGGATGATCTGCTCCAGCGAGCTGGTGGAGAACATGGGCACGCCGCCGGTTTCTTCTTCCAAAATGATTTGCAGGAGGATGCTGCGCGTCAGGTCTTCACTGGTTTTGGCGTCGCGAACCTCAAAGGTTTGACCGTCCAACACCATTTTCTTGACGTCAGCCAGCGTGATGTAGCTGCTGGTCTGGGTGTCGTAGAGGCGCCGATTCGGGTACTTTTTCAAGACCCGAACCTGAGCTGCGGAAGCCGACTCGGCCGAACTCGCCGCCTTGCCTCTTTGGGCAGTCACCATGAAAACTCCTTGTCAGACGGATTATTGAGCACCAGAAGCCCACTGCAGACCCCCACGGCTCTCCTCCCATTCTAAAAGCGGCCCTACCCCGCCTCCGCCGGGATTACCCCTGCGGTGACAAGGCAGCAACGCAACGCTTGAATATTTTGTACTTGCCCCTCACCAAATCCGGATCCGCTGTGCCGGCGCCTTGAACATCGCGTCTCCCGTCTGGGTGCCAAAGGCTTCGTGGAATCCGTCGTGATTGAGCGCCGCACCATTGGCGCGGAACTTGGGCGGTGCGTGCGGGTCAACACTCAAAAGCTGCAGGCTCAAGGCTTCGCGCGCCTGATACCGCCAGGCTTGGGCCCAGGCGTAGAAAAAGCGCTGATCTCCGCTGAGCCCGTCAAGCACCGGCGCAGGCTTGCCGCCCAAGGTATTTTGGTAAGCCTTGTAGGCAATTTGGAGTCCAGACAGATCGGCGATGTTTTCGCCCAGCGTCAAGCGGCCGTTGATCGCCTTGCCGGGCAGCGACTCATACTTGCTGAACTGGGCAACAAGCCGGGCGCCGATGGCGTCAAAGGCCTTGCGGTCTTGCGCGGTCCACCAATTGCGCAGCACGCCATCGCCATCGTATTGGCTGCCCTCGTCGTCAAAGCCATGGCTGATTTCATGGCCGATCACCGCGCCGATCGCGCCGTAGTTGACAGCGTCGTCGGCCGCCATATCAAAGAACGGTGCCTGCAAAATCGCCGCCGGAAACACAATTTCATTGAAAGCCGGGTTGTAGTAGGCGTTCACCGTCTGCGGCGTCATTTCCCACTCGCTGCGGTCCACCGGCTGACTGGCCCGCTGCGCCACGCGCCGGTACTCAAAAGCAGCCGCACGCAGGCTGTTGCCCAAGGCATCGCCGGCCCGCACTTCCAGCTTCGAGTAGTCACGCCAAGCGTCTGGATAACCAATCTTCACCATGTACTTGGCGAGCTTTTCTCGCGCCGCCGCCTGGGTGGCGGGTGTCATCCAGCTCAAGCCGTCGATGGAGTCACGGTAGGCCGCCAACAGGCGCACCACCATCTCTTGCATACGCGCCTTCGCCGCCGGCGGGAAATGCGCCGCCACATAGAGCTGCCCCACCGCCTCACCCAGCGCGCCATTGACGTCGCTGATGCCTTGTTGCCAACGCGGCAGCGCTTGCTTGGCGCCAGTCAGGGCCGCGCCACGAAAGGCAAAGTGCGCGTCCCGAAAGGCCTGCGGCAGCACGGGTGCGCTTTCGTCCAGCACATGCAGCTTGAGGTACAGCTTCCAGTCAGACAAAGGCACGCTGCCCACCAAACCCGCCAAGCCGACGACGGCGCTGGGCTGCCGGACCGACAACAACTCAGGCTCGGCCAGTTGCCCGGCCTTCAGAAACTGCGGCCAATCCAGCCCCGGCGCGCGCTTGGCCAGTTCGGCCGGCGTCATCGGGTTGTAGGTTTTGATGGGGTCGCGGTCAGCCACCTTGTCCCACTGCAGTCGGGCAATGCGCGTCTCCAGCGCCAAAACACGGGCAGCGGCCCGCTCTGGCTGCGACTCCCCGCTAAGGCGCGCCAGGGTGCTGAGGTAGACCAGATAGGCCGTCTTGGCTTGCCGCAGCTTGGCGTCCGACTTGAGGTAGTAGTCGCGATCGGGCAGCCCCAAGCCCCCTTGCAGGGCCATCACGCGGTTCACTCGCGGCTGCGTGGGGTCGGGCATAACAGTCAAATTGACCGGCAAGTTGCTCAAACCCTGGTTTTCACCCAGCCAGCGCGCCAGATCGGTCCGGGCTTGAATGGCAGCGATGCCGTCCAGACGCGCCTGCGTGGGCGCCAACCCGGCTTGGTCAATGGCGGGCAAGTCGATGAAGCTGGTGTAGTAGGCCGCGATTTTCTGCGCCACGCTACCGTCTGGCTGGGGCGAAGCGGCCAGTTTCTCAACCAATGCCCTCACCTGCCGGTCAGACTGATCGGCCAATTGCTCGAACGCGCCATAGGATGATTTGTCCGCCGGAATCGGCGTTGCCTTCAACCAAGCGCCATTGGCAGCTTGAAACAAGTCGTCTTGCGCCCTGACTTTGCGGTCAAACGCCTGCGTGTCGATACCAGAGGCCGCCGAGGCGGCCTCGGTGGGCATTGCGGCAGGCGTGGCCGCTGCAGCCATTGCAAGCCCATTGGACATGGCCACAATCAACAAGCCTGCCGCGGTAACTGTCAGTCTGCTCGGTAGTTTGCGATGTACTTTGCCAGGCACTTTGCCCTGCCACCATCCGGCCCATGCGGCCAAGTGCTTCAATTTCATTCCCAAACCCTTGCCCTAAAAAGCCGGCTAGGTTAGTCCATGCCGCGCTGCGGGACAAGATGACTTTTGGCAGGGCAGCAAAGCACCCTGGGGTTCTTCAGCCGCCCTCAGCCTGCCAGCGACCGCCCAAATTCTTCAGCAAGACATTGGCAGCGGCGAGTTGGCGGTTGCGCAAGGTCACGACCGAGCTTTCGGCCGTCAACGCGGTGCTCTGTGCCGTTGAAACGTTCAGATAGCTGACGGTGCCTGCCTGGTACTGGCTCTGCGTAATTTCAAGGTTGCGGCGGGCGGCTGATAAAGCGTCGTTCTGCAAATTCAACTCGGCGCCGAGTCGCTGCAGCAGTACCAAATTGTCTTCAACTTCCTGAAAGGCCTGCAACACCGTTTGGCGATAGCTGGACACCGCCTGCTCTGCCGCGCTCCGCGCCTGGCTGCTGGCCAATTGGCGCGCGCCACTGTCAAACACCGCCAAAACAGCGGACGGACCCAATGACCACAGCAGGCTCGACGCGTTAAACACCTGCCCCAATGAAGCACTGCGGTAGCTTGCGCTGGCGGACAGTGAAATGTCGGGATAAAACGCCGCATCAGCCACGCCGATTTGAGCAAATGCAGCAGCCACGGCACGCTCTGCGGAGGCAATGTCGGGTCGCCGCTCGAGCAAGCGGGCCGGCAACACCTCAGGCACCGTGGGCAATTGAGGCAAGGCGCCGGTGCTGGCCAAGGTGAGCTGCGTTGGCGCCCGGCCCAGCAGCACGGCGATGGCATGCTCGAACTGCGCGCGTTGTGCGCGGTTTTCTTCAATCTGGGTCTGCACGGTGCGGAGTTGGATCTGCGCCTGTAGCACATCGGTCTGAGACACGACACCGGCGTCCAATCGTGCCTGCGTCAACGCCAGCATGCGTTGGTAGGCACTTTCGGTCTGCATCTGCACGGCCAATTGCGCCTCGGCGGCGCGCAGCGCCAGATAGGTCTGCGCCAAGGTGGCCTGGGCGGAGAGCCGCGCGGCGACCAGATCGTCCTGGCTGGCTTGCAGCTTGATGTCGGCCACTCGCGCGGCGCTACGGTAGCGGCCCCACAGATCAAGCTCCCACGACGCGGACGTGCCGACCGACACGGTATTGGCCGTGGTGCGCGACTCAGCACTGCCGCTCGGCGGACTGCCGGCGCGCGTCCCGCCCGCAGTCAGATTCAGGCTGGGCCACAAAGCTGCCTGACTGGCCTGCAAAAGCGCCTGCGCACTGGCAACCTGGCTGGCCAGCGACTTGAGGTTTTCGTTGCCCACCAGCAGTTGCGACTCCAAGTCATTCAACACTGGGTCTTGAAACAATTGCCACCAGTCAGCCGGCACCACAGCGGCTTTGTCCCGCGGCTGGGTGGCCGCGGCGGGCTTCCAGAGTTGCGCCTCCTTGAAGACCGCGGGCGGCTCGACGGGACGCGCCGTCACGGTAGGCTGCGTGCTGCAGGCAGCCAGAATCAGCCCCAGTATTGACAGCGCCACGGGCGTCAACCCACGGCACACGGTTTGCTTGAAGTGATGCATGGGAAGAGTCATTCAGAGAGATTCACAGGCGAAGGCACAACAGACACCGCGGGCACCAAGGCCGCAGCGGCAGGCTTGGACGAGGCGCGTGGCCGCCGGCGCAAGCGGTCCATGCACACGAAAACCACGGGCGTGGTGTACAGGGTCAGGATTTGACTCAAGGCCAAACCGCCGACGATGGACAGGCCCAGTGGCACGCGCAACTCGGCGCCGTCGCCTTGCCCCAGCGCCAGGGGCACTGCGCCAAAAATGGCCGCAACCGTGGTCATCAAGATTGGCCGCAAGCGCAAAACTGCCGCGCGGTAAATGGCGGCACCCGGGCTGAGGTGTGAGCCTCGTTCGCGTGCCAGCCTCTGCGCGGAGATGGCAAAGTCAATCATCATGATTGCGTTCTTTTTGACGATGCCGATCAGCAGCACCACACCGATCAAGGCAATGATGGTGAAGTCGGTCTTGAGCAGCATCAGTGCCAGCAAGGCGCCCACGCCAGCCGATGGCAACGTCGAGAGAATCGTCACTGGATGGATCAGGCTTTCATACAAAATCCCCAGCACCAGATAGATCGCAACGATGGCGGCAAGCACCAGCCACGGTTGAGATTTGAGTGAAGCCTGAAAGGCCTGCGCCGTGCCCTGATAACTGCCGCGCACCGACACCGGCACGCCTAGGCGTGACAGGCCTTGGTTGATGGCGGCCACCGCTTGCGACAAGGCGACACCCGGCGCAAGGTTGAAACTCACGGTACCCGCCGGGGCGCCACCTTGGTGGTTCACTGCCAAAGGCGTATTGCTGGTTTCGATCCGGGCCAAGCTGCTCAAGGGCACCTGCGCGCCTTGCGGAGTCCCGACGTAGAAGCGTTTGAGCGCCTCCGGGCTTTGGAGTTCTGCACTGGCTAACTCCATGACCACGCGGTATTGGTTGAGCGGGTTGTAGATCACGCCGATCTGTCGCTGGCCAAATGCATCGTTGAGCGCGTTATCAATGGCATTGACGGTGAGGCCGTAACGCGCCACCGCGTCACGGTCGATCTCAAGGCTGGTCTGCAGCCCCTTATCTTGCTGGTCGCTGTTGACGTCAACCAATTCGGGCACCTGCATCATGGCCCGGCGGATGCGGGGCTCCCAGGTGCGCAGATCCGTCAACTCGTCGGCCTGCAGGGTGTACTGCCACGCTGAATTGGATTGCCTCCCGCCGATGCGGATGTCTTGCGCTGGCACAAGAAACAAATTGGCGCCCGGAAGGTGGGCCAGTTTGCCTCGCAAGCGGTTCATGACCTGATCCACATTTTCAACCCGCTCCGGGCGCGCCTTGAGCATGATGAACATATTGGCCGTGTTGCGCTGACCGCCTCCAGTAAAGCCCGTCGCGGTAGCCACCGCCGGATCGGCACGCACGATATCGCTGAAGCTCGTCAACTTGTTCTGCATGGACTGGAAGGAGCTGGCCTGATCCGCCTGTACGCCGCCAATCAACAGGCCGGTGTCTTGTTGCGGAAAGAATCCCTTGGGAATACTGATGTAGAGCGAAACGTTCAGCCCGATCACCCCCGCCAAAGCCAGCAACACCCAGGGTTGATGGCGCAAGGTCCAGCACAGGCTGCGCCGGTACGCGCGCACCAGCTTGCGTTGCAGTTGGCCCAGGCGGCGCGCCCATAGCCCCACCACTTGATGCCGATCGGCGGGCTTGAGCAGGGCCGCCGCCATCATGGGCGTGGTGGTCAGCGAGACCAGCATGGAAACCAGAATGGCGACTGACAACACCACCGCAAACTCCCGAAAGAGCCGCCCGACAATGCCGCCCATAGCCAGGATGGGAATGAACACCGCAATCAGCGACAGGCTGATGGAGACCACGGTGAACCCGATCTCCTTGGCGCCCAGCAAAGCGGCTTCTTTGGGCGAGAGCCCGCGTTCGACATGGCGGGAAATGTTTTCAAGCACCACGATGGCATCGTCCACCACAAACCCGGTGGCCACGGTCATCGCCATCAATGACAGATTGTCGATGCTGTAGCCCAGCAGGTACATCGCCCCGAAGGTACCTGCCAGCGAAACCGGCACTGCCACCGCTGGCAACAAGGCCGCACGAAAATTGCGCAGGAACAAAAACACCACCGCCACCACCAGCCCAAAAGAGATGGCCAGCGTGCGCTGCACCTCCTTGATGGAAGCGCGGATGGTAGGCGTGCGGTCCATCACCACCTGCGTGTCAATGGCGGGGGAAATGGACGCCTTCAACTGCGGCAGCAAGGCGCGAATGGTGTCAACGGTCTTGATGATGTTGGCGCCCGGCGACTTGTTCAGGATCAACAGCACGGCCGGCTTGCCATTGCTCATGCCGTAGTTGCGCACATCCTGCACGCTGTCGGTGACCCTGGCAACGTCGCGCAGGCGCAGGGCGGCACCGTTGGCATAACTCAGTACCAGCGGGGCATATTCCGCCGCGCTGAATGATTGGTCATTGCTGCCCAGTTGCCAGTAGTGGCGGTCGTCCTCCAAGGCGCCCTTGGGCCGGTTGGCATTGCTGGCCACGACGCTGGCACGTACGTTTTCGAGAGACAAGCCTTGCGCCGCGAGCTTGGTGGCGTCCAACTCAATGCGCACTGCCGGCAAGGCACCGCCGCCCACGTTCACCTGCCCCACGCCCTCCACTTGCGCCAGCCGCTGGGCGAGCACCGTGGACGCAGCGTCGTACATCTGCCCGCGTGTCAACGTGTCAGAGGTCAAGGCGACGATCATGATGGGCGCATCCGCCGGATTCACCTTGCGGTAGGTCGGGTTGCTGGGCAAGCCTGTGGGCAAGAGCGCCCGCGCGGCGTTGATGCCCGCCTGCACATCGCGTGCGGCGCCGTCGATGTCACGGCTGAGGTCGAATTGAAGCGTGATGCGGGTGTTGCCTAAGGATGAGGACGAAGTGATTTCATTCACCCCAGCAATGCCGCCCAAGGCACGCTCAAGAGGCGTCGCCACCGTCGCGGCCATGGTGTCGGGGCTGGCACCGGGCAAGGACGCCGACACCGAGATGGTCGGAAATTCAACCTGCGGCAAGGGCGCCGTGGGCAACAAAAAGTAGGCGATGCCACCGGCCAACGCCAAACCCAGGGTGATCAGGCTGGTGCCAATCGGCCGCTCAATGAAGGCGCGTGACAAATTCATGCCGACGGCTCCTGCCCGGGCTCTGAATCGGCCCCACGCGTTCGGCGAATTTTCTGCGCCAAGGCCGAAAAACCGAGGTAAATCACCGGCGTGGTGAACAGAGTCAACAACTGGCTGACGATCAGCCCGCCCACCATCACCACACCCAGCGGATGGCGCAACTCGCTGCCGACACCTGCGCCCAGCATCAAGGGCAAAGCGCCCAGCAAGGCGGCCATCGTGGTCATCAAAATCGGCCTGAAGCGCAGCAGGCAGGCCTTGTGAATCGCCGCCCGGGGGCTCAAGCCCTCCTCGCGCTGCGCGTAGAGGGCGAAATCAATCATCATGATCGCGTTTTTCTTGACGATGCCGATCAAGAGCACGATACCGATGATGGCGATGATGTCCAGATCGAGCCTAAACACCAGCAAGGCCAGCAAGGCGCCCAGGCCTGCCGAAGGCAAGGTGGAAAGAATGGTGAGCGGATGGAGGGTGCTTTCATACAGCACGCCGAGCACGATATACATCGTGACAATGGCCGCCAGAATCAAGAGCAAGGTGCTGGACAGCGAGGACTGAAAGGCCAGCGCCGCACCTTGAAAACTGGTCTCGATGCTGGCCGGCATCTGCAGGGCGGCTTCTTCGGTCTTGATGGCCTTGACCGCGGCCCCCAAAGAAGAACCCGGCGCCACATTGAACGACAAGGTCACGGCCGGAAACTGCGCCACATGGTTGACCGCCAAGGGAGCTACACGCTCGCTGAAATGCGCCACGCTGCTCAATGGCACCTGCACGCCGCCCGTCCCGGCGACATAAAGGTGGTTGAGCGCGTCCAGCCCCCGCTTGTACTCAGGCGCTACCTCCAACACGACCCGGTACTGGTTGCTCTGCGAAAAAATGGTGGAGATCAAACGCTGGCCGAAGGCGCTGTACAGCACGTTGTCAATGGCGGCAACGCTCACGCCAAAGCGCCCGGCCGCGTCGCGGTCGATGTCGACAAAGGCCTGCAAACCTTGCTCCTGCTGGTCGCTGGCCACATCGACCAAACCCGCCTCGGGCGGCAGGCGTTGCAAGCGCACCAGCAAGTCTTGGCTCCAGCGTGAGAGCTCTTTGATGTCGGGTGAGCTGAGCGTGAACTGGTACTGCGTTTTGGCAATGCGGTCTTCAATCGTCAGGTCTTGCACGGGCTGCAGGTAGACCGACAGCCCCGGCAGGTCCTGCGCAAGATGGCTCAAACGCTGAGCCACTGCCTCAGCCGTCTGCTTGCGCTCGGCCAAAGGTTTGAGGGCGATCAGCATGCGGCCGGTATTCAAGGTGGCGTTGCCCCCGTCAACGCCAATGAAGGAAGACACCGTGGCCACCGCGGGGTCTTGCAGAATGCGCTGCGCCATGGCCTGCTGGCGCTCGGCCATGGCCTCGAAGGAGGTGGACTGGGCCGCCTCGGTAATGGCCTGTATCTGCCCCGTGTCCTGCACCGGGAAGAAGCCCTTGGGCACCAAAAAGTACAGCCCGGCCGTCAACAGCAGGGTCAACCCAAAAGCAGCCAAGGTGGCACGGCTGCGGTCCAGCACCCAGGTCAAGGCATGGCCGTAAAGTTCGATGATGCGATCAAACGCGCGGCCCACCGCACGCCACACGCGCCCATGCGCGTCGTCCCGCTCATGCCGCAAAAGCCGCGCGCACATCATGGGCGTGAGCGTCAGCGAAACCACGGCTGATATCAGGATAGACACCGCCAGCGTGATGGCAAATTCATGAAACAGCCGCCCCACCACATCGCCCATGAACAGCAAAGGGATCAGCACCGCAATCAAGGATATGGTCAGGGAAATGATGGTGAAGCCAATCTGCTGAGACCCCTTGAGCGCCGCAGCCATGGGCGTCTCGCCCTCCTCCACATAACGGGCGATGTTCTCGATCATCACGATTGCATCGTCAACGACAAAGCCCGTAGAGATGACCAAGGCCATCAGCGTGAGGTTGTTGATCGAAAAGCCGGCCAGAGACATCACCCCGAAGGTACCTACCAGCGACAGCGGCACCGCCACACTGGGAATGAGCGTGGCAGGAAGGCTGCGCAAAAATACAAAGATCACCGCGATGACCAGTGCAATCGCGAGCAAGAGTTCAAGCTCCACGTCGTCGACAGACGCCCGAATCGTGGTGGTGCGGTCGCTGAGCACCCGCACATCGACCGAAGCCGGCAGGCTGGCCTGCAGCGCCGGCAATTGCGCCCGCACGCGGTCCACGGTTTCAATCACATTGGCACCGGGCTGGCGTTGCACATTCAGGATCACCGCCGGCGTGGCATCCGCCCAGGCCGCCAGGCGAAGGTTTTCAGCGTCGTCCACCAGGGTGGCTACATCGCGCAATCGCACCGGGTTGCCATTGCGATAGGCAAAAATCATGTTGGCGTACTCGGCCGCGCTGCGCATCTGGTCGTTGGCATCGATGGTTGAGGCCCGCAAGGGGCCATCAAAACTGCCCTTGGCCTGATTGACATTGGCCGACCCCACCGCCGTGCGCAAGTCTTCCAACGAGAGACCCAGGGTAGCCAGCGCCGTCGGATTGGCCTGGATTCGAACTGCAGGCCGCCGCCCGCCGGCAATGCTCACCAAACCCACGCCTGGGACTTGCGAAATCTTCTGCGCCAGCCGACTTTCCACCAAGTCATGCACGCGTATGACCGGCAGCGTGGCCGAACTGACCGCAAGGGTCATGACAGGTGCGTCCGCCGGGTTGACCTTGCTGTAAACGGGCGGCATGGGCAGATCGGTTGGCAACAGGTTACCGCCGGCATTGATCGCGGCCTGAACCTCTTGTTCCGCCACATCCAAAGACAGGCTCAAGGCAAAACGCAAGGTAATGACCGAAGCGCCGCCCGAACTGCTGGACGACATCTGCGCCAAGCCCGGCATTTGACCGAACTGCCGCTCCAGCGGCGCGGTCACCGATGACGTCATCACCTCCGGACTGGCACCGGGATACAGGGTCGTGACCTGAATGGTCGGGTAGTCCACCTCCGGCAAAGCCGCCACCGGCAACAGACGGTAGGCCAGCAGCCCGGCCAACAAAGTGGCCAGCATCAACAAGGACGTGGCCACTGGGCGTTCAATAAAAATGCGTGATGGATTGACTGCGCTCATGGGTGGGGTCCGAACCGGGGGCGCGCACTCAAGGCGAACGTGTTGCAGATGCAGGTGCAAGGGTGGAGGGCTGGGCCGCACCAGCACCATCAGCGGCGCGATGCCTCCCCTTGCGCGGCGTAGCTTCGCCGCCCGCACCTTTATCGGCGGGGGTGATCACTTCCACCTTGGCACCATCGCGCAGGCGGTCAGCGCCGTCGGTCACCACTTTTTCACCGGGTTTGAGCTCGCCTCGGAGCGCGACCCAATCGCCATCGGTGCCGTCAATGCTCACGTTGCGCAAACTGACCACACTCCCGTCCCCCACCACATAGACATAACTGCCTTGCGCACCGCGTTGAACGGCGGCACTGGGTACCGCCAAGGTCTGAGGCAAGTTGCCCAGCAACAAACGCACGTTGACAAATTGGTTCGGGAACAGGCTGTTGTCGGCATTGGCAAACAAGGCCTTGACCTTGATCGTGCCGGTCGTGGTGTCGATGCTGTTGTCCGTGCTGGCAACCTTGCCCTGGGCCAACTGTGACTTCTGGGCTCGGTCCCAGGCTTCCACATTAACCTGGGTATGCGCGCCGAGTTGCGCCCGAAGCTGGGGCAGACGCGCATCCGGAATGGCGAAGATCACAGAAACCGGCCGCGTCTGCGCAATGCTGAGCAGCCCGTTGGTGTCACTGGCATGAACGATGTTACCCAGGTCCGCCTGCTTCAAGCCCGCCAGGCCCGAGATAGGCGCTACAACGCGGGTGTAGGCCAGTTGCAACTTGGCGCTGTCCAAGGCTGCCTGGTCCGTCAGCACTGTGCCCTGCAATTGTTGAACCAGCGCATCCTGGGTGTCCAACTGTTGCTTGGGTGCCGCCTCTTTGGCGACCAGATCGCGGTAGCGCTGCAAATCCAATTGCGCATTGCGAAGTTGCGCCTGATCGCGGGTCAAAACGCCTTGCGCTTGATTCAGGGCAATTTGAAACGGCTGAGGGTCAATCAGGGCCAGCACTTGCCCAGCCCGTACCGACTGGCCCTCCGCAAAGTAAATGGCCTTGAGTTCGCCGTCCACCCGGGGCCTGACCACAGCCGTGTTGGCCGCAGCAATCGTGCCAATGGCGCTCACCACCACGCGCAGATCACGACGCTGCACTTCCCCCACCGTAACCGGCTGTGTACGCCCCCCGCCCTTGGCGCCGGGGCCGCCCATCTCCACAACCGCGCCGCCCTTTCCTGCGGGCACCTGTGTCAGCCAATAGCCTCCCGCGGCCATCAAAAAAATCAGCAAACCACCCCAAATCCATGCCTTAAGCCCGGCTTGGCGCCGGGGTGCATTGCCGTCAGAACTCACAGATTTCATACCATCCTTTTCATCCGCCCGCAACGAATCCGGGGGGCAAGCATTTTCATTCAGCTGATTTGCATGGCCACAGGCGAAAAATACCGCGCCCGAGAAATTGCCTGAGTAGCAAAACACCACGCACTGTCACCGCCAGGCGTTGCCACCAGATGAGCAGCATGTAAGGAAATATTGCGACCGTTCTGGCACAAGGCAACTCACCGTTGTGCAACAGGCGGAACCTGAGCGGCAGCCCCTGCAAAATCAGCCACTTGCAGGTAAGTCATCATGGAGAATGTCCCATAAATCAGGCACATTCATCTTGCAGTATTTGGCGTTGCATCCGAAACAATGTGTGGCGACTTCAAACTCGCTCAAACCATTGCACAGGCTCACCGATATGCGCAATACACATTCCGAACCCTTCACGGCCTTCTTCCCGTGCGGCCCCTTGGTCGTACTGCCTGACTGATGCAAGATCGTCTCACTCCATCGACCCGTCCCGCCCAAGAGCTCAAAAAGCCTCGCGCTCAAGCGCGGTTTTCGGCCTTCGAAAAAATCTACACGCCGCTGAAAATTTTTGCGGTCGTTCAGGTTCTCGCGGCGCAGGGTGTCAGGCCGGGCGACATGCTGGCGCATACCGACCTGACCGCGGACGCGCTGGAAAATCCTGGCACTCGCACCTCGCTTGCCCAATTTCTGGCAGTGTGCCGCAACGCCCAGCGGCTGACCCACCACACCGCCTGGGCTCTGCATGTCGGCCGACGCCTGCGGCCCACCAGCTACGGCTTGTACGGCTACGCCCTGATGTGCTCGTCGTCATTGCGCGTTGCCTTTGACCAATCACTCCGGCATCGCCTACTCGCCACGCCCGTTTTACCAATCCATTGGACCGAAGAGAGCGACACGGCAACTTGGCATTTGCCCGCATTCGACACGCTGCAATTGCCTGACCTGGACCACGATCTTTATGTATGCCTGCTCGAAATGCAGGCCGCCATCCACGTCACCCTGATTCAGGACGCCATGGGCGACTGGTGTCGGCCACTTCAGGTGCTAAGTACCGCGCCCCGCCCGCCCCATGCCGATGAAATGTCGACGCTGTTCGGCTGCCCGGTTCTGTTCGAGCAAGCCCGCAACGAACTTCAATACGAGCGTAAATGGCTTGACCGCCCACCCCAACTGGCACACCCCATCACCGCGAGCGAAATGTCAGCCACTTGTGCCCGAATGATCGAAGACATCCAGCACGGGGCGGGACTGTCTCGCAAAGTATGCGAGGCCCTGACGCGCACGCCTGGCGTATTTCCAAGCATTGAGGCCATCGCCAAAGTCCTCAACATGAATGCGAGAACCCTGCGGCGCAACCTTGAAGAAGAAGGAACGGCCTACAGCACCCTGCTGGCCGATGTGCGCCGCTCACTCGCGCTGGACTATCTGAGCCAATCCCCCCTTAGTGTCAGCGACATCGCCGCGGCCCTAGGCTTCAGCGAGGCAGCCAGCTTTCGCCACGCCTTCAAGCGGTGGACTGGCAAGACACCCGCGCAATTCCGCCGCTGACACCCGTTCGGCACGCAATGAAACGGTAAGCAGCGCTAATCCGCAATGCTCCGGTGATGCCCGGGTAATGCCTAGGTGATGCGCCCGTTTCGATGCGCAATTTGTCCTGCTGCAGCATAGGCGCCCAAGACGCCCCTCGACAGAATGTCTCCCAAAGAAGCCAGCACCGGCGCCGCCTCATCGCGCCGGTTTGTTCACCTGACAGGAGACACACATGAGCGCCCGACACTGGACCGAGTCCTATGGAAATATCCCGACAGAAATTGACCCCGACCGCTACCGCTCGGTGCTCGATCTGATTGATGAAGCAATCACGAAATACGCTGACGCGCCGGCCTTCAAGGCCTTTGGCAAGATTCTCAGCTACAACGATGTGGATCGGCTGTCGCAAGCATTCGCCGCCTACCTGCAAGGCACTCTAGGTGTCAAAAAAGGTGATCGCATTGCGCTGATGATGCCCAACGTGCTGTCCTTCCCGATTGCCATGCTGGGCATCCTCCGGGTGGGGGCGGTACAGGTGAATGTGAACCCGCTCTATACCGCCCGGGAGCTGACACACCAACTCAATGACGCGGGCGTCAAAGTGATCGTGCTTCACACCAGTGCACTCGCTACGCTCGCCGAAATCAAGGCAGCCACCGGCGTCGCATCTATCGTGAGCGTCGACCTGGGCGACGCCAAACCTCGCGATGAGGCCAGCGCCCCGGCAAACCCAGAGATTGACCCACGTTTGGGGGCCGTTGTATCCCTCACTGACGCCATCGCACAAGGCACGCAAGGTTCCTTCAAAAAGGTGCCCCTCAGCGGCAGCGACCTGATCTTTCTTCAGTACACCGGCGGCACCACCGGCGTGTCCAAAGGGGCTGCGCTCTCCCATCGAAACCTGGTGGCCAACATCGAGCAATACAAGGCTTTCATGCCCGAGGCCATTGTGTCTGGCGCCGAATCCCTGGTCACGGCAATTCCGGTTTATCACATCTTCGCCTTAACCATGTCCCTGGCGTACTTCTCAGTGGGCGCCCTGAATTGGCTGGTTGCAAATCCCCGTGATATGGATGGCTTTGTCGACACCATCCGTCAAGCTCGGCCCACCATCTTCGTGGGCGTCAACTCCTTGTATGCCGGCTTGGTCCAACACCCCAAAATCAGCGAGGTGGACTGGTCTCGTCTGAAATTGGCGGTCGGGGGTGGCGCTGCCGTGGTGGGCGCCACCTCCCAGCGCTGGCAACAAATCACCGGCAACTTCATTCGCGAAGGATATGGCCTCTCCGAAACCTCACCCGTGGTGAGCTTCAATCCGGCCTATATCCAGGCATTTACGGGCACCACTGGCCTGCCCATGCCCTCTACAGATATCAAGTTGCTTGACGACCAGGATCTCGAAGTGAGCCTTGGGGAGGCTGGCGAAATTTGCGTCAAGGGGCCCCAAGTCATGCGCGGCTACTGGCAACAGCCGCAAGCCAATGCCACGGCCTTTACCAATGACGGCTACTTTCGCACCGGCGACATCGGCGTCTTCGACGAAAAAGGCTTCCTCAAGATCGTTGACCGCAAGAAAGACATGATCATCGTCTCCGGATTCAATGTATTCCCGAACGAAATCGAAGCCGTGGCCGCCAGTTGCCCGGGTGTTGTCGAATGTGCCTGTATCGGTGTGCCAGACGAAAAATCAGGTGAGTCCGTACAACTCTTTGTCGTGAAGACCTCTTCGTCTGCGCTGACGGAAAAGACTGTGCTTGACCACTGCCGATCGCAACTGACGGGCTACAAGATACCTCGGCGTGTCCGCTTCATGGAGTCGCTCCCCAAGTCAACCGTTGGCAAGATATTGCGTCGCGAGCTGAGAGACCTGCAATGAGCCGAGCGTCACCCAGTTGCAGCAGTGCCCTCTCACATAACCTGACGACCTCGTGATGCAAAACGCCTCCACCTTGCCCCGGCCCGCCGCCCATGACCTTGACGCCGTGTCGGCGGCACCGCCTCAAGCCGGTGGTGCCTTCAATATCGAAATGCTGCACGTTGGCGCACAGGTGCTGCGAGTCGGCCGCCAACCCGGTCTGGGTCGCGGGGTGCCGCTGCTCCTTTTCAACGGCATTGGCGGCAACATTGAACTCCTAGCGCCTCTGGCGCGGGCACTTCCTGAGCGCGAAGTAATTACCTTCGACATCCCGGGTGTCGGTCACTCGCTCATGCCCAAGCGCCCTTACCGTCTGGACACCATCATTGAATTGGCCTGCGGCGTTCTCGACCATTTTGGACACAAAACCTGCGATGTACTGGGCATCTCCTGGGGCGGCGGGGCCGCCCAGGAATTTGCACACACAGCGCCAGATCGCTGCAGGCGATTGATCTTGTGCGCCACCGCCACAGGCGTATTCATGGTGCCGGCGCGACCCAGCGTCTTGCTCAAGATGGCCACCCCACGCCGTTACATCAGCCGAAGCTATATCAAGCAAATTTCGGGCGACATCTACGGCGGCGACTTTCGCGCCAACCCCGGTGCCGCCGCACAGTTTTTTGGCCACGTCAAATGGCAGTCAAAGCTGGGGTACTACCTCCAAATTGCGGCCATGACGGGCTGGACCAGCATTCATTGGTTACATCGCCTGAATCAACCCACCTTGGTAATGGCCGGCAATGATGACCCCTTGATTCCATTGATCAACGCACGGCTGATGAATCGCCTGATTCCAAACAGTGAACTCAAAGTATTCGACTGCGGGCACCTCTTTCTTCTGACCCGCATGCAGGAATCAGTCAGCGCCATTCGTGAGTTTCTGCAACGCCCCTAGCAACGCCCTACAAATACAAAACCCTGAGGAGATGAAATGCCCACCCATTCACACCCATCCACCATCGCACCGTCTGCCCTGCTGTCGCGCGTCAACACGGAGCTCGGCGTTTCCAGTTGGATCACACTGGATCAACCGCGCATCAACGCCTTCGCCGACTGTTCTGGCGACACGCAATGGATTCACATCGATGTACCGCGCGCCCAGCGCGAAAGCCCCTTTGGCGGAACAATAGCCCATGGCTACCTGACTCTTTCCCTGCTTGCCCCCACCACCTTCGAAGTCCTCAATGGACTGGTCAGCCTGAAACAAGCCGTCAACTACGGGCTGGAAAAGGTTCGGTTTCTGGCGCCTGTCCGCGCCGGACAGCGCGTGCGCAATCGCATCACGCTTGTCTCAGTTCTGGACAAAGGTGATGGCCGCTACCTGACCACAAGTGAGAACACCATCGAAATTGAAGGGCAGGACAAGCCCGCACTCATTGCCACTTCGCTGGCACTCCTCAGCTGAGCCCTAACCCAAGCCCAACCCGTCCGCACGCACTGAGCCACAAGGCCTGAATTCGCCAACATCCAAATCGGTTGGGCTCTGACTCGCGGGCTTTTCACTGGGTCAGGCGCAGGGGCCTGACCCGACGACAATTCAAACGGAGACAAGCTGATATGGCCAGCACCCGATCCAAAGCGGTAACGAATCCTTCGATCAAAAATTCCGACTCGGCGCCGTCCGCCACGGCGGGCCGCCGGACGCACCGGCAAGGCAAAGCAGCAGGTGATGCGCCCACCTTGTTCCCCGGGATGAATGTCCCCAGGAAAAGAATCCAACGCTCGTCCCCCGCAGCGGCAACCCGGCCGCCGCCCCGAGATAAAGCCGCCCCGCCCGTTGTGACCAGGCCTTTGCCTGCCGCAGCACCTCAAGCACGCACGTCCGCCGTGGCGCAAGTCGACCGAGCCCCGGAAGATCACGCCATGGCTTTCAATCCCTTGATTGGCGTCAGAGGGGGTGATATGGCCACCGCGGCCAAGGCCTTGCTCAAAGCAGTCGTGGTGTCACCACGCAAGGCCGGCGCAAACTATGCGCTCTATCTGAAAGAGTTGGGGCGCGTTGTGCGAGGGAACTCCCAATTGGCCGCCGAGCCCAAAGATCGCCGCTTCTCCGACCCCGCGTGGCAGGGCAACGTCTTGTACAAGCGTTTGTTGCAAGCCTTCCTGCTGACACAAAAAGAATTGGGGCAATTCATCGACCAGTCCGAGTTGACGAGCAAAGACAAGGGGCGGGCCCACTTCTTCGCCTCCCTGGTAACCGATGCGCTTGCGCCATCCAACTGGGTATTGGGCAACCCCTCCGCAGTGCGAAAAATCGTGGATACCGGCGGTGACAACCTCGTCAAGGGCCTGAAAAATCTGGTCCACGACTTGCGCTACAACCACATGCTGCCGTCGCAAGTTGACACCACGCCGTTCAAGGTCGGCGTGAATGTGGCAACGTCCGTCGGCCAAGTGGTGCTGCGGCACGAGATGTTCGAGTTACTTCAATTCACCCCCAGCACATCGACAGTGATGCAGCGGCCCCTGGTGATGTCCCCGCCTCAGGTCAACAAGTATTACGCCATGGACCTTTCACCCGACAAGAGCTTGGTGAAATGGGCCTGCGATAGCGGCGTGCAACTGTTCGTTGTCAGTTGGCGCAACCCCACTCTCGAACAACGCCACTGGGGCTTGACTGACTACGTGAAGGCACTCGACATTGCCGTCAACGCCACCTGCGAAATCACGGGAAGTCCCGACGTCAATATGTGGGGCAGTTGCTCAGGGGGCATGACCCTTGCCGCCTACCTCGGATGGCTGGCAGCACGCGGGGAGCACAAGGTGGCGAACACGTCATGGGCCGTTTGCGTTCTAAACACGGAAGCAGCTATCGAAGATTCGACCCTCGGCCTATTCAGTTCGCCAGAAGCTTTGCGAGCAGCCAAAGCTCGTTCACGGCGCCGAGGCATCGTGACCGGGGAGGAAATGGCCTCCATGTTCGCCTGGCTGCGCCCGAACGATCTGATCTGGAACTATTGGGTGAACAACTATCTCCTGGGCAACAGCCCGCCAGCCTATGACATCTTGGCCTGGAACGCCGACACCACCCGACTCCCCGGCCAGTACCATTGCGACCTCATCGAAATGATGGAAAAAAATCCCTACGTCAACCCCGGCGCATTAGAGATTGACGGCTTGGCTATCGATTTTTCACAAGTACGCGTCAATGCCTACGTCGTAGCAGGGTTGACTGATCACATCACGCCGTGGCGTGCCTGCTACGGAACAGCCCGTCTGTTTGGGCCCAACTCCATCTTCATCCTCGCCAACGCCGGGCACTTGCAAAGCATGATCAACCCACCCGGAATCCCCAAGTCCTATTTCTTCGAAGGAACGGCCAACACGGAGGATCCAGTCACCTGGGCGGCCCAGGCGCAAGCGTCCAGAAAAGAAGGCAGTTGGTGGCCGCATTGGCGCGAATGGATTCAAGGTAAATCTGGCGACTGGATTGAAGCTCCCAAAAAGCTAGGTTCACGCAAACACAAACCTCTGGGTGCCGCCCCCGGGACCTACGTTTTGGAAAAATAGCCCCGAGTGAAGTCGGCACCAAGCCGACTCACCAAACCGATTGGCAAACGCAAAGCAAAAAGCCCGACAGATCAATGATCTACCGGGCTTTGCTTCAACGTTACTTGAGAGTAACGCCTACCTTACGACTTGCGTGTTTGGTAGGCGCGATTGGACTCGAACCAACGACCCCCACCATGTCAAGGTGGTGCTCTAACCAGCTGAGCTACGCGCCTCAAGAGCTTCGCAGTATAGCATGCATTTTTTGGAGTGCGCAAGCACTGTCTGCAAATTTTCGACAATCAAGTTCATGAGCAGGTACTCGGTGCATGCGAAAGCGAGAGGGGCTGAAGGGTGTGAGCCCTACAAGACTTCACTTGCGCCGGGCGGCACGAACGCCTGGCACTTGTGTCACGCTGCGCAGCACTTGCGCCAAGCGCCCTGAGTCGGCCACCTCGACGGTGAAGTTCATCCAGGCGGTTTCTCCCCGCGTTTGTTTGACAGACTGGGTGTTGACTGCAATGACATTCATCTTCTCTTTGGCCAGCACTTCAAGCACGTCACGCAGCAAACCTTGCCGATCGGATGACTCGACGATCACGTCGACCGGATAAAGCGCAGCCCCCTTGCCCTTGGGCCCTGCGACCTCATCCCCGCCCCAGGTCACGTCGATCACACGTTCGGGGGAACGCTGGGCCATCTGGCGAAAATTGATGCAATCGCAGCGATGGATGGCCACGCCTTTGCCGCGCGTCACATAACCGCCAATTTGATCGGGTGGCGCTGGTCGGCAGCAACGCGCAAGGTTGGTCAGCAAGGAATCGACCCCCACCACCAACACCCCGCCCCGAGGAGCTTTGCCCTCCCCTTTGCTCATTCGCTGCGCAAGCAATTCGTCGGACAGGGGCTCTTGCACGGTGGGGCGCAGGAGTTGTTCGATATTGCGCAGCGAGTATTCGTCTTTGCCCACTAACTCGAACAAGGCGTCGGCATTCTTGAAACCCAGGCGCCCGGCCAAGTCTTCAAGTTTGATGGCCGTGCGGCCTTCGCGCTGCAGCAGCTTTTCCACGGCCTCACGGCCCCGTGCAATGGTTTGGGCCTGAGCTTGCGCATTGAACCAGGCGCGCACCTTGGCGCGGGAGCGTGGGCTGCGCAGATAACCGGACTCGAGATGCAACCAGTCCAGCGAAGGGCCGCCTTCTTTGGCGGCCGTTATTTCCACGGTCTGCCCGCTTTGCAAGGGCGTTCCCAGGGGCACGATTTGGCCATCCACTTTGGCGCCACGGCAGCGGTGCCCCAGGTCAGTGTGAACTGCGTAAGCGAAGTCGATGGGTGAAGCACCGGCAGTCAATTCAACAATCGTGGCCTGCGGTGTGAACACATAGATACGGTCATCAAACGTGAGGCTCTTTTCGCTGGCAGCGCGATTCGTGTCGTTTGAACCTGCGCCTGCAGCAGCACCAAGGCCATCGCCTCGGGCGGCCTTTGCCTCACTGTCGGCGTGCTCCTCCTCGGTCGCCCCATGCGCCAGATCACGCTCCCAGGCAAGCAATTGACGCAGTACCGCCTTGCGCGCCTGCGCCACCTGATCTTCGAACTCGCCCGCAGCACTCACGCCGGCGTAACCCCGGGCGCCCGCCTCCTTGTAAGCCCAATGGGCGGCCACGCCGTGCTCGGCATGGTCGTGCATGGCCTGGGTGCGAATCTGAACTTCCGTGGCGCGCCCATCGGCACCCAGTACAACCGTGTGCAGCGATTGATAGCCATTGGGCTTGGGACGGGCAATGTAGTCATCAAACTCACCCGCCACGGGGGTGTAGGCCTCGTGCAGCCAACTCAAGGTGGCATAACACGCCATCAGGTCGGGCACGATCACGCGCAGGGCGCGCAGGTCAAACACGCGGGCCAGCGTCAGGCCCTTGCCTTGCATTTTTTTGTAGATACTGTACAGATGCTTGGGTCGCCCTTGCACTTGGGCCGCAATGCCTTGCGCCCGCAATCCGGCCTGCAAATCGGCGCGTGCACTCTCAACGCCCTGCTCCCGGGCCACCCGCGTTTCGTCCAGGGCGCGGGCCAGATCACGGTAGGCTTGGGGTTGAAGAAAACGAAATGACAGGTCTTCAATTTCCCATTTGATTTGCCAGATGCCCAGGCGGTTGGCCAGCGGCGCGAACACCTGTTGGGATTCAAGCGCCAAGTTGGCGGGGCAACTCCTTTTGCTCTGCGCAAAAAAGCGCAGAGTTTGCAAGCGTGAGGCCAGCCGCAGCAGCACCACGCGCAGATCCCGCGAGAAGGCCAGCAGCATCTTGCGCACACGCTCAGTCTGCTCGGATCGCCGCTCCTGGTCCACCTTGGCTTCACGCGCGGCACGCTGAATCTGAACCAGACGGCGGGTATGCGTCACCAAGCTCGCGTAGGACTCGCCAAAGGCCTTGGCGACCACCTCTTCAGGCTTGTTGAGGTAGTCCCCGGCGTAAACCAGGTACGCGGCGGCTTGCATGGAAGGCGCAGCGCCAATAGCGGCCAGAATGGCCGCCACCCCGTCAGCGTGGACCAGCGCCTCTTCGCCCGTGTCTAGCGCTTGCGCCATCAACAGCGGTTCGGCAAACGCCCGGGCGCGGGCCACGGCGTCCCGACCTAGCGGGGCCGCTGCCGGGCTCGGCATCAAGCCGTGGCCGGGTTCAGCCAACTCGACATCCACCAGGGCAACAATCGGTGCCGCGTTCGGGGTGGCAACTGCACCTGTTAGGCCTAAAGGGGTTAAACCGGTCTTCATCTACTTCTACGACTTCTTCGTCTAACTGCATGGATTCAAGGTGACATCATGCCGCGCCCAGAAACTCGGCAACCGCATTGATCTGCTCGGCATGCACCAAGGTCGGTGCGTGCCCCACGCCGTCAAACTCCTTCAAGCGGGCGCACGGCCCGCGTTCGCCCATGGCATGGGCAGTCTTGAGAGAAAGCAGGTCAGACTCGTGTCCCCGCAGCAGCAGCGTTGGGCAAGAGATGGCGTCGTAGGTCTGCCACAGCGCAGCCGACCCTTGCCGCACCAACTCCTCGGTCATAGACGCAAAGGGCAGCGCAATGGCGGGGTCGTAATGCAGCGAGAAGCGCCCCACCTGACCCGGCAACGCCTTCAACATGGGTGCAGACAAGGCGGCCCATTGCTCTGGCGTGTGCGGACCGAAGCTCTGCGAAATGCTGGCCAGATATGCAGCGCCCTCGTCCAACGACTCGAAGACTTTGGGCTGCCCCAGGTAACGGCCGATGCGCTGCAAGGCCTCAAAGTCGAGTGTGGGGCCGACATCATTCAGCACCAAGCGCCGTATCGGATTGCCAGGCAAGGCAGCCAGCCCCATGCCGATCAGCCCGCCCATCGACGTCCCCACCCAATCCACTTGCGGAACGTCCAGACGCGCCAGCAACGTCACCATATCCGCCACATAGGCCGGAACCTGATAGCCCGCCGGGTTGCTCAGCCACGCCGACTGGCCACGGCCCACCACATCAGGGCAGATCACCCGGTAGCGCGCCTGCATGGCGCGGGCCAGGGTGTCGAAATCACGTCCCTGCCGCGAGAGCCCATGAACGCATACCAGCACGGGAGGCGTCACCCCTTCGGGCAACGCCGGGCCGCCATAGGCCCACTCCCAGTACGCCATGCGATACAAGCCTGAGTTGCCCAAGGATTGCACATGTTTGAGTTGCGGCTGGGTCATGAAAGCGCGTCCTTTCGAAATGAGTACGTCTTGTGGGGGTTCATCTAGTGTGCAGGAGCCCAGCGCATGCTTTGATTTGCCCGAGGCAGGAGCTGGCCCCATAGATGCAAAAGCGGGTGGATAAGCACGCGCACGGCCATCAACGCAGCGTCATCACCACCGACCCATTGACCGTCACAGCTACGGTAGCCTTGCCGGACTCCACCGGCAGAGCCTCGTCGGCTGAAGCGGCCATGGCTTTGAAGCGTGCTTGCGGCGCGGCCATGGGCACGGGGCCGATGTCTTGTGTGTTCACATTGACTTCGCCAATGCTGTAGCCCCCATAGCCGAACTGCTGGGCGTAATCGGCCGCCCGCAATTTGAAATTGGCAATGGCCCGGCCGACCACATCGGCCTCCACCTTCTGGCGCTGATCCTTCGAGAGGTTGTAGCTCACCCTGGAAATCGTCATGGTGTTGATACGGCCCGTCAGTTGGCCGATGCCAGCCATGTCCTTGCCTTCCACCAGCAACTCGGCTGAACCCTGCCAGCCGTTGATACCTCCCTTTGGGGCGTAACGCGGATACAGCGAGAAGTTGCCCGCCTGCACCTCAATCTGGCCGGATTTGGCCACCTTGCGGGCCTCGCTCAACGCAGCGTCCAAAGCCTGCTTCAACGCCGTCTGCACAGCCGCGGCATCACTGCCCTCCTTGGTGGTTGAAAACACAACGCCCAGCACATCGCGCGCCACCTCCACACTGGCGGAGGCCTGCAGATTCAGACGATCGCGTGGCAAGCCATCCGCCCCAGGTTGCCCCGGTGCGGCCTGAGCCAGAGGGCTCGACACGGCCACCACCCACAGCATCAGGATGGGCAATGTAGGCAATATCTTCAAAGTTTGAAACGACATCAAGGCCTCCTCAAGAACATTCAAAATCGATTCACCAACGACAGACCACCAGAGCTTAAGGCCGCAGCGCTGCATTGCAAGCCTTGGCCATCACGATACGCTCTACACCGTCCATCCTATTTGTTACGGAGCTGTAACGGCCGCTATCCGCCCGCCAAAACGGCGAAAAACGCAGCACAATCGCTCTGTTACAAATTCAGCCGCCATCGCGGCCCACTGCGCAACATCATGAACAGCCCGAGCAATACCAGAGCCAACCGCATCCTGGTGGTCGACGACGACGCCCGTATCCGCGACCTCTTGCGCCGTTACCTGACGCAAGAGGGTTTTGATGTGCTGCTGGCCGAAGATGCGCGAAGCCTCAACCGCCAATTGACGCGTGAAACCGTCGATTTGATCGTGCTTGACCTGATGCTGCCCGGTGAAGACGGGCTGACCATTTGCCGCCGACTGCGCGCGGGCAATGACAATACGCCCATCATCATGCTGACCGCCAAGGTCGAAGAGGTGGACCGCATCGTCGGCCTGGAAGTGGGTGCGGACGACTATCTCTCCAAGCCCTTCAACCCGCGTGAACTGCTGGCTCGCATCAATGCGGTGTTGCGCCGCCGCCCCACGCCCGAAGCACCAGGGGCGCCCTCGCTTGAAGCCGCGACCGTGACCTTTGGTGCCTTTGAGTTCGACTTGGCGCAACGGCGCCTGTCCAAAAGGGGCGAAGTACTGCCACTCACCACCGGTGAGTTTTCCATGCTCAAGGCCCTGGTACGGCACCCACGCCAACCACTCTCGCGCGACAAGCTGGCGCAACTGGCACGTGGCCGTGAGTTCGAACCGTTTGACCGCAGCCTAGACGTTCAAGTCTCTCGCCTGCGTAAGTTGCTGGAAGACGACCCCACGCAACCACGCTACATCCAGACCGTATGGGGTGTCGGTTATGTCTTTGTACCTGACGAAGCCACCCCGGCGGGATGATGTTGGAAATCGCCAAGCCCCGCCTGGCGCTCAATCTTTTCTGGCGCACCTTCGCCCTGCTCGCCTTGCTCTTGTCGGGTGGTGTGTTGGCCTGGCAACAAACCTTCAAAGTCCTGGAGGCCGAGCCGCGGGCCCTGGAGTCCGCGCAACAGTTGGCGGGCCTGGTGAACCTGAGCCGGGTGGCGCTGGCTGAAACGGACAGCATCAACCGCGTAGCCGTGTTGTCCACGCTGGCACGAAGTGAAGCCGTGCAAGTCCGCGTGGCCGAGCAACAAGACCGGTGGCAGCCTTACGACGCCAACGCCTTTGCCAAGCAATTGGCCGCAGAGTTGCGCATGCGACTGGGGCCCGACACCGTGGTGGCACGCAGTGTCAATGGCGAGCCGGGTCTGTGGGTCCGGTTTCGCATGGGCAACGACAGTTTTTGGCTGCAAACCAGTGCGGCCCCCCTATCCGTCTCCTTGCCCAACAACGCATGGTGGCTGGGCGTCGCACTGGTGGCCACAGCGCTCGGCTCCGCCTTGATCACGCGGCTGATCAACCAACCGCTGAGAGAACTCAGCTTCGCCGCGCATCGCATCCGCGAGGGCGAATACGACTCCCGCCTCGACGAAAGCACCCGCACCAGCGAGATCCGCGAGGTCAATATGGGCTTCAACCGCATGGCCCGTGAACTGGCCAAGATGGAAGAAGACCGCACCGTCATGCTCGCTGGCATTTCGCACGACCTCCGTACTCCGCTGGCCCGACTGCGGCTTGAAACCGAGATGAGCGTGGCGGATGAGCAAGCCCGCCAATTTATGGCGCACGACATCGAGCAGCTAGACGCCATCATCAACAAGTTCATGGACTACGCCCGCCCGTCCGAGCTGCAACTGCAGCCGCTCGATTTGACCGAGGTGGTGGAGCACGAAGCGCAAGGCTTTCGCAACCTGGACCAGATCCGCATTCGCGTGCTGCTACCGATGGGTTTGAAAGTTTGGGCCGATGAAACCGAGCTGGCGCGGGTGCTATTGAACCTGTTCGAAAACGCCCGCCGCTATGGCCACGCGCCCGGCTTGCCCACCTTGGTGGAAGTCAGCCACGTCCTACAAGGGCCGTGGATCACCTTGCAGGTGCGCGATTTCGGCCCGGGTGTTCCGCAAGACAAGATGGCGCGGCTCACCACGCCATTCTTTCGAGGCGACGCCGCACGCACGGCGGCGACCGGTGCAGGCCTGGGCCTGGCGATTGTTGAAAAATCGGTACAGCGCCTCGGCGGGCAATTGGATATTTGCAACGCTGAAGATGGCGGCCTACTGACGTCGATCCGCCTGCAAAAAGCCAGCTGAGTCGCTGAGAGTCAGCCCGCCTTCAAACGCCGGCCAGCAGGCACACCGCGTGCGCCTCCATCGCCAAACCTTCGCCCACCGGGCCCATTTTTTCAGCGGTCTTGGCCTTGACGTTGACCTGCCCCGCATCGAGGCCTAACGCTGCCGCCAAACGGGCACGCATAGCGGGAATATGCGGAGCCATCTTGGGCGCCTGCGCTTTGATGGTCGAGTCGATGTTCACGATTTGCCAACCCGCTTCACGCACCCGCGCATAGGCCAGCGCCAGCAAGACCATGGAATCCGCCCCCTTGAACTCCGCCGCCGTGTCGGGAAACAACTGACCGATATCACCCAACGCTGCCGCGCCCAGCAAAGCATCGGTGATCGCGTGCGCCAGCGCGTCGGCATCGGAGTGCCCCAGCAGTCCATGGGTGTGAGGGATCGTCACGCCGCCCAAGATCAAGGGGCGCCCGGTCACCAGCACATGCGTGTCCCAGCCCTCACCAATGCGCAAAGCCGGCAATTGCACGGGGCGAATCGGCGAAGACGAAGGAAATTTTGTTTCAGTCATGAGGTTTCCAAAAAGGCGTGCATCAAACCCGGCTCTTCAACAAGGCTTCAGCCATGGAGAAATCTGCCGGCCAGGTGAGCTTGAAGTTTTCCATGGGGCTTTCCACCAACAACGGTTGATGCCCCAGCGCCTCCACCGCACTCGCTTCATCGGTGATGGCCTCATTCAAATTGGCCAGCGCGGGCCGCAGCAGGCCGAGACGAAACATCTGTGGCGTCTGGGCCGCCCACTTTTCACGGCGGTCCACGGTGGCGGCAACGCGCCCATTTCGAGACGATTTCAAAGTATCTGCCACCGGCAAGGCCAGCAAACCGCCCACCTCGTCTTCCCAGCAGGCATCAATCAGGCGATCGACCCATTCAGGCCGCAACAAGCACCGCGCCGCATCATGCACCAGCACCCAATCGTGGGCTTGGGCGCCGCGCGCGAGCAATTCGTCCAACCCCTGGGCTACCGATTGCGCACGGCTTTTGCCGCCCACCCGAGCCACCCAGGCGCGCTCACCGGTGAAACCCGGCACCGCCACTTCGAACTGATCGTCCTGCGGCGACAGCACCACCAGCGTGGCAGCCACGCGCTCCACCTGCAGCAACGCCTCCAGCGTGTGCGCCATCATGGCCTTGCCAGCCAGCGGCACGTATTGCTTGGGCACGGCCGTACCAGCGCGCGCGCCCACGCCGGCAGCCGGCACCAAGGCATAGCATTGGGGCTGCAGGCCCACAGGAAATGTCGTCATGAGGGCATTCTATAAAGCCATGCGCAATGGCCCCGCCGCAGCGGCGGTCAAAACAGATGCAAGCCTCCGCTTTGGGCGGTCTCGCCTAAACTCCGCAGCCCATGCAAATTGAAGACATCCGCCAGCGCCTGCGCGCGCTGGGCGCCAAACCGGTTCACGTGCAACGTGTGTTGCGCGACTGGGTGCGCCTGCGCGCGCACGACAGCGGCCGGCGCAAGAGCCAAGACTTTCTGCCGCTGGCCCTGCGGCAAGAATTGGACCGCCTGGATACCGAGTTATCAACACTGACCAACATGATCTCCAGCCATCCCGGCGTAGACGGCTCCGCCCGCCTGCTGCTGGGGCTGCGCGACGGCCTGACGGTAGAAACCGTGCTGTTGCCCCGCGATGGGGTCTGCATCTCCAGCCAGGTGGGCTGTGCGGTGGGCTGCCAGTTCTGCATGACGGGACGTGAAGGGCTCATTCGCCAGGTCAGCAGCGCCGAGATGGTGGCGCAGGTGGTACAGGCGCGGCGCCTCAGAAAGGTCAAGAAGGTCGTGTTCATGGGCATGGGCGAGCCCGCGCACAACCTGGACAACGTGCTCGAAGCCATCGACCTGCTGGGCAGCGAAGGCGACATCGGTCACAAGAGCCTGGTGTTGTCCACCGTGGGCGACCGCCGCGTGTTCGAACGGCTGCCCAACGAGACCGTCAAGCCCGCGCTGGCCCTCTCCCTCCACACCACCAAGCCCGCGCTGCGAGAACAACTGCTGCCCCGCGCGCCGCGCCTCACGCCCCAAGAACTGGTAGACCTGGGGGAGCACTATGCACGCGGCAGCGGCTACCCCATCCAGTACCAATGGACCTTGCTGGACGGCGTCAATGACGGCCAGGACGAACTCGATGGCATCGTGCGCCTGCTCAAAGGCAAGTACGCGCTGCTGAACATGATCCCTTACAACACCATCCCTGACCTGCCCTTTCGGCGGCCCAGCTGGGACAAGGCACGCGCAATCGCGGCCGAGCTGCACCGCCAGGGCATTTTGACCAAACTGCGAGACTCAGCGGGTCAAGACGTGGACGGCGGCTGCGGCCAGTTGAGGGCAAGAAGTGCCGGTGCGCCGTCAGCGCACATCGTGCATCTGAAGCGGATTTGAGCGACGAGGTGCGCCACGCGCCCCACGCGTACTTCGGCCGTCGCAGGCATCACGCGCACGCTGCTCGCACAAATGCGTGACAAATTGCCAGATTGCTGCCGCTCAACCCTGTGATTGAGGGGGCTGGCAGTCAAGGGTTATTGCTTATATTGGCGACTCTGATGCGTACGCGCTGCACCGTCTAAATAACCCGTTAATCGAACAATGCCTATCTCGATCTCCAAAAGCCTGGCCCTGACTGCCTTCATATTTGCCGCCAGCGCGCACGCCAGCATCATCACTTTCGACGCGGCCTACTCGACCGCAGCGGCACAAAGCAGCGCCGAGGCCTATAAAACCGTTGTCAACGCGGCAGTCGGCCAGACCGGCGCCAAGCACGCCACGGTCAGCACCTACAACAACCTGAGCAACAGCGCAGTATTTGGTGGCTCCAACAGCAACCTGGCCTACCGGTTCACAGTGAACTTCGACGTCAGCGCCGCGAATGCAGGCAACTGGGGTCTGCGTGCCGGTACCGACTTTGGCAAGGGCGGCGCGGTTTTTCTGGACGGCTTGGCACTGGGCTTCAAGTCCAATGACATGTGGTGGAACGGCAGCTACAGCAACACCAATCAGGCCTTCGTCTTCAGCAATATCAGCCTGACCGAAGGTCTGCATACCCTGCAGATTTTCGGCCTTGAAAACTGCTGCGATGGCGGTCAACAGGCGCAGTTCAACATCAAGGGTGCCGGCTACCGGACCATTGCCGCCAACGACGGGCTGAGCCCAGCGCTGCAAGCGGCCAATGTGCCTGAGCCAGCCAGCATGGTCCTGGTGCTGGCGGCCCTGGGCGGCATGGCGCTGGTGACCCGTCGCGGCGGTCGCAACTCCTCGCGCTGAAACGCCCCCAATCTCCGCCATTTACCGATGGACGGCCGGCAAGCCACTGACAGCTTGCCTACAATGACCACAGCCCCCAGCCCCGCTCGGGGCTGTTTTCATTGGTGCGCCCGATATGCAGCTACCCCAGATCTCCCCCGGCAAAAAATTTACCGTCGCCCGCCCTACCGGTTCCGCCGACGCCATGGTGCTGGCGCGTTATGCCATGGCACAAATGGCCGCGGGCCGCATCACCGCAATCATCACGGCTGAGCCGGGCGACACGCAGCGGCTAGAAGATGAACTGAATTTCTTTGCGCCCGACTTGCGCGTGGCCGTATTTCCGGACTGGGAGACACTGCCCTACGACACGTTTTCGCCCCATCAGGACCTGATCTCCGAGCGGCTGGCCACGCTGTGGCGTTTGCTGCAATCACAAGGAAAGCCCGCCGATCAGCGGGAGGCTGACGTGGTGCTGCTGCCCGCCACCACGGCGCTCACGCGCTTGGCGCCGCCCGCCTTTCTCGCTGCTACCACCTTCCACTTCAAGACCAAGCAACGCCTGGATGAAGCCAGCCTCAAATCTCAGCTCACGCTGGGCGGCTACACCCATGTCAGCCAGGTGGTGTCGCCGGGTGAGTACGCGGTGCGGGGGGGGCTGATCGACCTGTTCCCCATGGGCTCGCTGGTGCCCTACCGGGTCGACCTGTTTGGTGACGAGGTGGACTCCATTCGCACCTTTGACCCCGACAGCCAGCGCAGCCTGTACCCAGTGCCTGAGGTGCGCCTGCTGCCCGGGCGCGAGTTTCCGATGGATGAAACGGCGCGGCAAAATTTTCGCGCCCGCTGGCGCGAGAAGATGGAGGGCGACCCGACCCGCTCGCGCATCTACAAAGACATGGCCACGGGCATTGCCACCGGCGGCATTGAATATTTTCTGCCGGTGTTCTTCGAACAAACGGCCAGCATTTTCGAATTTTTGGGAGAGCACGCCGCCCTGGCTTTGCACGGCGAGGTGGACGAAGCGCTGAACCGCTTCTGGACAGACACCCGTGAACGCCACCGCTTTTTGCAGCACGACCCGGAGCGGCCCATCCTGCCGCCGGAAGAAATCTTCCTGAAGGTCGAGGAGTTCTTTGCCCTCACGCACAGCCACCCGGTGCTGGCCATTCGCGGCACGATTACCTCCGAGCAGACGTCCGAGGTGGCACGTCCCCTGCCCGACGTCAGCATCGAACGCGGCGCGCAGGAGCCCCTGGCCCGTTTGTCCGCTCACCTGAAAAGCACGCCTCACCGCGTGCTGCTCGTGGCCGAGAGTGAAGGCCGCCGCGAGAGCCTGCTGGAGCTGCTGCGCGACAACAAGATCGACCCGCCCTCGGTTGGCACGCTGGCGGAGTTTTTGGGCAGCCCGGAGAAATTCGCCATCACGGCAGCGCCCCTGGCGGCCGGCTTCTTCTGGCATGAGCCTGAGCAAGATCGGGTGCTGCAGCTGTTCACCGAGACCGAACTCTTCGCCACCACGCCCACCACCCGCCGGCGGCGCAAGCAAGAGCAAGTCAGCGATGTCAATGCGCTGATCAAAGACCTGTCGGAGCTGAAAGTTGGCGACCCCGTGGTGCACAACAACCACGGCATCGGCCGCTACCAGGGCCTGATCAATATCGACATTGGCGACGGTGCCAGCGAGTTTTTGCATCTGAAATATGCTGATGACGCCACACTCTATGTGCCTGTGGCCCAGTTGCACCTGATCAGCCGCTACACCGGCGTCAGCGCTGAAGAAGCACCGCTGCACCGCCTGGGCTCTGGCCAGTGGGAGAAGGCCAAGCGCAAAGCCGCCGAGCAGGTGCGCGACACCGCCGCCGAGTTGCTCAACCTCTACGCCCGCCGCGCCGCGCGCGAGGGCCATGCCTTCCGCTACTCGCCGCAGGACTACGAAGCCTTTGCCACCAGCTTTGGCTTCGAGGAAACGGCGGACCAGCGGGCCGCCATCCATGCGGTCATCCAAGACATGATCAGCCCCAAACCCATGGATCGCCTGGTGTGCGGCGACGTGGGCTTTGGCAAGACCGAGGTCGCGCTGCGTGCGGCATTTGTGGCGGTGATGGGCGGCAAGCAAGTGGCCATCCTGGCGCCCACCACGCTGCTGGCCGAGCAGCACTATCAAAACATCGCCGACCGCTTTGGCAAATGGCCGGTGCGCGTGGCGGAGATGAGCCGTTTTCGCTCCACCAAGGAGATCAAGGCCGCCATGGAAGGCCTGGCTGACGGCAGCATCGACATCGTCATCGGCACCCACAAGCTGCTGAGCCCCGAGGTCAAGTTCATGCGCCTGGGCCTGCTGGTGATCGACGAGGAACACCGTTTCGGCGTGCGCCACAAAGAAGCCATGAAGGCCATGCGCGCCGAGGTGGACGTGCTCACGCTGACGGCCACCCCAATTCCGCGCACCTTGGGCATGGCGCTCGAGGGTCTGCGCGACTTGAGCGTTATCGCGACGGCGCCGCAACGCCGCCTGGCCATCAAGACCTTTGTGCGCGGCGAAACCAGCGGCGTCATCCGCGAGGCGATTCTGCGGGAGTTGAAGCGTGGCGGGCAGGTCTACTTCCTGCACAACGAGGTGGAGACCATCGAGAACCGCCGCCAAAAGCTCGAAGAGCTGGTACCCGAGGCCCGCATCATCATTGCCCACGGGCAGATGCCCGAGCGTGAGCTGGAGCGGGTGATGCGCGAGTTCGTGGGTGGCAAACACAATGTGTTGCTGTGCTCGACCATCATCGAAACCGGCATCGACGTGCCCAGCGCCAACACCATCATCATGGCCCGCGCCGACAAATTCGGCCTGGCGCAGCTGCATCAATTGCGCGGCCGCGTTGGGCGCTCCCACCATCAGGCCTACGCCTACTTGCTGGTGCCCGATCTGGATGGCCTCACCAAGCAGGCCACACAACGCCTGGATGCCATCCAGGCCATGGAGGAGCTGGGCTCGGGCTTCTACCTCGCCATGCACGACCTGGAAATTCGCGGCGCCGGCCAGATGCTGGGCGAAAACCAGAGCGGCAACATGATGGAAATCGGCTTCCAGCTCTACAACGAGATGCTGGCCGAGGCGGTGCGCTCGCTCAAAGCCGGCAAAGAGCCCGACCTGCTCTCGCCGCTGGCGGCCACCACCGAAATCAATCTGCACGCCCCCGCCCTGCTGCCCGACGCCTATTGCGGAGACGTGCACCAGCGCCTGTCGCTGTACAAGCGCTTGGCCTCGGCAGAGAAAAACGAGCAGATCGACAAACTGCTCGAAGAGGTGACCGACCGCTTTGGCAAGTTGCCGCCGCAAGGGCAGACCCTTTTCGACACCCACCGCCTGCGTGTTTTGGCCAAGCCCTACGGCGTGGCCAAAATCGATGCGGGCGCCACGGCCATGAACATCAACTTCCGCCCCAACCCGCCAATCGATGCGATGCGCGTGATCGAATTGGTCCAGAAAAACCGCAACATCAAACTGGTGGGCAACGACAAGCTGCGCATCGACAAGGCGCTGAGCGACCCCAAGGACCGGGCGCAAGCCATCCGTGAAGTGCTGCGCCTGCTGGGCCAGCCGCTCAAGCAGAATTGACCTGACCCCTACCGCATAAAAGCCATGCCTGTGAATTTTGCTCCCGACCTGGTCATCCAGGGCTTCACCCCGCCGTTGAAACGCGCCGACTTCAAACTCGCCGCCTTCGACATGGACTCGACTCTGATCAATATCGAGTGCATCGACGAGATTGCCGCCGCCGCGGGCAAAAAGGCTGAAGTGGCCGCCATCACCGAAGCCGCCATGCGCGGCGAAATCACCGATTTCAAAGACAGCCTGCGCCGCCGCCTGAGCTTGCTCAAGGGCGTGCCCGTCTCCGCCCTGGAGCAGGTCTTGAACGAGCGGCTCCAGTTCAACCCCGGCGCACGTGAACTCTGCGCGGCGCTGAAGGCCGCGGGCTTGAAACTGGTGCTGGTATCCGGCGGATTCACGTATTTCACTCGTTATGTCGCCGCGCAGTTGGGCATGGACTTTGTGCGCAGCAATGAGTTGGCTTTTGACGCCAATGGCGCGCTGACCGGTGAGTTGGTGATGCAGGACTGGGGTGATATCTGCGATGGCGAAGAAAAGCGCCGCATGATGTTGGCCTGCGCCGCGCAGATTGGCGCCTTGCCCGCCCAGTGCATCGCAGTGGGCGACGGCGCCAACGACCTGCCGATGATGTCGGCCGCCGGTTTGTCCGTGGCCTACCACGCCAAGCCCAAGGTGCGCGAGCAAGCCATGGTGGCCATCAACAGCGGCGGCCTGGACAGGCTACTGTGCGTGCTAAGCGCCTAAGCGACAAATCGCCAAATCGCCACCGACGCTGACACACGCAACGCCCCGTCGTTTGCCAAGTATTCGGGCCAAGGTTGGCGACTCGGCTCCACAGGCGAAATTGCGACAAATGGCGATGCCCCCGTGAAGCACCTGCATTTCAGCCAACCGGGCCGGTCAAAGTCGGCGCAAAATCAAGCGTAACTTTCATCCTGCCCGGAATGTATACGCCGTCATGAGCCGCTTGCCCGAACCGTTAGGACAGATGGATCACCTGCTGTCTCACACGTTGGATGCCGCCGAATTGGGCCTGCTCTGGTTGGATGCGCAGGGGTATGTCGAGTTTGCAAACGAAACCTTTCTGCGATGGGCGGGCCTGACAACAAGCGTCTGGCGCGGCATGGAAGTCACGCAGTGCATTGAGCTGACACCGCAGCAGCAGCTTGCCCTGCTGAATCCACCCGCGCGGCATGCAAAATCTCAATTTCTGAGCTTAGCCCCATCCGGGCAAAGGCTGATGGTGACGTCACACAGGCTGGGCCTTCCCGGTGCTCCGGCGTTGGCACTTTTGTTGAGTGAGCCGCAAAACCATAGCGAGCATCAAATCATCGATGCCCTGCAGCGCGAAATCCTGGAGGCCGTCGCCCTGGGGCGCCCCATGCAGCAGGTGATGGACTTGCTGTGCCGACGGGTGGAGGCCATTGCGCCAGACGTGGTCTGCACGGTACTGGAGGTTGACGATCAGGGTTGTCTGCGTCCGGTTGCCGCACCCAGCATTCCGGCCGCCTACGGGCAGGCCCTGGACGGCTTGCCCATTGGGCCGAACGTGGGGTCTTGCGGTACGGCAGCATGGCGGCGCGAGCCCGTGGAAGTTAAAGACATCGCCAACGACCCCCTCTGGACCCCCTACAAAGAACTGGCCTTGGGATATGGCTTGGCCGCTTGTTGGTCCAACCCCATCTTCGTGAGCGGCGACAAGGTGGGCGCCACCTTCGCGTTGTACTACCGCGAGCCTCGCTCCATCGCCCCCTTCCACCGCCACATGGTGGAGGCCTGCGTGCAGCTTTGCCAAGTCGCTTTGAAGCACGAACACAACAAGCGGCAGATTGAACGCCTGGCCTATTTCGACAACGTCACGGGCCTGCCCAACCGGACGCTGTTTTCCGACCGGGCGGAACAAACGCTGCACATGGCAACTCGGCAAGAAGGCCAAGTGGCGATGTTGCTGCTGGACATGGACCGATTCAAGACCATCAACGACTCGATGGGTCATGCGGCCGGCGACCAGGTATTAGCAAAAGTTGCCACCCGGCTCCAAGCAACCCTGCGAGAGATTGACACCCTGGCCCGCCTGGGCGGAGATGAGTTTGTCGCCCTGTTGCCGGGCTGCTGCGCGCATGACGCCATGCTGGTGGCGGAAAAGCTTCACACGGCCCTGCGAGCAAATCTGCCATTGCCCGAATTCGGGATCGCCGAGTTGAGATTGAGTGGCAGCATTGGCATCAGCACGTTTCCAGGCGATGGTAAGACCCTGAGCAGCTTGCTCAAAAGTGCTGATATCGCCATGTACGAGGCCAAACGCACAGGGCGAAACTGCACGCGCTATTTCCTGCAAACGATGAACCAGGAGCTTGACGAACGCCTGCGCATCGAATCCGCCTTGCGGGTGGCCCTGAGCGCCGGTCATTTGCAGCTTCACTTCCAGCCCAAAGTTCACTTGCAGAACTTGCAGCTGGCGGGTGTCGAAGCGCTGCTGCGCTGGACGGATGCGCAATTGGGGCCCGTGGCGCCCGATGTCTTTATCCCCATTGCGGAAGAGTGCGGCCTGATCAACGCATTGGACGCCTGGGTGCTTGAATCCGCTTGCCGGCAATTGGCCGCCTGGCACGAGGCCGGCGTTGCCGTACCCAATGTGGCCGTGAATGTGTCCGCCTTGCGGTTTTTTCAAGACGATGTGGCGGCCCATGTCGGTCAATTGCTGGAACGCTATCAACTGGCTGCGTCGCAACTCACCCTGGAAATCACCGAACGCTTGTTGCTCGACAACGCCCCCCAGGCGCGCAGCCAACTCCAGGCGCTCGACGTCATGGGGGTGCGCTTATCGGTGGACGACTTCGGTACCGGCTACTCCAGCCTCAGCTACCTGAAACAACTGCCGGTGTCGGAGCTTAAATTGGACAAAAGCTTCGTGCGCGATCTGGAAACCGATGCCGATGACCGTGCGCTGTCCCAGGCCGTGATCAGCATCGGACGTGCACTGAATCTCAGCGTTGTCGCAGAAGGCGTGGAAACTACCGCGCAATACCATGTCTTGCGCGATCTGGGATGCGAGGTGGCCCAGGGTTATTTTTTCGCCCGGCCCATGGCAGCTGCGGATCTACCCAACTGGATGGCCCAGTCATCACCCGACCGCGCCTTTTGACACGGGAGAACGCTGCCCAAAGCGTCGCGCGCCTGACAGTCAGCTTGGCTTGTCTGTTATTTTTCACCGCAAGAATTCAGGGTGAAATCCCCGACTTCTTTGAGGATCACCCCCGCCCGAGGGGAATAAATTTCACTGCGTCCAAGGGAGGACCACGGGATTGAACGATCTGCGCAGTTGTGCGATTGAGGTGGCGTGCCGGCACGACGACCTCATCACATGTCCGCAACTGAAGAACAGCGCGACAGACCCAAGAACGGCGTTTGCACGGTACAGGCTTGAATGCCTTTGCCCACAATTTGAAAAGGCGTCCAAGACATGCGCACCAACCACCCAGTCTCCCAACGCGAGTACGATTTCCCGGCTGCAGCGACGCTGATGTCGACCACCGACACGCAAAGCCACATCATCTACGCCAACGCAGCGTTCATTGATGTCAGTGGCTTTGATCGCGACGAGATCATCGGCCAGCCGCACAACTTGGTGCGCCATCCCGATATGCCTGTCGAGGCTTTTGCCGACATGTGGGCCACGCTGAAGGCGGGTGAATCCTGGACGGCCCTGGTCAAGAATCGGCGCAAGAATGGCGACCATTACTGGGTTCGCGCAAATGCAACACCCGTGGTGCGCAAGGGCCGGGTGACCGGCTATATGTCGGTTCGCACCAAACCCTCGCGTGCCGAAATCGCAGCCACCGAACAACTCTATGCAGAGTTTCGGGAGACGCGCGCCGGCGCCAGAGCCTTCCACCAAGGCTTGATTGTCCGGACCGGCCTGATGGCTTGGACCTCGACACTTCAAACCCTGTCCGTCAGCGCGCGCCTGCGTTGCGCGGTCGCCGCCATGGCCCTGGGCGCAGTCGCGAGCGCCGGTTTGCTGGGCTTGAACGGCATGGCCTGGGGTGGCATGGCTGGCGCCAGCGCCGTACTGGCGGTACTTGTATCGCTATGGCTGGAGGCCCAAATCGCCCGCCCACTTCAACAAGTCAAGCGCCAGGCTTTGAGTGTGGCCTCTGGTCAACCCGGCGAGAACATCGCCCTCAACAGAGTCGACGAAATTGGCATGATCCTGCGGGCCGTCAACCAGTCGGGCTTGAACTTGCGCTCACTGGTGGATGACGTGGCCGGCCAGGTGTCTGGCGTTCGCAATGCCAGCGCCGAAATCGCCTCCGGCAATATGGACCTGAGCTCACGCACCGAACAGGCCGCATCCAATCTTGAGCAAACGGCGGCGTCCATGATGCAGATGACCTCCACCGTCAACAACAATGCCGAAACGGCCCAACAAGCCAGGCAACTCGCTGATGCCGCCAGCACGGCGGCCGCGCATGGCGGTGAAGTGGTCGGGCAGGTGGTCGGCACTATGGAGGCGATCACCGCGTCCAGCAAGAAAATCTCCGACATCATCGGCGTGATCGACGGTATCGCCTTCCAGACCAACATTCTGGCGCTCAATGCAGCGGTCGAGGCGGCGCGCGCCGGCGAACAGGGGCGCGGGTTTGCCGTAGTGGCGGGTGAAGTGCGCAGCTTGGCACAACGCAGCGCCACGGCGGCCAAAGAGATCAAAGGGCTGATTGGCGACAGCGTCGAGCGTGTGGAGCAAGGTTCTGACCTGGTCGGCCGCGCAGGCAAAGCGATGGCTGAAATCGTCAGCCAGGTCAATCGCGTCAACGACCTGATCAGCGAGATCAGCGCCGCGACGAAAGAGCAATCCAGCGGCATTGGCCAAGTCAATACCGCCGTCAACCAACTCGACCAGATGACCCAGCAAAACTCGGCGCTGGTCGAAGAATCTGCCGCCGCTGCGGAGCGCCTGAAGCAGCAGGCGAGCGTTTTGGTTGAGGCGGTTGAAGTGTTCAGCGGTGCTTGAACCCAGCTTGACCACCGGCCCATGCGCCGGTCTGGGACAATACGACGCATGCAAAATATCGACTTTGAATTGCGCGGTGAGTTCATCACCCTGGACAGCTTGCTCAAAGCCTGCGGCTTGGCCGAAAGCGGCGGCCGTGCGCGGGTGATGATCACCGAAGGCAAGGTGCAGGTGAACGGGCAGCAGGAGTTGCGCAAAACTGCCAAGATCCGGGCCGGCCAGGTGGTGGCCCTGCACGACACCCGCATCCACGTGAAAGCCGACCCCCTTCAGGAACTGACCTCGCCATGACGAAGTTTTCAACCTGCGACATCTGCGACACCCACAAAGCTGACGACGGTCGGGTGCTGCGGGTTCTCCCCGGTGTTTATCGCAGTTATGGCGCGCTGCCATGCTTTTCCGGGCCCGTTGTTACGGTCAAATGCCTGGACGACAACAGCCTGGTGAAGGCCGCTGTTGAAAGCCCGGGCAATGGCCAGGTGCTGGTGGTGGATGGTGGGGGCTCATTGCGGCGCGCCTTGCTGGGCGGAAATCTGGCCGCCGCGGCTGCGCGCAATGGCTGGGCGGGCTTGCTCATCGACGGTTGTGTGCGCGATGTGGCTGAACTGGCCCAGGCGCAAACCGGTATTTTTGCCTTGGGTCATGTGCCCATGCCCACCGACCGCAAAAACCAAGGTCTCAGCCAAGTGCCCGTGCAGATTCAGGGTCACTGGCTGCGCCCCGGCGACTGGCTCTACGCCGACGCCGACGGCGTGCTGGTCAGTGAAAGTCAGCTGGTCTGACGACGCGCTAACGCAGCCTCGCGGATCTCCGACAAAGACGCCCGGCTGGTCGACACCTCGCTGGACAGGCGCAGGTGAATCAGCCCGGGGCGGCCCGCAGCCATCAGCGCACGCAAGGCGTTGGCAAAATCTTCGGTGCGCTCCACCTTGCAGGTCACCCAGCCATGGGCTTGCGCCAGCAGGCAAAAATCGGGGTTGAACAGATCGCTGCCCGCCACCCGGCCCGGGTACTCTCGCTCCTGGTGCATGCGGATGGTGCCGTAGGTGCCGTTGTCCACCACCACCACAATCAGCTGCCGTGACCCGTAGCCCGTGGCGGTCGCCATCTCCTGGCCGTTCATCAAGAAATCACCGTCGCCAGCAATATTGACCACCCAGCGATGCGGCTGCAGCAAGCTGGCCGCCACTGCTGCCGGCAAGCCATAGCCCATGGCGCCGCTGGTGGGTGCCAATTGGGTGCGCCCCTGATGTTGCAGTCCTGGGTATTGATGGAAGCGGTGCAGCCAGCCGCTGTAATTGCCCGCACCGTTGGTAAACACCGTGCCCTCGGGGCAGATTTCACCCAAAGACTTCACCACCTCGGCCATGTCCAGCGGGCTCACCGGTTGCGCGGTCAGATTGCCTTGGTAGTCGGCCTGGGCGGCGCTCGTCCAGGCCTGCCAGGGCACTGAAGAAGGCGCCGCCAGTGTCTCCAGAGCCTGTGCGGCGCAAGCCATGCTGGCGTTGATCAACAGGTCGGCGGCATAGACGCGGCCCAACTCTTCAGCCCCGGCATGGATGTGTACCAGCGTTTGCCTCGGCTGGGGGGCTTGCAAAAGGGTGTAGCCGCCCGTCGTCATCTCGCCCAGGCGCGGGCCCACGGCGAGGATGAGGTCAGCGTCCTTCACACGTTGGGCCAGCTTGGGGTTGATGCCGATCCCCACATCGCCGGCATACAAAGGATGGCGGTTGTCGAATAAGTCCTGAAACCGGAAAGCGCATCCCACCGGGAACTGCCAGGCCTCGGCAAAGCGCTGCAACGCGGCACAGCTGTCTGGCGTCCAGCCGCCACCGCCCACCAAGAGCAGCGGGCGCTCGGCCGCCAACAAGCGTTCACGCAATTGGCCTAAGGCCTGCGGCGTCGGCCAAGCCTGGGCGGCTTGCGCAAACGGCAGCACCGGCGCACTTGTGAGCGCCGTGAGCATGTCTTCCGGCAACACCAGCACCACGGGGCCAGGCCGGCCTTGCAGGGCGGTGTGAAAGGCGCGGGCGACGTATTCAGGCAAGCGATCAGCGTCGTGCACCTCACCCACCCATTTGGCGAACCCCAGTGTCCCGGGGCCGAACATCTGCCGGTAATCCACCTCCTGAAAGGCCTCACGATCACGCTGGTCGCTGGCCACCTGGCCAATGAACAAAATCATGGGCGTGGAATCTTGAAAAGCCGTGTGCAACCCGATGCTGGCATTGGTCGCCCCGGGTCCTCGGGTCACAAAACAGATGCCCGGGCGGCCGCTCAACTTGCCTTGTGCTTCCGCCATGAAGGCCGCGCCGCCCTCCTGCCGGCAGGCAATGAAGCGGATCTGCTCCCGGTGCTCATGAAAACCGTCCAGCACCGCCAGATAGCTTTCGCCAGGCACGCCAAACACGGTATCCACGCCTTGGGCGATCAGGGCTTCAACCAGCGCATGGCCGGCCAGTCGGGGAGTTTGCATCGTCATGGTTTGTCGAGGGCTCGTCATGCCCGCGACTTTAGCGCCGTTGCGGGCTCGCAAAGTGCACCAGATTAGCCGCCGCAATGGCCAGCAGCAAGGCGGCCGCTGCGCCCCAGAACACCCCGCCCGCGTGCCCGCCATCCATCAGCGCGCCAAACATGGGCGCTGCCACGGCAAAGCCCAGGTCCAGGCCCGAATAAACCATGCCATAAACCCGCCCGGTAGCGCCGGGTGGCGCAGCGCGCTTGATCAACATGTCGCGAGACGGGCCGGCCAGGCCGGTCCCGAATCCAGCCACCGCCACCACGACGGCCGCCGCCATAGGCGGCAACCAGCCCGTGCCAGCCAGCGCCAGCAAGACCGCGCCCAAGGCCAGAGCCAGGGCGATATTGCGCTCAAGACTGGCGGACTTGGCCACCCAAAATCCCCCCATCACCATGCCCACAGCGCCGCACAACATATAGCCCGTGACCACAAATGCCGTCACGCTCGCATCCAGTTGATACAAGCTGGCCAGCGCCGGGCTGGCAAAGCTTTGAATGGCGGTCAGTGCCGCCGTGCCAAAGAAAAAGAAAGAAAAACACAACCACACCGAGGGCAAACGCAAGAAGGCGAGCGGATGCTCCTCCTTCAGGGCCGCAGCGCCCGGCTTTTGATGCGCCCAACTGCCTTGCGAGTCGTCAATGGCGTCCCGCTTGGCGGCCAACAAGCCGATCACCATCAACGGCACCAGGGCCACGACGAAATAGGCATGCCGCCAGTTGCCCAACGAGGCCGCCATGCCGATCAGCACAACCGGCGCCAAGGCCCAACCCAGATTGCCCGTGATGCCATGAACCGAGAAGGCATGCCCCAAGCGCAAAGGCGACACCTTTTTATTCAAGATCGTGAAATCCACAGGGTGGAAGGGCGAGTTGCCCAAACCCGCCAACGCCGCAGCAAGCAGCAAACCGCCAAAGCCCCCGGCCAGCCCTGCCGCCAGCGCGGCCAGCACAAAGCAGCTCAAGGCCGCGAACAACACCGGTCGCGCCCCCGTGCGGTCCACCAAAAATCCGGCCAAGGCCTGCCCAATGCCGGAGATGACAAAAAACGTGGTCACCAGCAAGCCCAATTCCGAATAGTTCAGCCCGAATTCGCGGATGAACACCGGAAACATCGGTGGCAACAACATGTGGAAGAAGTGCGAGGTGCCGTGGGCCAAGCCGATCAGGCCGATGGTGGCAACGTCGCGTCGGGCTTGTGCCTTGTCGGCAAGAGGCAGTGTGGCTGTATTCATGCCCTCACTGTAGGCGGGGCCGACCCGGCCGGGTTACGATAGTTCGCCAAGTTCTATCGATAAAGCGCCAAACATGCCCACCTCACAGCGCCGCCACCGAACCGAACGCATCAGCCTGCCGCCCCTGGACCCTCAGCGTTATGCACCGACACCAGAGCGTCCCGTGCGCGCGAAATCCCGCGTGCTCGCGCACCACGAAGACATCCACGCCCATCATCACGGCTGGGGCCAGCTGGTGTTTTCAATCAGCGGTGTGGTGCGCGTCAGCACCGAGCGCGCCACTTACCTGGTGCCGCCGTCGCGTGCCGTCTGGATTCCACCCGGCGTGATCCACGCCGTGACAGCGATTGAACAGGTGCACCTGCGCACGCTCTACCTCCATCAGCACCCCGACCGGATCGGCCCGGGCTTGCCCTCTGGCACTGTCGCCGCGGCGGCCTGGGCCGATTGCAGAGTGATGGAGGTGTCGCCCCTATTGCGTGAACTGGTATTGCAACTCGCGCAGCTCTCCCACGAGAGTGCAAGTGAGAGAGAGCATTGGTTGGCCAGTTTGATTGAAGATGAATTGCGCCGCGCCAATTGCCTGCGCCTGGGCATTGACCTGCCCCAGGACAAACGCCTACGCCGCTTCTGTGAGGCCCTGCTTCAAGACCCCCAACGGCACGCTGATCTGGAGGGTTGGGCGGCCGAGGTGGGTGCCAGCACCCGTACCATTTCGCGTTTGTTCCGCCAAGAACTGGGCAGCAGCTACGTGCAATGGCGGCAACAAGTCTTGCTGGCAAGGGCCCTGACCTTGGCCGCCCGCCGGCAGCCCATGGGCCTGATTGCGGCCGAACTGGGTTATGCCAGCGCCAGCGCCTTCAGCGCCATGGTCACACGAACCGTCGGCATGCCACCGAGCCGCTTTTTCGCCGAAGCCTGAATCGCCCGCAGCCGGGGGAAAAATCACTCGCAGGATTGATTCAATTGATATGCTTAAATCATTTCAATCAATTACAATCAACACCGTCGCGCAAAAGAGGGGCAACCCGACCCGAAGGCGCCATCCGGTGAAGTGAGTCACGCCATGAACAGACTGCTGACGCAAACCGTCAAGCCCAATGAATCCGAAAAGCCTCAAGGCGCCAATTCGGCGCCCGTGCTGGCGGCTTTTACCTTCATCGTGCTGATTGGCGGCGCAGCGCTGTGGTGGCAACTGACGACCTCAGTGCCCGGCGCAGGAACCGAGCGGCACCTGCACAACGTTGTCTCGACTCCCCCGAGTCGCTTGCCCATAGAACCCGCCAATGCCAATGATCGCGCTCCACAAGCAACGCAAACCTTTGGCACTGAAGATACCACTCAGTCCACCCTGACGGCGACGGCCACGCCAGACACACCCGCCCCTGCGCAAACCCCAACGCGCATCACCCGCTGACTCGCCGCGCCTCAACGCTGGCAAGGCATCAAAAAATAGGGCCAAGCGCGCGGCGAATCGGCCCGCTTGAAGCGATCCCCTAAAATCCGGCCCATGCCGCTGAGTTCCGCGGCCCACAGTTTGCCGGGTCTTTCAGCGCTGTGTTGGCCTGAAACCCGTTTGAACCCGCCCCCTTCTCCCATGGATCAACTGCTTTTTGACTACACCCGCCAAGACGCCCAGGGCCAAAGTTGCACGGCCCATGCCTGGGCCAAGGTGCCTGCGCCTTTGAGCACCGCCCAGCGTGCAGCCCTCAAGACGGAGGCTGCCGCCCTGCTCAAGGCTCACAACGCCGTGCTGGTGGCGCATTTCTATGTGGACGGCGACTTGCAGGACCTTGCGCTTGAAACCGGCGGCATCGTCTCCGACTCCCTCGAAATGGCACGTTTCGGGCGCGACCACGCCGCGCAAACCCTGGTGGTCGCCGGCGTACGTTTCATGGGTGAAACCGCCAAGATCTTGAGCCCCGAAAAACGGGTGCTGATGCCCGATCTGGACGCCACCTGCTCGCTCGACCTGGGTTGCCCGGCCGACGACTTCACCGCCTTTTGCGACGCCCACCCGGACCGCACCGTGGTGGTCTACGCCAACACCAGCGCCGCCGTGAAAGCCCGCGCCGACTGGATGGTGACCAGCTCCTGCGCGCTGGAAATCGTCTCGCACCTGAAAGCCCAGGGCAAGAAGATTCTCTGGGCACCCGACCGCCATCTGGGCCGCTACATCCAGGAAAAAACCGGCGCCGACATGCTGATGTGGAACGGCGCCTGCATCGTGCACGACGAGTTCAAGGGCCTGGAGCTTGAACTGCTGCGCGAACAGCACCCCGGCGCCATGATTTTGGTCCACCCCGAATCGCCGCAAAGCGTGGTGGCGCAAGCCGATGTGGTGGGCTCCACCTCCGCCTTGATCAAGGCCGTGGTTGAAGGCACCGCGCAAGAGTACGTGGTGGCCACGGACAATGGCATCCTGCACCGCATGCGTCAGTTGGCCCCCAACAAGACGCTCATTGAAGCCCCCACCGCCGGCAACAGTGCCACGTGCAAGAGCTGTGCCCACTGCCCCTGGATGGCGATGAACAGCCTGCAAGGGCTGATCGACTGCCTGAAACTGGGCCAAGGCCAGATCGAACTGGATGAACCTGTGCGGATCGAGGCCAAAGCCTGCATCACCCGCATGCTGGACTTCACCGCTGCGTTGAAAGCCGGAGTGCCTCAGCCACAAGCCGGCCTGGTTCCGCATATCGGCGCGGCTTGACGAGGCCCTAACGCGTCACCTGAGCGCCGCCTGTTCATCACTCCCGCCCGAAATGGCCGCCTTCGAGCGGCCATTTTCTTGGGTCAAGGCGCGGAAAAAGGCTTATCGTGTCTGCCAACTGAAAAGCCCAGTGGGAGACCCTCGTCATGAACCAAGATTTCAGCTCGCTCTACAACTACCATGAGCGCGAAGTGCTCGCCGCAGTGATGAAGTCCGCCTCGGATTTTCCTCTGATCCAGGCCGACGGGGACCTGCTGTGCGACGTGGCCTGCGTGGCATTGAACCGCCTGCCTCCACGCTACATCCGCCACGCAGTCGATTTTTTGTTCTACCTCACCGAACATGAGCGGCGCGAAATCGATACAGCCATTGAAGAAGCGGTCAGCTATGCCTTCCACTTCGTCAATGCCCGCGCAGCACTGCGCAGCAACGGCTAAGGCGAGACGCCTTCAGCGCGTTTTCAACCCGCGCTCTGCCACCAGCACGGTCGGAAAGCTGACGGGCAAAGTGCGCGGATAGTCGCGACTGAAATGCAAGCCGCGGCTCTCATGGCGCAACAAGGCGGAGCGTACGATGAGTTCGCCGCAATCCAGCAGATTGCGCAGTTCCAACAAATCCCGTGTCACGCGAAAGTTGGCGTAGTAGTCATCGATCTCGCCCCTCAGCAGGGCAATGCGGTGCAGCGCCCGCTCCAAGCGCTTGGTGGTGCGCACAATGCCCACGTAGTTCCACATCAGCAAGCGCAATTCATCCCAGTTGTGGGCAATCACCACCTGCTCGTCGGCATCTTCAACCTGGCTTTCATCCCACGCCGGCAGCGGCGCCGGCTCGGCCCGGGCTTGCGCCTGAATGTGTGTCGCACAGGTTTGCCCCAGCACCACGCACTCCAGCAATGAATTGCTGGCCAGGCGATTGGCGCCGTGCAAGCCGGTATAACTGGTTTCGCCCACGGCATACAAGCCCGGCAGATCACAACACCCGTTCAAGTCACTGACCACACCGCCACAGGTGAAATGCACCGCAGGCACCACCGGAATCATCTGCCGGGCGATGTCGATGCCCAGGCTCAGGCAGCGGGCATGAATGGTCGGGAAGTGTTCTTTCAAGAACGGCTCGCCCAGATGTGTAGCGTCCAGCCACACATGGTCCAGGCCGTGCTTTTTCATCTCGAAATCGATGGCGCGGGCCACGATATCGCGCGGAGCCAATTCCATGCGTGCGTCGTGCGCCGCCATGAAGCGCGTGCCATCGGGCAATTTGAGATAACCCCCCTCTCCACGCAAGGCCTCGGTGATGAGAAAACTGCGCTCCTGCGGGTGGTACAGGCAGGTGGGGTGAAACTGGATGAACTCCATGTTCGCCACCCGGCAACCGGCGCGCCAGGCCATGGCGATGCCGTCCCCGGTGGAGGTGTCGGGGTTTGTGGTGTAGCGGTAGACCTTGCCGGCGCCGCCGGTGGCCAGCACCACGGCCTGGGCCGCCAGGGTTTCAACCCGCTGGTTGTCGATGTCCAGCGCGTAGAGGCCGTAGCAACGCGGCTCCTCCTCGCGCTGCACATGGCGGGAGGTGATCAAGTCCAGTGCCATCCAGCGCTGACGTAACTCAATATTCGGATGGGCTGCCGCAGCCGCCAGTAATTGGTCGTGAATCGCCTTGCCAGTAGCGTCCGCCGCATGGGCGATACGGCGCACCGCGTGCCCCCCCTCGCGTGTCAGGTGCAAGCCCAGAGGCCCGCCGCTGTCGGGCGTAAAGGGCACACCGCGCTGCACCAGCCACTCCACCGCCTTTGCACTGCGCTCGGCAATAAAGCGGGCCGTGGCTTCATCCACCAGGCCGCCACCAGCCTCCTGGGTGTCGCGCACATGGCTCTCGATGCTGTCGTCCTGCCCCAGCACACCGACGATGCCCCCTTGCGCCCAAGCCGTGGCGCCCTCACTCAATTCGCGCTTGGCCAGCACGATGACCGGCCCATGATCGGCGAGATGCAAAGCCGTGGTCAGGCCACCTAGACCTGCGCCCACGATCACGATCGGCAAAACTCGAGCAGAAGACGTGGCTGGGGAACTATTTTGCGAAGCAACAGCGTCAGCAGAAGACATGCGAGCCCTGGCGCCGTGTTCAAGCGCCGTCAATGAGAATGACCCATTCTAAAGAGCCTGCCGGACATCGGGCTGAAGGCTCCGCTGACGGCCCCGCTGACGGTGTTGAATCGCACGGGTGCCACCGGTCAGCAAGAGCGTCACGCACACGCCCATCGCAAGCAATCCCACGCCGCCCCAACGGTGCCAGGGCGAGGCTCGGTACTGGCGCAATTGCAAGCTCAGCGCCGCCGCCTCAAGCTGAAGGGCATGCTGTTCGAGTTGCAGCGCCCGGTAGGTGGATTCAGCAGACGCCAGGCGGGCTTCAAGCGACGTGGGGACCAACAGCAACGTCGACGCCGACGCCGACGCCTGCCCAGGCTTGGACGATTCAGCTTGTAGCGCGGCCGCGTGGGCGGTGCCGGATGTCACCGCCACGCTGCTAAAGGCCAAGGCGTCCATATGCAAGCCAGCTCTCTGCAGGCCGGCCTTCGGCACAGCTGGCCGCAGTGCTGATTTGGCAACGGCCGGCCGCCGCACCACCAACGGTCCCGCAGAAGGGGCTTGCATCGGCAAGGCTTGGCTGGCCGCAACGGCCTGCCGGGAAGACTCAGGCATCAAGGCTTCTGGCAGTTGCGGTGGGTCGGCAGCCAACACCGGCTCTGGCGCGGCCGTTGGCGCCGGGTCCATCAGCACCACCACCTGCTGCGCCGGGCAGCCCAGCATGACGCGAACCACCGGTTCATCCACCACGGCCCGCGTGCGCAGGGACAGAACCCCGGTCTGCGCGTCCATATTCAAGGCCAGCGACTTTTGAACCTCCGACTCACCGAGTTGCTGCTCCCCAACGACGACACGGGCAGCCAGGCAAGCCGTGTTCAAGGCTTCTCCAGCGGGCCATCTCAAAGGCAGGCGCAACAACAAGGGCTCGCCCAGGGCTGACAAAGATTGCGGGCGGCCCAAGTCCAAAATCTGCATCGGCGGGGGCACGGACGCTGGTGCAGCCGTTTGCGCGAGCGTAGGGCCGCAAACCGGCAACCCCAGCGACAAAATTACCAGGCGAATGAGGACCCCGCAGTGCCCTCCACTCGCCCAGCGCCGGGGGAATGTACTCAAGCCGGAGCCAGCATGTCGGCTGAAGAGCATGAAATGGCGCCTTTCGAACGGAGTGCCTTGGTCTGTGTGAATTCGACATTAGCACAAACAAGGCGCAGCGCGCTTCGGGGCTGGCCCCACCCAGCAGACGGGGGGCAGGGCTCCAAAAAACATCCCCGGCAACGCGGCCTTGCAAAATGCAAGCGCATTGCCGGGGACTGCTGAGGCCGCCTGTACGCGGGCGGGCCTCAGAAAGGGGCGAAACCCTTCAGTGAACCGTGCGGCCGAACTGGAAGACCCCATCGACCACATCCACCGGAATCACGTCCTTGGGCCCGAAGCGGCCTTCGAGAATCAACCGGGAGAGCGGGTTCTCAACCTGTTGCTGGATGGCCCGCTTGAGCGGGCGGGCACCAAACACCGGGTCGAAGCCCACCTTGGCCAACTCCGCCAGGGCTGCAGGCGTCACATCCAGCGTCATCTCCAGTTTTTCCAAACGTTGTTCCAGGATGCGCAACTGGATTTTGGCAATGGACGCAATGTGCTGGGCATCCAGCGCATGGAAGACCACCGTCTCGTCGATCCGGTTGAGGAACTCGGGGCGGAAATGAGCTTTCACCTCGCTCCACACCGCCTCACGAATGGCTTCTGAAGGCTCACCCACCATGGCCATGATCTGCTGAGATCCCAAGTTACTGGTCATCACGATGACGGTGTTCTTGAAGTCCACCGTGCGACCCTGGCCGTCGGTCAGACGCCCGTCGTCCAAAACCTGCAGCAGCACATTGAACACATCGGGGTGCGCCTTTTCAACCTCGTCCAGCAAGAGCACCGAGTAAGGCTTGCGCCGCACGGCTTCCGTCAAGGCGCCGCCCTCTTCGTAACCCACATAGCCCGGAGGCGCCCCGATCAAGCGGCTGACCGAATGCTTCTCCATGAACTCGCTCATGTCCACGCGAATCAAATGATCTTCGCTGTCGAACAAGAAGCCCGCCAAAGCCTTGCACAGCTCAGTCTTGCCCACGCCCGTGGGGCCGAGAAAGAGGAAACTGCCGGTGGGCCGGTTGGGATCAGATAACCCCGCGCGTGAGCGGCGAATGGCATCGGCAACGGCGGTGATGGCTTCATCCTGCCCCACCACGCGCTGGTGCAGCTTGGTCTCCATCTGCAAGAGCTTTTCACGCTCGCCTTGCATCAGCTTGGAAACCGGGATGCCGGTGGCGCGCGCCACAACTTCGGCAATCTCTTCGGCGCCAACCATGGTGCGCAACAGGCGCGGCCTCGCCTGATCAGGCTTTTTGCCGGCCTCGGTGGCTTGCGCGGCCTTGAGCTTTTTCTCCAGCTCAGGCAGCTGCCCGTATTGCAACTCAGCCACTTTATTGAAGTCGCCCTTGCGGGTGAGCTCCTCGATCTGGAAGCGAATGCGGTCAATCTCTTCCTTGACGTGGGCCGAGCCCTGTGCCTGGGCCTTTTCAGCGGTCCAGATTTCTTCGAGCTCCGCATATTCGCGTTGCAGCTTGAGCAGTTCTTCTTCGATCAGGCCGAAACGCTTTTGCGATGATTCGTCCTTTTCACGCCGCACTGCCTCACGCTCAATCTTGAGCTGGATCATGCGCCGATCCTGCTTGTCCATCACCTCGGGGCGCGAGTCCAGCTCGATCTTGATCTTGGCTGCGGCCTCGTCGATCAGGTCGATGGCCTTGTCCGGCAAAAAGCGGTCTGTGATGTAGCGGTGGCTCAACTCGGCTGCGGCGACGATGGCCGGGTCGGTGATCTCCACACCATGGTGCAACTCATACTTTTCCTGCAAGCCGCGCAAGATGGCGATGGTGGCTTCCACCGTGGGTTCGCCCACCAGCACCTTTTGGAAACGGCGCTCCAGGGCTGCGTCCTTCTCCACGTATTTGCGGTACTCGTCCAGCGTGGTCGCACCGATGCAATGCAACTCACCACGAGCCAACGCGGGCTTGAGCATATTGCCAGCGTCGATGGCACCTTCCGCCTTGCCGGCGCCAACCATCGTGTGGATTTCATCAATGAACATGATGGTCTGGCCTTGATCCTGGGCCACCTCCTTGAGCACGCCCTTCAGGCGTTCCTCAAAGTCTCCACGGTACTTGGCGCCCGCCAACAGCAAGGCCATGTCCAGCACCAGCACCCGTTTGTTCTTGAGCGAATCAGGCACCTCGCCATTGACGATGCGCTGCGCCAGCCCTTCGACAATGGCGGTCTTGCCCACGCCCGGCTCCCCAATCAGCACCGGATTGTTCTTGCTGCGGCGTTGCAGCACTTGGATAGCCCGTCGAATCTCATCGTCACGCCCGATAACCGGGTCGAGCTTCCCCTGGCGCGCACGCTCGGTCAGATCGAGGGTGTACTTTTTCAACGCCTCGCGTTGGCCCTCGGCCTCAGCACTGTCCACCTTCTGACCGCCACGCACCGCATCAATGGCGGCTTCCAGAGCCTTGCGGGTCAGGCCGTGGCCGCGCGCCACACCGGCCAGATCGGTCTTGGCGTCGCTGAGCGCCAGCAAAAACATTTCGCTGGCAATGAACTGGTCGTCACGTTTGCCTGCCTCTTTCTCGGCACCTTGCAACAAGGCCACCAAGTCGCGCCCGGCGCCCACTTGTTGCCCGTCTCCTTTAACTTGGGGCTGGCCAGCAATGACGGTCTCCAGCGCAGTCTTTAGGCCGTTGACATTAACGCCGGCGCGCTCAAGCAGCGCACGCGGGCCGTCGTCCTGCACCAGCATCGCCGCCAGCACATGGGCCGGCTCGATGTAAGGATTGTCTCGGGCAATGGCCAAGCTGGACGCTTCGTTCAGCGCTTCTTGGAAACGTGATGTGAATTTGTCGACTCGCATGTCTGTAACCTCCGTTAAGCAAGCAAGTGGGCCCATGGTCCGGCATTTCAAGGGCCGGACGCATTGACTTGGCTCAAGTGCGATGCAACGAGGTAGCCGTCCAAGGACAGCGTTTCAGAGCAGCCATTGCGCCAGCCGCATCCCCAGGGCCGCCGTGGTCAACGCACCCAGCACATGAACACCGCTGTGCAGCAGGGCCATTTCATAGTGGCCGCGCTGCAGCAAAAGCAAAGATTCGCCGGAAAACGCCGAGAAGGTCGTCAACCCCCCCAGAAAACCGGTAACCATCAGCAGTTGAAGTAACTCGTTGGGTGTGCGGCCAAACCACTCCAGCGCCACACCAATCAGCAGCCCTCCCACTAGATTCGCGGTCAGGGTGCCCAGCGGAAAACCCGCCCAACTGGCGTTGAACGCCAAGCCCAAGCGCCAGCGCAGCAAGGCGCCGCCTGATGCGCCGCAGGAGACCGCCAACACCTTCATGATCAGGCCATTCATGCCGCATTTCCCGATTCAAGGCCTTCAATGCCCCAGCGTGCCACAGCGGCGTCGTCCGCCACGCGTGCATCCACCCATCGCGCGCCGCTGGCCAGGTGCTCTTTCTTCCAGAACGGGGCTTGGGTCTTCAAATAGTCCATCAAAAACTCACAGGCCTGGAAGGCCTCGCCGCGATGGGCCGAGCTGACCAGCACCAGCACGATTTGCGCCCGTGCCGCCAAAGCGCCGACCCGGTGAATCACTCGCGCTGCGCGAATATCAAAGCGCGCAAATGCCTGATCGATCATGCGCTCAATGCTGGCTTCGGTCATGCCGGGGTAATGCTCCAACTCCATCACGCTGAGCGCCTCGCCCTCATGGCTGTCGCGCACGGTGCCGACAAAACTCACCACGGCCCCGACGCAGCCATCCGCCGCCCGCAGCGCAAGCGCTTCGGTGCTCAGGTCAAAGTCGTCGGTTTGAATACGAACACGGGGGAAAGATGTCATGGTCGGAATTGTGGCATCGCCGCCCGCAAGCACGCCTGTTCTACAGCAATGCGCCTAACGGTGAAGGTGGATCGGGATTGACGGTTTTTACCATCAAGGGAAGATTCACCCTTGTTACCGGTGCAAGCGCCACAAAAGGGGAAATGGTGCCAAAACCCCGAACGCCAGCCGCGTCGATACTGTGTCCACCGGGCCAAACGCTGGTCTATCTGCATAGGCTGAAGCCGAGGAACGAGTGAGCATGACTGCGATGACTTTCGACAACAACCCGTTCATCGACCTCATTCAGTGGACCGAAACCGCCGCGCCGCACCCGACCGCCACACTGGCGTGGCGCTTCCCGATGCGGGCCATGGCAATCCAGACCGGTGCGACTTTGATCGTCCAAGAAGGCCAACTGGCCCTCTTCGTGAGTGAAGGTAAGGTGGCGGATGCCTTCGGGCCCGGCCAGTACAAGCTCTGCCCTCAAACCTTGCCCATACTGAACTGCCTGAAGCATTGGGGCCCGCTGTTTGACTCGCCGTTCAATAGCGATGTCTACTTTTTCAGCATGCCTCACTACGCAACAGGCGCCAAAGCCCGCGATGAAAGTGACGAAGTTCTTTCCATGCTCGACAAGTTGGGGGCGTTGGTCAGCAAAGGGATTTTGACGGAGGAAGAATTCGTCGCAAAAAAGGCAGCGCTGTTAAAAAAGATCGGGTGAGGCAAGCGGGAGGGGCGCAACCGCAGCCCATGGCGGCAGACGGTGCCGCACGTTCATGGTTTGACGCAAGCACGCAATTTTCAATGTCGCAATTTGTAAGCGCCGCCCGGCAGCAGTTCAGCGCGGCCTAGAATTTACCCCCTACTCCCACAGCCAGTCCCGTCACCGACCATGTCTGCTTTCAAACGCCTTGTTGCCTCCACGCTGATCACTTCCATCACCTTGATGAGCGCCCCCATGCACGCGCATGCAGACATCGTGCCGACGGATGCACTGCTGGCACCGGCTGCGACTGACGCCGACGCCCACGCGCGGGTGGATGCATTTTTTGCCCGCGCCGATGTCCAACGCGCCCTGGTGTCGCAAGGTGTGGACCCGCTGGCTGCGCAGGCCCGCGTGGCGGCCTTGTCTGACGCCGAACTCGCGCAGCTGGACGGGCGAATCACCCAGGCTCCGGCGGGCGGCGATGTGCTGGGGTTGATTTTCACCGTGTTCGTCATCCTGCTGGTCACCGACATCCTGGGATTCACCAAAGTGTTCCCATTCACACGTTCGATTCGGTGACTACTTCCAACCCCGCTGCGGCGGGGTTTGTTTTGGCCGCCACCCTCGCATTGTGCGGCTGCGTTGCCACACCCGTGCAGCAGCTCACCCAGCAATGGCCGGCTGAGCTGCCCACGCATGCGCAGCTGAACAACACACCCTTCATCGCCCAAGACGACTATGAATGCGGCCCCGCAGCCCTGGCCATGCTGCTGCAGGCCGCGGGCGTTTCTGTACAGCCCGAACAGCTGCGGCCCCAAGTTTTCATCCCCGGTCGCCAAGGCTCTTTGCAGATTGAAATGATGGTGGCCGCGCGCCGCCACGGCCTGCCCGCTTATCGCCTGCAACCCACACTCGAGACCCTGATGCGCGAGGTGGCGGCAGGGCACCCCGTTCTGGTGTTTCAAAATCTGTCGCTGCCCATCTACCCGGTGTGGCATTACGCCGTGGTCATTGGCTACGACCGTGACGACAGCACCCTCACCCTGCACTCAGGCAGCACGCCGGGGCTGACCATGTCGCTGTCAGCGTTTGAACGCACCTGGGCGCGCGGCGACCATTGGGCCTTTGTCGCCTTGCCAACATCCACACTGCCCAGCACCGCTGATGCCGACACCCTGGGCACCGCCATCGTGGCCCTGGAGCGGCTGAACCCCGCTGCCGCACTGCCAGCCTACCGCACTGCGCTGCAGCGCTGGCCAGATGCCCTGGTCCTGCAAATGGGCCTGGGCAACAGCGCCTACGCCGCAGGCGACCCAACCTTGGCGGCGACGGCCTACCGCGCTGCCACACAAAGCCACCCGCAAGCTGCGGATGCATGGAACAACCTGGCCCAAGTGCTGATGGAACAGGGTGCGTTGGGCGCGGCCCGCCATGCCATTGAGCAAGCCATTGCCATCGGCGGCCCCCGCCTGGCCCTCTATCAACAGCTGGCGCGTAGCCTGGATGCTGAGGGCACGCCCTGAAAGCGGCATCCGTAGCTCTGGTGCTGAAAAACGCGCGCTGACTCAGTCACGCCCGCACGGAATTTGTCATTTTTACCAATTGAAAACTTCATCACTTTTACCAATTACACGGCAAAAGTCAGCTTTCATCGGCGATGGTCAAGGGGCTACCGTGCGATGCTTGTCAACACTCAAAGCCCGCCCAAACAGCAGGCCGACACCACAAATCACGCCTGAACGTTACGCCCCGGTCAAGGTTTCCTCATGCTCAAGCCACGCTCGCCGACGCCCCCTGTCTCGTATCGCCCTTCGGCCATCGGACAGCGTCATGACCTTTGCGGCGACACGATGTGGCAACGGCTGGCCCGTTGGTTTCGAGCGCCAGCCGCGCCTGTTTTACCTGCGGTGCCAGAGTCAAAGATGGCTGACGCCCTCAAAATCACCCAGCCCAGCGGCGTTACCCTATCAAGCCCCCAAGGTTTGATGTCCGTGGGTGCACGCCGGCCATTGATTTCGGAACAGGGCGCCTTGGCGGGTTTCGAATTTCGTCTTGGCGAGACCTTGATGGCAAGGCTCATCCAGCGTGGCGACCCGACGGCGGGCGCAGCGCAGAGCCAGGCGCTGTTGGCCGCCATGCGTCTGAGCATTCAGCAAGGTTTTGTGGCCCTGACCGAACTGCCGCTGGCCTGGCTGGCCCATTGCACGGCGCCGAACGCGCTCGCGCCGGGCATGTATTTTCTGGTCCGCCCCAGCCTTGTACCCGAGTCGTTTGAACACGCACGGGACTCGCTGGCGCGCCTGCGAGCTGCCGGGGCCCAAGTAGGGTGGCGCCAAATTGATGTCGAACCCTTGATGATGCTGGGGGCGCCCGACTTCGTTGCGCCACGGCTATTGCCGGACATGAGCGAGGCCGCGCAACGCCATGCCCTGCGCCTGAGCGCGCAAACATGCCCGCAAGTCCCTCAATTGTTGCTTGACATGCCGGATGTCGATGCCATGGAGTCGCTGCTGAAGCCGCCCGTCTGCCTGGCCACCTGCCGCATGGATGCAGGCAGCGCCTCGCTGGACAACCGCGCGCTACCCCCGCATGCGCGCAGCCTGATGCAATTGCTGGCGCGCTTGGTGCGCAACGAAGATGTCGCAGTACTGGCCGCCGAGATCAAATCAGATGTTGCGCTGAGCGTGCGCCTGCTGCAATTCTTGAACAGCGCCGGCGCCACGCCGGGCCGCCCGTTGGAGTCCATCGAGCATGCGGTGATGGTGCTGGGCCGTGACGCCCTGTACCGCTGGACCTCGCAGCTACTGGTGCGCCAGTCGCCCCCCCGCCCTGCCGGGCAGATGCTGCAAGCCATGGCTTTGGCCCGCGCACGGTTGCTGGAATCACTCTCCCGCGCTGCAGGCGAGGCGCAGCCCGAGTGTCTGTACCTGCTAGGACTGGCCTCCGTGCTGCCCCGCCTGCTGCATTGCAGCCTGCAAGAGGCCGCTGAAATCCTGGCCCTGCCGTCCCAGGCCGTACAGGCTCTCATGGACCAAGGCGGCCCCTGGGCCCATTACTTGCTGTTGGCCAAGGCCCTGGACGCCGCCGACGAAGCCCCCGTGGCAAAGCTGAGCCAGCCCTTTGGCGGACCCGCCGCGGTGCAAGCACTGGCAGACGAAGCGTGGCGAAGCGGGTTGCCACACTGAAGAGTTGTCATGCGAAATGACTTCAGCAGCGCCTGCCTTGCGCTGCAGAGGGTTGGATCACCCGCCAGTAACCGGCGGGAAGAAGGCGACCTCCGCCCCCTCCTGAAGCACGGTTTCTTCGCCACACATCAACTGGTTCACGGCACAGCGCAAGGCGCGGGACCGGCCGAGCGCGTGGGCGTGGGCGTCTGAACGCGCCATCAGCAGATCCCGCAGTTGACCGACCGTGGTGCCCGGCGCCAAAGTCAGTGCCTCGTGGCTGCCAAATTGCTCGCGCAGGGACGCAAAAAACCGCAGCTGGACGTTGATCTTGACACTCACGACAGCAACTCGCTCAAAGGCAAAAATCGCACCCGATCGCCCCGGGCGATGATTTGTCCAGGCGGGTTGTCCACCAAGCCATCGGCCCATACGGCGGAGCTGAGCACACCCGAACTCTGGTTGGGAAAAAGGTCCAGCCCACCGGCATCGTTGACACGCACACGCAAAAATTCACGGCGCTTGTCGGCGCGCGGCCAGTCGAAATCTGCGCGCAACTCAAGCCCGCGGGGGGCCAAACGGCTTGCCCCTTGAAGCTGCAGAATCACCGGGCGAACCAGCAGGAGAAAGGTCACAAAGCTCGCCACGGGGTTGCCGGGCAGGCCCATGAACCAGGCACTGCCATCGCCCTCAGCAGCGGTCGCCGTAGCTCGGCGCACGTTACCAAACGCCAGCGGCTTGCCGGGCTTGATGGCGATCTGCCACAAATCGAGCCGACCCTCGGCTTGCACGGCCGGGCGCACATGGTCTTCTTCACCCACCGAGACGCCGCCCGAGGTGAGGATGAGGTCTGCGTGCTGAGCCGCTTCGCGCAGCGCCGCACGCGTGGCGTCCAAACGATCGGGCACGCAACCCAGGTCGATCACCTCACAGCCCAGGCCTTGCAGCAACCCGCGCAGCGTGAATCGATTGGAGTTGTAGATGGCGCCGGGTTTGAGAGGCTGCGGCGGGTCGCTGGGCATCACCAACTCGTCGCCGGTAGAGAACAAGGCCACGCGCGGGCGGCGGGCCACCGTCACCTGCGCCGCGCCCACGGACGCGGCCAGGCCCAGGGCCGCGGCGTCCAGCCGGGTGCCGCCCTTGAGCACGGTACTGCCCTGCTGAACGTCCTCGCCACGGCGACGAATCCACTGGCCAGCTTGCACCGTGGCTTGAATCCGCACAGCACCCCAGTCGCCAACAGGGGGCTCTGCGCCACCGGCCACAAGCTCGCATTGCTCCTGCATCACCACGGCATCGGCGCCCGGAGGAATCTGCGCGCCGGTAAAGACGCGCGCCGCCGTGCCGGGCTGCAAAATTGCGCCCACCACGCCAGCCGGCAGGCGCTGCGTCACCCGCAGCAACGCGCCGGCTTCAAGCACATCCGCCGAACGAACGGCATAGCCGTCCATGCTGGTGTTGTCTTGCGGTGGTACGTCCAGCAGCGATTGAATGTCTGCCGCCAACACCCGGCCCAAGGCATCTTGAGTGCCAATGCGCGCCGTCTGACCCAAAGGTTTGACGGCTTGCAACAGGCGCGTTAGCGCCTCGTCAAGACTCAGCATTGCGGGCCGCTGTACGGCCGGGGCCTCAGACATGGCTTTCCACAAAGGCTTTCACGGCGGCAACATCAACGGGCAGCGTGACCACACGCTTGGGCAAGGCTTCAATGTCATCAAGGCCTGCAGGCCGCGGAGGCTGCACGCCAATGGCCTCGACGATGGTGGCGGCAAACTTTGCGGGCAAAGCGGTTTCCAGCACCAGCATGGTCACGCCGGGCAGGCGGTGTTCCATCGCTACCTTCAGACCGTCGGCGGTATGGGTGTCGATGATCACGCCGAAATCGTTGTAGGCCTTGCGAATGGTGTTCAGGCGATCAGCGTGGCTGCTGGCACCGGACACAAATCCATAATTCTGAATTTCAGCGTACTGATCGCCGTTGAGCGCAAACCGGCCTTGCGTGCTCAGCACCTCGCCGAAAAGGCTTTTCACCTGCGCGCCATCCCGCCCCAGCAGATCGAACACAAAACGTTCGAAATTACTGGCCTTGGAGATATCCATCGACGGGCTGGAGGTTTCATGCGTCTCAGCGCTGCCGCGCACACGGTACACACCGCTGCGGAAGAATTCATTCAGCACGTCGTTTTCATTGGTGGCCACGACCAGGTTCGCAATCGGCAGACCCATCATGCGTGCCACATGGCCGGCACACACATTGCCGAAATTGCCCGACGGCACGGTGAAGCTGACTTGCTCATCGTTGCGTTGGGTGGCCTGGAAGTAGCCCGCAAAATAGTAGACCACCTGGGCCAGCAGACGCGCCCAGTTGATCGAGTTGACCGTGCCAATCTTGTACTTGCGCTTGAAGTCGAGGTCGTTGCTGACGGCCTTGACGATGTCCTGGCAATCGTCGAACACCCCTTCAACCGCGATGTTATGGATATTAGCGTCTTGCAGGCTGAACATCTGCGCCTGCTGGAAGGGGCTCATGCGACCCGCCGGGCTCAGCATGAACACATTCACGCCGGCCTTGCCGCGCATGGCGTACTCTGCCGCGCTGCCGGTGTCGCCCGAGGTGGCGCCCAGGATATTGAGCGTTTCACCACGGCGCGCCAATTCGTATTCGAACAACTGGCCCAGCAACTGCATGGCCATGTCCTTGAAGGCCAGCGTGGGGCCGTTGGACAGCGCCTGCAGCGCCAGTCCGGCCTCCAAAGGCTTCAGCGGCGTGATCTCAGGCGTGCCAAACACCTCGGCGGTGTAGGTGCGCCGGGCGATCGCACGCAGGTCGTCAGCAGGAATGTCATCGATGTACAGCGACAAGATCTCGAAGGCCAGATCGGCATAGGCCAATCCGCGCCAACGGGTCAGCGTCGCGTCGTCGATCTGGGGGTAGTGCGTGGGCAGGTAAAGGCCACCGTCGGGCGCCAGGCCTTCCAGCAGAATTTCGCAGAAACTGCGCTCAGTCTTGTCGCCACGGGTGCTGATGTACTTCATCAAAGAGGCTCTCGAAAACGGGGGAGTCGGGACAGTGCTCAGGCCAGGTCTTCCTTGCGGATGCGCACGATCGGCGCCAGTACCGTAGGCAAGCCCTGCATTTGCGCCAGCGCCTTGTTCATGCGACCTTCCACGGTGTTGTGGGTCAGGATGATGAGGTCGGTCTGTTTTTCACCATCTTCAGATTCACGCTGCAACATGCCGTCGATTGAGATGTCGTGCTCAGCCAGGATGGTGGTGATGCGCGACAGCACGCCGGCCTGGTCGGCCACACGCAAGCGCAGGTAGTAGCCGGTGAGCACGTCTTCCATCGGCAGGATCGGGGTGTCGCTCATGGCATCGGGCTGGAAGGCCAAATGCGGCACGCGGTGGTCGGGGTCGGCCGTAGCCAGGCGCGTCACATCCACCAGATCGGCAACAATCGCCGAGGCCGTGGGCTCCGCGCCGGCGCCCTTGCCGTAATACAGCGTGGTACCCACGGCATCGCCCTGCACCAGCACCGCATTCATGGCGCCTTCCACATTGGCGATGAGGCGGTTGGCGGGGACCAGGGTGGGATGAACACGCAGCTCAATGCCCTTGTCGCGCCGGCGCGTGTGGCCCAGCAGCTTGATGCGATAACCCAGTTGTTCAGCGTACTTGATGTCTGCCGCCTGCAGCTGCGTGATGCCTTCCACATGCGCCTTGTCGAACTGCACCGGCACGCCAAAGGCGATGGCGCTCATGATGGTCAGCTTGTGGGCAGCATCCACGCCTTCGATATCGAAGGTGGGATCAGCCTCGGCATAGCCCAGGCGCTGTGCTTCTTTCAGCACCTCGGCAAAGTCCAGACCCTTGCTGCGCATCTCCGAAAGGATGAAATTGGTCGTGCCGTTGATGATGCCGGCGATCCACTCAATACGGTTGGCCGACAGGCCCTCACGCAGCGCCTTGATGATGGGGATGCCTCCCGCCACCGCGGCCTCAAAGGCCACCATCACGCCCTTGGCACGGGCGGCTTCAAAAATCTCGGTGCCGTGCACCGCCAGCAAGGCCTTGTTGGCCGTGACCACGTGCTTCCCCTGGGCAATCGCCGCCAGCACCAACTCGCGGGCCAACTCGGTGCCACCGATGGTTTCGACCACGATGTCGATGTTGGGGTTGTTGATGATGGCGTAGGGGTCGGCGGTGACGACAGCACGATCGCCCACCACGGCACGGGCGGCGGCCACATCGCGGCGGCACACCATGGTCACTTCAATGCCACGACCGGCACGCCCGCGAATTTCTTCCTGATTGCGCTGCAGCACATGGAAAGTGCCGGTGCCCACGGTACCAATGCCCAGCAGGCCTACTTTGATCGGGTTCATGTTTTTCGTCTTCGCTGAATGCTGTGAATGCCAAGTCGTGCCCAGCGTCAAACGCTGTGCCGCTTGCGGTATTGCGCCAAAAAGCGCTCGATGCGGCCCACCGCTTCCTGCAAATCGTCGATATTGGGCAGAAAGACCAGGCGGAAGTGATCGGGGGCATTCCAGTTGAAGCCCGTCCCTTGGACGATCAACACCTTTTCCTCGGCCAGCAACTCGTAGGCGAATTGCTGGTCGTCCGCGATCGGGTAGATCTTGGGGTCCAGGCGCGGGAACATGTACAAAGCGGCCTTGGGCTTGACCACGCTAACGCCAGGAATCTGCGTGAGCAAGTCATAAGCCAGATCGCGCTGGCGGCACAACCGGCCGGTGGGCGCCACCAAATCTTTGATGCTTTGGTAGCCGCCCAGCGCCGTCTGAATGGCCAGTTGGCCCGGCGTGTTGGAGCACAAGCGCAGGCTGGCCAGCATATTGAGGCCCTCGATGTAATCGCGTGCGTGGCGCTTTTCACCCGACACGACCATCCAACCAGCGCGATAGCCGCAGGAGCGGTAATTCTTGGACAGGCCGTTGAAGGTCACGAACAGCACGTCGTCCGCCAAGCTGGCCATGCTCGTGTGCACATTGCCGTCGTACAGCGTCTTGTCGTAGATTTCGTCGGAGAACACGATCAGCTGATGCTGGCGCGCCAACTCGATGATTTCAAGCAGCACTTCGTTCGGATACAGCGCCCCGGTCGGGTTGTTGGGGTTGCAGACAATGATGCCGCGGGTGCGCGGCGTGATCTTGCTGCGGATGTCGGCAATATCAGGCGTCCAGCCCGACTGCTCGTCGCAGATGTAATGCACCGGCCGGCCGCCGCTCAAGCCGACCACGGCGGTGTAGAGCGGAAAATCAGGCGATGGGATCAGTAACTCGTCACCATCGTTGAGCAAGGCCTGCATGCTCATCTGGATCAACTCGGAGGCGCCGTTACCCAGATAAACATCATCGATGCCGACCCCACGGATCAGCTTTTCCTGGCAGTAATGCACCACCGCCTTGCGCGGGGCGAACAAGCCTTTCGAGTCGGTGTAGCCGGCCGCCGACGGCAGATTGCGGATCATGTCCTGCACGATTTCATCGGGTGGTTCCAGGCCAAAGGCCGCCACATTGCCGATGTTCAGCTTGATGATCTTCTGCCCTTCTTCTTCCATCGCTCGCGCCTTGTCCAGCACGGGACCCCGAATGTCGTAGCTGACATTGGCTAGCTTGGCGGACTTGGCGATCGGTTTCAAAGCGCGGACTCCTGAAATGGGATGGCTGGATGGGCCGAATCTGCGGCGCAATACAGTGAGGAAACGAAGGGGCTTCAACAATGCTGCACCGCAAAACATACAATTTAAACACAGGGATTGCCTGTATCCCGACTCGGCCGCCTCAAGCTCTCAACATCCGCACATGAAATTTCAACTCGACGAGCCGCAAGGCGGCAACAGCATTTCGCGGCACGACGGCCAGAGCATCTGGGTCAACAATAGTCAGCACACACACAGCCTGTTAGTGCCTTGGCAGGGTGAGGTGCAGCCCTGGCCGCTGGATCATTTTGAGTCACTGGCAAACTCGCACTTCGAGCAAATCCTGTCGCTCCAGCCAGAGTTGGTGATTTTTGGCAGCGGCAGCCGCATCCGGTTCGCGCATCCGGCTCTCTATCAATGCTTGATACAGCAACGCATTGGTGTCGAAACTATGGACTTGGCAGCCGCCTGCCGCACCTATAACGTGCTGGCCAGCGAAGGCCGGGCGGTGCTGGCGGCGCTGCTGATCGAACCGTGAAGGCAAAGCCCCGCGCGAAGTCAAGCACCTAATAGCGAAGACTGTTGGCCGCAGCGCACTTCAGACGCCCTATCGGTCAGGACAAGTCGAGGGGTTTGCCATTCAACGTATAATGGACGGCTATGCCTTCCCGGGCACATCATACCCATAACGCCACATGACGCCAGCGCTCAACAAACCTCTACCGGAAATTGAAGCCCTCGCCACCGGAGGCGTGAAGTTCACACCACATACCTATTCAGGTCAAGCCGTGGTGTTGTACTTCTACCCAAAGGACAATACGCCAGGATGCACCACGGAGGCCATGCAGTTTCGTGACCGCCACAAAGACTTCGTCAAGGCCGGCGCTGTCGTCCTGGGCGTGTCCCGCGACAATATGGTGTCGCACGAAAAGTTCAAGCAAACGCTGGAACTTCCCTTCGAATTGATCGCCGACACCGAAGAAAAGCTCTGCCACATGTTCGGCGTGGTCAAGAACAAGATCATGTACGGCAAAAAGGTCAAGGGCATTGAGCGCTCAACCTTTCTGATCGACCCCGCTGGCGTGCTGCGCGCCGAATGGCGTGGCATCAAGGTGGCCGGCCATGTGGACGAAGTCCTCAAGGAAGTCAAAACCTTGACCAAGAAAGAAGCCGCCTGAGCTTAAGGCCAGCGCCGCGCAAGGCCAAAAAGCCGATTCTGGATCATCCGGGTCGGCTTTTTTCATGTCGGCGCGCACCGCTGTGGCGAGAAAGACGCGCCGGGCGGGCTCGCCGGCGTGTCACGGAGCTTTGTGCATAATGAGCCCATGCCCGAGCGCCACGCAGCCCAAAATCTGAAAGCCGTACAGTTGCCTGTGCGGCTTTTGCATTTGCGCCGGGCACTTTCTTGCCGACCGAATGGCCGCAAGCCTGCAGCCTGAAACCCAGCCCAACATGCCACTGCCAAAGCCCCCGACAAAACGCGCCAGCCGCCTTGAAGCCACCGCCTTTGACACCAACCCGGCGGTGAGCAAACCCGGCACATCTCGCCAGACGCCCCCAGCCAAGCCCGCCCGAAAGGCCAGCCCAAGCGCACGCTCCGTCGGCGAATACGAGACCGTTCCAGCAGCACAGACGCCCGCTCAGCCCACCCCAGTCGCGCTGGAAGCACCGATCAAGGCGTCAAAACCTGTGGCCAGCGCCACGCCTGCAGTTCAAACCACCTTTGCCCCTGCCCCGCAACGCCAGGTGTCGGCAGCGACCGCAAAGCCCGCCACGGCGCCGCGAAAACCGCGCAATGGCAAAAGAAATGCCGACGAAGCGCCCAAACTTTTCGTGCTCGACACCAATGTGCTGATGCACGACCCAATGAGCTTGTTCCGCTTCGAGGAACACGACATCTACCTCCCTATGATCACCCTGGAGGAGTTGGACGGCCACAAGAAGGGGATGACCGAAGTCGCCCGCAATGTGCGCCAGGTCAGCCGCGAACTGGATGCACTGGCCTCAGGTCTGCAAGGCAGTTCGGTCGAAGAAATGGCCAAGGGTATGCCACTGGACTGCACGGGCCATAAAGAAGCAGGCGGCAAGCTCTTCTTCCAGACCCAGTTGCTCGATACGGTTCTGCCCATTGGCCTGCCGCAAGGCAAGGCCGATAACCAGATTCTGGGCGTGGTGCAAGCCCTCAAGGCGAAAGATCCCGCGCGCGAGGTGGTGCTGGTGTCGAAAGACATCAATATGCGCATCAAAGCACGCGCCCTGGGTCTGGCGGCCGAAGACTACCGCAACGACAAGACGCTCGAAGACTCCGACCTCCTGTACACCGGCGTGCAAGCCCTGCCCGCTGATTTCTGGGATCGCCATGGCAAAACCATGGAGAGCTGGAGCCAGGGCGGCATCACCTTCTACCGCATCAGCGGGCCCTTGGTGCCCTCGCTGCTGGTGAACGAATTGCTGTACCTCGAAGCGCCGGGCGCCGCGCCACTCTATGCCAAGGTGATGGAGATCACCGGCAAAACGGCCGTGCTGCGCACCTTGAAAGACTACGGCAACCAGAAGCACGCAGTATGGGGTGTCACTGCACGCAACCGTGAGCAGAACTTCGCGCTCAATTTGCTGCTGGACCCTGACTGCGATTTTGTGACCCTCACAGGCACCGCCGGCACCGGCAAGACCCTGCTCGCCCTGGCGGCCGGTTTGAGCCAGGTGCTGGACGAGCGCCGCTATTCAGAAATCATCGTCACCCGGGTCACCGTGCCCGTGGGCGAAGACATCGGTTTCCTGCCCGGCACTGAAGAAGAAAAAATGAGCCCCTGGATGGGCGCCCTGGACGACAACCTGGAGGTGTTGGGCCGCGGCGACAGCACTGCGGGTGAATGGGGACGTGCCGCGACCAATGACCTGGTGCGCAGCAAGATCAAGATCAAGAGCTTGAACTTCATGCGCGGTCGCACCTTCTTGAACAAGTACGTGATCATCGACGAGGCGCAAAACCTGACGCCCAAGCAGATGAAGACACTGATTACCCGTGCCGGCCCCGGCACCAAGATCGTCTGCCTGGGTAATTTGGCGCAAATTGACACGCCGTACCTGACCGAAGGCAGCTCCGGCCTCACCTATGCGGTAGATCGCTTCAAAGGCTGGGCGCACAGCGGCCATGTGACTTTGGCACGTGGCGAGCGCTCACGCCTGGCTGACTTCGCGTCCGAGGTGCTGTAGTCCTTGGGCGGCCTCACCCGCTCGGCCTTGCGCCTTACCTGAACTCGCGGATGCATCTTTCATGAGCTTTTATGTGTCGGATCTCGACGGCACGCTGCTCGACCCGCAAGCCCAGCTCTCGCCTGCCACCCGTGCGGGCTTGAGCCGTTTGCTGGACGAGGGCCTGTGCTTCACCGTGGCCAGTGCGCGCCATGTGTCTTCCATCGCCCGCATCCTGGGTGATTTACCGCTGCGGCTGCCCGTTATTTCGTCCAATGGCGCCTACATCAGCGATCTGCGCAGTGGTCGCCACGAGTTGGTCAATGCCATCGAGCCCGCCCTTGGGCAGGCCTTGTTCGCGTTGATCAGGCAGCGCGGCTTCATGCCATTTTTCTCCACCCACGGCGCCTTGGGCGACCAACTTTTCTACCAGGCCGCAGAAAACGAAGGCCAGCAGCGCTTTGTCGAAGAGCGGCTGCGCAACGCCGACCCTCGCCTGCGCCACACCTCACGCCTGCAGGACGAATTGCATGACCCGGCGGTCACCTTCGTCGTGGTCGAGCGCGAAGCACCCCTGCTGGCCTTGCAGGCTGAAATTGATGCGCAATATGGCGATCTGCTGGAAACCCATGTCGCCGACGACCTGTACCTGCCCGGTTGGCCCTGGCTCACGGTGCACGACCGCAGGGCTACCAAGGATCAAGCCATCAAAACTCTGGCTGAGCGGTACGGCCTGCACGCGCGCGAAGTGGTCGTCTTTGGCGACCATGTCAACGACATCAAGATGATGCGCGCCGCCCACCGCGGCATCGCGGTGGAAAACGCCATCACCGCAGTCAAGGACGAAGCCCACCAAATCATTGGCCCGCACCACACCGACAGCGTGGTGCAATTCATCACCCAGGACGGATGGCAGGATCGGGCCCGGGCCGCGCCAGCAGCCCGATAGAGCCCAACAGAGCCGGCGCTGAGCCCGTACTCAGCCCTGTTTGAGCAAACCGCCCAACATGCCGGCCAAGTCGCCCAGCCCACCCGCACCTGTTGCAGGTACTTGCCCGCCCGGCGTCAGGTGATTCACGATCTGCGGCAGCCATTGCGCCAGTTGAGCGCCCAGTTCGCCGTGCGACAAACCGGCCTGTGCCGCCAGCTTGCCCATGACATCGCCGCCCAAAGCACCGCTGACCTGATCGGCCGACACCGGCAGATTGGCGCCATTCGACACCCAGCTTTGCACCTGATCGGCCAAGCCGGAGCTTTGCAACTGTTGCACCAACCCCGCCAAGCCGCCGTGCTGGTTGATCAAACCCATGGCGACGCTCATCAAATCGCTGCCACCACCCTGCACGCCCGAAGCCTGTGCGCCCTGCCCCGCCAGCGCTTGTTCAGCAGCGCCCACCAAAGAATCCAGCAGTCCCATGAAGCGTTCCTCAAAAAGTCGGTGCCAATCACCGGGGTCTATTGTGAGACCGTAGCGACGCCCCATCGTGACAAAAAGCCCCACCGGTCAAACTTCACACAAGTGCGCGGCAACCGAGCCGGGGAGGCCCGCCCTCGATGGCACTGGCGTTTCGAGAGGCGCAACTGTGTTCCAATCGGGGTCACATCTATTTTCCTGCCAAGGCCCGAATTTCGAGGGCATTGCTGAACAGAATGGCCGGGTGCGAATCCCCTTGGCGGATTTCGCACTTTGTCGCTCAGTGTTTGCGATAGCTCAGACTTTCCCTTGGTCGCCGCCACTTTGCTTGACACCCGCAACAGCCCCCACCTAAGCTGCGCGTCGACCATGCCGACCGCCAGCCGCCGACAGCGCCCCCTCCGCCACACCAGCCCAAGCCTTCAGCGCTTTGCGTTGCGTGCGGTTGCGGCAGTGGCGCTGGTGGGAGGGCTAGGAGGACTCGGCGCTGCACAGGCCCAGCAGCAAACGGGGCTGGCAGCAAAGTTGCCGCCACCGGGCACGATGACTGGTGCATTCGGGCAAGCAGCCCTTCAAAGCCCCGTTCAAGCCCCGTCGCAAAAAACTGCAACTCAAGCCCATTCATCAACGGCGAATGCGGGTAACAAGCAGTCAGGCAATTCAGGCGCCACGGCAAGCACAGCAACGACAAGCACAGCCCCCGCCAACACGATTGCGCTGAGCCCGGGCAGTCCGGCCACACTGGCGGCGGCAACTGCACCCGACCCCTCGGGCGGCGCCACTGACCCCGTCAGCCGGTTTTTGCAAGAACGCGGCATCCTGACGCAGGCACAGGGCGAATCGAGTACCTTGCTGAACCAGGTTCGCGACGGCGCCTCTGACATGGTGTTGTCTGCCATGAACTTTCTGGGCGTGCGCTACACCCGAGGTGGCAGCTCCGTTGAAAGCGGGTTTGACTGCAGTGGCTTCACCCGACACATCTTCGAGATGAGTGTGGGCATGGTGCTGCCCCGCCGTGCCGACGAGCAGGCCAAGATGCCCAGCCTGCTACAGGTCAAGAAAGAAGAACTCAAGCCCGGCGATCTGGTGTTCTTCAACACCATGCGCCGCACTTTCTCGCACGTAGGTATTTATGTCGGTGAAGGTAAGTTCATCCACTCACCCCGCGTCGGCGGTGCTGTGCGCGTGGAAGACATGCGCGAAGCCTACTGGTCCAAGCGCTTCACCGGCGCACGGCGTGCCGACCTGAAGAGCGCCGGCATGGCCCAAGGTAGCAACAGCGGCAGCGCCAACTGACCCGGGCGGCGGCCATTCAAGGCCGCGTGAACTCTTTCTCGGCCCAGGCTTGTGCCGAGGCTTCGGTCAGCTTGAAGCCCGCATCCACCTTCAACTGCGCGATCAACTCGCCAGAGGCGTCTTCGGCGGTCAGTGTGGCATAAGGGTTATCGTCATCGGGCACAATGTCGAGCTTGACCAGCACGCGCCCCCGGTCGCAATCAATCCTGAGATTTTTGTGCAAGCGCGCATGCAGCTGCTGCTCATGCCGGCGCAGCACCTCGGACGCGGTTTTCACCAGCGTATGAAAAGCTGGTGCCGAGAGCGGCTTGGGATTTTTCTTGTCCCGGCCCATGGTCCAGGGGCCCACCAGGGCCGGCTCTTGTTCGCCGGCCAAGGTCATGGCCACGGCCCACCCTTCGTCGTCTTCGTTCTTGATGACGCGGGCGGTCCAGCGTTCGTCACGCCACAGACCGTCTTCTTGCACCCAGCTGTCTTCGGGGTTGCTTGCTGCTTGCACTGTTGAATTCATGCGCCGCACGGTAGCACAGCGCTGCGCCCGTTCAAGCCGCCTTCTTGGCCACCAGGGTCAGAATGTCGTAGCTTGCCACCAATTCGCCACGCTGATTCATGACCTGCACGTCCCAGGCCACCACGCCTTGCGGGGGTTGATCCGGCCGATTGCCACGATCGATGCGGCGCTTGCAGGTCAGGCGGGCCTGGATGGTGTCGCCAATCGCCACCGGGTTGACGAAACGCAGCGTATCAAGCCCGTAGTTGGCCAGCACCGGCCCCGGCGCGGGCGAAACAAACAAGCCTGCCGCGGCCGACAACACGAAATAGCCATGCGCGATGCGCTGGCCGAACTGCGTGTCTTTGGCGGCCACTGCGTCAAAGTGCATGTAGAAATAGTCGCCCGACACACCGCCAAAGTTGACGATGTCTGCCTCGCTGACCGTGCGCCGATGGGTCAGCAGCGAGTCGCCGATCTGGATGTCCTCGAAATGCTTACGGAAGGGATGCACCACATCTTCCTGCACCTGGGCACCGCGCTGATATTCGCCCGTGATCGCACTGAGCATGGTCGGTGAGCCCTGCACCGCACAGCGCTGCAGGTAATGCTTGACGGCGCGCAGGCCGCCCAATTCTTCACCCCCACCGGCCCGGCCCGGCCCACCATGCTTGAGCTGCGGCAAAGGAGAGCCATGGCCCGTGGATTCTTTGGCAGAGGCCCGGTCCAGCACATGGACGCGGCCATGGAAGGCCGCCGCCTGATAAACGGCTTCCGCCGCGATCGCCGGAGTCTTGGTCACCACCGAGGCCACCAAGCTGCCGCGGCCCTTGGCGGCCAGCGCCAGCGCCTCATCCAAGTCGCCGTAGGGCATCAGGGTCGACACCGGGCCGAACGCCTCCACATCGTGCACCACCGAATTGGCAAAAGCGTCGGCGCACACCAGCAGGGTCGGCGAGAAGAACGCCCCCTCAATCACGTCCTCGCCCACCGGCGCAAAGCCATCCGCGGCACCAAACGCCACTTGATTGCCGACGCTCAAGCGCGCAACCCGCTCTGCCACGTCGATTTGCTGCGCCTTGGAGGCCAGCGGCCCCATGCGAACGCCTTCAATCGACGGGTCACCCACCTTGAGCTTGGCCAGCCGCTCACGCAGCGCGCCGGCCACCGCTTCAAGGTGCTGGCGGGGCACGATGGCGCGCCGGATCGCCGTGCACTTCTGCCCGGCTTTGGTCGTCATCTCCCGAAACACCTCTCTGACGAACAGGTCAAATTCAGGGTCGCCCGGCAAGACATCGGGCGCCAGGATGGCGCAGTTGAGGCTGTCTGCCTCGGCGTTGAAGGGCACGCTGCGCTGAACCAGATTGCGGGTCACCCGCAGTTGCGCCGCCGTGTCCGCCGAGCCGGTGAAGGTCACCACGTCGGTTTCTTCCAGGCGGTCCAGCAAGTCGCCGGAGCTGCCCACAATCAGTTGCAGGCTGCCGGCTGGCAACAGGCCTGACGCGTGAATCAAGCGGACGGCTGCTTCCGCCGCGAATGACGTGGCGGTGGCCGGTTTGACAATGCAGGGCATGCCTGCCAAAAAGCTGGGAGCGAACTTTTCAAGCATGCCCCAGATCGGAAAATTGAAGGCATTGATGTGCACCGCCACCCCGCGCTTGGGCGCGAGGATGTGCGTGCCCATGAATTGCCCCTCCTTGCCCAGCGGCGTGGCAGGCCCTTCATGAAACACATTGCTGGACGGCAACTCCCGCCGCCCGATGCTGGCGTAGGCAAACAAAGTACCGATGCCACCTTCAATATCAATCCACGAATCAGCCCGCGTCGCCCCGGTATGCGCCGAGACAGCGTAGAGCGACTCCTTGCGCTCCATGAGGTACGCAGCCAGCGTCTTCAGCAACGCGGCCCGTTGCTGAAAGTCGAGCTTCAGCAGCGCGGGCAAGGCTTGGGCGCGTGCGTAGTGCAGGCTTTCACCGAAGTCGATTTCGTCGGCATGGGTCAGCGCCACCGTGCGGCCGTTGACGGCGCTGTGCAGGCTGCGGCCAGCCTGGCTGCCAATCCATCGGTTGGCGATCAGGCTTTGAAGAAGGGGGGGAGTGGCGCTCATGATGGTTCTCAACAGTCAGTCGAATTTCAAAAAAAACAGCGGCACGGGTCGCAATGGCAAAAACACCAACAAGGGGCACGTTAAGCGGCAGTCATGCCGGACCAGCCCAGCATGACTTCAACGACCCAGGTTCAAGGCCCGCGTTTCAGGGCTGATAGACCCAGGCACCCTTGTCAATCTTGACCATCACGCGGGCACGTTGATCCAGGCCCAGGTGATCGGCGCTCGACATGGAAAACACGCCATGCGCGCCGGGCATTTCCTTCACGCTTTCCAGCGCATCACGCAAGGCAGCGCGAAACACAGGCGTGCCGGGCTCGGCCTTTTTCAGGGCCAGCGGAATGGCTGCCTGCAACAACAGGCCCGCATCCCAAGCGTGGCCGCCGAAGGTCGACACCGTGCCTTTACCGAAGGCCGCCTCGTATTTGGCGATGTACTCCAGCGCGCTCTTCTTCACTGGGTGGTTGGCGGGCAACTGCGTGGCCACCAAGACCGGCCCGGCGGGCAAGAAGGTGCCCTCCACGTCCTTGCCGCCCACGCGCAGGAAGTCGTTGTTCGCCACGCCGTGGGTCTGGTAGAACTTGCCGGCGTAGCCACGCTCCTTCAGCGTCTTCTGCGGCAGGACGGCCGGCGTGCCGGAAGCGCCGATCAGCACGGCATCAGGCTTGGCGGCCATGAGCTTGAGCACCTGACCCGTCACCGAAGTGTCAGTACGGTTGTAGCGTTCGGACGCCACGATCTGCACGCCCTTGACGGCGGCAATCTTGCTGAACTCTGTCAGCCAGCCTTCACCGTAGGCGTCGGCAAAGCCGATGAAGCCGACCGTCTTCACGCCAGAAGCGGCCATGTGCTGAACGATGGCGAGGGCCATCATGATGTCGTTCTGCGGCGTCTTGAAGACCCAGCGCTTCTTGCTGTCTTGCGGCTCCACAATGCGCGAAGAGGCCGCCATCGAAATCATGGGCGTGCCACCTTCGGACGCCACGTCGATCATGGCCAGCGAGTTGGGCGTGACGGTCGAGCCCACCACCACATCCACCTTGTGCTCGCTGAGCAGCTTGCGGGTGTTGGTGACGGCGGCCGTCGTGTCGCTGGCGTCGTCCAGCACGATGTAGTTGACCTTTTGCCCGGCGATTTTTGTGGGCATCAAACTGAGGGTGTTTTTCTCAGGGATGCCCAGCGAGGCCGCAGGGCCGGTGGCAGACACCGTGACACCCACATTGATGTCGGCCCGGGCCGTCCACGCCGTCAGCAGGGCTGAGGCCGCCGCCAAGGCAACCAAGGTCTTCTTGATCAAATGCTTGCTCATCGATGTCTCCGTCATGTTTGCAGTCAATGCTCAGTGGATGCAAGGCTTGGCCCTGCGAGATCGCCAAGGCGCCTCACAGACTCAAACCACCGTCTTCTTCGCAGGCCCGGCGTCGCCAGAGGCGGCGTTCACCGCGCCCAAGCCGCCAAAAAACAAATCCGCCACCATGGGCGCCATGTCGTCATAACTCAAATCTCCATCGGGCTTGAGCCAGGTGAAGGTCCAGTTGATCATGCCGAACAACAGCATGGTCAGGGGCTTGTGCAGTTTGTCCGTCTGCAGGCTCGGCCGAACCGCGGCAACGGCTTGTGCAAACGCATCCACCACGCGCCGTTCGATATTCAGCAGGCGCTCCTGCTCGGCTTTACCCAGGAATTTGACATCCTCCGTCAGCACGCGATGCTGATTTTGGGCTGCGCCGTAACTCTGGACAAAGCGGGCGATGAGCACACGCAAATGCGCCTCCGGCGGCAAGCCCTGCGCGCTCACCTCCTCCACCAGTGCCACCAGCCCTTGCACATGGGTTTCGCAGATCTGCGCCAGCAATTCTTGTTTGTCCTTGACGTAGTGGTACAGCGTCGGCTTGGACACCTGACACGCCTGCGCCACCGCGTTCATGGAGGTGCCAGCATAGCCCTGGTGGGCAAAAAGCCGTGCAGCGGCGTCGAGTATTTCTTCGCGCTGACTTTCAAATCCGGGGGCACGTCCTCTGGCCATCTTGTCCTAACAACAGGGTTTTGAAAAACCGTCAGTGTGCACCAGACCTGCAAGCCCGGCACATGCGCCATGGTTCAGCGTTCGTCAAAAGAAATCACCACGCGCGGCGTCAACGCGTGGGCCTGGCAACTCAAAATGAAGCCAGCCGCCACCTCGTTCTTGTCCAAGGCAAAATTCTTGTCCATGCGCACCTCGCCTTCCAGCAGTTTGCAGCGGCAAGTCGAACACACACCGCTCTTGCAGGAGAAGGGCACGTCCATGCCGGCGCGGGCTGCGGCGTCCAGAATGCTGGCATCCGTCTTGGCGAATTCAATCTCACGGCTCAGCCCGTCGCGGATCACCGTGACGCGGGCGCTGTCGGCGTCACCCGCCAGAACCGCATGTGGGGCGGGCTTGCCCGTTTGCATCTCCGGCGTGCCAAAGCGTTCGATATGAATTTTCTCTTCGGGCACGCCCGCCTCAAGCAGGGCCGCCTGCGCCTGCTCATTCATCTCGAAGGGGCCGCACACAAACACCGCATCAACCTGATCCGCCGGCACCAGGGTGCGCAAAAACGCCTTGATCTTTTCTTTGTCCAGGCGACCCGCGAGCAAGGGCGCGTCCATCGTCTCGCGGGTGAACACATGGTGCAGGGCCAAACGGGTCATGTAGCGGTTTTTCAAATCCTCGATGTCTTCCTTGAACATCGTCGACGCCGGCCGCCGATTGCCGTAGATCAGGGTGAAGCGGCTCCCGGGTTCACGGGCCAGCACCGATTTCATGATCGACAAAATCGGCGTGATACCCGAACCGGCGGCAATGCCCAGGTAGTGGCGCTCGCTCTTTGCCTCCATGCCCAGCGGGAAGAAACGGCCTTGCGGCGGATAGCTGTCAATCACGTCGCCGACTTTCAGCGCATCGTGTACCCAGCCCGAAAAAGCGCCGCCCTGCACATGCCGGACCCCGACACGCAGCTCGCCGTCATCCACGCCAGCGCAGATGGAATAGGACCGGCGCAACTCCTGCCCGGCCACCTCGTGGCGCAGGGTCAGGTATTGCCCGGGCACAAAATCAAATTGCTGCTGCAGGCTGGCCGGTACGTCGAAGCTGACGATTACGGCGTCGTCAGCATCCGGCGTGATGGCGCGAACGGTCAGGGGATGAAAGTGCAAGCTCATAAGGCGCCTGGTCTTGTTAGATGGGTTTGAAATATTCAAAGGGCTCCCGGCAGGCCAGGCAGCGATACAAGGCCTTGCAAGCGGTAGAGCCAAATGCCGACAAACGCTCGGTCTGCATCGACCCGCAGCGCGGGCACGCCAGCTGGGTCATCGCATTGCGGTGCACCAGGCGCATCGGCTGGCCCTCGGCCGACACCACGCGGCCCGGCGGGGCTATGCCATAGGCGCGCAGCTTCTCGCGGCCGACCTCGCTGATCCAGTCGCTCGACCAAGCCGGGGCTCGCTGCAGAATCACCTCGACCGTGCCGAATCGCGCCAGCGCATTGCGCACATCGTCCTGAATCAGCTCTGTGGCCGGGCAGCCGCTGTAGGTGGGCGTTAGCACCACCTCCAGGCCGCCAGCAGTCTCACGCAGGTCGCGCACAATGCCCAGGTCCCACAAGGACAGCACGGGCACCTCGGGATCGGGGATCTGGCGCAGCACCTCCCAAGCGGCCTCCAGGCGGCCGCAGGCTGAGGATTGCAGCGGTGGCGGCGACTGCGTCATCACCATTTGCCGCCCGGGTAGGCGCGCTGCAAATACTGCATCTCCGCCAGCAAATGCCCCAGGTGCTCGCTGTGGATGCCCAAACGGCCGGCAGGCACATAGGCGCTGGGCTTGGGCGGCTTCAGCTGCGCGTCGGCCAGCACCTCGTCCATCTGCGCCTGCCAGTCTGATTTCAAGTCGCCCCAGGTCGGTCCCAGGCCTTGTGCGGCGGCGGCCGTGCTGACCTCGTCGTCCACGAACAACTCATTGAAATAGGGCCACAGCACCACCAAGGCAGCCTGCATGCGGGCGGACGAATCCGCCGTGCCGTCACCCAAGCGAACCACCCAGTCGGCCGCATGCTGCTGGTGATAACGGGCTTCCTTGACGGCCTTGGCGGCGATGGCGGCCACCTCGACATCGCGAGATTCTTCAAGCGCTGCCCACAACAGCTGCAGCCAGGTGGCGACGCCAAAGTTGCGCAACTGGGTCAGGGCAAAGTCGCCGGGCTGGCGGCCGGCGCCGTCCGCGCTATTCGGCAACTCCATCAACACCGGGTTGAAGTACTGGCGTTCGTCCCGCAAGAAGGCGAGTTGATCTTCGTCAAAGCCCTGGCCGTCCAGTTGCCCGGCGCGGGTCAGCAAACCGCGCGCCTGCCCAACAAGGTCCAGCGCCATATTGGAGAGCGCCAGGTCTTCTTCAAGGATAGGCGCGTGGCCGCACCATTCGCCCAGGCGTTGCGACAGGATCAAACAGGCGTCGGCAATACGCAGCAGGTAGTGAACATCGGCCCGGTTGCCGACTTGGATGGAAACATGTGACATGACCCGGCCTCTCACATGTGGTTCACGGATTCGGGCAACTCATAGAAGGTCGGGTGCCGGTACACCTTGTCTTCCATGGGGTCGAAGTACATGCCCTTCTCGCCCGGGTCCGAAGCCACGATCTGGTTCGACAGCACCACCCAGATGCTGCAGCCCTCCTGGCGGCGGGTGTAGACCTCACGTGCCATCTGCACCGCCATCTTGGCGTCGGCGGCGTGCAGGCTGCCGCAATGCTTGTGGTCCAACCCCGCCTTGCTGCGCACGAAAACTTCCCACAAAGGCCATTCATGCTGGCCGCTCGCGGCGGATTGCTTGTTGGTATCGCTCATCTTGATCGTCCTTGGCTGATGTCGTTGTTCAGTGCCGGCTCAGGCGGCCTGCGCGCGGGTGGCTTGCTTCTTGGCGTGTGCCAGTGCGGCCTCACGCACCCAGGCGCCGTCGTCCCAGGCTTTGACACGGGTGGCCAGTCGTTCGCGGTTGCAAGGCCCGTCGCCGCCCACCACGCGCCAAAACTCAGCCCAATCAATCGCACCGAAGTCATATTGGCCGGTCTCGGCGTTCCACTTCAAATCGGCGTCAGGTACGGTCACGCCCAAAACCTCAGCCTGCGGAATCGTGGCATCCACAAACTTCTGGCGCAGATCGTCGTTACTGATGCGCTTGATGCCCCAACGCATCGACTGCTCGGAGTTGGACGAATCCTTGTCGGCCGGGCCGAACATCATCAGCGACGGCCACCACCAGCGGTTGACCGCGTCTTGCACCATGGCCTTTTGCGCCTCGGTACCATCGCGCATCATCACCAGCAAGGACTCATAGCCCTGGCGCTGGTGAAAGCTTTCTTCGCGGCAAACGCGGATCATGGCGCGCGCATAGGGCGCAAAAGAGCAGCGGCACAAAGGCACCTGGTTCATGATGGCCGCACCGTCCACCAGCCAACCGATCACGCCGATATCAGCCCAAGTCAGCGTTGGGTAGTTGAAGATGGAGCTGTACTTGGCCTTGCCCGAATGCAGCGCATCCAGCATTTGATCGCGGCTGGTGCCCAGGGTTTCGGCAGCGGCGTACAAGTACAAGCCGTGGCCGCCCTCATCCTGCACTTTGGCCAACAAAATCGCCTTGCGCTTGAGCGTGGGCGCACGGCTGATCCAGTTGCCCTCGGGCAGCATGCCGACAATTTCAGAGTGCGCGTGCTGGCTGATCTGGCGCACCAGGGTCTTGCGGTAGTGCTCGGGCATCCAGTCTTTGGCTTCGATGAAGTCGCCTGCGGCGATGCGGGCCTCGAAGGCCGCCTCCTTGCGGGCGTCTTCGGCGCTCTGGACCTTACTGGCCACATCTTGGGGGCCAACGCTCATGGCTTGGGTATACATACCTGCTCCTGAAATCTACGGTCTCAAACTCAACACGCTGGGGCTGACTCAGCGCGGGCGCTGATCGACCACCCGCCGCGCCTTGCCCACCAACGTTCGTTCAATGGAATCTGGCGCGCCAACGCTCACCTGGGTCGACACGCCCACCAAGGTCTTGATGCGGTGCTGCAAACTCTTGGCGATGGCACCGACATCGGCCTGCCCAACGGCCGCCATCTGCAACTCGCAGCGCACCTCCACCGAATCCAACGGCCCATCGCGCGTCAAAACGATTTGGTACTGGCCCGACAGTTGCGGTTCTTGCAGCACCAACTCTTCGATCTGCGTCGGGAACATATTGACCCCACGGATGATCAGCATGTCGTCGCTGCGACCGACGATCTTGCCCATGCGGCGCATGGCGCGGGAGGTGGGCGGCAACAGGCGAGTGAGATCGCGCGTGCGGTAACGGATGATGGGCAGCGCCTCCTTGCTGAGCGAGGTGAACACCAACTCGCCCTCGCTGCCGTCGGGCAGCACTTCACCCGTTTCAGGGTCGATGATCTCGGGGTAGAAATGGTCTTCCCAAATCACCGGGCCATCTTTGCTTTCCACGCATTCACTCGCCACGCCGGGGCCCATCACCTCGGACAGGCCGTAGATGTCCACCGCGTCGATGGCGGCCCGACCCTCAATCTCACGGCGCATCGCTTCGGTCCAGGGCTCGGCGCCGAAGATGCCGATCTGCAAGCTCGACGCCGCCGCGTCCAACCCTTGGCGGGAAAATTCTTCGATGATCACCTGCATATAGCTGGGCGTGACCATGATGATGCGGGGCTTGAAGTCCTGAATCAGCTGCACCTGTTTTTCAGTCTGCCCGCCCGACATCGGAATCACCGTGCAACCCAGGCGTTCGGCCCCGTAGTGCGCTCCCATGCCGCCGGTGAACAGGCCATAGCCGTAGGCAATGTGCACCATATCGCCCGCCCGTCCACCCGCAGCACGAATGGAGCGGGCTACCAGATTAGCCCAGTTGTCGAGGTCTTTGGCGGTATAGCCCACCACCGTAGGTTTGCCGGTGGTGCCCGAAGAAGCATGGATCCGCGACACCTGCTGCTGTGGCACCGCAAACATCCCGAAGGGGTAGTTGTTTCGCAGATCCGCCTTGGTGGTGAAGGGGAACAACCGCAGATCATCCAAACTCTTCAAGTCATCGGGATGAACGCCCTTGGCGTCAAAGGCCGCCTTGTAATGCGGCACATTCGCGTAGGCATGCTGCAGCGACCAGCGCAGGCGCTGCAACTGCAGTGCCTGCAACTCGTCCCGGCTCGCCATCTCGATGGGGTCCAACAGCTTCCGGTCCGGAGCGGTGCCCAACTTTTTATGCTCACTCATGCTCATGTGTCGCTTGTCCTGTGTTCGGTGTTCGGTGTTCTGTTCGGGGCGTCAAACAGCGGGTTCGGCCGGCATGGGCAACAACACCACGGGCTTGCCCTTGATGCGGTATGACTTGCCGCGAAACACCGCAATCAATTCATCGTTCTGGTTGGTGACAGTGATGTCGTAGACGCCAGTTCGTCCGGCCAGCGACACTTCCTGCGCCACTGCTTTGAGGCGATCGCCCAAGCGGCTGGGGGCCACGATGTCGATCGAAAAGCCCGAAGCCACGGTCAGTTCATTGTGGGAGTTACAGGCAAACGCGAAGGCCGAGTCCGCCAGCGTCGACACCACTCCGCCGTGGCAGATATCAAAACCATTGAGCATGTTCTCGCGCACCGTCATCACCACGGTGGCAGCGCCAGGCGCAATGTGCAAGACCTCCATCCCCAGCGCCTTGGAGGCACGGTCATTGGCCGTCATCGCATCAAGCACGGCTTCAGCAATCTGTTGGGCGTTCATGCAAAGTCCTGTCTTTTGATCGGTGCTGGGCTCAGCGGTCGGTGAACTTGGGGCTGCGCTTGCTCAAGAAGGCTGTCACACCCTCCAGATAGTCAGGGCTGAAGCCCAACTGGCTTTGCGTCATGGCCTCCAGCTTCAAGGCGTCTTCAAAGTCCAGCAGCGAAGCCTGATCAAAGGCCTGACGCGTCTGCACCATCGCGCGCAGCGGTTGCTGGCTCAGCCGTTGAGCCAGCGCCTGCGCGGTGGCCGCCAGCGTGTCGTCAGGCACGCATTGGTAGATCAGGCCCATGGCCTGCGCCTCGGCGGCCGGCAGCTTCTCGCCCAGCAACGCCAGCTGCAGAGCCCGGGCACGACCCACCAGACGCGGCAGCAGCCAAGTACCGCCGCAATCCGGCAGCAAGCCAATGCGGGCGAAGGCCTGAATGAAATTGGCCGACTGCGCCGCCACCACCAGATCACAACCCAAAGCGAAATTGGCGCCCGCGCCCGCCGCCACACCGTTGACCGCCGCAATCACGGGCACAGGCATGGAGCGCACGCGCAGGGCCAGCGGAATGTAGTAGGCATCAAGGATGTGGCCGATGTCCCTGGGCGACTCTGCCGCGTTCTCGGGCGGCTTGACCAGCGGGTCTGACAAATCCTGACCCGCACAAAATCCGCGGCCCGCCCCGGTGATCACCACGCAGCGCACGCTGGCGTCGTCAGCCGCCTCATCCAGCGCCTGCCGCAGTTGCGCCAGCAAAGTTGCCGTGAAAGCATTCAAAGCCTGCGGACGGTTCAAGGTGAAGGTCAACACATGACCGTCCTGGCTTCTGAGAAATTGCGGGTCTTGCATGGGATGAAGCCTCGAATCCCGGCACTGACATGTCGATGAACGGCAATGAACGTCGACGTTGCCACCAGGGCTTGAACATAGGGAGATCGGCAAACACTCTTGACCGACCGGTCGGTAGATATTAGGCTTGAGTTTGATTTGGCGCAAGTCCGCCAGCTCAGGACTAACCCTAAACTCAACAAAAGGACCGCCATGCCTTGCTACGCCATCGACGGAGTGATCCCGGTCGTTCACCCCACAGCCCATGTGCATCCAACCGCCGTTTTGATCGGCGATGTCCACGTGGGGCCAGGCTGTTATGTCGGCCCATGCGCGTCACTGCGCGGTGACTTCGGTCGCATCGTGCTGGAAGAAGGCTCGAATGTGCAAGACACCTGCGTCATCCATGGCTTTCCCGACTCAACCACCGTGATTGAGCCCAACGGCCATGTCGGCCACGGCGCCGTTTTGCATGGCTGCATCATTCGCCACGATGCCCTGGTCGGCATGAATGCGGTGGTGATGGACGAGGCTGAAGTGGGCGCCTACAGCATCGTCGCCGCTTGCGCCTTTGTGCGGGCCGGCCAAATCCTGCCCGAGAAGTCTTTGGTCGCCGGGCTCCCGGCCAAGGTGCTGCGCGCGTTGACGGAGGATGAAATCCGCTGGAAGCGCGAAGGCACGCAGGCCTACCAGGATTTGACGCTGCGCTGCCACGCCTCGATGGCGGAGGTGCAAGCCCTGCCTGCCGCTGAACCCGACCGCCCCCAACTCCAGACCGGCACCGTGAAATCCCTGCTGGCCACGCGGCGAGTTTGAAACCGAGCCTGAACCCGAGCCGGGTGCCAACGCCCCCGGTCCGGCAAGAAACCTTGCCCTTGATCAAGCCGGGTGCAGCGCGCAACGCCAGCCCGGGTCGCAGCGGGCACAATGGAGGCCATGTCTGACCGAGTTATTCCGATTGCCGATCACCGCCAGGCGCTTGCCGTGACACCGCCTCCCTTGGCTGGGCAAGACCGCCCTTTACCAGCGCCCGGTGAGTTGCAAGACACGCTGGGCCGCCCCTTGCGCGATTTGCGGATTTCGGTCACCGATCGATGCAACTTTCGCTGCAGCTACTGCATGCCCAAGGAAGTGTTCGGCAAGACACACGAATTTTTGCCGCATGCGGCACTCCTGAGCTTTGAAGAAATCACCCGCCTGGCGCAAGTCTTCGCCCGCCTGGGCGTGCAAAAGCTGCGCCTGACGGGCGGTGAGCCCCTGCTGCGCAAAGGCATTGAGCACTTGATCGAGTTGCTGGCCCAAGTCCGCACACCCGACGGCCAGCCGCTTGACCTCACCTTGACCACCAACGGCTCTTTGCTCAAAAAGAAGGCGCGCAGGCTGAAAGACGCCGGCCTGCAGCGCATTACCGTGAGTCTCGACGGACTAGATGACGCCCAATTTCAGCGCATGAATGATGTGGGCTTTCCCGTCGGTGAGGTGCTGGACGGCATTGCCGAGGCACAAGCCGTGGGCCTGGCGCCGATCAAGGTGAATATGGTGGTCAAGCGCGGCGCCAACGACGACCAGATTCTGCCTATGGCGCGGCATTTCCGGGGCACAGGCATCACGCTTCGATTCATTGAGTACATGGACGTGGGCAGCAGCAACGGCTGGCGGATGGATGAAGTCATGCCCTCCGCCCAAGTGCTGACGCGCCTGCGTGAATCTTTCGATCTGCAGGCACTGAGCGCGTCGGCACCCGGCGAAACGGCGCAGCGTTGGGGCTACGCCGACGGTGGCGGTGAAATCGGGCTCATCTCCAGCGTCACTCAAGCCTTCTGCGGGGATTGCAATCGCGCACGGCTGTCCACCGAAGGGCAATTGTTCACCTGCTTGTTTGCGCATCAAGGCACCGATCTACGCGGGCTGCTGCGCGGCCCGGCCGATGATGCGCAGGTGGCGCAAGCCATCGCCCAGCTTTGGCAGCGCCGCAGCGACCGGTACTCACAACTGCGCGCACAAGTCGATGCGCCGCAAAGCCCGGCCGGGCAGCGGCGGGTTGAAATGCATTACATCGGGGGCTGAGTGAGCGGCGTTGCGTCACCCTGCCCGCAGCACCCGGTGAAAAGCCGCTTGGCACGCGACCAAATCACCGGTCTGTTGCTGGCCGGCGGACGCGGCAGCCGCATGGGGGGCTTGGACAAAGGGCTGCAAACCCTCAACGGCCGCCCACTGTTTGCCCACGTGCTGAGCCGGCTGGCGCCCCAAGTCGGGCCGCTGTTGATCAGCGCGAATCGCAATCTTGACGCCTATGCCGCCGCCGGTCACCCCTTGGTGCGCGATGAGGATGACAGTTATGCCGGCCCACTGGCAGGCTGGCTTGCCGGGCTACGCCTGGCCCGCACAGACTGGTTGCTGTGCGTGCCCTGCGACACGCCCGCCCTGCCCCTCGATCTGGCCGAGCGCTTGGCCGAAGCCGCGCTGGCCTGCGGCGCGAAAGTGGCCGTCCCAGTAAGCGCCAGGCCGCAAGCGACCCTAAAAAACGACGTGCATGAGGCGCCGCAGGTCCAAGCGGCGTTTTGCCTGATGCGGGTGGAGCTCAAAGACAGCCTGGCCGCCTACCTCCAAAGCGGTGAGCGCAAAATTCAAACTTGGCTGCGGGCGCAGAAAGCTGTGCCCGTCCCTTTCGACCGACCCGGAGATGTCGCAGCCTTCTTCAACGCCAACAGCCTCGCCGAACTTCAGTCACTCGAACAGGACGCACCGCATGCCTGAAGGCAAGAACAGCACGAAACAGTTGATGGACTGGGCGACCGCCACGGAGCATCTGTCCCGCATGCAAATCGACCTGCAAATTCGCCCCTTGCATCTAGAAGACCTTGCGGCCTACAAAGACCTGCGCGACGGCATGTTGGCACGCCACCCCGAGGCCTTCACCTCCGACGCAGCGACCGAACTGCAACGCGATGCCAACAGCTATCGCAGCCGCTTGAGCGGTGGCAACGGCGGTGCGAATTTATTCACCCTGGTCGGTTGGCAAGGTGCTGACATGGTGGGCGCCATCAGTTGCGAACATGAAGCCCGGCTGAAGATTCGCCACATCGCCCACATCATGGGCATGATGGTGCGGGAAGACCTGCATGGTCATGGCTTGGGTCGCCAATTGCTAGAGAGAACCCTGCATCTGCTGCGCGGCGAAGCCGCACTCGAGCTGGTGACGCTGAGCGTGACGTCCAGCAACACCGCGGCAGTGAAACTGTATGAGCGCTGTGGTTTTACACGTTATGGCCGCCTGCCTGGGGCCATCAAACTGCTGGATGGCCGGGTGCTGGACAAGGACCTGATGTGCCTACGATTGCGCCAGCCCTGACCCTCTTTGATGTTGCCCCATGACAAACGACACCACGCCAAATCACGCGCATGCGCGCGCACAGACCCCTGACCACAAGGCCAAGCCCTCAGAAGCGATACGCGTTGACGAGGCCCAAGCCTTCATCCAACAACTGAGCCTCCCTGCCCGGCAAGCGAGCCGTGTGCCGCTGCGCCAAGCCCTGGGCCGGGTGGTGGCCGAGGACGTGGTGTCGCCACTCAATGTCCCTGCCCATGACAACGCAGCCATGGATGGCTACGCCTTTGCCAGCCAAGACCTTCAAACCGACCACCCGATCTCGCTGACCTTGGCGGGCACCAGTCTTGCCGGACAAGCCGGCGCCACCGCTCTCGTGCGCGGGCAGTGCCAGCGCATCATGACCGGCGCCGTCATGCCGGCCGGCCTCGACACGGTGGTGCCGCAGGAATGGGTGCAACGCGCGGGAGACTGCATCACCTTCCCGCCCGGCGTGATCAAGCCGGGCGACAACCGGCGCCTGGCGGGTGAAGACCTTCGCCAAGGCGGTGTCGCGCTGCAGGCCGGGAAGATACTGCAGCCGGCCGACATCGGCTTGCTGGCCTCGCTGGGTCTGGGTGAGGTTGCCGTCTGGCCGCGCCTGCGCGTGGCCCTCCTCTCCACCGGCAACGAACTGTGCGAGCCCGGCGTCGCGCTAGGTGCCGGCGGCATCTACGACAGCAACCGCTACACCTTGTTTGCGCTGCTGGAACGCCTCGGCGTCGAGGTGCTGGACCTGGGCGCCGTACGCGACGAACCGGCGGCACTGCGTGCGGCCTTTGGACAAGCCATTCAACAGGCCGACGTGGTGATCAGCTCCGGCGGTGTGAGTACCGGTGAAGCAGACCACACCAAGGCGGTGATGGCGGAGTTCGGCGAGGTGCTGTTCTGGCAACTGGCCATGCGCCCGGGCCGCCCGCTGGCGGTGGGCCGCGTACAAGCTGACGGCCACAGCGCACTTTTGTTTGGCCTGCCCGGCAACCCTGTCGCGGCGATGGTGGCCTTCTACGCCTTTGTGCGTGGCGCGCTGCTGCGGGTGAGCGGGGCCCAACCCCGCCCCCTGCTGACGGTGCAAGCCATCAGCCCCCAAGGCATTCGCAAAAAGCCCGGGCGCACAGAATTCTTGCGCGGCATCGTTCAACGCAATGCGCAGGGCCAATGGCAAGTTGAACTGACCGGCCATCAAGGCTCAGGGATTTTGTCCAGCATGAGCCAGGCGAACGGACTGGTCGTGTTGCCGCATGAACAGGGCGATATTCCGCCAGGCGGTACCGTCGAAGTTTGGCCGCTGGACAGCTTGAACTGAACGCGCGCCGGCTTCATCCGCTGAGGCCACTGAAGCTTTCAGTTATTTCTAATCGGGCGCTGACCCGGCACCACGGCGCGCAGCGAGAACTCGACCACCAACTCGTCTGCCACCGCCAGCAAGCCGGCTCCAATTGAAAATGGCGTAACGCCAAATTCACTTTGATGCAGCACCAAAGCACCTTGCGCGCGGAGTGAGTCCGGCCCAGGCTGCACATCCAGCGCCAGCCATTGGACTCGTTTCTGTCCATGCAGCTCGATCTCGACCTCCATCGCGAGCTTTGGCAACTCGCCCGAAATGTGCAAGGACCTGATGCGCACCCAAGGATGCGCCTCAGCCTGCAGACCCGCCTCGCCCAGCATGTTCTTGCGGGTACCGGCGATGGCCTCGGGTGACATCGCGGATGCCCAGGCCGGCCCCAGTGAGGCGCGCTGCGCAGGCTCGTCCACCGCCAGCTCGTCCAGGCGAAAGGCCAGTTCCAGCTGCGCGTCGTTCACCTTCTCAGGCACCAACACCCGCCCGATCAAGCGCGGCGCGGTCAGCACATGGTTGTGACCCAAACCCGCCAGACGACCCGCCCGAAACACATGGATCCGCAAGGACGAAGCGCCTGCATCAAGGGCGAACAAGCGCGCCGCGGGCTGCGCCAGATGCAAAGCCTCATAACGTTGATCCAACTCAGCTTCGGGTGATGCAATTTCCGGCGCATCCCGCACCCGCTCCGCCGTTGTCACTGTGGCCGCAGTGATTGCCACTGTCGGCGCTGGCAGGCTGCAGGCGCTCAACAGCACCGCCAAAATGACCGCAAACGGCACACCCCATGTCGAACACGAAAATCCTGAACGTTTTGAAATTGCTGCCATGAGGGAAAACAGAGCGCCAAATTGTCTCGATTCTGACAGCCCGCCCGGCGCGCTTGTACTAGCATTGAAACTTGACTGACTGGAGGGATTCCATGGCCGCCTCTGCCTTTCGCCCGGCGCTTGATTTGATGGCGCAATACGCCGCCTACCATCGCGACCGCCGTAATATCGCCACCCATTTCGTCGGCATTCCGCTGATTGTGTTTGCGGTCTGCGTGCTGTTGTCCCGGCTCACCGTTGAGGTGGGGGGCTTGAGCCTCACGCCCGCCGCGCTGCTGTGGGCCGTCACCACCGTCTGGTACCTGACGCGGGGCAATATTGCGCTGGGTCTCGCAGTTAGCGCTCTCAACGGCCTGCTGTGCGTGCTGGCCGAACCCCTGGCCGTAGGCTCCACGGGCAGTTGGCTGGCTTGGGGTGTCGGCACCTTTGCCTTGGGCTGGGTCATTCAGTTCCTGGGACACTATTACGAAGGGAAAAAGCCCGCCTTCGTCGACGACCTCATCGGCTTGGCGGTGGGCCCCATGTTTGTGATGGCCGAGTTGATGTTTGCGCTAGGCTGGGGGCGTGAAATGTTATTGGAGATCGAGCGCCGCGTAGGCCCGACTCATTTCCGGGACCTGACCCGGCCGCTCGCTTGAGCAGCCCCGGCCCCATCTCCACCCCCGCATCCGCGCCATCATCACCGCGGGTGCTGGTGATGGGCGCCGGCACCATTGGCTGCTACCTGGGCGGCCTGTTGGTTGCGGCGGGGTTAGACGTCGCCTTCGTGGGCCGCCCACGGGTGATCCAGGCCCTGCGCAGCCACGGTCTGACCCTCACCGACCTGAACCAACGCCGCCTGCATGTCAGCACCGCAATGCTGAATCTGAATGAAACCTGCCCTCCCGGCTGGGCGCCTGACGTCACCCTGCTGTGTGTGAAAAGCGGCGCCACGCCCGAAGCGGCTCGCGAGTTGCAACGCGCCCTGCCGGCAGGCAGTGTCGTGCTGTCCATGCAGAACGGCGTGGGCAATGCGCGCGACGCCCAGGCCACGGCGCCTGACATGGATGTGCGTGCCGGCATGGTCCCGTTCAATGTGGCTGAATTGGCCCCCGGCCAGTTTCACCGGGGCACGGGCGGCGCTTTGATGGTTCATGGCCGCGCCACTGAAAGCGCTTTGCGCGCACTGCCCCAGGCCTTCACCCAAGGGGGGGTTGAGTTGCAGTTGATTGAATCACCCGCGTCCATGCATGCGGTGCAGTGGGGCAAATTGCTGCTCAACTTGAACAATCCCGTCAACGCCCTGTCTGGCCGAGCCCTGCGGGCGCAGTTGCTGGAGCGCGGCTACCGCCAATGTTTTGCGGCACTGCAGCGTGAGGCACTGGACATTCTTGACGCGGCGGGCCTGCCCGTTCAGTCCATGGCGCCCGTGCCGCCACGCCGCTTGATTCAAGTGTTGAATTTGCCTTCGCCCCTGTTTCGTCTGGTCGCTGCCCGCATGCTCAAAATCGATGCCCAGGCACGCTCCAGCATGGCCGACGACCTCAAGCTCGGCCGCCTCACCGAAATTGACGCCCTGTGCGGTGAAGTGCAAAGGCTGGCCGCATCCACCGGCCGCAGCGCGCCGCTGAACAGCCGCATGCGTGAGTTGGTGATGGACTGGCCACAGCGGGCCCGCCCATATTCACCCAGCGAGTTGAAACAGGCACTGGGGCTGCGTTGAAGGCTCGGTCAACCTGAAAAACCTCGTCAGGTGCCCGTCCAGTCTTGCAGCGCCGCAGCCACGCCACCCTTGCGTGATGGGCCGCTGGCTTGGCGGGTGGGCGTACCCAAGGCGATCCAGCCCAGTAAGGTTTCACCGGGTGCACAAAACGCAGCCGTGATGCCAGGGTCACGCACCTTGGCGCCCGACAGCATCTTGCCGCCATAACCCAGCAAATGAGCGGCCATCAAGAAGTTGCTGAGCGCGCCGCCCACACAGGCCCATTGCTCATGCGCGGGCACTTGCCGATGGCCCATGTCGATGCGCGCCACCACCGCCACCGTCACGGGAGGGCGCAGCGCACGCTCGGCATCCAGCGCAGCGCCAGCCTCATCTTTGCCCGCTGCCCGGGCTGCGGCGGCAAACAACTCGGCCATGCGGGCACGCGCATTGCCCGCCACACGTTTGAACCGAAATGGCATCAACTCGCCGTGGTCAGGCGCACGCAGCGCGGCCTCGACCATCAGCGCCAACTCCGCCTCGCTGGGGCCGGGCGCCACCAGATGTTTGGGGCCGATGGAGTAACGGCTTAGCAGCGCGTGCAGCGCTTGCCGTGCGGGCATCTCGTCTGTTGCTTCGTTCATGTGGGAGCCCAACTCTTCAAAACCAAAACTTCAGAAAACCAGGCTGCGCCAGGCCGGATCAGCCACCCGCGCCATGAATTGCACCGCCCCGCCGTGGCCTGAACACTCAGGAATCAATCCATCGCGTTGCATCCCTTGGGCGTGCAGGGCATCGGTGCAGGCCAGCAGAACCGCGCCGTGCGACACCGCCTCCTGCATGGCGTGGTACACCGTTTTTGTAAACAAGTCCGAGGCACGCAAACCCAGAGCCACACCCGGTTTGAGCAAGAGCACGGAGCGAGCGGTGAAGTAGATTTCAACCCGCAAATTCATGGCCGCCGCTGCCGCCGCATGAAAAAACGGGGTCACCAGGCGATGCGGCGCCTCGGGCTCGGCCGCCCACAGCAGCAAGGCGATGCCCGTCACCTCATGGCTCACGAGTCTTGTTGGTTCAGCCATGCGTAATGCTCCATGGGCGCTTGGGCGGCAGCGCCGGTCACCAGCACCGCCAGTTCTTCGCCCAAACGGGTGGGCGCCAACTCCAGCAACCAACCGTCGCCATAGGGGTCGCGCCAGACCAACTCCGGCGTTTCAGCCAGCGCCTCGTTCACGCGCTGCACCCGCCCCGACAAAGGCGTCTTCACCGAGACGATAGATTTGGACAACTCCACCACCGCCATCGAGCGCCCCTGCGCCAGCACCGAGCCGACCGGTTGGGGCCGGCACATATAAATTTCGCCGGAAGCCTTCAAGCCCAGGGCCGTGATGCCCACGCGCACCGCGCCGTCCGGCAGCCACCGCGCCCAGGTCTGATGCTCGACCAGGTAATGCAACTCGTCAGGGATGAGAACGCCGTGGATCAACATAATGTTTTAGGCGAATGAAGGCAAAAACGGCGGAGGGGAATGGGAGTCGAACCCACCCAGCAACGCATGGCGTCACCCACCGGGTTTGAAGCCCGGCCGATCCACCAGGATCGTTTCCCCTCCACAAGCATCGGACACGTCAAATGCTCCATGTCCCTCACCCTTCACACTCGGCCGAGAATAACTTCGAATCGGCACGCAGCTTGTGTGTATCGCCCACGCGGCGGGTCAAGCCCACGCGGTCGAAGTATTCAAGAATCTGAATGGCACGTTTGCGTCCCAGCCCCGCAGCGTCCCGAAAGGCAGCCGCTTTGATCGCCCCCTCCCCGTCGATGGCTTGGCGGGCCAGTTGGGCCAGTTGCGCCATGGCAGGGGCCGCATAGTACAGGTCTTTGACCACCTGGTGCAGTGATCCGCCTTGGGCAAGGCGCGAAAGGCTGACGCGCATCAACGGTTCAGGCGTTTGCGTGTCACGCGCCAGATCACGTGCCCAGGCACCTTCAAAGCCGCCTGAGCGCAACAAAGGGGCGATTTTCTGTGCCACGCGCTCATCCGCCGCAGACAGTTGCACACCATGCTCGGGCAAATGGGCAGCGGCGCCACGCAACACCACCCGCCCGGCCTGTTGAAGCCGCTGAAGCAGGGCGCGCCACAAAGACTCGGCCAGCCGAGGCGCGGCGAGGCGCCGCCAGCGCGCCGTGTCGGGCCCCAACTCATCGGGATGCTGAGCGTGATAGACCGCCAACACCTGCAAAGCGTGTTCGGCCAACGCTGTGGCCTGGTTTGCGCCCAATATCCAATGCGAATCCTCATGGCCGGCCGCGCCTTGCTGACTCAAAGCATCATCGGGCAGGGTCACGTCTTGTCTACCGGCGGAAGACAGCCCTTGCACCGTCGCCCATTGCGCAAGGTCCAAGCCCAGCGGCGCGGCATTCAACAGCGCATGCAGGCGCTGTTGAGGCGTGTCCAGGGCCAGCGCAGCAAGTTCCGCCAGGCGCTCCGGTGTGCGCCGATAACGCGCCGGGGCCACGGGATCGAGCACCCGGCCGCCCGCCATCGTGCGGCTGGCCGACGCATCGCGCAGCACCACACGGTCCCCCGCCCAAGCAGCGACTGGCTGGTGCAACACGAGCTGCACCAGGGCCTGCGCGCCCGGTGCAAGGCTGTCTTTGAGCGCGGCTTCCAACACCGCAACGGTGCCCATCAAGGTGGCGGAACCCAGGTGAACATGCACGCTGCTGCCGCTGCGCAAGGGCTTGGCTTCGCCCGGCCACAGGCGCAATTGCACATCCAGCCGCTGAGTGCAAAAGGCAATCTCGGGCGCCACCCAGCATTGGCCGCGCGCCACCTCGGCCCGATCTACGCCGACCAATCCCAGCGCGCAGCGTTGACCTGCATGCGCCTGCCGCACGCTCTGGTTCTGCGCATGCAGGCTGCGCACCCGGGCAGGCCGCGGCGACTGGCCTGGTGCTGGCGGTACCAGCAACAATTCATCACCCTCGCTGACTTGGCCCGCATGGATGCTGCCCGTCGCCACCGTGCCCACGCCGTCCAGCGAAAACACCCGGTCTACCGCCAAGCGGAAGCCTTGGGTCACGTGGTGAGCCTGCCCGCCACGCCCTTCTCGCGCCAGCGCCTGCAAATGTTGGCGCAGCGCGTCGAGACCCACACCGCTGTGCGCAGCCACCTCGAACATGGGCGAGGCGTCCAGACCAGTACCGGCCAGCAGTTCAAACATCTCCGCCTTGAGCCCGAGCACACGCGCTGCGTCGGCCCGGTCGCATTTGGTGATCACCACCGTGGCGCTGCGAAGGCCTAACAGCGACAACACCGCCAGATGCTCGCGTGTTTGCGGCATCACGCCGTCGTCGGCAGCCACCAGCAAGAGCGCATGGTCAATGCCAGTGGCACCGGCCAACATCGTATGAACCAGCCGCTCATGCCCCGGCACGTCGATAAAGCCCAGCTTGCCGCCCGCGCCGTCGTCCATGAAGGCATAGCCCAGCTCGATGCTGATGCCACGCTTCTTTTCTTCGGGCAGGCGATCGGTGTCGACCCCGGTGAGCGCGCGCACCAGGGTGGTCTTGCCATGGTCGATATGGCCTGCGGTGCCGATAATCAAGAGTGCGTCCTCACATGAAGTTGCGGGTGTGCATGGATGCCAAGCGCTCGGCCTCCGTGCGCTCGAAGCCCAGGCGCAGCAGGCGGGCGCGGCGGCCATCCAGCATCTCGCGTTTGAGTTGCTGCACCCTGGCATGGCCAAGGGCCAACGCGCCTACCGAGCATTCACCGGCGGCCAGGAGTTGCAAGGCGTCAAAGACTTCTTCGTTCAGGCCGGCGCTGCTGGCCAGCGCATCGAAACGTGTCTCGATGGCATTGCGGAGCTGCGACTGGTAGCTGGGCTCCACCCCAAGGCGATAGGCCAAATGGGCCATGCCGAAGGCCACATGACGAGCCTCGTCGATGGCGGCCAGGCGGGCGATCTGGCGCGTCACCGGATCGGGGCCATAGGCATGCAGAAAATTCAACAGGTTAACGAAAGTGCCTTCGCCCAGCACGGCGAGAAGAAAGCTGGCACTGGAAAAATCCGACGCCTCGAACAAGCTTTGCAAAGAGGCTTGCGCGCCAGCCGTGGACAAGACGGGCGCACCGCCGCGCAGTTGGGCGCGGCGGGTGAACACCTCAACATGACGTGCTTCATCCGCACACTGCAGGGCCAGCAGCTGCATCACCTCGCGGTAATGCGGATGGATCTGGGCCAAATGGCGGGCCGGCACCAGCAGGGCGGCGTTCTCATTTTCGACCAGATAGCTCATCAGCTGCACCACCGCTGCTTCAAGCGACGGCGCCAGCTCGAAGGGGGCCTGCCAATCAATGGCCGTGGCCGGGTCCCATTGCGCGGCCGCGCCTTGGGCGTAGAGCTCGGCGGCCGTTTCGGCCCAGAGCTGGTGGCGCTGACGCAGGGCGAAGTTAAAGGGCGGCGCACTCGCCTCCACAAAAGCGCCACGAGCGGCCAGGCCCCAGGCGGGATCGGCCTGGGCGGCGGGAATGGCAGCAGCCTCACCGGTCGGCAACGCCCCACGCCAGCGGCCCTGCGCTTGGCCATGGCGAGTCACCACCGCAATCAGCCGGCCATCGGCGCCGGCCTCCAGGCGCAGTCCATGGCCCTGGCTGCGGCACCAGACGCGCAGATGCAGATCCCAGTCGGGCGACTGGCCCAGCACGCGCAACTCGGCCTCCTCCGGCACGCCAGCCAAGGCCTGACGAATCAGCAGCAAAGCGCCTTGGTCCAGGCCCAAGCCTTCAATATCGATAGTCGGCGGGCAGGATGTGGCCATGGGGGCTGTAAAAGTTCTGTTCATCCACGGCACGCTCAAGCTGGGCGTAGCCGCTGGTTCGCCCGGGCAGCCATTTGCGCAGGCCTTCCAATTCCAGCAACGGACGCACGGCAGGATCGTCCCAGCGCATGGCCAACAGCAGCTGGCAAAAACGTTCGATCTGAGCCTGTGGCGCACCGGGGCTGGTGGTGAAGTTGCAATGGTCGTAGGGCTCGGTACGCGCCAACACCCGTGTGCTGTTGGCAGGCAGGCTGCCATCGGCGCTGAAGCCCAGATGGTTGGCGTCAATCATGCAGCAGGCATCGACCTCGCCGGCCAACAGCGCCATGGCAGCCTCACGCTCGCCGCCGATATGGTCGCCATGTTTGCCGCCTAACACGTCAAATCGACGCACTTCAAAATCGCGCCCGCTCACCAGACCTTGTTCACGCAGATGCTGCAGCGGGATCAAGGTGGCCTGGGGTGAATCGATGGCACCCAGGCCCAGGCGGCGGCCGCGCAGGTCTTGCAGGTTGTGGATATCGCTGCCCTCCCGCACGACGATAAGGGACTGCAGATCGCGGTCGGTGTCACGCATGGCCACGGCAGCCACCTGCAGGCCACGCGCTGCTGCCATGCGGTGGGCGCGCGCCCAGGCCAGCGGCGAATTCCAAGCCAGTTGGATGGCACCCTCGAACTGCGCCTCCACCTGACGTTCGTAGTTGGAATACAGCACGTAGTCGAAAGGCAGACCCTGGGCCTGGAAGTAAGCCTTGAAGCCCTCCCAGATGGTGACCACCTTGGGTGCGTAGGCCACGGCGCCCATCAACAGGGGCTTTGTTGAATCGTTTGTCATCGTGCTAACCATTTAAAACAGCGGCAGACCGGTGATGGCCTTGCCGATGAAGTCGTACAAAACATCGGAGGTGGGTGCCATCACATGGGCGGCACGGGCGTCGCGGAACAGGCGCTCGATACCGGCCTCTTTACGGAAGGCGGCACCGCCACACACACGCATGGCCAAGTCGCTGACCTCCAGCGCGCTCTCGCCCGCGGCGGCCTTGATCTCCAGCACGCGCAGCATGGCGTCGGCGCGGCCCTCGGCGATGGCGTTCAGACCATCATCCAACAGGCAGCGGCACATATCGGTGCGGATACGCGCTCGCGCCAGATATGCGCGCACCGTGGGCAGGTCGGCCAGGCTGCTGTCCAGATGCTGATGACGGGTCTGGCCCACATGCTGGCAGGCGCGCGCCAACACGCCTTCCATCAAACCGATGCTGCAGGAGGCGTTGAGCAGGCTAAACCAGGGCAGCACGGTACTCATCATGGCGTCGAAGCCCTTGCCGTCTTCACCCAGCAGTTGCTCTGCGGTGACGGGCACGCCCTGCGCGAGCACCGGGCTGGAGGCATTGCCGCGCAGGCCCAGGCCATCAAAGCTGCCCTGCACTTGCAGGCCAGTCGCGCGCGCATCCACCAACCACAGGCTGCTGGCACCCTCGGCGCTCAGCGGCTTGCTGGACCAAACATAACTGTCGGCCTCACCGGCCGAAGTGACCCAGCTTTTGTTCGCATCCAGGCGCACGCCCGCGCCCTCGCTACGCGCCGTGCCGGTGGGCGCCCAGAAATGGCTGCGTGAACCGGCTTCAGAAAATGCCAGGGTGCTCAGATGCCGCCCTTGGGCGATAGCCTCGCGCGTGGCCCGCGGCCCCTGTTGCTCCAGCAAGGCGGTGGCGCAGAAATGCATGCACATCACCATGGCTGTGGACGGACAGTCTTGCGCGATGCGCTGCAACATCTGGCTGGCCTGGGCCATACCGGCGCCCTGCCCGCCCAACTCCCGTGCGGAGACCAGCCCCAAGAGACCGGCCTGCGCCAAAGCCGTCACCGCAGCGCGTGGAAAGCGGGCTTGACGATCCGTCTCTAGCGCATGCGGGGCGATGATGTCTGCGCAGATGCGCTCCAGGTCCGCAGCCAGATTCGGCGCCAAGGCTTGTTGACTCGTTCCCATCGTCAGTCCTCCAAAGATTAAATAAACAAGAATTCGCGATTCAGCCGCGCAGTGCTTGGCTGAGCCCCGGCAGTTGCGTGAGCAGATCCGCGGCCCGCTCCAGGCAACGCAGGTCCAGCCAAAGCTGGTCTTCGTGGATGCGGCCCAGCACGGGAACAGGCAGGCCACGCAAGGCCCTGGCAAGTTCGTCAAGCGCTTGGCCGAGTCCTTTTTTACCGCTCAAAATTGGCGTGACCACCAAGCCGCATGACGGCAAGCTCGCAACCGGGAGCGAGCCCGAGCCAATCTGCCCCTGCATGGCCTGCACCTGCACGCGATAGCGCGGGCTAAGGGCTTCAGCCATGGGGACCCGCATCTCGCCCGCCAAGCGCTGGATATCGGCCAGCGGCCGGGTCAACAAGCGCAGCGTGGGCAGATCGCGGGTGAGCCGCTCGGGTCGCAAATACAAGCGCAGCGTGGCCTCCAGCGCCGCCAGCGGCAACTTGGACATGCGCAGCGCCCGCTTCATCGGGAATTTGCGAATGCGTTGAATCTGCGCCTTACTCCCGACGATCAGGCCGGCCTGCGGGCCGCCCAGCAGTTTGTCGCCGCTGAAGGTGACGACATCGCAACCGGCTTTGAGCATTTCCTGCGGCAGGGGCTCGCGCGGCAAGCCCCATTGCGCCAGATCGACCAATGACCCGCTGCCCAGATCGGTGACCAGAGGCAGGCCCTTGGCATGGGCGATGGGGGCCAGCGTGGCTTCATCCACGGCGGACGTGAAGCCCTGGATGGCGTAATTGCTGGTGTGCACCTTCATCAGCATGGCGGTGCCCGCATTGATGGCGCGCTCGTAGTCGGCCGGGTGGGTGCGGTTGGTCGTGCCCACTTCCACGAGGCGGGCGCCTGCGGCGGCCATGACATCGGGCATGCGAAAAGCGCCGCCGATTTCGACCAACTCACCACGCGAGACGATGACCTCACGCCCGCCGGCCAAGGCGGCGATCGACAGCAACACGGCGGCGGCGTTGTTATTGACCACCGTGGCGGCCTCGGCACCGGTGATCTCGCACAGCAGTTCTTCAACCATGCTGTCGCGGTCACCGCGCCCGCCCGTCGTCAGATCAAATTCAAGGTTATTCGGCCCGGCCATCATGGCCATCACATGGGTCAAGGCCGCATCGGCCAAGAGGGCTCGGCCCAAGTTGGTGTGCAAGACCGTGCCGGTAAGGTTGATGACGGCCCGCATGCGCGGCGCCAGGCGCTCTGCGCAGCACTCGCTCAGGCGCTGCGCCAGCACGGGCGGCTGCAACTCGGCCAGTGCCAACGTGCCGGCCAGGGCACGGCTGCGCAAATCATCGAGCAGCGAGCGCGCCACACCCGCCACGAATTGATGGCCGTGACGACTCAGCAGCTCAGGCACTTGCTTGAGCAAACGGTCCAGCGCCGGGAGGTCTTTGGGCCCCGCCTTCAGACCATGAACCATGGATGCTTCGGGCGTATTCATCAGTGGACCTTGGGATCAGGTGGCGGGTCGGTAACGTCGATATCGGCAAATTCGACGGGTTCGCCGGGTTCGTTGGATTCGCCGAACAGCAACATCAGGTTGACGCCGTGGCGGATCAACCCTGTCTCGGAGACGAGCAGATCCAGCGTCAGGGAGGCAAGATCGTCGGCATGCGGTTCGACCTGCTGGTCTTTCTCCATATGCACAATCTTGAGGTAATGCCCACAAGGCTCGCAGCACTCAACCTGAACCGCTTCGGAGCCACTGGGCTGCTCATCGTCTTGCGCCAACAGGCTCTGAAAGCTGATGCCTTTGGTGCTTTGGCAATGCGTGCATTTGATGCGAACGTAGTGCCACTGCGTGGCGCACAGGCTGCATGACAGGTAGCGAAAGCCCGCGCCATCCGCCCCAATGCGCGTGATGCTGGCGACCGGTCGGGACGCGCAGCACGGGCACACCAGCGGGTCATCAATACGCCCGAACGGCGCCAGCACTGAACTGTTGATCTGCACCGACTTCTGCACCGACTGCGCTTGCTCGAATTGCGCCTGCAACTGCGTCACGAGGCGCACCCAATGCAGCTGCAGGGCCGCGGCAATCAGGGGCGCTGTGGCCAGATCCAGCCCCAGCATGACACCGCTGAGCAAGCGCTGCGCTTGTTGATCCAGGGTTTCATCGGGCGCCTGAGCCAAGGCCTGCACGGCATGCCGCGCGGCGCCTTGGGGCAGGCGGGTTGCCAATGTTTGCATGAGGCTGCGCAAGCCGTCCCGCCAAAGGGGGTCCAGCGGCCAGTTGTCGGCCTTCAACAAGGCTTGGCCCACATTCGCGGCGGCTTCGATCTGCGCTGCACTCGGCAAGGCAAGGTGGGCCGGGCGCTTGAATTGCTCATGCTGGGCTTGCGCCAGTTCGGCGGCGAACAGCAGATAGTCTGCCATGGCATGGCCTTGCGCGAGTTGCCGCAAACGCAGCGCACGCTCGGCAAAAACGCCGGGTTCTGGATAGAGCAAAAAAGGAATTTGCTCACCGGCACGCACCGCGATTTCTTCCGGGGACATCAACTTCGCGGCTTGGGTCACAGTCATAAAATTTCCATTTTCTTCAGCTCACCTGATACGCGACCGGAGCGCAACATGCGGCAATCCGCCAGCGTCGAAAAAACAAAAGGGCGGCGCCACAGCCCGCCCTTTTTAACATGGCGCGGGACTTATTTTCCCTTGGTCATTTCCTTGTGCCACAGCGCATGGTTTTGCTTGGCCCAGGCTTCGCTCACCGTGCCACGGGTCATGGCACGGACTGTGCCCTTGACCCAGATGGCCGCATACACATGCATGATGACACCCAAAATCAGCGCCACGGCGCTGGCCGCGTGCAGCAGCACGGCCACGCGGCGCAAGATGATCGGGAAGCTGCCTGCAAACCAGGGCTGCCAGAACATAACGCCGGTCGTGAGCAGCACCAGCAGGCACACCGACATGAGCCAGAACACGCCCTTCTGGCCGGCGTTGTATTTGCCAACCGGCGGCATCTTGCTCTTGTCGCCGCTGAGCATGTCGATGCTGTGCCGTTGCCATTCGACGTCAGCGACATTCAAGACGTTCTCACGCCACAGCTTGAAGAACAGCCCCAGAAAGGACAAGAACATCGCCACGCCCAGGAAGGGGTGAAGAATGCGCGCCCAGACACCGCCACCCACCAGATTGCTCAAAAAGAACAAGCTGGGGTGAAAGAAGGCCAGCCCCGACAACCCCGCCAGAATGAACAGGAGGGCAATCACCCAATGGTTGATGCGGTCACTGTCTGAGTAGCGCTGGATGAATCCGCGTTGAGGTGTTGAGGTTTTCATCATCAGCTCCTTTCGTCCTCAGTCGCGTCGTCCTTGACCTCAATCGGACCCACCTTGATGTAGTGGAAGAAGCCGGCCAGCACCGCTCCGGCCATGGCAGCCACGGCGAGTGGCTTGGCCAAGCCCTTCCACAAAGACACCAGCGGGCTGATGCGGGGATTGGCGGGCAAGCCCGAATACAGCTCAGGCTTGTCGCCGTGCTGCAGCACATACATCACATGGGTGCCGCCCACGCCCTCGGGGTTGTAGACGGCAGCCTGTTTGTAGCCCCGCTCATTCAAATCAGCCACCCGCTCGGCGCCGTAGTCCAGCATGTCTTCCTTGGCGCCGAAATGGATGGCGCCGGTGGGGCAGCTTTTGACGCAGGCCGGCTCCAGGCCCACGCCGACACGGTCGGAGCACAACGAGCATTTGTAGGCCTTGTTGTCGGCCTTGGAGATGCGCGGCACATCGAAGGGGCAACCGGTGACACAGTTACCGCAGCCCACGCAATGCTCGGAGATGAAGTCGACGATACCGTTGGCGTACTTGATGATGGCACCGGGCGCCGGGCAGCTTTTCAGGCAACCCGGGTCCTCGCAGTGCATACAGCCGTCTTTGCGGATCAACCACTCCAGCTTGTTGGCCTCAACCTCCACCTCAGCGTAACGCATCACCGTCCAGGATTGGGCTGAGAGGTCGCGGGGGTTGTCGTAGGTGCCGTGGTTCTCACCCACCTCGTCGCGCAGATCGTTCCACTGCATGCAGGCCACCTGACAGGCTTTGCAGCCGATGCAGGAGGACACGTCAATGAGCTTGGCGACCTCGATGGTCTTGCGCGCTTGCGGGCTCGGCGTGGTGGTGGCTGAGCGCTTGGCGATGTCCAGGGATTGAAGTGACGACATATCAGACCTCCCGCCGGGCCGTCCCAAGGGAGGGCTGCGCCTCCTCGGGGGGCAGTGAACGAATGTGAACGTGGGGGCTCATAGCCGTTACCTCATGCCTTCTCAATGTTGACGGTGAAGCTCTTGAACTCCGGCGTCTGGGTGTTGGCGTCGCCCACAAAGGGGGTCAGCGTGTTCACCAGATAGCCGGGCTTGGCCGCACCGACAAACCCCCAGTGATTGGGCAGGCCGACGGTGTGCACCTTCTGCCCCGCCACGTCCAGCACCGGAATGCGCTTGGTCACCACCGCCACGGCCTTGATGAAGCCGCGATTGCTGCTGACCTTGACCCAACCGCCGTTAGCGATGCCCTTCTCCTTGGCGAGCTCTTCGCTGATTTCAACGAATTGCTGCGGCTGGATGATGGCGTTGCTTTCGCAGTTCTTGGTCCAGTAGTGGAAATGCTCGGTCAGCCGGTAGCTGGTCGCCACATAAGGGAAGTCTTTGGGCTTGCCGAAAGCCTCCATATCGCCCTTGAACACACGTGCCGCGGGATTGGCCCGCGCCTTGTCGTTCTTGGGGTGCATGGGGTTGTTGGGCAGGGGCGACTCGAAGGGCTCGTAGTGCTCCGGCAAGGGACCGTCGACCAAGCCGGTGGGCGCGAACAAACGGGCCACCCCTTCGGCGGTCATGATGAAGGGGTTGACGCGATCCGGGTCGTTTGGGTTGGCATCGGGTCGGATGTCAGGGATGTCGGAGCCCGTCCAACGCTCACCGTTCCAACCGATCAGGCGCCGCTTGGGATTCCAGGGCTTGCCCGTCGAATCGCAGGACGCGGCGTTGTAGAGCACCCGCCGGTTGGCCGGCCACGCCCAGGCCCAGTTGAGGGTCTGGCCGATGCCGTAGGGGTCGCTGTTATCGCGCCGGGCCATTTGATTGCCCGCCTGTGTCCAGCTGCCCGCAAAGATCCAGCAGCCGCTGGCGGTGGAGCCGTCATCGCGCAGCAGAGCAAAGCCCGGCAGCAACTCGCCAGCCTTGGCCAGGAGCTTGTTGGGGTCCTTGGGGTCTTGCAAATCGGCCAGTGCACGGCCATTGGCTTCCTTGGCCAATTCTTCGGCTGAGGGCGCGTTGGGAATCAAATAGGGCCAGGTCAGGTTGAGCATGGCGTCCGGGAAGGCGCCGCCCTCTTTCTGGTACGCGGCCTTCATGCGGGTGAAGAGCTCGGCGATGATTTCCGGGTCGCCCTTGGCTTCGCCGGGAGGCTCGGCGCCCTGCCAGTGCCACTGCAGCCAACGGCCGGAGTTGGTGATGGAGCCCTCCTCCTCGGCAAAGCAGGTGCTGGGGAAACGGAACACCGTGGTCTGGATCTCTTCGCTCTTGACGTCGTTGTGCTCGCCGAAGTTTTTCCAGAACTCAGCCGTCTCGGTGTTGAGCGGATCAATGATGACCAGATACTTGAGCTTGGACAGCCCGGCGATGATCTTCTTCTTATTCGGGAAGGAACCCACCGGGTTGAAGCCCTGGCAGATGTAACCGTTGAGCTTGCCCTGCCCCATCATCTCGAAGGCCTGCAGCACGTCGTAGGCCTTATCCCATTTGGGCAGGTAGTGATAGGCCCACTCGTTCTCAGCGGTGGCGGCCTTGCCCCACCAGGACTTCTGCAGGCTGACGAAGAACTTGGGGTAGTTCTGCCAGAAGCTCATCTGGCCAGGGCGCAAGGGCTTGGTGGCGCGCGGTTTGTAGTAAGTCTCCAGATCCTGCTCAGTCTCGCGCGGCAGGGTCATATAACCCGGCAACGAGGTCGAGAGCAGACCCAGGTCGGTGAGGCCCTGGATGTTGGAGTGACCGCGCAGCGCATTCATGCCGCCGCCCGCCAGGCCGATATTGCCCAGCAACAGCTGCATGATGGCCCCGGTGCGAATCATCTGAGCGCCGTAGCTGTGCTGGGTCCAGCCCAAGGCGTACATGACGGTCATGACCTTGCCCGGCTTGGCCGTCTCGCTGATCATCTCGCAGCACTTGAGGAACTTGTCCTTGGGGGTGCCGGTGATGTTGCTGACCACCTCAGGTGTGTAGCGCTCGTAGTGGCGCTTCATCACGTTGAGCACGCAGCGCGGATGCTGCAGGGTCTCATCGACCTTGGCAAAGCCTTTGTCGTCGAGCTCATACGCCCAGCTGGCCGGGTCGTACTTGCGCTTGGCTTCGTCGTAGCCCGAGAACAGGCCATCTTCGAAGCCAAAGCCTTCATTGATGATGAAGCTGGCGTTGGTGTACTTGCTGACGTACTCGTGCTGGATCTTGTCGTTAGACAACAGGTAGTGAATGACCCCACCCAAAAAGGCAATGTCAGACCCCGAGCGGATCGGTGCGTAGTAATCGCTCATGGCAGCCGAACGCGTGAAACGCGGGTCGATCACCAGCAGCTTGGCCTTGTTCTTGTGCTTGGCCTCAATCACCCATTTGAAGCCGCAGGGGTGGGCCTCGGCGGCATTGCCGCCCATGATCAAAACGAGATCGGCGTTCTTGATGTCCACCCAATGGTTGGTCATCGCACCGCGCCCAAACGTCGGGGCCAGACTGGCCACCGTCGGGGCGTGTCAAACGCGCGCCTGGTTGTCGAAGACCAGCATCCCCATCGAGCGCATCGCCTTGTGGGTGATGTAGCCCGCTTCGTTGGAGGACGCTGAAGCACACAGCATGCCGGTGGTGAGCCAGCGGTTGACGGTCTTGCCGTCCGCGTTTTGAGCGACAAAGTTGGCGTCGCGGTCGGCCTTCATCAGCCGGACCAGACGATCCATCGCTTCATCCCAGCTGACACGCTTCCATTCAGTGGCGCCAGGCTCGCGAATCTCGGGCCACTTCAGGCGGTTCTTGCTGTGCACAAAGTCCAGCAGACCGGCGCCCTTGGGGCACAGCGTGCCGCGGTTGACAGGGTGATCGGGGTCGCCCTCGATGTGCATGATCTCGCTGACGACGTTCTTGGCCTTGTCGCCCAAGCTGTACATCAGGATGCCGCAACCGACGGAGCAATAGGGACAGGTGCTGCGGGTTTCGGTAGCGCGGGCGAGCTTGAAGTTTCTCGCCTCGGCCAAGGCCTGCGTGGGCGAAAAGCCCAAGGCCACCAAGCTGGAGCCCAACAGCCCCGCCCCACTCACCCGGAAGAAATGCCTCCGGTTCATATCCATGGTATGTGCCTCCTGTGGGTATCAACCCAAGATTCCCAGTCGTCCAGGCGCCTTCGCGAACGCCCTGAAACTTCGAAAAAAACGCTTACCGCGATCTTGGCAGTGGGACATATTCCACCGACCAACGTCATCAGTATTGCCACTCATATCAGGCAACTATGGGCCCTGGCACAAAAGGCCCCCCCTGCTGTCCTGAGTATGCAATACCGCACCAGCGCATCATCGCTCCGGCGGGTTAACTTTTAATCTTCGAATCTGAAACTTACATGGAGATTGCAAAGGATGCAAGGAGGCACGGCGTCAAGGCGCCAAGGAGCCGCCCACCGATTTCAGCTGTTCTTTGAAATCGAAATGGTCGGAAACTTGGCGGAATAGTCCTTGGCCTGCGATGCGATCTTGACGGCCACCTTGCGGGCCAGGGCCTTGTAGAGGGCCGCGATGTCACCCTCGGGCTCCGCCGCCACAGTGGGTTGGCCAGCGTCGGCCTGCGCACGGATGGACATGGCCAAAGGCAGGCCGGCGAGATAGTCGAGCTGATATTGCGCCGCCATCTTGCGGCCGCCATCCGCGCCGAAGATGTGTTCGGCATGGCCGCAGTTCGCACAGACATGTACAGCCATGTTTTCCACGATGCCGAGAATGGGCACGCCGACCTTCTCGAACATTTTCAAGCCCTTCTTCGCATCAATCAGCGCAATGTCTTGCGGGGTCGTCACGATCACCGCGCCAGTGACCGGCACACGCTGTGACAGGGTCAGCTGAATGTCCCCCGTACCCGGCGGCATGTCGACCACCAGGTAGTCGAGGTCATGCCAGCGCGTCTGCCGCAACAACTGCTCCAGCGCCTGCGTGGCCATCGGGCCGCGCCAGATCATGGCCTGATCTTGTTCAACGAGAAAGCCGATGGACATCACCTGCAGGCCATGCGCTTGCAGCGGCTCCATGGTCTGCCCATCCTGGCTCTCCGGTTTACCGCTAACACCCAACATCAGCGGCAGGCTGGGGCCGTAGATGTCAGCATCCAAAATACCCACCCGGGCGCCTTCAGCCGCCAACGCCAGCGCCAGATTGGCGGCGGTCGTGCTTTTGCCTACCCCACCCTTGCCGGACGCCACGGCGATGATGTTCTTCACCCCGGGCAGCAGTTGCACGCCGCGCTGCACGGCATGCGCCGTGATCTTGCTTTGCAGATGCACGCTGACATTGCCCACACCCGGCACCGTGCGCGCTGCAGCCACCAACTGGCGCCGCAGCTCAGGCATTTGGCTCAGCGCGGGATAGCCCAATTCGACCTCAAAGGACACATCGGCGCCGTCGATGCGCAACTGTTTCAATTGCCGGGTGCTGACAAAGTCTTGGGCGGTCTGGGGGTCGACAACTGTCTGCAAGGCCTGCAGGAGGACGGTTTCTTCAAGAATGGACATGAGCGAAAACGATAGTGAGCCAATTCAGGCCAAGCGGCCCGAACAGCGTGGGAGGACTTTGCAGCACGGATGCAAAGTCTAGCCCACGCCCTGGAAGCCCTGCCCGATGGAGGGCCAAGAAGGCGTTGTAGCTTTGCGCCCTTCGCCTTCGCTGTCGCTGTCGTCGTCGTGTCTAGTTTGGCCGAAGAACAACCCGCCGGACTTCAACGCGGGCAAGCCGCCGGGTTGTGTGCCGGCAAGATCGCCCACATCACATCCAACTCTGGGCCGCTGTTGGCAAACCGGGTCCAATGCATCTTCACATCACCCGTGAATTGCGCCTGCGCCACCAACTGCTGCAAGGACGGCGACAGGGGCACATTCATGTCACGCCGGTCAACCACGATCAGGGCGCCACAGTCTTCCAGCATATGGGGCTTGATCCACGGTGACTTCTGCGCGTCGGCGTCGATGTACACCAAAGGCTGGTATTTGGAACGCACTGAAACATTGCCGGCCAGCCAGGTTTCACCCACCACAACACGCATGGGCGTCGCGCCATGCGCGTCCCAGACCTCGTCCAATTGATGGGCCAATTTCGCGGCCGGAAAATTCGACCGCGCGGCCCGCCCCGCCACATCAGCCAACCAGCCACTGCCCAAGGCCATGCCGATGGCCAGCAACAACTCCATGGCAATGCCCGCCCACAACACGCTGCGTACAAACTGCGGCGTCGCGGCCGGCGGCTTCATCGGCAAGCTCACCAGAGCCAAGATACCGCCCATCACAAAATAGGTGGCGGCCCAGGCTGCGCCGAGTCGAACGCCCACAACACCCAGCACAGTCGTGAGCAGCATGGGACCGAGGCCCATGAACAAAACGAACCGCCATTCAGGGCTGGCCGACAACTGATCCCGTCCGTCAGCCTGTAGGGCGCCAGATACCCCGGCACCGCCCTGCGCCAGCAAATCGCGCTTGTTCGCCCGGAGCAAGAGCCAGTTGACCAGACCCAGGCCCAGCAGCATGGGCAGCACCCGGGCGAACTGAATCAGCCAAAATTTCCCCAAGCGCCCCCAGTGGCCAATCGAGTCCGGGTCGTTCTGCCCTTGAATGGCCTTGCTGGCGTAGTTCAAACCGGGTGAGCCGTCATGCAACAGCCAGCTGATATGGGGCGACACCAAAATGGCGCAGATTGCCACCGCCAGCGTCACCCCGCCCCAGGCGCGCCAGGAACGCATGCGCTTGTCCTGCAGCATCCACACGCCCAGAATGGCCAGCCAAATCAAGGCACTGTATTTTGACAACAAGCAAAGCGCCGCCGCGCAGCCCACCAAGGCCCACCGCCACATCTGCCCTTCACGCACCGCCAGCAAAGACAGCCAGAGCAGCAAACCCACCGGCATCAATTGCAAGGTGTTGTGATTGGCCATGATGCCGTGGACACCGTGATAGATGAGCAAGCTGCTCAATACCACCGAGGCAAACGCACGCGCTGGCGAAGTGACCAGCAACGCAATTCGCCAGACAAATAGTTGCATCAACACCACACTCATTTGTGCGGAGAAGAAGGTCACCCACATCGAACGACCGAGCAACTCGGTCCAGCCATGCACCCACCAAGTCGGGAATGGCGGGTGTTTGTAGTAGCCCCACTCCAGAGACTGCATCCACACCAATTGTTCAATATTGTCCCAGGGCGGTGCGCGGTGACTCAATGTGGCGAGCAGGGTCCACAAGAACAGGTGAAACCCCAGATACGCATAGGTCAGCCACGCCATATGCTTGGCGTCGGAGCAATCGATACGCCACAACTTGGGCGTCGATGGCAGCAAATTTTGAGCGCCCAGCGCGTACGAAGCCGCACCGGGCTCGGCCACGGTGAGCCCTTCTGTCCTGTCCATTGAAACCCCTTAGCAGGCGAACTCTCGCCAGCAAACTGCACCAAACCCGCATTGCAAACACCTGCAGAGCGTCTACCGGCTCCCACAATTGTCGCAGACGCCCCCCAAAAGAGCGACGCGAAACGGCTTTACAAACCAGCAATCATAAATTCACAAGTGCTTACATGTCACCCGTGAATGAGGGCTGGCAGCGCTGTCACACGACAAATGACCGGCGCAACACACCCGCAACTCCCCCAACACCCGTTGGGGGCGCTTAAGAAAGCGTTGACGATCTCAATGGACTACTGAGGCTGCCGGAAGGCCATCACGGCCTGATTGCGTAAGGTGCGCAGCAGCGAGAGTTCTTTCTCACCCAAATCCAGTTCACCGGCATGATCTCTGTCGGCATAAATCAAGGCAAAGGTCTTGCCTTTCAGGGCCAGGGGTAATAACAAGAAGCTGCGAGCACTGACCGCGCCGCTGTACCAAGCGGGCAGTCGCTGGGCGATTTTCTCAGCCGAGGCGTCGGCAATCAAGGTGTCGGCCGCACGCTGGCAGACCGCCTCAAACAAATTGGCGCGCGTGGAAGGCGCCAGGGCAATCTTGAAGAAAGGCACCACGGTTTCGACGTCTTGCCCCAATCCGAAGCGCCCCGTCAGGCAGTCTTGCTTGGGATCACGCAGGCAAAACACCACGCGCCGAAAACCCAAGGCCCGAAAGATGGACTCCAGAATCATGCGCAGCACTTCATTGAGCTTGAAGTTCTCCACCATGGCGTTGCTCACGTCTTGAATGCCGGCAGCCAAAATCTCGACCGCATGCTCCCGACTTTGCTGCTGCTGGCTCTGGCCGGAAGGCGGCTCAATCACCTGAGTGGCCTGCAACTGGAGGGCTGACAAAGAATCGTCAGCCGAAGGTGTAAGCGGGGCCAACAAGCGCAGGGCCGGTGAATTTTTGGGCAATGACAAATCCATTGCCGCCGTCATTTGAGCCAGGCGTTGGCGTGCTTGATCCGCCGCATGGTCAAACACCTCAGCACTGACGCCAAGGCACCGGGCATAACGCTGCGCCATAGCGTGCACTCGCGCATGCGCCTGGGCAGGCTCCGTTCGCAAAATCACGTCGGCCACATCGTTGGCGGCATGCGCCAACCAACGTTGGCGTTCATCCGTATTGGCAAGCTGACGCACCGGCGGCTCGCCCTCTGGGCGCCGCATGCTGAGCTGCAAGCTCTCAGGCAACCCCCATTTGCGCGCAACCCCAATGCCCAGCCGCTCATAGCTCATCCCCAGTACCCGCGTGGAGGCCACCGATTCAGACACCGGCGCTGGCGCGTCCTTGCCCATGAGTATGTCTCGCTCGGGGCGGGTGATGCGACGAATTTGCCGAGCTTCATCCGGAAAATAGAACTCGGTCAGTGCACGCCCGAGGTTATGGAACATGGCACAAAGAAATGCCTCCTCACCCCCCTGTGCATCGAGACACAGCTCGCGTGCGAGCGATGCAGCCATCAAAGAACGAAGAAATTCCTCCCGCAATTGCTGGGCATGGGTCTTGTTCTCCATGCGTTCCAGCAAGATCAGAGACAAAGCCAGATTGCGGATGCCACCAAACCCCACCAAAGCCACGGCCCGTGAAATCGTCGTGATGCCGCCCGCCCCTGCATGGCTGAACCGAACAGTATTGACCAAGCGCAGCAGCTTTTGCGTCAGGGCCACGTCCTTTAATATCTCATTGGACAGGCTGCTGAGGCTCTCGCTCTCCGACATCGTCAGGCGCTGAATTCGCCCGACCGCGTCGGACATCGCCGGGAAGTCGCCTTGATGCTGCATCCGCCGAAGCAAGAACTCCAAGGCCGCGCCTTCAGCCGCGCCGCCCGCGTCTTCAGCCTGGCTGGGGTTCAACCACACTGCCAAAGCGTCATGCATGGCGCGTGCGTCCGGCCAGCGCTGCATGGGGTCACGTGCCAGGCCGCGCTGCAAAATGGCACGCAAGGCGTCATCCACATCAGGGCCAAGGTGGGTCGGAATTTGCAAATCTTCATCAATCACGCGCTGCACCGCCCGCCAGGGGTCAGGGTCGTAGTTGAGGCGCTTGCCACTGAGCATTTCGACCATCATGATGGCGACCGCAAACACGTCCATCTGCGGACTGGGTGCTGCGCCACGCGCCGCTTCCGGCGAGAGGTAGCCCGGCGTGCCCACGATGCGCTCGCTGCGATGCGCCTGCGCTGCGGGGCTCGCATCGCTGACCACACGACCCGCAATGCCAAAGTCCATGACCCGGGCGCGGCCCTTGGCATCGATGAGGATATTGCTGGGTTTCAAGTCCCGATGGACAACGCCGGCCTGGTGTGCCGCGTGAAGTCCATCCAGGACATCCATACATAACTCCACAACTGAGCGGGCAGGCAAATTTTTGTGCGCACGCAGGTGATCGGTCAAGGTGCCCCCCGGCACATACTCAAACACCATATAGGACTGGCCGCCCTGGGTGTCGGCTTCAAAAATCGGCACGATGAAGGGGTGTGTCAAGCGGCTCACGGCACGCGCCTCGTGCAACCATTCACCCACACTGCCCGGGTCGGTGCCGGGGCGAAGTACCTTCAGCGCAACTTCGCGGTCCAAACGGGAGTCGTGTGCCAGCCAAACGGTGGCCTGCGCGCCTTCGCCCAATCGTCGCAACAGGCGAAAGCGCCCCAATTGAGGCAAAACATCAATGCCTCCGGCAACGGACATCGATGGGGGACGAGGTGGCACGTGAGTCAAAGAGGCCCTTATTGACCGCCACTGCGGCCCGAGGATGGAAGAGACGCCAGCCGCCCGCGCAATGCAGACGCCTTGGGCGCGGGAACGCTACCTGCAACCGCAGGCGCTGTATGTGACACATCTGCTTCAGCTTTTTGAGCGTCTTTTTGAGCTGCCGCCATTGGGCCGACAGGCATGGCGTCATCGCCACCTTCGCGGCCAGTCAAATGATCGGGGGGGGCGCTTACCTCGTCCTCCGCTTGAGGGGCGGCGGGATGCACAGCGTTGTAGATTTCACGCAAACCCACACCCAAGGGGCGCGCGTACCGCCGGGTCGCAGCTTCAATGCTGGCCTGACGGCGCGGTTCAGGGTATTGCAAGGCATCAACCAACTCATTGGCCAGGCTGCAGGTGAGCCGCAGCAGGTCAGCATCGCTATCGGTGCTGCGAACGGGGGCCTCCGGCGACTGGCGGCGGATCATGTGGAGCAACTCATCACCCAAGCTCCAATGCCGCGCCACCGCCGCGCCCAGGCTGTCAAGATCGCAACCCAGAACTGCGAAGGCTGCCGCCTGCTCGCTCATGCACGCTGGGTGCGGGTTGTCAGCGGTGGGCTCCGGCGGAAGCATCAGTTGACGGATTTGCTGTGCGTCATCCGGAAAGTGGTATTGCAACAGCAATCGGCCCAGGTTTTGCATCACGGTGATCAGGTAGACCACCTCCGCGTCATAGCCTGCGGGACGCAGGCCCTGCGCGATCTGCCCGGCATGTTGAACACGCTTCATCAAGCTTTTGAGCAACTCCGCCTGCACCGGGCTCAGCGGACCGGGCCAGGGCTTGAGCGCCCGGGCTGCCTGCTGCACCCCCTCCAAACCCAGCATGGCGATGGCCCGCTGCATGTTCAGCACCGTGCCATCACGCGCCGATCCCTGCTGCTGGAGCGAGTTGTTCACGCGCCGCAGCAACTCCAGGCTCAGCGCCATGTCTTGCAACACCAGACCCGACAAGGCACTGGTGTGCTGCCGCTCCATCGCCGAAGACTGCCCCACGCGCAGCAAGGCCGTGCTGGTACTGGGTAAATGGCCAATGCGCTGCAACTTATCCATCAACAAAGCGATCGGCCCGCCTTGGTCCTGCGCCACAGCGGTGCGCCAGCCGTCCAGCGCCCGTAAGAAGCTGCGGGCCATGTGATAGCGCTGGCGCGTCTGCCGATCGGTCGCACGATTGCAAATGGCACGCAAGGGCTCGGGGATGGGGTGCGGCGTTTCCCACCCCATACGAACCAACTCACGGCCCAGGGGCTGCATCTGCTGAACCACGGCTTGCAGGTCGGCCTGCTCCAGCACTTGCCGCCCACTCAGGATGCGGTGCAGCAACAAGCCCACACACAACACGTCCTCTTCAGCCGACTCCCGCACCGCACGACGAGTCACAGCATTGAAATCAAGCGTGGCCGGGAACACCTCTTGCGCCACCTCCAGGCCGAGCACCCGGACCTGGTTGGTGGAACTGATCACCAAGCTGGCGCATTGGATGTCGCGATGCGCGTGTGCGGCCTCATGCGCGAAGGCCAGCCCCTCCAGGAATTGGCACACCCAGTCGGCGGCCTCCACAGGCAAGGGAGCGGTTTGGCGGGCCAGACGCTCATCCAAGGTTTCGCCCAACGCGCGGTCGTAGGCGATAAAGGGCCATTGTTCAACCTGCCCGACTTCAATCACATGGGCAATATTGGGATGCTGGATGCGCGCCACACCATTGGCCATCTTCAACCAGTGCGCCAGTGCCCCTGGGCTGTTGGGCGCTGTACGCGGCAAGCACAGAATCAGCTCCTGACCCAGTCGCGGGTCAAACACCAGCCACAGCATGCTGCGCGCGCTCTTGCTGAGCAAGGCACGCAACTCAAAACGCCCAAAGCGCCGCATGGGCGCAGGCTTGGACGCTGCACCAGTGGGGGACTGCGGATTCTCAGATGCTGACATGGAACTAATGGCTCAGCCAGACGGCATTTGACGTCTTGTTGTTGACCACTCTATTGGACACAAAGCGGTCCTTGCCAAAAGGCCAAGCTGCCTGCCATTCCGGGGCCAAATCGAAAACAAGTGGGCTTTGGCCCCGTGATTTGAATGGCCGCCCAACCATCAGGCCGAAATTTGCGCCCAAACCTTCTCCAAACGTTTGACGCTGACGGGCTGCGGCGTCCGCAACTCCTGGGCGAACAGGCTGACCCGCAACTCCTCCAACTGCCACCGAAAATCAGTCAATCGGGCATCCGCCTGCCCTTTCAGCTCAATCACGCGGCGCAGGTATCGCTGCTCCAGGGGGCGCAACTCAGCCAAGAGCTTGGCATCACGCGCCGCATCGGCCCGCAGTTTGTCCAGGCGGGCGGTGATGGCCTTCAGGTAACGCGGTAAATGCTGGAGCTGTGCCCAGGGTGTGCCGGTGACGAAGTTCTTGGGCACCAGACGTTGCAACTGAGCAGTGACGTCCTCCGCCACCTCCTTGGCCGCGCGCGCGTCCTTGAGCTTGCGAGAAGCAGCGGTGTACTCCTGCAGCACCACGCCGGTCTGACGCGCCACTTCCTGGGCAATCAGATTCAGGCGCGAGCGCCCTTCTTCCAGCCTTGCTTTGAACTGAAACTCATCTTTGGGCAAGGGCTCAACCAGGAAGGCACGGTCCAGGGCCACGCCGATGACCTGGTCGCGCAACTCCTCCGCAGTGCCCAGCCCCATGAACAGCACCGACATTTTTTGCAGATCGGGAATGTTTTTTTCCAGAAACTTGAGCGGTTCCTTGAGCTGCAAGGCCAACAACCGGCGCAGGCCCAGGCGGTGCTTGGCGGCGGCCACCTCGGGCTCGTCAAACACCTCGATTTCCACATGCGTGCCACGGTCCAGCAGGGCCGGGAAGCCGATCAGACTTTGCGCCCCACGGCTCACTTCCATCAACTCGGGCAACTCGCCGAAGGTCCAAGCCGTGTAGCTCGACGCTGCCTTGGGCGGGATGGATGCCCCCTGCTTTAGCGCCCCGGCGGGCGCACGCACTTCAGCACGAATGCCGCCCGCAGCAACCGGCGGCAGCGCGGCTGGCTTTGCCCCCTCAGACACAGCCGGCATCTTCAACGCCGCCAACGCCTGAAAGGCCGAGCGCGCTTGCCCGCCCAACTCAGACTTCAGCGCTGCCAGATTTCTGCCCTGCCCCAATTGCCGCCCATGCTCATCCACGATGCGGAAGTTCATGAACAGATGAGGCTGCAACTGCTCCAGCTTGAAATCATTGCGCTGCACGGCCAGCTGAGTGCGCTCCTTCACGGCCTTGAGCAAGACCTCAATCAATGCTCCCTGCGCAAAACCTTGAGTCGCGGCGAACTCTTTGACGAAGTCCGGCAGCGGCACCAGGCGCGAACGCGGGCGTTGATGCAGGCTCTTCAGCAAGGCCAGGACCTTGGCATCCAGCATGCCGGGCACCAGCCACTCGGCACGTTCTTCGCTGACCTGGTTCAAGGCGTAGATGGGCACCGTCACCGTCACGCCATCACGGGCATCGCCAGGTGCGTGCAAATACTCCGCCGCGCAGTCCACGCCGCCCAGCCGAACCATCTTGGGGAAGGCGTTGCTGGTGACTCCAGCCGCCTCATGTCGCATCAGCTCTTCGCGGCTCAGATGCAGCAACTTGGGCTCAGCTCTTGAGGCGTGGCGGTACCAACGCTCCAGCGTCGCCCCCGAGCACACCTCGGGCGGCAACTGGCTGTCGTAGTAGGCAAAGATCAACTCATCATCCACCAGCACGTCCTGGCGGCGCGATTTGTGCTCCAGCTCTTCAACCTTGGCGATCTGCTTCTGGTTGTGAGCGATGAAGGGCAAACGGCTTTCCCATTCGCCATTCACCAGGGCCTCGCGGATAAAAATTTCACGGGCGGCCTTGGCATCCACATTGCCAAAGTTGACGCGGCGGTTGCTGTAGATGACGATGCCGTAGAGCGTGGCCCGCTCCAGCGCAATCACCTCAGCCGCCTTTTTCTCCCAGTGCGGCTCCAGCAACTGGGTCTTGATCAAATGGCCGGCGATGCCGGGCAGCCACTGAGGTTCGATGTTAGCGATGCCACGGCCGAACAAGCGCGTGGTGTCCACCAACTCGGCAGCCACAATCCAGCGCCCCGGCTTTTTGCTCAGGTGGGCGCCAGGATGACGCCAGAACTTGATGCCGCGCGCGCCGAGGTACCACTCGTCTTCATCGCTTTTACAGCCCAGATTGCCCAGCAGGCCGGCCAGCATGCTGAGGTGAAGCTGCTCGTAGGTGGCCGGGCTGCCATTCAGGCGCCAGCCCTGTTCAGCCACCACGGTGTGCAGTTGGGAGTAGATATCTTTCCACTCGCGCACACGGCGCGGGCTGACAAAATTTTCACGCAGCAGGGCCTCGTACCGCCGGTTTGAAAGTTTATGTTCGCCGTGCCCGCCCTTGGCTTCTTCGATCCATTTCCAGATCTTCAAGTAACCCAGGAACTCGCTCTTATCGTCGTCGAATTTCTTGTGCTTTTCGTCGGCCGCTTGTTGCTGCTCCATGGGGCGGTCGCGCACGTCCTGCCCCGAGAGCGCGCTGGCGATGATCAGCACCTCGTTCAGCGCCTCGCGATTGCGCGCCTCCAAAATCATGCGGCCCACGCGCGGGTCCAGGGGCAGGCGCGAGAGCTCTTTGCCCAAGGCCGTCAAGTCGTTGAGCTCGTCCGTTGCGCCCAACTCTTGCAACAGTTGGTAGCCGTCAGCCACAGCCTTGCGCGGCGGCGGCTCAATGAAGGGAAACTCATCCACCTGCCCCAGGCCCAGCGACTTCATGCGCAAGATCACGCCGGCGAGCGAGCTGCGCAAAATTTCAGGGTCGGTGAAGCGCGGGCGCGCGAGAAAGTCCTTCTCGTCGTAAAGCCGTATGCAAATGCCGTTAGCCACCCGGCCACAGCGGCCCGCACGCTGGTTGGCCGAGCTCTGGCTGACCGCCTCGATCTGCAACTGCTCAACCTTGTTGCGATAGCTGTAACGCTTGACCCGAGCGGTGCCGGGATCGATCACATAACGGATGCCGGGTACGGTCAGAGAGGTTTCAGCGACGTTGGTCGCCAGCACGATGCGGCGCTGGCCATGCGGCTCGAACACCTTGTCCTGCTCCTGCTGCGACAAGCGCGCAAACAAGGGCAGCACCTCCACACCCGGCGGGTGGTGTTTGCGCAAGGCCTCCGCCGCCTCGCGGATTTCACGCTCGCCAGGCAAGAACACCAGCACGTCGCCACCACCCTCGCGCCAAAGTTCGTCCACCGCGTCGCAGATGGCGTTGTTCAGGTCGTACTCGCGTGACTCCTCAAAAGGACGGTAACGCTGCTCGACCGGAAAGGTACGACCGGAAACCATCAGCACCGGCGCCGGCCCCTTGGCTGATTCGAAATGCTTGGCGAATCGATCGGCATCGATGGTGGCCGAGGTGACAATTAGCTTCAGGTCAGGCCGGCGCGGCAACACCTCGCGCAAATAACCGAGCAGAAAATCGATGTTCAGCGAACGCTCATGGGCCTCGTCGATGATGAGGGTGTCGTAGGCCTTGAGCAGCGGGTCAGTCTGCGTCTCGGCCAACAAAATGCCGTCCGTCATCAGCTTGACGCTGGCACCGGGCTGCAATCGGTCCTGGAATCGCACCTTGTAGCCCACGATCTCGCCCAGTGGCGTCTTCAGCTCCTCGGCAATGCGCTTGGCCACGCTGCTGGCGGCAATGCGCCGCGGCTGAGTGTGGCCAATCAACTTGCCCGTATTGGCGCGCCCCCGCCCGAGGGCCAAGGCGATCTTGGGCAACTGCGTGGTCTTGCCCGAGCCGGTTTCACCACAGACGATGATGACCTGATGCTCAGCGAGCGCCCGGGCGATGTCCTCGCGCCGACTGGAGACGGGCAGCGACTCGGGGAAGGTGATGGGCGGCAGCGGATTGGCCGACTGGATTCGGGCCTCTTGTTGGGGCCTGGGGCGGCGCGCTGCGGGCGGTTTGGGTGTGGGGGTCTGATCGTTCACGAGGCGCGGATTATCCGTGCTCCAGCGACACAGTCTGCACAAGAGACCGAATCACTGCGGCACAATCCTGGCATGAGCCTGGTTTTCCCCCACACCTTCGTCCCCTGGTTTCGCGCCGTTGCGCCCTATATTCACGCCTACCGGGGTGAAACCTTCGTGGTCGGCATGACCGGGGAGTTGGTTGCTGCCGGCAAGCTCAATGCCTTTGTGCAAGACCTCGCCATCTTGCACGCCATGGGCATCAAGATCGTGCTGGTACATGGCTTTAGGCCTCAGGTGAATGAACAGTTAGCAGCCAAAGGCCACCCCGAGCGCTATGCCCAAGGCATGCGCATCACGGACGCCGTGACCCTGGATTGCGCCCAAGAGGCCGCCGGCCAACTGCGTTTCGAAATCGAAGCCGCCTTCTCGCAAGGTTTACCCAACACGCCCATGGCAAACGCTGCGGTACGGGTGGTTTCGGGCAACTTCCTAACGGCGCGCCCTGTCGGCATCGTCGATGGCGTGGACTTCGTGCACAGCGGCGTGGTCCGAAAAGTCGACGCCACCGCCATCCAGAAGGCCATCGACATCGGCGCCATCGTGCTGCTCTCGCCTTTTGGTTTCTCGCCCACCGGCGAGGCCTTCAATCTGAGCATGGAAGACGTGGCCACGAGCACCGCCATTGCCCTGCAGGCCGACAAGCTGCTGTTTGTCTGCGAAGTGTCCGGCGTGCCGGAAAACCCGAGCGACCCGGACAGCCCCATCGACACCGAGTTGGCCGTTATTGACGCGCAGCGCATGCTGGCCGCCCAACCCAAACCAACCTCACCTCTAGACGTAGGCTTTTACCTGCAGCACTGCGTGCGCGCCTGCCTGGGCGGCGTTGAGCGCTCACATATCCTGCCGTTGGCGGTTGACGGCGCCTTGCTGCAAGAGGTTTATACCCACGATGGCATTGGCACCATGGTGGTCGACGAAAAACTCGAAAGCCTGCGCGAGGCCAGCTCGGACGACGTTGCCGGCATCATTGCCCTGATTGAACCCTTTGAGCGCGATGGCACCTTGATCAAGCGCGATCGCACTGAAATTGAGCGCGACATCGAGGTATATACCGTCATCGAACACGACGGCGTCATATTCGGTTGCGCGGCGCTGTATCCGTATGTCGAGGCCAAGACGGCTGAAATGGCCGCGCTCACCGTTTCCCCCAATGTGCAAGGCCAGGGTGATGGCGACCGTATCCTCAAACGCGTGGAACAACGCGCCAAGGCCATGGGCCTGTCGAGTATTTTTGTGCTGACCACCCGCACTATGCATTGGTTCATCAAACGGGGTTTTGCCCAGGTCGACCCCGAGTGGTTGCCCGAAGAACGAAAACGCAAATACAACTGGGACCGCCGCTCTCAGGTGCTGGTCAAAAAGTTGAGCTGACCGGATGTCCATTCAAGCGCGCCGAAGTGCTTGTAGGCCCCCTGGTTATTCATGCCACGCTAAAGTGTGGTCACCGTCAATTTGAAATTCAAGAGGTTTTCCATGGCTCGCACCGTGCAATGTGTTTATTTGAAAAAAGAAGGTGAAGGCATGGACTTCGCCCCCTATCCGGGCGATTTGGGCAAGCGCATCTATCAAGAGGTCAGCAAAGAAGCCTGGGCGCTCTGGATGAAGCACCAAACCATGCTGGTGAACGAAAACCGCCTGAATCTGGCCGATCAGCGGGCGCGCCAATATCTGGCCCGCCAAATGGAGCAATTCTTTTTTGGCTCCGGCGCCGAAGCCGTTGCCGGGTATGTTCCACCATCACCATGAGCAGACGCCGGCATGACCGGCTGACCATGATGTCTAGATAGAAGCTAGATGCACTGAATCGGCGGCCCCAGCCACTTTGGGGCCGCTTTTTTTATTCTTGCAAATAACTCAACCACACGAGGCGATTGCCAGGTGATATTCAGCCAGCCAATGCACGTTGCCGCCTGCGCTACACCGTGCTCTGACTCATGGGTACCAGATGAGGCCCTGTTCGGCCGCACAAGGCACCGCCCTCGACCCCAGGCGAGCCAAACACAGCGCGCCCCGGTTGAATTTCGGAGAGATTCGCCCCACAACATTCCCTCGTGTTCAAGTGCAGCTTTCTACTGCATATTTTTTGCTACAAATCTTCACGCAAGTGCACAGAATCAAGAAGCCTGCTGTGCAGGCACCTTGAACTTATAAAGACCTGCGCTGATACCCACACTAGCCCCTAAGTTCTTGTGGGCACCAAGCTCACTCGGGTATTACATGGGCCAAATATAGGGGGTGGATATTTTTTTTAGATCGTGTCTATAATGGCCCGCACCAGCTTCGACTTCCCCATATCTCGCGAGGTTTCAAAATGTCAACACTTAAAGATCTCCTGGCCCAACGTGCGGCACTGGACGAGCAAATCTCCCAAACCAAAGATCGCGAACGGGCTGACGCGATTGCAAAGGTCAAGTCGCTGATGGCCGATTACGGTTTGACCGCTGCTGACCTGAGTGCACGTGCGCCCAAACAAGCCAAAGTCTCCAAAGTTGCGGTCAAGTATCGCAACCAAGCAACGGGTGAAACTTGGAGTGGCCGTGGCTTGCAACCCAAGTGGCTGAAAGCAGCCATTTTGGCTGGCGCAAACTTGGCTGATTTCCACGTTTAATAGCGTGCAGGCCCAGGGCAACGTAAAAATGCCCCAACAAAAAGCCACCTTCGACGGTGGTTTTTTTTCGTTCTCTTCGTGCTTGTTGCCTTTTTCTTTCCCTTCTACCCGCCGGGATTTACAAGGTTTTCCCACCCACTCGAATAGAGGGGCCGTTGCCATGGGCCCTCCGTGCACAACTGCTAGGATTCCGCCGGGCTTGTTCCAGCCCACGGCATTCCCGTAGGCCAAACGTTATGCGCAGCAACCGGGATTGATTTCAAGTTGATGGCACGCGGTTTCTTCGAACCGCACGGGCGGCAAATGAATCAAAACCGATGCTCCGATGAATCAGTTGTAGGGCATCAGGACGCCGCTGTGGGCAAACCGGTTTGCATAAACAAATACTTTCAATCTTGTTTTTCCATTGCTTTTGACATTCTTTGACCATCGGCCCGACCCCGCTGTCATCCACCACCCGCTGCCTGCGCAGCAAGACCACTACAAAGCACCTTTGTGAACGTCTCAAACAGTCGAACCAACCCGGCCCCCACAACTTCTCGGGCGGTCGAATTCCAATGGAGCGACTTACTGCGTGATTTGCAATGGGTGGGCGCCTACGTTCTGGCCGCCGGGCTCGGCCTGCAAGCTGCGGCGCACGTCAGTCCCCTGACGCCCCTGATTTGGCCGCCGGCCGCGATCGCGTTGCTCGGCTTCTTTGTGGGGCGTACCCGTGCTTGGCCGGGGCTTTTGTTGGGGGTCGCGGTCTTTCAATGGCTGTCAATGAACGCCGAGGGCATGACGCGCTGGAACGCTGAGCTTTGGACAATGGGCCAAAGCGCGAGCGAGTTGGTCGGCCCAGCCTTGGCTGCATTTTTGTTGCTACGGTGCGATTTTTCCCCGGCACTTGATCGACGCCGCGACCTGATGCTGTTGTTGGCACTGGGCGTGCTGCTCGGGCCACTGCTGAGCACTGTGACGGCAAGCCTCTGGCCTCTGTTACACGCTGCGCGGCAGGCATTCAGTTGGCAAGCTTTTGCGCTGCACTGGGGTCAACAATCGATGGCGGTGTTGATGTTCAGCCCTGGACTGCTCCTGATCGCCCATGCCGCATCCCCCCGTGAGCGCCGTACCCCGCGGTCCAACGAGGGCTGGCAACGCGTGCTGCGGCAGCAATGGGTGGCTGGCAGCACCCTCCTTGTGGCGATGGCCGGCGCCGGCGCCTTGTTTTTCACCCCGACCGACGCTGCCATCGCCATGGCAAGCTCAGGTTTGAGCGCAATTACCAGCTTGTTTGCCCTGCAACTGCTGTTGGGATGCGCCGCGCTGGGGGCGCCCCGTCGGTTGCTGCTTGCTGCCATTGTGCTGATCCAGGGCTTGGCTTTGTGGGGCAGTCAACTCGGGTTGGGGCCCTTCGCGACGGTTCAGGCTGCGCCGCTGCAGGATTGGACGGAGATATTGCCGCTGTGGGGCTTCATCACCAGTTTGAGCGCCATCGCCGGTTTCAGCAGTGTGGTGCAGTCCTCGCTGCGCCGACACAATAAAGAGACAGCCCAAATCCTCCAACACGCTGAACTCGCACAAGCCGTCTGGCAATTCAACGCCCGCGGTGCGCATTTGATCTACGCCAGCCCCATGTGGAAGGCCTATCTGGGCTTGGACGAAGGCCGCGGCTACGCCTATTCCGAATGGCAGGAGGCCATGCACCCGCTCGACAAGGACCAGGTGCGCCGGTCCATGGCCGCCTTGCTCGACGCGCATGGCCCGGGGCATTGCGAGGAAAACCTGCGGCTGCTCGTTCCAGGCAAAGGATGGCGCTGGTTTGAGCTACGCGTCCTGGTGCTTGACCGCCAGCGCCAAGGGTTGCGCCGCGGCAAGGTTCGTCGCATACATTGCACGCTGGCTGATGCCGATTGGCGGCACACGGCGGAAGAGCGTCAACGCCTGAGCATTGCGCTGTATGCGCATTTGCAAGAAGGGTTGATCGTGACCGATCTGGAGCACCGCGTTCTGGACGTCAACCCGGCGTACTGCCAAATGATGGCCGCCCCTCGCGACGCCTTGATCGGGCACAGTGCCCAGCCCTTGGCCGAGCAGACCTTGCGCCAGGCCGGCTACGACCCCGTGCGGTTGGACCAAGACCTGCAGGCCCAGGGTTATGTCCACGCCCGGGTTCAGCTCAACCGCGCCGATGGGGTGTCCTGCCAGTTGCAACTGACGGTATCGGCCCTCCCAGAACCCGCTGGGCCTGCGCGTTACCGCGTTATCACGGTGACTGATGTCACAACGGTTTGGCAGCAGCAGTTGCTGCTTGATCGGCAGACGCGATTTGATGCCCTGACGCAGCTACCCAATCAACACGAATTCATGCGACGTCTGCATGAGGGTGTCACACAGGCCGACAAAGAAGGCTTTCGCCTGAGTGTGTGCCGCGTGGATTTGGACCATTTCAAGCAGATCAACGAACGCTATGGGCACGCCCAGGCCGATGCCGTGCTGCAAGACGTGGCGCATCGCCTGCGTGCGTCCCTGCGCAGTGCGCCGCAGTGGTCAGACACCGTTGCTCGGCTCAGTGGCGATGAGTTCGCACTACTGATCCGCACCAGCGGCCCCGAAGAAACACAGTTGGCGCTGGAGCGCCTGCTCAAGGTCTTGTCCGCGCCGTATTGGCTGCAGCCTGCTGGTGGCTCGCAAGACCCGGCGCAAGGTGCCCCACTCAATGATTTCGATGGACTGACAGCCTTGGGCGGCGAGCCAGATACACAGGGCAAAATACCGCTGATGCTGACTGCTAGCATCGGCGCCACGGTGTTCCCCCAAGACGCCTCGGACCCCGAAACCCTGCTGCGCCACGCTGGCCACGCGCTCTACCGTGTGAAACACAGCGGCCGCAATGCCCACCAATTGTTCGACACCGCCAAACGCCTGCGGGACGAAGCCAGTTTGATCGCCTTGGCGCGGGTTCAACAAGCGCTCGACGCCAATGAATTGCGCCTCTACTACCAACCCAAGATCAATATGCAAACCGGGGCGGTTCAGGGCGTAGAAGCCTTGCTTCGCTGGCAGCACCCGGATCGCGGGCTGCTGCCGCCTTTGCATTTCTTGCCCCTGATCGAATCGACCGGACTGGTCTTGCAAATTGGTGACTGGGTCATCGAGCAAGCGCTCAAACAAAGTGCGCAGTGGCTGGCTGAGGGGCTAACCCTGAACGTCAGCGTCAACGTCACACCCCGCCAGCTTCAATTGCCCGACTTTTCACTGCGGCTGCTGGAGTTGATTCACCGGCACCCCGAGCCGGTGGCCCAACATCTGTGCCTCGAAGTGCTGGAGTCCGCCGCGCTGGCGGACGTGGACGCCACTCATGTCCTGATCCAACGCTGCCGTGCGTTCGGCCTGCGCTTCGCGCTGGACGACTTCGGCACAGGCTACTCGACGCTCACCTACCTCAAGCGCCTCCCGGTGGATGAATTGAAGATCGACCGTTCGTTTGTACGCAACCTGCTGGTTGACGCCCAGGACCGCGCCCTGGTGGACGGCGTCATCGGGCTGGCCAACACTTTTGGCTGCAAGGTGGTGGCTGAGGGGGTGGAGTCCACAGCCCACGCCCGAGCCTTGCTGCGCATGGGATGCCAACTGGGCCAGGGCAATGGCATCGCCGCCGCCATGCCGGCCCATGAAGTGCGCGGCTGGGTGGAAAGCTTTGCGCAATCAGCCTGGACGGGCAAGATGTTCAGCCGGGAACAAGGCTTGGCTTAGACTCCCGCGGTGATTCCTCCTGGCTTTATCCAAGACCTACTCGCCCGCACCGACATCGTCGAGGTGGTGGGCCGCCATGTCGAGCTCAAAAAGGCGGGCATCAACCACAAGGGCCTGTGCCCCTTCCACGGCGAAAAGTCACCCAGCTTTATCGTCAGCCCTACACGGCAAACCTACCACTGCTTTGGCTGCGGTGTGCACGGCAACGCGGTGGGTTTTTTGATGGAGTACAGCGGCCTGGGCTTTGTCGAGGCCGTACAAGACCTGGCGCAGCAAGTCGGCATGGTGGTGCCCGAGGACGAGCGCTCCGCCGAAGAGCGTGAACGTGCCGCCCAGCAAAAGCAACGCCAAGCGACCTTGACCGAAGTGCTTGAACGCGCGGCCAAGCACTACCGCGTGCAGCTGAAAAAGTCCCCCCGGGCCATCGACTATCTCAAAAAGCGCGGGCTCACCGGACAAATCGCCGCCCATTTCGGCCTGGGCTTCGCCCCCGAAGGTTGGCGCAGCCTAGCTAGTGCATTCCCCTCCTACGACGATCCGCTGCTGACCGAGTGCGGCATGGTGATCAGTCACCCTGCTGATGAAAAAGAAGCGGGTGACGCGGCGGTAGGTACCAGCACGGATAACACCGCGAGCAACAGCGGCACAAGAGAAGCCAAACGCTACGACCGCTTCCGCGACCGCATCATGTTCCCGATCCGCAATGTGCAGGGTGAAACCATCGGCTTCGGCGGGCGCGTGCTCGACAAGGGCGAGCCCAAATATCTCAACTCGCCCGAAACGCCGGTGTTCAGCAAAGGCCGCGAGCTCTATGGCCTGTTCGAAGCCCGGGCCGGACTGCGCCAACGCGGCTACGCCTTGGTGGTTGAGGGCTATATGGACGTGGTGGCGCTGGCGCAAAGCGGCTTCAACAACGCCGTGGCGACGCTGGGCACGGCCTGTACCGCTGAGCACGTGCAAAAGCTGTTTCGCTTCACCGAGACCGTGGTGTTCAGCTTTGACGGTGACGCCGCAGGACGGCGTGCCGCAGGACGCGCGCTGGAGGCCGCCTTGCCCTACGCCACGGATGTGAGGTCGGTCAAATTCTTGTTTCTGCCGGCCGAGCATGATCCCGACAGCTATGTGCGTGAATTCGGACCAGAGGCTTTTGAGCGGTGCGTGACCGATGCGATACCACTGTCCCGCCAGGTGATTGAGTCCGCCGCCGAAGGCTGCGACTTGGCCGTGGCGGAGGGCCGCGCCCGCCTGCTCGCCAACGCCAAGCCTTTGTGGAACGCCCTGCCCGCTGGCCTGCTCAAACGCCAATTGCTGGGCGATCTGGCGCGCCGCTCCCAATTGCCCGACCAGGAATTGCTGGCGCTTTGGCAAGTCAACCCCAGTCCAGCCAGCCACACGCGCCGCGCCGATGAACGGGACGCCCAGCGCGGGGATGAAAGCCCCGAACCGCCACCGCATCACCACGATGCCAATAGCGGCAGCGGCAGCAGCAGCGACTCCGGCGGCCAAGCCAAATCCTGGAAAAAGAAGGAATGGAAAAAGGACTGGAAGCCCAGCGGCAATTGGAAGCGCCGCGGCGAGCCCGAGGATGAAACCATTGGCACCCCGCGCCGCCAACCTGCCGCCAAAGCCGACCATGCCGTGCGCATGCTGCTACTCAACAGTGATTGGTGGGCACGGCTGAGCCCGGACGACCATCAATTGCTGCATGAATTGCCCGGCGTCCATGGCGAGTTGGTGGCTTGGCTGGAACGCTATATGGTCAACCATGGCGCCTGCCCCTGGTCGGTGCTTGAGGCCGCTTTGGCCGAAGACGATCTGCTAACGCAAGCGCGTGCGCTGACGGGCGAGTTGTACAGCGAAGACGAGATGGCCTTCGAAGACTTCCAGTCCCTGATCAAAGGCCTCTGGCTGGTGCGCCTGAAAGCGGAATCAGGACGCCTGGCTGCGTCGAACCCGCAAGGGGCGGACTTTGAGCGCTTCAAACAGGTGCTGGAGCAAATCCGGGCCCTGGAAGCGTCGACTCCGCCCGCGCCATGACACCTTCAAACAACGCTCTTTTTGACCTTGGCCTGCAATTGACCGATAATTAAGGGTTTTCGCGCGCAGCCAAGAGTGGCCGCAGCGATTTGCCGGACCCGGCCACCCAGCGACACTGGGCGCCCCTTGAGGCATCAAGGCCACCTTATCCGCCAAGCGCTGCATTGACAAAGGCTCACGCTAACTTGTATGCGCCACGGTTCGGGCTTTTCTTGTTTCTACAGGAAAGACCCAAACTGTCCGAAAGCCACCTGGGACGAGCTCCGCCTTGAAAAGCGTAGTAAACGCCCCCAGGTGGCTACTGCATTGTTCGAACGGTTTTTTTCGAAGTTTTTGCGAAGTTTTTTGCCGATTTTGCAAAGAAACCGTTTCTGGCCCGCCCGCCCCCATCCACTCGAGGATTTGCATGACTGCCAAGAAGACCACGCCCACGGCTGAAGTTGACGAGATCAAAAAACCTGCCGCCAAGGTGGTAAAGGCCGTGAAAGCAGCCAAGGCAAGCCCTGCGCCTTCGGCTGAAGGCGCAGGTGCGACCGACGACAAGCCCAAGCGCGGCCGCAAGCCCAAGGCAGCCACCGAGACCAAGAAGCCCGCTGGCAAAGCCAAGGCCGAGGTGGAAGAAGAAGACTTCTCCGATCTGGAGGCCGACCTGGAAGGCGAACCCGAGGCGGAAGCTGAAGTCGAAGTGGCCGACGCCGCCGAAGACAAGCCCAAGGCCAAGCCTCTGCGCATGAAGGTCAGCCGCGCTAAAGAGCGCGCGCTGATGCGCGAGTTCGGCCTGGAAGAAACGGCGCTGACCGAAGAAGAAGCCGCCAAGCGCCGCCACGAGCTCAAGACCCTGATCAAGATGGGCAAGACGCGGGGTTTCCTGACTCACCAGGAAATCAACGACCACTTGCCCGAAAAGCTGGTCAACGAGGAAATCCTCGAGGCCATCATTTCCATGTTGAATGACATGGGCATTGCGGTCTACGAGCAAGCGCCTGATGCTGCCACGCTGCTGATCCAGGGCAACGCCACCACCACCTCGACCGAAGAAGAAGCCGAAGAAGCCGCAGAAGCCGCGCTGTCCACGGTGGACTCTGAATTCGGCCGCACGACCGACCCGGTGCGCATGTATATGCGCGAAATGGGTACGGTGGAGTTGCTGACCCGTGAAGGCGAAATCGAGATTGCCAAGCGCATCGAAGGTGGCTTGCAAGCCATGATGCTGGCCATCTCAGCCTCGCCCACCACCATCGCCCACATTTTGGATCTGGCCGAGAAAATTCGCGCCGGTGAAAAGACCATTTCCGAAGTGGTGGACGGCTTCGTCGCTGCCGATGAGGCGGACGATTACGTGGCCGAAGAAGACTTCGACGAATTCGATGAAGAAGACGACGACGACGGCAATGGCGGCTCCAAGGCCCTGACCAAGAAGCTGGAAGAGCTGAAGAACGCCGCACTGGTCAAGCTGGATTCCCTGGCCATCAACTTTGACAAGATGCGCAAGGCCTTTGAGAAGGACGGCTACAAGTCCTCCACCTATAACAAGGCCCAGCACGCCATCAGCGCCGAGCTGATGACCATCCGCTTCACCGTCAAGACCATCGAGAAGCTCTGCGATTTGCTGCGCTCGCAAGTGGACGATGTGCGCCGCTACGAGCGCGAGTTGCGCAAGATCGTGGTGGACAAATGCGGCATGCCGCAGGAATATTTCATCAAGAGCTTCCCGCCCAATGCGCTGAACCGCGAATGGGCCGAGAAGGAAATCGCCTCCGGCAAGCCCTACGCCAATGTGCTGGCACGTAACCTGCCACCTGTGCAGGAACTGCAACAAAAGCTGATCGACATCCAGAGCAAGGCCGTCGTGCCGATTGATGACCTCAAGGACATCAATAAAAAGATGAACGAGGGCGAAAAGGCCTCGCGCGATGCCAAGAAGGAAATGATCGAGGCCAATTTGCGCCTGGTGATCTCCATCGCCAAGAAGTACACCAACCGCGGCCTGCAGTTCCTGGACCTGATCCAGGAGGGCAATATCGGCCTGATGAAGGCGGTGGACAAGTTTGAATACCGGCGCGGCTACAAGTTCTCGACCTATGCCACTTGGTGGATTCGCCAGGCCATCACGCGCTCCATCGCCGATCAGGCCCGCACCATCCGCATCCCGGTGCACATGATCGAGACGATCAACAAGATGAACCGCATTTCGCGCCAGCATCTGCAAGAGTTCGGCTTCGAGCCGGATGCGCCGACCCTGGCCGAGAAGATGGAGATCCCGGAAGACAAGATCCGCAAGATCATGAAGATCGCCAAGGAGCCGATCTCGATGGAAACCCCCATCGGTGACGACGACGACAGCCATCTGGGCGATTTCATCGAGGACACCAACAACACCGCACCTATCGAGGCCGCCATGCAAGCCGGCCTGCGCGATGTGGTGAAGGACATCCTCGACAGCCTGACCCCGCGCGAAGCCAAGGTGCTGCGCATGCGCTTCGGCATCGAGATGAGCACGGACCACACGCTGGAAGAAGTCGGCAAGCAATTCGACGTCACCCGCGAGCGCATCCGCCAGATCGAAGCCAAGGCCATCCGCAAGCTCAAGCACCCAAGCCGGAGTGACAAGTTGCGGACCTATTTGGACAACCTGTAATCGGGTTGGTCTGATACCTTGCCGTAGTCAAAAGGGCTGGAGCAATCCAGCCCTTTTTCATGGGCTTTTCAAGCAATGGAGGCCTGATTCAACGACTAAACTGCGGAAAAATTTATCCACCCAGCCAGGCTTTTTCAACTCACCATGACCCAAATTCGGGAGCGCACCGTCTTGTTTGCCGATTTACGCGGCAGCACGGCGCTTTTCGAAACCCTGGGCAATGCCGAAGCCACTTCAGTCGTGACCCACACCGTCAATCGGGTGGCGCAGGCCGTCAGCGAGTGCCATGGCCGCCTGATCAAGACCTTGGGGGATGGCCTGATGGCCGTTTTCGATGCGCCACGCGATGGCGTTCACGCAGCCATCCGCATGCATGAGTTGCTTGAGCGTGTGGCCGCCATGGGCCGGCAACACGGTGCGTCGTCAGGCTTACGGGCCTTGCGCATGCAAGTGGCACTGGCGCGGGGGGAAGTGGTGGAGATGAATGGCGACTGTTTCGGCGATGCCGTCAATGTCGCGGCCCGGCTGTTGGACCATGCCGGCGACAACGAAACCTTGATCACCGAGGAAGTTCTGCTCGGATTGCCCAGCGCGCAAACCTCGCGGTTTCGAAGCCTAGACCTGATCGCCGTGCGCGGACGCGCCGAACCGGTTCATGTGCACGTGTTGAATCAAGCCCATCATGGCGATATCGCCGCAGCAACGCAATTCGGCGAGGTGGTGCAGGCCATTGAACCCGACGGCATCCGCCTGCAATGGATGGACCTCGACCGGGTGTTTGACATCGAAAGCATGCCCATTGTGCTGGGCCGCAGCGTGCAAGCCACCTACTGCATCACCGATGGTCGCGTATCGCGCTCGCATGCGCGCATTGACTGGCATGGCGGCAGCTTCTCAGTCACCGACCTCAGCTACAACGGCACCTTTGTTCGCTTCAGCGATGACGCCGAAATTGTCAGTTTGAAGCGCGGCAGTTGCACCTTGCATGGCAGCGGCGTGATCGGCCTGGGCAGCCCACCGATTGATGCCACCTCACCGACCGTGCGCTTCGAAGTGCTGCATTTCGCCGACACCGAACCCCAGGGATTGGGCCTGCATCACCCCAGAATTTAAGCAAGTGCCGTCAATTTGGCGACAATGCCGCGCATGAGCCCCCCAAAAACCGAAGCGCCTTACGTCCACGGCAGTGCGCCCAAGACCGCCATCCTCTTCTGCAACCTCGGCACGCCTGACGCCCCGACACCCGCTGCGTTGAGACGTTATCTCGCTCAGTTTCTGAGCGATCCGCGTGTGGTGGAAATTCCGCGCCTGATCTGGATGTTCATCCTCCACGGCATCATCTTGCGTGTACGGCCCGCCAAATCGGCGCAGAAATACGCCAAGGTCTGGACCTCTGAAGGCTCACCCCTCAAAGTCTGGACCGACAAACAGGCCAAACTCTTGCAGGGCCTGTTGGGCGAGCGGGGGCATCGGGTGACCGTGCGCTACGCCATGCGCTACGGCGCGCCCGCCATCGGTGCCACGCTCGATGCCTTGCGCGCCGAAGGGGCCACCCGCGTGCTGGTGTTGCCGGCCTATCCGCAATACTCCGGCGCCACCACCGCCAGCGTGGTGGACGATGTGGCACGCTGGGCACTGCAAACCCGTCACTTGCCCGAACTGCGCTTCATCAACCACTACCATGACGATGCTGCGTATATCGCCGCGCTGGCGACCAACGTGCGTCAGCATTGGGCCGAGCATGGCCGGCCCGACCGGCTGGTGATGAGCTTCCACGGCATGCCAGCACGCACACTGGCGTTGGGCGACCCCTATCACTGCGAATGCCTCAAAACTGGTCGCCTGCTGGCCGAACAACTGGGGCTGACCCAGCAAGACTATCAAGTCACTTTTCAAAGCCGCTTCGGCAAGGCCAAATGGCTGGAGCCCTATACCGAACCGACCCTCAAGAAGATTGCAGCAGAGGGTGTCAAACATGTGGCGGTCATCTGCCCCGGCTTCAGCGCCGATTGCCTTGAGACGCTGGAAGAAATCGCCATCGAAGCGCGCAACACCTTCCTGCAGGCGGGCGGCCAGCGGTTTGACTACATCCCCTGTCTCAACGATGCCCCTGCCGGCATGCGCGCACTGGCCGATTTGACGGAACGCCATTTGCAAGGCTGGCCCACCCAAGAAGCGCCGGACGCTGCGGCCCTCAAAGGCCAATTGGCACGCGCCCAAGCCCTGGGTGCAAAGCATTGAAAACGGGCAGCGCCGCCGGACTCAGGCTGGACAAATGGCTGTGGGCCGCGCGTTTTTTCAAAACCCGCGCCTTGGCGGCTGACGAAATCGGCAACGGTCGGGTTCAAATCAATGGACAGGTGGCCAAGGCCTCGCGCGACATGAAGTTGGGCGATCTGGTGCGGCTGCGCCAAGGCGTGGTCTGGCGCGAAGTCTGGGTGCGCGGCCTGAGCCACGCCCGCGGGCCAGCAGTGCAAGCCCAGACCCTGTACGAAGAAACCCCTGAAAGCATCGCCCAGCGCGAGCATGCGGCGGAGCAGCGCCGCCTAGCCCCCGAGCCCGCCCAATCCATCAGCCAAGGCCGCCCCACCAAGCAAGACCGGCGCAAACTCCACGATTGGAATCGCTGGAGCGCCGATCAGGACGGCGAGTAAGCGTGCGGCGCGAGCCGCCGCGACTCACAGCACTTCACTTTGCATCGATAATCGCCCTTTCCCCCTCTTGAATTGTGGGCAATGGGCTCCATATGGGCGCCATTGCCTCTTTTTTGCATCATGACCACAGCTCAAACACCCCAACCTGACCTCTCCTCTGACCAGGCCGCAGCCGCTGATGTGGGCGCAGACGGTGCAGCCGCGCATCCTGCCGAGGCCAAATTGGCTGAAGTGGAAAGCCGCCTGGCTGAAATGTCGGACGCTTACTTGCGCGCCAAGGCCGAGGTGGAGAACATTCGCCGCCGCTCAGAGGACGAAATGTCCAAGGCGCGCAAATTCGCCGTGGAGTCATTTGCCGAAGCCCTCTTGCCCGTGATGGACAGCATGGAAGCTGCCATTGCCATGCCCGATGCCAAGGTGGAAACCGTGCTGGAAGGCGTGCATGCCACCAAGCGGCAATTGGCCGCCGCGCTGGAGCGCAACAAGGTGCTGGAGATCAACCCAGCAGCCGGCGTGAAATTCGACCCGCATCAACATCAGGCCATCTCAATGGTGCCGGCTGAACAGGAGCCGAACACCGTGGTGGCCGTACTGCAAAAAGGCTACACCATTGCCGACCGCGTCTTGCGACCGGCACTGATCACCGTTTCCGCACCGCGCTGAGTTTTCAGGGGGAAATCGACGTTTTTGGCTCATTTTTGGCAAAAACCTCATAAAGCCCCTTGAAAGTCGCTGTGCGGCCCGCAGTTGAGAGCCATGCGCCAAACGGCTGCTTGATTCACCAATTCGAGACCCCGCTGCTCGCTGAACCGCCAGCAGCGTTGAACCCCACAAATTTCAGGAGATAGACACATGGGAAAGATCATCGGCATTGACTTGGGCACCACGAACTCGTGCGTGGCCGTCATGGAAGGCAACACGACGCGCGTGATCGAGAACGCCGAAGGCGCTCGCACCACGCCGTCCATCATTGCCTATCAAGAAGATGGCGAAATTCTGGTTGGCGCCTCGGCCAAGCGCCAGGCTGTCACCAACCCCAAGAACACCATCTACGCCGTCAAGCGCCTGATCGGCCGCAAGTTCGGCGAAAAGGAAGTGCAAAAGGACATCGACCTGATGCCCTACACCATCACCGCCGCCGACAACGGCGACGCCTGGGTGGATGTGCGCGGCAAGAAGTTGGCCCCTCCGCAAGTCTCGGCTGAGATCCTGCGCAAGATGAAGAAGACCGCCGAAGACTACCTCGGCGAAGAAGTGACCGAGGCCGTCATCACGGTGCCCGCCTACTTCAACGACGCTCAGCGTCAGGCCACCAAGGACGCCGGCCGCATCGCCGGCCTGGACGTCAAGCGCATCATCAACGAACCCACCGCCGCGGCCCTGGCCTTCGGCCTGGACAAGCACGGCAAGGGCGATCGCAAGATTGCAGTCTACGACTTGGGCGGCGGCACGTTTGACGTGTCCATCATCGAAATCGCCGATGTCGATGGCGAAATGCAATTCGAAGTGCTGTCGACCAACGGCGACACCTTCCTGGGCGGCGAAGACTTCGACCAACGCATCATTGACTTCATTGTCAGCGAGTTCAAGAAGGAACAAGGCGTTGACCTGACCAAGGATGTGCTGGCTCTGCAGCGCCTGAAGGAAGCCGCTGAAAAAGCCAAGATCGAGCTGTCCAACTCCGCACAAACCGACGTCAACCTGCCCTACATCACCGCTGACGCCACCGGGCCGAAGCACTTGAACGTCAAGTTGACCCGCGCCAAGCTGGAGTCGCTGGTGGACGAGTTGATCGAGCGCACGATTGCCCCCTGCCGCACAGCCATCAAGGACGCTGGCGTGGCCGTGAGCGCGATCGACGACGTGATCCTGGTCGGCGGCATGACTCGCATGCCCAAGGTGCAGGAAAAGGTCAAGGAGTTCTTCGGCAAAGAACCCCGCCGCGACGTCAACCCTGACGAAGCCGTGGCCGTGGGCGCCGCGATTCAAGGCCAGGTGCTGGGCGGCGACCGCAAGGACGTGCTGCTGCTGGACGTCACGCCTCTGTCCTTGGGCATTGAAACCCTGGGCGGTGTGATGACCAAGATGATCAAGAAGAACACGACCATCCCGACCAAGTTCTCACAGACCTTCTCGACCGCCGACGACAACCAGCCCGCCGTGACCATCAAGGTCTACCAAGGCGAGCGCGAGTTGGCCACCGGTAACAAGAGCCTGGGCGAGTTCAATCTGGAAGGCATCCCGCCGGCACCCCGCGGCACGCCCCAGATCGAGGTGAGCTTTGACATCGACGCCAACGGCATCCTGCACGTGGGCGCCAAGGACAAGGGCACCGGCAAGGAAAACAAGATCACCATCAAGGCGAACTCCGGCCTGTCTGAGGCCGAGATCGAGAAGATGGTCAAGGATGCCGAGGCCAACGCCGCCGACGACAAGCTCAAGGTCGAACTGGTGCAAGCCAAGAACCAAGCCGACGGCATGGTGCACTCCGTGAAGAAGTCACTGGGTGAGCATGGCGACAAGTTGGAAGCCGGTGAGAAGGAAAAGATCGAAGCCGCCATCAAGGACCTGGAAGAAGCCATCAAGGGCGAAGACAAGGCCTCGATCGAAGCCAAGACTGAAGCCCTGATGACCGCCAGCCAGAAACTGGGTGAAAAGGTCTACGCCGACGCCCAAGGTGCTGAAGCCGCAGCGGCCGCTGCAGCAGGCGCAGGCGCTGCCGAACAGCCCCAGGCTGCAGGCAAACCGGCTGACGACAACGTGGTCGACGCCGAGTTCAAGGAAGTCAAAGACTCCAAGTAAACCGCTCTGGCGCGCCAAGTCCCTCCGTACGCAAGGACTTGGCCGTCATCTCGCCGCCGCGTCGCAGCCTCGGGTTTTTAACCCTTAGAGCTCGTCGCGGCGCTGTTGTTTGAACTGCACGGATCCTGCCCATGGCAAAGCGTGACTATTACGAAGCCCTTGGTGTCGCGAAGACCGCCACCGAGGAAGAGATCAAGAAGGCCTATCGCAAGATGGCCATGAAGCACCACCCTGACCGCAATCAGGGCGAGGGTGCCAAGAAGGCCGAAGAGCAATTCAAGGAGGTCAAAGAGGCCTACGAGATGCTCTCCGACCCGCAAAAACGCGCCGCCTACGACCAGTACGGCCATGCCGGCGTGGACCCGAACATGGGCGGCCGTGGCGGGCCGGGCGCAGAAGGCTTTGGTGGCTTCGCCGAAGCCTTCGGCGATATCTTCGGCGACATCTTCAACGGCGGGGGCGGCGGTGGCCGGCGCGGCGGTGGCCAGCAGGTCTACCGTGGCAACGATCTCAGCTACGCCATGGAGATCACGCTGGAAGAAGCGGCGCGCGGCAAAGAGTCGCAAATCCGCATCCCCAGCTGGGAAGGCTGCGAAGTCTGCAGCGGCACTGGTGCCAAGCCCGGCACCAGCGCCAAGAGTTGCGGCTCCTGCAATGGCTCGGGCACGGTACATATGCGCCAGGGCTTCTTCTCGGTGCAGCAGACTTGCCCGCACTGCCACGGCACGGGCAAGATCATCCCCGACCCCTGCACGGCCTGCAATGGCCAGGGCAAGGTGAAGAAGAGCAAGACGCTGGAAGTCAAGATTCCCGCCGGCATCAACGAAGGCATGCGCATCCGCTCTGCCGGCAACGGTGAACCGGGCGTGAACGGCGGCCCGGCGGGTGACCTCTACATCGAGATCCGCATCAAGCAACACGATATTTTTGAGCGCGACGGTGATGACCTGCACTGCACCATGCCCGTGGGTCTGACCACGGCAGCCTTGGGCGGCGGCATCGAGGTGCCCACCCTGGGCGGTAAAGCAGAGATTGAATTGCCCGAAGGCACGCAGCACGGCAAAACCTTCCGCCTCCGGGGCAAAGGCATCAAAGGCGTGCGCAGCAGCTACCCTGGCGACTTGTACTGTCACATCAGCGTGGAAACTCCGGTCAAACTGACCGAGCACCAGCGTAAGCTGATGAAAGAGTTGGACAAATCGTTTCGCGACGGCGGCGAGCGCCATTCCCCCAACGCCAAGAGCTGGACCGACCGGGTGAAGGACATCTTCAAGTAAGCCCGGGTTTCGACACCTGTCCTCTGCGCGCAAAGCGTTACTCTGCTCGCCCTGCAACCTTGTGTCTGCAGGGCGTTTTTCATGCGAGGTACCAGGGATTGCCCCCATTCAAGTCGGCGGTACAAAGGCCGATAAGACAGAGGTGATAAATCCAAAATCCCCGGCGGCTGCGGTCCAACCCGCGTACCCATGGCACTGCTAGACAACAGCATCCAGAGCGCCAGCGCCCTGATCATCGACAGCAACGCCACTTCGCGCAGCCTGTTGTCAGCACAACTGCGTGATCTGGGTGTCCAAACGGTGCGGCAGGCCACACGCATTCACGACGCACGCATGATCCTGGAGCACAAGGCCTACGACATCGTGCTGTGCGACTACCACTTCGACGGCACAGAAATGTCCGGCCAGGATTTGCTCGACGAATTGCGCCGCGAGCAATTGCTGCCCTACTCCACCGTTTTCGTGATGGTCACCGGCGAGGCCACCTATGCCAAGGTAGCAGAGGCCGCAGAGGCCGCTCTGGACGCCTATCTGATTAAGCCCTATACAAGTGCTTCGTTATCTGAGCGGCTCAGCCATGCCCGGCATCGCAAGCGGATACTCAAGGAAATTTTCGAGGCGATTGAAAAACAAGACTTCGAAAGCGCGGCCAACCACTGCCTCGCCCGCTTCAATGCGCGTGCTGAGTTCTGGCTCTACGCCGCGCGCATCGGCGCCGAACTCTTGCTCCGGCTCGCCCGCCACGACGAGGCGCAAAAGCTCTACAACGCCATCATCGATGCGCGCACCGTGCCCTGGGCGCGCCTTGGCGTCGCACGCACCGAACTGGCTGCGGGCAATGCCATCGCAGCACGCCGCACTCTGGAAACGCTGATCGGCGAGATTCCGGACTATGCCGACTCCTACGACGTGATGGGCCGGGTGCAGATGGAACAAGGCGAAATCGAAGGGGCGCTGCGCACCTACCGCATGGCCGCCACGCTCACGCCCGGCTGTCTGCTGCGTCAGCAAAGTTGTGGCAGCCTGGCCTTCTATGCCGGGCAGCGTGGCGAAGCCATCAAGATGCTGGAACGCACCATGGCCCAAGGCCTGCGGTCCAAGCTCTTTGACATGCTCAGCCTGATGCTGGTGGGCTTCATGCGCTTCGACAACAAAGACAGCAAAGGTCTTAAGTACGCGCAAGACGCCTTGCTGCAAGAGCTTGAACGCAAGCCTGGTACCAAACGGCTTCAGCGTTTCGACCTGGTCTTCCACGCGTTGCGTAAATTGCAGGAACGCAAGATCGGAGACGCGCTCGAAATTTCGCGCCAATTCGCCACCGAAATCGACAATGAAGACTTCAACCTTGAGGCCGCAACCGTGTTGGTGGGGCTGTGGGTGCGGTTGGCCAGCCAAGAGATTCAACTCGACGAAATGGACGTCTTGATGCAGCGGGTTGGATTGCGTTTTTGCACCTCCAAAGCCAGCACCGAACTGCTGGTATCCATGACCGAAAACAATCTCGCGGTTGCCGAAGAATTTCGCCGTTGCCACACCAAGATCTTTGAAGTGGCCGAAACCGCCATGCGCCACTCCATGCGAGGCTCAGCCCGTACCGGCGTGGAGCTATTGATTCAACAAGGTGAAGCGACCCGCAACGCAAAACTGATCGACATGGCGGCCTTGGTGCTCAAGCGACATGCAGAGAAAATCGAAGATGCGCCCGCCTTGGCCGAGCGCATCTCGCAGTTGCAAAACCTCTACGTTCTGCCACTGGGCATTTCCAACAGCCGCAGCCGTGCAGCTGGCGGCTTGGCGCTGCGCACCTAAAACAACTGACCTTGCGCGCCCGCAGCAATGGGGCGCCGAAACTGGCCTGTCTCCAGCACAAAGCGCTCCCGGTTCAGCCCCAGGCGGGCGCAGCACTTGTGCAGACGCTGCCGTGTCAACTCAGCCCACAAGCCCTCACCGGTCATGCGCTTGCCAAACCGGGCGTCGTTCTCGCGTCCACCCCGCATATCGCGCAGGCGCGCCATGATGCGAGCGGCACGCTCAGGCACATGCTGCGCAAGCCAGTCCTGAAACAAGGGATTCACCTCCCAAGGCAGGCGCAGCGCAATACTGAAGGCGCTGCGCGCCCCGGCGTGTGCCGCGGCCTCGAGAATCTGCTCCAGCTCAGGCTCGTTGAGAAAGGGGATCAAAGGCGAGACGCTCACCCCCACCGGTACACCCGCCTGTGCCAGCGTTTTGATGAGCGCCAGGCGGCGCTGAGGCGAGGCCGCACGCGGCTCCAAGCGGCGCGCCAGGCCGGCATCCAAGGTGGTGACCGACACGTACACCGAAACCAACCGGCCTTGTGCCATGGGGCCAATCAAATCCAGATCCCGCTCAATGCCCGCTGATTTCGTCACCACTGAAAATGGGTGCGCATGGGCATGCAAGACCTCGATCAATCCCCGGGTGATGCGCAGGCGCCGCTCCACAGGTTGATAGGCATCGGTCGCGGCGCCCAAACAAATCTGCCGGGCCTGATAGCCAGCCTTCGCAAAGGTGGCCGACAAAAGCTCAGCCGCGTTAACCTTGGCAACGATGCGGGTCTCAAAGTCCAGCCCCGGCGACATGTTCAGGTAACTGTGGGTGGGGCGGGCAAAGCAATATACGCAACCATGCTCACAGCCCCGGTAAGGATTGATGGACTGATCGAAAGGGATGTCAGGCGAGTTGTTGGCGGTGAGGATGCTGCGCGCCTGCTCCTCGATGATCTCAGTCTTGGGTGGCAATAATTGCTCTTCAACGCCTTGTTGCGTCGAGCCCCAACCATCGTCAAAGGCCTCGCGCCCTGCCGTCTCGAACCGGTGCGGCAACACCCAGGCAGTGCCTCGCCCTTTCAGTACCGTGCCGTGCGAGTCATGAGTTAGTTGGCGTTTGTTTGCAATTTTCATACTGTATTTTTATACAGTATTTGAGCAACATTCAAGAATTCATTGTCAAAAAAAAACCACCCGGTCAGTCCGGATGGCTCGTTTGGGTGCTGATCGAAAATCAGTAGTCATCGCCCCCCGGGCTGACATAGCCCGGGGCCAGGTTCTCGAACTTGGTATGCATGCGTTGGAAGAACAGCTTCACCGTGCCCACCGGGCCATTACGCTGCTTGGCAATGATGATCTCCGCGACCCCGGGTTCCTTGCACTCTTCTTTGGTGTAGTACTCGTCACGGTAAATGAACATGATGATGTCGGCGTCTTGCTCGATGGCGCCAGACTCCCGCAGGTCCGACATCATCGGGCGCTTGTCGGGGCGTTGCTCAACGCTTCGGTTCAGCTGAGACAGCGCAATCACGGGGCATTGCAACTCTTTGGCCAAGGCTTTCAGCCCCCGCGAGATTTCACCAATCACCGTGGCCCGGTTTTCTTCATTGCCGCCATTGCCGCTCATCAACTGCAAGTAGTCGATGATGATCAGCCCTAACTTGCCGCAGATACGGGCTTGGCGGCGTGCACGGGCACGCACTTCGGAGGGGCTCAGGCCGGGGCTCTCGTCAATGAAGATGCTGGCCTTGCCGAGTTTGTCCACCGCCTCTGAAAGGCGGCCCCATTCATCGTCTGCCAAGCGGCCGGTGCGCAGATGGCTCTGGTCAATGCGCCCGATCGAACCCACCATACGCATGGCCAATTGGGCAGCGCCCATTTCCATCGAATAGATGACGACCGGCAGGCCTTCGTTGATGGCCACGTTCTCGCCGATATTGACCACAAAGGCGGTCTTGCCCATGGAGGGGCGCGCGGCCAGAATAATGAGGTCACCAGGCTGGAATCCGGCGGTCATGCGGTCAAGGTCGAAGAAGCCGGTGCGCACGCCGGTGACGTCTTCGGCACCGTTCTCGGCCAACTCGTTGACGCGGTCGATCAGCGCAACCACGAGGTTGTCCATGCTCTGAAAGCCCTGCCGGCTGCGTGAGCCCTCCTCGCCGATGCGGAAAATCTTGCCTTCCGCCTCGTCAAGAATTTGCGTCACAGCCCGACCTTGCGGTGCCAGGGCCGCCGTGGCGATTTCGTCGCTGGCGGTGACCAGCTTGCGCAGAATCGCGCGCTCGCGCACGATTTCGGCATAACGGCGCAAATTTGCGGCACTGGGCACGCTCTGCGCCAAGGCGTTCAAATAGGCCAACCCACCACACTCTTCGGCCTTGCCGATGGAGGTGAGCTCTTCAAATACGGTCACCACGTCGGCTGGCTTGCCTGCATTGATCAACTTGCCCGTGGCCGCGAAGATCTGCTTGTGCTCGAAGCGATAGAAATCGCTTTCGGTCAACAGATCACCCGCCCGGTCCCAGGCCGAGTTGTCGATCAGCAACCCGCCCAGCACACTTTGCTCGGCCTCAATGGAGTGCGGCGGCACACGCAGGCGCGCCACTTCGTCATCACGTTTTTCGGCGCCGTTCGAACCCGGCAGAGAAGGAGGATTAAAGGTGGCACTCATCGGAGAACTGAGCGGATGCTTTCAATGGGTCTGACGCAAGATGCGCCCGACATTGGCAAGATCACATGTGGATAAGTCTGTGGACGGCAGCGGGATAACCCGGGACAAACTGATGCAGCAAAAAAGCAAAAAGCCGACGGCATGATTGCTGTCGGCTTTTTGCATGCTAACCCAGTGAGTCAGCAGGTTCCATACATGACAGGAAAAATGTCCTGTCGATGCAAGGCAGGCTGATTACTCAGCTTCGCGGTCCACCTTGACCGAGACTTCCACCACCACGTCGGTATGCGGAGCCACGTTCACGGAGAACTCACCCACGGCCTTCAGGGGGCCCAAGGGCAGACGAACCTGCGACTTGACGATGGAAGCAAAGCCCATCTTGACCAAGGCTTCAGCGATGTCAGCGTTGGTGACCGAGCCGAACAAACGGCCGTCCACGCCAGCCTTTTGGCGAACCAGAACCGTCTTGCCAGCCAGGCTTTCGCCCAGAGCAACGGCCACGGCCAGCTTCTCGGCAGCAGCTTTTTCCAGCTCAGCGCGGCGGGCTTCGAATTCCTTGATGGCGGACTCGGTGGCACGACGTGCCTGGCGGGTCGGGATCAGGAAGTTGCGTGCGTAGCCGTTCTTGACCGTGACGACGTCGCCCAGGTTGCCCAGGTTGGCCACTTTTTCAAGCAGAATAATTTGCATGGTGGGCTACTCCTCAAACCTTGTGCTGGTCGCTGTAGGGCAGCATGGCGAGGAAACGCGCACGCTTGATCGCCACAGTCAGTTGACGCTGGAAGAAAGCGCGCGTGCCGGTCAAACGGGCAGGCGTGATCTTGCCGTTTTCGCCGATGAAATCGCGCAGGGTGTCGATGTCCTTGTAGTCGATCTGCTCAACACCAGTAACGGTGAAGCGGCAGAAGCGCTTGCGACGGAACAACAGAGATTGGGTATTGCGCTTGGGCTTCTTGTCTTTGGAGAAGCGACCCTTGCCACGTGGTGGTGCCATTTTGTGACCTCTTTAATTTAATCCGGATACGAACAGTGCCGTGTTCAAGAAGCGATGCTGTTGCTGCTACCTTCAATGCCCGTGATGTGAAATATCACACCGCGACCATTGCGCTGGGTGGTGAGAAAGCCCGTAAACAAGGCCATTGCGCCAACACCCAAACTCTGCAGACGCTTGACGCCATCACCGATTACCACCGCTTTGATCTCCATGGAGACTTTGCGGGGTCTGCCAGCTTCCTGAACCTGGGACTCATGCTTCAAGCTGCAGTCCAAGGCCATCAAACCGGCCGGTGTGTAACGAACAAGCCCTACTTCGAGCAGCTGCGCTTGTAAAACCAATCGGTTCAAACGAGCGCCATCTCTTCAAACAACAGGCTTGGCCTGATTAGGCCGTCGCGACTTGAGGCGCCTTGCGAGCGTCTTCGCGTTCTACGGTCTTCATCATCACCGACGGAGTGGTCTCAGCCTTGGGCTTGACAACGGTCAGGTGACGCAACACGGCGTCGTTGAAACGGAAACCGGTTTCGAGTTCACGCAGCGTTTCGATGTTGCACTCGATGTTGACGCACAGATAGTGAGCCTTGGCCAGCTTCTGGATCAGGTAAGCCATTTGGCGGCGGCCCCAATCTTCGACGCGATGCACTGCGCCACCACCGGTGGTGATCAGGCTCTTGTAACGCTCCAGCATGGCCGGAACTTGTTCGCTTTGATCCGGATGGATCAGCAGAACGATTTCATAATGACGCATAAGTACTCCTTGTGGATTCCAGTCCCGCCGTGCTGCCGTCTTGACAAGCTTCAGGCTTTAACTTCAGGACTGTAGAAGCCGTGGCACGGCGTCGATTGACGTGTTCACGGCAAGGGGGAACCTGCGATTCTAGCGCACTTTGGGAAACTTGCCTAGTCTGCGCTGCAAATCAGCGCGCCATCGGTTGCCATGGGCAACACACCTTGGCGTCCGGGGTCCGATAAGCAGGGGATTTGCGCGGCCTGCTGCGATGCGCTAGCCGATAGTGGGCAGCCCCCGATTCAGTCCAATATCACGTCGAGCTTCATCCGTTCATCAAGATAACTGCGGGTCTTTTGCAGGGCTTCGGGTTTCAAGCCATGAGGCTGCCAATCGACAATAGCGTTGCGCACCGTTGAGTCGGCCGCCACGCGTCGCATCGCTTTGTCGATGGCGGTGATAGTGTCCAGTCCCCAAGGCGTCCGCGGACATGCCGCCTGAGACTCAATCCAGGCGGAACTTCCCTGAATGGGCAGCGCTGCCAACTTGGCTTTCAAATTGTCGTTTTGGTTGATGTATTCAGCCACACCGGGATAGTCGATAGAAAAATCAACCCGTCCCTGTGCCACCAAGCGTGCAGATTGCCCCGCCCGGGACATGGATTCCCGGCGCAGTCCCGTGGTGGTGGCCTGATCCAACACCTTGTCCAGCCCCGCACCGTAGCTGCGACCCGCTTCAAGCAAACCCACCACATCAGACTTCAAAAGCAACAGCGGCAATGCCACGCCGTCACGGGTGGTGCCAAATTTTTCGACCTCGTCGGCTCGAACAATCAAATGAACCGGCGGCAAGAGTATCAAGGGCGCGAAATACGCAAGCTTGGATCGCTCCGGTGTACGGATCGCGGCCACCGAGCAAATCGGCTCACCCGCCTCTATGGCGCGCCAGAAGCGCCGTGAGTTGAGCACTTTGAATTTATGCATCCGCTCGGGCATCTCCCGCGCTAAGCCTGAGATCAAGTTGTCCAGCGAGCCGCGCCCCAATTCAGCCAGGGCTTGCGGCTCCCGGCCCTGCTGGAGGATGAAAAACGGCGGCCAATCCGGCACTGACCACGTCATGTCGTTCACCGGCGCCGCGAGCGCAGGCACAGCACCTGACATCAACAATCCAATGACCCATGCTGAAAAACGCGCTTGCAAGACTGCACTCCCCTTCAACGCCACAGATCCTGACTTGCCACCCAGTATGCAATAGAAGCCGCGTGATAGGCATACGCCGTTTGGCCCCAAATCCGCCCCACGCTAGGTTGCGTTGAATCCCTGCCGCGGCGACGGGTCAGCTCGCGCTTCAGGGCGCGGGCGGGCTGTGCAGCCGCGCAACCATGTCGGCTTGCTCGCTTGTCGGTGCCGGTGTCAGCAGGCTGCCCCACCATACCGCCACAAATCCCGCCGCTACACCAAACAAGCCAGCCGACACCGGTTGAATACCCCACCACAGTTGCGGCTGCCCCTGTAAACCGAGCGCGGTACGCAACCAGGGCGTGGCCACGGCAAGATAGTACGCCGTCACCCCAAACCCCATCAACATGCCCGCCACCGCGCCCTGCCGATTGGCACGCTGCCAAAAAATGCCCAGCGCCAGCGCAGGAAAGAACGTGGCCCCCGCAACCGAAAAAGCAGCAGCCACCAAAAACAGAATGTCGGCCGGGCGCTGTGCTGCGATTGCCGCGGCCGCCAGGGCCGTCACCAACAGCAAAGCCTTGGAAAGCGTGACTCGGCGCGTCATGAGTGCGTCGGGGTTCACCGTGCGGAAGTACACGTCGTGGGACAGCGCGGCTGAAATGGTCAACAGCAGGCCATCAGCGGTCGACAATGCCGCGGCCAAGCCGCCGGCGGCAACCATGCAAGACACCACAAACGGCAAGCCCGCCAGCTCCGGGGTCATCAACATAACGATGTCGCTGCTGATGCGCATTTCTCCCAACTGCAAGATGCCATCCTGGTTGATGTCGGTCACCGACAACAAGCTCGGGTCCACTCGGCTCCATTGCCCGATCCAGGCAGGCAACTCCGTGAACGAGCGCCCCACCAATTCCGTGAACACCTCGTACTTGACCATCACCGCCAAAGCCGGCGCAGTGAAGTACAGCAAGGCGATGAAGAACAAAGACCACGCCACCGACTGGCGCGCCTCCCGCACCGTGGGTGTGGTGTAGAAGCGGGTCAACAGATGGGGCAGGCCCGCCGTGCCCACCATCAGGCAAAACATCAGGGCCAAAAAATTACGCCGCGACTCGGTGAATTGCTGCTGCTCGTTCGGCGTCCCCTTGGGGTCTCCGGCGAACACCTGGGCCTGCCTGGGCATCCCGCCGAGTGGCATGGCCCGCAACTCGTTGGCCTGCCGGGCCCGCTCCCATTGCTCGGTAGCGTCCACGGTGGTCTTGGGCAAAGCGGCACGGCGCTTTTCAGCGGCCTGCACTTCCGCCAGAGGGGCGTCATGCGCCTTTAAACGCGCCACCTGCTGCGACGCCCGCAGGCGCTCCTGCGCCAGGGCCGTGGGCACGTCCTGCAATTTGCGGGCGTAACCTTCTGCCTCCCGCGCATAGAGCCCGCGCACTTGCAGCTCTTTGGGGTCGCCCATCAACTGCTGCTCACGCTGGGTAAGTTTGTGCAGTTGCACGCCGACCATCAACTGCGGGAGCGGCACGCCGGTCTGCTTGACACACAACCACACGACAGGCACCAAATAGGCGATCAGCAACACGATGTATTGCGCCACCTGCGTCCACGTAACCGCCCGCATGCCCCCCAGAAACGAGCACACCAGCACGCCGCCCAGACCGACAAAAACGCCGATCTCAAAGGTCAACCCCGTCAAGCGTGAGGTGATCAAACCCACGGCATAGATTTGGGCCACCACATAGATGAAAGACACCAGCACCGCCGCCCCCGCACCCAGCAGCCGCGGCGCGTAACCGCCGTAGCGCGCCGCCAGGAAATCGGGAATGGTGTATTGCCCCAGGCGCCGCAGATACGGGGCAAGGCACAGCGCCACCAAGCAAAACCCGCCTGTCCAGCCCAATACGTAGGCCAAGCCGGCATAACCCGCCAAATAGAGGGTGCCCGCCAGCCCAATGAAAGAGGCTGCACTCATCCAATCTGCACCCGCGGCCATGCCGTTGTAAATCGCGGGCACGCGGCGTCCGGCCACGTAATACTCGTCGGCATCGGTGGTGCGGCTGATCAGGCCGATCACCGCGTATACACCCACGGTGGCTACCAGAAAACAAGAGCCAATCCAGATTTTGGGCAGTCCAAGCCGCTCGCACAATGCCAGGCCCAGCACGAAAGCGACGAAGCCCAGGGTGTACCAAGCGTAGATACGGTGCAAACGGGTGCGCAAGGCACGCATAGCGGACAAAGTCATGGGAGCCGAAACCTTGAGTCACTCAAAGGAGGGATGATGCCCCCCGCCCGGCTGGCCTGTCGATAGCAAGGAACCCGCGCCCTGGCGAAGCACTACCACCAACAGAAACAGCCCCGCAGGGCTGTTTCTGTTCAAGGCTTTGACGCTTAGCGTTGAAGGCTCAACGCTTGGCCAGACGCTGCCAGGTTTCGATCACCGAGTCAGGATTCAGTGAGATCGACACAATGCCTTCGTCCGCCAACCACTCAGCAAAGTCGGGGTGGTCACTGGGGCCCTGGCCACAGATACCGATGTATTTGCCAGTGGCGCGGCAGGCATTGATAGCGCGCGAGATCATGGCCTTCACCGCTGGGTCACGCTCATCGAAGTCACCGGCCAATTGCTCCAGGCCCGAGTCACGGTCCAGCCCCAGGGTCAGTTGCGTCAAATCGTTAGAGCCGATGGACATGCCGTCGAAGTGCGCCAAGAACTGATCCGCCAAGATGGCATTGCTAGGCACCTCGCACATCATGATGACGCGCAAACCGTCGGTCCCACCAGCGGCAGCGCGCTTCAGGCCGCGCTCGGCCAGCATGGCCACGACCCGCTCAGCCTGTCGCACGGTACGCACAAAGGGCACCATGATTTCGATATTGGTGAGGCCCATCTCGACCCGAGCACGCTTCAAGGCTTCGCACTCCATGGCGAAGGCATCGGAGAACTCGCCGCTGATGTAGCGCGAGGCGCCACGGAAACCCAGCATCGGGTTCTCTTCATCAGGCTCATAACGTGAGCCGCCAATCAGCTTGCGGTACTCGTTGCTCTTGAAGTCCGACAAACGCACGATCACAGGACGCGGGAAGAAGGCGGCAGCGATGGTGGCAATGCCTTCCACCAGCTTGTCCACATAAAAAGCGCGTGGCGAGGCGTGGCCGCGGGCCACCGACTCGACGGCCTTTTTCAGGTCAGCATCAATGTTCGGGTAGTCCAGAATCGCCTTGGGGTGGACGCCGATATTGTTGTTGATGATGAACTCCAGGCGCGCCAGCCCCACGCCTGCCGAGGGCATCTGCGCGAAGTTGAAGGCCAGTTGCGGGTTGCCCACGTTCATCATGATCTTGACCGGGCAGTAAGGCAGCTCACCGCGGTGGACTTCGCTCACTTCGGTTTCCAGCAGGCCGTCGTAGATGTAGCCGGTGTCGCCTTCGGAGCAGGCCACGGTAACCAGCTGCCCGTCCTTGAGTTTCTCGGTTGCATCGCCGCAACCGACCACTGCAGGAATACCCAATTCACGCGCAATGATGGCGGCGTGGCAGGTGCGCCCGCCGCGGTTGGTCACGATGGCGGAAGCGCGCTTCATGACTGGCTCCCAGTTGGGGTCCGTCATGTCGGTGACCAGAATATCGCCGGGCTGAACGCGGTCCATTTCGGCAATGCTCTCAACCAAGCGAACCGGGCCGGTGCCGATCTTCTGACCGATGGCACGGCCTTCAGCCAGAACCGTGCTGTGGCCTTTGAGCTTGTAGCTGTGCTCGACCTGGCCTTCCGCCTGGCTCTTCACCGTTTCAGGGCGGGCTTGCAGGATGTAGATGCGGCCATCCACACCGTCACGGCCCCACTCGATGTCCATGGGACGCTCGTAGTGCTTCTCGATGATCATGGCGTAGCCAGCCAACTCGATTACTTCTGCGTCGTTCAACGAATAGCGATTGCGCATTTCCGGCGCGGTGTCTACTGTTTTCACCAGCTTGCCGCTGCTGGCCCGCTCCTCCGCCGAGCTGAACTCCATGCTGATCAGCTTGGAGCCCAGGTTGCGGCGGATGATGGGCAGCTTGCCGCGCTGCAGCGCGGGCTTGTGCACATAGAACTCATCAGGATTGACGGCGCCCTGCACCACTGTTTCGCCCAGGCCGTAGCTGGAGGTGATGAACACCACGTCCTTGAAACCCGATTCAGTGTCGATGGTGAACATCACGCCGGCGGAGCCAAGGTCGGAGCGCACCATGCGCTGCACACCCGCCGACAAGGCCACGTCGGCATGGGCAAAGCCCTTGTGCACGCGGTAGCTGATGGCGCGGTCGTTGTAGAGGGAGGCAAAGACCTCCTTCATCTTGTGCAGCACTTCTTCAATGCCCACCACATTCAGGAAGGTTTCCTGCTGCCCGGCGAAAGAAGCGTCAGGCAGGTCTTCAGCCGTTGCGGACGAACGCACGGCAAATGACACGCCCGGGTTGTCTGCCGTCAGCTTGGCGAACGAGGTACGGATTTGTGCCTCAAGATCCGCCGGAAACGGCTGCGCCTCCAGCCAACCGCGGATTTCAGCGCCAGCCTCGGTCAGCGCACGCACGTCATCGGTATTGAGGGTGACCAAGCGCGCTTCGATGCGTTTGTCCAGCCCTTCATGCTTGAGAAACTCGCGGAAGGCGTGAGCCGTCGTGGCAAAGCCACCCGGCACACGAACCCCCGACGCTGCGAGTTGTGAAATCATTTCGCCGAGGCTGGCGTTCTTACCGCCGACCACCTCGACGTCAGTCATCCTCAGATTCTCAAAGGGAACGACCAAGGCGGTCGGTTCGTAGCGTTGTGACATGGGAAAGCTCCGTGATGATAAAAATTCCGGGCTCCCGCAATGACGCCGCCGGCGGCGCCATCCATCAGGCTGACACAGGCTGTAACCGCAGCGATTCTTGATTCTGATTGTGAGCTGGGGGCAGTCATGTTGCTGAACGGGATGATTGCGTCGGATTCTAAAGGCAAGCCCACTATGATTGGGCAGGACTTTAGAGCAACCCCACCATGCCCAATCGCACCGTGTACTTTGTCTCGGACGGCACCGGGATTACCGCTGAAACTTTCGGTAACTCCATCCTGGCGCAATTTCCGATCAAGCCGCGTCATGTACGCCGGCCCTTCATCGATTCGCCCGAAAAAGCCTATGCCGTCGTGCGTGAAATCAATGAAACCACGACCCGCGAGGGCGCTCGGGCTATCGTCTTCGCCACCCTGGTGGACCGGGATGTGCTGAAAATCGTGCGCGACCATTGCCACGCCCGGGTGATGGACATGTTCGGCACCTTCATCGAACCGCTGGAAGAAGAGTTCGAGGTCAAGAGCAACCACCGCGTGGGGCGCTTCTCTGACGTGGCACGCAGCCAGGAATATCACGACCGCATCGAAGCCATCAATTTCTCGTTGGTGCATGACGACGGGCAATCCGCCAAGAACCTGGACGTGGCGGACGTGATTTTGGTCGGCGTCTCTCGCAGCGGTAAAACCCCCACCTCGCTGTACCTGGCCATGCAACACGGCATCAAGGCGGCGAACTACCCGCTCATTCCGGAAGACTTCGAGCGCGGCAAGCTGCCCTCCATGCTGATCGCCCATAAGCGCAAATGCTTCGGCCTGACCATCGACCCCGAGCGTCTCAGCCAGATCCGCAACGAGCGCCGCCCCGGCAGCAAATACGCCGACCTGATGAACTGCCGCTATGAGGTCAATGAGGCCGAAGCGATGATGAAAAAAGACGGCATCGCCTGGTTGTCGTCGACCCACAAATCCATCGAAGAAATCGCCACCACCATCCTGCGCGACCTGCGGCCGGATCGGCTGATTTACTGAGCGGCGCTACGCCACCGTCAGTCGCTGCCGCGCGCTTTCATACAGGCAGATCGCCGCAGCGCTGCCCACATTGAGCGACTCCTCGCCGCCCGGTTGTGGGATGCCTACGGTCAAGCGGCAGCGTTGCATCAATTCGGCTTGAACGCCCTGCCCCTCATGCCCCATCACCCAGGCACAGGGCCGGGGCAGGCTGAGTTGATGAAGCTGCTTTTCGGCATAGGAGCTGGTCGCAATCAGCGGCAATTGCAAACCGTCAAGATCAGCGGGGCCGAGCCCCTCGATCAAACGCAAGCCGAAGTGCGCTCCCATGCCAGCCCGCAAGACTTTGGGCGACCAAAGGGCCGCTGTACCCTTCAAGGCCAGAATCTGTTTGAACCCGAAGGCCCCAGCGCTGCGCAGAATGGTGCCGACGTTGCCCGCGTCTTGCAGCCGGTCGAGGATCACCGTGTCCACGGCCGGATCGATGCGCTGCGCGGCGTCATGCGGCACCTCGAAGCCGATCTGCGCCGGTGACTCCAAACCGCTGATGGTTTTGAACAACGCGGTCGGTACCACCAACTGGCGCGGCGCGGCGTCCGCCAAGGCACGCAAGACAGAATCTTGCGCCGCTGCCTCAGTCATTACCGCCAAAGTAACAGGATAGTTGCGCTGCAGACAAGCGCGCACCAGATGGTCGCCCTCCAGCCAGACACTGCCCAGCTTGCGGTAGGCGCCGCCGTCCTGGCTGAGTTTGCGCAGGCGTTGGAGCACCGGATTGTCACGAGAGGTAATGTGTTGAAGCTGGCTCATGGGGGGCCTGACAATTCCAGAATCGCGCGCACCGGGCCGAATGTGCGGCGATGCCAGGGCGTGACCCCATGCGCGCGCAAGGCCGCCAGATGCTCAGCGGTGGGGTAGCCCTTATGGGTGGCGAATCCATACGCCGGATGGGCCTCGTGCATGGCGATGCATTGCCGGTCACGCTGTACCTTGGCCAGGATGGAGGCGGCCGAAATTGCCTGCACCTTGCTATCACCCTTGACGATGGCCTCCGCCGGAACCTTCAAGACCGGCAGGCGATTGCCATCCACCTGCACCAGGGCCGGCTTGAGGCGCAAGCCCTCCACCGCGCGGCGCATGGCGAGCAAGGTGGCTTGCAGAATGTTCAGGCGGTCAATTTCTTCGACACTGGCCTCGGCGATGCAAAAGCACAAAGCCTTGGCGCGAATTTCATCGAACAGCTGCTCGCGCCGTTTCTCGCTCAGGATCTTGGAGTCGCGCAGCCCCTGCACGGGCGCCGCGTCGTCCAAAATCACCGCAGCGGCCACCACGGGCCCGGCCAAGGGGCCTCGGCCGGCCTCATCCACGCCAGCCAGCAAGCCCGGCCCCACCCAAGACAGCCCCAATTGCTTAGGCTCGGCCAATGACTTGCGCGATCGCATCGCTGGCCCTTTGCGCAGTATTGCAGCGCAGCAGTAGATGTTGTTCGGCGAAGCGTGCTTGCACCCGCGTATAACGCTCAGGTTCAGCGAACCATGCCAAGCCCTCACGCGCCAACGCTTCGGGCGTGCATTGGTCTTGAATCAATTCAGGCACCAAGAACTCGCGCGCCAACACATTGGGCAAACCCACCCAGGGCTGGTAGTTCTTGCCCTTCATGCGCCACCAGTTCAACCAGTGCATGCGGTAGGCAATCACCATCGGGCGCTTGAACAAGGCCGCCTCCAGGGTGGCAGTGCCGCTCGCCACCAGGGTGACATCGCAGGCCGCCAGAGCTTCGTGCGAGCGGCCCTCCAGCAAGGTGAGATTCAGCGTCGGCGCCACGCCTTGCACCAAGGGCTCGATCAAGCCACGCAAACCGGGTGCCACGGGCATCACGAAGCGCAAGTAAGGCCGGGCTTGCTGCATCAGCAACGCGGCGCGCAAAAAAGGCTCGGCCAGGTACTTGATCTCGCTGCGGCGGCTGCCCGGCAGCAAAGCCACCACAGGCCCCTGCCCGCCCAAGCCCAAGGCAGCGCGGCTTTCAAGTTGAGGTGGCTCCAAGGGAATTGCATCAGCCAGGGGATGGCCGACATAACTGGCAGCGATACCGGACTTTTGAAGCAACTCGGGTTCAAACGGAAACAGGCACAGCACATGGTCGGCCGAGCGTCGGATCTTCTCTACCCGCTCAGCCCGCCAAGCCCAGATGGACGGGCAGACGAAGTGAACCGTCTTGATACCGCCTTCACGCAAGCGCTGCTCCAGGCCGAAGTTGAAGTCGGGCGCGTCAATGCCAATGAAGGCGGCTGGGCGCTCAGCTTCAGGCAGGGCCAGCAGGCGATCGCCCAGTTGCCTGCGCAAGCCCAGCAACTCGCGCAAATTCAGCAATGCGTCCACATAGCCAAAGATGGAGAGCTTGTCATGCGGCCACCAAGCCGTGAAGCCCTGTGCGGCCATGCGTGGCCCACCAATGCCCCAGGCCTGCAGATCAGGCCAGCGCGTGCGCATGCCTTGCAGCAGCAGGCCAGCCAACAGGTCACCGGAGGCCTCGCCGGCCACCATGCCAAAACGAGGCGGGGTTGATGTCATGACTTAGCGAACAATGCCACGCGTGGCGGCGGCCAGAAAATCCAGCATGAGCGTCACATCGGCATCTGCCTCTGGCACCTGGCCTTGCAACGCGGCAATCGCCTCGACCGCCTGACCCAGCGTCAACGACGATCGGTACAGCAGCTTGTGGATCTGCCGAATCACCGAGATGCGTTCAGCCGTGTAGCCGCGCCGCTTAAGGCCCACCACATTGACCGCACGCGCCGCCAAAGGGTTGCCGTCCACCGTCATGAAGGGCGGCACATCCTGGGCCACATGCCCTTGAAAGCCGATCATGGCGTGGGCCCCAATCTTGACAAACTGGTGCACGCCAGACAGGCCACCAATCGTCGCCCAATCGCCCACATGCACATGCCCGGCAAGGGTAGCGTTATTGGCCAGCACCGTGTGGTTGCCAAGGCGAACATCATGGGCAATGTGGACGTAGGCCATGATCCAGTTGTCCGACCCGACCCGGGTTACACCCTCGTCCTGCGCGGTGCCAAGGTTCAAGGTGCAGAACTCACGGATCGCGTTGCGGTCGCCAATCACCAGCTCGGTGGGCTCGCCCGCGTACTTCATGTCCTGCGGGGTTGCGCCGATGGAGTTGAACTGGAATATCTTGTTGTCGACACCCAGGGTGGTGCGCCCCTCCACCACGCAGTGCGGCCCGATGACCGTGCCGGCGCCGATGCGTACGTGTGGGCCAATCAGCGTGTAGGCGCCCACCGCAACCGAACTGTCAAGTTCAGCGGCAGGGTCGATGATCGCAGTGGGGTGGATCAGGCTCATGGCGGCCCAAGCCTCAGGCGTCGATCTTGCGCATGGTGCAGATCAGCTGCGCCTCGGCGGCCAGTGCATCGCCCACAAACGCCTTGGCACTGAACTTGAAGATGCCCGCCTTGGCGCGGTCCAGTATCACCTCTTGGCGCAGCTGGTCGCCGGGCTCTACGGGCCGCTTGAAACGGGCGTTATCGATACCGGCAAAGTAGACCACCGTGCTGTCGTCGAGCTGGATGTCCGAGCTTTCCAGTGCGAGCAGCGTTGCCACCTGCGCCATAGACTCCAGAATCAACACCCCCGGCATCACCGGGCGGTGCGGGAAATGGCCGACGAAATAGGGCTCATTGATGCTGACGTTCTTGATCGCCACAATGCGCTTGCCGGCTTCAACCTCCAGCACGCGATCCACCAACAACAGCGGATAACGGTGCGGCAGCTTTTTCAGGATGCTATGGATGTCCATGGTCAGTCTTTTTTCTTTTCAAGGTCACGCACGCGAGTACGCAGTGTGTGCAGTTGTCTCAAGGTGGCGGCATTCTTTTCCCAGCTGGCATTGTCCTCGAAGGGATAAACGCCGCTGTAGAGCCCCGGTTTTGCAATGCTGCGGCTGATCAGCGTGGCAGCGGACACGTGCACATGGTCGGCCAGGGTCAAATGGCCAACGATGTTGGCCGCTCCACCGATGGTACAGAAGGCGCCGATGCGAGTGCTGCCGGCCACAGCCGTGCAGCCTGCAATCGCGGTATGCCGGCCAATATGAACGTTATGGCCAATCTGGATCTGATTGTCGAGCTTGACGCCGTCCTCCAGCACCGTGTCGGCCAAGGCGCCACGGTCGATGCAGGTGTTGGCGCCAATTTCAACGTCATTGCCGATGCGGACATTGCCCAGTTGCTCGATCTTTACCCATCCGGGGTTTTCGCCCTTCAAATCGGCAGCAAAACCAAAGCCGTCAGCGCCGATGACCACACCGCTATGCAAGATGCACCGGTCACCGATCTGGCAGTTGAATCCCAGCGCCACCCGCGCACTCAAACGCGTATCCGCACCCACGCGCGCGCCGTGCCCGATGACGCAGTGAGCGCCAATGCGCGCGCCGTCACCGATATGCGCTTGCGCCTCAATCACGGCCAGCGGGCCGATGTCAGCGCCAACGCCGATGTGGGCACCGGGGTCTATCACTGCGCTGGGGTGAACGCGCGGAGGAGACAGAGGCCGCGTCTGCGCTGCCCACCATTGCGTCAGGCGTGCGAAGTAGAGGTAAGGGTCCGGCGTGACGATGGCGGCGCCACGTGCTGCGGCGGCCTCTGCAAAGGCAGGTGCCACGATCACGCAGGCGGCTTGGGTCTGGCCCAGTTGCGCTTGATAGCGCGGGTTGGCCAGGAAGCTGATGGACTCAGCATCGGCCTCGTCCAATGGCGCGATCCGCGCAATCAAGGTTTGCCCCGCGCCATGAAGATCGCCGCCCAAGGCGGCGATCAGATCATCCAGGTGAACCTTGGGGGTCACCTGAGAAATCACTTCTGGGCGTTGAGCGAGTCGATCACCTTCTTGGTGATGTCAACGCGCGGGCTGGAGAAAATCGCGTCCTGCACGATCAGGTCGTACTTTTCAGTGTCGAAGATCTGCTTGATGGCGCGGTTAGCCCGATCAACGATGACGGACATTTCTTCTTGTTTGCGCTGAGTCAGATCTTCTTGCCACTCGCGGCGCTTGCGCTGCAATTCGCGGTCAGACTCCACCAGATCACGTTGACGGCGATTGCGCTCGGCTTCGCTCAGCGTGGGGGCATCTTTCTCAAGCTTTTCTGCGGCGCCACGCAATTTCAGCTCGGCGTCCTTCAAGTCTTTTTCACGCTTGCCGAACTCTGACTCCAGCTTCAAGCCCACAGCCTTGGCCACATTGGCTTCGCGCAAAACCCGCTCGCTGTTCACGTAGCCAATTTTCAATTCTTGTGCCTGAGCAGACACAGCGGCAGTGGCCGAAACCGACAACAGGGCGGACAGAGCCACCGCTTTAATGGACAAGCTTTTCATCAGAATGCATTCCCGATCTGGAATTGGAATTTCTCGATTCTATCTGTGGGTTTCTTACGCACAGGCGAACCGTAACTCAAACGCAGGGGCCCCATGGGGGAAATCCAGCTTAAACCGATACCCGCCGAGGAGCGCATCGAGTCAAAAGTGACCTGATCTTGCGGGCCCCAGACATTGCCAGCGTCAAGGAAGCCGAAGAAGCGGAAGGTCTTGTCATTGCCCCCCCCTGGCACCGGCAAGTACAACTCGGCATTGACGTTGAACTTGCGATTGCCACCGGTGTAGGAGCCCGTGACGTCCACCGGACCCAAGGAGCCCGCTTCAAACACCCGCACCGAACCCAGGCCGCCAGCATAGAAATTCTTGAAGATCGGATAGGGGCGGCCATTCAAGCCCGCACCCCAACCCAGTTCACTGTTCAAACCCAGGGTGATCTTGTTGGTAACCGGAATGTATTCCTGGTACTGCAAGTTGGCCCGGGCATAACGCGCATCGCCCAGCACACTGGTTTCAAGATTGACACGGGCGTAGCGGCCCACGGTGGGGGAGATGACGCTGTCGCGGTTGTCGCGTGCCCAACCGATGGTCAGCGGGTACTCGGAGCTGTCTTTGCCGAACTGGCGACCATACAGAAGATAACTGTTAGGCAAGCCGGAGGTCGTGCTCATCCGCGTGCGGGCAAAGCCGAGGCCGAAGAACACGGTGTCGATTTCAGAGAACGGCACACCAAAGCGGACCGACCCGCCGTGGGTGATCAACTCATACTGCTCACCCAAGGTGTTGATGGGCTTTTGCGTGCGATAGAACACATCGAAAGAGCGGGAGACACCGTCCACGGTGAAGTAAGGATCGGTTTCACTGAGCACCAGCGCCCGCCCGGTGGATGCGGTGTTGACCGAGATCCCCAGCGAATGGCCGGAACCAAAAATATTGTCCTGCTGGATAGAGCCGGTCAGCGAAAGTTTTTGCTGGCTCGAATAGCCCGCACCCACCATGATGTTGCCGGTGGGGCGCTCCACCACGGTCAGCAGCACATCGACCTGGTCTTGCGTGCCCGGCACCTCTTGGGTGTCGATGGTGACTTCACCTTGCTTGAAGTAACCCAAGCGCTCCACACGGTCCTTGGAGGCCTTGATGCGCTGGCCGTCGTACCAAGCCGATTCGAACTGGCGGAACTCGCGGCGAATCACTTCATCCCGCGTGCGGGTGTTGCCGCCAATGATCACGCGACGCACATAGACCCGGCGCTGCGGGTCACCAGTGAACGTGACCACCACCTGGCCTGTGGCTTTGTCGATTTCAGGCCGGCTGTCGACACGTGCAAAGGCATAACCGAAGGTGCCGTAATAGTCGGAGAACGCACGCGTGGTCTGCGCCACGGCTTCGCCCTGATAGGGCTGGCCGGGCTTGAGCTGGATCAGGCGTTTGAAGTCTTCTTCGCGGCCCAGGAATTCACCCTCCAACTTCACCGCGGTGACCGTGTAGGGCTGCCCTTCATTCACGGTAATGGCAACGCTGATGCTTTGCTTGTCAGGTGAAATCGTGACCTGCGTTGAGGTGACCGCAAACTCCAGATAACCGCGATTCAGGTAATAAGAGCGCAAAGTCTCCAGGTCAGCATTCAGCTTGGAGCGCGAATAACGGTCTGTCTTGGTGTACCAAGTTAACCAGCCGGAGGTGGTTTGATCCATCAGGCCCAGCAGCGTGCTCTCCGAGAAGACCTTGCTGCCCAGAATGCGCACTTCACTGATTTTGGCCGGCTCGCCTTCGGTCACGGCAAAGCTGACGTTGACCCGATTGCGCTCCAGCGGCGTGATGGTGGTCGTGACTTCGGCACCGTAGAGGCTGCGCGTCAGGTATTGGCGCTTGAGTTCTTGTTCGGCACGGTCGGCCAAGGCTTTGTCGAAGGGCTTGCCTTCGCCAATGCCCACATCTTTCAGTGATTTGGTCAACGCTTCGGTGTCGAATTCCTTCAGACCCGTGAAGCTGACGTTGGCAATGATGGGGCGTTCTTCGATCACCACCACGGCGGAGGTGCCGTCAATGTTGATGCGAACGTCCTTGAACAAGCCGGTGGCGAACAGCGCACGCAATGCTGCCGCGCCCTTGTCGTCGCTGTAGGTGTCACCAATGCGGAAAGGCAGACTCGCGAACACTGTACCCGGGTCGGTGCGATTCAGACCTTCGACGCGAATGTCCTTGATCACAAAGGGTTCCACCGCCCAGGCGACGCCTGACTGCAGTGTGGCCACAATGGCCAAAGTCAGGATTGAGGGGCGCAAGCGCGCACCTGTTCTTAGAAATGAGGACATGCAGATAGAGTCAATGCAGGCCCGTCAAGCGGGCCACGTCGTTGGAAAGGGCTAAAGCCATCATCAGCATCAGGATCAACGCACCTGCACGCTGCAGTTGCGTTTGCCACCACTCCGAGATGGGGCGGCCGCTCAAACCCTCAAAAAGATAATACATCAGGTGTCCGCCATCCAGCATCGGCAGTGGCAGCAGATTCAATATACCGAGGCTGACACTGACCAGCCCCAGAAAGCCCAGGTATTGGCTGAGGCCCATGCGCGCGGACTGTCCGGCGTATTCAGCGATGGTAAGCGGGCCGCTGAGATTCTTCAGCGAGGCTTGTCCAACCAACATGCGACCAAACACCTTCAAGGTGGTCCAAGAGAGCTCCCAAGTGCGCTGTGCACCGCGAACCAGGCCATCCAGAAATCCATAGCGCTGCTGCACCATCTGAGGCACACCACCCACCAAGGCCTCGATGCGGCCGATCTTGCGGCCATTGTCATCGACCACCTTGGGGCTAACCTCGATGTCAAGCGGCTGCCCTGCCCGCTCGATCCGCCACGCCATGGCGTGTTGCTGGCCATCGGACGCCGAGGCGCGGATCAAGCCTCTCAAACTGGCCGCATCCGCCACGGGCGTGGCATCAATGGCTCTCACTCGGTCGCCTTCACGCAGGCCCGCAAGATCAGCCGCGCCGCCCGCGGTAATCCGGCCCAACACGGGTTCGCTGAACGCACTGCCAAGGCCCAACTGGGCGGCCGAGGCGGCGTCGAACTCGGTTGCGGCCAAGGCGTCGGTGCTCAGCGTCAGCTCGCGCCGGCCCCGGCCTTGCGCATCGCTCACACTCAGGTGCAATCGCTGACGCTGTGCCACCGCGTTCATGACTTGCTCATGCAGGTCGAGCAGTGAATCGATGTCGCGCCACTCTTGCCCGTCAACGGACACAGCCTGAACCCAATCACCCGACTGCATGCCAGCACGCTCAGCCAGGGAGCCCGCCACGGGAGCACCCAGCAGCGCCTTGGGCACCTCCATGCCGACCCAATTGGCGGCGCCAAACAAGAGCACCGCCAAAACCAAATTGGCCAAGGGACCAGCCGCCACCACCGCCACACGCTGGCGCAAGGGCCGGTTGTTGAAAGCCTGGTCACGCAGCCCCGCTTCAACGGGTGCCTCACGCTCGTCCAGCATGCGCACATAACCACCCAATGGGATGGCGCACAGGGTGAACTCGGTGGCGTCAGGGTGTGCTTGCCGGCGCCAGATCACGCGCCCGAAACCGACAGAAAACCGCAGCACCTTGACCCCGCAAGCCCGCGCCACACGGTAATGGCCGTACTCGTGCACGACCACCAGCAAGGCCAGCGTGACCAGAAATGCAAGCAAGGTCGTCATGCAGCAAGGCTCGTGATCAAGGCCTGAGCGTGGCGTCGCACCCGCGCGTCCAAACTCAACAAGCCCTCAACGCTGCTGCACTCACCGGCCTGCGGGAGCAACTCGTCCAAGCATTGCACATTGAGTCGGTGAATTTGATCAAAGCGCAGGCGGCGGTTCAAGAAAGCGTCCACCGCCTCTTCATTGGCGGCGTTTAACACGGTCGTTGTACCTTCCGCAGCACGCAGTGCACGCCACGACAAGAACAAGCCAGGGAAGCGTCGCTCGTCAGCCTCCTCAAAGCTCAAGGCCGACAACTTCTCCAACTCAAGGCGGCTGGCGCCGGCATCGATGCGCGCGGGGAAAGACAGGCCGTAGGCGATGGGCACCCGCATATCGGGCGTGCCCATTTGCGCCAGCACCGACATGTCGCGGCAAACCACCATCGAATGCACGATGCTCTGCGGATGAATCAACACCCGAATTTTCGCCGGGTCCAGGCCAAACAACCAACGCGCTTCGATCACCTCCAGCGCCTTGTTCATCATCGTGGCGGAGTCCACCGAAATCTTGCGCCCCATCACCCAGTTCGGGTGCGCGCAGGCTTGCTCTGGGGTGATGGCGGCCAAAGTCGCCGGATCACGTTGGCGGAAGGGCCCGCCGGAGGCCGTCAGCACGATATGGTCAATGCGCTGCGCCCAAGTGCTGCGGTCTTCCGGCAAGCACTGGAAAATAGCGGAATGCTCGCTGTCGATCGGCAGCAGGGTCGCCCCACCGTCCGCCACGGCCTGCATGAACAAGGCCCCCCCCACCACGATGGCCTCTTTATTGGCCAGCAGCAAACGCTTGCCCGCACGGGCCGCCGCCAGGCAAGGGGCCAGCCCAGCTGCACCGACAATGGCACCCATCACCATGTCAACGTCGGGATGGGCCGCGATGTCGCACAAGGCCGGGGCACCGTCGAGTACCTCGGTCCGGCTGCCCTGCTCACGCAAGCGCTCGCGCAAGCGGGCGGCCGCGGCGGTATCGGGCATCACCGCGAAACGGGGTTGCCAGTGCAGACACTGGGCCAGCAATTCATCGACGCGGCTCATCGCCGACAGCGCAAAAACCTCGTAGCGATCGGGGTGGCGAGACAACACATCCAGCGTGTTGACCCCGATGGAACCCGTGGAGCCCAACACACTGATACGTTGGCGTTGAAAAGATGCGGTCATGTCAACAGACTCAAAAGGCCCGGCCTCAGGCGGCCAAGCTGAGGGAACTCAAAGCCATCGCCAAAGGAAACACCGGCAGCAGGGCATCCACCCGATCCAAAACACCGCCGTGGCCGGGTAACAGCTGACTGCTGTCCTTGGCGCCCACAGCCCGTTTGATCAGAGACTCAAAAAGATCGCCCACGACGCTCATGGCACTGAGCATCAACACACTCAACACCCCAACAAACAGCCCCTGCCGCGCCAGCAATTGGTACAGGCTGGGGGAGTCAACCGCCAATTGCCGATCGATCACCTGACTCCAGACCAGCGCCAACACCAGCACCGCCGCCATACCAGACCACACACCTTCCCAGCTTTTGCCGGGGCTGATGGCCGGGGCCAATTTACGGCGCCCGAAAGCCCGCCCCCCGAAGTAGGCCGCAACATCGGCGGCCCACACCAGGCAAAAAATCGACAACAGAAAATTAATACCCAAGGTCTTGGCCTGAACCATCGCCAGCCATGCCGCCCAGAGCGCCAAAGCACCCAAGACCAAACGCAAGGGCCGCGAGGCATGCGGCCATGCCGCCGGGCCGCCGCGCAGAGCAAACACCCCACCCAACACCCAGATCAAACCCGCCAACCACCAGCACCACACCGGCGGTGCTTGCAAGCCCAGGCCGTAGAGCGTGGCGGCGCAGACGCCAGCCACCCCGATGCCGAAGCCATAGGGCATCAACCCGGCTGTCCCCGCACGGGTACTGGCGCCATCCACCGGGCCTGCGCTTGAATTCAAACGGGCCCACTCCCATCCTGCGGCAGCGATCATCAACAGCGTCAGCAGTGCAAAAGGCCAGGGGGACGCTGCAAACAGGCAAGGCAGCAAAACGGCAAGCAACACCAAAGCGGTGATAACGCGTTGTTTCAGCATGGCGACCTCGTCAATTCGGGGTGGGTCACGCCGCAACAGCCGTGGGGGGAGTTGATTTGACGCCACCAAACCGCCGGTCGCGCTCACGGAAGGCCTCAATCGCGGCATCCAACTGCGCCTCGCCGAACTCCGGCCACAAGCAGTCGGAAAACACAAACTCGGTATACGCCACCTGCCACAGCAAGAAGTTGCTGATGCGCACCTCACCGCCGGTTCGAATGAATAAATCCGGATCAGGTGCGTAGCTCATTGCCATGAACTCGGACAGCTTCGACTCGGTGAGCGCCTCTGGCGACACGCCCGCCTGCATCGCCGACTTGCAGGCCTGCACGATGTCCCAACGCCCGCCGTAATTGAAGGCCACGGACAAGGTCAATTTGGTGTTGTGCGCGGTGGCAGCCTCCGCCTCGTTCCAGGCGTTGCGCAATTTGGGACTCACGGCATCGCGGTCGCCCACGATGCGAATGCGCACACCCATCGCGCCCATTCGCGCCAGGTAACGCGACACCGCAGCAAGCACCAAGCCCATCAAGCCTGACACCTCATCCGACGGACGCTTCCAGTTTTCTGACGAAAACGCGAACACCGTCAGGTAGTCGATATTGCGGTCAATACAGGCTTGAACAACCTTGACCAGGGCATCAACTCCCTGTTTGTGGCCAAAAAATCGCGGTAGAAAACGCTTCTTCGCCCAACGACCATTGCCATCCATCACGATGGCCACATGGCGGGGAACCAAGGCGGCTTGATCGGAACTCACGCGCAGCGATTCCGCTCAGACCGCCAGAATTTCGGCTTCTTTGCCTGCGACCACACGCTCGATCTCGGCGATGGTGCGGTCGGTCAGCTTTTGCACGTCGTCCAGGCTGCGGCGCTCGTCGTCTTCGCTGATCAGCTTGTCTTTGGTGAGCTTCTTGGCCTGCTCATTGGCTTCACGGCGCAGATTGCGCACGGCAATCTTGGCGTCTTCACCGGCATTGCGCACGACCTTGGTCAGGTCGCGGCGGCGCTCTTCATTCAGCGGCGGCATCGGCACGCGGATCAGATCGCCCTGGGACGCAGGATTCAGGCCCAGGTCGGACTCACGGATGGCCTTCTCGATCTTGGCGCCCAAGCCCTTTTCCCAGGGCTGCACGCTGATGGTGCGGGCGTCCAGCAAGCTCACATTGGCCACCTGGCTGATCGGCACCATGGAGCCGTAGTAATCGACACTGACCTGATCCAAGATGCCAGGGTGAGCGCGGCCCGTACGGATCTTGTGCAATTCACCCTTGAGGGCTTCGACCGACTTGCCCATTTTCACTTCGGCGTTCTGCTTGACTTCTGCAATGCTCATGATGCTTCTCGATATTTCCTGAACTGAACTTAAGCGGCGTCCCGCCTCAGACGTGCACCAGCGTACCTTCGTCTTCACCCATCACCACGCGTTTCAGCGAGCCGGGCTTCAGAATGCTGAACACACGGATCGGCAGCTTCTGGTCACGGCACAGCGCAAAGGCGGTGGCATCCAACACCTGCAGATTGCGAGTGATGGCCTCGTCGAAAGTAATGCGGGAATAGCGCGTTGCGGTGGGGTCTTTTTTCGGGTCGGCAGTGTAAACGCCGTCAACCTTGGTGGCCTTGAGAACGATTTCTGCACCGATTTCCGCGCCGCGCAGTGCGGCCGCTGTATCAGTGGTGAAGAAGGGATTGCCGGTGCCCGCTGCGAACACCACCACTTTGCCTTCTTCAAGATACTGCAGCGCCTTGGGGCGCACGTAGGGCTCAACCACTTGCTCGATGCCGATGGCCGACATCACGCGGGCGGTAATGCCTTCTTGGCGCATGGTGTCCGCCAGGGCGAGTGAGTTCATCACCGTGGCCAGCATGCCCATGTAATCAGCGGTGGCGCGGTCCATACCCACCGAACCACCCGCTACGCCGCGAAAAATATTGCCGCCACCGATCACGACGGCAACCTCAATCCCGAGTTCAGTGACCTCGCGAATCTCCTGCACCATGCGCACAATGGTCGCACGGTTGATGCCGAAGGCGTCGTCGCCCATCAGAGCTTCGCCAGAGAGTTTGAGCAGGATGCGTTTGAGCGCGGGCATGTGTGACCTCTAAATGCTGCAGTTGACCGCGATTGCGGGACAAATCTTGGAATACCGCGCCGGGTGCCGCCGCCCTTGTGGGACAGCGCAACGACCGGCGCGGGCATAAGTGTAAAGGGCGCCAGAGGCGCCCTTTATTTTTTACAGAGGCTTAGGCCCCTTTTGCGGCAGCCACTTGCGCAGCCACCTCCGCAGCGAAGTCGTCCACCTTCTTCTCAATGCCTTCACCCACCACATACAGGGTGAAGCCCTTCACGGTGGTGGCCTTGTCTTTCAACATGGCGGCCACGGTCTGCTTGCCATCGGCAGCCTTGACGAAGACTTGGTCCAGCAGCGACACCTCTTTGAGGAACTTCTGCACCGAACCCTCGACCATCTTGGCGACGATCTCGGCAGGCTTGCCAGACTCGGCAGCCTTCTCGGTGGCGATCTTGCGCTCTTTCTCGACCAGCTCAGGAGCAACTTCGGCCGACGACAAGGCGGCAGGCTTCATGGCGGCCACGTGCATGGCGACGTCCTTGGCGGCGACTTCGTCACCCTCGAACTCAACCATCACACCGATGCGGGTGCCGTGCAGGTACGAAGCCAGCTGAGCACCGGCGTTGTACAGTTTGATGCGGCGCAGGCTCATGTTCTCGCCGATCTTGCCGATCAGGCCGCGGCGCACATCTTCCACCGTCGGGCCGAAGCCTTCTTGGCTCAGCGGCAGAGCGGCCAGTGCTTCGACTTCAGTCACCGCATGTTCTGCGGCCACCTTGGCGCAGGCATTGGCGAAGGCCAGGAACGCGTCGTTTTTGGTAACGAAGTCGGTTTCGCAATTCACTTCCAGCAAAGCACCGGTGGTGCCCACGACGGCCGATGCCACCACGCCTTCGGCGGTCACGCGCGAAGCGGCCTTGCCGGCTTTGTTGCCCAGCTTGACGCGCAGGATTTCTTCAGCGCGACCCAGATCGCCTTCGGCTTCAGTCAGGGCCTTCTTGCACTCCATCATCGGAGCGTCGGTACGAGCGCGCAGCTCGGCAACCATGCTAGCGGTAATCACAGCCATTTGGATTCTCCAGTTTCTTGATTGAATCGCACACCCGTACAGAAGACGACGCGGCGCGGACTCGTTGACAGCAAAATTCTTTAAAAAAAAGGGGCTGAATCAGCCCCTTTGGTCTTGGCGTCAGGAGCTTAAGCGCCTTCGCTGACTTCCACGAACTCGTCACCAGCGGGGGCTTGAGCGTGCACCACTTCATTGCCGGCGTTGGCACGGCCTTCCAGCACCGCGTCAGCCACGGCACGGGCGTACAGCGCCACAGCCTTGGCGGAGTCGTCGTTGCCAGGGATCACGTAGTCGATGCCTTCAGGCGAGTGGTTGGTGTCAACCACGCCGATCACGGGGATGCCCAGCTTCTTGGCTTCAGCCACGGCGATCTTGTGGAAGCCCACGTCGATCACGAAGATGGCGTCAGGCAGGCCAGCCATGTCTTGGATCCCGCCGATGTCTTTTTCCAGCTTGGCCAAGTCACGCTGGAACATCAGCGCTTCTTTCTTGATGGAAGGCTGGGTGCCTGCGTCGACCTGCGCTTGCATGTCCTTCAGGTTCTTCAGCGAAGTCTTGACCGTCTTGAAGTTGGTCATCATGCCGCCCAACCAACGCTGGTCGACATAAGGCATGCCAGCGCGCTGAGCTTCCAGGGCCACGACTTCACGGGCTTGGCGCTTGGTGCCAACCATCAGAATGGTGCCGCGCTTGGAAGCGAGGTTACGGACGAACTTCATCGCCTCTTCGAACGCAGGCAGCGTCTTCTCGAGGTTGATGATGTGGATCTTGTTGCGATGGCCGTAGATGTACGGGGCCATCTTGGGATGCCAGAAACGAGTTTGGTGACCAAAGTGGACGCCGGCTTCCAGCATCTCGCGCATAGTAACGGACATAATTTTTACTCCGAAGGTTGTGTCTTAAATCCGGCTCGAATTGCTCTGCAATACTTCTGATGCCCCGCACCCTCGCCCCTTATGGGACCCGAGTGCCAGACCTGAGCAGCAGCAACACCTCTCGAACAGCCGGTTTGCGATTGATCTGTCGTTGCTCAATGGGGTCGAATCGGACTTGGCTGATTTAGCTTCGCTAAGCTTCGCCCCCCAATGAAAACTCTTGCTCGCCACCTGAAACCACGCTGAATTCGTAGAGAATTCACAGCAGTTTTCAAAGCGACTTCAAGGCTGCCGGACTGAAATTTCAGCCCGCGGCCAACGGCAAAACCCAAAGAGTATACAACATCTATGCACAACGACCTGAGCAGCGCCCCTGAGCGCCTGCGAGAAGGCCGAATCGGAGCCCAGCAGTTCCCCGGTGCCTCCCTCAATTCCAAGGTGGTTTTCAAGCCTGAGCCCGCCCGTCAACCTGCCCTGAACCGTCACGCAGCGCTCAGCTGCAAGGGGCATTGAGCATGCGGATCGCCATCATTGGTGCCGGCATTGCCGGCGTCACCACCGCCTACGAACTTAGCGCCCAAGGCCATCAAGTCACGGTTTTTGATCGGTGCGGCAGCGTTGCCGCCGAAGGCAGCTTCGCCAATGCAGGCATCGTCGCCCCGGCCATGATTTTGCCTTGGACCGCCAAGCCCTGGCCGCACCTGAGCCTGCGCCACAGCCTGGGTTGGCAATGGCAGCGGCGCCGTGCCGCAAAAGCCAGCAACCCCGCCGCGCAGGAGCAGCTGCTCAAGCTCGCTCAATTCAGCCTCGATCGCCTCCAGACGCTGCGCCGCAGCCTGCAACTGGACTATGAGCGCACAGAGGGCCTGCTGATGCTTTTGCGCACCGAGCGCGAGCGCCAGCAGATTCAACCCGGGCTCGAACGACTGGCCCAAATGGGTCTGAGTGCGACAACGTTAGACGCCGAGCAATGCCGGCGCATCGAGCCAGGACTCAATCCCGAGCAAGCCCTGCTGGGCGGCATCTATTTGCCGCAGGCCGAGATCGGCAATTGCCGCCAATTCGCCCATTTGCTGCGCATGGAGGCGCAACGCCTGGGCGCACAGTTCCGCTTTCACACCACGGTGCGCAGCATCACACCCGGCAGCCCAGCGCAGCTGGTGCACGAATACACGCCGCCAGAAGAGCGGCCCGGCCCCAGCACACGCCAGGGTGACAGCCGCGAGCCCAAAGACAACATCGACACCCAGCCCGCACCCGCTGGGCCGCAACATGAAAATTTTGACGCCATCGTGGTCTGCGCCGGCGTGGGCGCCATCCCGCTGCTGCAGCCCCTGGGCTTCAAGCTGCCCATGGTTCAGCTGCAGGGTGAATCACTGACGGCGCCGTTGCGGCAACTCGAAGCTCACCCAGACCTCGGGCCTCGCGCGGGCCTGGTGGATCAAACCAGCGGCATCAGCATCAGCCGCATCGGCCAACGCGTCCGGCTGAGTATCAGCGGCCACTGGAACAGATCACCGAGCAGCGCCAAAGACAGTCACGCGGCCATGCACAAGGTCTTGAACGACTGGTTTCCCGGCGCCATGCAGAACGGTCAACTACAACAGTGGCGCGGCACACATGCCCACGTGGCGGACGGCCTGCCCATTCTGGGCACAAGCGGCCACGCGGGCATCTGGCTTAATCTGGCCCTTGAACCCAGCAACCTCCTGAGCTGGACCCTGGCGAACGGCGCAGCCAACGTATTGAGCCATCAGATCAGCGGCAACCAGGCCGGCCCGGACCTGCCTGAGATCAGCGACCTGACGATGGGTCGCCTGGGCTAGTCGCAGCCGCAGTGGAATGAGCGCACGGGGCGTCTTGGGATGCTTGGGGCACTCGGGGCACTTGGGGCGCTTGAAAATTGCCTTCACAATCGACACGTGATCCGCATTCAACACCCTTTGCATACACTCAGTCTCTACGGCATCGCGGGCACGCGCACCCTGGAGACACAAGCCCTGGCTGCAACGCCCCCACAGGCCTTGATGGAGCGCGCCGGACTTGCCGTGGCCAAATTGGCCCTCGCCCTGCACAACCATGCAGAGCGCCCCATCTGGATCGCCTGCGGGCCCGGCAATAACGGTGGTGACGGCCTGGTGGCGGCACGCCATCTCCACGCACAGGGCTGCCAAGTTATTGCCTCGCTGCCGACCAGACAAAGCGCCGGCTCCGTGGACGCCCACGCTGCACTGTTGGCCGCGCAAGCAGCCGGCGTACGCATCACGCAAGACCTGACCCCACCGGCCAGAACCGCCCTGGCCATCGACGCCCTGCTCGGCATCGGCGCCACGACCAAGCCAGATCACTCTCCTGATCAAGCACTGCACCAGGTGCTGCGCAGCCTCAATGCGCTTAGCGCCCGCGACATTGCAACCCTGGCCGTTGACGTACCCAGTGGGCTTTCGGTAGAGACGGGCGAATGCCTTCATGCGGATGCCGTTCACGCCACCCACTGCCTGACTTTTCTCACGCTCAAACCTGGGCTATTCACCGGCCACGGCCCCGCGCATTGCGGAGAGATTTGGTTTGACGATCTGGGCTTGAGTGGTGATTTTTCAGGCAACGTAGCCAACGACATTGCGCCCATCAACCGAATCACCCCCGATGCCGATGCCGACTTGATCGGCCACGATAGCCTGCTGAACTGGCTACGCCCTGCCCACCCCTTGAGCCACAAAGGCAGCCACGGCGATGTGTGGGTGATTGGCGGCGCACCTGCCATGCGCGGTGCAGCACGGCTGGCCGCACGTGCGGCACTGGCCGCTGGCGCAGGGCGCGTCTACGGCAGCATGCTGGGCGACATCACCGTTGCTGGCGATGAAACACCTGAATTCGATTCACAGCGTCCGGAGTTGATGCGGCGGCCGGTAGAGGTCACCGCGCCCGGCACGTTTCTGCCCTCGCTGACCGTGGTGTGCGGCTGCGGCGGCGGCCAAGAAATACACGCGGTCTTGCCCGCCATCCTCAAAGGCGCAGCTCGATTGGTCCTGGACGCGGACGGCCTCAACGCCTTGGGCGCCGACCCGGCACTTCAAGCGTTGCTGATCCAACGCCGGGCAGTTGGCCAGAACACCGTGCTGACGCCCCACCCGCTGGAAGCCGCCCGCCTGCTCGGTACAGACACGCACCGTGTGCAGGCCGGGCGACTGAAGGCGGCGCAAGAACTGGCTGATCGCCTGAACTGCCACGTGGTGTTGAAGGGTGCCGGGTCCGTCGTTGCCGCCCCGGCCGATACGGGACGCAAACCCCTCATCAATTGCAGCGGCAGCCCCGCCCTGGCAACGCCCGGCAGCGGCGATGTGCTGGCCGGCTGGCTGGGTGGCCTTTGGGCGCAGGCACCCGCAGCATGCCCGCAAGGCCTCGCCGCAGCCGCCGTCTACTGGCACGGCTTGGCGGGCGAATCACAAGGCTTGGGGCCCTTGCGTGCTGCCGACCTGATCGAACGCATGCACGGGCTGCGGAGCCGCTGGGGGCCTTGAGTCCGCCAGCTTGTTCACTCGCCCCCCCAACTTGCCACTCGGCAACTTGCTCAGCGACGCTTTCGCGCCCGGGCTTCGCCCGCCCCCGCTGCAGGCTGTGTTCGCCCTTTTCGGGCAGCCTGACGTGCCGCCTTGACCGGATGCGCCGCGGCCACGGCAGGCGCCGCAGCAGGTTTGGCCTTGCGCCCGCCCTTGGCTGAGCGCTTGCCTGAACTCTTCACCTCCCGGTCCATGCGACGCACTTCTTCCAAAGCATCGAGTGGCGACTGCCCTGCAGCCTGTACTGCACCAGAGATCGCACCACTGCTCTTGACACCACCACGGGCTGAGGGCGGCAAGCCGGCCTTGTCGCGCTGGGCGCGGGCCACAAGCTTGGCTTCGTCGCTGTCGCGAACCAGGCGGAAGTCGATCTTTCGGGCATCCAGGTCCACCCGGCTCACCTGCACTTGCACCCGCGTGCCGGTGGCATAGCGCAAGCCCGTGCGCTCACCACGCAACTCCTGGCGAAGTTCGTCGAACTTGAAGTACTCCCCGCCCAATTCGGTGATGTGAATCAAGCCCTCGACGTACAACGCATCCAACTGCACAAACAGGCCAAAGCTGGTCACCGCACTGACCGTGCCGGCAAATTCCTCTCCCAAATGTTCGCGCATATAGCGGCACTTGAGCCAGGCCTCGACATCACGTGACGCCTCATCCGCACGGCGCTCGTTGGCGCTGCAATGGGCCCCCACCACCTCCCAACGTTCCATCTCCGTGTTGGCCTTGGCGGGGTCAATGGGTTGCGCACGGCCCGGCCGCTTGGTGGCCATCGGCACATCCATCTTGCCGGCATCCAGGTGGTAGCGCTTGCCTTGCAGAATCGCTTTGATGACCCGGTGCACCAGCAGATCGGGGTATCGCCGAATCGGGCTGGTGAAGTGCGTGTACGCCTCGTACGACAGGCCGAAATGGCCGGCATTGGCCGAGGTGTAAACCGCCTGCTGCATGGAACGCAGCAACATGGCGTGGATTTGCGCCGCATCCACCCGGTCCTTGGTGGCTGCAGCGATCGCAGCAATCTCTTTGGGCGTGGGTTGATCGCTGACGGACAAGCCCAGACCAAGGGCACGCAAATAGGCTTGCAGCGCCACCCGCTTTTCTGGTGTCGGCCCCTCATGCACACGGAACAGCGAGGCCTGCTTGTTCTCGGCGATGAAATCCGCCGCGCAGACGTTGGCAGCCAGCATCGCCTCTTCGATCAGCTTGTGCGCGTCATTGCGTGTGCGCGGGATGATGCGCTCGATTCGCCCGTTATCGTCACAGACGATTTGGGTTTCAGTCGTATCAAAATCAATCGCCCCCCGGCGACTGCGCTCCGCCAGCAGTGCCCTGAACACCTCATGGAGATGCAAGAGATGCGGCACCAGGTCGCGTCGCTTGGCGGCTTCGGGGCCATGCGTATTGGCCAAGATTGCGGCCACTTCGTTGTAAGTAAAGCGGGCATGCGAGCAAATCACCGCGGGATAAAACTGATACGCCTGGACCTCACCGCTATCATCCACCAGCATGTCGCACACCATGGACAAGCGGTCTTCATTGGGGTTGAGCGAGCACAGCCCGTTGGACAGCTTCTCGGGCAGCATCGGGATCACGCGGCGCGGGAAGTACACCGAGGTGGCGCGCTCATAAGCGTCTTCATCCAACGGATCGCCCGGCTTGACGTAATGGCTCACGTCGGCAATGGCCACCAGCAGGCGCCAGCCCACGAAGGCAGTCTTGCCGCGCCCATGCTTGTGCGGCTCGCAAAACACCGCGTCATCGAAGTCGCGGGCATCTTCACCATCGATGGTGACCAGCGGCACATCGCGCAGGTCGATACGGCCTTTCAAATCAAGCGCGCGCAATTTCTCGGGCAGCTTGGCAGCTTGCGACAAGGTTTCGGCGCTGAAGCGATGCGGCACCTCGTATTTGCGCACAGCAATCTCGATCTCCATGCCAGGGTCGTCGATTTCACCCAGCACCTCGACCACCCGCCCGACCGGTTGCGCATACAAAGACGGCGGCTCGATCAACTCGACCGCCACCACCTGGCCCGCACGCGCATTGGCGGTGCCGTTCTTGGGAATCAGGATGTCCTGCCCCATGCGCTTGTCTTCCGGCGCCACCAACCAGATGCCGGACTCCAGCAGCAGGCGCCCAATGATGGGCTTCTTCTTGCGATCGAGAATCTCCAGCACCCGCCCTTCAGGACGGCCACGCTTGTCATAACGTGCAACCCGCACGCGCAGGCGATCGCCATGCATGACGGCATGCATTTCCTGCTGCGGCAGGTAGATGTCTTGCGTGCCTACGTCGGGAATCAAGAAGCCGTGGCCATCCCGATGGCCTTGCAACACGCCCTCGACTTCGCTGAGCAGTGCTGCGCCTTCGTTCGGGGCGGGACTTGTGTGTTTAATGTTTTTGATGATAGAATCCTTGTCTTTCCTGAAACGTCACAGATTACCGGACGTACTGGGCGCAGGGCATGAGGCTGAACAAATAGCCCAAGGCCATAAAACTGCACCAGACCACGGTTGACTTGTGAACCTTGCCCAGGTGGCGGAATTGGTAGACGCACTAGTTTCAGGTACTAGCGGGTAACTCCGTGGAGGTTCGAGTCCTCTCCTGGGCACCAAATTTCTCAAAGGCCGGTATCGAAAGATATCGGCCTTTGTTTTTTCAAACCTTGAACTGCATGGCCGCTTGTCTGTTGACATGCGGCCATTTTGCTTTGCGCGGATGGCTTGACGGGTCAAATTTGCCATCCGGCCGAAAAAAAATTAAACGGCATTCACCGAAAACCCATAAACAACAGGCCGGACGCAAGACATGCGTTCGGCCTGTTGAAAGGGCGCGAAGTCCCAAGAAATATGACGCCAGATCAGACCACGAATTTCTTGGCCAATGCGTCAGGGCGCATATCGTCGTACTCTTCAAAAGGTTGATGAATCCAGGGACTGGTTTCCAGCATTTCGACGTAATAGTCAGGCGTGTAGCTTGAGACGCCCTTGGTCCAGATCACCGCAGAGCGCAACTCCGAGATGGATGGCATGCCGCGCAAGCGCTCCACCACCGCCTTTAAGGTCACGCCGGAATCGGCAAGGTCGTCGACCAACAACACGCGACCGGCCAACTCGCCCTTGGGCATGGTGATGTATTTCGCGATATCCAAGCGGCCTTGAATGGTGCCAGCCTCCGCGCGGTAAGAACTGGTGGACATGATGCCCAGCGGCTTGTCGAATACACGAGATAACACGTCACCTGGACGCATTCCGCCGCGGGCCAAGCACAGGATCTGGTCGAACTCCCAGCCCGATGCATGAACCTTCAGCGCAAGGCGCTCGGTCAGCATGTGATATTCGTCCCAAGAGACGTAGAGATGTTTGCCGTCGTCAGTCAGCATGGTGGAGAACTCCAGTTTTTGATGTTGGCGCGGCGGCACGATCAGGCCGCAGCACCTTGGTAAGGGTGACGTAGCAGAATGGTGTGCTCACGATCGGGGCCAGTCGACACCATGTCGATGGGCGCGCCGATCACTTCCTTGATGCGCTCCAGATAACGGCGCGCATTCAAAGGCAGCTTATCCCAGGCGGTTACGCCGAAGGTGGTTTCAGTCCAGCCCGGGAAGGTTTCATAGACGGGCTGGCAAGCGGCAATCTCATCGGCATCCAGCGGCAGGATATCGAACTGGCGGCCATCCATCTCGTAGCCCACGCACATCTTGATTTCACTCAGACCGTCCAGCACGTCGAGCTTGGTGATGCACAAACCGGTGATGCCGTTGATGATGACCGAGCGCTTCAACGCTGCCGCATCAAACCAGCCACAGCGGCGAGCGCGGCCAGTGACGGTGCCTCGCTCCTGGCCAACCGTCGCCAGGTGATAGCCCACGGTGCCTTCTTTTTCCCACTCCAACTCGGTGGGGAAAGGGCCCGAACCCACACGCGTGGTGTAAGCCTTGGTGATGCCGAGCATGTAATGCAGCATCTGCGGCCCCACACCAGCGCCAGCAGCGGCATTGCCCGCTACGCAGTTGCTCGATGTCACATAAGGATACGTGCCGTGATCGATGTCGAGCAAGGTGCCTTGCGCGCCTTCAAACAAGATGTTGGCGCCCGCCAGATGAGCCTTGTGGATCAGGTAGCCCACGTCCGCCATCATGGGTTTGATCAGCTCGGCCATCTTCATGGCTTGATCGAAGATGGGCTGGAACTCCAGCGCACTGGCGTTCAAATAACCCGTTAGCGCGAAGTTGTGCAGTTCAAGTAACTCGCGCAGCTTCTTCGCAAAGCGCTCCGGGTGCTTGAGGTCTTGCACGCGCAGCGCACGCCGTGCAACCTTGTCTTCGTAGGCCGGGCCAATGCCCTTGCCTGTCGTGCCGATCTTGCCACTGCCGCTGGTTTCACGCAGGGCTTCACGGGCCTTGTCCACCTCAACGTGGAAGGGCAGGATCAAAGGGCAAGACTCGCTGATGAACAAACGCGAGCGCACTTCGACACCCGCTTTTTCGAGGCGCTCAATTTCACTCAACAAATGGGTGGGGTCCACCACCACGCCATTGCCGATGTAGCAAGCCACGCCGTCGCGCATGATGCCGGAGGGAATCAATTGCAGCGCCGTCTTCACACCCTTGATCACCAAGGTATGACCCGCGTTGTGGCCGCCCTGGAAGCGCACCACGCCTTGCGCGTGATCCGTCATCCAGTCAACAACCTTGCCCTTGCCTTCGTCACCCCATTGGGTGCCCACCACCACGACATTGCGGCCACGTGAGATTTCGCTATTCATCTTACTCATTCCGATGATCAAAAATTGAGAGTCAGGCCGGCGTCACTCAAAGCGCGCACAAGACCCACTGTTGGTCGACCAGCCGCAGCTCTCGGTCGCACTCGAATTCATCGCCTTCATGCTCATGCCCCGGCAGGACACAGACCACCGTCTCGCCCGCCTCACGCAGACGACGAACGGCGGCGCGCAAACCCGCCTCTTCGCCCCAGGGCGCCCGCACGGCCGCGCGCAAGGGGCTGCTGGGCGTCAGGGCCACCAGCGTTTTCAAATCCAGGCTGAAGCCAACCGCCGGACGGCGACGACCAAACACCGCCCCCACCTCGTCATAGCGCCCACCACGCAACAGCGCGTCGCTGGAGCCTTGCGCGTACAACGCAAAACGTACGCCGCTGTAATAGGCATAGCCGGTCAAATCTGCCAGGTCGAAACTCAGTCGCATCTCTGGGTGAGTGAACTGCAGATGCTTGGCCAGCCATTGAAGGTCGTCCAATGCTGCCGTCACCAAGGCAGTCACAGGCAATACCGTGCGCGCATGCGCCAGCACATCAACACCACCGTAAAGGCTTAATAAGGCCTCCAGGCCCTTCATCACATGGGCCGGCAAGACGGGCGCCAATTCGCGCAGGGCCGCCAAGTCCTTACCAGCCAATGCGGCAATCAAGCTGTCGAGTTGCGCGGCCGAAAGAGGCGAGTCACCCAGAATGCCCTTGACCAAACGAGCATCGCCCAGATCGAGAATGACGTCCTTCAAGCCCGCGCGGCGCACGACCTCAAGTGCCATCTCCTGCACCTCGAGATCGGCTTCCAGCCCAGCGTGACCATAGATTTCAGCGCCGAACTGCAAAGGCTCACGCGTCGAATGCAGGCCGTCGGGCCGTGTGTGCAACACCGGGCCGCAGTAGCACAGGCGGGTCACGCCAGCACGGTTGAGCAAATGGGCGTCGATTCGGGCAACCTGGGGCGTCGTGTCAGCCCGCAAACCCATGGAACGGCCGGAGAGCTGATCAACGAGTTTGAAGGTCTTCAGATCCAGGGCGTGCCCGGCACCAGACAGCAAGGATTCCAAGTGCTCCAGCAGCGGTGGCATCACCAACTCGCAACCGTAGGTACGCGCCATGTCCAGCAAGTCTCGGCGCATCTCTTCGATGCGGCGGGCCTGGGAGGGCAGAACGTCAGCAAGATGCTCGGGCAGCAACCAAGCAGAGGCCATGGGTATTTTCGCCAGCGGTTAAAAACGGCATTGTACCGGGCTCAGGCCCGCCACAGCCTATTGCCAGACAAGCGCCAGCAACAACAAGCCGGCGAGAATGCTTGACAAGCCGACAAAACGAATCTGCCCGTCGGTCATGCTGAGCATGCGGGCAAACACTTGGCGCCACATCGTCGGGTTGATCAAGGGCAAGGCGCCCTCAATCACCAACATCAAGGCCAGTGCCGCAAAGACCTGCGCGGTAGACACCGGGCCACAACCTTACTTGCGCGAAGTCGGCGCGGCAGGCGCTGCACTGCCCGAGCCGCGCATCGCCTTGAAGAAGTCGCTGCTGGGGTCCAGCACCATCACGTCAGACTTGTTGCGGAAGGTGCTGCGATACGCTTCCAGCGAGCGGTAGAACTGCGCAAATTGCGGGTCACGGCCGAAGGACTCCGCATAGATGGCCGAGGCTTTGGCATCACCCTCACCCTTGATCTTCTGCGCATCACGATAGGCTTCCGCCACGATCACTTCACGCTGGCGATCGGCATCGGCACGGATTTTCTCGCCTTCAGCGCCGCCGGTCGATCGAGCTTCATTGGCTACACGCAAGCGCTCTGACTTCATGCGGTTATAGACCGAATCGGTGATGTTGGCGGCGAAGTCCACGCGCTTGATCCGCACGTCGAGGATCTCGATGCCGAACTGCTTGGCTTCATCAACCAGGCGAGCGCGAACGTCATTCATGACCTTCTCGCGTTCGGTGGCCAGCACGGCCAGCACGGTGCGCTTGGTCACTTCTTCATTGAATGCGGCCTGAACCACAGGGCTCAGCCGATTCTCAACGTTACGCATATTGGCACCGTTGTTGCGGATGAACTGGCGGGGCTCCGCGACGCGCCACTTCACCAGCCAATCGATGACCAAACTCTTTTTCTCAGCGGTAAAGATGGGGCGCGACTCCGGGCTGTCCAGCGTCTGCACGCGACGGTCCAGCAACACCACGTTCTGCACCGGCGGGGGCAGCTTGAATTTCAAACCCGGCTCGGTGATGACCTCCTTGATTTCGCCCAAGGAGTAAACAACGGCGAACTGGCGCTGATCGATGATGAACAGCATGGAGCTGGCAACCATGAAGGCGACCAACAAGCCAGCGACGATGGCGGCAATACGATTCATGAATAGTCTCCCTGCTCTTCTCAGCGGCCATCACGGCTGCGCAGGCCGTCACGGGATCTCAGGTCATTGGCACCGGTGCTGGGCGCTGCACTCTCAGGCTGTGCCACCACGGTCGGCGGCGTCGCGGTCACCGTCCCGTTACCGGCTGCGGTTTGCTGCATCAGCTTGTCCAGCGGCAGGTACAGCAGATTGGAGCCGTTGCGGCTGTCCACCATCACCTTGCTGACGTTGGAGTACACCTGTTGCATAGTGTCGATGTACAAGCGGTCACGGGTCACTGCGGGCGCTTTTTGATATTCAGCCAGCACGCTCTTGAAGCGCTGACCATCACCCTCGGCCTGCGAAACCACACGCGATTTGTAGCCTTCGGCTTCTTCAAGCAGACGCGCGGATGTACCTTGTGCCTTCGGGATCACGTCGTTGGCATAGGCTTGACCTTCGTTCTTGAGACGCTCGCGATCAGCTCCCGCCTTGAATGCATCGTCAAACGCGGCCTGAACTTGCTCAGGCGGCGCCACGTTCTGCACATTCACGCTCTTGACCTGGATGCCTGTCTTGAGCCGATCGAGCTGGTTTTGCACCGACTGCGCCAATTCAACCGCGATGGCGTCACGCTGCTCATAGAGCACCGAGTCCATCTTGCTCTTGCCGACGATTTCACGCACTGCGGACTCGGCCGCCAGCACCACGGCTTCGTCCGGATTGCGGTTTTCGAACAGATAGTCGCGCGCATTCTTCAGCACGTATTGCACGGTGAAACGGATGTCAACAATGTTCTCATCCTGCGTCAGCATGCTGGAGTCACGCAGGCCGGACGCAGGCACCACGATGGCACGGCCCACTTCAACTTGCTGCAGTTGCGTGACCGAGACCACCTCCACGGCCTGAAAGGGGTAAGGCAGGCGCCATTGAAAGCCCGCCTCCACCGTCTTGCTGTACTTACCGAAGGAGGTCACTACGCCTTGCTGGCCTTCTTGCACGATGAAGAAGCCGCTGCCCAACCAACCCAGCAGCACCACACCCGCAATCAGAGCCACGCCGATGCCGGCGCTCTTCATGTCGGGCTGGAAGTTGTTGCCGCCGTTGTTACCCCCGTTGGCACCGCCATTGTTGTCGCCGCCACCGCCCTTGCCCCCGAACATGCCGGACAGCTTGCGGTTGAAGTCGCGCCAAAGCTCGTCGAGATCGGGTGGGCCGTCGTTGCGACCATTGTTCAGGAGTCGGCCCTCTTGCCAGCGCTGCGGCCGCATGGCCGCAGCAACGCCGGTCAACAACGCCTTGGCGGCATGGGCCACAGATTTCAGTTGCCCGACGAAAGAAGGTGTCGTCGGCCGCGCACGGCTCACGGGCTCAAAGGTATTCATGCTCATGCCTGTGTTGGAGGAAGATCGGCTGCGTCTGAATCAACATCAGCCAAAGGGGTCGTCTGAAACTCAGGATCCCCCCCAACAACTGGGGGAGAACTGCGGTAATTCAAGTCACGCGGGTCATGCGGCCCGCGGTCGTGGTCGTCAGGCGCACGCTGCATCGCCAGCACGATCTGCTCGCGCAAGACGTCAAGGCCGGTACCGTCCAACGCGCTGACAAATACCCGTGGCACCCGCACGCCGCCCAAGCGGCCAGGGCGCTCCAGCCAGTCCATCGCCTCGCGCGGGCGCTGGGTTTCTTCCAGCATGTCTTGCTTGTTGTAGACCAGGATTTGCGGAATGCCAGCGGCATCGATTTCTTCGAGCACCCGCTCGACCTCGACCATCTGCTCATCCAGTAACGGTGACGCTGCATCCACCACGTGCAGCAACAAGTCGGCATCCGCCGCCTCTTGCAGCGTGGCGCGGAAGGCCTCCACCAACTTGTGGGGCAAATCACGAATGAAGCCCACCGTGTCAGACAAAGAAACACTGGTGCCCGCCTGCTCCAAATAGAGCGAACGCGTGGTCGTGTCGAGAGTGGCGAACAACTGGTCGGCCGCGTAGGCACGCGCCTTCACCAGGGCGTTGAACAGCGTGGATTTGCCCGCATTGGTGTAACCCACCAGCGAGACCCGGTAGACGCTGTTGCGCGCCCTCGCTCGCTGCTGGGTACTGCGCTGACGCTGGACCTTCTTCAGCTTGTCTTTGATGGTCTTGATGCGATCGTCGATCATGCGGCGATCCAACTCGATCTGCGCCTCGCCGGGACCACCGCGCATGCCGATGCCGCCGCTTTGACGCTCCAGGTGACTCCACCGCCGCACCAATCGTGTCGCCAGGTATTGCAGCCGCGCCAACTCGACCTGCATCTTTCCTTCGTGGCTCTTGGCGCGTGCCGCAAAAATCTCAAGAATCAAGGCCGTACGGTCTGCCACGGGCACACCCAGCACACGCTCCAGATTGCGCTGCTGCGCGGGCGAAATGGCTTGGTCAAACAAGACCGTGTGGGCTTGATGCGCCTGCACCAGAAGCTTGATTTCGTCAGCCTTGCCAGAACCGACAAACAACGCAGCGTCAGGCGCCTGACGTTTGGCGATGACGCGCGCAACCGGCGTGTCGCCGGCCGACTCGGCGAGAAGGGCCAGCTCATCCAGCGAGGGATCGAAGGTGCTGCCCTTGGCATTGCGGCCAAAATCAACACCGACAAGAATGGCGCGCGCCGCCTCAGAGGGCGGCGTGGCAGAGGAGGCAGAAGCTGGAATGGCGGTTGAACTCAAGATATCTTTGGAGTAGGCCAGAACGGGCCGTCAAGTACCACCGGTCTGCTGCGGCGCTATTGCCGGGCTTTGCGGGCCCGGCGGATTGACCTTCACGGACCGGCAGCGATTCAGTGGCGGAGGCCGGCTCGCACCGGCCCCATCGCCACTCAAGCTGCTTCGTCGTTGGCCTCAGCCGTGTGGAAATTCACCGCACGACCTGGCACAACCGTCGAGATGGCGTGCTTGTAAACCATCTGGGTGACGGTGTTGCGCAACAACACCACATATTGGTCGAATGATTCAATATGGCCTTGCAACTTGATGCCGTTGACCAGGTAGATAGAAACCGGAACATGCTCCTTACGCAGCAGGTTCAGGAAGGGGTCTTGCAGAAGTTGGCCTTTATTGCTCACGATATGCTCCGTGTTGTGAGAGGGTAAACAGAATGGAAACTACGGGTTCCACCTTAACACAGGGGCCAATTCGCCGCTGCCGCAGCAATGTGACGATCAACCCCTCGAACCCGTTGATTTTCGGAATTATTCTTTGTCGCTGAAGGGGTTCTTCGACGAACGCATTTCAATGCGCAACGGCGTGCCCACCAATTTGTAGTGGGCGCGGATGCGGCCTTCCAGGTAACGCTTGTAGACCTCGGTCACACCTTCCAGCGAGTTGCCGTGCACGATGACCAGCGGAGGGTTCATGCCACCCTGGTGCGCATAGCGCAGCTTGGGCCGGAAATGTCCGCTGCGTTTGGGCGTTTGGTGCTCAACAGCTTCCTGGATCAGGCGGGTCAGCACCGGCGTGGTCATCTTCTTGTAGGCCGAGGCGTAGGCATCAGCCAGCGCACCCCACAAGGGCCCCAGGCCCTGGCGCTTCAGCGCAGAAATATAGAGCACCGGCGCAAATTTCATGAATGCCAGGCGCTGCTCAATGGAGCGCTGCAACTGCTCGCGCTGGTAGCTGTCGATGGCGTCCCATTTATTGATGGCGATCACCACGGCCCGGCCGCTTTCCAGCACATAACCCGCAATGTGCGCGTCTTGGTCGGAGACGCCTTGCGTGGCATCCAGCAAGAGCAACACCACATTGGCGTCGGCAATCGCCTGCAAGGTCTTGACCACGGAGAATTTCTCGATGGCCTCGAACACCTTGCCCTTGCGCCGCAACCCGGCCGTGTCGATCAGCTGAAACTTCTGGCCATTGCGCTCGAAGTCCACCGAGATCGCATCCCGCGTGGTGCCCGGCATGTCGAAGGCCACCAGACGCTCTTCGCCCAGCCAAGTGTTGATGAGGGTACTTTTGCCCACATTGGGACGGCCTGCCACGGCCAGGCGAATCACGCCGTCCGGGCTGTCGGCGGTTTCTTCGTCTTCTTCAAACTCGAAGGGCTCCAGCACCACTTCCAGCAAACTGCGAATGCCTTGGCCGTGCGCGGCGGAGATGGGAATGGGGTTGCCCATGCCCAGTTCATGGAACTCGGCCAGCAGCGGCGACTCGCTCATGCCCTCGGCCTTGTTGACCGCCACGAAGACACGCTTGTTGGCTTGGCGCAAATAGCGCGCAATGTCGGAGTCCTGCGCCGAAAGGCCCAGGCGCACGTCCACCACAAAGATGACCGCATCCGCTTCCGCCACGGCCTGCCGGGTCTGCTTGGCCATCTCCTTGACGATGCCGGTGGTGCTGTCGGGTTCGAAGCCGCCGGTATCGATGACGATGTACTCGCGATTGCCGATACGCCCGTCGCCATAGTGGCGGTCACGGGTCAAACCGGCAAAATCGGCCACGATGGCATCCCGGCTTTTGGTCATCCGGTTGAACAGCGTGGACTTGCCCACGTTGGGCCGCCCGACAAGTGCGATGACAGGTTTCATATTGTTCTTCTTCTCGTTACAGCGCTACAAAAAATCGGGCAACCGGGCCACTCACTCGGGCCGCAGCGCGTAGAAGCCGCCCTTGCGGGTGGCCACCAAAATGGTCTGACCCAAAGCGATCGGCGCAGCTGCAATCGGCGAGCCATCAGTGCTCAGGCGCAATTGCGTCTTGCCGGTGTCCCGGGCCAGGAAATGCACATAGCCTTCGAAGTCACCCACGATGACCGTTTCGCCCTGCACCAGCGGTGCGCTCAGGCGGCGATTCTGAAATTGCTCGGCCGTCCAGGTCACTTCGCCGTTGCTGGTGTTCCAGGCCGTCAAGCGGTCGGAGGCGTCACCGCCCACAATGATTTTCGCATCACCGCCCACGCCTTGGGTGCCGCCCACATTGCGGCTCCACAAGGTCAGGCCGCGATCAGCGTTGACGCAGCCCACCGCCGACTGAAAGGCCCGTGCGCACAGCAGATCGCCCGAGCGAACCGCGGGGGCCACCAGATCGGCCAAACGCTCCACCTCATTGGTACCGCGTGGATTGGCCACGCTGGCCTCCCAACGCACAGTGCCCTTGAGAGGATCAACGCCAGTGAGGCGCGGGCCCTGCCCGACGATCAAGGTATCACGGTACACACTGATCACACCGGCCTGGGCCAGCGTCAGTGCATCGCCTGGGCGCCGCAATTCCCAAAGCTTGCGGCCATCCAGTGCATCAAAGGCCAGCACCTGCCGATCGACCGAAAGCACGAACACGCGCTCGCCCGCCACCAGAGGCGCCGCAACCACTGGCGTCGGCAAGGTCTTGCGCCACGCGATCTTGCCGGCATCCAGCACCACCAACTCATTGTTGCGGGTGACCACGGCGGCAAACCGCCCGTCACTGCCGACGCCCGCCGTGAGCTTGGCGCCCACGTCGCTGCGCCATTGGGCCTGGCCGTCGCTGGCGCGCAAGGCGGTCACCACCCCATCGGTGGCCGCAAGCACAAACTGATCGCCCTTGGCGGCGATGGACAGCGGAAACTGCACGCTGTCCAGGCTGGCATGCCACACCACACGGCCGGCAATTGTTGGGGTAATTTTTTCCAGCTCAGCGGGTTTGGCCGCCGTCGACGAGCTAAAAATAGAACAAGCCGACAGCAGCACAGAGGCGGCAACACCCAGCACCGCGGCCGACAGACGCACGCCGCGGGCCATCATTTGCCAGCTCCAGCGGGTGCAGAAGCGGCATCCTCCGCGGTATTCACCCCCAAGGCTGCCAATTTGGCTTCGACCAGATGGCGGTAGTCTTGCGTCTTGTCCATGTCGGCAAATGCCTTTTTGTACTCAGCCTTGGCTTGCTCGGGCTTGCCTTGCAACTTGAAAAGGTCCCCGCGCCGATCGGCCTGAAGGGCCACAAAGTCGGGGGATTTGATGGCATCAAGCACCTTGGCAGCGTCATCGAACTTTTTACCATCCATCAGCAGCCCGGCCAAACGCAGCCGGGCGACATCGCGGTAAGAATCGTCCTGGGCATTCTCAGCCGCCCAATTCAGGCTGGCCTGCGCGGCGTCAAGCTGGCCCTTGTCGAACTGAACCTTGGCCGCCTGCAATGCGGCTTGCGCGGCATAGCTGGTGCGGGGGTAACGCTCCTTCAAGTCGGCAAACACACGGCCGGCTTTGTCAGCGTCGCCCGATTGGGCGGCCCGGTCCAACTCGTCAAACATGGCGCCAGCCTTCACGGCTTGGTCACGTTGGTACCAGTTCCAGGCATTCCAGCCCGCAAATGCAGCCAGGGCCAGCGTCAAGCCCCAGGTGATGAGATTGCCCCAGCGCTTCCAGAAAGCCTTCAACTGGTCCAACTGTTCTTGTTCTTCGAGATCGAGATGCGAGGCCATGGATAAGAGATATTTTGGATTAGCGAATTAAGGACAACACAGCGTGATTTACGGATCAGCCGGCTGCGATTATGCGTTGAGCAGCTCGGCCGCCCAATCGGCCACGGCAGACAGCGAACGGTTGAACTGAGCGGCACCCTCGGCGCCCTGCCCGCGCAGCGGTTTGACGGCCACCTGCCCTTGCGCCACTTCATCTTCACCGAAGATCAGTGCGTACGCGGCACCACTGGCGTCGGCCTTCTTGAATTGCGACTTCATGCTGCTCTGGCCCGGGTGCAGGATCACCGCAACCCCCGCCGAACGCAGCGCCTCCAGCGTCACCATTACCTGCGGCAAGGATTGGGCAGAGGGCACGATGGCATAGGCGTCAGGCGTGGGCGCTTCCGGCGCCACGCCGATTTCTTCCAGCAGCAGCAGCATGCGCTCCAGCCCCATGCCGAAGCCCACTGCCGGCGCAGGCTTGCCGCCCAGCTGCTCGATCAAGCCGTCATAACGCCCACCGCCACAGACCGTGCCTTGCGAGCCGAGCTTGTCGGTCACCCACTCAAACACGGTCAGGTTGTAATAATCCAGGCCGCGCACCAGACGCGGGTTAATGCGGTAGGCCACGCCTGCCGCATCCAAAATAGCACGCACGCCGTTGAAATGCGCCAGCGAGGTTTCGCCTAGAAAATCCAGCAACTGGGGCGCGGCGTTGGCCATGTCCTGAAGGGCCGGATTCTTGGTGTCCAGCACGCGCAGCGGGTTGGTATAGAGGCGGCGGCGGCCATCGTCGTCGAGCAAGTCTTGGTGCTGCTCGAGGTAGGCAATGAGGGCCTCGCGGTGCGCCAAGCGTTCAGCGGACTCACCCAGGCAGTTCAACTCCAGGCTGACGTGCTCGCCGTCCACCAAACCCAGCTCGCGCAGCAGGCGGCTGCCCATGAGAATAACTTCAGCATCCACATCAGGGCCGGCAAAACCCAGCGCCTCGACGCCCATTTGATGGAACTGGCGGTAGCGGCCTTTTTGGGGCTTTTCACGGCGGAACATCGGGCCGAAGTAATAGAGGCGGCGCCCCGACTCACGCAGGTAGGAATGCTCAATCATGGCGCGAACCACGCCCGCAGTCATCTCCGGGCGCAGGGCCAGATGCTCGGCTTGGCCATGCTTGTCGGCACGGTCTTCAAAGGCGTACATCTCCTTCTCGACAATGTCGGTTACCTCGCCGATGCCGCGCACAAACAAGGCGGTGGGCTCGACGATGGGGGTTCGCACATTGACATAGCCGTAACGCTGCAGCACGCTGCGCATCTTGGCTTCCAGCCATTCCCAACGCGCCGACTCGGGCGGCAGGATGTCATTCATGCCCTTGACGGCGCGCAGCGTCGTCTTCACATCCGCGGCTTGCGGCTTTTGGGGCAACTTCGTCTGCTGTTTTTGTACTTCAGTCATCAATAGAGTCTTTGCAATCAGGCGGTCAACGCAGTGGCGCCGAAACGCTTCTCGATATAGCTTTCCACCAAGGCGTGGAACTCGGCGGCGATGTTGTCGCCACGCAGGGTCAAGGCCTTTTCACCGTCGATGAAAACCGGCGCTGCGGGTGCCTCGCCGGTGCCGGGCAGGCTGATGCCGATGTCGGCATGCTTGCTCTCGCCAGGGCCGTTGACGATGCAGCCCATCACGGCCACTTTCATGCTTTCCACGCCCGGATATTTGGCGCGCCACACGGGCATCTGGGCCCGCAGAAAATCGTCGATCTGCTTGGCAAGTTCCTGGAAGGTGGTGCTGGTGGTGCGGCCGCAACCGGGGCAGGCTGTCACGCTCGGATTGAAAGCCCGCAGGCCCAGGCTTTGCAGAATCTCCAGCGCCACCACCACCTCTTGGGTGCGCGCTTCGCCGGGTTGCGGCGTAAGCGAGACACGAATCGTGTCGCCAATGCCCTCCTGCAGCAAAATAGCCAGCGCCGCCGCCGAAGCCACGGTGCCCTTGGTGCCCATGCCGGCTTCCGTCAGGCCCAGGTGCAAGGCGTAGTCACAACGCGCCGCTAAGGCGCGGTAGACCGAGATCAGGTCCTGCACGCCGCTGACCTTGCAGCTGATGATGATGTTGTCGGGGTTCATGCCCAACTCGCGGGCGTAAGCGGCAGAGCTCAGCGCGGATTGAATCAACGCCTGGTACATCACCTGCTTAGCGTCCCAGGGTTCAGCTCGCGAGGCGTTCTCGTCCATCATGCTGGCCAGCAACTCTTGATCCAGGCTGCCCCAGTTGACGCCGATGCGCACCACTTTGTCGTACTTGACCGCCGCCTCGATCATCTGGCCGAACTGCCGGTCGCGCTTGTCGCCCTTGCCCACATTGCCGGGGTTGATACGGTACTTGGACAAGGCCTGCGCCATGGCCGGGTAGTCGGTCAGCAAGCGGTGACCGTTGTAGTGGAAGTCACCCACCAAAGGCACATCAATGCCCATACGGTCGAGTTGCTCGCGAATGTGCGGTACGGCCTCAGCAGCCTCCGGCGTGTTGACCGTGATGCGAACCATTTCAGAGCCGGCGATCGCCAGCTCCTTGATCTGGATGGCGGTGCCGATCACGTCCACCGTGTCGGTGTTGGTCATGGACTGCACCCGCACCGGCGCATCGCCACCCACCGTCACGACGCGCGAACCCCAGCGCACCTGCGCCTGACGCGAGCGGCGCGGCGCGGGTTGCGCGGCGGCAACCGCCTGCTCGGTCACCGGGCCAGATTCCAATTTCAATTCGCTCATGATGATCAGTTCAACTCAATGCGCGCCACGTTGTCGCGCGACGGACCTTTTAAATCAACCGCCACACCGCGCAGCGTCATTTCGGTGGCGGCCACATTGCCGACCCGAATTTTGAAAGGCGGTGTCCCCGCCATGTTTTGGTCATCACCAGGACGCATCAGCCGAGACAGCAAGACCTGCCCCTTGGCGTCAACCACTTCAACCCAAGATTCCGCCGAGACCTTGACCCGCATCGGCACCTGGCCCGCGGCAGGTGTCGGCACGATGCTCGATGTCTGCGTCGAAGGCGCGGGCACGGCGCTTACGGCTGGACTGGCAGACTTGATTGCCTCTGAGGCCGACGCTTGGGCGCCTGGCACGTCCTGCGCAACCGGCAAGGAACTGGCACCGGGCACCGCGGAGAGGGCTTGCGACGCCACAACGGGCGCCTCCACGGCCATCGGCTCGACGGCATGCGAAGTGGCCGTATCGGGCGCTACGGCACGCAGGTTCTGCAACCAGTCGCTGGGTACGAAATAAACCAAGGCTGCCGCCACCAACAAGGCCAGCGCACTCAATACCACCGGCTTGCCCAACCAGGCGAGCGACACGCCTTCATTCGCATGCTCGCGATAAGGCGTATTCAGGCCGCGGGAAACATGCAATTCTTTGTCAGGGCCGCTCGGCAGCAAGCGCAAGATGGTGTCGGCATCAACCTTCAATGCACGGCACATGGACTTGGCCAGGGCTCGGGCGAAGGTCATGTCTGGCAAATCTTGCCAACGATCGGTTTCCAGCGCTTCCAGCTTGGCCTGAGGCACTTTGAGCATCACGGCCAGGGCCGCGATGTGCAAGCCGCTCCGCTGACGCGCTGCCCGCAGGGCAGCACCGGCCGACTGCGGCGCCTGCGGCTGGGCAGGCATCGCATCAGCCCCAGTTTGGGCGGGCTCGCTCAAGATTGAAGTCATGCGTTCTTTTCCCTCTTCCTCGTCAGTCATCGACACGCCCGGCATCCAGGGCCTGCAGTTCTGGCGACTGCGGATAACGGCGGCGCAGCTGCTGGCTCAGGTCCTCCACCCCAGCGGCGTTGCCCATGCGGCGTTCTATTCTCAGCGCCAGCCAGAGGCTTTGCGCATTGCTTTGTTCGGTCTGCGCATTGACGCGACGAATGTAGAAACGAGCCCGCTCATATTGGCGGTTACGGTACAGCACTTCCGCCAAGTTGAAGGCAACCGCGGGGCTCGCCGGATCAAACTCAAACGCCTTGCCCAAGCTCAGTTCAGCCTCCGCCGAATGCCCTGACCGTGCCTCGCAAACCCCCTTGGCCAACCAGGTTCTTGAGGGCGCGCGGTACCGGGCTTGTGCCAGGGCTTGGTCGAACTGCGCATCAGCCGCTTGCCAACGCTGTTGCTGGCACAGGCTCCAGCCATAGTTATGCAAGGTATCTGGGTCAGCCGGATACAACGCCAGCGTGCGCTTGAAGGTGTCTTCAGCCAGTTGGGGCTCACCCATGGCGCCATAAATCAGGCCGCGCAGATTGAGTGCCTCGCGCATATTGGGTTTGATGGCAAGCACCTGCTTGATTTCGTCCAGGGCCGTGCTGTACTGGCCGCGCCCGAAATAGCCTGTGGCCAACTCCATGCGAACCGAGGCCCGCCGGTCAATGTCCGTGGAATCAAAGTCGGTCTTGGGCGCCTGCCGCTCAGCAGGCTGGGGTGCCGCACAGGCAAGCAGCACCGCGGCCATGAAGCCGAGCAACACCCGCCCCCCGAGGGCAGGCCAGAACGGACGATTCAAAACAAGTACCGGCTTCGAATTTTTCACAGTGGAGCTCGTTGTCAGGAAGGACTCGCGCCTTTTACCACTATTGGCGCCCGCACCATGCGGACATGGGCTTGGGTGCGGTCTTGCACCTCACCCGCCAACTGCCCACATGCCGCGTCGATATCGTCGCCGCGGGTCTTGCGGACCGTGGTAACCAAGCCCGCCTGCAGAAGAATTTCCGCAAACGCCTTGACCCGCTCATTGGCACTGCGTTTGAGCCCCGAAGCCGGGAACGGGTTGAAGGGAATCAGGTTGATCTTGCACGACACCCCGGCCCCGCCACGCAGCAGGTCGACCAAGGCATGCGCCTGCTCGGGCGTGTCGTTGACGCCGTCAAGCATGCAGTATTCGAAGGTGATGAAATCACGCGGCGCCTTGTCGAGGTAACGCCGGCAGGCTTCCAGCAACTCGGCAATGGGGTACTTCTTGTTCAGCGGCACGAGTTGGTCGCGCAAAGGGTCGGTGGGCGCATGCAGCGACACCGCCAAGGCCACCGGACAATCGTCGCGCAAGCGGTCGATCATGGGCACCACGCCCGAGGTCGACACCGTCACCCGGCGCCGCGACAAGCCGTAGCCATGGTCGTCCAGCATCATGCGCAGCGCAGGCACCAAGGCGCTGTAGTTCTGCAGCGGCTCGCCCATGCCCATCATCACCACATTGGAGATGACCCGCTCTGTCGTGCTGAAGCGTTTGCGCAGGCTGTGCTCGGCAAACCAGAGCTGGGCGATGATCTCGGACGTATCGAGATTGCGGCTGAAGCCCTGATGGCCTGTGGAACAAAAACGGCAGCCGACGGCGCAACCGGCCTGGCTGGAAATGCACAGGGTGCCGCGGTCAGTCTCGGGAATGAACACCGCCTCGACCGCATTGCCCGCACCGACGTCAAACAGCCATTTGACCGTGCCATCGGTGGAAATATGTTCGGAGATCACCGGCAGTGCCGTGATCTGGGCTTGACCCGCCAGCTTGTCGCGCAGCGACTTGGCCAGGTCGGTCATCTGATCAAACTCAGACGCGCCTTTTTGATGGATCCAACGAAACAGCTGGGTGGCGCGAAAGCGCTTCTCACCCAGCTGCTCACAGTACGCAGCCAGGCCATCGAGGTCGAAACCGAGTAGGTTTGTCAGTGCTGGCGGATTGACGGCGGCGTCCATGAGGGTTCCTTTTGTGCGGGTCAGGCCTCAAGGCCTGAGGCACAAGAGGCTTGTCTTGCCGAATTAACGGCTGTAGACATTCATGCCGGGGAAGAAGAAGGCAATTTCTTGCGCGGCAGTTTCGGCGGCATCCGAACCGTGCACGGCGTTGGCGTCGATGCTGTCAGCGAAGTCAGCACGGATGGTGCCCTTCTCGGCCTTCTTGGGATCGGTAGCGCCCATCAGGTCACGGTGCTTCAGGATGGCGTTCTCGCCTTCCAGAGCCTGGATGATGACGGGACCGGAGATCATGAAGTTCACCAGGTCGTTGAAGAAAGGACGTGCCTTGTGCACAGCGTAGAAAGCTTCAGCTTCGCCGCGCGACAGATGCGCCATCTTGGCCGCCACGATCTTCAGGCCAGCGCCTTCAAAACGAGCGTAGATTTGGCCAATGACGTTCTTGGCAACGGCGTCGGGTTTGATGATGGACAGAGTGCGTTCGATAGCCATGGTTTTCTCCTGAAATCTGGGGGCTTAGCAAAACCCGTGATTGTACTGTGTAGGGATGACGCCCTGACCCGCCAAGCGGGTCAGGGGCGTTTTTGCAATTCAGTTGCAGTTCAGTTGCAGTTCAGCAATAACTCAGTTGCAACTCAGTTGAGACTCAGCGACTGCGGCCACCGTAGCCGCCGCCGGAGCGACCGCCACCACCGCCACCGCCCTGCCCACCTTGACCGCCACGGCCACCGCCGCGGTTGCCGCGCCGCACAAAAGCATCGGCGCCGATGTAGCCCACCGAGGTTTGCATGGGGTCCGGCTGACGCGGGCCATCACCCTTGCCGCCACCGCCACCCCGGGCATTGCGGTTGCCGCCATTGCCACCCCGATCGGCCGCGCTGCCGCCGGCACCGAAGCCAGCCGGAATGCCGCGCCCCTTGCTGGTGGCAAAGCGACGATCAAAAGTCTGCTCCAACGGATTGATGTTGCGCGGGATCGGTTCGTCGAAATCGTCGTCCTGGCGATCCGGGCCACGGTCCGCCGGGCGATCTTGCGGGCGTTCCATGCGATCGACGCGTTCAGGGCGCTCGGGGCGCTCCTGCGGACGGCTCGGCCGTGGGCCTGGGCCCGCGATGCGACCGTCGGCGCGGCGCCCACGGTTGTTGCGATCACCGCCGCGATCGGCGTTGCGATCCGCATTGCGGTCATTGCCGCGCTGTGGGCGCTCGGCGCGCTCACCACCACGCTCAGCGCGCTCACCACCACGCTCGGCACGCTCACCACCACGCTCGGCACGCTCACCACCACGGTCGCCACGGTCCTGGCGCGCCTGCTGCGGCCCACCCGCCAAACGACGGATGGTGCGAACATCATCTTCGCCCAACTCGATCCACACACAACGCTTCAAACCACGCGGCAACACCACGGTGCCGTAGCGGATGCGAATAAGGCGACTGACCACCAGGCCCACCGCTTCAAACAGCTTGCGCACTTCGCGATTGCGGCCTTCCGTGATCACCACGCGGTACCAGTGATTCACCCCTTCTCCGCCGCCGTCTTCAATGCTCTTGAAACCGGCTTTCTGGCCCTCGATCACCACGCCCTCAAGGAGGCGAGCTTTCTGATCGGGGGTCAAGGTACCCAGCACGCGCACGGCGTACTCACGCTCGACGCCAAAACGCGGGTGCATCAACTGATTGGCCAACTCGCCGGAGTTGGTGAACAGCAGCAGACCTTCGGTATTCATATCCAGGCGGCCCACCGACTGCCATTTGCCCTGCTGCAGACGCGGCAGGTGGCGAAACACGGTCGGGCGGCCTTCCGGGTCGTTGAAGGTCACCACTTCGCCGGCAGGCTTGTGGTAGGCCAGGATGCGCGGGGTTGGCGGTGAAATGCGCACGCGAATCGGCTTGCCGGCCACACGAACGTTGTCACCAAACGAGATGCGTTGCCCAATATGAGCCACCTCGCCATTCACCTCGATCTTGCCGTCGGCGATCATGTCTTCAATGTCGCGGCGCGAGCCGATACCAGCCTGGGCCAGCACCTTTTGCAGCTTGGGCGCGTCCGGCTCAGGAGCCAGCACGCGCTTGTTGTCGATGTCGGTGCCGTCACTGGCATCGGCCACATCGGCCTCGGCTTCGCCATCCACCGCGGCGTCAAAGTCGCCCGTCAACACCTCAGCAAAACGCTCGCCCACGGCGGCCAGGACTTCAGGGGCTGGCGCCACGGTTTCCACCACGCGTGCGGGACGCTGCGCGCCCTCTTCGCCTTCAACAAAATCTTTGCGTCCACGGCGCCGATTGCGGCTGCGGCTGCGGCGCTCGTTGCCCTCAGCGGCCTCGCCACCTTCAGCGAACCCAGCGGTACCCGCAGAGTCAGCAGATGCACCGGATTCAGCCACATCAGCGCGCGGAGCGGCATCCTGGACATCAGCACCGGGCAGCAAAGCAGCCGCCGTGTTTTCTTCTGGCGCCAGCGTGAACACAGGCGCTCGCGGCGCTCGGGCGGGTCGGCCAGCAGGCTTCACGCGCTCAGCCGAATCTACCGCTTGCTCGGCAGGGGCTGAAACTTCAATCGGTGCAGCTTGCACCGCAGCAACTTCAGCAGCCGCAAGCTCGCCCTGCACCTTGGCCGCAGTTTTGCGGGGGGCGCGGCGCTTGGGCGCCAACAACTCACCTTCGCCCGCGCTTTCTCCCGCGGCAGCCACGACGGCGGCAACTTCGGCAGCAACAGCTACCGGCAAGGCAAGGTCTTCAACCTTCTTAGCGGCGGTCTTGCGAGGCGCGCGGGGCTTGGCCGGCGCAGCGGCTTCAGCCTCCACAGGCGCTGCAACTTCTGCCCCACCCTCAAGCACCTTGGGCTTGGCTGGGCTGCGCTTGCGCTTGGGCGCAGCCGTTTCAGCGGGCGTCGAAGCTGCGCCAGCGGCGGGGGATTCAGCGGAAATATCGTTATCGTTGGAGTTCATGCGTCGGTTTGCACCTTTTCGGCGGCGTCAGACAAAGGGTCCGGCGTCGCCGGAGGGGACGCGCCCACATCACGAAGGACTGGCGCTGAAATGGATTCAGGGTCTGAATCCAGGCTGGAATGAAAAGCCGGTGCAGGCACCGACTCGGAAATTTGGGCCACCACGGGATGGCCGGTCGAAACATCAACTTCTACAGGCTCGGCGCTGTTTTGCGCCGCAGCCGCTTCGTCTTCAATCAACACGCCCTGCAGGCCAGCGGCATCGCTCAAAGCCTGCAAAGGTGTGGCGCCCGCCACCCCCAGCTCGGGCAACTGCTCCAGGCTGTTCAGGCCAAGATCGTCCAAAAACTGCCGGGTCGTGGCGTACAGGGCGGGCCGGCCCGGGGCTTCGCGGTAGCCAATCACATCAATCCAACCCCGGTCTTCGAGTTGCTTGACGATTTGCGTGGACACCACCACTCCACGTATATCTTCAATATCGCCCCGCGTCACCGGCTGGCGGTAGGCAATGATGGCCAGGGTCTCCATCACCGCCCGGGAGTAACGCTGCGGCTTCTCGGGATGCAAGCGGTCAAGATACTCGCGCAACTCAGGCCGGCTTTGAAAGCGCCAGCCCGAGGACACCGCCACCAGCTCAACGCCGCGACCCTCCCAGTCTCGACTGAGCTCATCCAAGACGCTGCGCAAGGTGTCCGGCCCTACGGCGTCCGCGAACAAGCTGCGCAACTCGCGCAGGGTCAAAGGCTGCTGGGCGCAAATCAGCGCGGTCTCAAGGACGCGCTTAGCATCCTGTGTGTTCATTGACTTTCGTCATCTTTCCCGATTCAAACGGGGGGGTTTGCGATCCTGGCCCAGGCTTCAATCAATGGCGCATTCACTTTGGCGCCTGGCTTTGATGAGCCAGCACGCTGCAGCGTCAGGATAGAAGTCCGAAGGGCGGGGCTTTGTGCAAATCTCGTGCGGCCTGCAGATGTCGACTCCGGGTGAAGTCAGCCCTCGGCAACCGTCTCAGCTCGCACAGCAGGTTGGATGCGCAATCATCGGCACCCAACACCCTGCATTGTAGCGCGCTCAAAAGCTGACTGGGGGCAATTGAAATTCAGGCAAACCCAACAAAGCCCAGGCAGATGCCAAATCCTGTGGCAAAGACGCATCAAATTGCAAGGCCAGCCCCGTCACCGGGTGCGCGAAACTCAGCCGGGTTGCGTGCAAAGCCTGCCGGGTCAAGCCCAGCGCCGGCACGCCGCCATAAAGGGCATCCGAGACCAAAGGATGCCCCTTGTAGGCCAGATGCACCCGGATCTGATGGGTGCGCCCGCTGTGCAGCACGCAATGGACGGCAGACACACTGCGCACGCCCACCTCCCCCACGCCCAGCAAGTAAACGTCAGTGCGCGAAGGTTTGCCGGTCGCCAGGACCGCCATCTTGATGCGTGAAATCAAGTCGCGCCGCAAAGGCGCGTCGATCACCATCTGCTCAGGCACCCGGCCATAGGCCAGCGCCACATATTCGCGGTGCACCTCGCGGGCGGCGATCATGCGGGTCAAGGCCGTCACAGCCTCAGAGCTTTTGCCCACCATCATCAATCCGCTGGTGTCCTTGTCCAGCCGATGCACGATGCCTGCGCGCGGCAGCGTGGCGGCGGCGGGGTGATGCGCCAGCAAGCCATTCATCACCGTCCCCGACCAATTGCCCGAGGCCGGGTGCACCACCATGCCCGCCACCTTGTTGAGCACGAGCAGGTGCGCATCCTCATAAACGATATTGAGTGGCAAAGGCTCGGCGCGAAAGGCCCGGCTTTCTTCGGTAGGCTGCAACTCCACACGCACCGACTGCCCGGCCAGCAGCTTTTTCGACGCACTGTTCGCCGGCACGCCGTTGATCGACACGCAACCGCGCTCGATCAAACCCTGCAAATGGTTGCGCGAGAACTCCGGCGCCAGTTGCACCATCCATCGGTCCAGGCGTTGGGCATGCCATTCAGCCGTCACCAGCGACTCGCGCACCTCCACCGCATCGGCAACGTCGCCGGCATCGGCTCCGTCCACCGAGGACGCGGTGTCTGCGTCCATGTCCCAATCGCCATCGTCACTCGGCATGGCCGCGCTTGATCCTGCAGGCAAGGCCTGAACCATATAATGAAAGCTCCGTCTTCAGCTGAGGGGGTGCACGGCACCGCCCTGTAGGGATCATGATAGAAAAATGTGTGAAGTACCACCCGGGCCAAGCGGCGCGCGTGTCTCTTGCAGCGCGCTCGCGCAATGCCGCGACTTGGCTGATCGGTGCTTCAGCGCTTGCCCTGGCGGCCTGCGGCTCAAGCCCCAAAGAAGACCCTAACTCGCAAGCCAATCTGGACAAATTGTACGCAGAGGCGAAAGACGACCTGCAGGCGGGCGGTTATGACCGCGCCATCAAGAGCCTGGAAAAGATCGAAGGCCGTGCTGCGGGTACTTTGATGGGCCAGCAAGCCCAGCTCGATTTGGCCTGGGCCTACCACAAGAGTGGCGAGCGTGCGCAAGCCGTCACGACGCTGGACCGTTTCATCAAGCTCAACCCGTCCAGCCCTGCCATGGACTACGCGCTGTACATGCGCGGCTTGGTCAACTTCAACGAAGACCTGGGCCTGTTCGGCCGCCTTGCTGCGCAAGATATTTCCGAACGTGATCAGCAAGCTTCCCGCGATGCCTTGTTGTCGTTCCGCCAAGTGGTTGAGCAGTACCCCGACTCCAAATACGCGGCGGATGCCCGGCTTCGGGTTGATTTCATCACCAACACCTTGGCCAATTACGAAGTGCATGTGGCGCGCTATTACTACGAGCGCGGCGCGTACGTGGCGGCGGCCAATCGTGCCCAGCAAACCGTGCAAGAGTTCCAAAACGCACCAGCGGCCGAGCACGCGCTGCAGATCATGGTGAAGAGCTATGAGAAGCTGAATCTGCTGCCGCTGCGCGACGACGCCGAACGCGTGCTGGCCAAGAGCTTTCCCAACAGCGTGTACCTGAACCCAGATCTGGCCAATAAAAAGGCTTGGTGGCAGTTCTGGTGATGCCAGGCGGATACTGAGCGTCAGCCGCAGATCCCAAACAAAAGGCGCGTCCATCCGGCGCGCCTTTGTCGTTTCTGGTGCCGTGTCAGGCCCGTTCTGCGGCCAGCAGTTCCAGCCAATCCAGCGCTTCAGCCTCCTCGGCCAAGCGGGTCATCGGGGGTAAGGCCGCACGCAGGCGGCGGCCATAGTTCATGCCCGCCATGCGGGGATCGCACACGACCAGCAAGCCTCGGTCCTGCTCTGTGCGAATCAGGCGGCCGCCGCCTTGCTTCAGCGCAATGGCCGCCTCGGCGATGAAATAGTGGGCAAAGGCATTCCGGCCCGAGGCCTCGAGGCGCTGCACCCGCGCCTCCACCAAGGGGTCGTTGGGCGGCGGAAAGGGCAATTTGTCGATCAGCACACATTGCAGTTTGTCGCCGGGCACGTCGATGCCCTCCCAAAAACTGGCCGACCCCACCAGCACCGCCTGTGGATGCTCGAGAAACTGTTGCAACAGCAAGCGCTTGGGCGCGGCCCCTTGCTGCAACACCATGATGTCGTCGCCGTTTTGCTCAAAATGCCACCGCAGGTCGTCGCCAATGCTCTGCAGCGCGCGCAAGGTCGTTGTCAGCACAAAAGTGCGCCCGCCCAGGGCGCGTGCGCAACGAGCAGCCAGGGCCGCCACTTCTTGCGGGTGATCAGGCTCATTGGGCTTGGGAAACGCACGGGGGATGTACAAGCGCGCGTTCTCCGCATAGTTGAACGGGCTGCCCACGCGCAAGACCCGGGCTTCGTCCAGCCCGGCAGGCTCGGTGAACCAAGTCAATCGATCATCGTCACCCAAGGTGGCAGACGTGAAGACCCAGGCCTTGGGCGCGGCGCCGAGTTGCTCTTGCATGGCCTCGCGAATGTCCAGGGGCGACTCCACCAACCGGGCCTGATGGGGGCTCAAGTCGATCCAGCGCACATCGGCAGCGTCGGGTTCGCTGGCGAAGACTTGCGCCAGTTTGCGCAGTTGCTGCGCCCGCTCATGCAGGCGAACAAAATCCGGGGAAGTTTCGGCCACGGTGCCTAGCATGTCGATGGCCAGTTGCGCCACCTCCGTCACTTCGTCCAGGGCCTGGGTAAATTCGGGCCGCCCGGCGCGCTCTTTCCAGGCCAGCTTGAGCATGCCGCGCACCTCGCGCCCGCCGCTGGCGAGTGGCCCGGCGCAAGCCAAGCGCAACTCACGGGCGGCACGCTCCAACCGCGCTTGCAGGCCTTGCCAGTCTTGCAGGCCACGTGCTTGCGCCAGGCCCAGGCCCAGGACATCACGGCCAAAGTCCAGCAATTGCGACGTTCCCAGCAGCGTACCGAGAAACTGCACGCCAGCCTCTGCCAACTGATGCGCTTCGTCAAACACCGCCAGCTCAACACTGGGCAGCAACTCGGCCACACCCGTATCACGCAGCGTCATGTCCGCAAAAAACAGATGGTGATTGACCACCACGATGTCCGCCTCCATGGCCTCGCGGCGAGCCTTCACCACATGGCAATCGCGGTACTCGGGGCAGTCTGAACCGAGGCAGTTTTCACGCGTTGAGGTGACGAGCGGAATCACGGGTGAGCGTTCATCCAGACCCTCCATCTCGGCCAAATCACCGCTGCGCGTTTGCAGCGCCCAACGCTCGACGCGCGACAAGGCAAGCACCGCGCGGCGATCCGGCAGTTCGTCGCTGTGGCGGGCATGGCCCAGGCGGTGCAAACACAGGTAACTGCCGCGCCCTTTCAACAAGGCGATGCGCGCCGGCGTCTGCAGGGCCTGGCACAGACGGGGCAGATCCCGCATGAACAACTGATCCTGCAGATTCTTGGTGGCCGTGCTGATCAAGGCCCGCCCGCCCGACAGCAAGGCCGGCACGAGATAGGCGAATGTTTTGCCCACGCCTGTCCCGGCCTCAACCACCAGTGTTTCCCGGCGGGCGATGGCACGCGCCACCGCCTGACTCATCGCCAACTGCTGTTCGCGCGGCGCGTAGCCGGGATCGGCCCGTGAAATCGGCCCGCCCAAATCAAAGGCGGCGGCCACCCATTGCTCAAGCTCGCTGGGGCCAGGGTCCGCGTCGGGTGTGGGGATGTCGCAGTCAGCCAATGCCGTGTCAGGCCAATTCGTCGGGGTCATTTTCCAGCTCAAGCTTGGCGATCAGATCACGCAGCACCAGTCGGCGCTTTTTCAGGCGGCGCAGACTCAACTCGTCGATGGGTTGGCCCAGGCTTTCGGCACGCTCGCGGTCCAGTGTCAGCCGATCGATCATGAGATCAAGGTCAGCGTGCTCCATGCGCAGTTCGATCAGGCGGCGCGACAGCGAATGCAGTTGTTCATCCATGACATTGGCGCGGGCACGCACTCTCAGACGGTCGACCAAACCGGGAAGTATCGGGCAGAAACCGCGCAAACAAGCACAGTACACCCAGGCCGAGGGATTATAGTTTTGCGCATGACTCGCATCCCCTCCGGCTTTCGCCTGGCTGCCGCCACGGGCACCCATCGCGGTGACAGAACCTATCAACAAGATCAGGTTGAGGTCTTGAACCATCCCCGCTACAGCGGCTGCCTGCTGGCCGTGGTGGCCGATGGCATGGGAGGCAAAAGCGGCGGCCGAAAGGCTGCGGACCAAGTGCTGCTGACCGCCCAGCAATTGTTTGAACGCTTTGTGCCGGGCGAAGAGTCCGCGGAAGAATTGCTCCAGCAATTGGTCTCAGAAGCACACTTGATGATCAAGCTGACGGCGCTGTCGGCGGAGGAAGAACCCCACAGCACGGTGGCCGCCTTTTTGATTGACATCGACCGCCGCTGCTATTGGGTGCATTCAGGCGATTCGCGCATTTACCTGTTTCGCGGCGCTGAGATGGTCAAGCGCACCCTGGATCACTCCTATGTGCAGCGCTTGGTCGACGAAGGCCAACTGAGTGAAAAAGAAGCGCAAAGCCACCCACAATCCAATCTGCTGACCGCCTGCCTGGGCACGGTGGCCGAGCCGGTTGCCAGCCTGGGCCGGGTGGATCATCTGGAGATTGGCGACACGCTGATGTGCTGCAGCGACGGGCTTTGGCACTACTTCACCCCGACCGAGATGGGGCGAACGCTGTCAGAACTCCCGCCGCGCGAAGCCGCAGAGGCCTTGATCGACAAGGCCCGCCAGCGCGCCCGGGGCAGTGGCGACAATTTGTCGCTGGCCATCGTGCGCGTCCAGGCCCTGAGCTGACACCGGTCTCAACGCTTGGCCGGGCCCGCTCCGCCTGATGGGGTGGTGGCGGGCGCAGAAGAAGCGCCTGTGCCTGCGGTAGCAGCGGAAGGCGCGCCGCTCCGGCTCGCCGCAGCCAGCTCGGCAGGGCTGGGAATCGGCAGCTTGCCTGTTAACGGCTTGTCGCTCAGTTTTTTTAAACGCTCTGCATTGCGCGCACGCACCTGTGCCTCATGCGCCTGCATGGCCTGCTGACGCTGCTGAGTTTGTAGCGCCCGGGCTTGCGCCTCTTGTTGCCGCTGCGCCGATTCAGTGGCCTTGGCCTCGTCCCGAGCCCGCAGGTCTTGCGTGGCCTCCCGGGGGCCGCGCAGTTCACGCAAGGGCGGGCTGGCCACTGGCGGCGGCGCGCGCAAGGACTCGGTGCGGCGCTCGCCCTCTTGCGTGGCAAAGTCGCGTTGCCGCTGCAGCACCGCCTCGCGCTGGGCCAGCGCCTTGGCTTTGCGCTCTGCGGTGGCCAGGGTCTCTTCCCGATCCAGCAGGGGGCGGATGGCCGTTTCACGGCGCTTGCGGGCATCATCCAGGCAGGAGGTCACCACAAAATGTGTTTCGCAGGCTTGGCTTTCGGTGGCGAAACGGGCCTCGATCTCGTTGCGCTGACGCTTCAACGCGGCGGACTCAGTTTCAGCACCCAAGCTGTCTGCTGCCCAACTGCTGGTGGCACTCATCCAGACCGCCAAAGCCAGCCAGCGGCCTGCACCTTGCCGAACGCCGCTACGTTGAAGGGTCAAATACATCGCGTGAGCCTCATCAAGTGAGCGAGGTGTCGACATCGCGCCGTTCGAGCGCGAGATATTCAGACGACTGCATCTCCTGAAGCCGTGAGACAGTGCGCGGGAATTCATGCGACAAGGGCCCCTCGGTATAGAGGGCCTCAGCCGCCACCGCAGCTGAGATCACCAGCTTGACACGACGGTCGTACAGCACGTCAATCAGCCAGGTGAAGCGCCGCGCCTCGCTGGACAGGCGGGGCGGCATCTCAGGCACATTCGACAGCAGCAGGGTGTGAAAGCGGCTGGCCAATTCCAGGTAATCGTTCTGCGACCTTGGCCCGCCGCACAAGACATTGAAGTCGAACCACACCACGCCACCGGCACGGCGGCGCGCACGGAGTTCACGGTGCTCGATGTGCAGCAGCGGGTCTTCGTCCTTGGCCTCGGCAAGGGCATCAAACGCGGTGCTCAGCGCCACATCCGCGGCTTCGCCCAAGGGCTGGTGGTACAGCTCGACATGGTCCAGAGTGCGGCGCCGGTAGTCGAACCCATTGTCCACATTGATGACCTCCAGCTTCTCCTTCAGCAAGGCAATTGCGGGCAGGATGCGATCGCGGTGCAAGCCATTGGGATACAGGCCATCGGGGTGAAAGTTGGAGGTAGTGACGATGGAGACACGGTATTTGAACAGCGCGTCCAGCAGGCGATGCAGGATCATCGCATCGGTCACGTCGGCCACATGGAATTCGTCAAAACAGATCAGACGAAAACGCTTGGCGATGCGCTTGCCCAACTCGTCCAGCGGATCGGCGATGCCCTTGAGCTCTTGCAACTCGCGGTGCACCTCGCGCATGAACTCATGGAAGTGCAGGCGTGTCTTACGCGTCAGCGGCACGGCCTGGAAAAAGCAATCCATCAAAAAGCTCTTACCCCGCCCGACTCCGCCAAACATGTAGACACCACGCGGCAAAGGCGGGTGGCGCAACAGCTTGGTGACGGCATTGCTGCGGCGCGCCTTGTAGTCGGCCCATTCATCCTGGCAACGCTGCAATGCGGCCACGGCCCGCAGTTGCGCGGGGTCGGCCGTGTAGCCGCGTTCTTTGAGAGTTAGCTCGTAGAGCTCGGTAACTGACGTCATGACCTCATCCAAAGAAAAAGGGCGACACCGGCCGCCCTTTTTGGTTCAACGCCTCAGCGTCGTGGCAACGCCTGAATCAGAAATTCAGCGTGCGCTTGTCCACGGCAAGGGCCGCTTCCTTGGTCGCTTCGCTCAAGCTCGGGTGCGCGTGGCAGATACGGGCGATGTCTTCGGCCGAGGCCTTGAACTCCATCGCCACCACGGCCTCGGAAATCAACTCCGAAGCCATCGGGCCGATGATGTGCACACCCAGGATCTCGTCAGTTTTGGCGTCGGCCAAGAACTTGACGAAGCCATTGGTGTCACCCAACGCACGCGCACGACCGTTGGCCAGGAAGGGGAACTGCCCCGCCTTATAGGCCACGCCGTCCGCCTTGAGCTGCTGCTCGGTGCGGCCGACCCAGGCGATTTCAGGGCTGGTGTAGATCACCCAAGGGATGGTGTTGAAGTTGACATGCCCGTGCTGGCCGGCAATGCGCTCCGCCACGGCCACGCCTTCTTCTTCCGCCTTGTGCGCCAGCATGGGGCCGCGCACCACATCGCCTACCGCCCAGACATTGGTCAGGTTGGTCTTGCAGTCGCCATCCACCTCGATGGCGCCACGCTCGTCCAGTTTCAGCCCCACGGCTTCGGCATTCAGGCCAATGGTGTTGGGCACGCGGCCGATGGAGATGATCAGCTTGTCCACGGCCAGGGTCTGCGCCGCGCCCTTGGCGTCGGTGTAGGCCACTGTCACGCCCTTCTTGTCGGACTTGACCTCGCCGATCTTGACGCCCAACTCAATGTTGAGGCCTTGCTTTTTGAACAGCTTGGCGGCTTCCTTGGCGACGGATTCGTCAACCGCGCCAAGGAAGGTCGGCAGACCTTCCAGCACCGTGACTTCGGCGCCCAGGCGACGCCACACCGAGCCCATTTCCAGGCCGATCACGCCGGAGCCGATCACGCCCAGTTTCTTGGGCACGGCGCCGATGCGCAGCGCGCCATCGTTGGACAGGATGTTCACTTCGTCGAAGGCCGCACCAGGCAATTGGCGAGCGTTGGAGCCGGTGGCCAGGATCACATGCTTGGCCAGAATGACTTCCTCACCAGCCTTGATCTCGTACAAGCCGTCCTTGGCTGCAACGAAGGAGCCCCGGCCGTGGAAAAAACTCACCTTGTTCTTTTTGAACAAGTAGAGGATGCCGTCGTTGTTCTGCTTCACAACGGTGTCTTTGCGCGCAATCATCTTGGCGACATCCATCTTGATGTTGTCAGCCGAGATGCCGTGGTCGGCAAAGTGGTGATTGGCGTGCTCGAAGTGCTCCGACGATTGCAGCAAGGCCTTGGAAGGAATGCAGCCGACGTTGGTGCAGGTGCCGCCCGGTGCGGGGCCGCCCTTTTCGTTTTTCCACTCGTCGATGCAAGCCGCATTGAAACCCAGCTGGGCCGCACGGATGGCGGCGATGTAGCCGCCAGGGCCGCCGCCGATCACGACGACGTCAAATTGTTTTGTGCTCATAGGTATTCCTGAATTTTTTGCGCCAACGCCAAGGCGTAGCGAGCGTCCTCAGGGCAAGGCGCGGGTGCCGAGGCACCGCAACGTAGCGGCGCTACGTCAGGATGCCGAGGACGGGACCCGCAACGCCGCCATGAGGTCGCGCGGTAGCCGTTTAAATATCAAACAACAGGCGTGATGGATCTTCCAACGCTTCCTTCATGGTGACCAGGCCCAGCACGGCTTCGCGGCCGTCGATGATGCGGTGGTCATAAGACATGGCCAGATAGTTGATCGGGCGCACCACCACTTGGCCGTTCTCAACCACAGCACGGTCCTTGGTGGCATGCACGCCCAAGATGGCCGATTGCGGCGGGTTGATGATGGGGGTCGACAGCATGGAGCCGAAGGTGCCGCCATTGGAGATGGAGAAGGTGCCGCCGGTCAGATCGTCCAGCGAGATCTTGCCTTCCTTGGCCTTTTGGCCAAATTCGGCAATCTTTTTCTCGATATCGGCAAAGCTCAGCTGATCAGCATTGCGGATGATGGGCACCACCAGGCCACGTGGCGAACCCACAGCGATACCGATGTCAAAATAGCCGTGGTAGACGATGTCATTGCCATCCACCGAGGCGTTCAGCACCGGGTACTTCTTGAGCGCGGCGACGGCGGCCTTGACGAAGAAGCTCATGAAGCCCAGCTTGACGCCGTGCTCTTTCTCGAACTTTTCCTGGAACTTCTTGCGCATCTCCATCACCGGCGCCATGTTCACCTCGTTGAAGGTGGTCAGGATGGCGTTGGTGGCTTGCGATTGCAGCAGACGCTCGGCCACGCGGGCGCGCAGACGGGTCATGGGCACGCGCTGCTCAGGGCGGTCGCCCAGGTTCATCGCAGCCGGTGCGGCCACGGCGGGCAGCGGCTTGGCAACCGACGGGGCGGCAGCAACGGCAACCGGTGCAGCCACGGCGGGCTTGGCACCTGCGGCCAGCACATCACCCTTGGTGACGCGGCCATCTTTGCCCGTACCGGCCACATCGGCGGTGGTCAGGCCCTTCTCGGCCAGCAACTTGGCGGCGGCGGGCATGGCGACATCGCTCTTGCTGGCAGAAGCTGCGGCTGCCGGAGCAGCGGGCGCGTTGGTGACGATCTGCGTGACAGCCAGCGGGCTGACTTGCGCTTGGCCTTCGCTGTCGATGCGGGCGATGACTTCTTCACTGACCACGCTCTCGCCATCATTCTTGACGATCTGGGCCATCACGCCGGCGCTGGGTGCGGGCACTTCCAGCACCACCTTGTCGGTTTCGATTTCGACCAGGATTTCGTCGATGGCCACGGTTTCGCCGGGCTTCTTCTTCCAGTTCAGCAGCGTGCCTTCGGCGACGGATTCAGACAGTTGGGGGACTTTGACTTCAACGATTGCCATGATGTGTTGTTCTTTCGGTATTCCGGTGGAGCGAGCGGCGGGTTTCTGCCGCTCAAGCGAACCGAGTCAGGCCGCAGCACCTGCTGCGGCCCCGACCATTACTTGGTGAGGATGAAGCCCTTGAGCTTGCCGAAGGCCTGCTCCAGCAGCGACTTCTGCTGGTCTTGGTGCAGGTGGGCATAGCCGCAGGCGGGCGAGGCCGAGGCGGGGCGGCCGGCATAGCCGAGCTTTTGCCCTTCAACCATGTTCTCGTGCACATAGTGCTGCACGAAGAACCAGGCGCCCTGATTTTGCGGCTCGTCCTGGCACCACACGATCTCGGCGAGGTTGGGATATTTCTTCAACTCAGCCGCAAAAGCCTTGTGCGGGAAGGGATAGAGCTGCTCCACACGGATGATCGCCACGTCGCTGTGCTTACGCTCAGCGCGTGCCTTGACCAAGTCGTAATAGACCTTGCCCGAGCAGGCGACCACGCGCTTGACCTTGGCGGCGTCCACCGTGGCGTCGCGCTCACCGATCACCGTCTTGAACTCACCCTTGGTGAACTCGGTAATGGGCGATGTCGCGTCCTTGTTACGCAAGAGCGACTTGGGCGTCATGATGATCAGCGGCTTGCGGAACATGCGCAACTGCTGGCGACGCAGCAGGTGGAAGATCTGCGAGGCCGAGGTCGGCTGCACCACCTGCATATTGTTGTCAGCGGCCAGCTGCATGAAGCGCTCCAAGCGGGCCGAGCTGTGCTCGGGGCCCTGGCCCTCGTAGCCGTGCGGCAGCATCAGCGTCAGGCCATTTGCACGACCCCACTTCACTTCGCCGGAGGCGATGAACTGGTCGATCACCACTTGCGCACCGTTGACGAAGTCACCGAACTGGGCTTCCCAGATCGTCAACGTCACCGGGTCTGCGGAGGCGTAGCCGTACTCAAAGCCCAACACCGCCTCTTCCGAGAGCAAGGAATCGATGACAACGAACGGCGCCTGGCCTTCAGCCACGTTCTGCAGGGGCACATAGGTGCCGGTGTCCCACTTTTCGCGGTTCTGGTCGTGCAGCACGGCGTGACGGTGCACGAAGGTGCCGCGGCCGCAATCTTCACCGGACAAGCGCACCGGGTAGCCCGAGGCCACCAGCGAAGCGAAAGCCATGTGTTCGCCCATGCCCCAATCCACATTGATCTCGCCACGGCCCATGGCGGCGCGGTCGGCAATCACTTTCTCGACCAAGGAGTGAACCTTGAACGTATCCGGAACGGTGGTGATCTTCTCGGCCAGGCGCTTGAACTCAGCCAAAGGCAGCGCCGTGTCGCAGGAGTCTGTCCACTTCTTGCCAAGGTACGGCGACCAGTCGGTGGCGTACTTGCTCTTGAAGTTGGTCAGCACCGGGTCCACGGTGTGACGGCCTTCGTCCATAGCAGCGCGGAAGGCCTTGACCATGGCGTCGGGGCCGTCAGCCGGCAACACGCCTTGCGCCACCAGCTTGTCGCCATACAGGCGGCGCGTGCCGGGGTGCTGGGCAATCTTCTTGTACATCAGCGGCTGGGTCAGCGCCGGGGTATCTTGCTCGTTGTGACCCAGTTTACGGAAGCAGATGATGTCGACCACCACGTCCTTGCGGAACTGCTGACGGTAGTCCAGCGCCAACTGGGTGCACAGGACCACAGCCTCAGGATCGTCACCGTTGACGTGCAACACGGGTGCCTCGATCATCTTGACGACGTCGGTGCAATACAGGGTGGAGCGGCTGTCGCGGGGATCGGAGGTGGTGAAGCCAATCTGGTTGTTGATCACCAGATGTACCGTACCGCCGGTGTAGTAGCCACGGGTCTGGGCCAGCGCCAGGGTTTCCATCACCACGCCTTGGCCCGCAAAAGCCGCATCGCCGTGCACCAGCACGGGCAGCACTTGCGCGCCGATGGTGTCGCCGCGGCGGTCCATGCGGGCCTTGACCGAGCCCTCCACCACCGGGTTGACGATTTCCAGGTGCGAGGGGTTGAATGACAGCGTCAGGTGAACGGGGCCGCCAGGGCTGGTCACGTCGCTGGAGAAGCCTTGGTGGTACTTGACGTCACCAGCGGGCAAGTCTTCAGGCGCCTTGTGCTCGAACTCGTCGAACAAGTCCTTGGGCATCTTGCCCAGGGTGTTGACCAACACGTTCAGGCGGCCCCGGTGGGCCATGCCGATGACGATTTCTTGCACGCCGGACTGGCCACCGAGTTGCACCAACTCATCCATGGCAGCGATAAAGCTCTCGCCACCTTCCAGCGAGAAGCGCTTCTGGCCCACATACTTGGTGTGCAGATAACGCTCCAGGCCCTCGGCAGCCGTCAGGCGATCAAGGGTGTGGATTTTCTTCTCAACGCTGAAGGCAGGTTTGGAGCGGATCGATTCCAGCCGCTCTTGCCACCAGCGACGCTCTGCCTGGTCGGTGGTGTGCATGTACTCCGCACCGACCGAGCTGCAATAAGTCTCGCGCAGGGCCTGCAGGATTTCCCGCAAGGTCATGTGCTCAGACTTGGTGAAATAGGTGTTAGTGGCGCTGAACGAGATGTCCATATCGGACTCGCTCAGGTCATAGAACGCCGGCTCCAACTCGGGGATGCGCGGGCGCTCAGTGCGCTTGAGCGGGTCCAGATCGGCCCAGCGCGAGCCCACATTGCGGTATGCAGCAATCAGCGATTGCACATGCACCTGCTTGCGTGCCACGGCCAGATCGGCACTGGAGGCCTTGCTGCCAAAGGCATTGGCCTTGGCACGTTGCGCAAACGACTCGATTACCGGGGCATGCGCCACATCGCGAGAGTCGCTGCCGTCCGTCGCCGGCACGTGCTGAAGGGCGTCGAAATACGAACGCCAGTTATCGGGCACGGAGCCCGGATTGTCGAGGTAGGCCTCGTACATCTCTTCGACATAAGGGGCATTGCCCCCAAACAGGTAGGAGTTGGACCTGTATTGCTGCATCATCTTCGCTCACCTCTAACCCCGGCTTCCAGGGCATTGGCTGGTTGAAAAACCTTCCGCGACACGGCTCGACCGGTTGGCGGATTGCGACCCGCCTTTGCTGTTGCCAGGAAAGGGGACGGGAAGGACCTAAGTCTAAAAACAGGTGGCACTGTAACACCGTTGAAAGATTGAAGCGCCCGCGTCCCCCGGGCGACCTCCAACGATATCGGGTTGAAGTGTGGATTCTGAAGCGAACTGTGAATGCTGAAAACCCCTTTTTGAACCGCGGTGCCCGAGTTTCTTGACGCTGCGCAGGGCACCCCGCGCTACTTTGCGGCAGTGCTCGGGTGTTCTACCGAAAACCCCGGCCTGCACGCCCGCCGAAAACAAACGCCGATCTGGACTGGCTCTAAACTTCCCGCTTGAACCACCGCTTCAGGAGCCTCCATGCAAGTTCAGGTCGTTGACTACCGCGCGCCCGATGCGGCCCAACGCTTCGCCCAATCCCTTCACGACACCGGATTTGGCGTACTGGTGAACCACCCGATTCAGCAGGCATTGGTCGAAAAAATCTATGCCGACTGGCTGAGTTTTTTCGACAGCGAAGACAAGCTCAATTACCCCTTTTCCAAAGAAAAGCAGGACGGCTACTTCTCCACCGAGATCTCCGAAACGGCCAAGGGCGCCAGCCAAAAAGACATCAAAGAATACTTTCACCTCTACCCCTGGGGCCGCATGCCCGCGCAATTGCAAGCCGGCGCCATGGCCTACTATGCGCAGGCCAACACGCTGGCCGGAGAGTTGCTGTCTTGGGTGGAGCGCTACACGCCGCCGGAGATTTCAAAACATTACAGCGAGCCGCTCTCGCACATGATCGAGGGCAGCCAGCAGACATTGCTGCGTGTTTTACGCTACCCGCCATTGACAGGCCAGGAGCCCGCTGGCGCGCTGCGAGCCGCAGCCCATGGCGACATCAACCTGCTGACGATCCTGCCGGCGGCCAATGAGCCCGGCTTACAGGTGCAAGACAAGCACGGCCAATGGGTCGACGTGCCCTGCGACTTTGGCATGCTGATCATCAACATCGGCGACATGCTGGAAGAAGCCTCACAGGGCTATTACCCCAGCACCCAGCATCGCGTGGTCAACCCCACAGGCGAAGGCGCCCGGCGTAGCCGCGTGTCGCTGCCACTCTTTCTGCACCCCCGCGGTGAGGTGGTCCTGTCAGAGCGCCACACGGCTCACAGCTATCTGCAGGAGCGCCTGCGTGAGCTGGGCGTCAAAACCTGAAGCCTCAACCTACCTTTCAAGCTTCAAGCCATCATTCAAACCGTCATTCAAATCCACCTTGCGGCGCCGCCCAAGCCCCCACTGGGCGAAGCCTGCAACGGCTGCGGCGTTTGCTGCCTGAGTGAACCCTGCCCCGTCGGCATGGTGATCAGCCAGCGGCGCCACGGCGCCTGCAAGGCTTTGCGCTGGTCAGACGAACTTGCTCGTTACGTATGCGGTATGTTGGTCGATCCTGCGGAGGTTCTCGGCTGGCCACCAGGCAGTGCGCGAAGCCGCTGGTTGGCACCCTGGCTCACGCGCCGCAGTCGCCGCTGGATTGCAGCAGGCATCGGGTGCGACGCGGCACTGGAAGTTTCAACAGCCGGCGAGATAGATTGAGCACCCCCAAAACATCAACCCCCTCGCCCACCACAAAGTCACGCAGCATGAATCCAGCCCCCCAAAATACGCCCGCACCCGTCAGCTTTCGCGAGGCATTGGCTTTTTGGCTGAAGCTGGGCTTTATAAGCTTCGGCGGTCCGGCCGGGCAAATCGCGCTGATGCACCAGGAACTGGTGGAGCGTCGTCGCTGGATTTCCGAGCAACGCTTCTTGCACGCACTGAATTTTTGCATGGTGCTACCTGGCCCGGAGGCCCAGCAGCTTGCCACCTATATCGGTTGGTTGATGCACCGCAGCTGGGGTGGTCTGGTGGCGGGCGGGCTGTTCGTGCTGCCATCTTTGTTCATCCTGATTGCGCTGTCGTGGATTTACATGGCCTTTGGGCACGTGCCTGCGGTGGCCGGCCTGCTGTACGGCATCAAGCCAGCGGTCACCGCCATTGTGGTGTCTGCGGCCTGGCGAATCGGCAGCCGCGCACTCAAAAATGAATGGACTTGGGGCATCGCTTTGTCTGCCTTGATTGCAATCCTGATGCTCAAGCTGCCCTTTCCGCTGATCATTACATTGGCTGGAATAACTGGTTATTTAGGCAGCAAGATCGCGCCCGAAAAATTTGCACTTGGCAGCTCGCATGGCGCCACCAAGTCGTCCTACGGCCCCGCCTTGATCGATGACCACACCCCCACACCGGCCCATGCCCTTTTCAGCTGGAAACAGGCGTTGAAGGTGTTGCTCGTGTTTATCGGCATTTGGGCCCTGGCCATGGGGGCCCTGTGCGCAGCCTTCGGCTGGCAAGGTGTCTTGACGCAAATGGGAGGATTCTTCAGCAAGGCCGCTTTGCTGACCTTTGGCGGCGCCTACGCGGTGCTGCCCTATGTGTACCAAGGTGCCGTTGAGCACTACCAATGGCTAAACCCGGCTCAGATGATGGATGGCCTGGCGTTGGGCGAATCCACGCCGGGGCCGCTGATCATGGTGGTGGCGTTTGTCGGCTTTGTGGGGGGCTGGGGCAAGGCGCTGTTCGGGCCGGATGCGCTGTTTTTGGCGGGTGCGGCTGCGGCAGGGGTGGTGACATTCTTCACCTTCCTGCCCTCGTTCTTGTTCATCTTGCTGGGTGGCCCGTTCATCGAGACAACGCACGGCAACTTGAAATTCACAGCACCCCTGAGTGCCATCACTGCCGCTGTGGTGGGCGTGATCGTGAATCTGGCGGCCTTCTTCGCCTACCACGTGTTGTGGCCGACCGGGCTGGACGGCCCATTTGAATGGCCATCTGCGGTCATTGGCCTGGGCGCGGCCCTGGCCTTGTTCCGTTTCAAGCAAGGCACCATGCCCGTGCTACTGTTCAGTGCGCTGGCGGGGCTGGCGTACACATTGACGCGCGCACTGACGTAATTCACCCAACCATTTTTCAAGTGCGCGGCGAGACATGGCTGGCCTTGGCCACTTGCTCCGGTATCGGGACGTGCTCGCCTTCCTGGCGCATGCGCATTTGCGCTTGTACCCTCTGCGACCAGTAGCCCAGATGCCGCCCTGCCACCTACAGGGCCTGCTCACAGTCCTGACTGGCCTGCTCGAACACTTTGGCGTCGGCAGTCAGGCATGGAAAACGCATTTGCGCCGGGCCGAAATGCAGGGCCGGGTGAGTAATGTCGAATTGCAGTTGAGCTTCGCCGCAGACCTGCGTATAGAGCGCGAGTTTGACGGGCGCGGGCGACAGAATGTCTACCCGCAGGCCAACCACCGAATCAATCAAGCGAAGTGCGGCGCCCGAGGCCCTGCACAACACAAAGCCGCGTGCAGCGCCAAGATCGAGCCTCTCATGAAACCGCAGCTACTTCGGAATGTTCAACGTCGCCTATCTACCGCCGCTGTGGTTCAAGCTGATGGAGCAGCACTTGCTGAACAGTGTGGGCCGCAACCCACAGCGCATCAACTTTGAACCCAGCCAGCGCGAGCGCTTGATGCGCAAGCACGGGTTGATTTACTCAGGTCAGACTAAGGCGGCGCCGCGCCGCTTGGTATTCGCTCGCCAAGCGGCTCACCAGTTCAGCGGCGGGCTGCACTTTGTCCACCACACCAATGCCCTGACCACAGCCCCAAATGTCTTTCCAGGCTTTCTTGGAGTCGCCGCCGAAGTTCATCTTGCTCGGGTCGCTCTCGGGCAGGCTGTCGGGATCCATGCCGGCATTGACAATGGAGCCGCGCAGGTAGTTGCCGTGCACGCCGGTGAACAGGTTGCTGTAGACGATGTCGTCAGAATTGCTGTCAACAATCATCTGCTTATAGGCCGCGTCGGCACGCGCTTCGTCGGTAGCGATGAAGGCTGAGCCGATGTAGGCGAAGTCTGCCCCCATGGCTTGCGCTGCCAGCACCGCATCGCCGCTGGCGATGGAGCCGGACAGGGCGAGCGGGCCGTCAAACCAGGTGCGAATTTCCTGAATCAAGGCGAACGGGCTCTTCACACCGGCATGTCCGCCAGCGCCAGCAGCGACGGCGATCAGGCCATCGGCGCCCTTCTCGATCGCCTTCTGAGCGAACTTGTTGTTGATGATGTCATGCAGCACGATGCCGCCCCAGGCGTGCACTGCAGCATTCACGTCTTCACGTGCACCCAACGAGGTGATGATGATCGGCACCTTGTACTTGGCGCAGACCGCCATGTCGTGCTCCAGGCGGTCATTGCTCTTGTGCACGATCTGGTTGATCGCAAAAGGCGCCGCCGGCTTGGTCGGATTGGCCTTGTTATAGGCGGCCAGTTCAGTGGTAATTTCATTCAGCCATTCGTCCAGCAATTCGGCCGGGCGGGCATTGAGTGCTGGCATGGAGCCAATCACGCCGGCCTTGCATTGGGCGATCACAAGCTTGGGGTTGCTGATGATGAACAGGGGCGAGCCGATGATGGGCAGCGGGGCAGTTTTCAGAACGGGGGGCAGAGTCACAAGAGTCTCCTTTTTGAGATGTTCAAGCACTGGGTGTTCGCAGGACCGGCCTGAGCAGCCAAATTCCTGCAAGCAACCCTCAAAACATGAAAGTCAGAACGAATCTAGGGGCATCAGCGTGACGCTGTCCGCGCCTTCGACGATGGCGTCGCGCAGACCACCCGCACGCGCCAGAATGTGCTCGGCGTAGAAACGGGCGGTGGCGATCTTGGCGCTCATGAATGCGGCGTCATCACCGGCAGCCAACTTATCTTCCGCAACCAGCAGCGAGCGGGCCAGTTGCCAGCCTGCCACCAGATTGCCAGCCAACATCAGGTAAGGTACCGAGCCAGCATAGGCCGCATTGGGATTGCCCTTGCCCTGCGAAGCGATGAAGTCAACCGCCTCCAGATAGGCCAAACGTGCCGCTTTCAAGCGTTTGAGCATGGCCTTGGCGGCCACGCTGTCGCGCAGAGCAAGTGCCGCTTCGGTGGTTTCGATCTGCGCAGCCACGGCGCGTGCCATCTGGCCACCATCGCGGCTCGTTTTGCGCCCCACCAGATCGTTGGCCTGGATCGCGGTCGTCCCTTCGTAAATGGTCAGGATCTTGGCGTCGCGGTAATGCTGGGCAGCCCCCGTTTCTTCGATAAAGCCCATGCCGCCGTGGATCTGCACACCCAGATCGGTCACCTCAAGGCTCATCTCGGTGCTGTAACCCTTGACCAGGGGCACCATGAATTCGTAGAAGGCCTGGTTCTGCTTGCGCGTGTCGGCATCCGGGTGATGATGGGCTGCATCGAAGGCCGCAGCGGCCACGCTGGCCATGGCGCGGCAACCTTCGGTCAGCGAGCGCATGGTCATCAACATGCGGCGCACGTCGGGATGATGAATGATGGCGGCGCTACCCGCCACCGAGCCGTCAACCGGGCGGCTCTGCACGCGGTCGCGCGCATAAGACACCGCCTTTTGATAGGCCCGCTCAGCCACCGCAATGCCCTGCACGCCCACGCCGAAACGGGCCGCATTCATCATGATGAACATGTACTCCAGGCCGCGGTTCTCTTGGCCCACCAGCGTACCAATGGCGCCACCGTGATCGCCAAACTGCAACACGGCAGTCGGGCTGGCCTTGATGCCCATCTTGTGTTCGATCGACACGCAATAGGCATCGTTACGAGCGCCCAGCGAGCCATCGGCATTCACCAAGAATTTAGGCACCACGAACAGGCTGATGCCCTTCACGCCTTCTGGCGCACCGGCTACGCGGGCCAGCACCAGATGAACGATGTTCTCGGCCATGTCGTGGTCACCGTAGGTGATGAAGATCTTGGTGCCGAAAATCTTGTAGGTGCCGTCTGGCTGCGGCTCGGCACGGGTGCGCACCAGAGCCAAGTCGGAGCCGGCTTGCGGCTCGGTCAGGTTCATGGTGCCGGTCCATTTTCCTTCGACCAGTTTGGGCAGATAGGTTTGGCGTTGCGCTTCGCTGCCGGCCGTCAACAAAGCCTCAATGGCGCCATCGCTCAGCAGCGGGCACAGGGCGAAGCTCAGGTTGGCGCTGTTGACCATCTCGCCGCAGGCGGCACCGATGGTCTTGGGCAGGCCCTGCCCGCCAAATTCGGCGGGATGTTGCAAGCCTTGCCAGCCACCCTCGGTGAATTGCTGGAAGGCGTTCTTGAAACCGGGCGTGGTGTAGACCTGGCCGTCCTTGAGATAGGACGGATTCAGATCACCCTCGCGGTTGAGCGGCGCAATCACGTTTTCGGTCAGCTTGGCACACTCTTCCAGCACGGCCTGCGCGGTGTCGAGATCGAATTCGGCGAATTCAGGGATCTGGTTGAGCATCTGCAGGCCGGCAAGCTCCTGCATATTGAACATCATGTCTTTGACGGGGGCGCGGTAAGGCATGGCGAATTTCCTTGGTTTTCAATGACGGGCCGCCCTGATCGGGAGCACCGTCGTCAGCAAAAGAGGCAAAAAAAGGCGCCGCGACCGTGAAGTCGGGCGCCTGCTGATGTCAAGCGTTAGCGAAGCATCACATTCAGAGGCTGCTCACCAACTCCGGCACCGCGGTGAACAAATCGGCTTCCAGACCGTAGTCGGCCACCGAGAAGATCGGGGCTTCAGCGTCCTTGTTGATAGCGACAATGACCTTGGAGTCCTTCATGCCAGCCAAGTGCTGAATCGCGCCGCTGATGCCACAGGCGATATACAACTGGGGCGCCACGATCTTGCCGGTCTGGCCGACTTGCCAGTCGTTCGGTGCGTAACCGGCATCCACAGCAGCGCGGCTGGCGCCCAGTGCGGCACCCAGTTTGTCAGCCAAGGGGGTCAGCACTTCCATGAACTTGTCGTTGGAGCCGAGGGCGCGGCCACCGGACACGATGATCTTGGCGGCGGTCAACTCAGGACGATCGTTTTTGGCAATTTCGCGGCTACCAAAAACGGACTTGCCACTGTCGGCGGCGACGGCCACGCTTTCAACGGCGGCGCTGCCACCCGTCGCGGCGGCGGCATCAAAGCCGGTCGTGCGCACGGTCAACACCTTGACGGCATCGGTGCTTTGCACCGTAGCAATCGCGTTGCCGGCGTAAATGGGGCGCTCGAAGGTATCCGCGCTGATCACCTTGGTCACGTCGCTCAGTTGGGCCACGTCCAACAGCGCAGCAACACGAGGGGATACATTCTTGCCCGCGGCAGTCGCCGGGAACAGAACGTGGCTGTAGCCAGCGGCCACGGCCAGCACTTGGGTGGCCAGGTTTTCAGCCAGGCCATCGGCCAGTTGAGCGCCATCAGCGTGCAGCACTTTGCTGACGCCGGCAATCTGCGCGGCAGCAGCGGCTGCGGCAGCGGCGTTGTGCCCGGCCACCAGCACATGCACCTCACCCCCGCAAGCCAGCGCTGCGGTGATGGTGTTGAGCGTCGCGCCTTTGATGGAGGCGTTGTCGTGTTCGGCAATAACGAGAGCAGTCATTGAAAAATCTCCAAATCTTGTGTGTACAACGAGGCACCTAAACATTGGGGAGCAAAACGCCGTAACAAACCGCAGGCAAGCGGCTTGTCATGCACGCAGGTTCAGCCCCGCGAAGTCGTCAGATGACTTTGGCCTCGTTTTTCAGCTTGTCCACCAAAGCAGCGACATCAGCCACCTTGATACCGGCACTGCGCTTGGGCGGCTCTTCGACCTTCAAGGTCTTGAGACGCGGCGTGACGTCCACACCCAGGTCGGCGGGCTTCACCACTTCCAGAGGCTTTTTCTTGGCCTTCATGATGTTGGGCAGCGTGACATAGCGCGGCTCGTTCAGGCGCAAATCAGTGGTCACCACGGCGGGCAAGTTCAGCTTGACGATCTCCAGGCCGCCGTCGACTTCACGCGTGACGGCCACGGTTTCACCCGTCACTTCAACCTTGCTCGCGAAGGTACCTTGCGGCAGGCCGGCCAGCGCAGCCAGCATCTGGCCGGTCTGGTTGCAGTCGTCGTCAATGGCTTGCTTGCCCAGAATCACCAAGCCCGGCTGCTCTTTGTCGACCAGCGCTTTGAGCAACTTGGCCACGGCCAGGGGCTGCAACTCAGCATCGGTTTCCACCAAGATGGCGCGATCAGCCCCGATGGCCATGGCTGTACGCAAGGTTTCCTGGCACTGAGTGACACCGCAAGATACGGCGATCACTTCCGTGGCCACACCCTTTTCCTTCAGGCGCACCGCTTCTTCGATGGCGATTTCATCGAAGGGGTTCATTGACATCTTGACATTGGCGATGTCCACGCCGGTGCCATCGCTCTTGACGCGCACTTTGACGTTGTAGTCGACCACTCGTTTGACAGGAACCAGAACCTTCATCGAAGAACTCCAAGGCTAATTGACGTTAACGTTAATCTGATTCTACGGGGCAAGCGGGCCATTTGGGCGGCTTGCCCCCAAAAAAATAGCACGATCGTTCTATTTTATGAACTAAATCAGATCGATGTAAGAGCAAAGTTAGACTGCGGCGCTCAATGAATGCTGTTTTCACCACGATCCCCCTTGCTTTGCGTGCGGCGTCCGCCCGCATCGGCGTCTTTGACTCTGGTGTCGGTGGGCTGACCGTGCTGCGCGAATTGCACCGCGTGTTGCCCGGCGTGCCGATGCATTACGTCGCAGACAATGGTCATGCACCCTACGGTCAACGCAGCCCCGAATTCATCATCGAGCGCAGCCTCGCTTTAACCGACTACCTGACCAGCCAGGGCACCCGGGTATTGGTAGTGGCCTGCAACACGGCGACAGCGCAGGCGGTTGCGGCCCTGCGCCAACGCTGGCCCGAGTTGCCCATCGTCGGCATCGAACCCGGCATCAAGCCGGCGGTGGCCGCCAGCCGCAATGGCCGCATCGGCGTGATGGCCACGCCATCAACCATCGCCAGCGCACGTTACCAGTCACTGATTGAGCGCCATGCACCCACGGTACAGGTATTCAGCCAGGCCTGCCCTGGGTTGGTGAACCTGATCGAGCGGGGGGAGTTGGACTCCCCCGCGCTGCACCGCCTGCTCCAAACCCTGTGCGCGCCATTGATTGACGCCGGCGTCGACACCGTCCTGATGGGCTGCACGCATTACCCCCTGGTGCAAGCGCAGTTGCAATCGCACTTCGGCGGCGGCGTTCAATTGCTCAATATCGAAACCGCCGTGGCGCAACAGGCCGCACGTTTATGGGCGGCCAAATCGCCAGTCACGCCGCCTCCAACCTACTCGATCGAGAACCCCGTTGACCGCCAGCCGGTATTGCTCGAAGCCACTGGCGACGCCACCCAACTCGCTCGCTTCCAGAACTTTGTGCAAGAAGTCATGGGCTGGCACTCAGCCTCGGTTCAAGCCCTGCGGCGCTAAAACGGCAACGCCTTTTGCTCGCGCCTCAACTGGCCACAAGGCCGTTACGAATGGCGTAGACCGTCAACTCCGAATTGTTTGCCAGCGCCAGCTTTTCCAGCACGCGGGCACGGTAAACGCTGACCGTTTTGGGGCTGAGCATCAGTTCTTCAGCGATGTCCGAGAGGCGCTTGCCCGAAGCGATCATCACCAAGGTCTGCAACTCCCGGTCCGACAACTTCTGGTGTGCTTGCTCGGTCACCGGCGCGGTCAGGCTTTCCACCAGCATTTGGGCGATTTCAGGCGTCACATACTTGCGCCCCTGCGCCACGGTACGCACCGCCTGCACCAGTACCTGGGGGTCGCCACCCTTGTTGACATAACCATAAGCCCCAGCGCGGAGGGCGCGGATGGCGTACTGGTCTTCAGGGTACATAGACACAATCAAGGTGCGGATGCTGGTGCCTTCGTCCTTGAGTACATGCAGCACATCCAAACCGCTGCGGCCAGGCATATTGATGTCCAGCACCAGCACGTCGCAGCCATTGTTGGGGCCCAGATCACGCAGCAAGCTGCGCAATTCACCGTAGTCACCGGCTTCGCCAATGACCTCGATGTCCGCCACATCCGACAAGGTGTCGCGAATACCTCTGCGAATCAAGGCATGGTCGTCACAGAGAATGACCTTGATCATCGCTGCCCCCAAGCCGAAGGATCGTGTGCGGTCTCCTCGCCCTCGTCGGCGCCAATCGCGTCGAGGTCCTGGTTCAGCAGTGGTACAGAAAGAATCAGGCTAACGCCTTTATTGCTCGTACTCAAATCCACCCACCCCCCTACGGTTGCGGCACGTTCGTGCAGGCCACGGATACCAAAACTGCGCGCTTTTGCAAGCGCACCTTGTGCAATACCCTGCCCATTGTCACTGAGCTCCAGCGTCAAGACACCGGAGTCAACACTCAATTCGATGTCAACCCGGGTGGCATTCGCGTGTTTGGAGACATTCGTCAACGCCTCTTGGGCCGTGCGGTAAGCCACCAAGGGCACGCCCGGGGGCAATTGCATCTGCTCGTGGCTGGTACGCACGGTGGTGACAATCCCGGTGCGCCGCTCGAAACGCCCCGCCATCCATTGCACTGCAGCCACCAGGCCCTGCTCAAGAATGGCAGGGCGCAGGTTGTGCATGATGCGCTGGCTGGCTTCGATGGCCGAGCTCACCGTTTCCAGCGCAGACTGAACGCGGGCCAGCACGGCGGCATCTTTGGAGTGCCGATTGATCCAGGCCAGATCAAATTTCAAGGCCGTCAAGGAGCCGCCGACATCGTCGTGAATTTCACGCGCGATAGCGGCGCGCTCCATTTCAACGCTGGTTTGCAAATGCCCGGCCAGCTCGTGCAGGCGTTGCTTGGATTTGAGCAATTCCCGGTCGGCCTCGATCCGCGCGCGTTGCGACTCGCTGGCTTCAATCGCATGCAGCAGCGCCGGCGCCAGCCGAGCCAGGTCTTTCTTGAGCAGATAGTCAGATGCGCCTGTACGCATGGCAGCAACGGCGGTGTCTTCACCGATCTCGCCCGACACCAGGATGAAGGGCAGCAGCCGACGACTTTCCTTGAGCATATCCAACACCACCAGCCCCGAAAAACCCGGCAGGTTGTAGTCGGAAATGATGGCATCCCAGTCTTGCGACAAGGCGGGGCCAATTTCCTGAAGACTGTCTAGGCGCACCAAATCCAGATTGAGGCCGGCGCGTCGCAACTGCGCCATGATCAGTTGGTGGTCCAGTTCGGAATCTTCAATATGAAGAATGCGCAGTTTGCGCTCTGCAGTTTGAGTTGACATGGGAAGAAGTATGCCGGGCTTTACATACACGCCTGCGGCCCGCAGCAAGGAATTCAGCGCCTGACAAGGATCAATGGCGGCCAAAACCTAGGGTAATCACTTAAACATAACGAATTACTTGCACTGATCCCAACAAATAGGCGGATTCTCCCCGGCTTGTCCTGTCGACACGGGCGCAAGAATTGCCGAAGATGCCAAACAGCAAACAGTTGCCATGCGGTGCCGAGTCAGTCACTCCCGCAGGTACGACAAAGACCCCACACAGGCCCTCTATAGCGTGGAGCAAAGATGTTGATAAATGAGACACCGGAAACATCCGGTCCTGGAATGCTTCCGCTGCTGGCCGCGGCGGAAATCCAGGACCATCTGATGACGGTTACCAACGATCTGGAGCGTCTGCAGCGCCTTCTCGATGATGCCGGGGAAGCCCTGTCGAATCATTTTTACAGCGCGTCCAGCCTCGCCTCGAACTTGCTCAGACAAGCACGCGATGAGCCCAACTCACCCAGCGGAGGTCAGGTCGCTGCCTTGCAAAAAATCATGGAACACATTGCCGGCGCCATCACGGCCTTGCAGTTCCAGGACATGTCCACTCAATTGATCGCCCACACCAGCCAGCGGCTGCGCAACTGCTCAGATCAGCTTGCCATGGAGACCTTTGGCGACGATGAAGAGGGCGCGGCGGTCGTCGAACTGGCGCCCTTGCGCCCCAACCCCGTCACCCAGGACGAGATGGACGCCGGTTCAATCGAATTGTTCTAAAGACCTCCAAAAATTTACCGAAATCAGCCTGATACCCGGAGATTCAACAATGCACTCAATTCTTGCTGTAGACGATTCGGCCTCGATGCGCCAAATGGTCTCCTTCACGCTCAAAAACGCTGGATTCAACGTCGTTGAAGCGGTTGACGGGCAAGATGCCCTGGAGAAGTCAGGGACCCGTGATTTCGATCTGGTGCTGACCGACCAGAACATGCCGCGCATGGATGGCATCAGCCTGACCAAGAAGTTGCGCGACAACCCCAAATTTAAGACCACCCCCATCCTGATCCTGACCACGGAGTCCAGCGACCAGATGAAACAAGCAGGGCGAGCCGCCGGAGCAACAGGCTGGTTGGTGAAACCGTTTGATCCGGCCAAGCTGATTGAAGTCATCGGCAAAGTCATTCGCTGAATGCGTTGTCCTCAACTTTGGAGTAAAGCATGGGAGAAATGACTTCCGAAGGCGCTAGCCTGAGTGCAGGCATTGACCTGAGCCAGTTTTACCAAGTCTTCTTCGAAGAAGCGAGCGAGAATCTCGACAGCATGGAGCAGCTGCTGCTGAACCTGAACATCGAGACCGCTGACGATGAAGAGCTCAATGCGATCTTTCGCTGCGCCCACTCCATCAAGGGCGGCGCTGCCACCTTCGGGTTCAGTGATGTGGCCGAACTCACCCATCAAATGGAGACGATGCTGGACAAGCTACGTCGCCACGAGCTGGCCCCAAATTCGGCCATGGTGGACGTGCTGCTGCAGTCCGGTGACGCGCTGCGCGCCCAACTGGGCCGCCATCAGGGTTCAGGCGCAGCGCCCGTCGACACCACCGACCTGCTGACCAGCATCCGCGGCTTTGTCGAGGGTCAGGCTGCGCCCGCACCGGCCCCTGCGGCAGCCGCCAGCGCCAGCGCACCCGCAGCCCAGCCCTCAGCGGCGCCGGGCAAAGCGGCCAATCCTGCGGCGCGTGTGCTCGAACTGCAGGTGGGGCCGCTCACGGACATGAGCTTGGCCGACAACCTGGTCGATCTCTTCAAGGAGATCACCGACCTGGGCACCATTGAGCCGTTGGACGGCGGCGTTGCGGCGGACGGCATACGTCGCTTCAAGGTGCTGACCAGCAGCACCGACAACGACCTGCTGGATCTCTTCACCTTCCACGTCTCCCGTGAACAGGTGCAATTGCTGCCATTTGGCCCTGGCTTTGGCTTCCACGACGGCGCCCCAGGCGCGCCCTCCGCTGAAGCGAAAGATGAAGATCCGGGTTACGGCTTCTTCGACAATGCCCCCGGCATTCCCGAAAACACAGCCAGCGCGACCAGCGAGCTGAAGGTTCAGGCCAACGAAATCAAACCGGTGGCGGTTGCCGCCAAACCAGCCGCCAAGGCAGATGCCAAACCCGGCGCAGGCGGCGGTATCGACCAATCCACGCTGCGCGTGTCGATCGAGAAGGTGGATCAGCTGATCAATCTGGTCGGCGAATTGGTCATTACCCAAGCCATGTTGGCGCAGAACAGCCGCGACCTCGCGCCAGCCCTCTACCAGCAACTCGCCTCCGGTTTGGCTGATCTGGAGCGCAACACCCGTGACCTGCAGGAATCGGTGATGTCGATTCGGATGATTCCGATGTCGGTCGTCTTCAATCGCTTCCCCCGCATGCTGCGCGACCTTGCCGCCAAACTTGGCAAGAAGGTCGAATTGGTTACGCAAGGTGAAGCCACCGAATTAGACAAGAGCCTGGTCGAGAAAATCACCGATCCGCTCACACACTTGGTACGCAACAGCTGCGATCACGGTATTGAGTTGCCCGCCGAGCGCGCCGCAAAGGGCAAGCCCGAGCAAGGAACGATCACTCTAGTAGCCTCTCACCAGGGCGGCTCCATCGTGATTGAAGTGCGCGACGACGGCAAAGGCCTGAACCGCAACAAGCTGATCCAGAAGGCGCGCGAAAAGGGCATCGACGCGCCAGACTCCATGACCGATGCCGAAGTCTGGGGCCTTATTTTCGCGCCCGGCTTCTCCACCGCCGATGTGGTGACGGATGTATCAGGCCGTGGTGTAGGCATGGACGTGGTCAAGCGAAACATCACCTCGCTGGGCGGCACGGTGGAGATCGACTCCGCTGAAGGCTATGGCATGAAAGTGTCCGTTCGCCTGCCGCTGACGCTGGCCATCATGGACGGCATGAGCGTGGGTGTGGGCGAAGAGGTCTACATCCTCCCGCTGTCCTCCGTGGTCGAGTCCTTCCAGGTGCAAGGCGACACCATCAAGACTGTGGCCGGCTCGGGCCGGGTGGTCGAGGTGCGTGACGAATACATGCCCGTCATCGGACTTGAGCACATCTTCAACGTGCCACGGTTTGACTTCGAACATGTGTCCTCCATCATGGTTGTCGTTGAGGCAGAAGGGGGCCGAGTCGCCCTGCTGGTCGACGAGTTGCTGGGCCAACAACAGGTGGTCGTGAAGAACCTGGAAGCCAACTACCGCAAAGTCAACGACGTCTCGGGCGCCACCATCATGGGTGACGGCCGCGTGGCCCTGATTCTGGACGTGGGCAGCTTGGTTCGCCGCTCGCGCCATTGACCGGCCTAGGCGAGCGAACGAGCAAACGAGCAGAACAATTGATGCACCTTCAAACAAATACGGAATCGAGGCCCTTGCTATGAATATGAGCGTGATGCTTCGGCAGTTCAGCATCCGCACCCGCATGATCGGCGCCATCGCGATGGTGCTGGTCCTGCTGCTGCTGGTGGGCGGCGTGGGCATGCTGGGGATGAGCTCCATGCACAAGCAGTCGCAGGAATTCAAGAAAGGCTCCGTCCATCAAGCTCACGTAATGGTGGATTTGGTTCGGGACATGGGCGATTTGCGCCGCTTTGAAAAAGATGTCCTGATCAACTTCCACCGGTCTCAAGAGGCCGCCAGCCGGCGCCAAAAGTGGGAGGCTGCCCAGCAGAACTTCCTCAAGAACGCCAAAGAATTGGCCCTGAATGCCCAAGGCAGCGATGCCGCCAAGATCAAGCAATTGACTGCCCTGGTTGAGAGTTATGCCGCCAAGGCGCAGCCAGTTTTTAATGAAGTCGTTGCTGGCAGCATTGAGGATGTCACCGCAGCAGACGCCAAGCTTGAAGCGGCCAAGGCCGATATCCGGCAGGCGCATACGCTGGTGACCGCGCTGGATGATCAGTTGGACCAAACCAACGAAATGGCACTCGCCGAGGCACAGCGCACGGAAGACCATGTCATTACCGCCTTCATGCTGATCCTGGCCCTGAGCGCCTTGGTCGTTACGCCGCTGACTTTGCTGAATATGCAAAGCATCTGCAAACCACTGGCAGATGCCGAAGAACTGGCCAAAGCCATCGCCGCTGGCGACCTCACGACGGGCACCCAAGCCGTGGAAGGGCAGGACGAAGCCTCACACCTCATGCGCGCACTCCAGCATATGCAGGACGCGCTGCAGAATTTGGTTGGGCAGATGCGCAGCTCTGCGGACAGCATCCGAACCGCTTCGGTAGAAATCGCCTCGGGTAATCAAGACTTGTCCGGGCGCACGGAACAAACTGCCTCCAATCTGCAGCTGACCGCGTCCTCCATGGTTCAGTTGACCGGCACGGTGAAGCAAACCGCCGATGCAGCGCTCACCGCCAATCAGTTGGCATCATCGGCCTCCGGCGCCGCCGCCAAAGGCGGCGAAGTGGTCAGCCAGGTGGTTTCGACCATGGACGAAATCAACACCAGCTCCAAGAAGATCAACGACATCATTGGCGTGATCGACGGGATTGCCTTCCAGACCAATATCCTGGCGCTGAATGCGGCCGTTGAAGCCGCCCGTGCCGGTGAGCAAGGTCGCGGTTTTGCGGTGGTGGCGAGCGAGGTGCGTTCGCTCGCACAGCGCAGCGCCGAAGCTGCACGAGAAATCAAGACGCTCATCGGCGCCAGCGTCGAGCGCGTTGAAGCGGGCTCTCAGCTCGTGCAGGCTGCGGGCAACTCCATGACTGATATCGTCAGCAGCGTGCAGCGCGTCTCCGACATCATTGGTGAAATCACCGCTGCAGCCAGTGAGCAAAGCGACGGCATCGGGCAGGTGAATCAATCGGTGCACGAACTCGATCAGATGACGCAGCAAAACGCCGCCTTGGTAGAAGAGTCAGCAGCAGCAGCGGAGAGTTTGAAAGACCAGGCCGAGCGGCTGGCCGAGGCTGTTGACAAGTTCAAGATCAGCAGCGGGCAAAAGTCCCCTGCATCGGCACACTCACGTGCTGGCGGGGGCAAGACACCACCTGCAGCATCTCCGGCAGCCGCACGGGCATTTGCCCACCCGGCACCCGCCCGATCACCTGTCCAATCAGTCAACAAACCCGCTGCAAGCGCGCGCGTCATCGCGGGCGCACCTTCCCGGCCGAACCCTGCAAGCACAGCCGCAGCCCCCGCGCCCGCCCGAGCGACCCCCGCGACAACGGCGAGCGCCACAGCGGACAGCGACTGGGAAACTTTCTGACCGCCCCCTTCCCTCCTACAACCCCCATTCCGTACACCAAAAGAGGTAAGCCATGGAAACCACCCGAGAAATCGTGCCAGCCGGCCGCCAGGATGCAGGCAGTCTTGCCCTCAAGGCCAATGGTCCGGCCAGCGGCGAATACCTGACCTTCCGCCTGGGTGCGGAAGAGTACGGTATCGACATCCTGAAAGTTCAGGAGATCCGCTCCTACGAGCCTCCGACCCGCATCGCCAACGCACCCGACTTCATCAAAGGTGTCGTGAATCTGCGCGGCGTGATCGTGCCCATCGTCGATCTGCGACTGAAACTGGGTTGCCCCTCGGCCGAATACAACAGCTTCACAGTCGTCATCGTGCTCAATGTGAAGAGCCGCGTCGTCGGTGCGGTGGTGGACTCGGTGTCCGATGTGCTGGAGCTGAATCGCGACGCGATCCGCCCCGCCCCGGAACTTGCCTCCTCGGCGGTCGACACCAGCTTCATCACCGGCATTGGCACCGTGAGCGACCGCATGTTGATCTTGATGGACATTGAAGGTTTGATGAGCAGCGCCGACATGGGCTTGATGGATTCGCTCAGCGTTTGAACCCCTGCGCCGGCATGCCACATGCCGGCGCTACTCTGGGGTGAGGGGCCCTTGAGGCGCCCGGGGCAGGTGTCGCGGTGCCTGCTCATCAAGCTCGGTCACTGAAAGAGAAAAGCCATGAATCACGGAGCGAGTTCGCTGGCCAAGCGCGTGTCGGTGATTGGCGTTGTCACCCTGGCGCTGGTATTGCTAGCCGTCACGGGCGCAGTCAGTTTCATGCTCACCCGCGTTGCCCATGAACGCGTGGTCAGCTGGGCGGGCGACAAAGCCGAGTCCCTGGTTGAAGCCATGCATGCCATGGACGATACCTCCCGCGTGTTGGTGGAGCGCAATTTCGGATCCTTCCGCCAGGAATTTGGCCCCAGCTTCACGCTTGATGAGTCCACCGGCGATCTGCGCGACTGGGGCCCCAAGCTCAACGGCAACACCACGCAGGTCGACAAATTCACCGCAAACACGGGCGGCGTGGCCACCGTCTTCGCCGCCAAGGGTGACGATTTCGAGCGCATCACCACGTCGCTCAAAAACGCCAAAGGCGAACGCGTAGTGGGCACGCTGATGGGCAAGCAGCACCCCGCCTACCCGTCGGTCAGCGCAGGCAAGCCCTATTCGGGCCGGGCCGTGTTGTTGGGCCGCCCGTACATGACGCACTACGAACCCATCAAGAACGACGCAGGCAAGTTGATCGGCTTGCTCTTCGTGGGCTTTGAGTTGGACGCCTTTGAGGCCGCCATGAGCACCATGGCCAACAACGCCAAGTTCTTCGAGAGCGGCGGCGTCTATGTCGTGGCCATGAAGGCAGGCCCGGCCGAGGCCACCTTCGTTTCACACCCTTCGCTCAAGGGCAAGCTGGTGCGGGAAGCCTTCCCTGGATTTGAAAAAACACTGGCCGAGCTGACCGACTCATCTGAAGGTTATGTGGCCGATGCGCCCAATGTGCTGGGTTCGGCACGCAACGACAATTTCGCCGTCATTCGCAAGAGCGACCGCACCGGCTACTGGGTCGTTGCGCAGATCTCGCGCGGTGAATCCATGGCTTCGCACTGGGCCACCATGCTGCCCTTTTGGATGATGCTGGCCCTGACCACCGTCGGGCTGGGCTTCGGCTTGTTCTGGGTGATGCGCAACTGGGTGGCCAAGCCCATGCAAGACCTGACCCGCGCCGTCGGCGCCATCGCACAGGGTGACCTGACTCATGCCGTCAGCAGCACCCGCAATGATGAAATTGGCGTACTGATTCAACAGACCGAAGCCATGCGCCAACGCCTAGCCTCCACCATTGGCGTCGTGCGGCAATCCGTCGACTCCATTGGCACGGCCAGCAATGAAATCGCATCAGGCAATATGGACCTGAGTCAGCGCACAGAAACAACGGCGGGCAGCTTGCAAGTGGCCGCCAGTTCCATGAACGAATTGAGCAGCACCGTGAAGCAGACTGCGGACGCTGCCCAGGCCGCCAATCAATTGGTGACCGCTGCCGCCGACGCCGCCGCCAAGGGCGGCCAGGTGGTAGGCCAAGTGGTGGCCACCATGGAAGACATCAACACCAGTTCCCGAAAGATCAACGACATCATCGGCGTGATCGACGGCATTGCCTTTCAAACCAATATCCTGGCCCTGAATGCAGCCGTAGAAGCCGCCCGGGCCGGCGAGCAAGGTCGCGGCTTTGCGGTGGTTGCCAGTGAGGTTCGCAGCCTGGCGCAGCGTAGCGCCGAAGCCGCTAAAGAAATCAAAACCCTGATCGGCGCCAGCGTGGATCGCGTGGAATTGGGCTCTCGCCTCGTGCAAGAGGCCGGCACCTCCATGACCGACATCGTGGGCAGCGTACAACGCGTGCAAAGCGTGATCAGCGAAATCACCTTGCGCTCGGCCGACCAAAGCGAGGGGCTGACGCAAATCAATCAATCGGTTGTCGACCTCGACCAGATGACGCAGCAAAACGCGGCCCTGGTGGAAGAATCCGCCGCCGCCGCCACCAGCCTTAAAGATCAGGCGCAACGCTTGGTCGAAGCCGTTGCGGTGTTCCGCCTGCAAGACGACGCTTTATCCGGTATCCGGGCGCCCCGAGCCGCGCAGGCAGCGTCCAGCCAGCCCACCACTTCCACCACTTCCACCGCCACGGCATCCTTCGCTGCGAAACGACCCGCTGTGGCGTCGCACAACAAGGCCTCGACCGCTGTCTCCGCAAAAGGCATCAGCAAGCCTATGGCTGCAGCCAAGCCCGTCGCCTCACCGTCAACAAATGACAGCGATTGGGAAACCTTTTGACGCTAGATGCACTGCCGATGCAATTTTTTCAAGACCTGCCCTGAGGGCCGACCCATCGGCCCGTGCCTGTCGCAAAGTTAATTGACCGCACGAATTGGAGAACCCAATGTTTGACTCGATCAAAACGCGCCTGATTGGACTCAGCGTTGCCGTGGTTGTGTTGACGCTACTGGCCGCCACCACGGCGAACTACATCATCGTGCGCGGTCACACCCAAAGCCAAGTGCTGACCAACCTAGACGCCTTGGCCGCGGCCCGCGGCGCCACCATTGAGCAGTGGGTGGGCACCCAGAGGAACATCGTCGCCGCCTTGCTGCCCAGCGCCCAGGCCACCGAACCGCGAGCCCTGCTGATTGAAGCCGCCAAGTCGGGCGCACTCGAGGCCGCCTACGTGGCGCACGCCGACAAAAGCATCTTCTTCAATGTCGACCAAAAATTGCCTGAAGGCTACGACCCTACCGGTCGCCCTTGGTACACGCTGGCCGCCAGCAGTGACGGCCCAGTGCTGACAGCCCCCTACATCGACGCTTCCCGCGGTGTGCTGGTAGTCACTTTTGCGCAAGCCGTCAAAGAAGGTGGAAAGGCCACTGCAGTGGTGGCATCAGACGTCTTCTTGACTGATGTGGTGAACACCGTCAAGGCCATCAAGCCGACCCCGCAAGGTTTTGCATTTTTGGTCAACACCAAGGGACAGATCATTGCCCACCCCGACCCCAAGCTTTCCTTGAAGCCGGTGACGGATCTGGCCGCCAGCCTTGATGGCGCCGCCATGAAGCGAGCACAGGACACCGGCGCGCCCTGGGTTGAGGCCCACATCGGAGAGCAAGACGTTCTGCTGCGGGCCGTCGCGATTGCCAACACCGACTGGGTGCTGGTGACGGCGGCCGACAAGGGTGAAGCGCTGGCCTCCATGGGCGCCTTGCTAAGGGCTGCCGCCGGGGTGCTGGTGATCGTCTTGTTGGTTGCGGGTGTTTTGATGACCACCATGATCAGCACCATGCTGGGCGGCCTGGAGCGCGTGCGCTCAGCCCTGGACGAAATCAGCGCAGGCGGTGGCGACCTGACGCGCCGACTGCCCGAACAAGGGCGCGACGAAATCGCCCGCATCGCCGCATCATTCAATCTGTTCACTGAAAAAATTCAGCACATCCTGCTGGACGTTCGTTCGGCCAGCAACTCCATCACCACGGCCTCCACCGAGATCGCCATGGGCGCGCAAGACCTCTCCCAGCGCACTGAGCAAACGGCGGCCAACCTCGAAGAGGCCGCATCGTCCATGGAGGAATTGACCGGCACCGTGCGCCAGACCGCCGACGCCGCGTTGACCGCCAACCAACTGGTGTCATCCGCCTCCGCCGCAGCGGCCAAGGGGGGCGAAGTGGTTGGCCAAGTGGTCGCGACCATGGACGAGATCAACGCCAGCTCCAAGAAAATCAGCGACATCATCGGCGTGATCGACGGCATCGCCTTCCAGACCAACATCCTGGCGCTGAACGCGGCAGTTGAAGCAGCCCGTGCCGGCGAGCAAGGCCGCGGCTTCGCCGTGGTGGCCAGCGAAGTTCGCAGTCTCGCCCAGCGCAGTGCAGAGGCGGCCAAAGAGATCAAGGGCCTGATCGGCGCAAGCGTCGATCGCGTCGAAGTGGGTTCGCGCCTGGTCGAAGCTGCCGGCAATTCAATGAGCGACATCGTCGGCAGCGTTCAACGCGTCAGCGACATCATTGGCGAAATTACCGCCGCATCCAGCGAGCAAAGCGACGGCATTGGCCAAGTCAACAGCGCAGTGGTTCAACTGGATCAGATGACCCAACAAAACGCCGCCTTGGTGGAAGAATCCGCCGCTGCCGCTGAAAGTCTCAAAGATCAAGCCCGCCGTTTGACCGAAGTCGTGTCGGTGTTCCGTTTGAGCCAAGCCGACGCGGGCCAGGGCAGCCACGGAGGCGGCACGGGGTCAGCCGCATCGGCCTCATCAAAAGCCGGCGGCAAGTCCTTGGCCCCAGCGCCCAGGCCTGCACATGGCACCGGCAGCATGGCCCACAAAAGCCGGCCAGCGCCTTCTTCGGCATCGGCAACCAAACCCGTTGCAGCACACGCCGTCACGACACCCACCTCGCCTCCTAAGCCGGCAGCACCGGCGCCTGCACCGGCGGCCAAAGCCAATGCAGCTGGCGACGGGGACTGGGAAACCTTCTGACGTCGCTCTTACTGCGCGGACGCCTCCCGCAGCGACTGCATCACCGGTCGCTGCAAGACGCCGCGCAGCGTCCACCAGCCTGCCCATTGCGCCAGCATCGCGCCACTCAACAAACTGATCAGCGGCACCCAAACATTGAGATGCCACTCAAACCCAAAGACAAAGTGCGCCAACAACGCGCCTGAGGCCACCGCCACCACACCCGCCAAAAAGCCGGCCAGAGCCCCAACACCCAACAACTCGGCTCGCTGAACCTGCGTCAACAACTTACTGCTGGCACCCAACGCACGCATCAAGGCGAACTCACGCGCGCGTTGCTCACGCGTGGCACTGACTGACGCCAACAACACAACCACGCCTGTCGCCAGCGTGAAGGCGAACAACAACTCCACCGCACGAATCACCTGGTTCAACACGCCCTGAACCTGGTTCAGCTGCGCGGACACATCGATCACCGTCAAATTCGGGAACTCCCGGGTCAAGCGCTGATCCAACTCTTTGGCCGCAACGCTGGTCGGCGCGCGAAATGCTGCGACGAAGGTGCGCGGCAACTCAGGCATGTCCGCCCAAGGGAACAAGACAAAGAAGTTCACCCGCATCGACGCCCAATCCACTTTGCGAACACTGCTGATGCGCCCCGCAACGGGCACACCCGCCACGTCGAACTCAAGCTGGTCACCCAACTTCAGCCCCAAGGTCTTGGCCAGCCCCTCTTCCACGCTGACGCCCTGTGTGTCGCCGTCAACCCAACGGCCTTGCACCACCTGGTTCTGTTCAGGCAAACCGGGCGTGTGGCTCAGGTTGAATTCACGCTCAACCAAGCGCTGCGCGCGTTCATCGGTGAAAGTCTGAGGCTTGATTTCATGGTCATTGACGCTCAGCAGCCGGCCGCGAATCATCGGGTACCAGTCATATTTTTCAAGTCCAGCATGCGTGAGTTCGGCGCGAAATGCCGTGGCCTGATCTGGCTGGATATTGATGACAAAGCGGTTCGGCGCATTCTTGGGCGTGGCGTTGCGCCAACTGTCGATCAGGTCCGTGCGCAATAACACCAACAGCGCAAGCGCCAGCAGGCCGACGGCCAAAGACGCCACCTGCACGACCACCAAACCAGGCCGCGCCGTGGCCTGGCGCGTTGCCAACACCAGCCAACGTGGCGCACCGCTGCCTTTGACATTCAGCGGCACCACACGTCGCAACAAAACAACCGCGCCCCAGGCCAGCAGCGCAAAAACGCCAACCGCCAAGGTAAAACCAGCGGCTGCGGCCAAACCCAGGCGCAAGTCGCCCGCCAGCACCATCAAGATCGCCGCAAACCCCACCACGCCAGCGCCCAACACCAGCGCGGAGCTGCCTTTCAAACCCCCTACATCACGGCGGATCACCCGCAACGCTGGCACTGAAGCCAGTTGCAACACCGGCGGCAGCCCGAAGCCCAAGAGCAGGCTCAAACCCAAGGCCAAACCCGCCAAGGCCGGCCAGACCGACGGCAGCGGCAAGCTGACCGTGAACAGGCCAGCCAGCAAGCCCACAAACGCGTAGTGCAAAGCCAGCCCCATCAACACACCGATGAGGCTCGCCGTCAGCCCTGCCGCGCCGAATTCAAGGCCATACGCCAAGGCAATGCGCCGCTGCGGCTGCCCAAGCACGCGCAACATGGCGCAATCATCCAAGTGCCGCACCGCAAAATCGCGCGCCGCCAAGGCAACCGCCACAGCGGCCAGCAACGACGACAGCATCGCCACCAAACGCAAGAATTGGGTGGCGCGGTCCAAAGTTTGGCGCATCTCCGGCCGCCCCGTTTCAAGCGAATCCAGACGCACCCCGCGCCAGGCGGACTTGTCGATCAAAACCTGGGCTTGCCGCACATAACGGCTCACCGCCCCGGCATCACGATCCGCCGCCAACGCCAGTCGATAGCTCACCCGGCTGGCGGGCTGAATCAAACCCGTGGCCGCCAAATCCGCATCGGCCATCATCAGGCGAGGCGCAAAGTTCAAAAACCCAGCGCCGCGATCGGGTTCATTGGCAATCACCCCGCCAATCCGCAACGTAGAGTCACCCAACAGCAGCGGGTCGCCCGTCTTCAAGCCCAAGGACTCCATCACCTGGGCGTCCACCCACACCTCGCCGAGTTTGGGCGCGCCCACCACGCGCCCGTCCTCCAGCAGCAGCTTGCCTCGCAAGGGATAGGCCGTACCCACCGCCTTGACTGCCACCAAGCGGCTCGCGCCCCCTTGTGCCTCAGGCGCCCGCGCCATGCTCGGAAAATTGACCAAAGTGGTTTGCACCAAGCCCGAGTCACGCGCCAGTTGCGCCAAAGCGGGGGGCGTCGGCTGGTCACTCACCAGCACCGCATCGCCGCCCAGCAACTGGGCGGCATCGCGACGCAAGCCACCATCCATCCGGTCTGACAAAAACGCCACCGCGCACAAAGCCGCGACAGCCAAGCTGACCGCCAACATCAGCAAGCGCAACTCGCCGGCTCGCCAGTCTCGCCACAATTGGCGCCAAGCCATGACAACAACCGTCGGCGGAGCGCCGGCCTGTGGGATGGAAGGAAGGCTTGCTGGGGGCAGCACGGCGGCGTCTGATTTGCTCATGATCCGCACTGTAGCGACTCCGCAAGTCACCGCTGCGGCCCCGCCCAATGACCATACAAAAGTCCTGAACGCCGCATTCAGGCGATTGCCACCCCCCAACGCATCGCCGGGCGTCCAATCTAGCCATGATGTCGAACCTGAACACCCCCCGCTTCCCGCCCCTCTTCATCTCGCACGGCTCGCCGATGACGGCGCTGGAGCCCCGTGAAGCGGGCCACTTCATGCAGCAGCTGGGGCAGACGCTGGATGCCCAATTCGGCCGCCCCCGCGCCGTGCTGGCCATCTCCGCGCACACCTTGGCGCGCACGCCGGTCCTGCTTGCCGGGGCCACCCACCACGCAGTCTACGATTTCGGCGGCTTCGACCCCAAGCTCCAGCAGTTGCGCTACGACGCGCTGGGCGCCCCCGCGCTGGCCCGCGAAATCGCAGCCCTCGCCGCACAAACCGGCGTGCCCATCCAAAGCGTGGATCACAGCGGTCTGGACCACGGCATTTGGACGCCCCTGCGCTACATCTACCCCGATGCCGACGTGCCCGTGCTCCCCCTGGCCTTTTCGCCTCACCAAAGCCCGGCCACGCTGTGGGCGCTGGGGCAGATGCTGGCCCCCTTAGCGCAGCAAGGCGTGTTGATCATGGGCACAGGTAGCATCACCCACAACCTCGGGCTGCTGTTCAGCCAAGGCAGCATGCCGGCCATCGATGCCGCGGAAATTCCCGCCAGCGCTGAATTCCGCCAATGGCTGCAGCAACGCATCGCCCTGGCCGACTGGCCGGCCTTGCTGGACTACCGCCGCCAAGCCCCGCACGCCGTCCACATGCACCCAACCGATGAACACCTGCTGCCCTTGTTCGTTGCCGCTGGTGCTGGTGCTGGTGCTGGTGCTGGTGCTGGTGCTGACGAACATAACGCCTCAAGCCAACGCATCCACGCCAGCCTCACCTTCGGGGCCCTGGGCATGGACGCCTATGCCTTCGGTCCACACGCCGCACAACTCGACGCAGCACTGCGCGGGCAGACACACGCGAACCGTGCCCTATAATCTGCGCCGACGCGGGTGTAGTTCAATGGTAGAACTCTTGCTTCCCAAGCAAATCACGTGGGTTCGATTCCCATCACCCGCTCCAATTTAGTGAATCACTAGGGTTCACAAAGCATCAAGCCCCTAAGTAAATCAACGACTTAGGGGCTTTTTCACGTCAGGATGAATCACAACAAGGCTTTACAGCGCAAGGTAGACCGGGGAACAATGCGGAGAACAAACCGGGACACCGGGGCACAAAAAGGAGCGTGTTCCCCGGTTTTTGTTCCCGGTTTTCTGCCAAACCCTTGGATTGCCCCCCATGCTGACCAACGCCGACTGCCTCATCTGTCGGCACTGCGGGCAGATCAGCTACGGCAGCCAATCCGATGATGCAATGGGCCGAGCTTGGCGCGAGCAATACAAGGCCGAGGCCAAATTGGACAAGAACTGGCAGGGCCCCAAGGGAATGCACCACGCCACGCGGGCCAAGCTGATGAACATCATTCACGCTTGCGAGGAACAACGCGACCGCGCACTTTGCGCATTTATGGCGGCGCGGTTTCCGAAGGGCTGGCATTTGTAGCCACATCGGGCAACCAAGGCGGAAGTTGGGAGAGCAAACGGCGCCAAAGGGGGTATGGGCTTTCAATCTCTGCGGCGAAACATCCTGGACACCGCTTGAGGGCACATGCCGAGACAAAATTCTGCTGTTTGAAAACCGTCAGCCAATCAAACAATTAGTTTTCAAATCTGACCCTTGCGGCTTGGCAGACAGGTGTCACAACCTAGCTGTACCCCGGAAGCCGAGGCCGGGTGCGGATAGCGTGCGAGAGAGCAGCCCGAGTGGCAGCGCAAAGTAAACCGGGGAACAAAACAAGGCACACGGCCAGCTATACCCCTATTCAAGGGGCATTCAAGGTCTTATTGGCTTCCCATCACCTTCAAATTTTTCATAAGGCCCTGTCGGGCCTTATCTTTTTGGCGCCGACTTGATCGCTTTGCCTCTGATGATCCAATTGGCGGATACGATTTGGACTACGGTCAGTGCTTGGTCCGCCGCAACGGCGGCACTCTACCGCAGACGCTGAACGGCTGCATCGTCCAGTGCCACCCAGATCACTGCACCTGGCCGGTGAACGTAGGGGATTGGATGAGCTAAGGGCTTCGCATCGCGCAGTACCCAGGCATACCGCCATTTGGCCACCACGCCACTTTGGATTCGACTTGGATCGATCAAGTGCCGTGAGTAGTTATCCAGCATCTGAGCGTCCGTGAATGGGCCCAAGCTATCTACGAGTTCTGCCGTACCAACAACCTGGCCTGATCCTTTGCGAATCAATGCGATGGGGCCGCGGATTTTGGTCGCAGTACTTCGCATCTCCCAAGTCTTCGCGCCGGACAGAATTCGGTCGATGTGTGGCGTGTCGATCACCAAGCCGCGGTCGATAAGTGCCATGTTCTCTTCTCCCCTAAGTTGTGTAATGCATCGCAAGTCGTAGTGCTTGCTCAATCAGTTTCCGACCTCATAGGCTCACCAGGCGAGCTACCGGCAACTCCGCTATCCAAAATCAGCAAAGTCCGCCGCGGTCAAGTCTCCGCAACCGTTGAGCATGTCCGACGCCAAGGCCCGCTTTTTGCCAAGCAGGGCATCCAGCCGCACATCGAAGCTAGGGAAGTCTTTGCTGACCACGCCGGGATAGCACACCGACACGACCCGCTTCTGTCCGATCCGATATGCGCGGGCCGTCGCCTGGTCTTCTTTTGCTGGATTCCAGGTTCGAGTGAAATGGATCACATGATTGGCAGCCTGGATGTTGACTCCGAAACCAACAGCCAACGGAGACAACACGATCACATTGAAACCAGGCTTGTTTTGGAACGCATCTATCAACTGCTGACGGTTCTCCGTTGCCCGAGGGTCCGCAGAGGTGTCTCCATTCACGATGCTGGGAGCAAATCCAAAAAATGCAGCGATGACCCGCTGAAGCTGCAGTTGCAGTTCACGGAACTCACAGAACACGATGACCTTGTGGTCGCCACCCGACTCAGCAGCGGTTTTCTTCAGTCGATTGACCAACCAACCCATCTTGGGCGACTCGTTCACAAGGCGCTCGATTGGAAGTGCTCGAGTGTCGGGCTCAGCATGTCCATGCGGGTCAGAGCAGATCTTGCGAATCGCCTGTAGGGCTTGCAGTTGAGCAGATGGGTTAGTTCTTCGCTGTTCGCGCAGAATCGCCAGCGCCGAGGAATACAAGCGCAACTGATACGCCGACATGGGCAGCTCTTTGCAAGATGCATCCTCCACCGGCACCGGCAAGTCCTTGGCAACTTCGGTTTTTTTCCGATGCAAAATCTGCGGCTGAATCAGCTTGCGCAGCTCTTCCACCTTGGCGATCTGCTCATCGGTCTTGGCCTCAATAGGCTGACGGTAAGTTCGAGAGAAGTGGCTAAGCGCCCCCAGCATCCCTGGCTGAACAAAGTCGAACAAGCACCACAAGTCTGCCAACGTGTTCTCTACAGGCGTCCCAGTACAGGCGATACGAAATCGAACCTTCTGCTTCTTGGCCGAGCGCGTGACCATGGCAGCGGGAGTCTTGATCTTCTGCGCTTCATCGCAAATCATGACCGACCACTGCTGGCTTGCAAGCGCGAACTCCAAGTCCCGCATGGTCTCGTAGGTGGTCAACACCAACTTGGCGTCACCAACCCAATTTTTCTTGAGCAGCCGAGTTACACCTTGCTGCTTGAGCTCTGAATCAACTTCATGCTTGCCGACTCGCAATTGCCGAAGTACATCACCGTACAAGGTCAGCAAGGGCATCGTGTTAGGTTCAAAAAAGCGACCTAGCTCATTGCGCCAGTTATCCAGCAGCGCCACAGGTGCCACGATCAGGGCAGGAGGGAGATTCGGCTCCGCCTCGAAGCAAGTGGCTAGAAAGGTCAGCAGTTGCAAGGTCTTGCCTAGGCCCATGTCATCGGCCAGGACAGTGCCGCGACACATGGTCGGCGAAGCACGCCACAGATGTTGCAGCCATGCCACTCCCGCCCTTTGGTGCTGCTTGAGCGGGTACTCTGTGCGCAAACTGGTAGGCAAGATAGGCTCTAGCCCTTCTGGGGCCAGCAAAGACGTTGCGCGCGCCTCGTCATAGTCGAGTTCATCCAGATTGCGCTTCAGGATCAAGCGCTTCTTGGGCGTTTCTATGCGGCCTACACGCTCAGGCACAAACTCCTTGCGCTGAATATCCTGTGCGGCCTTGGCAAGTGCCTCCACTGCCTTACGCGCATCCACCGTAGGTACGGGCGCCTGCAGACCGGGTAGGCAGACTTGAGCATGTCCACGGGCCTCCGCAATGCGAACAACTTCCTGCAATGCTGGAATCTCTGCAAACTGAATCGGCAAGACGGTCGGCAATGCCTCAGGTCCGTTCTCGATCCGCAAACCAGCGGTCACATTGCCATCGAACCACCCTTGCCCGCCATCATCGCGAGCGATTACAGGGGTCACGAAGGGCTTCTCGACCCCGATGTCTTCGATGCGAGACGAATAGTTACTAAGGTCCAGCACTTCCTCGGCAGTCCAAAGCGCGGGTCGTGCCCACTCCCTCCACCATCCATCCAACTGCTTCTGGTGATCCGCCGTATCACCCAGAATCTCCAACTCATGTCGATGGAAGGCCAAGCACTGCGCCCCTTCCTGCAAGGCCCTTTCAAGACGAGTCATGAAGGATGCAAGTGAATCAGGCGTCATGAACCAAATGGGTTCGGACGGAATGCCCAGCTCGCTCAAGGTCTCAACCTGCAGCCCCACCCGAGTGACCTGACCTCGGGTGCCACGTTCTGCGAACGGTGTGAAGCGCGTGAACTGGATCCCAGCTTCATCTCGGGCACGCTCGAACTGCCGCTGGTCGATCACTGCCTTAGCCTGCTCACCCAACACCGCGTATGGGTTACGTACAAAGGCTTGTGCACGCGGCCCCGCCACACGCCTCCCCGGCATACGCTTGATCTCTGCTAGCACCTCCTTGACCTCGGGCGCCAAGATCACGCGAACTAAAGACGGGCCATCGGGCACGTCATAGCTGTCTTGCAACGGCAAACGGTCGAACAGGCTCAACCATTGGGCCGGTGCGGTCTCGAAGGTGGGAATAACCTCAACCACCCGCGCCTCGCCCTCGCCTCGAGCATCCATGGCCAGTTGCAGTCGCTCGGGCGTCAAGACTATGGTGCGCTCGACATAGTCCGAAACCGGCGCGCCCAAGTCCTTGGCCAGCTTGCGCATGCGCCCGTAAGACTGCTCTTTGAACGCCAAACTGCGCTCTGCTTCTGGATAGGCGTGAAACCTCGCCAACTCATCGAGCAGATGACCTGCAGGTTCAGGAAGCAGCTGAACTGAGGTACCGGTGACCAGCACCTTGCCCTCCAAGCGCGGCGCTGGCTGCAAGGGGCGCCCATTGACGTCCACCCAGGCGTCCAACAGGACTGCAAAATTCTGGTCCATCAGCGCGCCGCGGCTGGTCAGCCTTGGGCGCGCTTGGGATTCAGCCGGTATCGACAATGCCTCTCTGAAACTGGTGAGCTCTGGATGCCTCAAGAGTGCATAGACATCCGTCCAGGAAAGCACGAAGTCCGTTTCGGCACGCTCACCCAAACCTTCAAGAAACACCTGCTGCAAACGCGCCCCGAGGTCTGCCGACGCTGGGAATTCGTAAGGCGTGGCCAACCACTGCGCTGTCGTCGGGGCGGGTGAACGATAGCGAATGCCCTTGGCATCAAACTGAACGGCGGGCGAAGTCACCTTCTGATCGGAACTTGCAGCACCGCGAGAAAAAAAACGATCGAACATGCTTATCTTTCGCCTCTCAACCAATAACCCTTGCCTTCGGCATGTCGAAAGCCATGGGCTACCAGCCGACTCGCAAAACTTCTGAACTCACTAGGGTCGTGCATCAAGACCCAGAAACTACCGCCCTTGTCACGCCGGTCCTCATATTTGAGGCCCACTGTGCGGCAGTGAGCAATGATCTGCATGGCGTCAAACACACTCAGCTTTGTGCCCGCGCCCTCAGCTGACGCATCGTCCAAACTGTCCAAAGACTCTGCTCGCCGCTGGGCCGTCTGAGCAATCTGCTGGGCTGCAGGCCAAGCGGTCTCCGGTCGAGGTTCCACAGGTGCAGGACGGACGCGCAAATGCCCCCTGGATGCAGGCGTGCTTCTCAATAGTCGGCTGAGCTCAGCGTCGAGCTTCCCCTCCCAAGGCCCACTGTGCGAGATTCGAGTCTCATCCACCCGCTGCTTCAACTGGGTCAAAGTGAACTGCGGCTCATCCAAATCGGTCTTGAAGTCACTTGCGGCAAATATGTAGCAGGCGTTGCCGGTTGCACCAAACTCGATGACCAACAGGGGCCCGATTCGCATCACGAACGCGTTGTTTAGGCCATTGGGGTCCGTCAAGACTCGAGCTCGCCCCGCCATCCGGCTACGCAAACCCTTGAACTCAGGACTCGGATTACGCCGAGCATCAGCGCCCAAGATGAACCACATATCTGAGATCTTGGGTTCCCACTTCAACCAGTAGTCCAGACGCCGAACATCGGCACCGCCGTCCTGGGCCAGCAGCTCAAAGAAGTCCTTAATCAAGCGCCGCTTCAGCCAGCCTTCCACCATCTGGCGCGCCGCCTCATCGTTGACTTCGGCGTCCCACGCGGAACGCGCAAGCCAAGGATTGCCCACTTTCGCCAATGCGGTGTCACGCAAACCGCCATGCTCGGTCCGGTCTTCGCACTTGGAGTAACGAGACACAGTCAAGGCCGTGGCCTTGGTCGCCAGTCGCTGCGGCAAACGCAGTTCAATGCGATCGTTCACCAAATCCAGAACACCGGGCAGCCCACGCTTGTATGCAGGATCAGAGCCCGAACATACCAAGCGGACGTAGGCCATCAAGGCATCGTCCCAGACCCAGGAACTACTCGGAATGCCCAGCCCTTCGCACACCGCGCGCAGCCCGCTGGTATCCCCATTTGCCAGCGCCCCGGCGTAAGGCGCACAGGGGTCCTCACCCAGGAGATTGCGATGCTCACCTAGTAGATCCAACCAAGGCGGTGGCTCACCGCGCTGGCGGGCGCCCTTGCGCACACCGTCTAGCTTGGTACCAAGGAAACCACGCAGACGTCGCCAATTGGCCGAACCAGAATCATCATCCTCGCCACTATCTGAAAACCCAAAGTAGGCACTCAGCAGGCCCTGATAACAGCGCCTGAACTGCTTTACCTGGCCTTCCCGCTTTTCCACCGCCGACAGGACCTGGCCAAACAAGGGCCGGCGATCAATTAGACGAACCTTGTGCTTGCCAATCGGCACCGTGACGCCGTAGCACACGTACTTCAGCTCGGTGAAACTGGCGAACGTCTGGGTCTCGTAGAAGCGCGTGAGTGCGGCCTGCATGACGTCGGCATTGGGCTTTGTTTCACCGCTACCAGCCAGATCCTTGCGTATCTCCCGCAAGGCCCTGCTCATGGCCTGCGGGTCACCCCACACTGGCGCGTGGAAAACCAGCTGCGGGTCCATGGCCTCGCCCAAAGCAAGCTTCAGCGCCCCAAGCGATCTTGAATTTGACATTGATTGTTCACATTCAGGGCGTGGGTCAATCGACCATCATCCACGGCAGGTGGTGGCGCCTTCTCCTCATCCTTGCGCTCTTGCCGCGTCTTGAACTCCAACTTGAACTCGATGCGTCGGCTCGCTTCGTCATCCGCACGCAAGGAGTTAAAGGAGGCCCCGCCCACGAAGAACTTGGTGGCAATGAGCTTCCTGTCGTCCTCAGAAAGCGTGTCCGTGAGCGTGGGAGAAGCCCGCAAGAGCTCACACAGAACCCGCCCGCTACGCTCCAGGCTAAGGTTTAGGTTGAACAGGTATGAACCGGTCTGGCTGGCATAACCTTCAACAACCGCACGCTTGAACCAGAGCCGACCTGCCTTTGTATTCCTGAGCTTATCCAAAAGGCTAGGCGTGAACCGTCGAATCACTTCTCGCTGCGGCGGTGAAAGCGTGTTCTGCCCTTCTCGCTCGAACTTGCCGCGGGGGCCAAAGTCAATGGTGTTGCCGATGATGCGAACGCCCTCGAACTCCTTTTGCGTAACGACCCTCTGGACTTCATCCATCAACTCCTCAATGGCCTCGATGCGCTCGCGTTCTTCCCTATCTGCGTCCGACACCTTTTTAGTCACAGCAAGCAAAGCCACGCTCATCGTCACAAGAAAGAGAACCATCAGTGCCGACATCAGATCCGAGAACGAGATCCAGAACGGCTTTTCTCCCTCGTCGCGCGCGCGCCGGCGGGAGGAGGCTTGCATACCTAACATGTTTCAGTCTCCGGCACGTCAAGCACTTTGGGGCATGCTATCCACCACATCACCCAGGTCGCGGATCGCGTCCTTGAGGTAGCCAGTAGCTTGAGCAAGCTCCTGATGGAAACTCCGGTTGCCCTCGCGCAAGGTGGTCTCCATATGCTTGGCGAACTCGGCATGGGCCTGCCCCAGCACCTCAGAAACGGAACCTAGGTAGCTGTCCGCCTCAGTCGCTGCAGCCCCCAGGGTTTCGCTGGCTTGCCGGAGCTGATTGACCAGTTGCGCCGTCATCGCCGCCTCACGCTTGGCTGTCTCGATCGTCTCGCGCAAGTCACGCACCATCGTTGCCAAGGTGTCGCGCACCGCCTTGTGATCACCCAACACCTGCTGTGTGGCGGCGAGAGCCTGGGTCAAAGTGCTGCTGGCTGCGTTCAAACCGCCCAGCGAATCGGTCACCGACCCAGCCGCCAACTTCATATCGGTCAAACGGTCGCCGAGCGTATTGCTGGCCTGGTAAAGCCGCTCAGCACCTGTCCCCATGCGTTCAATGTTCTGTTGGGTGCTGGTCTTCAGGCCGGCAATCGCATCACGCATGGCTGCGGCAGCCGCCTCAACGGCGCCCGTCAAATCATCGACAGCCTCCGCCTGCGCCTCAAGCAAGTCCCCCGTGTGCTTGGCGATCAAAGCCTGCTGCTGCGCCTGCTCCGCCTGCGCCGAGTGCGCCTGTTGCTGCAGGCCCTTGAGTAAGGCATTGGTGCTATCGCCCAACTCGCGCATCATGCCCAGCGTCAGCTCAGCAGACTCCGTCTGGCCCTTGGCCACATTGGACTTCAGCTCATCGATGAAAGCACGCATGTGTTCATTGGCCTCGGACTGACGCGCCTGCATCTGCTGCAAAGCCTCATCCATGCGTTTGGCCATGCCGTCCACTGCGCCTGTACCGGCCTGCTGAATCTGGTTCGCAAGTGCCTCGAAGCGCATCGACGCCTGCTGGATCGTGGCTGCAGTCTGGCCCAGCATCTCATTCACACTGGTCATCTGCGAGCCAAACATTCCCTCCATCTGCGCCATGAAGCCCGAGAGCACGTCGGTCAACAACTTGTTCACCGCCTCACCTTGACTGCCGCTGACGTTCTGCACAGCATCTGAGATGCGAGCCAGGGGTTCCTTGAGCCCTTCGCTGATGCTGCTGGTGATCGTCGAGCCCAGTTGCATGCTGTTAGCGTTCATGGTGGCGATCTGCTGCTGACTGATCTCCGTCAGCACCTGCTTCAAATCGGTGACCAGCGACTCCTTCATCTGCATGGCCTGCGTGGCAGACGTCTCGCTCGCTTCAACCAAGCGCTGCAAATACTCTTCACCAGCGCCTGAGTCATACAGGCTATCAATTAGCCCACATAGCGCCTCCACCTCGGTGTATCGCCAATTGACGAAGAGCTTTTCAAACGTTGTCACCACCATCGCCAACGCAATGGCGCAACCAGAAACAATGAACGCCCCACCAACGCTTGTGATGAGAGTCTCTAAGCTGTTGCGCACAACCCCGGCATCATCTGAGACCTTGAAGCCCTGCAGTCCAAGGATCAGTCCAGAGAAGGTTCCGATGATGCCGAGGCCCGTCAGAATTCCCGGCAAGTGCTTATAGAACTCGGTGCGCAGTGGCGCATCAACCAAAGCCTGCTCAGTAAAAAAGCTATTGGCCATCGCAGTGGCACGCCACCGGCTAACTTCCATCACGCCCATGGCGTTGGCTTGCTTCTGCGGGTGCAAGGTATCCCGAAATTCGTCCCATCCATGACGTAACTCGGTACTAGTCATGACCTCGGTGCCGATGCGATCCAAGTCCAAGACTGTCCCGCTCTGGTTCATCGTTTGGAGCAGTTTCTTCGCAGTACGAAGTTCCTGGCCCACCCGTCGACCGGGAAGGACGAACTGCCAGAGAAAGGCGAGCAACGCGGCCACTAGCAGGCTGCCGACACTCCAGTGCAGAACGGTTGAAATCAGTTCAAATTGATCAGACGACATTGGCAATAGACAGGTAAATGCACAAAAGGCACCCGAACCCAAAAGAGCACTGAATGCCGAAGACAGCAAATTAGGAGGAAGACTTCAAGCCACAACAGTGGTCTTGGGGCAAGGCTGGCCGAAAGCCAGCAAGCCACGCTGCTAGCAAGCCAAGTTACTGCGGGAAGGGATCGCCAGCTCGTTGGCAAAAGAGCTCTTGGCAAGTCTCAAGAGAGGCATCGCGCGCCCAGGGCGCGGCTTGCTGCGGCATGCAGGTGTATGACATAGACCCTTCCCTTCGCCAGTACGTGCCGGCGGCTTTTGGTATTTGCCAATCGACTGTTTTAATTGGCAGTTATGTCTCAATTCTAGTTCAGCCTAAAACCTCAAGGCCGAGTGACATCAACCAACATTTGCAAGAGATCTTTAACCAAACGAAAATCTTCAGCGGCACCTGCGCTGCCATATTGACCGGCGTGCCGATTGGCTTCGATGTGCCTGCTGAACCAGCCTTCCGATGTCAGCGCGAAATGGACTCGGAAAATACAGAAACCGGTCCAACTGCGATGCATGTGCAGCGCGGTGCTCTCAAAATAGATGAACCACTTCTCATCCATTCCGCGGGGCATCGAACCACGGATGAGCTTGGACATGTCCTCAAGGCTGAACTCGCTCTCAAATGGAATCAAGACTCGCTTGGCCGGAAAAGGTCGTTTTTTGAAGTCCGATCTGAGCGCAATTGGGTGTGCATCGCTTGGGAAGATTCGTAAACTCGCTTGAGCGTTGTCGAGAATATCCAGGTCGCCCTCCCTTTTGTCTCTCAATCTAAGTCGGTCAAACTGGGCTGCTGCCGACTTTGTCTAGTACGCGCGGCTTGCGATTCCTCGGCTTTTGAGAGGCCCGCTTGGCAAGTCAGAATTCATAGCGTCCACACGACAGGCAGACTTCGCAGTCGCCAAGTCAATCGCTTCAACTTGGCTCGCGGGACGGCGACTTAAACTTCTCGCCCTTTCTGACACGCCGAGTCGCCATTTGGACACCGAAAAGCTATGTGCAGGGCATCCGGCCCTAGCCAGCGGCGGATAAATATCCCTCATTTGAGGGATCATCACTGGCCGCTGTACAACCTGCCGATCAGCATCGCAACAACGTCTCAGCACAAACCTCAAGGTCTTTTCGCGCTTCGTGTATGATGAGCATCATGCGAAATGAACCCAACCGACGAACCGCCGCCAAAGAAGCTTCACACGAGCGCATCGTGGTGGCCGCGGCACGCGCCATCCGCCGTAGTGGCTATGACGGCACGGGGGTTGCTGACATCATGAAAGAAGCCGGGCTCACGCATGGCGCCTTTTATGCTCATTTCGAATCTCGCGAAGCCATGCTGGCCGAGGCGGCAGACCGTGCCGGCGCTGAATCCAATGCCAATGCAGCGAAGGTCATTGCCAAAGCACCGCCTGAGCAGGCACTGCAAGCGCTGATGCAGGCCTATCTTTCAAAAGCGCATCTGGAGGGCATCGAAACCGGCTGCCCGGTTTCAGCCCTGGGTTCTGAAATGCCCCGCCAATCGCCCGAGGTACGCCGTGCAGCCACGCGCCGCATCAAGGAGATGATTGACCTGATCGCCCGCCAGTTGCCGGACTGGGGGCACCCCAGCGCCCACGAGCGCGCGCTCGTGACCGTGTCCACCATGGTGGGCACCTTGATGCTGGCCCGCGCGGTCAATGACGACGCGCTGTCCGACGCGCTGTGCAGCGCCACCTTGAAAAGCCTCGCCTTGCCAAAAACTGAATCCGCAGGTTGAAGCCTTTTTTTACCCAAAAATATGATGATCATCATACAAAACAACAAGAACGAACGAATCACGGAATTCGCCTCTACCGCTCGTTGAGAAGAGAACACCATGAAAGCACTCACCTTCAAACGCTATGGCAAGTCGCCCGAAATTGGGTTCACCGACGTTCCCCTCCCCGCACTGAAGCCAGACGAAGTGCTGGTTCAGGTCTACGCGGTGGGCTTGAATCCGATTGACAACATGATTCCTACGGGGACGTTCAAACCCGTTCTGCCATTCAAACTTCCAGCGACGATGGGCAACGACTTGGCCGGTGTGGTGACGCAGGTGGGTGGCCGTGTGACGCGATTCAAGCCCGGTGATGAAGTCTTTGCCTGCCTCTTCGATCTAGGCAGGGGCGCGCTCGCTGAATTCGCCGTGGTCCCCGAGAGCGCCGCTGCGCTGAAGCCTGCCAATCTGGACTTCGTGCAGGCGGCCTCAGTCCCAATGGTTGGGCTCACCTCGTGGCAAGCCTTGAAGGAGCGGGCCCAGTTGCGGCCTGGGCAAAAGGTGTTCATCCCCGCTGGGTCCGGCGGCATCGGCACGTTCGCGATCCAACTGGCAAAGCAGCTCGGCGCCAAGGTGGGAACCACCACCAGTACAGGGAATGTCCCACTCGTTCGTCGCCTTGGCGCCGACGAGATCGTCGACTACAAAAAGCAAGAATTTGAGAACGTGCTGCAAGGCTACGACGTGGTGCTTGGCACGGTCCGAGGCGACGCTATCGAGAAGTCGACTGCCATCCTCAAGCCTGGTGGGCAAATCGTCTCCATTGTTGGTCCACTGGACGCGGCGTTTGGGCATGCCAAACGGTTGAACTTCGTCTTGAGGTTTGTGTTCGGCCTGATGAGCCACAAGATCACTCGCCTTGCCAAAAAGCGGGGCGCAAGCTACTCATTTCTGTTCGTGCGCCCCGATGGTGACCAGTTGCGCCAAATCGGCGAACTCCTCAAGGAAGAGCGCATCCAGCCGGTGATCGACAAGGTGTTTCCATTCGAGCAAGCCAAAGAAGCACTGGCGTACCTCGCCCAAGGACACGCCAAGGGCAAGGTCGTCGTCAAGCTGAAATAAAGCGCCGTCGTTCAACAAAAGGCACGTCATTTCATATGACGGCCATCATTCAATACCAATTTTCACTCCACGGAATCTCTCATGAAAATCGAAAACTCTGTCGTCCTCGTCACCGGTGCCAACCGCGGAATCGGGCTGGCGTTTGCGCGCGCCTTGCTCGCCCGTGGAGCCCACAAGGTCTACGCCGCCGCCCGCGACCCCGCAACCGTGAGCTTGCCGGGTGTCGAGGCTTTGCAACTCGATATCACCCGGCCTGAAGAGATTGCTGCCGCCGTTCAACGGGCGTCTGATGTGACGCTGGTGATCAATAACGCGGGCGTTGCCCAGCCCGGTGGCTTTCTGGCGCAAGACAGCGAAGCGGTCACGCGGCGCATCTTCGAGACCAACTTCTTTGGCATGCTGAACGTCAGTAAAGCCTTCGCGCCAGTACTCAAGGCCAACGGCGGCGGTGCGCTGCTGAATGTGCTGTCGGTGGCGTCGTGGGTCAACGGCGGCGAGTTGGCCGCATATTCAGCCAGCAAGTCGGCCGCATGGTCGCTGACCAACGCACTGCGGCACGAATTGGCAAGCCAGAAGACACAGGTGCTGGGTCTGCACATGGCCTATGTGGACACCGATCTCACGCGTGGCTTCGACGTGCAGAAAAGCAGCGCCGAAGCAATTGTTCAGCGTGCGCTTGACGGCTTGGAAGCCGGCGCCGACGAAGTCTTGGCCGATGCGCTGACCGAGCAGGTCCGCCAAGGCCTGGCAGCACAGCCACCGGTCTATCTGCCCCAAGCCCACTGAGACCCGATTGTGAAAGCCCATCCTATGAGAACCCACCCGATGCGACATTTTTTGAAAGCTATGGTGCTCGGGATCACGATCGCAACAACACTGCCTTCAACAGCCGTCGAAGCGGCCGAACCGGTCTCTGCAGGCCGCCCCCAAAAGCTGCAGGTGCCCAGCCAGGTGCCGGGAGACTCCTGGCGGACGGTGCCCACCCAAACCATCACGGCGGGCGGCGTGAACTTCGCGTACCGCGAGCTTGGAAAAAGCAATGGCGGCACGCCCGTGGTGTTCCTGGTCCATCTGGCCGCAGTTCTCGACAACTGGGATCCTCGGATCATGGACGGCATTGCTGCGAAGCACCATGTGATCGCCTTCGACAACCGGGGGGTCGGCGCATCCAGTGGTTCACCCTCGAATTCGATAGAGCAAATGGCTGACGATGCCCTCAGCTTCATCAAAGCCATGGGGCTCACGCAGGTTGACCTTTTGGGGTTTTCAATGGGCGGCATGATTGCCCAGGAAATGGTGCTGAAGGAGCCGCAACTCGTGCGCAAAATGGTTCTTGCAGGAACCGGCCCAGCGGGTGGCGAAGGCATCAGCGCCGTTGCCGGGGTCGCGAACTACGACCTCATGCGAGGCTTGTTGAGCGGTCAGGACCCGAAGCAATTCCTGTTCTTCACCCGCACCCCGAATGGCATCGAAGCAGGTCAAGCATTTCTGGCGCGATTGAATGAACGCACCGCAAACCGTGACAAAGAAATCAGCATAGTGGCCTACATCGCGCAGTTGCAGGCGCTGAGCGCCTGGGGCCAAAAACGGCCGGCCGACCTTTCCGTGATCAAACAGCCTGTGCTCGTCGTCAACGGCGAGGCTGACCGAATGGTGCCAACAACGAACTCCTACGACCTGGTGCGTCGGTTGCCGAACAGCCGTTTGATCATTTACCCCGATGCGGGTCACGGCGGCATCTTTCAGTTCCATGCCGATTTCGTGCGCAGCACGCTTGAGTTTCTCGCTCGATAGCTGTCGCTATTCGCGCGTGAAAAAGCAACTCCAGCGGTTTCAGCAATATTTGACCCAGGATATTTCCATGAATGTCGAACAGGTTGTAGCCCAGTGGATGGCCGAAGAAGAGGAAGCATGCGCGAATCTGATTGCGCCCGATATTGCGCCGCAAGATCAACTCGCGGGTCTCTCCGGCATGGAATTCTTTGAGGGGATACGGTCAGGAAAAATCCCCCCCGCCCCCATCGGTGAAACGCTTGATTTCGTTGCGATTCGCATTAAGCATGGCGCGGTGGTTTTCCAGGGTCGGCCGAACCGCCGGCATTACAACCCCTTGGGAACGGTGCATGGGGGATGGTTCGCCACATTGCTCGATACCGCCGTAGGCTGCGCCGTGCACTCGACCTTGCCGGTAGGAAAAGGCTACACCACGCTTGAATTGAAGGTAAATATGGTGCGCGCTTTGACTGACAAAGTCCCGCTCGTCCGCGCCGAAGGAAAATTAATCCATGCGGGTCGCCAAACCGCCACGGCGGAAGGCCGGATCGTCGGACCGGATGGAAAGCTGTACGCCCATGCAAGCACAACTTGCCTCATCTTCGATCATCCGATTCAGAAGTGAAAACAAGGGAGGCGACCCAAAGTTCTTCAGCGCCCTGCCATCGATGGGGCTGATGGCCTTGCCCCTTCCTGCTCAATTGTCGTCACAGCGTCGCGACAACTTCAGGCGCAAAAAAAGGGCGCCGCGGCGCCCTTTTTTTTGCAGCCTGACGACTGATCAGGCCCTCTTGCCTTGGCGGCGGATCGTCGCCAAGCCAGCCAAACCCAAGCCCAGCAGTGCCAAGCCAGCAGGCTCAGGGACGGTGCCAGGATTGGTATTGACAGCGAAAGCGCCCATGTCTGGGTAACTCCCGACATCGGTCTGAGAATAGGCCCAAACGCCACTTTCATTAGTGCTCCATTTCCAAGTGTATTCACTCAGGTCGCCGTAGACACCCCAGATCAAATCGCGATTGAGAGGTGTCGGCTGGGGAGCACCCATAGCTGCGGCGTCAGCGTAAAAGTTTGCGGCAATTGCAGGGGCATCTGCCTGAAGTTGCTGAACTTGGGACAAGTTGGCGAACTGGAAGCCTGACAGCAACAAGGCATTCATGGACACTGTTTGAACACCCCAGAATGTGCTGATGTTCTGCCACTGATAGCCCGTACTCGTATCAGTGAAGGTTCCGTTTCCATTCTGAACCAAGGAGGCATTGGCGGCGCCAACAGCCCCGAGGCTCATGACAACGGCAGCGAACAGTGCAACTTTTTTAGTAGACATGTCAGTGTTCCTCAGTGGTGTTTGATTTGACTGTCATAAAAAAGTAATATTTGTTCCATCCAATAAAATCAATAACTTACCTTGTTTGCCGCGCAGAAGTGTTAAAAATTTCGACACATGACTGCTGTCACGCACCCTTTGCCCGCCATCATTTGACATATCTAGACGCAAAAACAACATAGATCGAGGAGCCGTCGTCTTCGTACATTGAAGCTGGAGCCCGTGCGCTTGACGCGAGCTTTAGCCAAACTGGCATGGACGCGACACATGGGAGATTTTCATTTGGCACGCTTGGCACGCTTGGCTCACTTTGCAGGGCTTTGGCGCTGCTTACTCATGGTGTTCGTCGGGTTCGTGGGGTTCACGTCACTGGACGTGGCCCTGGCTATGGACACCCCGCTGCTGCTGGACAAAGGTTGGCGTTTTCATCAGGGTGATTTGCCGCTCAGCCCGGCGGTTGGCCACGAGCAGACCTATCTGCAGATGAAGGCCGGCTATGCGGGCGGCCCCGCTGGCATTGACTTCGACGACTCGAACTGGCGCACGCTGGACCTGCCACATGACTGGGCGGTTGAAGGGCCGTTTGATCCCAGCGCCAATATGGACCAAGGCTATCGCCCCCGGGGATTGGCCTGGTACCGGCGCTATCTTCGGGTGGATGCCGCGCAGCGCGGGCGCCATATCGAGTTGCAGTTCGACGGCATTGCCAGCCAAGCCGAAATTTGGTTCAACGGGCATCTGCTGCACCGCAGTTTTTCGGGCTACACCGCCAACCACCTCGACCTGACGCCCTATCTGCGTTTTGGCGATGAAATCAACACCATCGCCGTGCGTGTGAATGCCGAGGCCATGGAGGGCTGGTGGTATGAGGGTGCGGGCATCTATCGCCATGTGTGGCTGTCGCAAACCGACGCCTTGCATCTGCACACGGATGGGCTGCATCTCACCCCCATGCCTACACCCACGCCGCTAAAAAATGCCCCAGCGAAGGACCGCTGGCGCCTGCCCATGGCTGTGTCGCTCGCCAACGACGGTCCCGCACCGGCCTCGGCCACGTTGGAAGTCACGCTGCTGGACCCCACGGGGCGCCAAGTGGAGCAACGCCGCGCCGAATTACACGTCGCGGCGCAATCTTCACTGGAAACAGCCTTACCCATCGACGTGACGGCCCCCCAGCGCTGGTCAGTCGACCACCCGCAGCTGTACCAGGTGCATTTACGCCTGCTGCGACAGGGCCAGGTGCTTGAACACCGCAGCTGGCACACCGGTTTTCGCACGCTGAAGTTCGACGCCCAACAAGGCTTTTTTCTCAATGGCTTACCACTCAAAATCAAGGGCGTTTGCATCCATCAAGACCACGCTGGCGTGGGTGTTGCAGTGCCTCAATCGATCTGGGCCTACCGGTTGAAGCGGCTCAAAGCGATGGGGGCCAACGCGGTTCGTTTCGCCCACAACGCGCCTCCGCCTGAAGCGCTTGATCTGGCCGATCAACTCGGCTTGATGGTGATGGACGAAAACCGGCATTTCGGCGCCGATCCTGAGACGCTGCAGCAACTGCGGTGGCTGGTACGCCGAGACCGCCACCATCCCAGCGTGATCTTGTGGTCGCTGTTCAATGAAGAGCCTTTGCAAGGGGGCGAGACCGGCTACGAGATTGCCCGGCGAATGACTGCCGCTGTCAAAGCGCTGGACACGACCCGGCCTGTCACTGCGGCCATGAATGGCGGCTTTTTCAGTGACCTGAACGCCAGCCATGCGCTGGATGTGATCGGGCTCAACTACCAGCACACCGACTACGACCGCCTGCATGCGGAGCGCCCCCAAACGCCGCTGATCAGCACGGAAGATGCCTCCGCCTTCATGACGCGCGGCGTGTACGCCCCCAGCCACGACCCGGACCGCATCCCGGCGGACGACGAGCACGCGGCGGACTGGGGGCTCAACCACCGGGCGTCTTGGACGATGCTGGCCGAACGCCCTTTCATGGCCGGCGGATTTGCTTGGACCGGCTTTGATTACCGGGGTGAGCCCACGCCCCAAAGTTGGCCGGCAGTGAGCTCGATGTTCGGCATCATGGACCTGGCCGGCTTTGCCAAGTCGGCGTTTTACATCCGGCAAGCTCAATGGCGCGAAGACCGCCCGGTGCTGCACATCGAGCCGCATTGGAGCTGGCCGGGGCAGGCCGGGCAGATGATTCCCGTCATGGTCATGAGCAACGCCCAACGCGTGGTCTTGAGGCTGAATGGCCAACCCATTGGCACGCAACACCTTGACCGGCCTGGCGTGGCGCGCTTTGACGTGCCCTACGCACCCGGCCTCCTGGAGGCGGTGGGCTACGACCACGAACACGAAGTTTCAAGAGACGCAGTTGAAACCACCGGGCCAGGGGTGTCACTGGCGCTGCAGGCCGATCGCCCCGCCCTGGCCGGTGACGGGCAAGACGCCGTGCCGGTGACGCTGTGGGTACGCGACGCGCAAGGCCGCGCCGTACCCGACGCACAAACACGGGTGCACATTGAGGTGCGCGGCGCGGGCCGCAGCCTGGGCCACGGCAATGGCGACCCGCTCTCGCATGAGGATGAAAAAGGTGCCCACCGCTCGCTGTTCCACGGGCTGGCGCAAGTGATTGTGCAAAGCCATTTCACCACCACGCCGGGGGAGATTGAGATTGAAGCTCAAGCCGAAGGCCTTGCGCCGGCAGTCTTGAAGCTTCCCGTCAAAGCCTCTAGGCTCGGCACAGACCCGGCGGCGTTGCTTGACCATGCCCTGCCCGCTGCGTTCGCGCCTGAGCAAGATCCGCCCGCCACCCGGCTGACGGAGTGGCGCACTTCTCCACTCACAAGCCGCCCGCCGGGCCCGCCGCAGCCCCTGGCTGACCAAGACATGAACACCTGGGGATGGGGCGCGCCACCCATGACGCGCGCGGCATCAGCACAAGCCACTTGGCAGCAATACCGCACCCGGTTCACGCCCCGCAACGACGTGGCGGACGGCCGGGGTGTGCTGGCGTTTGCCGCCATCCAGGGTCGCGCCGAGGTGTGGCTGGACGGCCAATGGCTCGGCCGCAAAACCGACCCCGCACCCCAGGCCCTGACCCTGCCACTGCCTGCAGGCGCGGTGCTGCGGGAATTGCGGGTCGTGATTCAATCCGACGCCGGCATGGCAGGCGGCATCATCGGAGCCGTGCAATTGCTCAAGGCACCCACCGGGCCGAGCGTGCCGCCTTGAAATCACCGGTACGCTCCAACCCCAATGGATCAGTCACGCACGATGCGCCCGGCCTTGGCTTGGGACACAGCCGCCGGGTTGTCGCTCAACCAAGCCACCAGGGCGTCGATGTCCTGGCCCAGCGTAACCCGCTCGCGGCCTCGGCCCAAAATGCTGTTGCCGTCGCCCCCTTCAGCCATGAAGTTATTGACGACCACGCGGTACGCGCGCGCCGCCTGCAAAGGCTGCCCGTTCACCTTGACCTCACCCAACTGCGGCTGGCCGTCCGGCCCCGAATGCCAGTGGTAGCGCAGGCTGCTGGACACCTGCAAAAAGCGCCATGCACTGTCACCCTTGGGCAATTGATGTTGCAGCAACTCCCGCAGCTGCGCCCCGGTCAGTGTCAGCGCCACCAACTCATTGCCAAAGGGCTGAATCGCCACCAGATCGCTCAAGGTCACCGGCTGGCCAGGCTCCACCACCAGATCAGCGCGGATACCGCCCGTGTTCATCAGTGCAATGTCCGCCCCGCCATGCTTCTTGGCATAAGCCAGTTGCGAGTCAGCAATCAGGTTGCCCAAGGTTGAATCCCCCAAGGGCGGCTTGATGGCGCGGTTCGCCCCCTCCGCCAGCAAGGCCACCGGTTTGAGTCGCACCGGCGCGGTCAAGGCCGCCGCGCGGTCCACCAAAGCCGCCAACTCGGGGCTCGGCACATAACGCGATTGCAAGACGGGGTGATTGATCGCCTGTGCATCCAGCACCTTGCCGGCGCCGTCCAGCGTAAGCCGGCTCTCGGTAATCCATCCCCCATAACTCCCACCCTGCACCAACAAGCGCCCTGCCACCTTGCAGGTATACGCCTGATGGGTGTGCCCTGTGATGATGAGGCCGTAGGCGGCGTCCAGCTCATGCGCAATTTCCACCCCACGCCCCTGCAGGCCCGGACAGGCATAACTGGGATCATTGGCGGCACCGCGGTACTCGGCGCCCTCATGAATGACGGCCACCAAAAGCTGCGCGCCTTCGGCCCGAAGTTGCGGGACCAAAGCGTTGAGCGTGGCCGCTTCATCCGCAAAACGCAGGCCGACAATTGCACGCGGCACCACCACCGATGGCGTGTCTTTGGTGATCGCGCCCACGAACGCAATCTTGACCCCATCCACCTGCTTGATGACGTAGCTCGGCAAAATGGTTTGCCCAGTTTTGGCGTCCAACAAATTGGCCGCCAGGTACGGAAAGCCTGGCCCCTTGAAATCAGGCCACAAACAGCCCTGGGGCAAGCAGTCGCCGTGCGCCTTGCGCAGCAACTCCGGCAAGCCGGCATCCAGCTCATGGTTGCCCAATGCACTGCCCACCAAATCGAGTTGTCCCAAGGCGGCCAGCGTGGGCTCGTCCTTCAGCAAGGAGGAAATCTGCGGCGACGCCCCGATCAAATCACCAGCCGCCACGAACAGCGAATTCGCCCGCTCGGCCCGCAAGCGCCGAATGGCTGTTGCCAGATAAGCCACGCCGCCCGCCGGCTGCGCCTTCAACTCGCCCGAATACGCGTCGGGCAAGCGCGGCGACAAGGGTGTCGGCAACTGTGACTGGATATTGCCGTGGAAATCGTTGATCGAAAAAATACTCAGCTCATGGGTGAGCGGTGCGCGAAGCAACACGGCCTGAGGCACAGAGGCCGCGGCACTTGCGGCGGCTGGGGGCTTGGCATCGGCCGGCGTTGACCCGGGTTGGGCGCAGGCGGCCAGCAAACTGACCAACGCAAGACTGGCGCCGGTGCGGCGCCACTGGACAAATGCGGACATACGGGCGGTGAACAGCAAGGCGTAACTCCAACAGGTGGATGACCGGTCGCACCCAAACTCTCTTGAGTTTTAAAAGGCAAAACGACCCATCTTGAATACAGAAGAAAGCATATAGGCGACAAAATCATGTCAAAGCCATTGGCGACCACGACCGGCTTCGGCCGGCTCCGATGCTCAGGCGGCGGATATTAACGCCCCAAATTGCCCCTGCGAAAAGACATACGAAACGCAACCTGTCGCAGCAATGCAACAAGTTCTAGTCCAAATGGCACATGTCACCAAACCAGAATATTCACAATTCAAAATCGCGGTCGCAGTCCCTGCTTGCACTTGCGTGTGGGCTGGGATTGGCTTGCCAAAGCGGTGCCCTGCGGATGCCCTCCGAGAACAAGATGGAGTGCACTGCGCCGGGGTCGCCATCAAGCGTGGCATGCATTGTGCTTATGACGATCCATTGACGCATCGCCATTTGCTTGTGCTGTCCTTGAGGGTCGAAGCGTCTACTGGGCGCCCGCTTTGAAGGTCAATTTTGGCCTGAAGTAGTAATCCGCAAACGTTTTCGTGCATCAAAAACGAGCGCGCCTGCGGGTTCATGGCTTGAATTGATGCGTGCGCTGCACCCTTGTTGGGCGCGGCAACTGGGCAAGCTGATCCACTGCATTTCGATGAATTTTTGGGCGAAGTCAAAAACAAGCAAACGTTTGCTTGTGCCAGGTCACCCCAACAAGTGATCCAACTGAATTTCTAAGTTTTGTTTTGTTTCGCATTGAGGACTTTTTCAGACATGAGTACACAAGCCATGGGGATTTCCCTTTTCTCGAAAACAGCGCTGAGCATTGCCATCACCTTGCTCGCTTCCTCGGCAGCACTGGCCCAAGCCGCCGCTCCAGCAGCGGCTGCGGCCGAGGAAGCTGACAGCGGCATGCCGCGAGCCAAAGAGGACAGCGTGCGCCTGGGCACCATCACCATCGTCGGTGAAGGCGGCAAGCTCGGCGCCGGCCAAATGCTCAACGAAGACGCCGTGAAAGGCCGCAGCACCGTCACCAAAGCCGCCACGGAAAAAGACCGCTCGACCGGCAACCCCTTCCAGGCACTGGCCCTGCTGCCCGGCATCAACACCTTCAACCACGACGCCACCGGCTTGTTCGGCGGCGGCTTGACGGTGCGCGGCTTCAATTCAGACCAATTGGGCTTCACGGTCAACGGCGTGCCGGTGAATGACTCGGGCAGCTACTCGGTCTATCCGCAAGAATATGTGGATCAGGAAAACGTTTGCACCCAAAGCGTGACCCAGGGCAGCCCGGATGTTGAATCCCCTCACTCCGGCGCCACCGGCGGCAATATCAGCATCAACACCTGCGACCCTGAAGACAAACGCCGCGTGCGCGTTTCGCAAACCCTGGGTGGATTGAAACTGACCCGCACGTTTGTGCGCTTTGACAGCGGCCGCTTTGCCGATGACAAGTTCAAGCTCTTCATGAGCTACTCGCACACCCAGGCCGACAAATGGAAGGGCGAAGGCTCGGCCAAGAAGGACCATGTGGACGCCGGCTTCCGCTGGGACTTGTCGCCCGACAGCACCATCTTGGGCACGGTGCTTTACAACCGCGCCATCAACAACAACTTCTTCGCACCCACGCTGGCGCAGCTCAACACGTACGGCTACAACGGCGACTTCTCGTCCACCTTCACGCCTGGCCATCTGACGGGTGTCAAGGGCACGGCGCAAGTTGAAACCGGCCCGACCCCGGCCTACTACAAGCTCTCGATGAACCCCTTCGAGAACGTGGTGGCCTCGGTTTCCGGCTCGTTCAAGCTGGCCGAAGACACCTACCTCAAGGTGCAGCCCTATTTGTGGACCGGCTTCGGCACCGGCGGCACGCAGCAGGCCGTGTTGTCTGAAACAGCCTTCTTGAACACCAGCACCGGCAAAACGGGTGCGGGCGTTGACCTCAACGGCGACGGCGACACGCTGGACAAAATCATCGTGGCCCGCGGTAGCGTGACCAAGACCTCGCGCCCCGGCGTGACGGCAGAAGTGAACAAGACGATGGGTGCCCATCAGCTGAAATTTGGCCTCTGGTACGAGCGCGCCACCCACCGCCAGACCCAGCCCGCGGTGGCCGTGGATGCCGCTGGCAACCCTAGCGACATCTGGCTGCAAAGCGGCCAGATCACCCGCCCTGACGGATCCACCTACGAAGGCCGTGACTGGAAAACCATCAGCACCGCCTACCAGGCCTACGCGGCGGACAGCATCAGCTTCATGGGCGAGCGCGGCTTGTTCACCGTCGGCTTGCGTGCACCGCACGTGACGCGTGATGTCACGAACTACGTCAACGAGAACTTCACAACCGCCTACAACATGAGCAAGGGCTTCAACGAACTCTTGCCTCAGGCGGGTGTGCGCTTCAACCTGGACAAGAGCCAACAGCTGTTCATGAACGTGGGCAAAAACTTCCGCGCACCGCCCAACTTCGCCTTCACCGGCAGCAACGTGAAATTGGACCCCACGACGGGCCAGGTGACTCTGGTGACGGCCACCAAGGCTGAAACGTCCGTCATGACGGACGTAGGCTACCGCCTGCAAACCCGCGCCCTGTCGCTGTCGGCCACCTTCTTCAACGCCGACTTCAAGGACCGCCAGGCCAACGCCTATGACTCGGCCTCACAAACCAGCACCTATACCAATGCCGGCAATGTGAACACCCGAGGCCTGGAGTTCGAAATCGGTAACGCCCCAATCGGCGGTTTCACGGCCTACGCCTCGGCCACGCTGCAAAAGAGCCAAATCAAGAACGACATCTCGGCCTTGGGGTCGGACAACCAGCAGCAAGTGATCGCCACCAATGGCAAACAGTTCGCGCTGACACCGGAGACCCTGTTCGGCGCCTCGCTGCAGTACGCGGTGGGCCCGGTTTATGCCCGCGTCAAACTCAAGTACACCGGCAAGCAATACGCCACGCTATTGAACGACGAGGAAGTACCGGCCTACACCGTGGGCGACTTCGACGCCGGCTACAACTTCGGCAACGTCGGCGTGATGAGCAACACGCAACTGCGCTTCAACGTCAGCAACATTGCCAACACGCAATACCGCAACTCCAACTCCGGCACCCGCATCAACGCGGTGGCCGTGGGCAAGGTCAAGGCCGACACACCCGCTTACTACCTCGGCGCACCGCGCTTTGTGTCCATCAGCCTGAGCGCTGACTTCAACTGATTTCGGCAGCACCCTGAGGCCCACAAGGCCCCAGGTGCCGAAACGCAGCAGCCGCTGGATCAGCGGCTGCTTTTTTTTCTCACCGCTGGATCAGCGGTTGCATTTTTCCTGTCTGCGCCGCTAGATCAGCGGCAACTCAAACGCTCATTTCTGGATATCACCCAGACACAGGTACTTGATTTCCACATAATCGTCCATGCCTTGGTGCGCGCCCTCGCGGCCCAGGCCCGATTGCTTGACGCCTCCAAAAGGCACTTCCGCCGTGGCGATCAGGCCGGTGTTGACACCCACCATGCCGTACTCCAGCGCTTCACCCACGCGGAAGATACGGCCAATGTCGCGGCTGTAGAAATAGCTGGCCAGCCCGAATTCGGTATTGTTGGCCAGCGCAATCGCCTCGGCCTCGGTGTTGAACTTGAACACCGGCGCCAGGGGACCAAAGGTTTCTTCACGCGAGCACAGCATTGCCGGCGTCACATCCGCCAGCAAGGTCGGCTCAAAGAACTGCGCACCGATTGCGCTGGCCGGCTTGCCGCCCACCAGCAGGCGCGCCCCCAGGGCTAACGCGTCATCCACATGGCGCTGCACCTTGGTCATGGCTTGATCATCAATCAGCGGCCCGATGTTCACGCCACTTTCAAACCCGTTGCCCACCGTGAGTGCGCTGACTTTGGCCGTCAGCTTTTCCAGGAAGGCGTCGTACACACCGGCCTGCACATACAGGCGGTTGGCGCAAACGCAGGTCTGGCCGGCGTTGCGGTACTTGCTGGCAATCGCGCCCTCCACTGCGCTGTCGAGGTCTGCATCATCAAACACAATGAACGGCGCGTTACCGCCCAACTCCAGTGACAGCTTTTTCACCGTGCCGGCGCATTGGCGCATCAGAATGCGGCCCACCTCCGTGGAGCCCGTGAAGGAGAGATGGCGCACCACATCGCTGTCGCACAGCACGTGGCCAATGGCCACCGAGTTGTCGGCGTCCGCCGTCAGCACGTTCAACACACCGGCTGGCATGCCAGCACGTTGGGCCAACTCGGCCACCGCCAAGGCGCACAGCGGGGTGGCCTCCGCCGGCTTGATCACCACGGTGCAGCCTGCGGCAAGCGCTGGCGCAACTTTGCGGGTGATCATGGCGATCGGAAAATTCCAGGGCGTGATGGCCGCGCAAACGCCCATGGGCTGCTTGATGACCAAATAACGCTTGTTGTTGTCGGTAGTGGGAATGGTTTCGCCGTAGACGCGCTTGCCCTCTTCCGCAAACCAGTCGATGAAGCTGGCGCCGTAGGCCACCTCGCCGCGCGCCTCGGCCAGGGGCTTGCCTTGCTCGGCCGTCATGATGCGGGCCAGATCATCGGCATGCTTATGCAGCAGTTGCGACCAGCGCGTCAAAATGGCGGCGCGCTCCTTGGCGGTTTTGCTACGCCAGGGACTCCAGGCGTTTTGGGCTGCGTCAATGGCGGCTTGCGCCTCGCTGGCACCCAGGTTGGCCACATCAGCCAGGGTTTCGCCCGTAGCAGGGTCTGTCACGGCAAACTGGCTGGCGCCACTGACCCACTCACCGTTGATCAAGGCTTGGGTGCGCAACAGGCTGGCGTCGTTCAGGGCGGACAGCGGGGATGTCTTGCTGGTCATGGTCGAAACTCCAAAAATTCAGGCTCAGGCACGAGCGGCCCGCCCTTGTACCTGCACTCTAACTGAGGCGCCCCCACCTCATCGGGCCAGGGGCCACCCATATAATCGGCGACAAGCGAAACCAGTCATGACGCGGGCCAGGCCCGCGTTTTTTGCGCCGCCGACACCCGCGGCGCCCGAATATTCAGCCGACCCGAAAGCAGCCGCCGCATGAAAGCAGCAGAAATCCGTCAAACCTTCTTGAAGTTCTTTGAATCCAAAGGACATCAGATCGTGGCCTCCAGCCCCGTGGTGCCCGGCGATGATCCAACGCTGCTGTTCACCAACGCGGGCATGAACCAGTTCAAAGACGTGTTTCTGGGCTTCGACAAGCGGGCTTACTCACGCGCCACCACGAGCCAGAAGTGCATCCGCGCAGGCGGCAAGCACAATGACTTGGACAACGTCGGCTACACCGCGCGTCACCACACCTTCTTCGAGATGCTGGGCAACTTCAGCTTCGGGGACTATTTCAAGCACGACGCCATCAGCTTTGCCTGGGAGTTGCTGACCGAGCACTTCCACCTGCCCGCCGAAAAGCTGTGGGTGACCGTTTACGCCGAAGACGACGAGGCCTACGACATCTGGAACAAGGTGGTCGGCGTACCGGCGGAGCGCATCGTGCGTATCGGCGACAACAAGGGCGGACGCTATATGTCCGACAACTTCTGGATGATGGGCGACACGGGCCCCTGCGGCCCCTGCACCGAGATCTTCTTCGACCACGGCCCTGAAGTGGCCGGCGGCCCTCCCGGCAGCCCGGACGAAGACGGTGACCGCTACATCGAGATCTGGAACAACGTCTTCATGCAGTTCAACCGCACGGAAGACGGTGTCATGCACCGCCTGCCCAAGCCCAGCGTGGACACCGGCATGGGCCTGGAGCGCCTGGCCGCCGTGCTGCAACACGTGCACTCCAACTATTCCATCGACACCTTCGTTGCCCTGCTGGAGGCCGCCAAAAAGGCGGTGGACGAAGCTGGCGCACTGAACTGCGACGCCGAAAGCGCCTCGCTCAAGGTGATTGCCGACCACATTCGTGCCTGCAGCTTCACCATCGTCGACGGCATCATCCCGGGCAATGAGGGTCGGGGTTATGTGCTGCGCCGCATTGCCCGCCGCGCCATCCGCCACGGCTACAAGCTGGGCGCCCGCACGCCTTTCTTCCACAAGATCGTGGGCGAATTGGTCACCCAGATGGGCGACGCTTACCCCGAGTTGCGCCAAGCCCAAACCCGTGTGACCGAGGTGCTGAAGCAGGAGGAAGAGCGCTTCTTCCAGACCATCGCCAATGGCATGGAAATCCTCGAAGCGGCGCTCGCCAAGGGCGACGCACAGATCGACGGCGAAACGGCCTTCAAGCTGCACGACACCTACGGCTTCCCGGTTGACTTGACGGCCGACGTTTGCCGTGAACGCGGTGTCACCGTGGACCAAGCCGGCTTCGACGCGGCCATGACCCGCCAACGCGAGCAAGCCCGCGCCGCCGGCAAGTTCAAGATGACCCAAGGCCTCGAGTACAAGGGCGCTGCAACCACCTTCCACGGCTACGACCATCTGGTGTGCGAAACCAGCAAGGTCACCGCCGTCTACATCGACGGTCAATGGGTGAACGAAGCCAAGGCCGGTGATGACGCCGTGGTGGTGCTCGACCACACCCCCTTCTACGCCGAAAGCGGCGGCCAGGCGGGCGACAGCGGCGAGTTGCGCAACGCCAGCACCCGCTTCGCGGTGGAAGACACCATGAAAATCCAGGCCGACGTATTTGGCCACACCGGCCGCGTGCTGGAAGGCGCCATCAAGGTGGGCGACAGCTTCAGCGCCCGTGTCAACGCCGAGGCCCGCGCCAAAACCGTGCGCAACCACAGCGCCACCCACTTGATGCACAAGGCCCTGCGCGAGGTGCTGGGCGCCCATGTGCAGCAAAAGGGCTCGCAAGTCACGACCGACCGCACCCGCTTCGACTTTGCCCACAACGCGCCGGTAACGACCGAAGAAATCCGCAAGGTCGAGGCCTTGGTCAACGCTGAAATTCTGGCCAATGCCGCCGCCCGCGCCGATGTGATGAATCTGGACGACGCGCAAAAGAGCGGCGCCATGATGCTGTTCGGCGAAAAGTACGGCGAGACCGTGCGCGTGCTGTCCATCGGCTCCTCCAAAGAGCTGTGCGGCGGTACGCACGTCAAGGCAAGCGGCGACATCGGCCTGTTCAAGATCGTGGCCGAATCTGGCGTAGCCGCAGGCATCCGCCGCGTGGAAGCCCTCACCGGCGACAACGCCCTGGCCTATCTGCAAGGCCTGGAAGACACCGTGCACGCCGTGGCCGGCACGCTCAAAGCCGCACCTAACGAGCTGGAACAACGGGTTCAGGCCGTGCTTGAGCAACTGCGCACTGTCGAAAAAGACCTGGCCGCCGCCAAGAGCAAGCTGGCCTCCGCCCAGGGTGACGAGTTGCTGAGCCAGGCCGTCGACATCAAGGGGGTCAAGGTGCTGGCCGCCACCCTCATCGGTGCTGACGCCAAGACCCTGCGCGAAACCATGGACAAGCTCAAGGACAAGCTCAAGAGTGCCGCCATCGTGCTGGCCGCCGTAGATGGCGACAAGGTGCAACTCGCCGCGGGCGTGACGGCTGACAGCACGGGCAAGGTCAAGGCCGGCGAGTTGGTCAACTTCGTCGCCCAGCAAGTGGGCGGCAAAGGCGGCGGCAAACCCGATCTGGCCATGGCGGGCGGCACCAACCCGGCCGCCCTGCCCGCCGCCCTTGCGGGCGTGCAAGCCTGGGTCACTGAACGGCTTTAACTTCTAAATTCAACTGACACTCTCAAGGGCTCTCGTCAATCGAACCGAGAGCCCTTGTTCTTTCTGAAGGACTCATCATGACCGACGCTTACCAAGACATCGACCACGCCAACGCGGAGCGCCTGGCCGCGCTGCTGCAGATCCTCGTGGCCGCGACGCCCGAAGACATGGACGCCGTGCCCATCGACACGCTCGACGGCTACATGACCGCGCTGATCTGCGGGCCGGTGGTGCACAGCCCCATCGCCGCCATGGACGGCCTCTTTGGCGAAAACTGGGCCGCCGTACTGGACGAACAAGACGCCACCGAAGAGTTCATGCAAGTGCTGATGACCCGCTGGAACGAAATCGCCGACAGCCTCGACCCCGAAGCCCTCTCCGCCGACCCGGAAGCGATTTTGCTCACGCCGCTGATCACCGAGTTCGACGAAGCCACCAAGGCTGACCTGCTGGCCCAGGGCGTGCTGACAGAAGAGCAGCTGAGCGAACTGCCCCCGCCCGGCGTGATGTGGGTGGAAGGCTTCATGCAAGCCGTTGAAGACAATGAGCAAGCCTGGTACGTGCACGACAGCGACAGCGAAGCGGGCCAAATGTTGGATGCCATGCTGATGTCGGTCGCCGCCGTTGCCATGCCGCCAGGCGACCAGCGCCAGGCCTATATCGCTGAGCAGTACGAGCCGGACGACGTCATCGACCAAGACGTGTTGTTGGACGACGCCCTGTTCTCCGCCCAAGACCTGCGCCTGTTCTGGCTGCAACCGGCGCCGGGCCAAACCTTGTCCTGATCCCACCGGGGCGCCACAACCCCAAGACTGCCCCAGGCACCCAGGGCGACTTGGTTCAAAGGCGCCCTGCGCAGTTGGGCGCGCCACAACGGCAACGCAGCCGCCCTTCGTGGTGGCTTTCGCCGTAGTCGCAGCTCAACTCCTCGCCGGGCTCAATATCGCGCAATGCATAAAACTCGACGCGGCCCTGGCTGATGCGCAGTTGCGCATTCGGTGCACAACTGTGGTTGATGTGCCGCAGCGCGTCTTTCGAGTCGGTAGCATCCACCGCACGTGTCTCCGACACCTCAACAATGTGGATTCGGGCCCGGCCCTTGGCACGACGCCTGGCCTCCCGCACCGAGATCGCCTCACCGCGCAATTCGCCAATCTTGCGCCGCGCAGGAATGGGCTCGGCCGCAAAAACCCCCAAGCCATCGATCACGCTATCCGCTACCGTCAGCGCAAATCGCTCGGCCGGCAAGACTTGGCCCTTGGCGGGCCGAATGGGCGCCTCGTCTTGTTTTGACGGAGAGGGTGCGGGGGGCTGGATTTCGGTCAGGCGGGGCATGACGTTATTGTCGCAGCCCGGCTCTATTCAGCTCGTCCTCAAATCGGGCGAAAAACCCCACGCCGCCCGTCGGGCGAGGCCTCGTCGTCGCTCTGCTGGCTGACAATCTGCGGCCGGGGGCCGGAGGGTCCGCCGGAGCGAGAGGCCATGGGTGCACCCAGGCGTTTGCCCGTGATCACCAAACGCGCCAATTTGACGACCTCACTGGCTTGGGCCGCCAAGGGCAACAGAGTGCCTGTGCTCAGGATCACGGCCATGAGCAAGGCTCTTGGCAACCCATTGTTGCTGCGTTGACGGCTGGACGACATTCGACACCTCCACCAGCGCCATGCTGGCTTGAAGTCGAGCAGTATTCCGGCAAGTGCCGGCAATCGCCACCCCCAAGCGACGAACTGCGGTTTCAGCCGATGGGCTGCGGCTGCAGTTGCAACTGCGATTGCAGTTGGGCATCAACGCCCCCTTGCCCCCCCCCCAAACTTGCAGGATCGCGACGGTCTGCGCTCGCGCACAGCGAGTCAATAATGCGACCACTCTGATTGAACGGACCCCGCACCATGACCGCTCCTCGCATTTCCTATGCCGACTTCGCCAAACTCGCACCCGGTGTGCCCGAGGGCTTGGCGGCGATTGGCAAGGCCGTCGGCACGTCCGGGCTGGGCAAAGACCTGCTGGAGTTGATCAAGCTGCGGGCTTCGCAGCTCAATGGCTGTGCTTTTTGCCTGCAGTTTCACCTGAATCTGGCCCGCAGCCTGCAGGTGCCCGCCGAAAAGCTGGACTTGCTGGCCACCTGGCACGACGCCCCTGTCTACTCCGACCGCGAGCGCGTGGCCTTGGCCTATGCCGAACAACTCACGCTGTCCGCACGAGGCGACATCAGCGACGCGCTGTATCAGCAGACGCTGGCTGAATTTGGCCCGGGCGATCTGAGCTTTCTCACCGCCTCCATCGCCCACATCAATGCATGGAACCGAATTGGCAAGGCGCTGCGATTTGCGCCGCCCATCAAGGCCGGCACACCATGACGTCAAGGGTGCCCAGCCAGCCCTGACGCATCCGCAATGACCGGCCCGATGGCTTTTGATACCCGCTCACGTGGGCGCCCCCTTCTGCTGGGCCTGCTCGCGCTGCTGCATGCGGCGGGTCTGTTATTTCTGCAGCACCTTCTTGCAACGCCTCGACCCGCCGCCGTGCACACGAGGCAGAGCACGCTCGTTGCGGTGCGGCTCTTGAAGGCGCAAACGGCCGCGCCCAAACCAGCGCAGCGGGAAATCAGCGCGCCGCCGGTCGATCGTCAAAATCATCTCCCCACACAGGAATCGCCTGGGGCGCCGGCAATTGCCGTACAAACGACCGAAGCACCCGCACCCAGCCCCATCGCAGGCCCGGCGGCAAGTATCGCGCCGCCAACAGCGCGACTGCTCGACAGTGCGGCCACGCGCCACGCGCTCCGCGAGGCGGCCCGCGCGCCCCTGTTGTCCGAACGGGCAGCTTCAGCCATGGGTGATGAGCCCGTCAACGCCCAGCAAAAACTGGCGCAATCCGTGCAACAGGCCGGCCATGGCGACTGCGTGAAGGGTGAGTATCTCGGCGGCGGCCTGGGTTTGCTCAGCACGCCCTTTTTCCTGCTGGCAGAGCTGCGCGGTCAGTGCAGCAAGTAATGCGTTATTCAAACGGCTACGCCATCCTTCCACCCCTCACCGACCCTCGATTCTATGAACCGCTGCACTCACTCTCACCTTCATCAGGCACTGGTCTGCGCGGTCTTGTGGACCTGCTCCTTCAGCGCTTGCGCCGAGGACGCCAAGCCCGCCACCGAACAGCTGGAAACCGTCACGGTGCAGTTGCAAAAAGACCCAGCCATCATGCCCTACGCAGAGATGAACGAGGTGCTGACCAAGCTGCAGCGGGTGGGTGAAGGGCTGGTGCGACTGGACTTCAAAGTGATGTCCAAAGACACGAAGAAACCGGTGCTTACAGCCAAATTGGCGCTCGCCACCGACGAGCGCTACCTGCCCATACCACTGGCGGCCGATGGCACTTTCTCATTGCCCCTGCTGCCCGAGGATCAAGCCAAAAATGCGGAGTTGGCCACCAACCAGACCAAAGGCAGCCTGCACATCATGGGCACGCTGGAGTTGACCGTGACGGCCGATCAACTGGACATGAAAACCGTCCGCCGCATGATGCGCGTGGGCCACAGCCTGCGCACCGAGATGTTGCCCTTTTACCTGCGCTGGATGATGCCGCAGGTCGAAGGCGTGCGCATCTGCAGCCCCGCGGCAGCCTGGCAACTCGAGTGGCCCGAGGGCCAACAAACCATGGCCCTGCCCCTGGCCGCAGATCCCCAGGAAAAAGACCCCCATCAAGAGAAGAGCCAAACGCCGCTTCGCCCTTTTTGCACCGTGCTGTCAGGCCAGGAGCGGTGGCCCGATTCGGCTCGTTTGATTTCGCCTGCTGGCAGCAAGCTCAGCGTCAAGATGAGCCGGTGACAGCACAAACGACCTGTCCCAATCAGGGCCGGAACTTCTCCAACGCCGCACCGCTGATGCGGCAGATGCGCCAGTCAGGCAGCACGGTGGCGCCCATGCGCTCGTAGAAGCGAATAGCATTTTCATTCCAGTCCAGCACGCTCCATTCAAAGCGCCCGTAGTCCCGCTCAACGGCCAACTGCGCTAGGCGGGTCAGTAAACCCTTGCCCAGACCCGAGCCGCGGTGCGCGGCACGCACGTACAAATCTTCAAGATACAGGCCCGGCTTGCCCAGGAAGGTGCTGAAATTGGTGAAGAAAAGAGCAAAGCCTTCTACCTCGCCATCGATCTCACCCACCAGGGCCTCGACCACCGGCTTGTCGCCAAACAGGTGCTGGTGCAGGCTTTCGCGGGTCAGCGCCAGCATGTGCGTCAGGCTCTCAAATTCAGCCAATTCTTCGACCAGAGTCACAAGAACGGCAACGTCGCGGGCTTCCGCAGGGCGCAAGGTGTATGAAGTCATGGCGCTATTCTGCACACTTCACACGACAGCGATGTCACCCGCGGCAGGGGCGACGCCGCCCCCCCCCCTGTCACGCGCTCGACAGTACCCGGCGCTGCACTCCCCTATATTTCAGGCATGACGCCTGACACCCCCCTTGCCTCGCCCCCCGTTTACTCGCCCCGCCGCATTGCCCGCAGCGAATTCATCTTCTTGCGCGGCCTGCAGCACCACCTGCTGCGCTGGGATGGTGACGCCGCAAGCGCCTTCACGCCTGAGCGTCCCTTGCTGGTGATGTTGCACGGCTGGATGGACGTTGCCGCGTCGTTCCAGTTCGTGATCGACGCGATGCAAGAAAATCGACCCATCGTCGCCATGGATTGGCGCGGTTTCGGCCTGAGCGATGCCGGGGGGGCTGACAGTTACTGGTTTCCCGACTACCTGGGCGATCTTGATGCGCTGCTGGACGCCGTAAGTCCCGATCAGCCCGTAGACCTGCTCGGTCACAGCATGGGCGGCAATATCGTCATGACTTATGCCGGTGTGCGCCCAAAACGCATCCGCCGACTGATCAACCTGGAAGGCTTTGGCCTGCCCGATACCCAGGCGAGTGCTGCGCCTGAACGCCTCGTGACTTGGCTGGATGAGCTCAAGCAAGCCCCGCAGCTCAAGCCCTATGCCAGCCTGAACGATGTGGCTGCACGCCTGAGCAAGACCAACCCCCGGCTCTCCGCCGACAAAGCGGCCTGGCTGGCGCCACGCTGGTCCGCGCAAGCGACCTTGCCCGATGGCAGCCAGGAATGGCGCATTCTGGCCGACCCCGCCCACAAAAAAACCAACCCGGCCCTCTACCGGCGCGAAGAAGCCATGGCCTGCTGGGCACGCATCACCGCACCCACCTTGTGGGTGGAGGGCCATGACACCGACATGATGCGCTGGTTCGGCAAGCGCTACCCGCGCAGCGATTTCGAAGAACGCCTAGCCCTGGTGCAATCCCTGCGCCGTGTAGGCCTGAGCGATGCCGGCCACATGCTGCACCACGACCAGCCCGATGCGCTAGCACGGGCGCTAGAAGATTTTTTGGGCTGACGATTGGCTGAAGGTGGGCGGAGGTTCGCCAGACGTTCAGATGATGTCTCGGCCGGCGCCGAGTGCCGCATCGTCCAGCCGGTTCATGGTCCAGGCGTAGCCCGCCACGATGCAGCAAAATACCAGCAATGCACCTTGCGAGGCCACCCAAAAGCCAAAAGGCCAGCCGAAGAATTCAAACGACAGCTCGCGTGCGAAATAGATCAGACCAAAACTGACCAGCGCCCACAGCACCAACAGTGCCAAGGTCAACTGACAGGTACGGCGCCAATAGCGCACATGCGCGGCAGGGGTCGCTGCGCGGCGGGGTGCGGGCTGATCGGGAGTCTCAAAATTGCGAAGATCCATGGCTCGCAAGTGTGCCCCAAATGGGGCGCCACGTGCCACGCAAAGCAGACGCCCTCCACCGCTAACGCCACGCGGCCCTGGGAACTGTTTCGGGCCGGCCCCTCGCCCGGGATGCAGCTCATGTAAAAATGGCGGATTCCGCGCGCGCAAGGTTGGCGACGCGCTTTGCACACGCGGCTGACTCACAGGTCTGACAGGATTTCATATGGACATCGAACGCATCAACACCATCGGCACCACCTTGGCCGACCTGACAGCGCGTACTGACGCGCTAAGGGGGTATCTTTGACTACGATCGCAAAGCACTGCGACTGAACGAAGTCAACGCCGCGCTGGAGAACCCCAGTGTCTGGAACGAGCCCAAGCGCGCCCAAGAATTGGGCAAGGAAAAGCGCACGCTGGAGAACGTGGTCAGCACCATCGACCACCTGACCAGTAACTTGGCCGACAGCACCGAGCTGTACGAGATGGTCAAGGAAGAACAGGACTTTGAGGGCCTGGAAGCCATTGAGGTCGACGCCGCCAAGCTGAACGAAATCGTCGAGCAGTTGGAATTCCGCCGCATGTTCAACAACCCGGCCGACCCCAGCAACTGCTTCATCGACATCCAGGCCGGTGCCGGAGGCACAGAAGCCTGCGACTGGGCCAGCATGCTGCTGCGCCAGTACCTCAAGTATTGCGAACGCAAGGGCTTCACCGCCACCCTGGAAGACGAAACCGCAGGCGACGTGGCCGGCATCAAGAGCGCGACCATCAAGGTGGAAGGCGAGTACGCCTTTGGCCTGCTGCGCACCGAAACCGGCGTGCACCGCCTGGTGCGCAAGAGCCCCTTCGACTCGTCGGGCGGCCGCCACACCAGCTTTGCCTCGCTCTTCGTCTACCCAGAAATTGATGACTCGATCGAAATCGACATCAATCCGGCCGACGTGCGCACCGACACCTTTCGCGCCTCGGGCGCTGGCGGCCAGCACATCAACAAGACCGATTCAGCCGTGCGCCTCACGCACATTCCGACCGGCATCGTGGTGCAGTGCCAGGACGGCCGCAGCCAGCACAGCAACCGCGATGTGGCCTGGAAGCGCCTGCGCTCGCGTCTGTACGACCACGAGATGCGCAAGCGTGCCGAAGAGCAGCAAAAGCTCGAAGACACCAAGACCGACGTGGGCTGGGGTCACCAGATTCGCAGTTATGTGTTGGACCAGAGCCGCATCAAGGATCTGCGCACCAACTACGAAACCTCCGCCACCCAGAAGGTGCTGGACGGTGACCTCGACGCCTTCATCTCCGCCAGCCTCAAACAGGGCGTCTGACCTGCCCTGACATGCAGGCACATCGACACGGCCACCTCCGGCTCCCACAAAGATCCGCCAGGCCGTGCCCATGAAGCCCGCCCCTGAACTTTCCTTCAACCCACAAGGATGCCCGCCATGCGTGAAGGCACTGCCACACTGATTCGCCGTGAAGACTACCAAGCGCCGGCGTTCTGGATTCGTACCGTCGACCTGACGTTCGACCTGGACCCCGCCAAGACCCTGGTCACCGCCAGGATGCAAGTCGAACGCAACACCGCGGTCGCCCACAGTGCTTTGCGCCTGCATGGTGAAGAGCTGAATCTGCTGCGCGTGTTGATCAACGGCGAGAGCGTATCCTTCCGCCAGGAAGGTCATGAGCTGATCATCGACAACGCACCGGACGCCGACTTCGCGCTGGAATTGCGCAACACCTGCGCACCCGAGAAAAACACCACCCTGAGCGGGCTCTACACCTCGGGCGGCAGCTTTTTCACGCAGTGCGAGGCCGAAGGCTTCCGCCGCATCACCTACTTCCTCGACCGCCCGGACGTGATGGCCATCTACACGGTCACCCTGCGTGCAGACAAGAGCAAGTATCCGGTGCTGCTGAGCAACGGCAACCTGCTGGAGTCCGGTGACCTGGAAGAAGCCGGCAACAAGGCGCGCCACTTTGCCAAGTGGCACGACCCCTTCCCCAAGCCCTCTTATCTGTTCGCCCTGGTGGCGGGCGACCTGGTGGCCCGTGAACAACGCGTGAAGACACGCGCCGGCAAAGAACACCTGCTGCAGGTGTATGTGCGCCGGGGCGATTTGGAGAAGACCGAGCATGCGATGAACTCGCTGATCGCCTCCATGGTGTGGGACGAAGCGCGCTTCAAGCTGCCGCTGGACCTGGACCGTTTCATGGTGGTGGGCGTCTCCGACTTCAATATGGGAGCCATGGAGAACAAGGGGCTCAACATCTTTAACACCTCGGCCCTGTTGGCGTCGCCGGCCACGGCCACCGACCAAGACTTCTCGCGCATCGAGTCCATCGTCGCCCACGAGTACTTCCACAACTGGACTGGCAATCGGGTCACCTGCCGCGACTGGTTCCAGCTCTCGCTGAAAGAAGGCCTCACCGTCTTCCGCGATCAGGAGTTCAGCATGGACATGGCGGGCAGCCCCTCGGCACGCGCCGTTTGCCGCATTGCCGATGTGCGCCAGCTGCGTGCCGCCCAGTTCCCTGAAGACTCCGGCGCTATGGCCCACCCCGTGCGGCCTGACAGTTACTCCGAGATCAACAACTTCTACACCGCCACGGTTTACGACAAGGGCTCGGAAGTCGTGCGCATGTACCAGACCCTGGTAGGCCGCGCCGGTTTCGAAAAGGGCATGAGCCTCTACTTCGAGCGCCACGACGGCCAAGCCGTCACCTGCGATGACTTTGCCCAAGCCATTGCCGACGCCAACCCCGGCTCGGCCTTGAGCGTTCGCCTGGATGCCTTCAAGCGCTGGTATTCACAAGCCGGCACGCCGCGCGTGCAAGCCCGAGGCGTGTACGACGCAGCGGCCCAGACCTACACCCTCACGCTGACCCAGCACAACCCCGCCACACCTGGGCAAGATCAAAAGCTGCCCCAGGTGATCCCGGTGGCACTGGGCCTTCTGAGCCAAGAGGGTCAGGTCTTGCCTCTGCAACTGCAAGGCGCCACCGAAGTGTTGAACGAGCAAGTGCTGGTGCTTGAAGAAGCCCAGCAGAGCTATGTCTTCATCCATGTGACTAGCGAGCCCGTGCCCTCTTTGCTGCGTGGTTTCTCCGCCCCGGTGGTGCTGGACGACGGCCTGAGCGACGCCCAACTGCTGGTGCTGCTGCAGCACGATGTGGATGCCTTCAATCGCTGGGAAGCCGGCCAGCGCCTGGCCTTGAATCGCATTCTCGGCGCCGTGCGCAGCGGCACGCCGCTGCAACTGGACGCCGCCTATCTCGACGCCGTGCGCAAGGTGCTGCGTCACCCCGAGCTGGACGCCGCGTTCAAGGAAATCACTCTGACCCTGCCGGGCGAAACCTATATTGCCGAGCAACTGGATGTGGTCGACCCACAGGCCATCCACGCCGCCGTGGAAGCCGCCCAAGTTCAAATGGCTGCAGCCCTGCGCGACGATTGGACCGCCGCCTTCGAAGCCAACCAGATCAAAACCGGCTACACGCCAGACCCGGTTTCCAGCGGCCGCCGTGCGCTGGCCAACCTGGCCCTGGCCATGTTGGTGCTGGATGCCCGCAGCACGGGCGACACCGTTTGGCCGGGCCGCGCCTACCAACGCTTCAAAGACGCCGGCAACATGACCGAGCGCCTCGGCGCCCTGTCGGCCTTGGTGGCCGCCCACGCCGATCTGGCCGAACCGGCCCTGGCCCGCTTCCATGAACTGTTCAAGGACGACGCCCTGGTCATCGACAAGTGGTTTGCGCTGCAAGGCCGCACACCGGAATTGGCGGGTGAAAAATCGGGCCGCACCTTCGCCCGTGTGCGTCAGTTGATGCAACACCCGGACTTCACGCTGAAGAACCCCAACCGCGCGCGCAGCCTGATCTTCTCGCTGTGCATGTTCAACCCGGCTGCCTTCCACCGCGCTGATGCAGCGGGTTATGTGTTCTGGGCTGAGCAAGTACTGGCCCTCGACGCCATCAACCCGCAAGTGGCCAGCCGCCTGGCACGCGTGATGGACCGCTGGAATGTGCTCGCCGAGCCCTATCGAAGTGCGGCGCTGCTGGCGATCCGGCGCGTGTCGGCCAAGCCAGATCTCTCGCCCGACGTTCGCGAAATCATCTCCCGCGCCCTGGCCTCGGCCCCGGATGCAGACACGGCACCCGCAGCCCCTGCTGTGGCCACCCAGGCCGTCTGATCGTCCGGACGCCCTCCCCTCGACCGATCGCCACAGCAGTCTGGCCGAGGGGCGCCGCCGGCTCCACCCTCTTCAAAACCAAGCAAGCAGCATCATGACCCGACGCATCAGCCTGACCCAGTATCTGATCGAACAGCAACGCGAACATGGCCACATTCCTCAGGAACTCCGCCTGTTGATCGAAGTGGTGGCGCGTGCCTGCAAGCGCATCGCCATCAGCGTCAACAAGGGCGCCCTGGGTGAAATCCTGGGCAGCGCGGGCAGCGAAAACGTCCAAGGCGAGGTTCAAAAGAAGTTGGACATCATCGCCAACGAGGTGCTGATCGAAGCCAACGAATGGGGCGGCCATCTTGCCGCCATGGCCTCTGAAGAAATGGAGGGCATCTACGTTGTGCCTAACCGTTATCCTCAGGGTGAATACCTGCTGATGTTCGACCCGTTGGACGGCTCATCCAACATCGACGTGAACGTCAGCATCGGCACCATTTTCTCGGTGCTCAAAAAGCCCGAAGGCTCCGCCGGCGTCAGCGAAAGCGATTTTCTGCAACCCGGCTCCAGCCAAGCTGCCGCAGGCTACTGCGTGTACGGCCCGCAAACTACCCTGGTGCTCACCGTGGGCGATGGCGTGGTGATGTTCACGCTTGACCGCGAACAAGGCTCCTTCGTGCTGACCGAAGACCAGGTTCAAATCCCCGAAGACACCAAAGAGTTCGCCATCAATATGTCGAACATGCGGCACTGGGACACCCCCATGAAGCGCTACGTCGACGAATGCCTGGAAGGCAGCACCGGCGTGCGCGGCAAAGACTTCAATATGCGCTGGATTGCCTCCATGGTGGCCGACGTGCACCGCATCCTGACCCGCGGCGGTGTCTTCATGTACCCCTGGGACAAGCGCGAGCCCAACAAGGCCGGCAAATTGCGCCTGATGTATGAAGCCAACCCCATGGCCTTCCTGGTCGAGCAAGCCGGTGGCGCAGCCACCAACGCACGCCAGCGCATCATGGACCTGCAACCCACCCAACTCCACCAACGCGTGGCCGTCGTGTTGGGCTCGAAAAACGAAGTGGCACAAATCACCCGCTATCACCTCGAGGCAGAACAACAAGGCGCTTGAATTGCGTCAAAAATCCTTGCTATAATCATAGGCTTGATGCCGGTGTAGCTCAGTCGGTAGAGCAGCTCATTCGTAATGAGAAGGTCGGGTGTTCGATTCATCTCTCCGGCACCAATAAAAACAAGCACTTAGCCCAGCCTCCCCGGCTGGGCTTTGTTGTTTCTGGGCACGATGTAACGGCGGATGTAAGAGCATTTTCTAAATCCAGCCAGCAGAACTTGGCTTCTGGCCCCAGCGGCTTTAGGTTTTGATGTGACCGAATCACTCTCACTTGGGAATTCCCAAGTGACCAGCAACGCACGGAGTATTCAGGCGGAAGGGTCTAGATTTCCTTCACGGCAAGTCCCATTGCTTGTTGCGCCGCTGTTGCTGCTTGTTGCACCGCTGTTGCAGTGGTGAGCTTGGAAGTAGCGCCAGCCTTCGCGCACTTGCGTACTTTGCAAACTTAGGTTGCCTGCCACAAGCAACAAAGCCCGCGCAGTGGCGGGCCCGGGTGTTCTCTCGCTTGGCTTTAGCCTGCTGGCGCTGCCTTCCTGCCGCGCCTCGGCGGAATCAGGCCAGGAACCAAAGCTTTGAACGCCTGGAACGCCTCATCTTCGCAAGACTTCCCATAGCGCAGCCAAAGCGCCCCCCGCTCGCGCATTGCTGCGGGGGATTGGCTGCGCAACGCTGCGGCCAGTTCGGCTTGCTTCTTCAAGATGGGTCGAGCCATATGGTCAGGCAAGTCCGTCCGGTTCCAACTCAAGTCCCACCAGTCCCCCTTTAGCCAATCCCTCATTGGGCCTTTCATGCCATCCGGTCGGGCGCGGCGCAAGCGGAACCCTAACTTGCCTGCCGTCCATGCAACGGCTGTCTTACCTTCCGGCCATTTGGTCCCGGGCGGGATTACTCCCTCGGCCTCGAGCTGGGCGCGTGAACCTTGGTACGCGGACATGCCGAAACAGTCGGGACTGATCTGCACAACTAGCTCGCGCTCGGGTTGCTCAAGCTGCTTGACGTTGTTTTGGGTGCCGGCGCTAGTGGCGGATTCACGCAGACGCTGGCGGGCCGCGTAGAAGCCCGAACGGCTCACACCCAGCACCCGGCACCATTGGCTCACAGAGGCCTTCTTCGCATCGACTGAGGTCTCAGTCAAATGATGAATCACTTCATCTCCCGGGCGAAGAAGGCAGAGGCTTTTTTTAGTAATGCGTTGTCCGATTTGAGCTGCTGGTTCTCGGCTTCCAATTGGCGAATACGCTGCTGCTCCGGCGTCAGCGGCTTGCCCACTCCTGGGCGACCGGCAGCCTCTTCGCTGACCTGCTTGAGCCACTTGCGTACGGCGCTGTCGGTCAAATCCAGATCCTTGCAGACCTGCGAAACGCTCAGGCCTTGTTCGCGGATCATCTTCACTACTTGAAGCTTGAACGCGGGCTCGATCGTGCAGCGTTCTCGGCGGGGTGTCTTGTCTGTCATGCTCGTCTCGGTCTCGGGGGGGGGTACAGGCCCTCATCGAGCTGTCCGATTTAATTGGACCATGACACCCCGGCCAGTCGGTGAAGGACTCCGACTTGTCGCCCGCTAAAGATAGGCCAGGGCAAAACAATTCAAGCGCTCATAAAGCCACCGGCACCGGCTCAATCCGCACCACAACACGCGCCCCAAGGGCTTGTGCGTAGCGTTGCACGGTACGCAGAGACGGCACCCGCTTGCCACCCTCCAGGCGGGCAATCACGCTCTGCGTGGTTCCCATCAACTCGGCCACATCGCTTTGAGTCAAGCCAGCGCGGGCACGGGCGGCAATCAGTTCGCGGGCCATGTCGAACTCGTCGGCCTGTGCCTCGTACTCGCTGCGGGTGGCGGGGTCGGCCAGCAGGTCGCGCTTAAGTTCCTTGAGCGTTTTCATGATGTTCTCGCGTCCAGTCTTTTGCGGGCGATTTCCAATGCACTGCGGGGCGGGGCGGGGCGGGGCCTGAGTCTTTTTGACAAACACATGCAACACCAACAGGCGGCGGCCTTGAACAGCGGCATATAAAGCGCGGGCAATGCCGTCGCGGCCTTGCATTCGCATCTCCCAAAGCTTGCCTTCCAGCGGGCGGATATGCGGCAGGCCGACATGCTGCGAGCCAAAGCCTTCAAGCAGCTCTGCGATATGCACAAAGCGGGCGCGCATATCGGCGGGGAGTGCTTGCAGCTCGGGCTCTGCCAGCGGGTGTAAGGTCACTGTCCAATTATTCAAAGTATAGCCTTTTTGCTATCTTTAAGCCACCAGCTTCAAGCCACCAGCGCCAGCAGCGACAGGCTCAAATGCAATCCCGGCCTTCTCCAGAATGAAGGCCTCAATCTGGGCAAGATAGGGGCGCAGGGCGTCAATCGAGCGGGGCCGGTATTGCCAGCAGCCCGCGCCCGCCATCGTGTTCCCCAAAAAAACGAGCCGCCTCGCATTGGTGGTGAGGCGGCTCGTCAACATCGAGGAGCACTTTGTCGAGCGCAGGCTCAATGCGGCCTCACTTTGCCGCATCCGGGCCTGTGCCGAGGCACGTTCAAACGTGTCTATCGCGTCAGCGTACCCGAGATCAACCGGCGTGCCGAGCCCCCTAGAAATGCAACAACGTGTGGTGCGCAGGCGTCGTGTTACCTTATTTAACCAAAGCAGCAAACACGCTGTTCATGGGAGAACGGCCAACTCGGCGGGCTTGTGCAGCGAAAGTCCCAATCGCCAATGCCGCCTGTGTCGGTCGAAAATCGTCACAACCGCCGTAGCCGCCCAAACCCGTGTCTTACACAACATCACCAAAGTCCAACATTTACTCAGCCAGTGCGCACGGGCCCCGGGGCAAGATGATTCGCATGCTTGCTCGATTTCTTGTCACCACCCTGCCGTCGGTTGGCTTGCTGGCAGGTGTTACGCCGGGTATTGCAATGGCCGCACCCACGCCGGTGGCGGCAGACGGCGCGGGCGATCTCAATGTGCTGCACTGGTGGACCTCCGCCAGCGAGCGGGCCGCAGCCAACCACGTCGCAGCGCGCATGGCCGAGGTGGGGCTGCATTGGGTGGACGGCGCGGTGGCGGGCGGCGGTGGCAGCGCGGCCATCAAGGTGCTGAATGAGCGCATCCTGCGCCGCATGGCGCCCAAGGTGGCTCAGCTCAATGGGCAATCGATGACGGAATGGGCCGACATGGGATTGCTGCTGGAGCTCGACAGCGTGGCCCAGAAGCGCAACTGGTCGCGCACGATGTTCCCGCAAGTCATGGCGCAACTGACGGTGCATGAGCACGTGGTGGCGGCGCCCTTGGGCATTCACCGTATCAACAACCTGTATCTCAACAAAGCTGTTTTTAGGCAGTTGAAGATCGAGCCCCCCACCGACTGGGAGGGGCTTGAACGTGCCGCCGTGGCGCTGCGTGCTGCAGGCTTCACCCCGGTGGCATTCAGCGACGAGCCCTGGCAAGTGGCCACCGTGTTCGAGGCCTTGTTGCTGGGTGAAGCCGGGCCGGCGCTGTACCGCCGCATGCTGGTCCAGCGTGACCCGCAGGCCTTTGCCGACCCGGCCCTGGAGCGTGCCTTCAAACGGCTGCGCATGTGGCGCAATCTGTCCTTGCCGGTGGCTGCGGGCACGGCCCCGTTGCCACTCGGCGCCGGTGCGGCCAGCGCCACGGCGCAGTCCACAACGCCAGGTGAGCGTCCCTGGACCGAGCTGGTGGCCGACTTTGCGGCGGGCCGCTCCGCCATGTTGATCATGGGCGACTGGGCGCGGGGCGAGCTGGGCACCCTGGGTCTGGAGGGTGGACGGGACTTTGAATGCAAGGCGGTGCCCGGCACGGCGCAGGCGCACCTCTTCAGCATCGACACCCTGGCCATGCTCGCCGGTAACAATAGCGCGCAGGCTGAACAAGAAAAAATGGCCGAGCTGCTGGGCAGCGCCGCGCTGCAACTCGGCTACAACCGCATCAAGGGGTCGGTGCCGGTTCGGCGCGACGTGCCGGTGGATGAGCTGGACCCCTGCGCACAGCAATCTTTTCGCCTTTTTGCCAACCCAAACACACCGCGTGTGCCCAGCTTGGTTCACCGCATGGCTTTTGGCGAGGTGGGCAAGAACGCCATCATTGAAACCGTCCACCGCTTTGCGCTGGACCCCAACCAGACCCCCGCCGCCGCACAGCGCAAGCTGCAAGGCCTGTTGCGGGCGCTGGGCCCCAAGTCTTTGAAAGCTGCCTCATGAGCAACCGCACGATCCTGATCGTGGACGACGATCAGAAAATCCGCACCCTGCTGAAAACCTATCTCGAAAAGAACCAATACGAAGTCTTGCTGGCCCACGATGGCGCGAGTTTTTTGGCGGAGTTCGAGCGCAACCGCGACAGCATCAGCCTGTGCATTCTCGACGTCATGTTGCCCGACACTGAGGGCTTTGCCTTGTGCCAATCAGTGCGCCGCCGCTCCGATGTGCCCGTCATCATGCTGACAGCCAGCGCCGAAGAAACCGACCGCATCGTCGGCCTGGAGCTGGGTGCGGACGACTACATCGGCAAGCCCTTCAACCCCCGAGAGCTGCTGGCCCGCATCAAGGCCATCCACCGCCGGGCCGGCCATGAACGAGGGCAAACACCGCGCTACTTCCGCTTCAACGGCTTTGTACTGGACATCCTGGAGCGCAGCCTGATTGATCCGGATGGGGTGAGCTCAGCACTCTCTGGCATGGACTTTCAACTGCTCAAGCTGCTGGTAGAGCACCCCGGCGAAGTGCTTGACCGCAGCCGCCTGGCGGAGGTGACACGCGGCCGCGACCTCGGGCCGCTGGACCGCTCGCTGGACGTGCAGGTCAGCCGCCTGCGCCAGCGCTTGCAAGATGATGGCAAGCAGCCGGCTTTGATCAAGACCGTGCGGGGATCGGGTTATGTGTTCTCAACGACGGTCAGCACGGGCCATGCGCTCTGACATTCGGCGTGAGGTGTTGTCGGAGTCCGGGCATTCGGGCTCGCTGAGGGGCAGCAACTGGCGCTACCGCTTCGGCGCTTTTTTGTTCGACAGCTTACAGGGCCGCTTTGTGTTGGCGATGCTGGGCGGCCTGGCCTTGGTGCAGTTGTTGATCAACCTGCTTTGGTACCACCAAATTCAGCAGCGCACCAAGCATCAAACCGAGCTGGCGGCGCACTTCGTGGCGAGCGGCGCCTTGGGCGCGGTAAGGGCCTTGCGCGAGCTGCCCAGCGCCTATCGCCCACTGCTGATCGAGCAATTGCGCACCATGGGTGGCACGCGCTTTTTGGTGTTCTTCAACAGCGCTGAAGTGCCCGTGCGCCCCTTGCCCGAGCAATCGCTGGCGCGTTTGCTGGAAGCCGATGTCCTCCAAGAATTGAGGGCGCAACTGGGCCAAGCCACAGCCCTGCGCGTCACGCTGGCATCGCCCGTGGGCCTGCAGGTCGCGCCCAGCGGCGCCCTGCTCTCTGAGCTGCCGGAGAGCTGGGTGGACCCCTCTTTGCTGGCCGCCGACCGGCCCGCACCATTTTTGGTGATCCAGGCAGAGACCGAGCCCGGGCAATGGCTGTACCTCAGCAGCGCCCTGCCCGACCCCTATTTTCTTGAACAGCTGCAGTTCTTCACGTGGCAGCGCATGGCGCCGCAATTGATAACCCTCGGCCTGGCCTTGCTGATGACGCTGTTCGCCGCCCGCGCGCTCACCCGGCCTTTGTTGGGCTTAAGTCGCGCAGCAGCCCGCATGGGTCACAAGGCCACACCCAAGCCGCTGAAGGTGAGCGGTACGTCGGAAGTGCGGCGGGCGATCCAGGCCTTCAACGAGATGCAAGAGCGCATCCGCCGCTACCTGAGCGACCGGGAGCGCCTGTTTGCCTCCATCTCGCACGATCTGCGCACGCCCATCACGCGCCTGCGCCTGCGCAGCGAATTGCTGGATGACCCAGCCGTGCAAGACGAGTTCCACGAAGATCTCGACGAGTTGGACATGATGGTGAAAACGGCTCTGCAAATCGTCAAGGACACCGACATTCACGAGAACCGCGTGCCCGTGCGCATCGACCTCGTGCTGCAGAAAATGGTGCGCGACGCCCGCATGGCCGGCCAGCACATCGAGTTGATGGACCAGCCCCTGACCGTCTTCGGCAAACCCCTGGCCTTGAAGCGCGCCTTGGGCAACCTGATTGACAACGCCATGTTCTACGGCGGCGATGCCGAAAAAACCCAGGCCGAGCTGACCATGCATGAAGGTGCGGCAGGCAGCCCCGATGAGGGTCATGTCTTGCTCACGGTGCGCGACCACGGGCCGGGCGTGCCCGAGAACGCCCTGGCCAAGCTGGGCCAGCCCTACACACGCCTGGCGCACGGCGCCAAAGTGCGCAATGACGGCCTCGGTCTGGGCTTGTCCATCGTGCGCGACATCGTGGCCGACCACGGTGGCACGCTGCGCTTTCGCAACCACCCGCAAGGGGGCTTCGAGGTGCGCATGGCGCTGCCCAGCCGCCCGGGTGTACTCCTCAATCCTTGATTTGGCCATTTGCTCGTTTGACGCTTGGCGAAGATTTCATGAGTCCTTCAAGACCTCCTCAACACGTGGTGATCGTCGGCGGCGGTAGCGCGGGCTGGATGACGGCCAATCTGCTGATGCACCAATGGCGCGAACGCGGCGTTCGCATCACCTTGATCGAGTCCAGCGAGATCGGCACGATCGGCGTAGGCGAAGGGTCCACGCCCTTTCTGCGCGACTTCTTTCGCCACTTGGGCATCTCCGAGCAAGATTGGATGCCCGCCTGCAACGCCACGTTCAAATGCGGCATCCGCTTCCCGAACTGGTCGACTGTGCCGGGCTACGCGTCATACGTGCACCCCTTCTTCAATCAAGAGGATCTGGCCATCGGCTCGCAGTTTTTCACCAACGCCTGCCTGCGCCGGCGTGGTACGGCCGCAGATGCCAATCCGCAAGATTTTTTCATTGCCGCTGAACTGGCCCGTCAGGGCAAGGCACCGCTGTACGCGCCGCAGCACGGTGGGCCATCGAACCCGGGTACCGACTACGCCTACCATTTCGATGCGGGCCTGCTCGGCCAATTTTTAAAAGCACATGCCGAATCCTTGGGTGTGCGCCATCAGGTGGGCACCGTGGCCGAAGTCAACCGCCACGAGAACGGCGACATCGCCGCGCTGCGTCTGCACGACGGCACGGTGCTGGCCGGCGACTTCTTTGTGGACTGCAGCGGCTTCAAAGGGCTGTTGATCAACGAGACGCTGGGCGAGCCCTTCGTCTCCTACCAAGACAATTTGTTCAACGACCGGGCCATTGCCATCCCGACCGCCTTGGACCCCGCCGCGCCCTTGCCTTCTGAAACCGTGTCCACCGCGCTGACATGTGGCTGGGCCTGGAAGATTCCCTTGAGCTCGCGCTTTGGCAATGGCTACGTCTATGCCTCGCAATTCATCAGCGACGATCAGGCCGAGGCCGAATTGCGCCAGCACCTGGGCCCAGCCGCTGACGGCCAAACTGCACGGCGCCTGAAAATGCGCGTGGGCCGGGTCGAACAGCATTGGCGCAACAACTGCCTGGCGATCGGCTTGTCGCAGGGCTTCATCGAACCCCTGGAGGCCACGGCCTTGATGCTGATCCAGTTCTCGGTGCAATGCTTTGTTGAGTCACTGGAGCAAGCCGAATTCAGCCGCCGCAACCAGGCGGCCTACAACCGCCGCATCAATCAAATGTTTGAAGGCGTGCGCGACTATGTAGTGGCGCATTACCACTTGAACACCCGCCAAGACACCGCGTATTGGCAGGCCAATCGGGCGCATGGCCGCATCTCGGATCGTTTGGCCAGCATTCTGGAGGTGTGGGACCGAGGTGGCGATTTCGAGGCCGAGTTGACGCGGCACGGCAATGCCTTGATGTACTTCCGCCCGTCCTGGTATTGCCTGCTGGCGGGCATGGGCCGCTTCCCGGCCACGTTGCAGCCGCCACGCTTGGGGCACGTGCCGCTGAGCGCCCTGCAAGCGCGCAAAGAAACGGCCGGGATCGCCGGCCGTTTTCAGGATCATCGCGCCGGTTTGGCGCAAGGGCTCAGCCTGGCCTGACCCGGCTGAAGGCCCCCGGGTCAACTCCGGGTTCAGCCCCACTGAGCCTTCAGGTCAGCCCTGCTGAACCTTCAGGTCAGCCCCGCCAGCCCGCCAACTGCGGATCTTGTGGCCCACCAGGGCGTACAACAAAATCGCGGTGTAGCAAGGCAGCAGCACCCAGTAGCCGGCCTGCGGGCTCGCGGCGTCAGACAAGCGCCCGTACAACATCGGCAACAAGGCGCCACCGGCAATGCCCATGATCAACAGGGCCGAACCTGCGGCGGTGTACTTGCCCAAACCCTCCAGGGCCAGCGGCCAGATGGCAGGCCACACCAGCGCATTGGCCAAGCCAAGCAGGGCCAGGAACATCACCGAATTGGGCACCAAGGGCACGCCCGCCCAACCCAGCAGGGCCTGGCTCACAGAGGTATCGGTGCCCGAGCCCAGCACCACGCCTAGCGTGAACGCCATGCCGCACAGGGCGGATATGAGCAGGGCCGTTTTCTGCGCAACGAAACGCGGAATGGCCACCACGCCGAGGCAGTAACCCAGCACCATGAAGCCCATGGTGTAGGACGTCAGGATGGCGAAATTCGTCACGCCGAGATTGCGCCCGTACAAGCCGATGGTGTCGCCCGCGATCACTTCCACACCCACGTAGCTGAACAAGGCCAAGGCCCCCAGCACCACCTGCGGGAACTGGAACACCCCGAAGCGGCGCAGGGTCTGATCCTGCTGCTGTGTGTCAGCTTGTTCCATCGTCAACTCAGGCAGCGGCGCGAAGCGGATGATCACCATGAACAGCACCAAACCCGCGGCCATGACGGCATACGGAAACACCAGCCGCTCCGACAACTCCGCCCGCATCAGCGCACGGCCCGCAGCGTCTACCGAGGCCAGCGCCGCATCGGAGTATTTGTCGATGCCCGACAGGATCAGGGCCGAAAACACCAAGGGCACCACGATGCCAGCACCCTTGTTGAACAAGCCCATGATGCTGATGCGCATGGCTGCACTTTCACGCGAGCCGATACACACGATGTAGGGATTGATGGCCGTCTGCATCAAGGTCATGCCGGTGGCCAAGGTGAACAAGGCCAGCAAAAAGATGCCGTAATAGCTGGACCGTGCAGCAGGGATGAACAACAAGGCCCCCAACGCCATAACACCCAAGCCCAACGTCATACCGTTCTTGTAGCCGATGCGGCTCAAAATGGCCGCCGAAGGTAGCGCCATCACCGTGTAGGCAATGTAGAAGGCGAAGGTCACCCACAGTGCCTGGAAGTTGCTGAGGTTGCAAACAATCTTCAAGAATGGAATGAGCGATCCATTCAACCAGGTCACAAAGCCCAGGATGAAAAACATCAGGCCGATGAACAGCATGGGCAGGACCACGCCGCGCGCCAATCCCGCCGGTTGATCAGTTTTTTTCATGACGGAATCCAAATATTTTTTCGAGAAATTCACGCGATTCGAGGACGAAACTCCAACCCGGCCTTGAAAAAAGCCTCCCTCGAAGAGGGAGGCTTTGCAGCTGGCTCCGACCGAAGCCGGAGACCCTCGTCAGCTGTGCCGAAGCCGGGATCAGTACTTGATCCGCAGGCCCAGGCCGTAGCGTGCGCCGTTCTCGTACACGCCGATTGGCAAGCCGTCGGTGGTGTTGATGCGCACCAACTCGTTCGTCAGATTGACGGCCGAGGCATACACGCTCAGCTTGGGCGTGATGTCGTAGTTGGCGGTGGCATCCCACTGGCCGTAGGCGCTGTTGACGTCTTGGCCGCCCATGTCCAGATTGCCGTAGGACTTGGAGCGATAGTTGTAAGACAAGCGCAGACTGAGGCCGTTCTTCTCGTAGTAACCGCTCCAGTTGAACTGGTCACGCGAGTTGCCCAAGACTTGCAGACGCGGCTGGCCCGCGACAGCACCCGCCTTGGCATCGGTGTAGGTGTAGTTCACCACCGTGCCGAAGCCCGTGTTGCCAAAGGCCTGCTGGTACTGCAACTCAAAGCCCTTGATGTCGGCGCCGTTGTCGGCGTTGTAGGGACGTGTGACCGTCAATGTTTCGCCGTTCACCACTTCAGACTGCGCGTTCTTGTAGATGAAGGAGTCCAGCTTCTTGATGAAGGCCGTACCCGACACCATCGACGCATCCGCAAAGTACCACTCCGCACCCAACTCGGCTTGGTTGGAGTGCACGGGCTTCAACATTGGATTGCCAGCGGTGGCCTTGGACAGCACCGTGCCGTCGCGCACCATGCCGGGGTTCAGCAGGTCGAAGGACTGGCGTGCCATGGCGCGTGACACGGCACCGCGCAGAATCACTTCCTTGCTCAGGTCATACACCACGTTGAGGTTGGGCAGCGCGTCGGTGTAGCTGTTGGTCTGGCTGGTGGGTGCAAACGACCCGCTGGCAAGTTGCGCAAAGCCTTCCGAGGTTTGCTCGGTACGCACCAAACGCACACCAAAGTCGCCGCGCAGCTTGCCGGTGGCGTATTCAGCCTTGGCGTAGGCGGCCGAGATTTTTTCGTGGATCTTGTAGTCCTCGCTCAGCACATCGGCGTAGACCATGGACTTTTGGTACATGGGGATGCCTTTGCTGGCCACCAAGCCATCGTCAAACCAAGCGTATTGCGTCAGCGCCCCAGGTGAATTGGCAGCTTGGCTCAGCTGCGGCGACGCACCACTGGAGAGGTCTGCCAGCGAGAACGACTGCCAGCCCGCAGAGCCCGGACCCGCCGTGCCCTGGATGCGTGTGTTCTGCAGCGTGTTGTCGCGGAACTTGACGCCCACCTTGACGGCGTTGATGACCGAGTTGTCCACGTCAAAGGTCACGTCGCCCTGGGCATAGTTCTCCTTGCCCGTCATCTTGCGGATGCGGTCGTTGCCGCCCTTCAGCGTCAGCGCCTTGGGGTCCAGCGGGTTGATGTCCAGGTACTTCACGCCATAGGTGTCGGGGCCCATATTGATCTGGGTGCGGGTGTCGCCTTCCATCCAGAAGTGGTAGTCGTGGCTGCTGCCGCCTTCACTGGAGGTGCTGCCCACTTGGCCGTGTGCTTTCCAGGTTGAGCCCTGGTAAGTGCCGTCAAGATCCAGCACATCCGACTTGACGTAGGAGTTGCGGTAGATGGGCTCGAAGGACACACCTGTCTTAGGGCCCACCGTGCCGCCCACCAAGGCCTTGGTGCCGTCAGAGGTGGTAATGAACTTGGGGTCGGTCACGGCGATATTGCCGTTCACCGCCAAGCCCCCCGCCTGCCACAGGTAGTTCTGGTTGTTGTTGTCCATCTTCATGTCCGAATTCATGTAATTCAGGACGATGTCGGTGGCTGAATTCGGGCGGAATTGCAGAGCCAGATTGGCGGTGGTGCGCTCACGGTCCTGACGGAAGATGGCCGAGCCACCGCCCCAAGCCGCGTAGGCTGGTGTGTTCACGCCGTTCTGGTCAACGATGTTGTATTTGCCGTCGGAGAACATCTCCAAGCCGTCGCGGCGCATGGTGCGCTTTTGCTTGTTGACGGCCACCATCACGCCAAAAGTCTTGTCGTCGTTCTTCCAGTTCAGCAGACCGGAGAGTTGCGGGTCAGTCTTGCCGGGCAGCTTGCTGTAGATGGCCTCCACCGAGCCTTGCAGCGTCAGCTGGTCTTTGAACTCCATGGGCTTGCGGGTACGCACGATCACCAGACCGCCCACGCTGCCTTCGTCCAGATCGGCCGAGGGGCTCTTGAAGACATCCAAGCTACCAACGATTTCAGACGGCAGCATGTCGTAGTTGAAGCTGCGGGTTTGCGGCTCGTTCAACCACCACTCCGACGAGGACACGGCCTGCCCGTTCAACTGCGTCATGTTGAGGTTCTTGTCAGTGCCGCGCACGAAGATGGCCTTGCCCTCGCCCCAGCTGCGATCCACCGAGATACCAGGCACGCGTTGCAACGAGTCGGCCACGTTCTTGTCGGGGAACTTGCCCAGATCTTCAGCGCGGATCGAGTCAACGATGTTCAGCGATTCACGCTTTTCCGCCAGGTTCTTTTTCAAGGTGGCGCGCACGCCGGTGATCTCCACCAGATCGAGCTTTTCAGCTTCGGCGGCTGAAGCAGCGACAGCAGGTGCAGCGGCCTGATCCGCAGCTTGAACGGCTTGCAAGGCCAAGGCGCCCAGCATCGCGGTCAAAAGTTGGGGCAAAAGTTTCTGCTTGAAAATAGGTTCAGCCACGAGATCACTCCTTATTAGAAATTTGAAATTGGGACGTCCGGTTTGGTGAAGCTAATTTAGCGGCTGGACAGTCCCTTGCGCCACCGCGTTGCGCTTTGATGGACTTCATTGCATCCAAGTTACAAAGCGTGTCGACAGGGCAAGAATTTCAAAGGGAAAACCCGAGCTTCGCGGGGGCGAAAACTCGGGTTTTCCCTTTATTCATCGACCCTGTGCGCGTTCAATGCACGCATGCCGCCACGCGTGCGCGCCGTGAATTTGCTCAGCTCATGGCAGCTCTGGCGCGGGCATCACCGTCGCGCTGCAATCCCCAAAACCGATACGCCGAGCACCCGGTCGAGTGGCGTGGCCGCGAATGATCACTGTGTCGCCATCTTGCAAAAACCGTCTAATTTCGCCGTTAGGCAAAATGACATCCTGCTTGCCGCCGAGAGAAAGCTCCAGCAGCGAGCCGCCTTCACAAGCTTCTGGCCCCGATTGCGTGCCGGTGCCCAGCAAATCACCGGGCTGCATATTGCAGCCGTTGCTGGCGTGGTGGGTCAGCATCTGCGCCAAGGTCCAGTACGCGTGCTTGAAGTTGGAGCGCATCAGTCGCACCGCCGACAAGCCCGCCACCCGCATGGCTGCGGTTTGCAGGAAGACTTCAAGCTCGATGTCGTAGCCGCCTTCGCTGCGGTTCTTTGCACTGTCCAGATAGGGCAGCGGCTGCGGGTCGTCGGCCGGGTGCGCAAAGGCGATGCGGAAGGGTTCCAGCGCTTCCATGCTGACAATCCACGGTGAGATCGTGGTGCCGAAATTTTTCGCCAGAAACGGCCCCAGCGGCTGGTACTCCCAGGCCTGCACGTCGCGCGCCGACCAGTCATTGAGCAGCGTCAGCCCGAACAAATGCTCGTCCGCTTGCGCCATGGGGATGGGCTCACCCAAAGCATTGCCGCCTGCCACAAAGACACCCAGCTCCAACTCGTAGTCCAGGCGTTTGCAGGACGCCAGCACGGGCACGTCAGCGTCCGGCGCTTTCAACTGCCCCAGGGGCCGGCGCACCGCTCCACCACTCACCCCGATGGAAGAGCTGCGTCCGTGATAGCCGATAGGCACCCATTTGTAGTTGGGCAATAACGGGTTGTCTGGGCGGAACAGCTTGCCCACTGTCGTCGCATGATGAATGCCGGTATAGAAGTCGGTGTAGTCGCCAATACGGCAAGGCACCGCCATCTGCGCCTCGGACTGGGGCAGCAAGGCGGCACGCAAGGCGGCCTCCTGCGGGCTGCCCGCCAACAAGGCATCAAACAAGGCATGACGCAGGCGCCGGCGCCGCGCAGCAGCTTGCGCCATGAAGGTATTGAGATCGCCTTGCGCAAGCGCTTGCAACATCACTTCAACATCGGTTGCCCAGCGGCCCAGCGACGCAGCCTTGCGGAGGTCGAGAATCTGCTCGCCAATGGCGATGCCCACCCGCGCGTCTTCGTTGGAGCCCGTGCGACGGAACAAGCCGTAGGGCAGGTTCTGAATGGGGAAGTCTGTGTCCGGCGCGTTGGCGCTGGTCACCCAGCTTTGTGCATCGGCTTGGTGGGTGTGGTCGATCAAACTCATGGCATTTAAAGGTTGGAAGGGGTTGTACCGGGCAGCGCAGCGGCGCCGCGAGCACTTGGCAAGAACGCGGTCTCACGCGCAAGGGCCAGCGCCTCACCCAGCACGGCGGCATCGCCGATATGGTTGGCCAACACCAGCACCAGCCGGGCCAACAAAGCGTCGGCCTGCTCGTCATTGAGGTCGCGCTGGGTGTGGATCAGAGCCTCGTAGAAGGCATCGGGGTCCGCCATATTGGGGCTACGGATTAAACGCTTGATGTCTGGGTAATTCATGCGAAAGCCTCAGTCTCCTGCGCATCAAGCGCCAAACTACGGCGCAACGCGACCCGCATCAAATGCGGCTGCGGGGCGCGCCATCGCGCCGCCACGATTTGATCGGGGCGGATCAAATACACGGTACCGGGCCGGGCGTCATAACGTCGAGTCAGCACGCCATCAGTGTCATGCACATCCCGCCCTACCACCAGGGCTTGGGCGTTGATGCGGCCCACTGAGACGGGTGCCACCGCGCACCAACTCAACAAGACAAAGCCTTGCCCGGCGCGCGCCAACTGACGCAGCAGCCAATCGGCCTGCCCGTCCACCAGCAAGGGCGCATCAGGGCAGGCACTGCCGGGGGGAGGCGCTTCGGCAGCAAATGCATCGGCGGCGCCCGGGCTTTCCACATCAGCGCTGATGAGGGGTGAGTTCGCATACACGGTCGGTGTCGACAGGCGCCCACTGTTGACGAACGGGCGGGCGAAAGGCTCGGTGCGCGCCAGCGTCAGCACGGCATTGCGCAGGCGCAGCGAGGCCCGGCTCTTGGGGGTGATGAAGTCGGTGGAGCGGGTGCTTTGACGCAGGTTGTCGTCCGCTGCCCAGGCGCGCTCCAGGTGGTAGCTGTCCAGCAGCGCCTCCGGGGCGGCGCCCGCCAGCACGGCTTGCAACTTCCAACCGAGGTTGTCGGCGTCCTGCACGCCGGAGTTGGCGCCGCGCGCACCGAAGGGCGAAACCTGATGCGCGGCATCCCCCGCAAATAGCACACGCCCGTGGCGAAATTGGTCAATGCGACGGCAGGCAAATTGGTAGACCGAAACCCACTCCAGCTCAAAGGCCACATCGGGGCCGAGCATGGCCTGGATGCGGGGGATGACGTTCTCCGGCTTTTTCTCTTCAACCGGATCAGCCTCCCAGCCCAGCTGAAAATCGATGCGCCACACGCCGTGGCTTTGCTTGTGCAGCAACACCGACTGCCCCGGATGAAACGGCGGATCGAACCAGAACCAACGCTCAGGCTCCCCCCCCAATCGCCGCAGGCTGCCTCCCGCACGGGCATCGGCGGGCAACAGCGCGTCGGTGTCGATCACCACGTCGGCAATCAAGAATCGATCTTGAAAAGCTTGTCCACTGAAGTCAGCCCCCACCATGCGGCGGGTGTCGCTGCCCGCGCCGTCGCAGGCGACCACCCAATCGGCGCCCATATCGAATTCACCGTCGGGGGTTTCAACGCGCAGCCGGGCGCCCTGCACGCCCTTTGCGTTTTGTGTCAGCGCCAGCAATTTGTGCTTCCAGCGCAGGTCGATCAGCGCGTGTTGCTCGCAGGCCCTCACCAAACTTTCTTCCAAGTAGTACTGCTGGAGATTGATCATGGCGGGCATCTCATGCCCGGGCTGCGGCTGCAGATCGAACTGGTAGCTCAAGCCTTCACCAAAAAAGACTTTGCCCACGCGCCAGCTCACCCCTTGCGCCAGCAGCGGTGCTGCCACGCCCAGGCGGCCCCACACCTCCAGCGTGCGCTGGGCATAGCAAACGGCGCGCGACCCGATGCTGACGCTGTTGTTGTCGTCCAGCACGACGGTGGCAATGCCGCGTGCCGCGCAGTCCAACGCCATGCTCAAGCCCACAGGCCCGGCGCCAATGATCACCAGCGGGTGTTGGCGAAATTCCGCCCGCGCCTGCTCCTCGCTCTGCACATAGCTGAACTCTGAATAGTTGTAGGTCTTTTGCACGGCCACCTCCTGGCTCATGGACATTGACAGTGACAGATGAGCCAGCGCTGCGGCTCAGGCGTGCAGGCTGTGGTCGTGCATCCAGGCCGCGTGCTTGGGCGCGCGCTTGGTACGGGTCCATTCCTCCAGCATCTCGCGCTTGCAGGCATCGAGTTTGGCGTACATCTCGGGCGTGCCAACATCGGCGGCCAACTCCAGGCGGTGGCCGTTCGGGTCGAAGAAATAAATGCTCTTGAAAATGGTGTGGTCGGTGATGCCGATGACCTCAATGCCCGCGGCCTGCAGACGCGTCTTGGCCGCCTCCAACTCAGCCACACTGCCCACCTTCAAGGCGATGTGCTGCACCCATTCCGGCGTGTTGGTGTCGCGCCCCATGGCAGGTGAATTGGGCAGCTCGAAGAAGGCCAACACATTGCCGCCGCCGGCGTCCATGAAGATGTGCATGTACGGGTCGGCCGCCTGGGTCGAAGGCACTTTGTCCTCCGCGATGGCCAGCACAAAGTTCATGCCCAAATGCTTTTCATACCAGTCGACCGTGGTCTTGGCGTCTTTGCAGCGATATGCCACGTGATGGATGCGTTCGATGTTCATGGTGAGGTCTCCGTCTTTGAGCAAAGGTTCAGGCGCCTTCCAGCGCCTGCCACATGGCCACGTCGCGCTCGGCAGTCCAGATGCGCGGATCCACTTGACCGCTGGCTTCGTCATAGGCGCGGGTCACGTCGAAAGGCATGCAGTGTGCAAAGATCACCCAGTGCCCGTAGTCTTTGACCATGCGCTCGAAAGTGCGCTGGTACACCCGCTTCAAGTCTTCGCCAGCCGCCGCCCCGGCCTTCACGCTGGCGTACAGCTCGCTCACAAAAGCACGCGTGCCTGCCAAGCCGGCAGCCACCTGCTCGGGCGTTTGCAGCGCGGCGCCGCGCCCGGGCACCAGCTTGGCGGGCTGCAAGGCGGCGAGTTGGTCCAGCGTGTGTGGCCAGTCCTGAAAATAGGCATCGCCGGCATAGGGTGTGGCATCAAACTCCACCAGGTCGCCCGAGAACAGCACCCGATCTTGCGGCAACCACACCACCGTATCGCCCTTGGTGTGGCCACGGCCCAGCTGCAGAATTTGCACCTCCAGCTTGCCCATCCACAGAGTCATTTTTCCGGTGAAGGTGAGCGTCGGCCACGTCAGGCCCGCCGGCACCGATTCAACATTGGCAAACAACCGGGGGAAGCGGCCGATCTCGCTCGCCTTGTCTTGCTCGCCTCGCTCCGTGATCAGGTCGAAGGTGTCTTGGCTGGCAATGATTTGCTCGCAGCCCTCTGTCTGATAAGCCGAGGCACCCAGCACGCGCACGGCGTGATAGTGGCTCAACAACACATATTTGATGGGCTTGTCGGTGACCTCGCGGATGCGGCGGATCACGTCTTGCGCCATGGCTGGCGTGGCCTGGGTGTCGATCACCATCACCGCGTTATCGCCGATGACGATGCCAGTGTTCGGGTCTCCTTCGGCCGTATACGCATAGGCGTGCTCGGACAGCTTGTCAAAGCTGACCCGCTTGATCTCCAGATCGGCTTGAGAGGCAAAGCTCTTGGGTGTTGATGTCATGGCGGCTTCACTGAGTTCACACAGAACCTTCGGCGACCCCGAAGTTTCAAGCGATGAATTTAATCAAAGTTTAATTAATTTGTCTATTGCTAATTTTTAACCCTCATCCCAAAACAAGTTCGGTTCTAATCGCAGCCATGATTTCGCCCTCCTCCCTCCCGCCCGAAGACAAGCAAGGTCCGCGCGGTATCCAGAGCATTGAAGTGGGCGGCCAGTTGCTGATCGCCCTCGCCCATCACGGCCGGCCCATGGCCTTGAAAGATTTGGCGCGTGAAAGCGGCATGGCTCCCGCCAAGGCGCACCCCTACTTGGTCAGCTTTATCAAATTGGGTTTGGTCGAACAAGAAACCAGCAGCGGGCGCTACGGCCTGGGGCCGCTGGCCTTACAGCTGGGCCTGATCAGCCTGCAGCAGTACGAGCCGGTGCGGCTGGCCACGCCGCGCATCGAAGAATTGGCGCAGCAGCTAGGGCACACCGTAGCCATCGCGGTGTGGGGCAATCGCGGCCCCACCATCGTGCGGGTGGCGGAAGCGCCTAGCCCCGTGCACATCAGCATGCGCCATGGCACCGTCATGAGTTTGACGGGAACCGCCTCCGGCCGGCTGTTTGCGGCCCACCTGCCCGCAGCCATGGTGCAAGACGCCTTGGCCACTGAACGGGAGATCCAGGGCGGTCACCCCTCCACCGCGATCGACCCCCACTTCAACGCCCAATTGGCGCAGGTGCGCGCTGCGGGCATGGCCCAATCGTCAGACGGTGTGGTGCAAGGCGTCAGCGCGCTGGCCGCGCCGGTATTTGACGATCAAGGCCGCATGGTGTTGAGCCTCACCGCCATCGGCCCCAGCGGCAGTTTCGAGGTGGATTTGAACGGTGACACGGCCCGCCGCTTGCTCGCCGCCGGCCTGGATCTGTCGCGCCAGTTAGGTTGGCGCCAAGATCCCGTGCGCTAAAGACCAAGCACAGATTTACTGACGCAGCTTGGCCAATAAGGCGGCCTCGGCGGCCGCGTCGTAAAAATAGGAATACAAGGTGCGCGCTGCTTGCGCACCAGCCGCGCTTCCACCCAAACGACCGATTTGCTCACGCGCCCAGATCAAGTCCAGCGTCATCAGCACCGCAGGCGCGTTGACGCGCGGATTCAGCCGGGCCTCCGCGTGGACCTTGAAGCCCAGCATGCGGCGGTAAAACGCCACATGCCGCGGGTTCACCTCGATCACCAGCAGATTGCAGCAGGCAAGCCGGTGGGCATGCAGATAGGCAACATGGAACAAATGTCCCAGCAACCCCTTGCTTTCCGCAATGTCGTGGTCCAGCGCCAAGCGTCCAAACTCGCACAAACGCAAGCCTTCGGCTCGCAAAGCATGCAGTTCGTTCGCGAAAATAGCGTCGGCGCGCAAACCGTGTGCGTCATCAAAACGAACAGCGATGGTGCCCACCGTGCACGCGCCTTCAAAAGCAGAGCAGATGATCTCTGCCCCATCCGGCTGGGTACTGAGGTCGTTGCACAGATACCCGCGATCCGCATAACGACGGGCCACGAGACCACGGGCCTGACCCCAGTGCTCATGCTGCGCAGTCTGAATAGTCAATCCGTTCGCCAGGCGCCGTGGGGAGGCAAGTTCGGTGCAATCAGTCATCAATGGCTCGCGTGTATCTGTCAGCGATTTCAAGAAGCTTTGAAACCGGACGCAAGTCTAGCGAGCAATTCGTGAAAAAATTACTGAAAAACAAGAAGTTACAACAAACAGATGAGGTGATGGATCACAGTTTGCTGTAGCGCCTCGCGCCCGCACGGGTGGGGCATGCGCGCTCACAGCAAGTTTAATTTTTTGGCTTCTGCGCTGAGCTCCTCTCGGAACTTGGGGTGCGCGATGGCGATCAACTCCTGCGCCCGCTGTTTGGCGGACTTTCCACGCAGCTGAGCCACGCCAAATTCGCTCACCACATAGCTGATGTCGTTCTTGCTGGTGCTCATGTGGGTGCCGGGGGTCAAAGTGGGCACGATGCGGCTGATGGCATCGTCTTTGGCCGTTGAAGGCACAACGATAAAGGCCTTGCCCCCCTTTGAGCGATTGGCCGCACGCACAAAGTCGCTTTGCCCACCGGTGCCTGAATACGGCCTGGGCCCCAGACTCTCCGAGCCACACTGGCCGAGCAAATCGATCTGCAGCGTCGCGTTGATGGCCACCAGATTGTCATTGCGGCTGGCCAGATAGGGGTCATTGGTGAAGTCGACCGGATGCATTTCAAGCGCCGGATTGCGGTCGATGAAGCGGTAGAGCTTTTGCGAACCCAAAGCGAAGGTTGCCACCATCTTGCCAGGCAGGTAATTCTTGCGCCGGTTGGTGACCGCGCCGCTTTCAATCAGCGTCAAGATGCCGTCGCCGATCATCTCAGTGTGAATACCCAGATCACGCTTGGCCGTGAGTTGCATCACCACGGCGTCGGGAATGCCGCCGTAGCCTATTTGCAGCGTAGAGCCGTCATCAATCATGTCCGCCACATACTTGCCAATGGCTTGCTGCACCGGCCCAATCTTGGGCAAACCGACCTCCTGCAAAGGATCACTGCTTTCAACCAACGCACTGATCTGCGAGATGTGCACATGGCAGTTACCGTAAGCGAACGGCACATGGGGATTGACCTCCAACACCACCACCCGGGCCTTGGCCACCGCTGCCATCGTGTAGTCGGCCCCCAGGCTGAGCGAGAAATAGCCGTACGCATCCATCGGCGATGCCATGGCGAACACCACATCCGCCGGAATCAAGCCGCGCTCAATCAGCGAGGGCATTTCTGAAAAATAGCTGGGGATGAAATCAATCCACCCCTCTTTGCCACCAAGTCGCGACGCAGCGCCATAAAAATACGACACGTGCCGCACATGCTCGGTCGTTTCCGCGTCGAAATAGCCGAACTTGCGCACCGGCAAAATCTGCCCGACCTTGATGTCACGAAACTGGCGCCGTTGTTCGGACAAAGCCGTCAGCAAGGCTGGTGGCTCACCCACACCCGTTGGCACCACAATGAAATCGCCTTGACGCAACAGCGCAAGCGCGTCGACTGCGCTGCGCAGCTTTTGCTTGTAAAGGTCTTGAACGGACATGATGGGACAACTCTCCGGAGGACTATCCACCCGAGTGTGCCTCCCCAACCCTGTGACCAACCTTACATCGCAGCCGGGCACTCACCTTTGCCAGCGACCTGAATTGCTGAAAGCGCAACGCAAAATGAAAATGGACCTGAAAGCCTGTGCCTTCAAGTCCATTTTTTCTTCTAATTTTTGGTCGGAACGGTGGGATTCGAACTCACTACCCCTTGCACCCCATTCAGTTATATCGGAATACCGACAAGCACCAAACAGCATCACATTGCACTCTAACAGTTTGTTTTTAAATACATTTTTGCACCACCAAACACCATCCAGTACCAATGAGCGTCAGTGAATCCCATCAAAAAGTGTCACAATAAGTGTCACAGAAACGAATTGCGGCAAAAGCATGGCGAAGCTCTCAGACAGACTCATTAAGGCAGCCAAAGGTGAAGGCAAAGACCAATTCCTCGGAGATGGCGGCGGACTCTATCTCCGCGTCACACCTGTTGGCACCAAGGTCTGGATGTACCGATTCAAGAACGCCACCAATCAGACCAAGTGGCTTGACCTTGGCACTTACCCCTCAAAGAGTCTGGCCGAAGCTAGAGCCGACGCAACGTCATTGAAGGTAAAGCGAAGAGAGGGAATCGACCCGGTAGAGGAGCGGGCGCGGCTAGCCGACGCAAATCGCGCAGCCGAGGCAGAAAGCAAAGCAAAGCTGGCAGCATTCAATGCCCGGATGAAAGTACAAGAGTTGTACGAGCGATGGATCGCACTTGAAATCTCCAAGCGCAAAGACCAAGGTGCAGGAACCCGCCGAATGTTCGAAAAGGATGTGTTGCCGGACTTAGGTGAAATGGCCGTCGAAGATGTTCGCAAGGGCCACATTGCGGCAGTCGTAGACAAAGTGCTAGCCCGTGGCGGCAATGGCCGGATGGCTGCACTTGTGTTGTCCAGTATGCGGCAAATGCTGCGCTTTGCAGTGGAGCGCGACGTTATCGATGGCGACCCGACCGCGACGATCTGCAAGAGCCGCATCCATAAGCCCACAGAACGCGAGCGAGTGCTATCAGCCGAGGAACTTGCCATCTTGATTGCAAGATTGCCAAATGCGGGCCTTTGCGAGTCATCCCAGCTTGCTGTACTTGCGATGCTTTCGACCTGCTGTCGGGTTGGTGAGTTGTCAAAGGCCAATCTGAAGGACTTGGATTTGGACAAAGCCACTTGGCGCATCCCTGCCGAAAACAGTAAGAACAAACGCGAGCACATCGTCGCACTGTCCGACTTTTCGATTGGCGTAATGAGAACACTCAAAGACCGCGCAGACCGAATCGGCAGTGAATGGCTCCTGCCCGCCCGCAATAAGTTAGACCCGCACAAGAAGCCCCTCCCCGTCTGCGAGAAGTCGCTATCCAAACAGATCGGTGACAGGCAGCGTCCTGGCCAAAAACCCATGAAGGGGCGCTCTCCCTTGGTGGACGCACTTGTCCTAGCCGGGGGGAAGTGGACAGCGCATGACCTTCGACGAACGGGCGCTACCCTTATGGGGGAATTGGGCGTACGCCCAGACGTGATTGAGCGGTGCCTCAATCACACCGAGCAAGACCGTATGAAGCGGACATATCAGCGGCACTCCTACCAAGAGGAAATGCGGGCCGCCTGGAGCCTTCTAGGCGACCGGCTGGCACTGATTTCATGCCCACAAGCCAATATCACTGTACTGCCGATGCGGGCAGCCTAAATTTATCTCTCAAGATAAGTTGGTGCCTAGCTATAATTAATAGAGCAGCATAGGACAACGCTTATGCACAGCATGTTTGGCGTCGTTTTCTCGCCGGGAGAATTCGTTACGCCAAATGGGCAGGGCCTCGAAAACCCAACTGAGCAACTTGGAGCCAGCGTTCCATCAAGACAGCGGTAGTCAAACCACTACTGCCTCAGTCCTTGAAAATCTGGGTGTCAGCGCACGCACACTGCTACCGGCCTTATCAATTGTTTATCAATTGTCATAGGCCGTTCCTTTTCGAACGCCTATGGCGCACAGGACAGGAAAATATGCACCCAATTACACGAAAAATTTACCGCCTCAAAGATGTTTGCGCAGTCTATGGGCTCTCGCGCAGCACGATCTATCGTTTGATAGAAAGAGGTCTATTCCCCAAGCCCATCAAAATCGGCCTCAGCGCGGTCGGCTGGGATGCGGATGATCTATCGACTTGGTATTGCGAGCGCAAATTTGAGCTAATTTGACCGGAGCCGCAATGTCAACACAACAGCCTAGAACCGTCAGGGAACTGCTCGCAGCACTCATCGACACTCAAAACGTGAGTATTCAGTCTGACCTGCAATACCTCGCCAACCCGCATGAACACTGGTGATTTGGGGTGAATGCCGATGGTCGGAACTCCCAGGAAGATATCCAATCGATATTGATTTCTGGGAGTTCTGGAGGGG